>FCNS01000048.1 GCA_900045905.1 Clostridiales bacterium CHKCI001 | reverse complement strand
CAAACATTACACTTAAAAACTTATTGGAAAAATAACAAGCTGATAGAAAAATTATTACACGATCAGAAAAAGAAAACAATAAAAATATTTTAATATATAAAAAACAATAAACTAGAAAAAATAAAAAAGATACAAGTATATATTTTTTACATATAAAAATATACACTAATAAAAAGATATATTAATACAAGGAATTAATTTAATCATAGAAATCACTATAAGTAATGCTAACTTGTATCGATCTCCTAATAAACTTATAATATCTTTTTGAATAACTTGGCTTTTGTTAAAGAAACTGCTATAATATAAAAAATGATATTTGATTAAAAAGGAGTTCATAACATGTTAAATGCAGATAAAAATAAACTTATATTTGATCTTCTACAGGCAGCCTTATTTCAAAAAGACATAACATTACCTAACAATATTGATTGGAATCAAATCCTTCAAGAAATGAAAATACAGACCGTTGCAGGACTTCCATACGAATGGCTTTGTAGTAGAAATGTATTAGATGCCAAAATCAAAATGTATTGGAATCAAATTGTTGTTTTTCAAGTAAGTTTTTGGGTAAAATTAATGCATGAACAAGAATTATTAATTCAACTAATGAGAAAAAATAATATCAATATGGTAATTCTAAAAGGTGCAGCAGCAGCAATCTATTATCCCAGACCAGATTTAAGAACTATGGGAGATATAGACTTCCTGGTTAATCCTAAAGAATTTCAAAAGGCTTATCATATTCTATTAGAAAATGGATATCAACTATGTGATCCAGAAGGAGATAAAGATTATCACATCGCATTTAAAAAAAATAATGTGACATTTGAACTCCATAACACATTACCAATTATTCGTAGCATTAAAAATGCACCATTCCTACAAGAATTAATCGAAGATGGTCTCTGCCATGCAGAACAAAAATCAATTGAACAATGGAATTTTCCTATGCTTCCTCGTTTACAAAATGGAATCATCCTATTACTCCATATCGTACAACATATAAAAAGAGGCTTAGGATTACGTCAAATAGTCGATTGGATGATGTTTGTTAACAAAGAATTAAATGACAAAATTTGGAAATCAGAATTTCAACCAATACTTAAAAAAATAAAATTAGAAACATTTGCCATAACTCTTACAAAAATGTGTCAACTTTATCTTGGACTTAAAACAGAAGATATTACTTGGTGTCACTCCGCTGATCCATTACTATGTAAGGAACTTTTAAATCATTTTATAGAAAAAGGCAACTTTGGAAGGAAAGCAGGAAAAAGTGGAATCGTAGTTTTTGCTTTATCTACAGATAAAAATTTATTTGGATTCTTGAGAAAATTACAACGTAATGGAAACATTAATTGGAAATTAGCAAAAAAACATCCTATGTTACGCCCATTTGCCTGGTTTTATCAAATCTGTAGATATATCCAACGTGGCTCTAATAGAAAACATCCACTTCAATTGCTAAAAAAAGAATGGAAAAAAAGTAGAAAAAAGATTCAATTATTTAATGAGTTGGGATTATTTGAAAAATGAAACCAATTTAGATATCTTATGACCTATTTATTGAGTTTAAGTTTGATTAAAATAATAATATATATAGATTAATTGTTAATGTTTCTTTCTTCCTTATCCATTAATATTAATAATTAAGAAAACAAAACATTAACAATTAATTTCATCCTATCTGGCACACTACAATTTCTGGCAAATTATTAATTCTGGGTATATGTCCAGAACTCCCAAGCCCTGCTGATAAGATCATAGTACCATTATCATAGTATAATTTTGATATTATCAAAATTAGTTGACATATTTTTCTTAAGAGTTTTGTATCTTATACTGCTTTTTTCAATGAATCATAGTATCACTATCGCTTGACCATAAGAAGAAGACCTCTATCGTAAATTTGAACTCAATAGTTATTCCAGTAACTGATAAAATGGACAATTGTCTTGAGTTTATCGGTGGACATTGTCATGGTATCTCCCTCCAGCACTGTTCATATTTTTGTGGATAATTACTCCCCAGATGTTTGGATACGCTTTGGCAGCATTTTCCATCCTTTGTACACATAATGACTCCTTCCCATCCGTATCCATCAAAAGTCCAACCACATTGGAATCAAAACAATCAAAAACATACAACTTTCCATTTCTTGCTTTGTATTTCCATTATGTCCGCCACACATTTGGTTAGTGGTTCCTCCGTATGAAAATCTTAGCATATCATCTGATTTTCTAGCTTCCCAGTCTACTTTCGTGATCCCGTTCGTCTAGATTTTTCTTAGATCTCGGTATTTCTATCACCTGTCTTTATCAGTACGTCATAAAACTGATATATCTTTTTATTGATCAATATATCCACTACAAACATATTTTTCAGATTCTCCGTAACTACATGCCTAAATAGACATCATTGTTCTTTTGCAAGTCCCATAATCCACCATTTTTATTTCAATCCAATTTAAAATCATTTGACACGCAGGATATAGAGGTTTTCCTTCTCCCCGTGTGTCCCTGTGAGCAATATCACAGCAATCTTATCTTTCCCTTTATTAACTCACTAGATTTTTCCACCAATAGACTTAAAATAGCAGTGCATACTAAAGCTATCAAAATTCCAATATAAATATTAGGACACTGATCTATCACAGATGTACTATATCCAATAAACAGGCAATGCGTCAAATAAACAGTATATGAATATTTATCTGACCACTTCAATAATTTTTCATTTACTTTCACATGTGAAAGCAACAGATACAACCAATAAAAAAGTACAATTCCAGCTAATGTCTGTGTATATATAAACAATAACTCTGCAACAGCTCCTATCACTCCTTGTGGTATCCATATGTATCTAATATAAATTATTGCTCCAATCACAACTATAACCATTCCTGATAATATCATTATACATTTTTTGCATTTGTCACTTTCTATTGAATAACGTTTAAAAAGCATATATGCCAGATAAAATCTAAGCAATACTCCCCAACTTAATGTTGTAAATCCTCCAATTAATGAAATTCCACTTCCAAGTCCCTGTAAAATTAAAGTCGCACCCATTATCATACTCCAAAAAGAAAACTCTGACATTCGAGTCACATTTATTCTCTGTATAATCGGTACTGTAATATAGCAAGCTAAAATATAGGTTAAGAACCATAATTGTATAAAAATCCATCCATCTGGAACGAACGCTTCAAATCCCAAGCCAGACAAAAGTGAATAAAATACTTTTTCTCCCGATAAATTTTCAACAAAGATATTGTAAGTAATTAATGTTATGATTGTCACTAAAATACTCGGTATTGCAAGTTCTTTATATCTATGAGTAATCCACCTCCCCATATCAGATTTTTTTATTGTTCTATTAGAATATAAAAATCCAGAAATTGCGAAAAACATTACCAATCCAAGATTAAGCCAATCTGAAAAGTACTGCAGATAGTTATATGATTTTCCCAAATGCTGTAAAATATGCAATAGAACTACCATACTAGTCGCAATAAATCGTATCTTTGAAATAGTTGTATCTTTTTTCATCTCCATCTCCCTCAATTTTTCCTTATATCTATCCTGCTATCATAAATAATGCCCTTTATTTAGCAATTATTTTGGCAACAGCAATCTCTGGAATATTATTGAATCTAGGTAATTTTTCTTTACCAGCTCCCAAACCGCTAGATAAAACTATAACGGTATTATTCTCATAATATATTCCCTTTAGCTTACCTGGAAAGAATCCAAATTCTGGATCATATAATCCACCAATCACTGGAAATATAACCTGCCCTCCATGAACATGACCTGAAAAAATCAGATTAATATCATAGTCTGCTGTAAATCCATAATTTATCCATGCATACGGAAGATGCGATAACAATATTTTATAAGAATCTGTCGCCTCAAATTCTCTAAGAAATTTTACCTCATCCTCATTTAAATGATATCTTTCAGGCAAGCAATAACCATATATACCACCTATACGAACTTTCTGTCCATTAACTTGCACATCTCTGTAATTTTTATTAAGAACCACTGCACCCTTTTCAGAAATGTTTTTTTCTAGATCAATTCCTGTCCGTTCCATGTACTCTATTTCTTGATTTCCTAAAGATACATATACCTGTGCTATATCGTTAAGTTTTAAAATCAGCTCATACAATTGACTTGTATTATTTTCTTCTGCATTAATCATATCTCCAGTTATTACTATAATATCAGGATTATTTCTTTTTATCTCTGAAATCAATTTTTCATTTTTATATCCAAATAATCTACTATGGATATCTGTTAATTGCACAATTGTTATTGCAGAGGTAATCTTATCATTTTCGATAACACATTTTGTAGACTTTAAACAAAAGTAGGAGCAAAATATGCTTATTACAACATATAAAAAGATTCCAGCGACACCTAATATAAACCATTTACATTTTTTTATAGTATTATTTTCTTTTGACATATTCTTTTTTATAACCTTAAAATCTTATTTTTTTGACAATGATATTACCAGTTTTTTATTGTTTTATTTACTGTTAAACATAGTAATACAAACATACATTATCATTCTCACATATCATAGAATTTTCAAAGCTTTACAAATGATTACTTACAAACAAGTCATATGGAAATGAATTTCTTAAATTTTCACGTATATTTGTAAAATCTGGAATATTAAGTGGTTTTAAGTTTAAAGCTTCTTCTATATTTCCTGCTTTTGGAATATTATATCTTTCTGTCGAATAGTAATAATCTTCGTACTTAAACAAATTCATATTATTCTCACTCAACAAAACACACGGAACTCCATATATTTCTGATAAAATAATCCCATGTAAAGATGAACTAATCACAAGTTTGGATGCAACAATTTCATCTACAACACTTTTATAATCTGTTGTTAGGATATTTATCCTATGTATCCCTTTATATTCTAAATTATTTTTACTAAAATGAGTAATTACTGATATATCATATAGTTTTTTATCATTCTTTGGCATGTAAATTTCTGGTAATAATATTGCTGGATCACCATAAACTTCTGGACATTTTACACCATATGATCTTAATAGCATCCTTGTTTTTGGGCCTCGAACGCATCTTATATCTAAGCTAGATTTTCTAATTCTATCACGATACAATCGATAATCATTTAGTATTCCGCTTCCCCAAATCACCGCATCTTGGCATCCAAATCCGATTATCGATCCTATCGCATAAAGGTGTTTATTCCCCCCCTTCCACCTCATATTCCGCATCTAAATCCACAAAATTACTTACTACAATCTTTGAAAGATAATCCCCCAAATTTTCATTTCTATCCTTTGGTTTCCAATAATGTAGATTTACACAATTTCGTTTTGTTTTTCTTGAAAAATCACTAAGAATTATCTCATCTCTATGTTTAAATGCTCTATAAGTAGCTCTATTTTCTGAAACTCTATTCTTTAGATTTTCAATTCTAAAACAAATACTATTTTTTATATTCATACATCAACTTGCCTCATACCATTTTAATATACTTTCAAACTTATCACTTAAAAATAACAATATCTTCTACTTTTCTTTTGGGCGATAATGCTGCCTTATACTTCTTTCCATTAGGATATCCTGCAACAACAAGTGCAACTATTTTATGAGAATGAGGGATATTTAATATTGTTTCTAATCGTCCATCCATATCTGGTTCCGATCCCCATATAATAGGACATGAAAGAATTCCAAACGAATTTAGCGCATATAGCAAGTTCATAATGAATATTCCCCCGTCAACAAATACAGTGTTTCTTTCAAACTCATTTTGATACAAATTAAGTTCACCAGCAATTACAAATATTACAGCTGGTTTATTAAAACCATTTAAACCTCCATGCATTTTCATAATTTGGTCAATCTTAGAATCATTTATGCAGGCATAAACTCTAGTTGCTTGTCTATTACAAGCGCTTGGCGCAGTTTGTGCTAATTTAACAACATCCAAAATTACTTCTGTACTAATTTTCCGTTCCGAAAAATTCCGCGAACTATGTCGTGCATAAGCAATCTCTGAAAAGTTATTTTGATCTTTTATCTCAAATTCTCCCACTCCAACTTGAATTGATGAATGTTCTTCAAAATATTTTTGCGGGATATACGACACATCAATGTTATTTTTCTTTTGAAACTCAGCATATGTTCTTACTGTAGCTTTCACAAGTTCCTCCACTTGCATATCTATTTGTTCAGTACATCCTTTATATTCTTCGTTTAATGCAATTAACTCTTGGATCTTCTTTTTCCCAAAACCAGGCTTTGGACAAGGTAATGAAAGCCCTTTCTCAATTGCATGTGCTATTAATCGAATTTTTGTTGGTAGCACTTTATTATTATCCGCTCCCATAACTGAGTTTTTATAAAATTGCTTTAAATCATATTGATATAAATAGTTTAAATATCTTGTTTTCCCAAAATCAGTTTTTTTGTATATAATTGATTTTATTTTATTAAACATTTTAATGCTTCCTCTAATTTTTTTTGAGAATGTCGCCTATACTTTTCTAATCTTTCTTCAAATAAATAACTGTCAAATTTTATTTGTATAGTTGTTTCAAATTCCTCATATGTACAGTTATTTTCGATCAAGTGACTTTCTTCTCCCATCTGTTCAACAATATTTTTCACCTTTGATCTATATGGAAAAATACAACATCTCTTATGATTCAACATACTAAATACCGCTCCATGAAAAGTTGTTGTAAATACAAATTCTGCATTTTTAATATAACTACTAAAATTTAACGCAGAGCATTCAATTACCACATCTGCCCATATATGCCAAAAACAAACCGAAACAATTTTTAACCCATATTTATCCGAAAACTTCCTAATATATTCTATCATTAATGCATCAATTCCATATGTGTATACTAATATGTATTTATATTTTAATGGTTTTATATTCTCTGTCAATTCTTCTATAGGAATTAGCATAGTAGGATCGCATACAATATTATTTTCCGTTTCTCGAATCTTTTTTATTATTCTTTGAGTTTTAATATCCCGAACTAAAATAAATCTGAATTCTTTTATACTTTCCACAAATGATTTATACTTGCATATTTTCTCATCATCCATAGCCCCCACGCTCACTGCATATGATATTTTGGGTAGTTCTATATCCTTTCCCCAAAAAAATCCATTCATAAAATATGGATTATCTAAGTTCCAAATTTCATCACTTCCATACACCAGACCATCTAAATTATGTACAAATGATTTATTTAATAACTTTAATTTTTTAATATCATTTTTTGCAAACCATGCCTTTTTAATCCTCAAAAAAAATTCTCTCTTTGGATTCACTCGCATAACCAATTTTAAGATTTCCTTAATTGTTGATATGTTTTGTATAATATATACCTCATGTCCAAGTTTTTCTAATGCTTTTTTCAATGCATATGCCTGTAAAAAAGACCCCATATTTGTAGTTGGTTCATAAACTGTTACAATACCTATTTTCATTAATCTACTCCATCCATCACCTTTTTATAAATATACTTTACAATTCGCATATCTGTATTTTCATCAAATTTTCTGGCAAAAAACGCTTTTGAATTACTTATCATGGACTTATCATCTCTTGTGAATATATGTGGCGAGTCCTTTACTCTTCGATTCCAATCCACTAGCCTTAAATCATCTGTTTTCCCATTTACATCTACATATATCCTATCTCTAAATGGCGAATTAACTAATATATACTGTTTATATACTTCATCTGCACAAACTGAATATTTACATATTTTTTTTATAAATCTTTCCTTTTCTAATAAATATAATACCGCATCCTCTGTTAAAGAACACCAATTGTATCCTCTAGTAAACACCCAATTATATTTCTTTATTCTATCAATCTTTAAAGTATTCTGTAAATTATTTAGTCTTGCCACTATTCTTTCATTCCACCAACTAGGATAATGGTACCTACTTAATCTTTGATAATCCCATTGATTAAGCATTTTTTGCTCGTAACACACTAAATATTCATTTTTTTTATCCCGAAAAAAATCATGTATTTCTTTTTGATTTTTTAAAGGTAAATCCACACCTGAGAGTAAATGATAATAAATATGGTTTCTTTTTGTTGCAGTTTTAAATAATAATAACTCTGTATGAACTTGAGACGCTGTTCCCCATTTAACATTTATTCTATTATTTAAAAATTCTATACTAGCATATTTACAAATATTTTTATATTTATAAAAAGGAAATTTTTTTACTTTTTTATCAATATGAATATAAATATCATTTCGTACATCATCTAACATTTCTAATTGTAATTTCAAAACATTAAAATTTCCATGTGCCATGATCAAATACGCATGTCTATTATTCATACAATCACCCATATTATATTCTTTTTAATACCTTTTTCATTATATTTTTTCGCTCTTCCGCATTAAACATTATAAAAAGTGTACTAACCGTACCTATTAAAACATCAATGCATCCATTAATTATTAATAATATCCAAGAACTTGGTACAATAAAATGCTTTACAATATTTTCCATTATTATAAGTAAAAGAATATTAAATAAATTCTTGATAATCACTGGATAAAAAGTAAAAGCTTTATACTCTAAACATTTGGCTGCATAAATAGGCGTAAATATTAAGTTACGTATAATTCCATATATAGAACTAACCCCTACAATTGCATATACCCCTAGATTTGTAAACTTCAAACACAGAAATGTAGTAATTGTACTCAGAATACCTGTAATAAGTAATATAATTGAATTGACTTTTACCTTATTTGTCAAACTAAATACAGAAAATAACGAATATACACATCCACTTATTAAAACGGTTCCTGTGCCAAGAATAGTCAAGTTTCTTAACAAATTTGCATCATTGGCAGGTAACCATAGCATATAGAAATCTTTAGCATATACCAATAA
Organism: Clostridiales bacterium CHKCI001; assembly: GCA_900045905.1. GTDB lineage: Bacteria > Bacillota > Clostridia > Lachnospirales > Lachnospiraceae > Fimimorpha. The sequence continues at coordinate 45,505 of FCNS01000048.1, read as the reverse complement.
CAATGATAAACATATTCCCGAAATCATTGACAAAATGTTAATTGAGTTCTTTATTGCTTGTAATAATTCTGGTCTCTTATTTTTTGAATATTTTTCTAAAAATTCAGGATAAAAAGAATCCGATAGCATTGCAACAAGAGAAGTATATAAACTTGGTATAGTCTTGGCAATAGAAACATTTCCTGTCATCAATCCATTTATAAACAAATTACTTAAAAGCAAATCAAGTCCATCTAAAAGAATCTGGCTTAATTTAGTAATTGAATTCCAAATACCAGATGCTAATAATTCTTTTATTGCTCTAAATGAGAAATATTTTTTCTTTACTTGTAATTCTGGAATATATTTTTTAGTATAAAAATAATTAAATCCAAAGCAATATAAACTTGTAACAAATGTTGCTAAAACGACATAATATATATTTGTCCCGAATATCGTAAAAAGCAAAACTATCAATAAAACTCTCAAAATATTAGATTCCAGAGTTCTGAAACTCCCCTTCCACAATATATTTTTAGCATATAAAACAATTCCTAAAAAAGCACCTAGCAAACTTGCAATAAAATTAATAAAAATAATTGCAAAAGTTACACGTGCATCAAATAATAAATTTTCGCTAATATTTAAGATTTTTATATTAATAATCATCCAAATTGCTGGAATCAATAATACCATAGCAAAAATCGTATTTACAATAAGCACTGAACTAAAATATTTATTAGCCTTTTCAGAATTTTTTTTATGTAATTCAATAATAATGAATCTACTTGCCATAGAATTCAACGCTGCTGTAATTACATTAATATAATTCACAAAACTATTAGCCAATCCAACTAAACCATAAGCTTCTGTTCCAACATTTCGGGTAATATATGGAGTTAAAAAAAAGCTTATAATTAAACTAACCCCAAACGATAAAACATTAGCTATCATATTCAATGCTACTGTTTTATTTTTTGAAATATCAATTTTCAAATTTTCTGCCTCCATTTGCCTTTATGCATCTTATATCATCTTCTATTTCTATATATTTCATAAATCTTTACAAATCCAAAATTTTTTTTCATCATTTTAAATAGTACTCTGAATTTTACTTCTAAAAATGCATATTTATCTATTTGATCCATATATTTTATAAATCTACCTTTAATCTCCTTTCTAGCAATATCCTCTTTTACTACATCTGCCTCTCTATAAAGTTCCAATATCGTTATGAATATTTTTCGATAAGTATTGCTCAACAAATCATCTAGTCCCAATTCAGCTAAAGCTCCTATTCTTGCATCCATCACTTGAAAAATATCTAATTTTTTTTGATTAAATGTACTATGTATTATACTGTTAGATCTCGTCACATAATAATACAATTCATCCTCAATATATGTTACTGTTAAGTTTTCTTTAAAAGCCTGCGTACACCACATCTCATCTTCATGTTGTATAGATATAAATGGGACTTTCAACATTAACTCTTTTCGCACAAATTTTGTTGCACCAGATGCTGCAACTCCACCTAATTTATATAAGTTTTCAAATAATTCCTTTGATGATCTAGCTTGGTAAATGTTCGAACAATATTCTTTTTCATCATCCTCATGATTTTCATCCACTTCCTTGTATCTAAACTGTATAAAATCAGATGGATATTTTTTCATTACAGCTAAAAGTCGTTCTACTGCCCGTAAAGATAAAAAATCATCTCCATCCAAATACATTAAGAACTTACTTTTTGCTAATTCTGTTCCTGCATTACGAGCAGAAGATAATCCTCCATTTGTTTTATGCAAAACTACTATTCTATGATCTACTTTTGCATATTCATCGCAGATACTGCCGCTTGAATCCATTGATCCATCGTCGACAAGAATTATTTCAATATCTTTTTCAGTTTGATTTATAGCGGATTCAATGGTTTTTTTTACATAATTTTCAACATTATAAATTGGAATAATAATGGATACTTTTGCCATAATTCTTTCCTCTTTCGCTATTCATTCAAAATAGTAAGATCATCATAATAGCGATTTATTGTTTTCATTTCGTCACCTGAAAATCCTTTCAATTCTGGTATGTTTATAGTCCCATCCACTTTATCGTATGCAAAACATACTTTGTGTTTCAATGGCAACTGCATAAAATTCTCAATGTCTCTCTTACTACATTCTTCTCTCTGGGATAGCTTAAATATCATATGCTCTGGATTAATTCTTTTTATTCTCCGATACCATTTATCAGCTGCTTCTTTTTCTGAATGATAATGCATAAAATAAATTTCTATATCTCGTAATCGAGCAACTGGATATGGTTTTTCATTAACTAATGCGTAATAATAACTTGCTTGTTCCCATGGAATAAATTCCAATTTATATTTAAAATATACTTCCCAGTTAGCACATAATTTTACAAAATCATGACCTAATATATACAACCCTACTGTCGGAGATTTATATTCAATACCATATTTTTGATATGTAAAACTTCCCCAACAATTATTCGATATTATTGTAAAATCCGTCGATTTTAAATTTTGTCTCAATTTTCTTTTTTCTAATTTGTCGTTAATTTTAATAATTACATTTTTTACTTTTCCCAAATAATCACTCCTTTCTCTATTAATACATTCGATGATATTTTACTTTTATTCTTGTAGTATATGTAAATAATCCTGATTTTACTACATAGCGATATATATTTCTTTTCTGATTATTATCTAGCAAAGAATTATTCGTGGCACCAATAATTGCTAATTCAAATATTTTAATCAATTTTTTTTGATCAAAATATTTATTTTTCTCATTAAATTTTCGAATATGATTAAGACAATTCACAAATGTTTTCAATCCCTCTTCAGAATATGAATCGTATTCACCTAAACAATATTTCATGAACATTCTTTTTTCTTCCTTTGTTCCAGCATAACCTATATCTTTAAAACGAATTTCCATTAATCTGTTCATCTTTTTATAATATTGTTCATCTTTTTTCTTCGTAATTTGTGTTTCATGTATTCGATATTTAAGTAAAACATCTGGCAATGTCATTATCTTACTAACTTTAGCTATATTCCACCACAAATAGTAATCTTCTGCGCCTGCGAATTCAGAATCATATCTCAAATTATACTTTTGAAGAACATCTCTTCGAATCATTACTGTCGGATGAGCTATACATGAATTAAAAATTAATTCGGCTTTTAACTGTTCGACGTTAGTTGTAAATACTCGTTTCTGCTCCTTAATATCCTTCCCAAAAGTGCATATACCCGTTCCTAATACCCCTATATTCTTATTTTCATCCAAATACTTAACCTGTTTCTCAAATCGATTATTCACAGCAATATCATCTGCATCCATTCTCGCAATATATTTCCCCGTCGCATAATCCAATCCTTTATTTAGTGTAACTACAATTCCAGAGTTTTCTTTATTTTCCAAATAGACTATTCTATCGTCATGATACGATAAAATTATATGCTTTGTACCATCAGTAGAACCATCATTTATGATAATAAATTCAAAGTCTTTATATGTTTGATTTAAAATACTTTCTATTGCCTGTTTTATATATTTTTCAGCATTATATGCAGGCATCACTACACTTATTTTTGCCACATCAATTACCTCTGTTTTTTCCTTTATTTATCCAATTAACAAAATCAAATTGATCATAATATCTTTTACCCCAAAATCCAGAATATTGACTAATAATACCTAATCCCTTGTTATTTTCAAACCCTTTTATGTAGAAAAAAGATGGATATTTTTCTATATCTACTGGATGATTCACAAAAATAACTTTATTCTTTACTGGTAAATTCTGTGCCCTTTGATATAATTTTTCATCTTTCTCCATTCCGACAAAACTCCATATCAAATATAAATTGTCGCCATTCATATTTAATCTTTCTTTTCTTTTATTCCATTTATCTTTTGCTTCTTCAAAAGAACTATAATGCAAAAAATGAAGTTCAAGATTTCTATATTTTTCCCCACCATTCAAAATTGCAACAGGATATGTTGTTGTTATTGATCCATAATTTGGATTTTTATTTTCAATTAATGGCTGTTGAATGTAATATTCAAAGTGTTCTACAAAGTCGAAAAAATCTAATCCATGAAAAAACATATTAATAGTTGGAGAATTAAATCTAATCCCTAAATCATGAAGCACGAATCCCCCTGTGCAATTATTGCACAGTATAGATATATCTCGGTTTCTCAATCTTTTTTTATACCTTGGTGTAATAAACTTAAATCTTATGAATCTATTTATACGATATGTTAGCTTATTGTTATATAATTCCATTCTATCTCCCATGTTTCCAATTTGCCATTTTCGCATATACTATCAGCAAATTAATCTTTTTCTTAAATATCCATTTAGATTTCTTATTAGAAATATTACTCTTTTCTATTGCAGTTCTTAACATTGAATCTGAACAAACTTTTTTCACTGCACATCTACGCTCAGACCAACTAAATGTTGATGTCTTGTAAAAATAATTACATATTGCCATGATTGATCCTGTGATCAATTGGCTCAAATATGCAACTTGATATTCCTCTTCGTTATTCCATGCATAATAAATAGCCTTTTCAATCTCTCTCGCAGCCTTTTTATATGCTTCAAAATAATCCGCATGAAATCTATGCACTGCACTTTTTTCATTCATGTAACGATTATAATATGCTTCTTTTATATAAACGACATAGTTAGCATGTCCAAACGCATATATGTTAAATATTCTGTCTTCGGAGAATTTAACACCAAGCGGGAAATAAAGTTTCTCAAATTTCATCAACTTGGTGTTGTGTCTGTCACTTTTATAGATACAACGACAAACAGACCCCGCCATCTCTAATAATAGAGTGGGTGTAAAATCAGACTTTTTTAAAATCTGATTTGCCGATAACTGAGTTATCGTGTCCGTCTGTTTTCGACCATCTGCATATACTGTCGTTGCATCGCACATAACAACATCTGCGTCTATTTTTTCAGCTTCATCCAAAAGTCTTTCATACATAGTTGGTTCTATCCAGTCATCAGAATCAACAAATCCAATATATTTTCCTTTTGCAACTTCTATTCCATGATTACGAGCAACACTCACACCTGCATTTACCTGATGTATAACCTTTATTCGTTCATCCTTCTTCTGAAAATTCTTACAAATATTTAAGCTACTATCTTTTGAGCCATCATCCACGAGAATGATTTCCACATTTTTCTCAGTTTGGTTTAATATTGAATTAACACACTTAACTAAATGCTGCTCTGCATTATATATCGGAATAATAATGCTAATCCTTACCATATTTTTATTCCACACTTTCTATATTTTCATATTCATCTAACATTTTCACTCTTCCAAGCATTATTCCCAATACAACATATGGAAGAATATTGGGGTTCTCATTTACTAATCCCAATTCAACAGATTGTTGAATATACATTATTACAAAAGTTATAATACTTCCAGATACAATTACATCATTAATCCATTTTCTTCCTTTTACCAAAATCCTTTGAATAGAAAAAATCCAAAATATACATCCTATACATCCATACGCTGTCAATACAGTAATAATACAATTATGCCAATTTCCCTCCAATGTTCCTCTTCCAAAGAGTATGTTATCTCTTAATATCTTGAATCCACTCTCCCACAATTCATCTCGTCCATTAAATAATGGTTTCTGAAAATTTTCTAAACTCCAAAAATCTAATGCTTGCATATATGAACCATGTGAAACATTAACAACTATAATAGATATAAACAACGGTATTAAAAGCCACCAATAATATCTCCTATCTGTTTTCATAATAAATTCTCTAGGGAAAATTGATAATGCAAACAAAACTGCAATAATCGCAAAGCCTATGCTTGATCTTGAATCTGTCGGTTCTATTAATCTAACATATATAACTGTAATTGCAATAATTATAAACTTACTCTTTATATCCTTACTGTCATAAAAAGCAATTAAAAAGATCAGAAAACTATACAGTCCTATCATTCCAATTGTATTTCCATTCCATCCAGAAAGAACAGAACCAAAATCATATATATAAAGAATTGCCATACCCATAATTACATAAGCAATTCCCGTTAATTTAATTGCTCTATGTTTAACACCAATTCTACTCATCAAATATATCAACACAAAAGTGGTAATATAGTAGAATCCCATATTCCCATATCCTTTTATCTGAGACACAACACAAAATATAACTACCATTCCTCCAAATGCAATAAAATCGCGATTATCTATCCAAAAATGACGATTTCTATACTCAAATGCAATAAAAATAATGAACACTGTTAATATTATGCCTCTTGCTTTTTCTGTTGTTTGATATGCTTGTCCTAGTCCAGAGTCATTAAATAAATTTAATATCCATAATCCAGACATAATAATTGTATATAAAATTGAATTCATGAGGCTTTTATTCCTTCCAATCAATCTTTTTAAAATTTACGGATAATTTTGTAATACATCCATGTTGCAATCCCTACTGGATAACAAAGTTTAATCAAGTTCTTATGCTTTCCTGTGTAAGCCGATTTATTTTTTCCAGCAAAAATTCCAAAACATATATATTTTCCCATTGTAATAATTTGCTTTTTTGTACTTTCCTGCATATCAATACGCTGCATAAAATACAAGCAATAACCAGCAGGATTATTTTTCATTATCTTATTTAGATTATTTGATAACCCATCTACCTGATACTCACAAACTTCTATAATTTCTGGCAATAGTCTCATCGGACACTTTAAACGATCATATAAGATACTTTCTGTCAAAAACTTTTCTCCTTCAAATACTGGAAATTTGTTTTGCTGCAAAAGTTTTGTTGGATATATTAAAACAAATTCTCCTTTACACCCATATTTTTTTTCAAGATTGTATGTATTAGAGATCATATTTACTGTTGGGAATTCATTGCTTAACAATTTATTTTTTTGATCACATTTATATGCAATAATCCCCTCACTTGGCTCACATTTCTTAATTGTTTCTATAAGAATATCTACTGCTTTTTCACTCAAATAATCATCTGAATCTAAACACAGAAACCATCTTCCCTGTGCCAAATCGACTGCTAGATTATGTGCTGTATGTTTTCCACCATTTTTCTTTTTCACATATCGTATGTGTATAGAGGAAGATATTATAAATTCAGACACCACATTTTCTGTTTCATCTATTGATCCATCATCAATAATTAACCACTCATATTCTTTACTCGGTTGTCCCTTTAAACTATTATACAAATTTCTTAATTTATCTGCTCTATTATATGCAGGAGTAAAAATTGTAAATAACATCTATCTCTCCATAAATTATTTTCTAAAGCATTTTGTAAAATCAACTCCAAATATCCTATGTAATGGTCTACTTATGGTTGAACGCATTTTCTGATATCCAGATAGGCAGCTTCCCATATACCAATGTATAGAAACTGTATTTTTCGTTTTATTTAATCTCCCTGTTGTGCTCTCATACGGATTAAAATATTCTTTAGGATATACAGTTCCCCATACGAATTCTTGATATGATCCATCTCTTTTTAATCCAAGCTTTTCTAGTGCAATCGTATTCAATTCAGGACACATAACAACACCATGCCTACCATCCAATAATTGGTCATATTCTTTAAGCATAGATTGTAAAGCCAGACCGTTCGCAACTGAGCCGTAAGCCAGACCGCTATTTATACTTGTGTTTTTCGGATTCGATGCACCCGTCTCAAATCCGAAAAACGCTTCATTATCTAACAAAAAATCCAGATTTTTAATTAATTCTACATCTGTATCAAAATAAATCCCACCATTTTCGTATACAACCAAAAGTCTTACATAATCGCTTAAAAATGCATATTTTCTATTATCATAACACCATTTTGTATAAGCATTAAGATTTATATCAAAATTATCTTCATTCCACTCTATTATCTCATAATCTGGACAATATTTTTGCCAACTTGCTATACATTTTTTTGCTAGCTTCGGCTTTTCGCCTCTACCAAACCAGCAATAATGAATTTTTTTTGGAATCATATCCTTTTCTCCTTTTTCTCACCTAATTCCTAGCTTCTTTCTATGTAAAACATTATAGAGAGGTACAGGAAGTAATCCCAAAATTATAAAACGCATAGAATAAAAATACATTTGTTTAGGAAGATTAAATGTCTTTACTGCCAATCTTGACATATATGCCTCATTCAATCTAAATTTAAACTTTCTTCTCTTTGTCGCCAACTGATCATCTCTCATTTTATAAAGAGGTTCACTTAAGTTCTTTCCATATCGTCCAGATGCATATATTTTTATCCATAGATGCCAATCTTCTACACGCAACAATTTTTTTCCGACACTATATCCTTTTACTTCTTTAATTGCTTCCGTTCTTACTATGCACGGTGCATGCGAATGAACTGTTCCAAATACCAAATCTTCTTTTTTCGGATAAGTTTCTCTGCATCTGCCGACTCCCCAGTCCGCATTTTCATCGAAATAAATCATAGGGCAACTTACTACCGACAAATCAGGATCTTTTTCAAATTCAGCTATCTCTTTTTCAAATCTTGTTGGTAAAGATATATCGTCAGCATCCATACGTGCTATATACTCACCTGTTGCCTCTTTTAAACAATCATTCAATGTCTGATTTAATCCCTTGTTTTTATGGTGTTTAATCAATTTCATCCTATATTCAGGGTGTTGCTGAATATACTTTTGGGCAAGATCATATGTATTATCACTTGATCCATCATCGCACATAATAAGTTCCCAATTCGTATATGTTTGATTTACAATCGAATCCAGTGCCTCTACTAAAGTAGTTGCACAGTTATATATTCCCATAATAATTGAAATCATCTTTTTCTACTTCTCCTAACACTCATTTTCAGTAACTTATCCCTATCTAATAATATTTTTTCAAACAATTTTTTTTGTTCAAAATTTGTAACTGCAAACTCATATGCGTTATTACCATATTCTTTTCTTAAATCAGGGTCTCTATACAATTTATACATTGCCGCTGCTAATTCTTTTGTACTACCTTTTGAAACAATCAAGCCTGTATGATCTTTCTTCATTGCATCCGTAGGACCTGGAATATCACTGATAATTACTGGCACTCCCATAGATTCAGCTTCTATAACTGCACTTCCAAATCCCTCTCTATAGCTTGGTAATACATAAACATCGCTTGCGGACAAATATTTTTCAACTTCGTTTGTGAATCCACAATATATAACATTTTCATTTTTCTCAGACCACTTATACAACCTTTCATTGACAGAACCAGAATTTTCATTTGGTCCCACTATTAATAAATATATATCTTTACATTTTTCAAACAACTTCCTTGTTGCGGCAAAAAGTTCATTAATACCTTTATCTCTGGTCACACGTCCAACAAATATAAATACTTTTGCATCTTCTGGAATGTTGTATTTTTTTCTAATTTCAATTCTCCATATTGTTTTGTTTTCTATATTAAATTTTCTTATATTCACTCCACTTGCACTTCCATTCCAAATTACTGATCCTTTTTTGAATGGATATAATTTTTCATCATGGCTAAATTTTAAATTTCCAAAACTATCTGGTTCTACCCAAGTTGATAGCTTACATACCATTTTTTCTTCTAACTTAAAAATTTTTCTCTTGATACCTGAAAACCCTACATATGCAATTCCCCATTGACAATATAATCTGACAGGTATATGTGCAAGTACTCCTGCTAAAGAGGTATAACAAGAAGCATTTGGCGTTGAATATTGTACAATCTGAATTTTTTCTCTTTTCAAAATTTTCTTTATCTCAAGCATAGCATTTATCCCACCAATGCTTATTCCTCGCTCCATCGAGACTGGATAATAATGAATATACTCTGGCAAGTTCTCAGCAAAATCTTTATCATAATTACAAATAAAAGAAATATCATATTCGCCATTTTCATGCAAATATTTTGCTGTTTCTAATACAAAGGCTTTTAAGGTCATTGAAATTGTTGTAACAAAACATATTTTTTTCATATCATTCACGCTCCTTTTACTCATTTCACTGGTACCCCGACATACGTACCACCTTCTGTAATATCAGTTATTGCACCAGCACCTATCATACATTTGCTGCATATGTTTATATTATTGCTTACACATGCCCCTATTCCTATCCATGTCAATTCTCCTATATGAACTGTGCCAGCTAATTTTGCTCCCACTGAAATATGTGAATAATCTTCTATGAAATTATCATGCTCAACTACTGAACTTGAGGTCCTACTATATCACAAAAAATATCTGGATATTCTGTATATGGATATTCTTCAAGATTCACGCCCGCTCCGTTCAGTTTATAAGCCTTTTCTTATCAAATAATGATTAAGAAAAATTTGTTTATTTTCTTCATTTTCGAAAAATACAACTTTGGCATATCTATAGCTGATTTTGTAAAGGAAACATACAATTTTTTGATCAGATTCTCTGTCTGGAATGCTGTACTTAGACCAGTGATATTTTCAGCATAAGGTATTCTCAATAATCTACAGATTATACCACCATAAATATTCGGTTTGATTGTATAAGTAATCACAAGATCTGGCTTCACTGTTAAACCCATTCTAAGATACCTCAATAGTAATGTAAGATCTGTTAACGGATTGATGCCTCATCTATTTATATCAGTAATAATTACTTTACCCCCAATTTTCTGATATCAGGAATTAATTCTCCATCTGGTAGAGAAACCACTATTTCATTCCCCTCCCAGATTAATTCTTGTATTAATTCTTTTCTAAATTTATATAATCCAACATCATTATTAGCTTACATTAGTATCTTCATTTTTCCCTTCTTACTAGAATACTAATGTAAGCATTTGCTTTCAACAACTTAACATTGTATTTCATAAACATATAATAAGCAAGCTTTCAATCAAAAAATTTAATTGGTTTCGCTGGACTCCCTACTACTGTACAGCGTTCTGGAATATCTTTAATAACAACTGAACCTGCACCAACAATACTCTGTTTTCCTATTCTCTTTCCTTGAATGATTTGCATTCCTGTTCCCAACTCTGCTTCTTCTCCAACAATCACATTTCCAGAGATATTAACACTTGGATAAGCTGTCACATAATCTTTAATTACAACATCATGCCCCACTGTACAATCTAAATTTAAAATCACATGTCTTCCAATTGTAATATCCACAGTAAGAATTGTTCCAGCACAAACGATACTTCCTTCTTTTATTTCAATTCGATCAGATAGAATCACAGATGGGTCAATTAGTGTAGCAAAATGTATATTTTCATATTGAGACAACTTTTCTGCTATTATTTTCTTCACTCTAGCTGCTCCAACTGCAATAATTACCCAAATATTTTCTTCAATAGTTGCCAAATAGTCACAACCACCAAGAACTGGATATTCATCTTGTATAGTTCCATGCAATCTCTCATTATCATCAATAAAGCCAGCAATATTCCATATTGGAGTTATATCATTTACTCTCTTAGCAAGCCACAGAACTTCTCTTCCAAATCCACCAGCACCAACAATATATAGTTTTTTTAAATTATTCATACTGCATACCTCTTTTCCTCAAGAAAACCAGCATACAGACTATATTTCCAATTGTTAAATATTAGGTAAGGTCTGCCCCCCCCCAATAAATTATTTGAAATAACCTTTTTTTTCATTTCTACTCTTTCCGCAGGTACTCCTATATAAGTTCCTACCTTATTTACATTTTTAATAATGACTGCACCCGCTCCAATCATACAATCTTGGCAGATATTAAGGTTGTTACTAACTGTAGCTCCAATCCCGATCCATGTCCTCTTTCCTATATGAACCGTTCCTGCTAATTTTGCTCCAACTGAAACGTGTACAAAATCTTCAATAATATTGTCATGTTCTACTACAGCACCACTATTAATTATACAATGCTTTCCAACTTTAGTTCCTGCATTTACAACTGCATTTGCCATAACTGCTGAACCTTCACCAATGCTTGTATCAAATCCTGCGATTACTGCATCTGGATGGATAGCAGTATACCAATGAACCTTTACCATTTTCGTCACTATTCTTTCTCTAATTTTGGCATTACCTATAGCGACGATAAATTGATTTTCTATGTAATTTTTATAATCTCGTACTTTTCCTAACACAGGGAAACCAATAAAGTTTTCATCAATCTCAAAAGCATCATCTAGGAATCCTTTTACTGTATCACCAGATTTTTGGATAATATCGGCTATAACTTTTCCATGGCCCCCTGCACCTATAATTACTATTGATTTATTCATACTATTCTCTATTTTTTCATTGTGGTTCCTTTAAATTCTTCCATTGTTACGGATGTTTCTGAGGAAATCCCATCTCTTTTTAGAACTTTAAAAACTGTTTCAAAGAGAATTTTTAAATCTCCAATAAAAGTAATATGCTGTACATATTTTACATCCATATCAAATTTTTCTTCCCAGGAAATAGCATTCCGTCCATGAACTTGTGCATATCCTGTCAAGCCTGGACGCACATCATGACGATGTTTTTGATAACTATTATACAGCGGAAGATATTTCACCAATAATGGACGTGGACCTATGATACTCATATCACCTTTTAAAATATTAATCAGTTCTGGTAACTCATCAATGCTTGTACTACGTAAAAATTTCCCATAGGAAGTTAAACGTTGTTTATCAGGAAGTAAGTTTCCTCGTTTATCTTTCTTATTTGTCATAGTACGAAATTTAATTAATTTAAAAATCTTTTCATTTTTTCCAGGCCTTTTTTGAACAAAAAATGGATTTCCGTTCATTTTAACTGCACCAATCATTGTAAAAATTAGAATGATTGGTGCAAGCACAATGATTGCCAACAATGATAGTACAAAATCCAGAATTCGCTTAATATGCTTTGCATATATACCATAACAAGGTTTTCTAAATACTTTTACACTATTCATAGTTAAAACAACTCTTTACTATTTCAATAATAATATCCTGTTGTTCAGGTGTCATTTTATTATCACTTGGTAAACATAATCCTCTATGGAATATGTCCATTCCTACATCTAACGGTTTACCATCTTTTCCAACAGCTTCACCTGTAATATAGGCATTTGTTTTTGCTCTTCCATTTCCTTCTCTTGTAATAAATCCGTTCATCCGATAAATTGGCTGCATATGCATCGGTTTCCAAATTGGTCTTCCTTCTGCATTGTATTTTGCTAATGTTTCCAATATCTCGGTTGGACAACTCTTTCCAGGCTCACTGATATATAGTGCCTCTTGTTCTCCTCGCACTTGTTTACACATTGCCTCTGGATGAATTAACATACAAGACAACCAAAAGTTGGGCTGGGATTTTTCTGAATCATACGGATTCATCATGATAGGCAGATCTTTTAACCCTTCTTTATACCGTTCATAAATTGCTTTTTTTTGTGCAACATGTTCGTTTAGATGCCTAAATTGTCCTCTTACAATTCCTGCAATTACATTGCTCATTCGGTAATTATATCCCAGTTCCTCATGTTGGTACCACGGTGCATTTTCTCTTGCTTGTGTAGACCATTTTCTAACTTTGTTTGCTGCGTTTTTATCATTCGTTAAAAGCATTCCTCCAGATGAGCCAGTAATAATCTTATTTCCATTAAAGGAAATTGCATTATATGTACCAAATGTTCCTGTTTGGATTCCTTTATAAGTTGCGCCAAGCGACTCTGCTGCATCTTCAATAATAACAGCTCCATGTTTCTCGCAAATACATTTAATCTCATCAATTTTTCCAGGAGTTCCATAAAGATGGGCAAATACCACCACTTTTACATCTGGGTATAATTCAAATGCCTTTTCCAAAGCAACTGGATCCATATTCCAAGTATCATACTCCGTGTCAATGAATATAGGAATTCCGCCTTCATAAACGACTGGATTAACAGTCGCATCAAACGTCATATCAGAACAAAAAACCTTATCTCCTGATTTCACTCCTGCAAGTTTTACTGCCATATGTAATGCTGCGGTCCCAGAGGAGAGAGCAACTGCATAGCTACAACCTGTATATTCACATGCAATTCGTTCTAATTCATTTAAATTTTCTCCTACTGTGGACATCCAATTTGTTTCATAGGCATCTATTACATACTCTAACTCTTCTCCATGCATGGTTGGAGAAGAAAGCCATATTTTCTTTTCAAATGGTTTTAAATCAATTCGATGATTTTTTTCCATCCTTTTTCCCTTCTTTTCTTTCACTCGTTTCTATCCAACTAAATCATTCTGCTTTTGTCACAGCAATTTCTTTATATAATTCTTGATAGATTTTCCCTTTCTTCTCGGACCCGTTGATCGCTGGATGGTAGGTCGATACTATCTGCTCTACGATTCTGCGAATATCTCCTCGATTTTCATAGGCAGCCTGCATTAGATCATTCAGCTGTAACAAAAACTGTTCTTGATCAAATGGGATCGGATTTCCAATATGAATGAGTTTGTTTGGCGTTTTTCTCATTCCTTCTTCTGCCATAAGCTTCTCTTCATAGAGCTTTTCTCCTGGTCTTAGTCCTGTGTATGTAACTTTAATATCTACATCCGGCTTATAACCAGATAATTTAATTAGGTTTCTTGCCAACGTATCAATCTTGACTGGCACGCCCATATCCAATACGAAAATTTCTCCGCCTTTGGCATAGGTTCCTGCCTGTAGTACAAGACTTACTGCTTCTGGTATCGTCATAAAGTAACGAATGATATCTGGATGGGTTACGGTTACTGGTCCTCCTTTTTGTATTTGTTTTTTAAACAGTGGAATGACGGAACCGTTACTTCCCAATACATTTCCAAATCGTACAGCTACGAATTCCGTTCGAATCGAATTTTCTTTTCCTGCATTCATTCGAAGGGTCTGTATCTTGACTAGCTTCTCCTCTTTATGAGTAAATAGGTTTGGAAGTTGATCGACGGTACCTTCTTTTATTGCTTTATCAAATGACTGTATCACCATTTCACAAAGCCGCTTGCTTGCTCCCATAATGTTAGTTGGATTGACTGCTTTATCAGTACTAATTAAAACGAACCGTTGGCATCCATTGAGCATTGCTGCATAGGCGGTTTTATAGGTTCCAATTACATTATTTTTAATTGCCTCACAAGGACTTACTTCCATTAATGGTACATGTTTATGTGCTGCTGCATGGTAGACAATCTCTGGCTGATAGGTTTCAAACACTTGTTGGATTCTTCGGCTGTCTCGAACAGAACCGATCAACACTTTTAGGTTTAGATAAGGATATTTTTCTTTCAATTCCTGTTCAATGTCATAGGCATTGTTTTCATAAATATCAAAAATAATCAGCTGTCTCGGTTCATGCCCTGCGATTTGCCTGCATAATTCACTTCCAATTGATCCACCGCCGCCAGTGACTAAAATTGTTTTTCCACGAATATATTGAAAGATTTCTTCCATATTGACTTGAATTGGATCTCTTCCCAATAAGTCTTCGACCGCCACATCTTTCATGGCTTTAATACTAATCTCTCCCGTTACAAACTGATAGAGACCTGGAAGATTTTTGAGTTCGCATCCTGTTTCTTTACAAATATTTAGAATATCTCGCTTTTCCTCTGCACTGGCACTTGGAATAGCAAGAAAGATTTTATCAATATGGTATTTCTCTACGTTCAGTAGGATTTCCTCTCTCCCTCCTACAATAGGAACTCCTTCAATATACCGATTCCATTTATTTGGATTATCATCAATGATACAACAAATCTTTACGTTTGTTTCCTTTGATTTCATGGAGTCTCTTAATATCATCTGTCCTGCTGCACCTGCTCCAATCAACATTACACGACTTGTATAAGTTTCTTCTCCTTCTCTTCTGCTGCGTTCCAACAAAATAAAGCGATAGGAAAATCGAACTCCAAGAATGAACAAAAACTGAATTCCCATTCCAACCAAATAATAGGAAACCGGCATTCTACTAAACAATACTGTAATTCCAACGATATGAATAACGGAAGTAATAGCAGTAGCAACAATAATTCGAAGCATTTCGCTATAACTTGCAAATCTCCAAATACTTTGATATAGGCGTAACATCCAAAAGACCAAAACGCAGCAAATGGAATAGATTGGAATAAATTTCAAGTAAGCAGAAAAATAATTTCCTGGTATCATAGAGGCCCTACAGTCAAATCGAAACCAAAGTGCGAAAAAGTATGCCATATTAACGGCTACAATATCATACCCCACCAAAAGTAATGCTACGATATACCAATGCTTTAATTGCTGTCGGTAATAAGACACCGTTTCCCTTATTTTTTTCATTTTACTCTCCTCTTTTCATTTGCAGCAGACGTTCTGCTTACAAATCTTTCCCCATAATTTGAAATCCCAGATGGATTTCTCGTTTTTCTCCCAAAAACTGCGTTTGTATGATTGCAGTTCTTCGATGTAAGTCCAGTTTCACAAGTTCTTTTTTATAATTCTTTAAACTTCCATCGATAATTTCCACCGTCTTATCTTCATTCACACGAATTACACTCAGTTTTAATAAATGCGTCTCATCTCCCCAACGCAATATAAAGTCTACTTCTTCTTTCTGAAGCGGTGTGAAATAAGAATTATCCCGTTTTGAATAAAGCAATTCATTTAATTCAGGTGTCTGTTCTAACAGTTGATTTACTTCTTTTTCCTGATTGGTATGTACAAAAATATAAGGCGAAAAAACGATTTCCTGAACTTTATGAAAACTTCCTCCAAATTTTTTCATCCGTTCTCTTTGCAAGAAAAAACACTCTTGAATTAGAGTGTTCTTCCTTTTCTTATTTATTTTCTCTTGTATCATTCGACAAAAGTATTCCTCTTGCCCTTTTTTTACTTGTAGTGTATACCACATAATACCTCCAAAAGGGTAAGCTTCGCCATTCACAATGGATCATTGTGAAATTATTATTCTATATTAGCCATCTTTCTATTTTTCTCTGTGCCGAGCTTCAGAAAAAAATATCCAAACAGTTTTAAAAAATTTTAATCCGTTATAATCCAACAAATTTAAAATTTTCTATTTCTCTCCATTATCTAAAATAAAAAAAGATTTTTTCTTCTTAGATAATTATAGCAAAGATTTCCTTGTTGTCAATATGAAAAATAAATTAGAATAAAACAAGATGATTTGATGAATTATGAGAAGAACTGTATAATATCGCCAATTTTACAATTATTTATCTCCTATAATTTAACAAAATTCCCAGAATGATGCATTATTTTTATAAGTAGAAAGTTTTTTATATTACATTAAAAACCAGATAGAAACGTAATATTTTGAGTAACTATCTGGCTTTTTAATATTTATTTCTTTTTTATTTGATAAATAACTTGAGTTTTTTAAATAGTTGAATTCGCTCTCTGCTCTTTTTCCAATCTTTTATAAAGGTACTGATTGGATGTTTTCTATTAAAAGCAAGTTGTATATAAAGACCAATCTGATAAATCCAAGCAAATGGTCGTAGTATCCAATATTTTTCTGTTAACTTCCAATTATTTCTACCATTATACTGTAATTTTTTTAAGAATTCTAATAAGTTTTTATCTACTGATAAAACCTCTACTCCCCGTTCTTTTTCCACTACTTTCCTTCCAAAATTTCCCTTTTCCATAAAATATTCCAACAGTTTCTCACATAATTTCTGGTCTGCTGAGAAACACCAAGTTATTCCTTCCGTTTTAAGTCCGAGATGCATCTGGCTCATTCTCGTAATGGTTATTGCCATCGTTTCTAATCCAATTTTTTGAAGGATTGGCTGAAACTCTGTTTTCCATACTTCATCATCTAGTTCTTTATTTACGAACATACTCCAATCCAGTATTTGACGCAATCCTAGTCCAGTTTTTAAATGTTGCGTGATATGAAGTAGCAGCACCAATCCATTTTGTAAACGAGGTAATGTAGGAAATTCCCAATATTCTATTCTCTTTTGTTCTGCTGAAAAAAGTCCATTTTCCATTAATATTTGAAGATATTCCCGATGGTTTCCAACATGATTTCTAGCAATAATGGATAAGCTTTTATGGATTTCAAAAGTTACTTTGTTCTTTTTGAATGCAATATGGTGCGGGGAAGTTTGTTTTTCGTGAACGCTTCGATATCCATTCTCAACCATTATTTTACATGCTTTCTGAAAATCTTTTGGATTAACAAAAAAGTCAATATCCCCCATGGATCTTACTTCTGGTTTTGGATAATAAATTGCTGCTGCCGTCCCCTTTAAAATTACCATATTGATATAATTTTGTTTCATTAATTGAATTAAATTTCCCTGTTCTTGTGTTAGTTTTATCCAAAAAGCTGCCTGGAGCATTATGAATTTATCCCACTGTTTCTTTGTTTCCACGTCAAGTATGTTCTTACTAGAAAGCCATTCATATGGAATTCCTGCAATGGTTTGATCTTTCATTTCTTGAAAGATTTCCTTCCATTCAACTTTCACAGGTAGTTCTATATCTTTTTGAAACAGAGCAGCTTGAATAATATCAAATATAATTTTATATTTCTCTCTATCCTGCAATTTATAAACTCCTTATCTTCAAAATGATCATTAGCCATCCTGTTTTAAATTAATCCCGTCCAAATAGATCTCTTGTATATACCTTTTCTTTTATATCATCCAATACATTATCATATCGATTTGCAATCACAGCTTGACTCCTTTTCTTAAACTGTTCTAAATCATTTACAACTCTGCTTCCAAAGAAAGTGCTTCCGCTCTCTAGTGTTGGCTCATAAATAATCACGGTAGCACCTTTTGCTTTAATTCGTTTCATAACTCCCTGAATTGATGACTGTCGGAAGTTATCGGAATTACTCTTCATGGTTAAACGATACACTCCTATTATAACTTCCTTCTCTTTCCCCTTATCAAATTCACTATTTGCTTCATAGGCTCCGGCAATTTCTAGTACACGATCTGCAATAAAATCTTTTCTAGTACGATTACTTTCTACAATTGCTTCGATTAGATTTTCTGGTACGTCTTCATAATTTGCCAAAAGTTGCTTTGTATCTTTTGGAAGACAATATCCACCATAACCAAAGGATGGATTATTATAATGGGTGCCAACCCTTGGGTCCAGGCATACTCCATTAATAATTTGCTGAGTATTCAGTCCCTTCATTTCAGCATAGGTATCTAATTCATTAAAATAAGACACTCTTAATGCTAAATATGTGTTTGCAAACAGCTTTACTGCTTCTGCCTCAGTAAAATTCATAAACAGCGTTTCGATATTTTTCTTGATTGCTCCTTCTTGCAAAAGTTTTGCAAATGTATGAGCTGCTTGATTTAATTTCTCATCTGATGGATCGGTTCCTACAATAATCCTACTTGGATATAAATTGTCATACAAAGCCTTTGATTCTCGAAGAAATTCTGGACTGAATAAAATATTATTTGTTTTGAACTTTTCTCGTACTGATTCGGTATATCCAACTGGTATCGTAGATTTTATCACCATGATTGCATTTGGGTTATACTCCATTACCAATGCAATCACTTTTTCTACCGCCGTTGTATCAAAAAAGTTTTTCTTACTATTATAGTTTGTTGGAGCTGCAATGATTACAAAATCTGCCCCTGTATAAGCTGCTTCTGCATCCAATGTAGCGGTCAAATATAGTTCCCTTTCTGCGAGATATTTTTCTATATATTCATCTTGAATCGGACTTTTTCTATGATTAATTAGTTCTACTTTTTCTGGAATAATATCAACTGCCATTACCTCGTGGTTCTGTGCCAAAAGTGTGGCAATAGAAAGTCCTACATATCCAGTTCCTGCTACTGCAATTTTCATTTTCTCTCTTCTCCCTTATTTTTTATTATATATAAAACTCTTTATACCATTCAGCAAACTTTCTTAATCCTTCTCTAAGTGGAGTAGATGGTTTGAACCCAAAAGTATCTTCCAATGCTTTTGTATCTGCATAAGTAACTGGTACATCTCCTGGCTGCATTGGCACTAATTTCTTATGTGCCTCAAAATCGTAATCATCTGGAAGTACCTTAGCCCGAATTAATTCTTGCTGCAAAATATCTACAAATTCTAGCAAGTTTTCTGGTTGGCTATTTCCAATATTATAAATAGCGTATGGGGGGATTGGGAGTCCATCCTCTCCATTCCTTTTGCCAGGTGCTTCTTGCATCACAAGTTTTACCCCTTCTACAATATCCTCAATATAGGTAAAATCTCTTTTACAGTTTCCGTAATTAAAAATCTCAATGGTTTCATTATTACAAAGTTTATTTGTAAACCCAAAATAGGCCATATCTGGGCGTCCAGCAGGACCATAAACAGTAAAAAAACGCAATCCAGTGGATGGAATATTATATAATTTTGCGTATGCATGGGCCATTAATTCATTTGATTTTTTGGTTGCTGCGTAGAGAGAAACGGGATTATCTACTTTATCATCTATGGAATATGGTATTTTTTTATTCGTTCCATAAACAGAAGAAGAACTTGCATAGACCAAATGCTCCACTCCATTCCTTCCCCCATCATAAGAATGCCGACATGCCTCTAAAATGTTATAAAATCCAATTAAATTAGACTCTATATATACATCTGGATCTGTAATAGAATAACGAACTCCTGCTTGAGCTGCCAGATTTACTACGATAGATGGTTTATAATCATTGAAAATACAATCAACCATAGCTTTATCTGCGATAGAACCTTTTATAAATATCCATTTCGATTTTGGATGGGATATAGCCATATTTTCTATTTTTTCTAAACGATATTTCTTAATGGATACATCATAATAATCATTTAAATTATCCATTCCAATGATACGAATTGGGGATTCTTCAGATAATAGTTTCATTATAAGATTCGCTCCAATAAAACCAGCAGCGCCAGTTACTAATATTGTTTTATTTTTTATATTAATTTTATTGTTCATCGATTCTATGCTACTCCCTATTATTTTTTATTTCCTCATTCATGTTCTCCTTTACTTTGTTTCCAAAGAACGAAAAACAATACTATATATAATACAAAATAAGTCCAATTAATATAAGATAGAAATCCCTCAACTTCCATCCTTCCACTCGCTGCAAGAAAATATCCCAATGCCATTGCTGCAATAAATAAGCTTTGGAATATTGTTTTTAATCGCTGTTTATTTGAAATGACAAAACCATGCATCATTCCCGTTACAATAAATCGTGCAGCATACATCGGGATTAATATTTTTACAAATATACCACTTCTAACCCATTCTTTTCCATATACAAGAGAAAATGCTGGTTCTGCAATAACCCAAAGTAGCGAAAAACCTAATACAGACAATGATATCAACATTACTGATGTATTACGAAATGTAGAATGAAATGATCCTGTTTTTTCATATTCTTCTGATGCATTTTTAAAAAAGACTCTAGAAACGTTATTACTTACCAATGATAAAGGAATTCCTAACACAGTTACTGATAATGAGAAAAATCCTCCTTCCCGTGTGGAAAACAAGGTATTTATGATTACAGCTAATGCGGAATAAGAAAATTGTAATATAAAGATTCCTGGAAGTGCATACAATGGCTGTGCTCTATATCGTCTGGCTACTTCCAATACTTGTTTTCCATCGGTTTTCCATATATCATTCCAATGTTGAATGATTGACTTTGACTGTTTTTTTATTCCTGCAATATATCCCAATGTTTGGGCAATCACAAGTCCAAGCACTTCAAAATGGAATACCCCCAATATCACCTTCACTATATTGGATACAATTGCTCTATTAAATGTAACTTTTGCCATTAGTTGATACTCATTATGCCGATTGTTATAGGATTCCACAATACTTACCAAACCATTCATGATATACCATAGAATTGATATATAAATCAGGCTGCCAACTGTATCATACTTTTGAGATTCAAAATACAAATAACCAAATAAACATAGAAAAAAAAGAAATGCTGTTACAGCTACCAATAAAAGATTCAGTTTACAGAGTGCAAATTCATCTTCTTTTTTGGAATGAACAATTGCTATATGATATTGCAATGTAGCAATTGGTGCAAACATCGTTCCTAACGATATCATTAAAGATAAATTACCAAATGCTTCTGGAGAATATAATCTTGTCGCAATTGGCTGTACCAATATATTAACAATCTGTCCTCCCAGAACCCCCATGGATAGTATCACAATATGTTTTGTATCTGCTTTTTCCATTATTAATTTTATTCGGTTCCATATCGCCATCGTTGAAACAACCCCTTATTTTATTGCTCTATTCTTTAGATATTGATTCATACAATGATACATATCCTTTTGCATTTTGCTCACCATAGCATCGCTTATAAAATAAGAATCCAAAATGTGATTTTTTTCTGGAACATCCTCGACGGACTTAATACGATGCGCAGGAGCCATTACTCCATATGCAGAATAATAATCATCAAATTTAATTCCTGACCCCAATGGAGCCTCTGTAAAATAAATTCGTTTATTCGGTATACGAAATGCATCCGCAATAATTAATCCATGTAAACTACTGGAAAGGATAATCTCACTTTGTGCAATTTCTGTTATTACTTTTATTACATCGTCCTGCATATCTATTACATGCACATCTGGATATTTATTCACAATATATGAAATCTCTTTACAATTTTTTTCTCGAAAATGGGGAATCACACTCAATGAATATTTTTTTTGTGGTATTTTTTCCAGAAGCATCGGAGCCAAAATTCCACCGTCTCCTAGCACTGGATTGATTTGCGTTTTGAGTATTCTTTCTAAACATTGTTTACTTTTTAATCCCCTCACCGCCATAAATTCAACCTTATTCCTAGCCAATCGCTTTGCTTTATCGCTGGATTCATCAATAATTCCTGTTCCCCATGTTACACAAACTGTTTCACAGTTTCTTTTATACAGACTTTGAAAACTTTTTTTTAAATTCCTCTTTGTTAACTCATTTTTTATAAATAAAACATCCAAAAAACTCCCAATTCCTGTTACTTCATACTCCCATATTTCTGTACTTCTTACATATGGTACTTGGAAAACCCGTTCGAATATATATTCATTTAAGAGATCTCCAGCATTTTGAATTTTACTATAGGCCAATTTCACTGGCTTCATATTGATACCCGCCTTCCTATTTTTTTCATCTTCATTAAAGAATATTTTTTATGCAGCCTGTTTTTCTTTTTGTTATATCCAAACAAAATTCCTAAAAGAATATAAAAATATCCTTCAATCATAAAACTATTGGAAACCATAAGTCTAAAAAATACAAGAATACTTAACACAATACAAAGACGCCTTCGCTCCTCTCCTCCTATAAAAACATGTTTCAATACCTTTTGTACTAATATTAATCCAATGATTGTTCCCAAAACAGTTCCAAAATCCATCCATAATTCCAAGAAAAGATTATGTGGATAGGCAATCCATCTTGCAAACTGTCGGATGTAATAACGATCTGCAAATAATCCCGATATTTTCGTTCCTGTTTCTCGAATTGAATCAATCGCATATTGATAGATAATATTTCTTGTAGATGTATCAAATAACTTATTATTCGCCAATTGTTCTAATAAGTCTACTTCAATTCCAAACGTCTGAAATAAATGATTCATTCCTTGAAATAAAACGGTATAAAATTCCATAAAAAACATTAATACTGCAATGCTAATAATTGAAATAAGTATCAGCATCTTCTTTGTTTTTTTTCGATTATCAAATAAATAAAGAGCAAAACAAGATACAAATACTATAAGAAATGATTGTCTTCCGCCAGAAAGAATTAGGATTAAATCAATGATTAATAAAATAAGATCTTCTTTTTTGTATGATTTTATATAATTACCAAAAATAATAATTACAAATGGAGATAACTGAACGCCCCAATACTGATCTCCCCAATAATCTATAAATCCAAGCGGAAGTGCAATCAGCATAATTAAGCTTCCGATCCAGGCGTATTTTTTTAAATAAAGAAATGCATTTTCAAAATCCTTTACCTGTGATAAAATGATTCCACATGGTAAAAATATAATAACGATTTGACGAAGAAACATAAAATATTCGATATAATAAGGTTTTGTATATGGAAATAATTCTCTGTTAATTACTAAAATACCAATATACAAAAGCTCAAAGAATATTATTTTCTTAATCACAAAGGTATTATTCAGCATCACTTTTATTAACTGATAAATCCAGATTATATAAAAAAACAAAGAACCAAGACTAGCGATCGATGCCAAATCAATTCCTGTTAGAATAATTTTACTAGAGTAGGAACCTGCATAAAATAAAAAAGCATACCCTAAAAGTTCGATCGCATCTTTGTCATATTCAACTCCGTGTTTTCTTATTTTAAGTTTTCCCTTATTTATCATTTTGGTACCTCGTAGCTTTTGAAAGTCTCATGAACTGCATTTTTCTTTATATACTCTACAATTGGTGCAAACGTATTTGGAAAATCAAAATATTTCTTTGATTCTTCTCGAATTGATTTCGCAATTAACTTTGGATCTTTTCCATCATAAATACGATGGTAAAATTGAATGATTTCTTTGATAGAAATGGGATCATCATTGGCTGGTACCCTATAATAATAAGTGCAATTCATACTGTCTAATTCCGTTGTTACTCCAGAAATAATAGGAAGTCCTTTTGCACAGTATTCCTTTCCTTTTAATGTACTATTATAAGAAATACCTACTCTATGCCGTCCCAATGTATCGATTCCTATATCACATTCATTATAAACAGCATCTAACTTCTCACCATAGAGTCTTCCATGAAACATTACATGTTTCTCCAATTTATTTTCTTTTACAATTTGTTTATAACTTGCCAGAGCTCTTCCATCTCCTACTAGGTGGAAAACTAACCCATTTTTTCTAACTAGTTCCTGCTCTTTCGCCATTCCTAGCAAAAGTCTATCGTATCCATGCCAATAATCCAAAAACGCTACTGCAATTAGATGAATTCCTTCATGATTACAGGATGATGATTTTAGAGATATGCGCTCATAATCGATTCCATTTGAAATTCTCAACGTAGGCGTACCAAAAATTTTCTTATCGTTGGAATATGTCACGATTTTATCCACATATTTATGCAAATACATTCTTGCTTTTTTATCTCTGGGAATGGCCAATATTTTTCTACGCCCACCGAATTCCTGATC
Organism: Clostridiales bacterium CHKCI001; assembly: GCA_900045905.1. Classification (GTDB taxonomy): domain Bacteria; phylum Bacillota; class Clostridia; order Lachnospirales; family Lachnospiraceae; genus Fimimorpha. The sequence continues at coordinate 20,254 of FCNS01000048.1, read as the reverse complement.
ATAGGGAAAGGTTGGAATTTCCATTAATATTTGAATGACTGGATTTATTTTTTTTATCTTTTTTAAGCTGCGAATTTGTTTCATATCACAGTACCCTTTGCGAACATAAACAAATTGTATTTTCTTAAGATCGATCTTATCAATTAAATAATCATATAAACAGCCTGTAGTATAAGCAGTGGAAAATACCTTTGCCATTTTTTTTCGCCAAGAAAAATATTTACTTATTGGCATATGGTTCGCATCTACAATTTCCATATCAATATCTACATCCTGAAAACATTTTATTTGGGATAAAATCTTTTTTGCTACGCCATCGGATTGATTTTTTACGTCGTAGGTAGTTAAATAAACACCCTTCATACCCATTTCCATCCTTTTATATCTTATTAATTAATTGATTGATATTCATTTTTTTAGAGCTGCCAAATGGTTCATCAAACATTCCACAACAATCTTTATTTTTAGAATTAAGAATCGTAATCCCTTTTATATCGGACCAGTTTTTTACAGTAAAAAATAGTTTATTTTCAAATGGAAGTTTCATAAACTGTTCCGCATATTCTTTTTTACAACCATTCTGATCATTCATTTTAACAATCATATGTTCCCAATTTATCCGTTCACAACGGCGTTTCCATTTCAAAGTTGCTTCTTCCTTGGAATGAAAATGCAACATGGCGATTTCTACGTCATCTAATCTTCCAATTAGATAAGTTCCAAATTTCTTATTTTTCTTATAAAATTCTTTATGTCTTGACTGTTCTGGATCAATAAAACATAACTCACAGTCTTCCACATAATATTTTAGATTGGAAACAAATTTAAGGTACTCTTCTGCCATGAAAAACATCCCAACGGTTGGACTTTGTTTTGGTAAACCATAGGATTCATAAATGATCCCACTCCAACAATTATTTGAAATAATCGTGAAGTCTGTTTTATTAATTTTCTGCTTTCGGATTTTACTAGTAGTTCTTATATAGCTATTTCGAATCCAAAGCAATACTCCATTTAACGTCATAATAACACTCCAATTCAAGACTCGCTCGCAAGTCTTCTTTTTTCCATCTGATCAACAAGTTTTATTTCCCTATCAAGTAATAATTTTTTAACCTATTTGCTTGATTCTGAATATCATATCCAGAACTTTGGATGGATTCTATCGCATCCAAAGATGCACGTTCTCTTTTTTTACTACTTATCGTTTTTCTAATTGCATCTATCCAGACTTGACTGTCATCATTCAATGATAGAAATTGTACTAGCCCCGTCTTATTCACTTCTTTTGTAATTCCATCTGAAACAATACATGGCAGACCATTGGCTTGTTCTTCTATTAATGTAAGAGGAATTCCTTCATAAAGAGATGGCATAACAATGAGATCCATTGCGTTAAGATATTCATTTACATTCGGAACGGAACCTATAAATATTACTGCTTCTTTTAATCCTTTTTTTTCAACGATATATTCCACTTCCTCCTTCCTTTCTCCATCCCCAATTAGCAATAATTTATATGATTTATCCTGTAAATAAATTTTCTCAAATAATTGGATTAAGAAAACATGATTTTTTGCTTCAAAAAAACCTCCCACATGACCAATTACTTTTTCTTGATTCAGAGAAAGTTTTTTTCTAATACTTTCTCTTATATCAGCATTAAAAGCATATTTTTTAGAATCAATTCCATTATTAATAACTTCAAACGTTCTCTTTCCAAACAACCATTTCCCTGCATCCTGTCCACAGGCAAGTCTTCCATTACAACAACGATATAATACTGGTTTTAATAGTTTATCTGCTATTTTAGAAACACAAGTTGTACTATGAGCATGAGCAATTCTTAATTTTACATCAGCTCTCTTTGCTACAAGCATCTCAACTGCCAATGTACCACTATTCCCATGAGCATGTACCACATCATAATGTCTCATGATATTATAAAGCTGCCTCATATATCTCATTAAATGCTTTGTTGAACGATCCAGCGTATAGAATTGGCTCCCTGATTTACTGACTTCTTCTTTAAACCATGCATCCGTATTCTGATTTATGGCAACAAAATCTATTTGTAGATCTGTTTTATCCATCGCACGAAAAAAGTTAATAATTACAGTCGTAATTCCATTTCTTTTATAAGAACAAGTATTTACAATTAATATTTTCAATTTTATGTCTCCTCCTTTTTTCGAGCAAAAATCGGTTTTTCTCAATTTGGAGACAGTTTCATCATATCTCCAATTTCTTTATCATGGTTTGGATTTTTGAAACGCATTAATCCACTAGACGGCGTAAATGTCAACTCTGAAAAATATACTTGACCATTAATTTGATATAAATCCACACGCAAAAAACGATGTCCTACAGAAAGTTTTTTACTAATTTCAATCATTTCATCAAACGTTTCTGGTTTTTTCGGCAATGTTTCGTACGATCTATAATCCGTTCGTTGATATGGAGCAAATTTCCACTCTAAAGTAAGAAAACTAATTCTGGCAGTCGCATGATCTTCCAATCCACTGGAGATATATAAAAACCTAGGTTCTCCATTAAAACAATAAAACTTATAATCAGTCAATCCACCATTGGAATATGATTTGCGATTCTTTTCACTCATAGTAAGATCATCGCTCATAAATGGTTCCGCAATTATTCTTGGTTTAACGTTCTTATATGGCCACTCTCTGCCCACATAATAATAATTAAATTGTAAGGATTGATTGATTTGTTCTCTCGCAGCCTTTTTATTAAAAGTTTTTTTATCCCTACAGACTACAGTTCCGTTGGAATCATGTGTACATTTCAATACAAACTGTTCTGGTAACGAATCAAAATCAATATCTTCAAATTTATCCCATACTCCCAGAGTAGGTATAATATATTTTTTTCCAATAATCTTCGCAGCATACATTTTCGCATTAAATTTATCTACCATTTTTGTATATTCAGGCCGTCTATCATATAACTTTATCCATTGCAGTTTTTCATTAAATGTCTGCGGGTTTTGGAAATTACAAAACCTTTTAAATTTTACAAAATAGTAAATCTGCAAATACACTTTGTCTGGTATAAATCTCAAACTATATTTTATCTTTTTTGATCTATTTTGCATCCCAGTCTCCTATCCAATTGAATTTCAATCTTTACTAATTTCTAATTAAGTTTAATCCAATGCTTTTAATGTCTCAAATTTTCCACCGAATTTCTCATACTCGTATATCTTTGCATCTACTAACATTCGATACCAATAACATTCAAAATAACAGAACAGAAATCCCTCTTTCCCATCTAAAAATCCGAGCCGAATCAAATAGTTGTATAAAAACCACATCCATGCACGTATATACTTTGGAGCTTTATAATATATGCCATATTTTTTTGCTCTCTGCTTCTTTATTTCCGAATCACTAATCCTTGTGTCTTTTCGCCCCTGTATATGCTCCATATAATCCATCATTTCCCTTGTTGCATACCAGTTATACTTCTTTATATAATTGTCTAAATCCTTAAAGTCATAATGCTCAAATTTTTCTTTCGTGCTAACAGAAAATCCTTTCGAAATTACACTATGAGCATCTCTGCGTTTATCTTCAATTCTTCCACATGATTTCTTAAACAACATCATTTTTCTTTTGTTTCTAAGCCCATACTTCATGCAGCGTCCTAAAAAATAAAAATTAGCCTCAATGGTAATTCCATTCATATTTTTTCCTTTATACTTTTGAACAAGCGATTCAATCTCATCCCTTAATTTTTTTGGAAATCGCTCATCTGCATCTAAGCGAATCACCCATTCTGTATCAATATTACAATTATCCATCCCCCAGTTAAATTGCTTTGCATAATATTCAAACTCATGAAAAAATACATCGGCTCCATACTTTTTTGCTAATTCTACGGTTCTATCTGTACTTCCACAATCAATCACTACAACACGTTTTGCAAATCCTTTCATAGACTTAAGACAATCTACAATATTTTTTTCCTCGTTCTTTGTCATTACAATGGCTGTTGCATCAATCATTTTTACCTCCTAGTACTGCTTTCTAAGTTTAGAAATAAATAGGCTTCCCATTATCCTTCTGTCAGTTCAATTGATTCCATCAATGTTCTTACTCTATAATCTTCCTTATATTCGCTCATACTCATATCATAAGCCAAATCTCCAAATGCCTTCGTTCCAAGTTCCCCAATTTTACCAGGCGTCTTATTCATCATCTGAATTACAAACTTCATTCTCGGTATCATAATAATTTTACGTTTTTTTACATGGGCAATCATCCTGACCATATCGGATGTGTTTGTATATTCTCTATTTTGTGGAAAGAAAATTCCTGACTCTTGATTATCAATCATTAATTTCACAAACTGACATAAATTATCAATATGAAGCATGGAACGCTTGTTTTTAATAGCTGGAAATACCGGCAATTTCGTAGCTAGTTTCACAAGTTCTGGATAATTCCCCTTACTTCCCTTCCCATAAATCATCGGTGGTCGAAGAACTACCACTTTAAAATTCTTATCCAAAAGTTTTCTAATCTTCTGATCTGCCTGCCACTTGCTATCCCCATAGAAATTCAGCGGTTTTGGAACGGTGGATGATGTTATTATTTTTTCTTTACATCCAGAATATACAATCATAGATGACATAAAAATAAATTGACTTACTCCCGCTTCCTTTGCCTTTTTTGCTACTTCCACAGCAAGATCTGTATTAACTTTATAATAAAGCTGTTTCTGTTTTTCTGTGACCGAACCCACATCTGCATGAGCAATGCCAGCAACATGAAAGATCACATCATAGATGGAAAAGTCCATATCTTTCCATGTATCTTTCGTCATATCAATCGTATCTACCTTATATTTATCAGGCATCTTACTCAACCATGTATCTACCGACATACCAATGTAACTATTTGTTCCGGTGATAAGAATTTTTTTCGCTGAAATATTATCTATTTTTATCTCTCTCTTCCATTCACGAATTTCTTTTTTCATTTTATTCGAACTTACAATTACATCAATACGTTCTTGTTCCCTATGACTCTTCTTATATAGTTCACCTGTACCACCTTCCACAACACCATCTTGCTTCAGTACAGAATGAATGGTTCCGAATAAACATTTTACATCCATCTTAAATCCTAGTTCTTTAACATATTCACCATCTAATTTTGCTTTAACTGGAATTTCAAGCTCATCTCTGCCGTTTATTTGTGCCCATCCAGTCAAACCAGGACGTACACAATTTGCACCATATTTATCTCTTTCTTTTATTAAATCATCTTGGTTCCAAAGAGCAGGGCGTGGTCCGCAAATTGTCATCTGACCACAAAAAATCTGAAAAATTTGTGGTAACTCATCCAACGAAGTCTTTCTAAGGAACTTTCCTGTTTTTGTTATGTATTGATCTGGATCGCTTAACATATGCGTTGGCATATCTTTAGGAGTATCTATCCGCATAGTACGAAATTTCCATATTGTAAAAAGCTCCTTATCTTTTCCGACTCTCCTTTGTTTAAAAAAGATCGGACCAGGAGAATCTAATTTGATTGCAACTGATATTCCCAACAGCACAGGACTTAAAACCGCAATTGCTCCTCCGCTAAGAACCAAATCAATTGCTCTTTTTAAAGGTAAATACCGTTTTTGTTTATCCGTTAAACTATATCCCGTCCTATTTTGATTTTCTCCCATAATCTTCTCCTACCTTTCTCCCATTTTTTTTAAAAAAAGCTTGGTTCTCTTCCAAACTGTGCTATATGTTCTCTAACCCAACGAGCATTTTGATCATTTTTAGCAATATAATTTTCCCTTGCTACAGTACCCGCAGGTAGCCTTGTTCCCATCTGGATAATTGTATTCGGCATAACAATAGAGTTAAACTCTAAAGTACAACAATCACCCACAAAACAATTGGAACCTACTACGCTTCCTGCACAGACAAACACACTATTACATAATGTAGCACCTCCCTGTACAACAGCCATTGATTGAACAATTACCCCTTTTAATAAACTTGATTCTTTTGATACATGGCTTTTTGGATGAACTAAAATTGGGATCCTATAACAAAATTCTTCTAATTTTTTTGTCAAATCCATTCTTTCTTGTGCATTTTCCACTGCCGCTATTGCATAACTATATTTTGCAGATAGTCTTCCCATATCTTTCAACGTTCCTACTGCATCCTCCATTCCATCGTATAAATAATCGATCTGTTCAAAACATCCCATATGTTCCGCCACTTCATAAGCTATAGCAGCAAATGCTCCATTTCCAACAATAAGCAAATTTCTATTCATAATACTTCTCCCTAATAAATCAAAATTCTTAATTAGATCTTTGTTACAGCAACCTCTTGATAGAGTCTCTGATAGCCCTCTCCCTTTTTCTCACAACCATTTGGTGCAGAATGATAGGTGGATACCATTTGTTCTACAATTCTGCAAATATCTTCTCGATTCTCATAGGCAGTTTCCATTAAATCATTAAGTTGTAACAAAAAAGACTCGTAATCAAATGGAATCGGACTTCCGATATGAATTAACTCATTTTTTGTTTTTCTCATTCCTTCTTCTGCCATAAGTTTTTCTTCATAAAGCTTTTCTCCTGGTCTTAATCCAGTATAGGCGATCTTAATATCCACATCTGGTTTATAACCTGATAGCTTAATTAAATTTCTCGCTAACGTATCAATCTTGACTGGAACTCCCATATCGAGCACAAAAATTTCTCCCCCCTTCGCATAAGTCCCTGCCTGTAATACAAGACTCACTGCCTCTGGTATCGTCATAAAATAACGAATAATATCGGGATGCGTTATGGTTACTGGCCCTCCTTTTTGTATCTGTTTTTTAAACAATGGAATGACGGAACCATTGCTTCCTAATACATTTCCAAATCGTACAGCTACAAATTCAGTTCGAGTGGATTTTTCCTTTCCTGCATTTATCCGAAGGGTTCGAATTTTCACTAACTTTTCTTCTTTATGAGTAAATAGATTTGGAAGTTGATTGATCGTGCCTTCTTTTACCGCCTTGTCAAAGGATTGAATAATCATTTCACAAAGCCGCTTGCTGGCTCCCATAATATTCGTTGGATTGACTGCTTTGTCAGTGCTGATTAAGACAAAGCGCTGACATCCATTGAGCATCGCTGCATAGGCGGTCTTATAAGTCCCAATAACATTATTTTTAATCGCCTCACAAGGACTTACTTCCATCAACGGAACATGTTTATGTGCAGCTGCATGGTAAACAATTTCTGGTCGATAGGTTTCAAATACTTGCTGAATTCTTCGGCTGTCTCGAACGGAGCCAATTAATACCTTTAAATTTAGATCAGGATATTTTTCTTTTAGCTCCTGTTCGATATCATAGGCATTATTTTCATAAATATCAAAAATAATCAACTGCTTTGGCTCATGCCCTGCAATTTGTCTGCATAATTCACTTCCAATGGAGCCTCCGCCTCCAGTAACTAAAATTGTTTTTCCACGAATATACTGAAAAATTTCTTCCATATTGACTTCAATTGGATCTCTTCCTAATAGGTCTTCCACTGCCACATCTTTCATCGCTTTGATACTAACTTCCCCTGTTACAAACTGGTAGAGGCCTGGAAGATTTTTGAGTTCACATCCTGTTTCTTTACAAATATTTAGAATATCTCGTTTTTCCTCTGCGCTGGCACTTGGAATGGCAAGAAAGATTTTATCAATATGATATTTCTCTACATTTAAAAGAATTTCATCTCTACCACCCACAACAGGAACACCTTCGATATATCGATTCCACTTATTAGAATTATCATCAATAATACAGCAAATTTTCACATTTGTTTCCTTTGCCTTTATAGAGTCTCTTAAAAGCATTTGCCCTGCTGCCCCCGCGCCAATCAGCATCACGCGGCTTACATACGTTTCTTCTCCTCTTCTTCTGCTGCGTTCCAGCAAAATAAAACGATACGAGAATCGAACTCCAAGAACAAACAAAAACTGGATTCCCATTCCCACGAGATAATAGGAAACTGGCATCCGTCCAAATAATGCAGTAATTCCAACGATGTGAATGATCGAGGTAACAATAGTAGCAATGATAATCCGAATCATTTCGCTGTAACTTGCAAATCTCCAAACACTTTGATACAGACGTAAGATCCAAAAGATTGCTACACAGAAAATGGAATAAATTGGAGCAAACTTTAAATAAGAATCGTAATAATTCTGCGGTATTTTGGAAAATATACAGTCAAACCGAAACCACAACGCTAAAAAGTATGCCATATTAACCGCTATCACATCATAAGCAATCAAAAGCACTGCAATAATATGCCAATGTTTTAACTGATGTCGATAATGAGATGTTATTTTTCTTATTGTCATTCTTTTTTCCTCCTAATATTTTTTGAAGTCCCTTAACTTTTACCTAGAAATAATATGGCTATGACAGGTTGGACTTCATTTCAGAAGTTGGTTCATTTTTCCGCAAAAAAGCCTACCTGATTTCTCAGATAGGCTTTGTAAATATTTATTTCCATTGACTTGAAAACCCATATGAACCATTCTTGTTCTCTGGGGTACTCGATATTGACGCCTTTTTCTTCTCCTTGTTTTCATACTGCAACTGCTTAGAATTCTTTCTATTTTGTGCATGATAATTCTACAAAAATATATAGCAAGCAATTCTTTTTATATCGTTTAACACTCAATTAAGTATATTCTTGCTTTTTATATTTTTGTATAACTAAAAAATAGACAGTTCATTATAACCATCTATTCTCATGTTTTATATCATGTATGCAGTTTCATTTATGTTTTTCTTATTGCTTTAAGAGAATCCATAGCTTTATAATAAGTAAATTATAGCATTTTTGCCATATTCTCTTAAAAGGGTATGCTTCGCCATTTGTAGATATAAAAATCTACAATTTCCCCCAGCCCCTATGTATACTTTACATTTATTACAAGTGCCCACGCTTCAAGTAATATCCCATAAAGTATTGTTTCAACTTCTAAAAATGTGTTCTAGAAGCTTCTTTTTTATTATAACAATTTTTGTTTCTTTGTCAATTGGAAATAGATAGAACTATTTCATTTTTCTTCTTATTTTTCTATTTTTATGTTGTAAATTTTTCTTTATTTTTCCTTTTTTGTATCTTTTAACATTTTTTGTTTGAATTTTTATTCATTTTTTATATTTATTTTTACTTTTCGATTTATATTTTATTTATTTTTACTTTTTTATGTAAGAATTTCATTGCAAAATTACTTTGTCATTCTGCATTTATTTCAATAAGGTTCTATTTTTTACAGAACTCATCTTTCTGCCATTCTAATTCGTCACCTGCCCCTATATATTCGATTTGTTCTCCCATTTGCTGTTTTAAGTATTGATAATATTCCACTCTTGTGCAGTGACAGGTGTAGTATTTCGTATGATAAGTTTGAAGCTGAGTTCCAATTTTTGTAGCAAATTCGGTATCGATACTTCCATCTTTTTCTGGTTTTGCAAAATGGAATCCTCCAATTAAAATATCTGGCTCTTTTCCAATCAATGTTTTACATTTCTCTATAATATTAACTACTCCACTATGACTACACCCAGAAATCAGAATCCATTTTCCATCTTCGTTTAAAATTAAGTTTTGCTCGTGTGAGAAATCATCGGTTACATAGGTTATCCCCTCCTGCATTGCAAGCCCATCGTTCCCCTTTGAGTAAAATTGGTTTTCTGTTACATTGGAGAATAAGACACATCCTTCTTCGATCATTTCCGATTCTTTTGTAAAATGAAGTTGTGGAACTCTAAGTGGTTTTTTGAGTTCTTGAATGACGTCTTTGGGAACTCCTATGTAGGAAATCTTCTGATCATGGACATGAAAATGTGGTTCAAGTGCTTTTTCTCTTATATAAAGAGTTGCATGGTTGTTTCTTTCTAAAAATGCCTGAAGCCCTCCACTGTGATCGTAATGTCCATGGGATAGAATTACAGTATCCACTGTGTTTAAATCCACATTTCTTTGTTTTACATTATTGAGAAATAAATCACTTGCTCCGGTGTCAAATAATAATTTTCTCTGATTCCATTCAATATAAAAGCTTAGTCCATGTTGTGCTTTTATATCGTCATAACAAGTTGTATTTTCCATTAAGCATATAATCTTCATTTTTTCCTCCTAGTCATTACTATAAATTTTCTCTCCCCTTTTATTAAGATTATTGATTCCTCTAGCATATTTTGGACAACGGTTTCATATATTTTTCCATATCAATTTTTCATGAGGATTTTTTATGAACAACAATCAATTTATTTTTTCAGACCCTGCTCCATATCCTTCCATTGAGGTATGTGAGAAAAATCGCATGTATGCCAAAGCGATGCTTGCCAATGTAGGAAGTTGCAACTCGGAAATGTCTGCGGTTAGTTTATATTTTTATAACTGCGTGATTACCAAACATCCATTTCCAGAAATTAGTGAATGTTTCCATAAGATTAGCATAGTAGAAATGCACCATTTACAAATCTTTTCTGAGTTAGCCTCTCTTTGCGGGGCAGACCCAAGATTATGGAGCTTTTATGGAGGTCGTGCTCGCTATTGGTCACCTGGATGTAATTTCTATTCCGCTGAACTTTCTACCCTACTTAGAAATGCTATTTCTGGTGAAAAGAAAGCAATCGAACAGTATCGACAACAGCTAAACTGGATTGAAGATATCCATATCCGAGAAAATTTAGAACATATCATTAAAGACGAGTTATGTCACGTTACTATTTTTGAATCTCTTTATGATCAGTTTTGTTCTTAAACAAAAACGACTTCATTTCTTCAACGCTGCTCTTTCGAAACGAGAGAGCAGCCCATACTTATAAAGAGAGGGCTTTTTCCTCTTGCTTTTGCATATATAGTTCTTTTAAATCATCAATAGCCATCTCGATATCTAAAGTATGAAATCCAAGCCAACATTCATTTACTGTTTTAGCATCAGCAATTTTATATATTTCTTTGCTGCTTTCATTTGTGTAATAATGCCAATAGCGATAGAGATATCCTGCCCAATACATTACTTCGATTGAATACGTTTCACCAGCTTTTTTTAGCCCACCTGACTCTTCATTTAACTCTTCAAGAATATATTCTTCTCCAGCCCACTGCAAACGATCATATGTATCATCCAAGGCAATTGCAGAATGACTATTCATAAAAGTTTTTATAAATGCAGGACAATCATATCCATTTTTCAATGCTAATTCAAACAGCCTTCCCTGTATATCACAGAGTTGACGTTTTTGAAGATTGAAGTTCTTCACATTATTCACCTTCCTTTAATATTTCATCAAAAAACCGACCTTCTCGGCGATATTTACGACAAATTTGATCTGCCAGAGCAATACCTTTCAAACGATTTAATTCACTTTTCTCCTTTAGTATGCCTCTATCCTTTTCAGAGACTTCTTGTTCTTCCAGAATTTTTATTTTTTCACATGCTTTTTTTGTTAAGGCAACATATTGTTTTCCAAGTTTAAGTGCTGAAAGACTATTAATTAAAGCTAAGTCAGTAATATCTCCTTGAAAGAAACGATCCAACACAATGAACATTCTATCATTTGCTATATAACCTACAATCATATCACAATCTCTTGACAAGTTTTCAAATCTCTTATAGATTTTGGAATTTTTTACAGCTTCCATCTTACCACGATTGTACGCCACTAATAATGCCCAATCTAAGCCGACTTCCATATCAAAAATTTTAAGATCGGATAAATCAACACTTAACGTATATATTTTCGCTTTTGGATAATTACAAATTAAAGTAAGTGGCTGAGTACGATCTGTTCCCATATAAAACCCTTTTCCAAAATCGCAGCGACTACGGCTAATAGGTGCAATTGCACCCTGGATTCCTGATTTCGATCCATGATAAAGTGTTACAACTTCGTTCATACTAACAATATGATTCCCTTTAAATTGAGACACATCAATATTGTTATTGGAGCATAAACTTTTAATTGCATTAACTGCAATTTGAGATGGTTCACAATGCCCTTTTTCCCAACGATTTACCGTAGCAAAACTAACCCCCAATTTTTCAGCTAGTTCACTTTGACTTAAATTTAAGCGAGAACGAATTTCTCTTATCATCTCAGAACTTTTCATATTAACCTCCTTGATATGTTATATAACATTTGTATAATTTTATTATAACATTTGTTCTTTAGAAATATAATAAAATTTCTCTTCTACGCCCAATTTACAAGTTCTTCTTTGAACGATAAATCAAAATTCCCACTCCAATCCATGCCACTAAAGATATCATTACTGCCACATCCCAATACCAGAATCCTCGATGCCAAATACCGATACTGCCCTCGAATCCTGCTGGAATATCGACTGTCAGAATTCCCTGCTCTCCTCCATAAACAGAGATCGATTGTCCATCTGCTGTCTCTGCATCATATCCGAGATAATAGATCAATGGCATTTGTACGGATACTGCTTCCGCACTTAAATTGGCTGCATGAAGTACAATTTGACTGCCTGATTTTTTATAAGAAACTACTGCTGGCTGACTTTCCCAATCTCTCATTGGCTGAATCGATTCTACCCCATCCATTGCCTGTGGTAAATATTCTCCTCCCCATCCCACATTTTTCCAATCCGCTGTAATTTGATTTGCCCCACTGTACGGTTGTATAACAGAAGAAGTAACATTTAATGTATCGAAAAACTGTGCAGCACATAGAATGCTTGCTGCGGCAGTGAGAATAAAAATAGGTTTTTTCCATTCTGGACGTCTTTTTAAAATTAGCAATAAAACACAGCAGCCTAAAAATGTTAAAAATCCAGTTGCTAAGAGAAGGTAACGGGAAGGCAGACGAAATTTCGTTAGGATCTCTCCAATCGCTCCCATTTCTCGTATCAAATCCCATGGAAATAGTTTCAACGTGCAAATAAGAGCCAACGTTCCTAATCCAAAGAACCATTTTCCAAGCCGATAGTATGGTGTATTCTTTTCTTTTTTATTCCAAATCATTGCCATTATAAGAAATCCGAAAAATATAATGGTAAAGACTGCTCCTAATCCTAAATAATTTTTTGGTTGATCCAATTGAACCGCAAATAAATGAAATAAATTCCATATATTTACTCCCTCTGACTGAATCCAATTGATATCTTTGTTCATAACGTAGAGTGGGACTCCCATAGAACTCATTCCTTGAAGCATAGGAAGTAAAAACCAAAGATTTAAAACAATAGCTGTAAATGCAGTCTTACATAATGCGAAAAATCGCTTTGGCTCCAATGTCGACCGTAATAATAAAATACAAACGATAATGGTAAATACTCCGATCATTTCGCAGCTAATGATATGGGATTGTATCAAACCACTATACCCCAATGCTGGGACGATCCATACAAATCGATATGATTTTTCTTTTGTATCCATTGTATAAATTCGGTATAGACCATACACAATGAATGGGAGAAACGTCATTGCCATTGCTTCTCCAACTGCTGCACGCAAATATACATTAATCAGGCGATAATATGCGAGACAATACATCATAGAACCAAGCAATCCAATATATCTACTCTGAAACATTCGTTTGATTGACCAATAAGAAATTAAAACGGTCATAATATTCATAAGAATAACAAATACTTTATACGACTGCATCAGAGGCAATCCAACCGCATGTAAAATTGCAGATGGATAGAGAAACAATTCAGGATAAAACATCGGACTTGCATAACCAAATCCCCAATTTAAAGAGCTATGAATCCGAATTGGAAATTGTCCTTCTCGTAGTGCCGATTTCATTCCAACAATTCTAGCTAAGTGATAATCCAAATCCTGTAGATTTGGACTGATTAAAGAATCATTCGTTAATGGTAAACAAAGCATCACAATTGTTCCAGTTAAAATAAGAATCGTCCATCGCTGCTGCCTTCCCTCTTTTGTACCAGATGGATGATTTTTCCAATACAATTTGGCAAGAATAATCCCATCGATAATAAGAAATAAGCTTAGTATCCGAATCAAATCCTGCCCTATTTTATCCCTTGTTTCCCTTAGAGAGATTGTTCCAATTTCCAGAGTTCCATCTCCTTTATAAAAAGCTCTGATTTCCAGATTATCCAGACTATATTCCAGCCAAATAGTTGTTTTCATCTGGTTAGACTGCGGAGATAATAATAATGGATCCGCTGTCAAAAGAAATGGATGTGCCTGGGTTTGTACTTCTATTTGGTTTCCTTCCACATCCGTATTATAATTTATTGTTACTTCATAGGAGCCACGCTCCACAAATGGAAGTGTTCCTTTCGCAAACCAAAATGCTTGTCTCTCCTCATTCCATTCGTTTCCTTCTAGAATATCTGGACTGGATGCATCGATCCAATACCCATTCGCTGTTTTTACACCAATTTCACTCGTCAATGTCGAACCATCAATTACATATTCTTTTTGTTCTTGATTCCACTGCCATATGCCAAATCCAACTAAAATGAAGATTTGCACTAAGATTAAGCCGATCCATTTTTTCTTCATTCTCCGTTTCCTCTCTCCCTCTGAAAGCTTTTACTCACGTACAACAAATTTCTTAATATAGAAAAAGGCGCAGAATCTCTAAAAATTCAGAGAATTCTTGCGCCTAACATTTCCTATTTCATTTCAGCGTACACCTATGATATACACAGATTCACAGAGCTTATTTCAACCACTCTTTTACTGTACCATAGACACCCTCTCCGTCCAATTTATATGCATGAAGCAGTTCTAACGCAGAACCAGATTCTCCAAAGACGTCATTAATTCCAATCTTTAACACTTTTGCAGGATAGTTTTCACACAGACAATCACAAACTGCACTTCCTAATCCTCCAATCGTGGAATGTTCTTCGATTGTAACGATCTTTCCCGTCTCCTTGGCAGCTTTAATGACAATTTCTTCATCCAACGGCTTAATCGTATGAATATTAACGACTCTTGCATGAATACCATCTTTTTCCAACATCTGTGCTGCCTCCATTGCAGAATTTACCGTAAGACCAGATGCAATCAAGGTTACATCCGTTCCATCTTTTAACATTACGCCTTTGCCCAATTCAAACTTATAGTCTGGACGATCATTAATCACTGGTACTGCTAAACGACCAAAACGTAAGTAAACAGGTCCATCATGTTCTACTGCTGCACGAACGGCTGCTTTTGCTTCAATATCATCCGATGGATTAATCACTACCATTCCAGGAATTGTACGCATTAATGCGATATCCTCATTACATTGATGCGTTGCTCCATCTTCTCCAACAGAAATTCCTGCATGAGTTGCTCCAATCTTAACATTTAAATGTGGATAACCAATGGAATTTCTCACTTGTTCAAATGCACGTCCTGCTGCAAACATTGCAAAGCTGCTTGCAAAAGGAATCATCCCTGCTGCCGCCAGACCTGCTGCAATTCCCATCATATTTGCTTCTGCAATACCACAATCGATATGACGTTCTGGGTAAGCTTTTTTAAATATGGCTGTTTTGGTTGCCGCTGCCAGATCTGCGTCTAATACAACTAAGTTATCATATTCTGCGCCAAGTTCTTTTAATGTATTGCCATAGCTTTCCCTTGTTGCAATTCTTTTTACATCTGACATAACGCTTCACCAATCCTTTCTAAATCAGCCATTGCCACTTTATATTCTTCATCATTTGGAGCCTTTCCATGCCAATCCGCAACACCTTCCATAAAAGATACTCCTTTTCCTTTTAATGTCTTTGCAATAATTGCAACAGGAGCTCCCTTCACTGATTTTGCCTCATCAAAGGCTTCTCTGATTTGTTTCATATTATTGCCATCTTCCAGATTAATTACATAGAAATTAAATGCTTCAAATTTTTTATCAATTGGATATGGATCACAGACCTCTGCAATATCTCCATCAATTTGTAAACCATTATTATCTACAATAACGACTAAGTTATCTAATTTGTGAGCGCCAGCAAACATCGCAGCTTCCCAAACTTGGCCTTCCTGAATCTCACCATCTCCAAGAAGCGTATAAACACGATAGTCCTGCCTTCTTAATTTGGCTGCAAGTGCCATCCCAACCGCAGTAGAAATTCCCTGACCAAGTGAACCACTGGACATATCTATTCCAGGAATCCCCTTCATATCTGGATGTCCCTGCAAATAGCATCCCAAATGCCGCAGACCTATCAGATCTTCTACTGGGAAAAAGCCTCTCTGTGCTAAAGTTGCATATAATCCAGGTGCTGTATGTCCCTTGGATAAGACAAATCGGTCTCGATCTTCTTTCTTAGGATTTGCTGGATCAATATTCATCTCTTCAAAATACAGATAGGTAAAAATATCAGCCGCTGAAAGAGAACCTCCTGGATGTCCTGCTTTTGCACTATGAACACCAGTTATAATCCCCTTACGGACTTCATTTGCCACTTTCATTAATTCTAATTCTGTCATGTTGACTCCTCTCAACCTGTTTTTTGGAAGCGTAAAAGCCTCTATTCTACTCAGTCCTCATATCGTTATTTAAGCGAATCAAGGAAATCCCCTGCTTCCATTGCGAAGAGCAATAAACAGTAGACGGGGATTTACTTGTCTCAGAAGGGGAGCAAGCCCCTTCTGAGAAGCCACATAGTGGCGATTCGGTTATGAGCAAGTAGCAAAGCGGATTGTGAATACCCGTTTGACTTGCCTGTAAGCGCATAAATAATACCATTTTACACCAAACCTGTCAAGTAGATTGACTATTTTTAATTATATCATTTCCGTTCCCAAAAGTAAAGAATAACTAAATAAGACAAGGATTCTTCTCTTTCCTTGTCAATAGTATACAACTAGAGCGATTGCATACTTTTCCAATTGATGCAATCACTCTAGTTCAATTCGACTTATTTTATTCTTCTGCAAATCGATATCCTACTCCCACTTCTGTAATAATAACTTCATTTTTTAATTCTACCATTTTTTTTCACAAATAATGTCCAAACCGTCCTAGCCCTATAATTAATACTGTTTTCATGCCACATCTCCTCCTAACCAATTATGACTTTTTCAACTGGATACTGTATTGGAGCCACTCGTTTTCGTTCTAGTAGAGAAAGTGCAAATGCCATACTTCCAATTCTTCCACAATACATAAGTAGTACAATAATGATACGTGAAACTGTATTTAGTTCTCTCGTTATTCCTGTAGACATTCCCACTGTTCCAATCGCTGAGAATACTTCAAATACAACATCTTCCATTGACAATGGCTGAAGATAACAGATTGCAATTGATGCAGTTGATGCCATAATTAGACTAATAATTGCAACATTGCTTGCCTTACGAACAGCGTCTTCTTCTAATCTTCTTCCAAAAATATGACAATCTCTAGAGTTTCTTAGATTAGAACCAACATAAATAAAAAGTACCATAATTGTTGCTGTTTTAATTCCCCCTGCTGTAGAACCTGGACTACCGCCAATAAACATTAATAAACTTGTTAACATTTTAGAACTCGTAGTCAATCCCGCCGTATCAATTGTATTAAATCCTGCTGTTCTGGCAGTTACAGAACTAAATAAAGAGGTTAAAACGGTTTCTTTTATTCCCATGTTAGCCATTAGATTATGTCTTTCAAAAATATAAAAGAAAAACGCTCCGCCAAAAATTAAGATAGCTGTAGCAGTTAGTACAATTTTCGTGTGCAGCATATAATATCGAAAACGAAATTTATTTTTGGTCAAGTCATCCCACACCAAAAAGCCAATTCCTCCTATTACAATCAACGACATTATAACCAGATTTACAAGTAGATCATTCGAATAAGAAACAAGCGAACTATATTCTCCCGTGCTGCTTCCCATGAGGTCAAATCCTGCATTACAAAACGCTGATATTGCATGAAAAATACCAAATCCAATTCCTTTTAATATTCCAAACTCTGGTATAAAACGTATCGACAATAAGACTGCTCCAATTGCTTCAATTATAATTGTCCCTTTTAATACCTTTCTAGTTAGACGTACCACACCTCCAACCTGATTTGTATTCATACTTTCTTGCAGTAATCCTCTTGTTCTTAACGAAATCTTTCGATTCAAAAACATTGCAAATAAAACACCGATTGTTACAAATCCCAAGCCTCCAATTTGAATCATTCCTAGAATCACTGTTTGTCCAAATAGAGTCCAATGGGTACTTGTATCTACTACAACCAGTCCAGTCACACAAGTAGCACTCGTAGCAGTAAATAAAGAGGTTAAAAAAGTGGTCTGTTTTCCTGAATTGGTAGCGATTGGAAGCATGAGAAGAATTGTTCCAAGTGCAATAACAAGAAAATATCCAAATGCAATCACTTGGGTACGAGTCATCCTCTCTCTTATTTTATAAAACATAACATTTCTCCTTCATCATTCGATAAATTGTTTTTTCTGATAAAATAGTATCCTCCAATATCGTAATTTTATTTTCTAGAAAGATTTTTCTATTTTGTTCTTCATTACAGATAGCATAAGAATCATCACTATCACAACACATTCTCAAAACCGTACAAGCAACTAAATTTTCATAGTCGGAATCATCTACTGCTAAAATATAATCTGCCTTCCAAATATTATATTTCAAATCTGTCTCTATTTTCTCAATTCGTTTACATTCAATACGTTTCGCATTAAAAAAAGCTTCACAGTCTTTTGCCAACTTGTTTTTACCAAAGATGATTATTTTACAAGTTGTCTTTTCATCTTTTTCCATATATTTACAGAGAAATTCTAGTTTTGATGTAAAAATAAGTCCTATCAATAGTAAATAGCAAGCTAATACTATAACAATTCCAATTATCTCTTACTTCTTACTATATCGTTGAACTTATTAAGACAGTATTAAGAATACGAAAAACCTATTAAATTTTTACAAAGAAGACTTGAGCTTCTATAAACTTTATAAATAGGGGTCACAGATTTTTATTTCCGAATATATTATTATGAACAAATCAATTTTGGAGATTATTATGCGGAAAAAACCCATTCTTTTTTTAGCAGGAATGCTAATTCTTTTGATTCTTTTCACTGGATGCCACAAAGAATCCGATGAGACAAAACTTACTTCCATTACATTAAGTGAAGTGGCACATTCTATTTTTTACGCTCCTCAATATGCAGCAATTGAACTTGGTTATTTTAAAGAAGAAGGAATTGACTTAACATTAGAAAATGCATTTGGTGCGGATAAAGTAATGACCGCTTTGATTTCTGATCATGCGGACATTGGATTTATGGGATGTGAATCTTCTATTTACGTGTATCAGCAAGGTCAGGAAGACTATGCCGTAAACTTTGCCCAGCTAACACAGCGAGCCGGAAACTTTTTAGTTGGAAGAGAAGCAGAGGATGACTTTTCTTGGGAGAAATTAAAAGGAAAAACTGTACTTGGCGGAAGAGCTGGTGGTATGCCTGAAATGATATTTGAGTATATTTTAAAGAATCATGGAATTGATCCAAGAAACGATCTCACGATTATTCAAAACATTGACTTTGGTTCTACTGCTGCTGCTTTTTCTGGTGGGCAGGGAGATTATTCAATCGAATTTGAACCATATGCCGCCACACTAGAAGAACAGGGAGATGGTGTCGTACTCGCTTCTCTCGGAGTTGACTCTGGTTACGTGCCATACACCGCCTACTGTGTGAAAAAAAGTTATATGGAAAAAGAAGATAACAAACTTCAAGAATTTACCAATGCAATTCAAAAAGGTTTAGATTATGTAAATTCTCATTCTCCAGAGGAAATTGCAAAAGTGATCGCCCCACAATTTAAAGAAACTTCTCCTGAAACCATCGCTGTTATTGTAGAACGCTATCAAAAACAAGATACATGGAAAGAAACTACCCGTTTTGAAAAAGACAGTTTTGAACTTTTAAAAGATATTTTAAAAGACAGCGGCGAACTTAAAGAAGACGTCCCATATGAAAAACTCGTTACAACTCAATATTCCATGTAACAAAAGGAACCTCCACTGGAGCTTCCTTTTGCATATCACGATAACAAAAAGAGCCTCTACTAGAGCTTTCCGATAAATAAAAATTATAACCCCCAGCTAAGCTGGGGGGTTAACATCCCCCTAAAAGGGCTTTTTACCTGCCCTGTCTAAAGACATACAGAAGAATTGACAGCCGCACTTCCTCCTCTGGCTTGTCCTAAAGGACCTTTCTATATGCCTTCTTCCTCTTGCTTTCC
>FCNS01000047.1 GCA_900045905.1 Clostridiales bacterium CHKCI001 | reverse complement strand
GAGAAAACAGTAGGAAATTACATGAGGCAGATGGGAATGAAAGCACAATGGGTGAAACCATATGTACAAACAACAACCGATCCTGATTTTAACCAGAAATTAAAAAATATACTGGAGGAAGAATTCAGTCCGGATCATCCGGATGCTGTCTGGTGCTCAGATATTACTTATATCTGGATATATGAAGGGTTTGTGTATCTCACAAGTATTATGAACTTGTATTCCAGAAAAATTATTTCCTAGGTACTTAGTGACACCCTGAAAGCAGGCAATGTAGTGGAGTGTATCGAAAAAGCAAAGAAACTCCGAAAGATTGACAAATCGTTAATTTTTCACTGTGACAGAGACTGTCAATACGTATCGGAAGCATTCAGAAATGCCACTGCAGGAATGATCCATAGTTATTCAAAGAAAGCCTATCCCTGGGATAATGCCTGTATAGAATCCTTTCATGCACTGTTAAAACGGGAATGGATCAACCGTTTTAAGATATGTAATGATACGCATGCGTATCAATTGA
>FCNS01000046.1 GCA_900045905.1 Clostridiales bacterium CHKCI001 | reverse complement strand
ATATAACAAAATACGTAAATAATCCTCAATTTTTTTCCTTCTAAAAAAAATTCTGAATATAATATTAAAATAAAATTTCAAAAAAAATAGTTTTTTTCAAGAATAATCTTTTGAGAAATAATTCTCTTAAACCAAGAAAAATCAATTTTTTCTATGAAATATTTAAAAAAAATAAAATTTCTTAAAAATAATATTTCTCTATATATAAATATAATTTCTGTTTTAGATCATGGTTCTTCTTATTTTTTAGCTAATTTAGAAATTTAGTGGTAATTAATTTTATTTTAAAGAACAAAAAAAATGTCAGAATATATTGTATTCTTTTGAAAATTAATCCTTAAATACTCAATTTAAAGAATTTTAAATTGTTAAGTGATGGATTTCTATACTTTAATGAAGTTGGTGATTAAGTGGAAAAGGATTTCATTCTGTTTGACACTGTATGTAAATGTAAGAAATTTGATATATAGATTTTATATCGGTGTAGAAAGTAATACTTAGTTTTTTTACTGAAGCTTGGCACAGGAAAAAAGAATTAAGTAAACATATGAGAAGTCATAATTACAATTATTATAATTGTAAATGGCGGAGCTTACCCTTTAGGAGGTAACTATGTGGTAGGTATTATAAGTGAGCGTTGGACAGGAAAAACGGTTTTGTCAGTTGATGCAACATAAAATGGATACTTTAATAGACGATTGCTTTTTCTTGCAAAGGGAGTGTATAAAAAAGTTTGGAGGAAGATTCCGAAAGATTCAGGAACTCCTTTTCCAGGTTATATCTTTTTGGTTACAGAAAAAATTAATGGGGTAGATATATTATTAAAGCAAGATTTGCAATTAAGTAGATTATTATAAATACAAGAAATAAGATCAAACGTTGATTCTTATTTACAGCAACTTAATGAGTCAGAGGTTAATTTTGTAAAGTGATGGGGAGGAAAAAGCCATTTTTCTAAAATTAGTACTATCCATGTAAAGGGAAAAAATGAGATTGAAGTGGTAGCAGGAAA
Organism: Clostridiales bacterium CHKCI001; assembly: GCA_900045905.1. GTDB lineage: Bacteria > Bacillota > Clostridia > Lachnospirales > Lachnospiraceae > Fimimorpha. Next base: position 155,338 of record FCNS01000046.1, on the reverse strand, counting down.
TCTAAAAGAGTATAAACAAGAAATTATAAAAGTAAATCTGTATCAAAGAACTACGGTAATCCAAATTCTCTTTTTGGGAAAGATTAAGAATATTTATATGGGCTTTCAAATTTTAGGAAATGAGGAATTGGTCTGAGTGTAACGAAAAGAAATTGTAAAGTTATATGGAGGAACTATGCACGAAAATGTAAGAAAACAGTGGAACAAACATTTTGATTTCTTGGTAGGGGATATAGTTGCTATTCAATGCGCATTTATTTTGGCATATATGTTGAAAAATGGATGGAATAATGTATTCGAAACGCATCCGTATCGTCATGTTGCTTTTGTTATACTTTTGCTTCCTATATTTGTCACTTTTTTTATAGAACCATATTCGGGAATCCTAAGAAGAGGATGGGGAAAAGAATTTATAGCAGTTTGCAAACAAATGTTTATTATTATGTTGCTTTTGTTTGCTTATATGTTTGTACTTAAAATAACAGAGAATTATTCTAGACTTGTATTTTTTTATTTTGTATTGTGTGGAATTGTTCTTATGTATGGGACAAGATATTTGTTAAAGTGTCATCTACGAAGAGAACGAAAAAAGGGAAAAATTGTTAATTACCTATTCTTGGTTTGTAAGAGAAATGATGCAGAGCGTATTGTAAAAAAATTACTAGTAAATCAATATAGTACACTGAAACTGTCTGGAATTGTACTTTCAGATGGCTCTAGACAGGAAATTGGAACTGAAATTAATAAAATTCCAGTTGTAGCAACGAAAGAAACGATGATGGAGTATTTTCGTACGCATGTAGTAGATGATGTCCTTCTGTATTTAAAAACGGAAAATGTGACAAAATTAGCAGAAACATTAGTAAAAATGGGAATTGCGGTTCATGTTAAAATCAATCAGATCTTTGATGAAAAACTGGATTGTACCGCTACTCGTGTAAATGGAATTCCTGTACTTACTGCCACAATGAGACAGATTCGTCCAGAAGAACTGTTCTTAAAAAGATGTATGGATATTTGTGGAGGACTGGTAGGAGTAGTATTAACTGCAATTGTTTTTCTTTTTATTGGGCCAATCATTTATATTCAGTCACCAGGGCCAATTTTTTTCTCTCAGCAGAGAGTAGGAAAGAATGGAAGAAAATTTAAAATTTATAAATTTCGTTCCATGTATTTGGATGCAGAAGAACGAAAAAAGGATCTAATGAAACAAAATAAAATGAACGGATTAATGTTTAAAGTTGATAACGACCCACGTATTTTTCCATTTGGGAATTTTATTCGAAAAGCAAGCTTAGATGAGTTTCCTCAGTTTTTTAATGTGATAAAAGGAGATATGTCTTTAGTAGGAACAAGACCACCTACTGTGGATGAGTATGAACAGTATGAATTACATCATAAAGGAAGGCTTGCTATGAAACCAGGACTGACTGGAATGTGGCAGGCAAGTGGAAGAAGTGAGATCACAGATTTTGAGGAAGTCGTAAAACTGGATACAGAGTATATACGGAATTGGAGTTTGGGACTAGATGTAAAGATACTGATGAAAACGGTACTAATGGTAGTAAGAGGAAAAGGGGCAGAGTAAAGAAAAATGAAGGAGAAAAAAATGGATAGACAGTATCAAATTGCAGTGGCAGGAACAGGATATGTAGGTTTGTCTATTGCCATACTTTTATCTCAGCATCATAAAGTAACAGCAGTAGATATTGTTCCTGAAAAAGTTGAATTAATTAATAACAAAAAGTCTCCGATTGTAGATAAAGAGATTGAGGAGTATCTTGCTACAAAGCAACTTGACTTGCAGGCAACTTTGGATGCCAAAACCGCATATATGGATGCCGATTTTGTAATAATTGCCGCTCCGACAAATTATGATAGTCAGAAGAATTTCTTTGACACATCTGCTGTAGAAGCAGTTATTAAACTAGTATTAGAATATAATCCTAATGCAATTATGGTAATTAAATCTACAATCCCAGTTGGTTATACTAATTTGATCCGCAAAAAGACTGGCAGTAAAAACATTATTTTCAGTCCAGAATTTTTACGAGAAGGTAGAGCTTTATATGATAATTTATATCCAAGCAGGATTGTAGTTGGTACTGATCTAGAGGATGAACATTTAGTTAAAGCAGCACAGACTTTTGCAGGCTTCTTACAAGAGGGAGCAGTGAAAGAACAGATTGATACATTGTTTATGGGATTCACAGAGGCAGAGGCGGTAAAATTATTTGCAAATACTTATTTAGCATTACGTGTTTCTTATTTTAACGAACTGGATACTTATGCAGAAATGAAGGGTTTGAATACAAAGCAGATTATTGAAGGAGTCTGTTTAGACCCCCGGATAGGAAGCCACTATAATAATCCATCTTTTGGATATGGTGGATATTGTCTTCCAAAAGATACAAAACAGTTATTAGCAAATTATCAGGATGTTCCAGAGAATCTGATTGAAGCGATTGTGGAGAGTAATCGAACACGAAAGGATTTTATTGCTGATCGAGTATTAAAAATGGCTGGATACTACGGATATGAAGAAGACAATGAATATAGTGTAAATAAAGAAAAAACAGCAGTGATTGGTGTATACCGTTTGACAATGAAAAGCAATTCAGATAATTTTCGTCAGAGTTCTGTTCAAGGAATTATGAAGCGAATTAAGGCAAAAGGTGCTACAGTAATTATTTATGAACCTACATTAAACGATGGGGAGACATTTTTTGGAAGTGTTGTTATCAATGATCTAAAGAAATTTAAAGAGAAAAGTGATGCAATTATTGTCAATCGTTATGATTCTTGTTTAGATGATGTGAGAAAAAAAGTTTATACACGTGACATTTTTTACAGAGATTAATAGAAAACAGCCGAATGAATTAGAAAATTTACTTAAACTAGAAATATTAATATAGGGAAAGCGAAAAATAATATGGTGAAAATCAGCGTAATAATCCCGGCATATAATGTGGAATCATATATAGCAGTATGTGTGAGATCAGTTTTAGATCAGAAATTTAAAGATTATGAAGTGATATTGATTGATGATGGCTCTACAGACCGAACAGGAGAGATCTGTGATAAGTATGCAAAAAAATATGAACATATTAGAGTAATACATCAGAAAAATGCGGGTTTGTCTGCTGCAAGAAATTCTGGCATTGCACATGCACAAGGAAAGTATTTATGTTTTGTAGATTCAGATGATTGGGTTCATCCACTGTATTTGGAAATTTTATATAAAAATATAATTTTATATCAAGCAGATATTGCTATTGTATGTTTTCAAAGATTTGAGGACGGAAACTACGTTAAAGTAGATTATCAAATCTCAAATCACCCTATCATTATTCCAAAAGTGGAATTGATGAGTAGACTTAGTCAGACGGGGATGAGGGAAGAAAATATAGGAGTTATTACTGCATGGAACAAATTATATAAGAAGGAAATATTTCATAATTGCAATTATGAAGAAGGGAAACAGCATGAGGATGAATTAATAATTCATAAGTTAATTCATAGAGCAAATAGAGTTGTTTGGTCGGAAGCAGTTTTATACTTTTATCGGATTCGAAAAAATAGTATTATGGATAGAAAGAATAGATATTTATCAGATCGATTGAGTATAATTGATGCGTTTTGGGAGAGGACCAGGCTATGTAAAAAAAGTTATCCAGAAGTGTATAAAGATATGTTAAAAGGCTATCTAGATACTTGCAGTATTCAAATGTTTCGGATGATGGAAGCTTCACAGAAGAAGCAGCAGGAAGCCATAAGAGAGCGTTTAAAGAAAGATCTCTGTAAAAATAGGATTGATATTTCCAGAGTAGATCAGTGGCGATATAACTTCATACTCCATTTCCCATATGCAGCTTTGCGAATTTTTCAGGTTTGGCAATGGTTGATTACTAAGGAGAGAAATATAGCAAGAAGGATTGGGGGAAAAGTTTAGATGAAAACGATTACAGTAGCAATGCTTACTTATAACCATGAAAAGTATATAGAGAAAGCAATTCAGAGTGTATTGGAACAAAAAACAGAATATCCAGTTCAGTTGGTTATAGGAGAGGATGCATCTACAGATGCTACAGCGGATATTATTCGTATGTATAAACAAAAATATTCAGATAAGATTCAAGCGATATTGCGAACAAAAAATATTGGAATAAAGGCAAATAGTTTGGATGTTTTAAGACAGTGTCAAGGAGATTATGTGGCATATTTAGAAGGAGATGACTATTGGACAGATCCATACAAGTTGCAAAAACAAGTGGATTTTTTGGAAAGGCATTCGGATTATGTTGCCGTATACCATAAGTGTGAGATCATAAATGAAAAAGGAGATCCAGTCAGTTTTGATATTACATATACAGAAAAAAAAAAGTATACAATACGAGAATTGGAAAAGTTTTTAATTCCTGGTCAGACTTCTACACTTTTAGTGAGAAATTTTTGGAAAGATGAAATGGACTTAGAAGAGTTAATGGATATGGTAAAATACTCTGCATTAGATCGTATTGTACCTGTATTGGCATTGAGCAGAGGGAAAATTTATTGCATGCAGCAAAAAATGTCGGTGTACCGATATATCATTCAGCCAGGTAGTTGGTCATATCGTTTTCATCGTGGTGATTATTTATGGAGAATGTATGGTTTTTTAATTCATCGAGAAGTAGAAAAAATAGGGAAAAAATTAGGCATGTCAATATCGTATAGAAAACTGGATGCAAAGTTGTATTCAGAAAATATACGTAAATGTATTTATTATAAAAAAATCGGCTTTTTGTTTTTGAACTTTTTTATGATGTTAGTGGGTAATCATCGGTTTTATATGGTTGTTGCTGGAAATAGAGATTTATGGCATAGACAGAAGAAAAAACGATGGAGTCGAATTAAAAATACAGGGGAAAGATAATGAATAAGTTAAAAAAAATAATAGAAAAAATGAAACAGGGATTTCTTCAGAAAATTTTTCAAGAAATCAAGTGGATTTATGTGTCAGCGAGTGAGTATAAGGGTCAGATACTGATTTACACAATACTAACTGTGTTAGTGTCTTGTGTTACACTGCTGATCTCGGTTCAATTGAAGGATTTTGTGGATCTTCTTCTTGTAAATGAGTGGAAAGGGGTAATGCAAGTTGCGTTTTTCTACATAGGAGTTGGATTGTTTAATGTTATTTTGGCGATGTTGACACAAAGACTTGCTGGTGTAATAAGCAATAAAATTAGAAAAAATTTTATAGAAAAAATATATAGAACAATATTGATGGCTGATTGGGAAAAGATGAATCAGATTCATTCTGGTGATATTATTACTCGCCTAGGTGAAGATGCAACCTTGATTTCTACGGCAATTGTTGATTGGATTCCAAAATCTCTGAGTTTAGTAATACAGATTATGGTGACAGCAATCTTAATTATTTATTATGATTTTAGCTTAATCGCAGTGATTGCGATAATTGGACCAATTATTTTACTTGGAACTCAAATTTTTATGAAGAAAATGTACCACAGTAGTGTAAACCAAAGGAATGTAGTCAGTGAGGTTATGACCTTTTTTAAGGAAAGTTATCAAAATATTTTAACTATTAAAGCGTTTGGTTTGTTTCGAATATTTAATCAGAAGTCAGAGAATCTTCAAAAAAAGAGATATAATATAGAATTAGAGGTAAATAAATATTCTATCCTTTCTTGGGGAGTGATGTATGTAAATGGTCAGTTGGGGGCGATGGTTTGTCTAGCTTGGGTTCTTTTTCATATTTATCAGGGAAAGATTTCAATCGGAACAATGACTGTATTAATTGTATTAGCATCATCTATGGCGACTGCCTTTAAACAGTTTGTACAATTGCTTCCAAATAGTATTACAACAATTGCATCGGCAGAACGTCTTCGGAGGCTTTTACTGATAGAGAATGAAAAATTGATAGAAGATGATAAAGTACAACAGTTTTTAAAGGACGGAAACGAAAAAGGAATGCGGATCGAGATTGAACATCTGGATTTCTCATATCAGAATGGAAAACAGGTATTTAAAGATGTTTTTTTAAGTGCAAAGCCTGGAGAAATTGTTGCATTAGTTGGTCCATCTGGAGAGGGAAAGACGACAATGTTGAGAGTATTGTTAGGACTTGTAAAGGTAAAGCAGGGAAAGGCACTTGTTGGCATTGGATTGGATGGAAAGGAAACAATGGAAATCGGACCATCAATTCGAAGAGCAGTATCTTATGTACCGCAAGGAAATACGATGATGAGTGGAACAATAGCTGACAATTTACGTATTGTATATCCTGAGGCAACAGATGAGGAAATAGAGGAGGCTTTAGAAAGCGCTTGTGCAATGGAGTTTGTAAGAAAACTTCCAGGTGGAATTAATTATGTAATTGGAGAAGGCGGAATCGGATTTTCGGAAGGTCAAAATCAACGTCTTGCGATTGCACGTGCATTATTATGGCAAACGCCGATTTTGTTTTTAGATGAAGCAACTTCTGCGTTAGATTTGAGAACAGAACGAATTGTTTTGGAAAATATGATGAAAAAGGCAAAAACAAGAACTTGTATTCTAACTACACATAGACTAGGTGTACTTGCAATGTGTGATAAAGTTTATCGAATTGCTGACATGAAAGTTACACAATTAAGTGAAGAAGAAATATATAAGGTAGGTAATGATATTTAAAAAATAATTCTAAGGAGGAATCGAACATGATTTTAGGAATTTATGGAGCAGGTGCTACGGGAAGAAGTTTTATGAATATGCCATTTAATGATCGAAATGAGAATCAGAAATGGGATGAAAAGGTATATGTAGATGATGTAATTGGTGTGTCAGAGTTAGATGGGAAAAAAGTGTATACATTCGAAGAAGTGAAAGAAAAATTTTCACCAGAAGAAATTCGATTCATTATTATGATGGGGGAACCAGCTGCCCGAAAAATTTTATATAAAAAAATAAAAGAAAACGGATATTCTTTTTATACATATATAGATAAAAACGCTTTTGTTTGGCCCACGGCAAAAATAGGAGAAGGATGTCTTGTTACAAATGGAGTACTTATAGATAATAATGTGACGTTATCAGATAATATAATGGTTTATTTTGGTTCAGTTGTAGGTCATGATACGAAAGTTGGTTTACATAGTGTAGTTTCGGCAAATGCTTTTATAGCAGGACATTGTGAGCTTGGAGAAGAAGTCTATATGGGACCAGGAACTTTGGCAAGAGACTATGTTAAAATTGGAGAAGAGGCCGTGTTAGGGTTGGGAACTGCTGTATATAAAGACGTACCGGCTCAGCATGTTGCGATGGGGAACCCAGCTCGTGTATTTAAACGAGAAAAAGGAAATACTCTATTTCGTTAAGTGAGGTGGTAGGAGATGAGTCATCCAATATATGTCACGAAGCCATATCTTCCGCCAAAAGAAGAGTATGAGAAATATTTAGACCAGATATGGAGCAGTAATATTTTAACTAATATGGGAAGTCTGCATAATCAATTAGAACAGAGACTTCAGGAAATACTGGAAGTACCTTATGCAATGCTATTTACAAATGGACATTTAGCTTTAGAGACATTGCTACAAGCATTAGATTTACATGGAGAGGTAATTACTACACCATTTACTTTTGTATCAACTTGTCATGCAATTGTACGAAATGGATTAACGCCTGTTTTTTGTGATATTAGGAAGGAAGACTATACAATCGATCCAGAAAAGATTGAAGCATGTATTACTGAGAAAACAACAGCTATTGTAGGTGTACATGTTTATGGAAATCCCTGTGATATTGAAGCGATTAATCGAATTGCCAAAAAGTATAATTTGAAAGTAATCTATGATGCAGCACATGCCTTTGGAGAGAAAGTATCAGGAATTGGAATTGGTAATTTTGGTGATGGTTCAATTTTTAGCTTTCATGCTACAAAAGTGTTTCATTCAGTAGAAGGCGGAGCTGTTGTAATTAAAGACTTAGATATGGGATATAAAATGCATCAATTGCGTAATTTTGGAATCACTGGAGAAGAAAAAATATCTGGAATTGGTTTGAATGCGAAAATGAGTGAGTTTCATGCAGCGATGGGATTATGTAATCTAAATCATTTGCAGGAATTAATCCAAAAACGTAAAGAGAGGGTATTGTATTATGAAAAATTGTTAGGACAAATTCCAGAAGTTATATTAAGTAAACGTCGGGAAGAAGTAGAATATAATTATGCTTATATGCCGATTGTATTTGAAGATAGTGAGTCTGGACAAATTAGATATCGTGTTTGTAATGCTTTAAATAAAGAGAAGATTTATCCAAGAAAATATTTTTACCCATTACTGAGTCAGTGTGGGTGCTATGAAGGAAAATTTGAAATTCAAGAAACTCCAATTGCACTACAAATTTCAGATAATGTACTGTGCTTGCCATTGTATCCAGATCTGGCTTTTGAGGAAATTGAGAAAATTTGCCATATTATAGCAAACTGTATATAAATTGAGAAAATATATTTAATAAATTTAAAATTAAAGTAATATTAGCAGTTTACGTTGATTAAATATAAAAGGAGATCTTTTCATGTATGATATTCATTGTCATATATTGCCTGGGATAGATGATGGGGCGCAAGATATGGAAGAAGCATTACAAATGGCTGAAATGGCAGTTGAGGCGGGTACAAAAGTAATTGTTGCAACACCTCACTGTAATGTACCACATTTTTATCGAAATTATAAAGGAGAATGGTACTATAAGTTAATGGAAAAATTTCGGAAAGCGTTGGCTGAAAACGATATAAAGATTACAATTCTTCCTGGAATGGAGGTCTTTTCTACAGAAGAACTTCCTTCTCTGATTTGTGAAGATAAGATTATAATGCTTAATAATGGTTGTTCTTTGCTGATGGAATTTGGATTTGATGATGAACCAGATTATATATCATATATAATACAAAAAATAATCGATTTAAAAGTAAAACCTGTAATTGCACATGTAGAAAGATATGAATGTATTCAAAATAATCCTGATATTATTGCAGAGTGGAAAAAGATGGGATGTGCTATACAGGTAAATAAAGATAGTTTTTTGGGATTACATGGAATATACGCAGAAGAAGTGGCATATACCTTGCTGGAAAATGAATTTATATCTGTTTTAGCTTCGGATGCACATGGAGTTCGATATCGAACGCCAAATATGATGGAAATAGAGCAGGTTTTGTATGCACAGTACGGAGAAAAGAAGATCCATTCGTTGTTATATGAAAATGCAAGGATACTTTGTAGATCCAGACAATAGTTTGAGAAAAAGGAAAAATTTATGAAAATAAAAAAAATAAATAGTAAATTTATTATTCTTAGTTTAATGTTGTTTTTAGTAGGTGGATGTTTAATTGGGTGCCAAAAACAGAAAGAACCAGTAAAGAAAACCCAAGAAGGAGAAAATGAAGAGCCACAAATTCTTTCATGGACTTATTGCCCTTTGCCAGGATGTGGAACTCGAGATGTAAAGGATACATTGGAACAAATGCAGCAGACACTTCACTTAGAGATAGAAGAAGAAAGTCAAAGCTATCAATGGAAAGAGGTCTCAATTGGTGATGTAAAGGGAAGTGCGGTATTATGGTTTGGTGAAGATGATCGTTTGACAAAAGCTGAATATACATTTGAAAGTAACGATCAAGTAAAACTGTTAACTAGCTTAATTGCTCAATATGGTACTGCAATACAGAATCAAGAGGGAGAAGAAACAGCGGCATGGTTGCTAAGAATGTATGATGGAAGTAATTTTCAAATGATATTTGAAACAAAAGAAGGAATGTTGAAATTATATCTACTGGATGAAAGTATGCAAAAAGATTCTTCATGGAATTATCCAATTCCAGATATGTATAATACTGGGTACTTTTCAGAAAAAGAAAATCTGAAAGATTTTAAAGAGAAATATCCAGAATGTGTATTGGAAGATGGAAGAATTGCGATTACTGAAAAAAGTGCAAAGTTATATGATTATCATTTCGAGGGATTTCAATGTGAAGAAAAAATATCATTTTTAAATTTACAGCATTCTGTTTTGATGGAGAACTTCTATGTAAAAGGAAATATTACTATAGATTATAAGAATAGTAATTCAAATGTTATGGTAAATTTACGTAATGGAGAAGTCGATTCAGGAATGATCCGTGCATATAACATAGTTTTAGATCGTATTTATATGCATGATTCACCAAGTGATTTTATAAATGCATTATATCAAGTAACAATAAGAGATTGTTATTTTAGAGATGGAGGAACCTCTCCAGAAGCACATGCAGATGGAATTCAGATAGCTGGGTATGATAATGTGGATGCTGATAAGATTGAAATGGAGAATGTCAGAATTGATATGCCATATATATCAGGACATCATGTTGCAAATGCATGTGTAATGATTCAGCCAGATTATGGAGCTGTAAAAGGAGTAACTCTGAAACATTGCTATTTAAATGGTGGAGGTTTTACTATTTATTCATTTCCTAAAAAGAATACAATTGAAAATGTTTATCTAGAAGACACAGTGATTGGATATGGAGCGAAATATGGAGTTTATTATAAAGACAGTCAGGAAAATATGACAGAAGAAAATACGCTCATGGCAGAACGACCATATGTGGGGAGTGTTATAGGGAAAGAGGATAGCATTCAATATTATCTTAATAATTATTCGGAGAATTCTCATAAAATTGCAGGAAAAATAACTGTTTTAAAATCAGGAGAGATGAAAGAGAGCATTTCTTTTGAAAATGAAATAGAAAGATACTTACCGTATGAAGAATATGAAAACTCAGAAGAATATCCAAACCAACCAGTAGATCGTTCTTATAAAGTACAGTTAAAAGAGGGGGATTCCGAGTTGGCATTGGTTTCTTTTTATTATCAGCAGAAATTTATCGGCGGATATTATATTCTGATGGAACAGGAGGAAAATCAATGAAAATATCAGTGGCTTTAGCTACGTATAATGGAGAAAAGTATTTAACAGAGCAGTTAGAATCCTTATATTCACAAACATATCAGCCTGATGAAGTAATTGTTTGTGATGACGATTCCACAGACAAGACGGTTTCGATAATAGAAAGTTTTATAAATCAGTATCAGTTGCAGGATAAATGGAAGATCTTTAAAAATGAAAAAAATAGAGGATATGCCAATAATTTTTATAAAGCTTTGAGTTTATGCCATGGAGATATTATTTTCTTTTGCGATCAGGATGATATTTGGAATTGTGAAAAGATTGAAATTATGGGGAATTTAATGAAACAAAATGCGGACATTCAAATGCTGGCATGTGACTATGAGCCCTACTCCTGTACAGATGATGCGCCGAGTTTATCGAAAGAGGTAGTGGCGCGTATGAAAAATGATAATACACTGGAAAAAATACCATTGAATCGCAGAACAATTTTTATTGGTAGTGAAGGATGTGCAATGTGTATCCGAAGGACATTCCGAGATGAGATTCAAGATTATTGGTTTTCTGGATGGGCGCATGATGAGTTTGTATGGAAATTATCTTTATGTGAAGGTGGATGTTATCTCTATCATAAAAATCTTTTTAAAAGAAGATTACACTCCAATAATGTTTCAAAACGAAAGATGCATACAATGAGTAAACGGATTTATTTTCTTGAAAATTTGGAAAAAAGTCACCAAAAGACATTAAAGTTTGCACAGAAGTTGGAATTGGAAGAAGAAACACTCCAAATGATAAAAAAAAATATTGTCTCGGTGAAACTGCGAATTGAATTAATGAAAGATAAAAAGATATCGAATATCTTTCCTCTGGCATTGCGGTACCTTAACTATTATAGTAATAAAAAATCTTTCCTTGTAGAACTTGCTATGGCTATAAAAGGAGATTTAAGATGAGGAGGAAATTGTGAAAGAACGAATTAAATATTGGGATATAGCAAAAGCAATAGGTATTATATGTGTATGTATTGGACATTCTGGAATGCCATCTTATATACTTACTTTTATTATGATGTTTCATATGCCATTATTTTATTTTATTAGTGGTGCTTTATATAAAGATTACTATTCACTTCATCCATGGATTCGTTTGAAGAAAAGTTTTCTTTCTTATTATATGCCGTTTTTATTATTTGATTTAACCTATTTGTTATTTCATAATGTATTTGCAATGCTGCATTTAGTAGATGAAACGAATGGAGAGGGATTTTATTCACTTTCTGAATATGGTCAGCATTTTCTCCAAGTTCTTTTAAAGGGGCATAGAGAATATTTTTCAGGAGCGTTATGGTTTTTAGTTGCAATTTTTCTAATCACAGTTGGATTTGCATTTGGAAATTATATCATATATAAAGTAAAGCTAGATCGATATCGTATTCCAATTATTGTTTTCATTTCCAGTTTTTGTTTTATTATAAGTAAAATAGAGCAGATTCCAAAACCAATGATTATTAGAAGAAGCATGGGGGGAGTTTTCTTTTTTGTATTGGGATACTTGTTTCAGCGATATGATTGGAATAAAAATTTATTAAAACATAAAAAGAAAACGATACTGGCAGCTATAACTGCATTATGTCTTATTTCTTGGTTAAATGAAGTATCGTTTTTCTCATATGTATACAATAATATAATTGCAAGTACAGTGGGAGGAATATTGGGAATTGGTTTTGTGATTATTATTTCACAAAATATTGTATTACAGCAATGTAAGCTTTTAAATCTTATAGGTAAGGCATCACTGATTATCATGGCAACTCATTTTCTGGCCTTTAAACCAATTAGTTATTTAATTATGATGATATATAAATTGCCTGTAGAAACAATGGCGGCTTATCCTGTTGTAGAGGTAAAGGGGATATGGTGGATAGTCTATACAATTTCGGGAACATTAATTCCAACAATATGTTATTATGTATTCTTAAAATGGAAGGAAAGGAAAAAATATAGGTGATTTTATGAAAGTAATATTATCTGGCGGTTGGAGCTATGGAAATATAGGAGATGAAGCAATTGCTAAAAGTACAATTTATTTATTAAAACAATATTTCCCAGCAGAAGATTTAATTATCTGTGCATATGATCCTGATAACTTTTATTATCATCATAAACAAAAAACAATTTTATCCGTTCATAACAAAGTAGACAAGTATAGGGGAATAACTGCACAAGGAGTTGCAGATGTGATAAAAAGACCAGAAAAATATGATATGAAGCAGATTGCAGATTTGTTGGACTGCCATACACTGTTTATAATGGGAGGAGGAGGATATTTTAATGATCGATGGGAAACACAATTTATATCTAGAATAATAGAAATTGAACTTGCAAAATCTCGAGGGGCGAAAGTTGCTGTTATTGGTCAGTCTATTGGACCTGTAACGAGAGAAATTAATAAAAAATTGTTGATTAAAGTAATGAATCAATGTGATTATATTAATGTGCGTGATTTGGATTCCCAAAGGTTTTTGCAGAGTTTATTGCCCAATAAAAAAATATTATGCAGTATCGATACTGCATTGATTATATCAGATGTATATCAGCAAAAAAATTTAAAAGAATCTGTAGTGAATGTAATGGCGGCAGGTTATTCCAAATATACATCGATTAAAGGAGATTTGATACCAAATTATTTTATAAATAAATTACTGGGACGTATTTTACTAAAATATTATCTCTATGATATTAAGACGGCTATCATACTGCGTTCTATTATTAAGAAAAAAAATGTAAAAATTCGTTTCATAATGAGTACTAATTGGAAGTTTGATTTGGCATTTACAAAAAGATTGACATACTTTCTCCCAAAAAATAGCTATGAAGTTATTATTAATCCGGATATTGATACGCTTTGTGACTATCTTACAAGGGGACGTGTATTGATCAGTTCAAAGATGCATCCAATTATTATTTCAACCTCTTATAATATTGATAGTATTGCAATATCATATAATTTTAAAATTGATAATTTTATGAATTCAATAGGAAAAAAACAAAATTGTTATAGAAATGATCGAATAAAAGTTCATGAGATTATTGATAAAGTTTGTTCTTTATATTATCGATCTGATCCAAACCCATCGAAATATATAAATCAAGGGAAAGAATCTATATATCAGATGGGAAAGGATTTAAAAGAATTATTTGAGGAGAATGATTTAAAGGATATAGAACAATGAAAAGAAAATGGAATACAATATTAAAACGATATCATCAAATGCCAGTCGCTGCAAAGGCAGGAATATGGTTTATTATTTGTAGTGTGATACAAAAGAGTTTTTCATTGATTACAACGCCAATATTCACACGACTTCTTACAAAAGAACAATATGGAGAATATAACATATATTTGACTTGGCTTCAAGTTATTACAATTATTTGTACATTTCGGCTTGATTTTGGAGTTTTTAATAAAGGAATGTCCAAATATAAGGAAGATAAAGATGGATATACGATTACGATGCAAACAACAACTACAATAATAACACTAATTGGATTAATTGTATATTTGATTTTCCAAAATTTCATTAATCAGTTAACAGGGCTTAGTACACTAGTGACAATCTTTATTTTTATGGAAATACTGTTTTTGTCAGCAATGAATTTCTGGATGTTACGTCAGAGATATGATTTTAAATATCGAGGTGTAGTATTAGCCGTTGTTGGAATGTCATTTGCAAATTTAGTGATAGGTTTAGTTGCAGTACTTTTGATGGAAGAAAAAGGATTTGCGAGAATCTTATCTTGTATTATGGTTCAAGTTTGCTTTGGATTTGTCTTTTACATAATAAATATGAAAAAAAGTAAAAAGATATATATTGTAGAATATATTCGATTTGCATTTTTATTTAATCTTCCGTTAATACCCCATTATTTTTCTTCTTATATTTTAGAACAGTCGGATCGAATTATGATACAAAAAATGTGTGGGGTACAACAAGTGGCGTTGTATAGTGTTTCTTATAATATAGGAATGCTTGCAAAAATTGTAGTTAATAGTGTCAATAATGCATTGATCCCATGGCAATATCGAAAATTAGAAGAAAAACAGTATAAAGTAATCGATACAAATCTTATTATGTTAACGACTGGAATGCTAATAATATTAATATTATGTATTGCATTTGCGCCAGAATTGGTCTATGTAATGGCAGGAAAAGAATACATGGAGGCGATTTATGTAGTTCCTCCAGTTACCTTAAGTATGTTTTTTGTTTTTATATATGGGGTATTCTGTAATATTGAATTTTTTTATGATGCGAATAAATTTACAATGGTAAATTCTTTGGTTGCAGCGGGAATCAATTTAGGATTAAATTTTATATTTATTCCTATATTTGGATATGTAGCAGCTGGTTACACTACATTAGTTTGTTATATTTTTCTTACAGTAACGCATTTTTTTTATGTGAATTATGTCTACAGAAATACAACAGAAGAAAAACAGATTTTCTCAATGGCGAGTCTGGCTAGGTTATCAGTTTTGATTATTGTCATAACTGGCATTTTTCTTGTGCTTTATAAGAATGCAGTTATTAGATATTTATTTATTATTGTTGGATTAATAGGAGTTGTAGCAAAGCGAAAACAGATAATGAATATTATAAAGTTATTAATAAAAAAGGAGGGAATACAATAATATGGAAAAACCAACTGATAATTTAGTTAGTATTGTAATCCCGTTGTATAATGCGACGGATATACTTTTTGATTGCTTGGAGAGTGTATCAAAGCAGACATATCAAAGTATTGAAGTTATATGTGTAGATGACGGAAGTCAAAATTGTTTAGGAGAAATAATATGCAAAGAGTTTCAGAAAAAAGATCCGCGTTTTTTTTATTATAGGAAAAAAAATGGGGGACCTGGATCGGCAAGAAATTATGGAATTCGTTATTGTAAGGGAAATTATATTTTATTTATTGACAGTGACGATACGATTGAACAAAATATGGTGAACATAATGGTAGAAAAAATTACAGATGATAATAGTGATATTGTTATTTGTGGATATTTTCTTTATCAAAATAAAAAATATTCTTGTCAGCAAATTGGAAGAAGCTATAGCGGAACTAGGGAGGACTTTATTTGTAATGAGTTTGAGCGATTGTATAGAGATTTTTTAATTAATGCTCCATGGAATAAGATGATCAGAAGTAGTTTTTTACATAAGTATCAATTGAAATTTTATGAAGAATTTTCGTTTTTAGAAGATCTGATTTTCTCTTTAAACTTAATAGAGAAATCAAGTATTATCAGTGTAGTTAATCAGCCATTATACAATTATCATTATTTTCGACCAGGAGCTTTGACAACTTTGTATCATGCAAAGACAGATCAGGCGATTTTATTAGTTGGAGAGATACTAGAAAGAGGATTTTTAGATTATCTGGAAAATAAGGCATATTTTTATGGAGATTTGATTCATAAATCGCTAATCTTTTTTTATTCTGTTCGTGTAAATCAAAATTTATCTTGGAAGGATAAATATGATAAAATTAAAAATTTATTATTAAATCCTCAGTATCAATCTTACTTATATCAGGCAAAGAGTGATCGGTTGAAAATGAAAATCAAAATTTTAGGTTTAAAGCTTGTTACGAAGATTATATAATAGTAATGGAAACAAAAGGATAGGGAGGAACGAAAGAAATGGAGATTGAAAACAATGTAAAAGTATGTTTTGCAGCTTCTACTGGTGGGCATTTCGAGCAAATTATGATGTTAAAACCGCTAATGGAAAAATACAATAGTTTTATATTAACAGAAAAAGCAAAATATAGAATTAACAGTCGAAATCAAAGAACTTATTATCTTCGCCAAGTAAATCGAAAAGAACATTTCTGGGAGATTAAGTTGTTATGTAATTTGATAATTTCATTTTCAATTTATCTAAAAGAAAAACCAGATGTGATTATTACAACAGGTGTGTTATCAATGATACCTATGTGCCTTATTTGTCATTTCCTTGGGCGCAAAGTTATTTATATTGAATCGTTTGCGAAAGTAAATAGTGGAACAATGACAGGAAAACTTCTATATAAATTTGCAGATAATTTCTATGTACAATGGGAAAACATGAAAAAAATATACCCAAAGGCAAAGTATTGGGGAGGCATTTATTAAAGGAGAATAGTATGATTTTTTTAACTGTAGGAAGTCAAAAATTTCCTTTTGACCGTTTAATTAAAAAAATTGATGAGCTAGTAGAAAGCGGTAAGATTAACCAGGAAGTATTTGCTCAGATTGGAACAGCAACTTATAAACCAATCCATATATTGTATAAAGAATTTTTAAGCCAAGATGAATTTAAACAAAAAATAGAAGAATGTGATATTGTGATTACACATGGAGGAACTGGAGTTATTGTCCAGGCAATTGAAAAGGAAAAGAAAGTGATTGCAGTTCCTAGAAAAAAAGAGTTTGGAGAGCACGTAGATAATCATCAGGAAGAACTGATTAGGCAGTTTAGTAAAATGAATTTGATTCTTAGATGTGATGATATGGAAGAATTAGAAAACTGTATTGGTTCCTTAGATGAGTTTCATCCAAATAAATATGAATCTAATACAAAGGCTTATATTGAGGAATTAGATAATTATTTATCTCATCTCAAAAAAGGACAAAAAAAGAGGTATATGCGTAATAAATGGAGAAAATACATAGAGTATTTGTTGACTAAGATTAAGATTCTTTATTGTCAAAGAAAATTTTCAGATTGCAATAATACAATAAAATATATGTATGAGCGAAAACAATCCGATACAATTGCATTTGTGTTTAGCTCTTGCACAAGAGTTGGAGTGAAAGCAAGATATAATTATGTTAGAACAGTCCGTAACTTTCCAATTGATAAAATGTTTATACTGGATGATTTTGGAAGTGATCATCGAGGAGCATTTTATTTGGGGAAAAATATGGATTTTTCGTTAGAAAAATCGGTTTTAAAATTAATTCAGAAAACAATAAGGGAAGGAAATTATAAACGATTCTTATTTATTGGTTCCAGCAAAGGTGGTTATGCGGCACTGAATTTTGGAATGCAAATACCAGGGAGTATTATTATTACTGGTGCACCGCAGTATCGTTTAGGAAACTATCTTATAGATAGAAATAATCATTTGGAGCAAACATTATATTATATAACAGGTAATAGATACCAAAATGTTACAGAGAATCAGATACAAGAGTTGAATGTATATTTGGAAAACAAGATAGATCAGACAAGTAACGAGGATAAAAAACCAATCATTTATATTCACTATTCTAACAAGGAACATACATATGAGGAACATGTTCGAGAATTACTTACAAAAATAAAACAAAATGGATATAAAGTGATTGAAGATGTGGGAGAATATGAGAACCACTCAGAAATCAGCTTGTATTTTCCAGATTTTATTATGTCTTGTATTAGAGAGGTTTTAACGTCATGAATAATCAGGAAATAAAAGTTAGCGTTATTGTTCCTGTCTATAATACAGAAAAGTATTTGAATGCGTGTCTAGACAGTTTGGTGAATCAGACATTGAAAGAAATAGAAATTATTCTGATTAATGACGGATCTACAGACAATTCTGGGAAAATTATTCGACAATACGAAAATGAGTATCCTCAAAAGTTTATTGTAATTGAACAGGAAAATCAAGGTCAGGCTTGCGCAAGAAATCGAGGCTTGGAACGAAGTAGAGGAATTTATATTGGATTTGTGGATTCTGATGATATCGTAGAACCGCAGATGTTTGAAAAAATGTATGAGAGAGCAGCTTTAAAAAATGCAGATTTTGTGGAATGTGATTATGGATATTATCAGTTTAATGACGGGGTAAAGAATACGTTGCAAAAATATGTAAAAATAACAGCAAAAGAGAAAACATATCAAATGTTTCTTGATCCGATGATAGCTCCATGGAATAAGATATATAAAAGAGAAATAATTATAAAGTCAGGAGTAGTATTCCCTGAAAGGTATATATACGAAGATACTGCATTCTATATTGATCTGATTCCGTATATTAAGACAATGGAATATATTGATGAAGAATATGTGCAACATTATTTTCGTCCTAACTCTACACAGACAAAAAAACAAAATCCTCGAGTTGGTGAAATGCTTTCTATAGTAGAACAAATAATTTTATTTTATAAGAAAAGAGGATTTTTTGATCAATATTTTGAAGAGTTAGAATATTTCTGCGTGAAAATTATGTTATGTAGTTCATTTGGAAGAATTGGAATGTTAGAAGACAAAGAATTGAGGCAGATATATATGAAAAAAATGTTGAAAATCATAGAAATGTACTTTAAGGGATTTAGAAAAAACAAGTATTTCTCAAGGGGTATACGAAATCTTTATATAAAGAGTTTTAATAAAGTAACGATGCATTTCTATCGATATCTTATTGCATTTATTTATAAGCGAAAGATGAAATTATAACAATAGAAAGGAGATATGGAATGGCTATTGTCACACAAAAAAAGAGAAGAGTATTCCGCATTACAATGTATGGATTGTCTATTTTTTTGGTTTTTTCTATTTTCTTTATGCCGGACTATTTTGGATTATCTGTAATTAATTCACAAAGAGCAACTTTAATTTTAATATGGTTTATGATTTTTCGGAATAGTAAGCGCAGAAAAGATTTCCTAAATATTATAAAAACGTTCCGATACAATACAATTATATTGATTTACCTGTTTATACTTTTTTATACTGCTGTATACAGAGTTAGCTTATCAACGATTATTAACCCATTTGTAGATCAGATTGCAGTCTTATATACTATGATATACTTATTTCGGTATGAACTAGATACCGAAAAGTTTTTAAAAATAGTTATAACATGTGCTTATGTTTTGACCATTTTGGGAATAACAGAATATTTTTTCCATGGTTCAATATTTTCACTTATGGAAACGATTCCAGGAATGGCTTCCATAGTAGTGAGGAGTGGACAATATCGAATTATGGGACCTGCACATCATGCATTAGGATATGGACTTTATTTACTGATTATGTTTCCAATTGTTTGTTATGATTACCGTTGCAGAACAATTAGTCTTCTTAATCGATTTGGATTAGTTGTATTGATTATAATAAATACCTTTTTGACAGGTTCTCGTTCTACATTAGGATTGATCGTTGTAGAACTTGTAGTTATCTTTCTAATGAGTGATAAAGAGGCGAAAAAAAAGGTATCGCTTCTTGGTATCTATGGGATAATGATAGGATCTTTAATCATTTTGGTATTTTATAAAACGTCAATGGTTCAATCTTTTTTAGTATCAGTGGGGCTTTTATTTGATACAGTATTTCATACAAATATAGCAGAAAGTCTAGGCGTAAATATGCAGGTATATCAATGGAGTAATCAATACAGGGAATATCTGCCGCTTATATTTAAGCTGGATTGGATTAATCCGTTAGTAGGAAGAGGATATAATTATACGTTTAATTGGGCATATAATGGTTATTGGATTAGTTCAATTGACAACTATTATATCAATCAGTACGTTAAAGTTGCATATCCTGGATTATTAATCCAAATAGTATTCTATCTTACATTTTTTATACTGACAATAAAAAATGCATATTTTAGGAGATCAAAATTAGCGCAAGTTTTATTTTATTCCTTCCTGTTTTATTTCATAAATATATGGTGGGTGGATGTGTTAGGGACATTGGATTATATATTTACATTATTTGCTTTGATTTATGCAATAGATGAAAAATATACAATTGTACATCATATAAAAAATAGTGCAAACTTAGTAACAAATACAAAAGGAAGTTTAAATATAGAAAGGAATCAGTATGAAGCAATTCAGTAAAGTATTGTACATAGTATTTGCGGTAATTCTTATCGGATTGGTAGGATATCTCATTGTAATGAAACAAGAAAAGGATACTACAGCGCCGCAGATATCTTTTAAAGAAAAAGAAATAGAAGTAAGTATAGAAACAGATGAAAAAGATTTGCGAAAAGGAGTAAATGCCAAAGATGACAAGGATGGAGATTTGTCGGAGCAGGTTTTTGTAGAGAGTATTAAAAAACAGCAGAATAAAGATGGATTTTTGATTACTTATGCTGTTTTTGATAAAGCAGGAAATATGGGAAAAGCTAGTAGAACACTTTTATATGAAGATTATTCAGCACCTCATTTTAATATGACAGAGGAATTAAAATTTTCTACAGAGGAAAAATTAAATATTCTTGAAGGAGTGACTGTAACAGATTGTATTGATGGTGATTTATCACAATTTATTCAGATAATTGGCTTATCTCAGGATGCGCAAAATATGCAGGTAGGAGATTATAAATGTAAACTGGAAGTGGAAAACAGTCTTGGAGATTCTGCGGTTCTCCCGGTGACTGTTCATATATATGAACCAAGCTATGAAAAAGAATCATTTGAGCCTCAGATTTTATTAAGTCAATATTTGGTATATACAAAAGTTGGAAAGAAGATTCAACCTATGGATTATGTCAAATATGTGTATGATCAAAAAATAAAGCAGATTGAGACAGATGAGGAAAAACTAAAAGGGAAAAAGGTTGAAACAGAGACTACACAGAATAAACCTGGAGAATGGATTTTGCAAAGTAGTATTAGCTATGAGCAAAATGTAAAATATGATGTTCCAGGAACATATCAGATTAAATATAGCTATACTTCTGAAAGTACTGGATATACTGGTACAGCAGAATTGATTGTAGTAGTAGAATAGGGGGAAAGAACAATGACCTCAGATGATAGGATTGTATTAAGTAAAACATTAGGAATTGATGTGGCGGCACTATTTCGGAGTGTATTTCAAAAGTGGATTCTAATCTTGATGTGCAGTGTTACATTTGGAATTATTACGTATATAGGAGTGGAACATTTTATTCCTCCAAAATATAGCATTACTAGCAGTTTGGTAGTAGTATCAAAGGATAATAGTACTCAAAACCTGAGAGAATACCGTTATTCCCAAGCAATTACACAATATACAGAAATATTAAACAGTGATATATATCGGGAACTAGTTCAGTCTCAGCTAGAAGGAATTCAGCTTAATGAAGAAAATCTTAAGGCAACTGTGGGGGAGAGTTCCAATATGATCGTTTTAAAAGCAACGGATGAAAAGCCTGAAAATGCGTTTCGCATCTTATCTGCAGCAATGAATTCTTATGAACAGATGGAAACGTATGCAATGACCGGGTATATATTTCGTACTTTAAGTTCCCAAAGTGTAGATCAAATACAAATAGAATCAAATCATTCATTACTGCTTGCTTTAGAAATAGGATTACTAGTTATGATAGCAGAAATGGGTTTCTTTATGTTGCTACATTTATTTAGGGATAAGATCGATAATGAGAAACAGGCGATTAGTAAATTGGATGCAGCATTTTTAGGAAGTGTTCCATATGTTAAGCGAACAAGAGATAAGTTTTTTCTTTTTACAGAGCAGGATATGAAGTTTAAATATAAACTTAGTATTAAAAAAATAGCAGATAAGATAGAAAGTAAATTGGTAGACAAGCAGTATCGAACAATCCTAATCAGCAGTGTTTTTGAAAATGAAGGAAAGTCGACAGTAGCAGCAAATATTGCAATTGCTTTAGCTAATAAAAATAAAAAAGTTTTGATTATGGATATGGATTTGCGTAAACCCGCTTTAAATAAGGTGTTGGGATATCCCGTTTCAGAAAGTAAGGAAATTGTACATGGACTAGCTAAAAAATTATCATATGAAGAGTTAGTATCTTATGATAAAATGAGAGGGATTTATTATATTGTCGGATCTATTGAAATAGAAGGGAATCTAGTGACTACATGTATTATGAATCTACCTAAATTGCTTGACGAGGCAAAAAATCAAGTGGATTATATTATTATGGATTCTTCCCCAATTGCATTAACACAGGATACAGAACTATTAGGAGAATGGACAGACGCAATGATTATGGTTGTAAGACAAAATACTTCTAGTACAATGAATATTAATGATAGCATAGATACTATGAACGAGAATGGCGTAGATGTGATGGGAATAATTTTAAACGCTGTAGAAACGAAATGTATCCCGGCAAGAAAGTAAGTAATTGATAGATAAAGAGGTGGAAGGAGTAATGAATAGTTATGAAAAAGAAGTGAATGATATATATTCGGACAGTATATCTATTCACTTGAGAACAATGATGGATAATCTTTGGCGTTGTATTGTAAAGTATTGGATACTGTTTATTGTTCTTATAATAGGAGGAGCAGGTATCTTTTTCCTTCTGTTTGAGCATTTTAATAAAGTTGAATATGAAAGTGATCATATCTATTGTATTACAAAGACAGGAGATACAGAACAAGACATATTGATGACAAGTTATCTGGGATCTGCTTTTTCTGAAATGATAGAGTTTGGTGGTTGTGGAAATGAAATTGCAAATATGCTGGAATATGATTCTTATGATGAATTACCTGTTACAATTACAGGGGCTGCAATCAATGGAGCAAATATGGTGCGAGTACAAATCACTGGAGAGGATTCCAAATTGATACAGAAAGTATCCGATGCTTTTGATAAGATATATCCTAAATATGCAAATAGAATAGTAGGAACAGTTGGAGTAGAAAATATACATCTGACAGAAAAGGATGTGGCTGGGAGACAGATATTGAATAAAACAGTGATGATTGTTGTTGGAGCAGCAGTAGGCGCATTAATTGATCTTATCATTGTGTTTATTTTAGTTTTATCACAAAATAAAGTTTATTCAAAAGATGTAGCTATGCAGGAACAAGGAGTGAACTGCCTTGCCGAGTTTCCGATATTGAGGCAAAAGAAACGTAGTAAAAAGAAAGATTGCTTTTCTGGAAACAGTCAGGAATTGCAGGTATTTAGAGAGGCGATGAATGCATTCTGTATTAAATTACGTCGTAAATTTTATCAAGATTCTGTATTTATGATTACAAGTACGCAATCAGGAGAAGGTAAATCTTCTATTACAAAAGAGATGGCACAGACTTTTTCTCAAATGCAGAAAAAAGTTATGATAATTCAAATGGACGAGAAAAAAGATGAGCAAAGTAGGGGAGTCCTCTCTTTATTTGAAGAAAACTTAAAAATTGAAGATGTGATGGAAACGATTGGAAAGAATATATTTTTAATGAAAAAAGGAAAAAGTGGGAGTGGTAATACGGTATTGACAAAAAAAAATATTGGCAAACTAATAGATCAATTGAAACAAGAGTATGGATTTGATTATATTTTAATTGATACACCAGCGATACTTTCCAGTATGGATGCTTTAATCTTGAAAGACTATGTGGATCAAACGATATATGTCATTGCACAGGGAAGAGTAAGCTATAATGATTTAAAAAAAGGAATAGATTCGTTGAATACAGATAGTCATCCTCTGGCAGGTTTTGTAATGAATTATTCAGAAGCGGGTATATCAGGTGGAGGAAGATATGGAAAGTATGGTTATGGAAAATATGGATACAGAAGATATGGTCAACAAAGATAATTCTAAATTAGTAAGTGTAATTGTTCCTATCTATAATGCGGAAATGTGGTTGGAGGATTTGTTAGAAGATTTATGTAATCAAAGTTATGACGATTTGGAAATCTTGTTAGTTGATGATGGATCCGAAGATAGAAGCGGAGTAATATGTGATATCTATGCAGCAAGGGATTCTCGTATTCGAGTGTTTCATAAACGAAATAGTGGAGTATCGTCTGCAAGAAATTTTGGAATGAGAAATGCAACTGGGACATTCTTAAAGTTTGTAGATAGTGATGACCGATTAAGTAATGATAGTATTGAACGTTTGGTTTTACCCATGTTAAAAAATTCTAATGTTGAATTGTCAATTGGAGCAATTGACACTGAGAGAAGTCTTTGGAATTCAAAATTAGAGGGAATTGTCAGCAGGGCACAATTAATTCAAGATATGACAAATTCACTTCAGGGATTTTACTATGGAAGCATGTGGAACAAAATGTATCTAAAAAAAATAATTATAAAAAACAGTATTGAATTAATGGAAAATATTTCATGGTGTGAGGATTACTTATTTAACTTGGAATATATTTCTTATATTTCTGGAGAAGTTTCTTATACATCTCAATATGTTTATCAATATATGATTAGAGATGGAAGTCTTGTTTCAAAGGTTGATTTAAAGACGAGAATTTTGATAGAGAATCTCTGCCTATCAAAGCTACATGAGTTCGCTAAACGGGAGGGAATTACAGATTCATATGCAGAACATCATGCTTACATAAAACACTCACAGATGTGTAATCTATGTGCAGAAGGAGTTGGATATAAAAAATTAGTTCATACATGTCTAACAGAACAAGATGTTAGTTTCTGGAAATCATATAAAAATTCGCAACATTTTTTAGTATATAGAATTTTAAAATTTTTGATCTGTAAACATATAAATATTCTTGTTTACTGCTATATTTATTTAAAAGAAATAGCCAAGAAGCATACAATTAGACTTAGAAAATTTTATTATCAGAAACATAAAAGATGTGTTTCATTGAATTAGAAAGAAAGTAAAATAATTATATGATTATATTTTAAGTAATTAAAAGATCATATTAGATAAAAGTGGCTGTCCTGAAAACGTATGAACTGCTTCTGAACCGCTCCCCGTCAAGTAGACAGTGAAAAAAATAAAAAGTTTTTTCTGCCAGTGGGGTGAACCTGCTAGCAGTTTGTTTGCGCGCCATGGGCGCGCTCTAGCGGGTGAAAGTCTCGAACACGCCTAGGCAACGAGGAAGTGTGTAGCTGAACAGCAAGGGTGTCCCCTGTGAGGTGGAATCTGAAGGAAGCTGTAAGCAAACTCTTGGTCCGACGGACAGAAATCACATATAAGGCTCAGAAATAGGGATAAGTCTGCAAACGAAGATGAAGTCCAAAAGTTGCTGGAAGTATGAGTAAATGTGGCGGATAGATGAGAGGAAAGAGCGTGCACCTTAAGCGTGGAGGTCTCACAGAGGTTCCATTAACCTAGTAACAACGAACTGTGAGAAGTCAGCAAAGCTCATAGTAGTGAAGTAGTCTCTGTAATGGAGATGGAGCAAAGGGGCGAACAATCAATAAGTTTGAGTATGTCTCGTGTTGCAGAAATGACAACGTCTGCCGTAACCAAATCGGGTAAAAGGTGGTTAAATCAAGCGGGACGGAAAGGAAAGAACGCATGGACACAAGTAGTATAATAGAGCAGATATTGTCCAGAGATAATCTAAACAAAGCATATCTGCAAGTCGTACGAAACAAAGGTGCCGAGAGCGTGGATGGAATGAAATACACGTATACAGTAAGTAGTAAATACCTAGTATAATCCTCTCATTTCTGCGATAATCAATCTATCAACTTAAAAAAACTACTAGTTTTTTGGAGAAAATGATATTGTCAAGATTAGTTGACACATTTTCCTCAAGGATTATGAATCCTATGCAGCTTCTTTCAGGGAATTATAGTATTGCTGTCGTTTGACCATAGGAGGAAGACCTCCATTGGCGGAGCAAATCCTCCGGTTATTCCAATAGCTGATGAAATACATCCAGATGACAGTCCTGAGTTCATCGGTGCTCATCTTCTCCATGTCATAGCGGTCATATAGCAATTCCAATTTCATTCTGCTCCACATACTTTCACAGCAGGCATTATCGTGACATCTCCCCCCTGCGCTGTTCCTACTTTGCTGTATCTCATATTTATGAATTGCATCCCGATAAAGCTGGCTGGTGTACTGGCTGCCTCTGTCGCTGTGGATAATTGCTCCCTGGATATCTGGGTATGCTTTGCTGGCATTTTCCAGTGTTTGTACACATAACGGGGTTTTCCTATTTGTATCCATTACCAGACCGATCACACTAGAATCAAAACAGTCAAAAACAGTTGAAACAGAAAGCTTTCCATCGCTGGTTTTGATCTCCGTTATGTCTGTTACACATTTGACCAGCGGTTTTTCTGCCTTGAAATCACGTTTTAAGAGATCCTCCGACTTCTTGGCTTCCTGGTCTGCTTTTGTAATTCCGTTCGGTTTACGTCTGGGCCGATGGTTAAGACCAAGTTCTTCCATGACACGATAAAACGTTCGTTCACTTGGAATATCAACATTTTCAGGCTGTTTCAGGATCAATGCCTGGTACATTCGGATTCGCCCATAGGTGTCATTGTATTCGTCTTCTGTCAGGATCTCCATCATGGCTTCTGCCAGCAACTGATACTTCCAGGGACGGTCTTTCTTAGCAAGATATTGATAAAATCCCTGTCTGCTGACATGCAGAACCCTACAGTAAAAGGAGAGGTTCCCCTTCCATTCGCTGTCTTTCGTCTTTAAAGCAATCAACTTCATTTTTTCGTTTTTGCTGACTTCAGACGGCTCGCAGCGAAAAAAGCACTGGCTTCCTCCAGAAAATCGTTTTCTTTCTTCAAACGGCGGATTTTTTCCTGCTCCTTAACCTGCTGGGGAAGCCGGATAAGTTCCTCATTAAGCGTTATGGCGCTTTGTGGAGTCTGTGAGCCTGCTCCTAGGTCAAGATTGCCAAGCCGGTTGGCTCTTACCCACCCGTACATGGTATTCTTTGGAACTCCCAGTTCTTTGGCTGCCTTAGCCTGTCCAATTTCCTTTGCAAGTTTCACTGACTGTACTTTGTATTCATGATCATATTGCCTGTTTTCTGCCATTTTTCTTCACTCCTTATTCTCTTGATTATATATCAAATCCTTGAGAATGGGGTGTCAACTTTTTTTATACCACATCATTTCGTAGAAAATCAATTTTTTATTCGAAATCTGATTCTGGATTTCATAAAGTTATCCCCCCTCTGAGTGTTCTTCTCTATTTGTTTTGTCCTTATTTTTCGTAAAAAAGGAAACAAGTTGGATAATGGTCTTGTTTTCATATACGGTAAGCCATGCGTACTGACAGTCACCCGCTTTACTCCTGCTAATATGTAGTTTTCTCCAATTCCGAGGGGTGTTTTACCGTATACGTTTTATAACTGCGGCATCTTCTTTTGTACAGCCCTGTTTGGAATAGCGGGCTTTTTCGTAAAGATTATGCAGTGTCACGGTTTCGTTGGTTTCATCCAAATTTGCGTAGTGTTCCAGTTCTGTTGGAGTATAGGAAGTTGGAATATCGGAATTGGACTTGGAACTTTTTTGAATCGTTTTTTTATATTTTTTTCTTATATATGCATTTGGATGAAAGGAAAACCAAAGGGGGGAATCGTCTTTTTGAGGACGAATCCGTGTAATAAAATTATGTTCTTCTTTAATAAATTCTTGCTGATCGTCGTTTTCGTGTGGTGGCTGATAAAAATGCTGGAAAAGCTGATAAATGAGATAAATAATTCCAACAAGAAGAGCTAAGACTGCAAGAATTAGAAGGATGTTGAGTAATATTTGAAGTAATTGAGTAAGCCATTCTGGAGCGTGTTCGTGTGAGGAAAATAGGGGTTGTTGTGCTTCTGTGGCGGCTTCGGTTTCTTCCATGATTTCCTCTTCTGGAGTGTCTTTTGGGAGCAGAAGGCGGATCAGCCACCGCAATAATGCGAGAAATTGGTTTCCAATTTGAGCTAGCAGCTGTTCCAATCCTGTAAATGGGAGTAGGAAAAAGCAGAGTGCAGTGATACCAGTAAAAATGCTAATCATAACTCGATTGGTATGGATAATCTGATGACCTGGAAAGTTGGAAACTTCTTTTTTCTCTTTTAAATAATGATCCAAGTGTTTCGAGTTTGTATATAGAATTATCATAATCATATAAGCAAATGTAAAGTAATACATAAACGGTTTTAAATGTTCCAAGTGAAGGAAGGAGGAGATTATGTAAATAAACAAAAAGAATAATGGATACATATAATAAGGAGTTTGTAAAAAATCACGTTTTCGATCCAGTCTTGCAGGAATTCGGGCAATAATGATGAGCACAGTAAAAATAGTTAGATAAATCTGTTCTGCCAGGTTGTTTGCAAAGAAAAAGATTCCAGTACCGCAAATAATTCCAATTCCAAGGTAGGTGAAGAGAGAACTACAATAATTTACAGCGATGGCAGTGGCAACCAGAGGAAAAATTAAAATACAGGCACGAAGAAAGTATCCACTCCAATCTTCAGAAAATATGAGAAAGATTGGAATACTTGCTGCGGCTAGAATCAATAAGAATCCATGGAATGATTCAAAAAGAAATAATAAGTTACGTCTCATATGGAGACACCTCCCATCGAATTACTTGCATATCGAGTGTAGAAGATATGGGTAGTTCCATATCTGCGGTGAGTGGAGCAATCCATAAAGCACCTGCACTGTTTTGGGTAAGGTTAGCGAATGCTTCTTGCAAATCTGGACGCAGATTGCTTGAAATCATAATGTAGAGGGGAACTGTTCGATTTTGTGTGTATAATAAGTCTTGTAATTGTTGTTTGCAGGAAACGGTTGGGCGAGATAAATCAATTCTTGCAAGTATTTGATAGATTGTAGTTATTTGGCATAGTCCAGTTCCTGCGGGTATCGTTGCAACTTGTCCAGTAAGCAAATCATAAGCATTACAGATCATCTGAATTGGAATGGATTTGCTTAAAAAGTAGTGGCTAATTGCACCAGCAAGACGAATGGAAACTTCATGGAGAAACTCTTTTTTCCAAATAGATTCATCTTCCAAGTTCAAAAATAAAATGACTTCTTGAGAAGCAGTGGAATCGTGCAGATTAACCATGAGATTGCCAGAACGAGCAGATGCCTTCCAATTAATTTTATTCATTGGATCAGTTATCGTATAATCTCGGATACCACGAAATTCAAATGGATCTTCGTAAAGAAACTGACGGCTTGTTATACTTCCAATCATCTTACGAAACGGGACTTCTAAAGAAGAAATATCAATGGATTTTGGATAGACATATAAAAATGTCTGAACAGGCAAAATTGTGACGAGGGAATGTGTCATTAAAAGGTCAGAAGAAATGCAATCTGCCTGTTTGATTTCATAGTATCCACGTTTTTGACAATGAAATTGCAGCGTACGAGTAATCCGCTGGAAAAAAAGAACCGAGAAAATGTCACTTCGGTAGGTTTGATCGGATACTGTTGTATTTTCCATGTTTTGAAATTGAAGATATCGGCTAATCTGAAATTTTACATTTAAATGAATTAACGGCAAAAGTTTGCGATTTTCAATTATTTCAGTTAAACATGCAGATTCTCCCTCAAAAACAGGTCGTTCTTGAAACCGAATGGATACGGTTAGTTGTTTTTTCCAATAGGTTTGATAAATGTATTTTTGCAGAAAAAATAATAGGAAAGCTCCTAAAAGTAAAAGAACTAATTTCATAACAAAACCTCATTGATATTTTTTATAGAAGGATAATATTATCGTTTCCAGTCTTCGGTTGGGACAGGGATCTCAGACAGTAGTTTTTGAATCATTTCCTCCCCAGATGATTGACTGCCGGAAAAACGTCCCAAAACAAGACGATGGGATAAAACGGAAACGGCAACCGCTTTAAAATCTTCTGGTACGACATAGGTACGATCATGTAGATAGGCATAAGCCTGTACTGCACGCATAAGTGCTAAACTGCCTCTTGGACTTACGCCTGTAATAATATGAGGTTGTTCTCTTGTGGCACGAACCAACTCTACTAAATAATTCATAAGCAACGGATGTACATAGACTTCCTTATATGCTTGCTGTGCTTCCAAAATGGCCAAAGTGGAGCAAACAGGCTGGAGTGTTTCAAGAGGAGCATTTTTTTGAAAACGGGTTAAAATAGAAATCTCTTCTTCTTTTGTAGGAAATCCCATGGAAACTTTCATAAAGAAACGATCGAGCTGTGCCTCTGGAAGAGGAAAGGTTCCAGTTGTTTCAACAGGATTTTGCGTGGCGAGAACAAGAAATGGTTCAGGGAGTTTTCGGGTGATGCCATCTACGGTTACTTGGTGTTCTTCCATGCATTCTAATAACGCAGATTGGGTACGTGGCGTAGCACGGTTAATTTCATCTGCGAGTAAAATATGACAAAAGACAGGACCTGGTTTAAAAATAAATTCACTTTCTTTTTGATTGTAATAATTTAATCCGGTAATATCGGATGGGAGTAAGTCAGGGGTGAATTGGATACGGGAAAAAGAAGCATCCAACGACCGAGCCAATGATTTTGCCATTACAGTCTTTCCTGTTCCTGGCACATCTTCTAAGAGAACATGTCCGCCTGCAATAAATGCGGTCATTAATAAATCAATGACTTCTCCTTTTCCAACGATTACTTTTTCTATATTTGCTTTTAACTGATCTAATGAGTTCATAGCAGAATACTCCTTTGCGTGCGGTTTTTTCCATTATACCACAATATTAGGAAGAAATGTAAGGAAGTTGATAATTGAGCCGCACACTCGTGACTTTCGTCGTGTGAGGCTTCACAAAATCTAGGGATTGTAAAATTGGAAAAAATAAGATAAAATGGAAAATAAAAAATAAGGAGAGTTATGAGGAGATAAAATATGAAGCATTCAGGAACCATTCGATTAACGACGCCTAGATTAATTTTGCGTAGGTTTGAAGAAAATGATGCCGAAGCGATGTATCGTAATTGGGCAAGTCATGATATCGTTACAAAATATTTAACTTGGCCAACGCATGATAATATAGAAGTGACGAAAGCGGTATTAAAGGATTGGACAGAACAGTATACGAATAATCAGTTTTATCAATGGTGTATTGAGTTAAAAGCCTTAAAAGAACCAATAGGGAGCATTAGTATAGTTAGTCAGGATGCTCAGATTAAATGTGCAGAAATTGGTTATTGTATTGGAGATCAATATTGGAATAAAGGGATTACATCGGAAGCACTACGGGCAGTGATAGATTTTTTATGGAATCACGAGGAATTTCGGAGGATTGAAGCAAAGCATGATTTCAATAACCCTGCTTCTGGAAGAGTAATGCAAAAATGTGGATTGCAATATGAAGGAACAAAGATTGCAGCGGGTTTTAATAATACAGGAATTTGTGATCTAGTACTCTATGGAGCAGTGAAATGTTAATATTATATTATTCATTTTCAAATTGAGCATTTGAACGCAGAACGGGTAGTCCCCCGCTTCAAGTGCGTGGAGCACTAATCAGTGGGATGGGGATACCCGTGGTGACTAGGAAAGCACACACTGATAAGCTACAAAGTAGCCTGTGTTCATAAGGAAGTAGCGAAGCGGATTCCGAATGCCCGCTTTACTTTTGAAAAAAAGTGAGAATAGTGTGGTGAACTTGGAAGCCACGGAAAAGTACAGTGTTGGAGGTAACTATGAGAAGTTTACTGCGATATTTAGGCAGTTATAAGAAAGAGAGTGTATTGGCACCATTGTTTAAACTATTGGAGGCTTTGTTTGAGTTGTTTGTGCCTCTAGTAATGGCTAGAATTATTGATATTGGTATTAAAAATGGTGACATTGGTTATATTTTACAGATGGGCGGATTGCTTATCTTATTGGGAATTATTGGTTTAGTTTGTTCTTTGACCGCTCAATATTTTGCTGCAAAAGCAGCAGTTGGGTTTGGAACGGCGTTAAGACATGATTTGTTTCAGCATATTCAATCACTTTCCTATTCAGAAGTCGATACCGTTGGGACTTCTACTTTGATAACACGAATGACAAGTGATATCAATCAAGTACAATCAGGAGTAAACTTATTTTTACGATTATTTATGCGTTCTCCGTTTATTGTATTCGGAGCAATGATTATGGCATTTACAATCGATTGGAAAGCAGCCATGATTTTTGTAATTACAATTCCAGCGTTATCGGTTGTAGTGTTTGGAATTATGTTGATTAGTATTCCAATGTATCGAAAAGTACAGAGCCGTTTGGATCGGGTTACACAACTGACGAGAGAAAATCTAGTAGGAGCACGTGTCATTCGTGCGTTTAACCGTCAAAAGGATGAGAGAGAAAATTTCACAGAAGCAAATGCGCTTTTAATGAAAGTACAGGTATTTGTTGGAAAGATTACAGCGCTATTAAATCCAGTTACTTATATTATTATTAATGTTGCAATTGTTGTATTGCTTTGGGTAGGGGCAAACCAAGTAAATAATGGGATTATTTTGCAAGGTGCGGTTGTTGCGCTTGTCAATTATATGTCACAGATTCTGGTAGAGTTAGTCAAATTGGCGAATCTGATTATTAATATTACAAAGTCATTGGCATGTGCAAACAGAATTCAAAATGTAATGGAGTTAAAACCAAGTTTAACAGAATACAGCACAACAGAAGTAAAAGAAACCAATTCTGAAACTTATATTGAATTTGACCATGTAACGTTTGCTTATCAAAATGCAAAAGAGCCTTCTTTGACAGATATAAGTTTTAAGGTGAAAAAGGGTCAGACAATCGGTATTATTGGTGGTACAGGTTCAGGTAAGTCTTCCTTGATTAATTTAATTCCTCGCTTTTATGATGCGACAGAGGGGAAAATTACAGTTGGCGGTACTGATATCAAAAATTATCCGCTGAATCAGATTCGTACAATGGTTGGAATTGTTCCGCAAAAAGCAGTTTTATTTAAAGGCACGATTGCCGAAAATATGCGATGGGGAAAGAAAGATGCTACAGAAGTAGAAATGATGGAAGCATTAAGGACGGCGCAGGCAGCGGAAGTGGTAGAAGGAAAAGAAGGCAGACTAAATGCCGATATTTTGCAAGGTGGAAAGAACTTATCAGGCGGTCAACGTCAAAGACTAACGATTGCGAGAGCATTGGTAAAAAAACCAGAGATTTTAATTTTGGATGATAGTGCATCTGCGTTGGATTATGCAACGGATGCCAAGCTGAGAAAAGCAATTAAGCAGATGGATCGTAATATGACAGTTTTTATTGTGTCACAGCGTTCCACGACGATTCAGTATGCCGATCAGATTATTGTATTAGATGATGGAAAAATAGTTGGAATTGGTACACATGAGGAGTTATTGAGATCATGTGAAGTATACCAAGAAATTTATTATTCACAGTTTCCAAAGGAGGGGCGTCAGAATGGGTAAAGAAAAAAATAAAGAAGTTATGTTAAAAGTTCTGAGGAGTATCCGTCCTTATTGGTTTCTAGTTGTTTTATCCTTTGTTATGGCAGCTGTGACTGTTGCATTAACATTGTATGTGCCAATCTTGATTGGATATGCAGTAGATGAGATTGTGGCAGCAGGAAATGTTAACTTTCCTGGGGTATGGGCGATTATAAAGCAGATTGTAGTTGTGATTGTAATTACAGCATTGAGCCAGTGGTTGATGAATGTATGCAACAATCGTATTACATTTCGCGTGATCAAAGATATCCGAACAAAGGCATTTCATCGTTTGGAAAATCTTCCTTTAAAATATGTAGATAGCCATCAATATGGAGATGTAGTAAGTCGTATTGTATCGGATGTGGATCAATTTTCCGATGGTCTTTTGATGGGATTAACACAGTTATTTTCTGGGGTTATTACGATTATAGGAACGCTTGCATTTATGCTTTATCTAAACTGGATTATTGCACTTGTCGTAGTAATTATCACACCACTTTCTTTGTTTGTGGCACGTTTTATTGCACAGCGTACGTATACGATGTTCCATAAACAGTCTGAGACACGAGGAAAATTAACTTCTCTCATTGATGAAATGATTGGAAATCAAAAAGTGGTACAAGCATTTGGTTATGAGGATGATGCATTAAAGCGTTTTGATAAAATCAATGAAACGCTGGGAGAGTTTAGTTTAAAAGCAACGTTTTTTTCTTCAATTACAAATCCAGCGACTCGGTTTGTGAATGGAGTGGTTTATGCAGGAGTTGGTATTGTAGGGGCAATTGCAGCAGTAAATGGAGTGCTGACGGTTGGACGATTAACGAGTTTTTTAAGTTATGCAAACCAATATACAAAGCCATTTAATGAGATCAGTGGTGTCATTACAGAACTTCAAAATGCACTTGCGTCAGCTGCTCGTGTGTTTGAGTTAATGGAAGAAGAACCACAAATTCCAGATGCAGAAGATGCAGTTGTATTAGCAGATGTGGATGGAAATGTAGAGATGGATCATGTGTATTTTTCTTATACACCAGAACAGAAATTGATTGAAGACTTTAATTTAAATGTAAAACCAGGACAGAGAATTGCAATTGTTGGACCAACTGGATGTGGAAAGAGTACGATTATTAATCTTTTAATGCGCTTTTACGATGTAGATGATGGATGTGTAAAGGTAGAAGGAGAAGATATTCGTCATATTACAAGAGAGAGTCTTAGAGATAATTATGGTATGGTACTTCAGGAAACATGGCTGAAATCTGGTACTATCCGAGAAAATATCATTTATGGAAAACCAGACGCAAGTGAGGAAGAAATGATTCTAGCTTCAAAAGCGGCACATGCACATAGCTTTATTAAGCGTTTACCACAGGGATATGACACAGTAATTACAGAAGATGGAGGAAATCTATCCCAAGGGCAGAAACAATTACTTTGTATTGCCAGAGTTATGCTTTGCCTGCCTCCAATGCTGATTTTGGATGAGGCGACCTCTTCGATTGATACAAGAACTGAAATCCGTATTCAGAAAGCATTTGCGAAAATGATGCAGGGTAGAACAAGCTTTATTGTTGCACATCGTCTTTCTACGATTAAGGAGGCGGATGTCATACTTGTTATGAACAATGGTAATATCATTGAGCAGGGAACACATGAAGAATTGCTTGCTCAGAATGGATTTTATGCAAATCTATATAATAGCCAGTTTGCATTATAGGAGAATCTATGCAGAAAATAGTAATTGTGGAAGATGATCCAACACTTCGAAATGAATTAAAACATCTTCTAATTAATAATGGATATGATGTATACCAACTGTTGGAATATAAAAACGCTGCTGAGAAAATCATTGAATTTACTCCAGATTTAATTTTGTTGGATATTATGCTTCCTGGGGCAAATGGGCAGGCAATTTTAAGAGAAATTCGAGAAAACTCAGAGATACCGATTATTATGCTAACGAGTAAAACGACCGAAGTGGATGAGATTATGAGTATGAGTTATGGGGCGGATGATTATATCACAAAGCCATATAATCCGACATTATTATTGTTGCGAATACAAGCTTTACTAAAACGGTCAGGAAAACAATTGTCACAGGAGCAACTAAACTATCGTGGAGTTACATTAAATCTACTAAGAAGTTCCATACAATATCAAGACCAGGAAGTGATATTATCAAAAAATGAACTGATGATTTTTTACTTTTTATTACAGCATGAAGGAGAAATTGTATCCAGAGATGATTTGATGGACTACCTATGGGATTATAATAATTTTGTAGATGATAATACATTGACAGTTAATATCAATCGACTTCGTAAAAGGCTGAGTGAAATTGGACTTTCGGATGTGATACAGACGAGAAGAAAGCAAGGATATTTGTTAGTATGAGACTTTGGGACTATTTGAGTGATCACAAGATACCAATTGGTATTTTTGTTGGGATGGTTGTAATTGTAGAAGCGATTTTATTATTGTTTAAGACTACGATTGAATTGCAGATTTTCCTGCAAGTGGTTTTGACAGGAAGTGGAATTGTTATTGTCTCTTATAATTATCAGAGGAAAAAGCAGTTTTATCAAAAAATAAAAGAGCAGCTTTTGCAATTAGACAAAAAATTTCTGTTAGTTGAAATGATAGAACAGCCAGATTTTCTAGAAGGACAACTGTTTTATCAGTGGTTAGAGCAAATCTCAAAGTCAATGAATGATGAAATTTTCGCTCAGGTTAGAAAGAACAATGAATTTAAACAATATGTTGAAACGTGGGTTCACGAAATTAAACTGCCAATTACAAGTCTGAAACTAATGGTCTATAACAATAAAAAAGATTATCCAAGAGCATTGCGGGAACAGATAAGAAAAATTGAAACTTATGTAGAACAAGTCCTTTACTATATTCGAAGCGAAGTTCCTCAAAAGGATTATATGATCAAGGAATGCTGTTTGAAAGATATTGTAGATATGGTAGTAAAGGAAAATAAGGATACTTTAATTTTAAATCAAATAAAAATTTTACAAAATGTCCCAGAATGTTTTGTATTGACAGATGAAAAATGGCTTAGTTTTATAATTGGTCAGATTATCAGTAATTCAGTTAAATATAGGAGGAAAGAGAATCCAGAGATTTTATTTACTTGTGTTAAAATAGAACATGGGTTGCGGCTTTGTATTCGAGATAATGGAATTGGAATTGCTTTAGCTGATTTATCAAGAGTATTTGAGAAGTCATTCACAGGAGAGAATGGACATAAGACAGTGGCATCTACAGGGCTAGGACTGTATTTATGCAATCGAATGGCTAGAGAATTGGGACATAAAATAACAATTGACTCCAAACAAAATGAATATACAGAAGTAAGAATTGATTTTGATCAGGATTCGTATCTTACAGTAGCTCAATAACCTTACAGCAATGTAAGGTTATTTTATATAGATCAATGGATTCATAAGTGGAGGAATTATATAATACTATCATGCTGGTGCCCGCAAAGCGGGCATGAAGGTTTAGAAAGGAGTTTCTGAATATGAATCAATTATTGAAAATTGAACACATTGTAAAGTATTATGGAAATCGCTCCAGTTTAACGAAAGCCATTGATGATATGAGCTTTGATGTAAATAAAGGAGAATTTATTGCAATTATGGGAGCAAGTGGTTCTGGAAAGACAACATTGTTAAATTGTATTTCTACGATTGATCGAGTAACAAGCGGAATCATTGAATTAGATGGAACGAACATCACAGATTTAAAGGGAGCTGCACTTGCGAAGTTTCGCTGTGAACAGCTTGGATTTATCTTTCAGGATTTTAATTTGTTAGATACATTGAATGCGTATGATAATATTGCATTGGCGTTGCAGATTCAAAATGTTTCTCCTGCTACTATTAATGAGAGGGTAGGAAAAATGGCAGAAAAACTTAATATTATCGATGTATTACAAAAGTATCCTTATCAAATGTCAGGAGGACAGAAACAAAGGGTGGCTTGTGCGAGAGCTCTTATCACAAATCCGAAATTGGTATTGGCAGATGAACCGACTGGTGCATTGGATTCGAAAAGTTCGGCTATGCTGTTGGAAAGTCTGAATGATTTAAATTATCAGCTTCAAGCGACGATTTTAATGGTAACACATGATGCATTTTCAGCTAGTTATGCGAATCGTGTTATTTTTATTAAAGATGGAAAATTATTTGATGAGATTCGCAAAGGGGATGATGATAGGAAGAAATTTTTTAATAAGATTATTGATGTTGTCTCACTGCTTGGAGGTGATTTAAATCATGTTATTTAAACTGTCAGTAAAAAACTTTAAAAAAAGTATAAAGGATTATTCGATCTATTTTTTTACTTTGATTTTAGGTGTTGCGGTTTTTTATATGTTTAATGCCATTGGAACCCAGGCGGCAATGATGGAGGTTTCCCAAACAAAAGAGGATATTATCGCTACAATGAATGGAGTATTATCTGGAATAAGTGTTCTCGTTGCATTAATCTTAGGATACTTAATTGTGTATGCGAGTCATTTTATGATGAAGAAACGAAAAAATGAATTTGGTATTTATATGACATTGGGAATGAGTCGATGGAAAATTTCTAAAATTCTTTTTTGGGAAACACTTATTATTGGAGTGATTTCCCTTGTAATAGGTTTAGCTGTAGGAATTGGACTTTCTCAGTTTATGTCATTGTTTGTTGCAAACTTATTTGAAGCAGATATGGATCAATTTATATTTGTGATATCGTGGAGTGCAATTTTAAGATGTATCTTATATTTTTCTGTGATCTATGTGGGGGCAATTATTTTTTACTTAATTACCATTCGCAAAGCGAAACTAATTGATTTACTCACAGCAAATAAAAAGCAGGAAAAAAATCGGCTAAAAAATCCATTGGTTTGTTTTATTGTATTTTTGGTAGCAGTAGGGATGCTTGGTTATGCATATTATAATGTAACAATAGGAGCAGAGGACTTACAAACACAAGGGGACGTACTAATCCAAATCTTACTTGGAATTGTTG
Organism: Clostridiales bacterium CHKCI001; assembly: GCA_900045905.1. Classification (GTDB taxonomy): domain Bacteria; phylum Bacillota; class Clostridia; order Lachnospirales; family Lachnospiraceae; genus Fimimorpha. The sequence goes on along the minus strand of FCNS01000046.1, from coordinate 116,247 downwards.
GAACCGTTCTTATCTTTTGGTCAATGGCTGGAATGTTGGTGCAGGTAGTAAAAAAGATTCCCCATTTTTATAGAAGAAAACTGAATTCATTTGTATTGGGGGAAATATCGAATAAAATAAATACGACCGTAATTTCAGGAAGTATCATTTGTCTCTTGTTATTTTTAACGATTTGTGTGTTATCTGCTGCGTTTACATTAAAGGGACATAAAGATGGAATTATGGAATCGCTGGCACCAGCTTCGATTAGTTTGTATAAAGACATGAGAGATGGTTATTCGGTTTTAGATGTATTAGAAGAACAAAAAATTGATAAAAATAGTTTCAAAGAAGTTGTGGATATCAATACATTTGAAAAAGAAACGGTGACAAATGCCTCTATTCTGGAGGGAATTGTAGATTTTGGAGATACATTTAATAAGGCTCGGATTCCTTTAATTCGAATTAGCGATTATAATAAAGTGGCTCAAATTTATCATTTTTCGGAATATTCGTTAGAAGAAAATGAATTTATTTTGTTAGCAGATTATGAAAATATGGTTATACAGTGGAACGAAGGACTAAAAAAGAGTCCTCAAATTCAAATTGATGGACAATTGTATCACCCAAAGTATTTTAGTTGTCAAACTGGGTTTTTAACAATGAGTTATAGTCCAATGAATATGGGAGTAATGATTGTACCAGATTCCGTCATTGTCCAAGAAAAAGAGTGGTATTGTAATTATTATATTGCAAACTATTCTGATCAAAAGGAAAATGATCGTGAGTGGAAGGATTTTATAGATAGTGATGCGTTTGATCAGCAACTGAATCCAAACGATGCAAAATGGGATCCAGTTTATAAAGGAACACGTTCTAATATTTATGACGATAATATTGGAACAAGTGCGATGTATATTTTTCTTGGGCTATATCTTGGAATTGTATTTATGATGGCAGGTGCTGCAATTTTAGCATTAAAGGAAATGTCGGATGCGGCAGATAGTAAAGAAAAGTATGCATTATTAAGAAAACTGGGTGTAAAAGAAAAAGAGATTCATCATGCATTACTCCAACAACATAGTATCTTTTTTGGATTTCCATTGATTCTCTCCATCGTTCATTCCATCTTTGGGATTCAAGTATGTAATCAAATGCTTGGGATTTATGAATCAGAGCAAATACTCCCATCGCTTATTACTACATCAATAGTGATTATACTTATTTATGGTGGCTATTTCTGGATTGCACATTTGGGATGCAACAAAATGATAGAGGAAAATAAGTAAGGGTTTATTTTGATTAAACAAAAGGAAAGATCCATTAGATGTCTTTTGCATACCACGATAATAAAAATGGAGCGATTGCAATAGGGTAAGGAAACTACTGCAATCGTCTTCATATTCTAATAAAGGTTGAAAATCAATCATCTACTTTGTGATTAAATAATGGACTAATTTCTTTGTCGGCGATTAGATAGAGCTCATGTAAGGCACGTGTAATCGCTACATAGAGAAGCTTGGCATCTCTTGGGTTCTGTCCATAATGGGCTTCATCGGGTTTCCAAAGCAGAACACAATCGAATTCTAATCCCTTTGTTAAATGCACAGGCAGTACCATAATTCCATTATGAAATTCATTTGGATTCTGTTCTGAAATAGAGAGCAGATTACGTACTTGTTGAGCATCTGCATCATCTCTACATATAACTGCGATCGTTTCAAATTCTTTTCTCTGTATCTGTTTAATCGTCTGTTTTAAGGTGTTTTCTAATTCATTTGATTTGGAGATAAGAGTGGATACTTCTTGTCCATGGCGGATAACTGGGTGAATACGATAATTTCCCTGAGACGCTTTTTCCAATACTTTTCCTGCGCATTCCGATATTTCAATTGTATTTCGGTAACTCTTAGAGAGTAAATAGAAGCTATCGTTTTCGTTTTGAAACAGAGCTTTTTTTAAACCATCCCAGTCGTTCATTCCTGTTTCATACCGAATATTTTGCGAGACATCGCCCATAATGGTAAAATAGCAATCTGGAATGAGCGCTTTTAAGACATAATAGACCATCTCTCCAAAATCTTGTGCTTCATCAATAATAACTTGACTAAATTCATCGGATTCTTTTTTTTGGAAAATTCTCTTCCATATTAATCCAATTGCAGCAGCATCATAAATATCCAATTGACCCTTTATGGCACATTTTCTTGTTTCAGAAAAGGAATCATTCGTTTGATTTTCCATCCACTCCAAAAACTCAATATAGATTTGAATTTCCGTCCATCGATAATCAGAGAGATGGAAATAGTTTTTATATTTTTGCAGAAATATTTTTTTCGTTGAGGATTCTAAGTCGCTGCATAAGAATTTGATGCGTGACGCAATTCGACTATTATAAAGCTTTTCCAACTGAAAGAGAGAAAGATGAGAATTACTTCTTTTCGTCTCTTGCATATTGGAAGAAGAGAAAATTAATCCAATTTCTTTATCACGAATCTCATCCATGCTAATAGAGCGGTCTCGCCAATCCAATAAAAACTGTTCTAGTTTTTCAATAAAATCTAATTTGCTTTTTATACGGGCATCCATCTGGTCTGGAATCAGTTTGTATTTTTTCTTCCATGCTTTTCCCATCAAGTAAGGAATAAAAAGATCCATTCTCATTTGAGAAACATGGTTAACATCTAATTCTGGAAGTCCACTTGAAATATAGTGCAGCAGCATATCATTGCTTCCTACGATACAAAATTCCGAAGGTTTATAACGATCTTCATAATTATAAAGTAAGTAAGAAATACGATGCAATGCTACTGTTGTTTTTCCGCTTCCCGCAACTCCTTGTACAATAATATTTTTAAATGGGCTGTCTCGAATAATTTCATTTTGTTCCTTTTGAATGGTGGCAATAATGTCTCCAAGCACTGCTTCCTTATTTTGAGAAAGGTATTTAATGAGTAATTCATCATTGGCTGCAATATCATCATCATAAAAGCCAAGTAAAGTTCCGTTGGAAATATCATAAGTACGTTTCTTCTTTAAATTGATGGAGATTGGAGAAGATTCTGGAACATCATAGCTGCCCTTTCCAAGTTCGTTTTCATAATATACACTGGATACAGGAGCTCTCCAATCTACGATAATAACGTTGGTACGGTCTTTTGTAATTCCATTTTTGCCAATATAATAGCTTTCCTCTTCTTTAAATGTTTCGTCTGTATAATCAATTCGTCCGAAATAAGCTTTTTCTAAAGCTGCACGATTTTTACGCAGAGAGTTTTGAGTATGCTCTAAAATATTTTGTTCTGCAATTAAGCGTCCATAAGAATCACCTTCTCCATGGCGCACTTCTTGAAATAATTCTGTAATCTCTTTTTTATAAGCTTGTTCTTGTTGTTCATACTGACGAATATTCTCTCGGATAATTGTTTTACAATCTTCTAAATGTTGTTCTTCTAATAGTTGTTCTTGATCCATAATTATACTTCTCCCTCATAAAATAAGTTTTTTGATTTAGTATACATGGTTATAACAAAAAAATAGAAAAAAGTATAGACTTATATTTTAAATTATGATATGATGTAAAATAAAGTTTAGGGAAAAATAAAATCAGACAATAAATTAAAAAGTATATACAATATTAAGAGTTCTGTCACAAAACGAAATATTTCGTGGAGTGGCATTTTTTTATACTATAAAACTAAAAATTATATAAAATTTTGTTCTTTTATAATGGGAAAATAGGACATAATAAAAATATTATTAAAAGTTAGTAGATAGTGCATTAATCACTACAATTGAACAAATGGCTGATAACGTGATTGACTAACAAAATGTTAAATGGGATTCTTTTGTTTTTAAGATAAATAAAGCGTGCAAGTAAAAAAAATATTTAAACCTTACGCGCTTTGTTTCACTTTTATATAGTTTATTTTAGTAAAAATCTTGTTGGTGATCGACGAGTTGTTTCTCCTTATAATGACGTGCAATATCTTTATGTTCTCGAAAGTTTTTAGGACTAAAATTGAATTTCTTTTTAAAGGCTTTAGAAAAGGCGAGTGCATCATTATATCCCACTGCGTCAGCGATTTCATTTACGGAAGAATTGGTAGAAACTAATAAGTTGGCTGCTTTATGCATACGAAAATCAACTAGAAAACGTTGTACAGAAATTCCTAATTCTTTTTGAAAGGTACGATTTAAATATGCACGGCTAATTCCAATATAATCTGCAATGTCAGAAACGTTGATTCCAAGTGAGTGGTGCAAGTTAATATAATCAATTGCCTGAGTTACATAAGTGTTGCTGTTATGTTCATATTTATTTTTTGCTGAGTTATTTAAGTCTTGGTAAGATTCGATCAGATCAGAAAATAGTGCTAATAAAAAAGCTTTTCTTTTCAACTCATGACTGAATGTTAAGTGAGAAGCATCTAAAATTCGAGAAACCAGTGACTGAACAGTTTCTATATTAGTTATGGGTAATACTGGACTTTTTTTGGAAAAGCCACAGCTATTTAAAATCTTTTTTGACATAATCCCGTTAAAACCTATCCAGAGATAAGACCAAGGCTCCTCTTTGTCTGCTTGATAAAAAACTTCTTCGTCAGGACGAATTAAGAACATTTGATTTGCTTTTAGATGGTAAGTGACTCCGTGTGTCGAAAAAATTCCTTTACCAGATATAACAAAGTGAATAATATATTCCTCACGACAGGAAGGACCAAAAGGCTGACTGGAAATACAGACTTCTTTTCCAACATGAATTAAGTAAAGATCCATAGAAGTTTCGCTAAGATGTTCTAAACAGTGAAAACTAGCTGAACTTGTATATTTAACATGTCTCATTTTATCATCTCCATTATCAATAAATTAGTTAATTATAACAAATGATTTTTTAAGATTATGATAATTATACTATACTCGATGTGATTTTTCTATATATGCTTTAAAAAAATCTACATTAATATTGCTATAAACTGTTTTATTCTTATGTTTTCATAGATTCTTTGTATTTTGGTTTTGATTTTACATAAAATGGTGCCATTTTTCCATATTGATATTTCCATAAATATATTATATTTTTCTAAGTCAATATTTCCATAAATGAAATTTATTAGTATATGTACAAAATATACAAAAAATAATATAATTATCCCATAGACAAAGATAAAAATAGTATAATTGTAGCATTAAATGTTTCAGGTGTCATTAGAAAAATTTGGACTGAAGTAACATGGAGGTAGCAAAGATGGCGATTGTATATAATGAAAAGACAGGAATATTTACATTAAACACAAAGAATACAACTTATCAAATGGCTGTAGACAAATATGGAACGTTACTGCACCAATATTATGGAATACGAATTTTGGGAGAAGATTTAAATTCATTATTTGTAAAAAATGATAGAGGATTTTCTCCAAATCCCCATGAAGCAGGCATAGATAGAACATATTCCCTAGACACACTTCTCCAGGAATTTTCTGGATATGGAGATGGAGATTATCGATTGCCATCAATTTGCCTGGTGAATGGAGACGGAAGTTATGCCTTTTGTGGACGAGTATCTGGACATCGAATTTATCATGGAAAGTATACGGTAGAGAAGATGCCATACTTACAGGAACAAGATGGAGATACTGTGGATACAGTAGAAATTTATTTGACGGATAAGGTTACAGGTGTAGATGTAACGCTTTTGTATGGCGTTTTCGAAGAAAAAGATGTGATTACAAGAGCCGTGAGAATTACTAATCATGGAACAAAGAAGATTGTATTGGAAAAAGCTATGTCGGTAATGCTAGATTTTATCGATAGCGATTATGATTTTATTCACTTTGGTGGTCGCCATGCAATGGAGCATGAATATCATCGTCAGCCAGTTTCCTATGGAATTCAGTCAATTGGAAGTACAAGAGGTTATAGTAGTCATCAGCATAACCCATGTGCAATTCTTTGTGAAAGAGGTGCAACAGAAGAGAGTGGAGACTGCTATGGATTTATATTAGAATATAGCGGAAACTTTCTTTGTGAAGTAGAAAAGACACAATTTAGACAAATGCGTCTGAATATGGGAATTCATAGCCAACAGTTTAGATGGAATTTAGAGGTAGGCGATGTATTCCATACTCCAGAAGTAATTATGACCTATACCGATAAAGGTTTGACTTCTTTAACACATAAATTCCATGATGTATTGCGGAGTAATTTGTATCGTGGCAAATTTATGAATCAGCTTCGCCCAGTTTTACTGAATAGCTGGGAAGCCGTTTATTTTGATTTTAATGAGGAAAAGCTTTTGGAGATTGCAAAGGCTTCGTTGAATATGGGAACAGAATTGTTTGTTGTAGATGATGGATGGTTTACCAATCGAAACAGCGATCGAAGTGGATTAGGAGATTGGGAGGTTGATTTAGAGAAACTTCCGCATGGTCTTGGATGGTTGTCGGAACAAGTTCATCAAATGGGATTAAAATTTGGAATTTGGATTGAACCAGAGATGGTTTCTCAAAAGAGTCAGTTATATAAAGATCATCCAAATTGGGCTTATATGATTCCTGGAAGAAGTCCTGTACAAGGAAGAGAACAGCTTGTATTAGATCTTTCAAGAGAAGATGTTCGAGATTACCTTGTCGAAAAAATGAACCATATTATTGAGACCAGCAAAGCTGACTATGTAAAATGGGATGCGAATCGTCATTTATGTGATGTATTTTCAGATCGTATTTATGAAAACAGACAAGGGGAAATATTACATCGATATATATTAGGATTGTATGATATTATGGATCGAATTATCCTTACACATCCAAACGTACTGTTTGAAGGATGCAGTGGAGGAGGCGGACGTTTTGATGCAGGAATGTTATATTATCAGCCTCAGATTTGGGGAAGTGATGATACTGATGCAATTGCAAGATTAAAAATACAATATGGATTATCATTTGTATACCCTTCTCAATGTATTGGTTCCCATGTGTCTGTATGCCCAAATCATCAGACGGGACGGACGGTACCGTTAAGAACGAGAGCAATTACTGCAATGCATGGAACGTTTGGATTTGAATTAGACCCAGCTCTTTTATCCGAAGAAGAGAAAACAATGTGCCAGGAATACGCAAAAATTTATAAAGCAAATGCGGCAATTATGTTGGAGGGAGATTATTATCGTCTTTCCAATCCGTATGAGCAGAATGCCTATACTGCATGGATGCATGTAAGCAAAGACAAAACAAAAGCGGTTGTGAGTATGGTTCGAACAGAAAGTCAAGGAAATGCGTTAATCTATTATGTAAAATTAAAAGGATTAAAAAATGATGCAATGTATGAGCTGCAAGATGGCAGAAGATTTTCTGGGGCTGCTTTGAGAAAGTATGGATTACCAATTACATGGGATATAAAAGAATATGAAGCAATGCAATACTATCTGCATCAGGTAAAATAATGGAAAGAAGGGATTCTTCTTAAGGAATATTACCGTTCACGAAGAGAAAAAGATATTTCACCTCTATAATGAAAAAATAAGCTATATTATGTTCGTATTGCCGAGTGGTCAATCTGGAACACATCGACAGGAGTATCCTTGTTATGGCATGACTGATTATCGTCAGCTAGCAGTTGAGGTATTGCAGCAAAACGGAAGCCACATTAGTGATTTTCAATATCAGGGATATGAGATTATAGATGGCAAACCAGTATTGGAAGGTTTGCCAGCAACTTATACGCAAGAGAAGGAAGAAGCAAAGACGATAAAAATTATCTGAAAGGATGATTTGACAAAGTTAAAGTTAGAACTATTCTACACAATCTTTTGCGAAGATTGTGTCAGGGTATTCAATCAGTAGAAAGTTTGAGAGGGCAGTCTTCGCATCATCATAATCCATTTGTAATCTTGAAATGTCCAACAGCAGATGAGCGTTAGGGAGAAGGCATTGAATTTAGCCTGATTTATAGCGGAAACTATTTAATTCAAGCAGAAGTAGATACATATGATACCGTTCGAATGATGCTTGGTTTGCATAAAGAAGCTGCTTATTTTCAAAATACATATTACGGAACCACTTTTGAATAAGAAATAAACGAAAGGATAGGCTGTAGGAACATAGGTACAGTCTATCTTTTTTATTATCGTGATAGGAAAAACAAAGAGAACGGCTCACTATCATAAGAGTGTTTTGTTTTAAAAATTTATAAAATTTTAATAATTTTCCCCTTTACAAATTAGAAAAATGTGTTATCATACTGTTATAGAACTTATAGAACAAATAGCATGAATGTTATGTTTGACTCATATCCTTATATGGAAATTAGGGGAGGTTGTACTATATGAATATTAATAAATTTACACAGAAATCAATGCAGGCAGTTCAAGATTGTGAAAAGCTTGCCTATGAATATGGAAACCAAGAAATTGATCAAGAGCATTTACTCTATGCATTATTAACTCAGGAAGATAGTTTGATTGCCAAATTAATTACTAAGATGGAAATTCAGCTAGAATACTTTACCGAAAGAGCACAGCAGGCACTTGAGAAAAAGACGAAGGTGTCTGGTGGTAATTTATATATTAGTAATGCATTGAATAAAGTATTAATTAGCGCAGAAGACGAAGCAAAGGCGATGGGAGATCAGTATGTTTCGGTAGAGCATCTGTTTTTATCCATGATTCGGGAACCAAATCAGGCAATAAAAGCAATATGGAAAGAATTTGGCATCACAAGAGAGCGATTTTTAAAAGTGCTTTCTACGGTTCGTGGAAATCAACAGGTCGTAACCGATAATCCAGAGGCAACTTATGATACATTAAATAAGTATGGTCAGGATTTGGTGGAAAAGGCACGCGAGCAGAAACTAGATCCAGTTATTGGTCGTGATGCAGAAATTCGGAATATTATTCGTATTCTTTCCAGAAAGACAAAAAATAATCCAGTATTAATTGGTGAACCTGGTGTTGGTAAGACAGCAGCGATTGAAGGATTAGCACAGCGTATTGTAAGGGGTGATGTACCAGAAGGATTAAAGGATAAGAAAATCTTTGCACTGGATATGGGAGCTTTAGTAGCAGGAGCGAAATATCGTGGTGAATTTGAAGAGCGTTTGAAAGCTGTTCTGGAAGAAGTTCGAAAAAGTGAAGGACAGATTATTCTGTTTATTGATGAATTGCATTTGATTGTAGGTGCAGGTAAGACAGATGGTGCAATGGATGCTGGTAATATGTTAAAACCAATGCTGGCAAGAGGTGAATTACACTGTATTGGAGCTACGACATTGGATGAATATCGTAAATATATTGAAAAAGATGCAGCATTGGAGCGTCGTTTCCAGCCTGTTATGGTAAATGAGCCAACCGTGGAAGATACGATTTCAATTTTAAGAGGATTAAAAGAACGTTATGAAGTATTCCATGGAGTCAAGATCACTGATTCTGCATTAGTATCAGCAGCAACGCTTTCGAACCGTTATATTTCCGATCGTTTTCTTCCAGATAAAGCGATTGACTTGGTAGATGAAGCATGTGCATTGATTAAAACAGAGATGGATTCTATGCCAACAGAGTTAGATGAGCTGCGTCGCCGTGTTATGCAGCTGGAAATTGAAGAGGCGGCATTAAAGAAAGAAACCGATCATTTAAGTCAAGAACGTCTGGAAGCATTGCAGACGGAGCTAGCTGAGATGAGAGAAGAATTTGCAAATAAGAAGGCACAATGGGATAATGAAAAACATTCCGTTGAGAATTTAAGTCATCTGAGAGAAGAAATTGAGACGATTAATAAGGAAATTGCACAGGCACAGCAACATTATGATTTGAATAAAGCAGCAGAACTGCAATATGGTAAGTTGCCAGAACTTCAAAAACAGCTGGCAATTGAAGAAGAGAAGGTGAAAAAACAAGATCTTTCTCTTGTTCATGAAGCAGTTACGGAAGAAGAAATCTGCCGTATTATTTCCAGATGGACAGGAATTCCTGTAGCCAAGTTAACAGAATCAGAGCGAAATAAAACATTGCATTTGGATCAAGAACTGCATAAGAGAGTCATTGGACAGGATGAGGGGGTCACAAAAGTAACAGAAGCAATTATTCGTTCCAAAGCAGGAATTAAAGATCCAACGAAGCCAATCGGTTCCTTCCTATTTTTAGGCCCAACTGGCGTTGGTAAAACCGAATTAGCAAAAGCATTGGCGGAATGTCTTTTTGATGATGAGTCGAATATGGTGCGTATTGATATGAGTGAGTATATGGAGAAATATTCGGTTTCTCGTCTTATCGGAGCACCTCCAGGATATGTTGGATATGATGAAGGAGGTCAGTTAACAGAAGCGGTTCGCAGAAAACCATACTCTGTAGTTCTATTTGATGAAGTAGAGAAAGCACATCCAGACGTGTTTAATGTATTACTACAGGTATTGGATGATGGACGTATTACCGATTCTCAGGGACGTACGGTAGACTTTAAAAATACCATTTTGATTATGACATCCAATATTGGTTCTTCCTATCTGTTAGATGGAATTGATGAAAATGGTGAAATTAAACCAGAAGCAGAGCAAATGGTAATGAGCGATTTGCGTGCGCATTTCCGTCCAGAGTTTTTAAACCGTTTGGACGAGACAATTCTGTTTAAGCCATTGACAAAACAGAATATTGGCGGAATTATTAAGCTGATGATTGCGGATGTAAATAAGCGTTTGGAAGATCGAGAAATAAGTATTGCATTAACACCACAGGCAGAGCAGTATATTATTGAACATGGATATGATCCAGTTTATGGAGCAAGACCGTTAAAACGTTATTTACAGAAACACGTAGAGACTGCAGCGGCACGTTTAATTTTAAACGGAAATATTAATCCAGGTGATATAATTAAAATTGATGTAATTGATGGTTCTCTGGATGCATATGTATAAAAAATCATGCTTATAAGAAACTGCCATTTTAAAATATAGAAGAAGGGCAATTGGGAAAGTATTTACGTTTTTCCAATTGCCTTTTTTGTTATTCCTATATATACTAGTGTTATAGGGAGGTTATTAGAGTGAAGATGGACAAAAAGAAGACACAGGAAATGAGAGAGGAAGTAAAAACGAGTTTAGAAAAGGGGAAAGATTATGTGATCCATTTCCTAAACTGGATGATTCGAGCCGTAACAGTAGGAGTCGTATGCGGACTTGTAGGAGCGGTATTTCATCGTTCTTTAGAATATGTAGCAGAGCTTCGAATGGAACATGCATGGCTTTTATATTTGCTTCCATTGTCTGGTATATTGATTGTGTTTTGTTATCGCATTTGTGGCGTTGGATATGATCGAGGAACGAATATGGTATTGGATTCAATTCATTCTTCTGAAACAATGTTTTTTCGCACGACCCCACTTATTTTTATTGGTACCCTTTTGACCCATGTCTGTGGAGGATCATCTGGAAGGGAAGGGGCTGCTTTGCAAATTGGAGGGAGTTTAGGATCGACAATTGGACGTGCATTTTCTTTGGACGAAAAGGAAAGAAAGGTTCTCGTTATGTGTGGTATGAGTGCTGTATTTACTGCAATGTTTGGAACTCCAATTACTGCAACGATATTTAGTATGGAAGTAATTTCAGTTGGAATTATCTATTATAGTGCATTTGTTCCATGTATTATATCGTCTGTCATTGCGCTGGGAATTACATCCGTGTTTCAAATACAGCCGACGCAGTTTACACTAAGCCATATTCCAGAATTATCTCCGATTGTATGTATTCAGATTATTTTGCTTTCGATTGTGGTTGCAATAGTTAGTATTTTGTTTTGTTCTGCTATGCATCATGCTTCACATCTATATAGAAAGTTAATTCGAAATCAATATAAGAGAATTATTGTAGGTGGATGTCTTGTAATTTTAATGACATTGTTGGTAGGAAATTGGGATTACAATGGACCAGGTATGGAAATGGTAGAACGTGCACTCACATCCGATGTACCTAAGTTTGCCTTTTTATTAAAAATTATTTTTACAGCTTTAACATTAGGTGCTGGATTTAAAGGTGGTGAAATTGTTCCATCTCTATTTATTGGAGCAACACTTGGTAACGTAGTGGCACCATTGCTTGGAATTGATCCAACATTTGGAGCTGCAATTGGAATGATTGCATTTTTCTGTGGAGTTGTAAACTGTCCGATTGCATCGATTATGCTGAGTTTAGAGTTATTTGGAGGCACAGATGTGTTATTATTTTGTATTGCATGTGGGGTTAGCTATGTATTTTCTGGCTATTATGGGTTGTATAGTAGTCAAAAGATTATGTATTCTAAATTAGAAGCAAAATATATTAATCGAAAATCTCAATAACGATAATGTTTGACAAGAGAATTTATTTCGATTTATAATTTATTACGAAAGTCCCAGACAGCAGCCATGAGCCAGACCGTGTTTACATGGGATGGCTCATGGATATTGGACGGGCTGACCTGTATAAGCAAGTAAGGCATTTGCCTGGATTGCGAATATAGGAGGGGATGTCGAGAGTGCAAAGCACGAAGACATCAACTTTTATATCATGGTGGTGCCCGTAAAGCGGGCATGAAAGTTTAGGAACGAAGGAAGGATTCGTTATCATAGAAATGAGTTTACAGAAAGGAGGACACAAGGGAGGAGGACTTCCTTGTCCAAAAGATGAAAATAAAAAATTTAGTAGAACGGCTGGATTATAAACTGATTCAAGGTAGTCTAGAGGAAGAAATTACAGGTTTTTCTCATGATAATCGTCATGTGGAGGAAGGAGATCTGTTTATTTGTATTAAAGGAGCTCGATTTGATACACATAACTGTGTTGCAGATGTTGCAGCAAAAGGAGCAAAGTTAATTGTGGTGGAGCGTCTTGTAGAGATTCCTTCTGGTGTAACCATAATTTTAGTGGAAGATACAAGGAAGGCTAGTCCACTTCTTGCAGCAGCTTATTATGGACATCCAGCAGAAAAGCTTATCACAATTGGAATCACTGGTTCAAAAGGAAAGACAACCTGTACTCATATGCTTGCAGATATTCTGAGAGCTGCTGGATATAAAACGGGAACACTCGGTACAAATGGAGCGATTATTGAGGATAGGATCTACGAACTAAGTAATACAACTCCAGATGCGCAAGAAGTGCAGATGTATTTAGATATGATGGTGAGAGCTGGATGTACACATGCAGTAATTGAAGTTTCTTCCCAGGGAATGAAACAACATCGAGTAGATGGATTTACATTTGATTATGGTGTTTTTACAAACATTTCAGAGGGAGATCATATTGGCCCAAATGAACATAAAGATTTTGCAGAATATTTATATTGTAAAGCAATGTTAATTCAGCATAGCAAGCTAGGATTTGTCAATAAAGATGATGTGCATACACCAGCATTGATGAAGCATATTACCGTACCAGTAGAATTTTTTGGGTATGCGCAAGATGCAGATTATATTGCATATAATTATCAAAAGCACTTTAATGAAGAAAACAAAGAACCTGGAATTACGTTTTCCGTAAAAGGAAAGTTCTGTGGAGATATTTGTGTGAATATGCCAGGCGATTTTAATGTGGGAAATGCATTGGCTGCAATTTGCGTGGCTGATCATTTAAACGTATCGGTTGCTGCCATGAATCAGGCATTGACGCATTTAAATATTAAAGGAAGAATTGATATGGTATTCCGAAATGATAAATTTTCTGTATGTGTAGATTTTGCACATAATGGGTATAGTACAAGAAATTTATTAGAGGCACTTCGAGAGTACCGTCCAAGACGGATTGTTTGTGTGTTTGGGGCAGATGGAAATCGTTCGAAAAGTCGTCGTTATGAAATGGGAGAAGCGAGTGGACGTTTGGCGGATTTAAGCATTGTAACTGCTGGACATAATCGTTGGGAAGCATTTGAGGATATTGCAAAAGATATTCAGGTTGGTTTGGCAAAGACAACTGGTTCTTATATTATTATCCCAAACCGAGAAGATGCCATTCGCTATGCGATCGAACATGCGGAAGACGGAGATATGATTACAATTATTGGTTTAGGACATGAAACCTATCAAGAAGAAAATGGAAAAAAATATCCACATAGTGACACAGAATTTGTAAAACGAGTGATTCACGAGTTAAAACTAGATTGATGGATTCAATAGACAGGAGGCTGTATGGATCGCTATAGTTATCTAAATGAATTGAACTTGCTGCTTTTAGAATTGCCTAAAAAAGAAAGAGAAGCTGCATTGGCTTATTTTGAAGATTATTTTAAAAATCATAAAAACATCGAAGATGAGGAAATTATCCAGACAATTGGAAGTCCGTTGGAAAATGCGAATCGAATCAAACAAAAATTTACTTCCAATGGAGGTGAGCTGCATCAGGAATCTGCGGTACAGCAAAATTCTGATTCAAATATGGAACGTAGTTCTTACAGTTGGCTTTGGCTTGTCTTATCAATATTAACATTTCCAATTTGGCTTCCAATTGGAATCGTATTACTTGTTATGAGTGTTGTAATGTTAATTTTTCTTTCTGTAGTACTGCTTGTGATTGGAATTACGACGATTGCACTTTTGGCTGGAGGAATTATCTGTATTGTATCAGGAATTATTAAGTGTTTTACAATTCCTGCTATTGGAATAGCAGTGACAGGTATTGGGTTGGTCATAGTGGGAATTTCTATTTTACTTGTAAATTTATGTGGGGTAATATTTGGGAAAGGATTACCAGCATTGTTTAAAGGAATCTCATCTCTATTTAAGAGAAAAAAGAAAAAGAAATGGTGAATAAATCTCATCTACCCCTGAATTTATGCTGCAGTAAATGCGATATCGGGAGGGAAAGTTGAATAAAAAGTTCACCCATCCCTGAATTTATGCCGCAGTAAATGCGGCATTAGGAGGTAAAAATGAAGCGATTACAGAAATTTAGCCTTGGGGCTGCAATTATTTTTATTCTGTGCGGAGTAGGACTCATGGGTGTTGGATTTGTATCTGGGGCATTTGAGTATTCTTTGACAGACTGGAATATTACGATTGGAAATTATCAAGTTTCAGGAACGAAGAGTATTGCGGAAACATACCAAGGTGTGGAAGAATTGGATTTTGAATTAGGGTATTGTGATATCGTGATTCAGTCTGGAGCCGAATTTACAATCTCTTCGGATCGTGTAAGCTCTAATTTTGAATCTTATGTGAAAAATGGAACATGGCATATTGAGGCAAACGGTACATTTGGAAAAAGTATATGGTCTGGATTAGACTGGTTGGAAAGGAAAAAAAGTACGGTTGTAATTACAATTCCAGATACTACATTAAAAGAGATAAAGTTAGATTTAGGAGCAGGTGAATTGAAAGCAGATTCTGTGAAGGCAGAGAAGCTAGAATTGGAAGTTGGAACTGGAAGCGCGGAATTCACAAATAGTTTTGTAGAAAAAGCAAAGCTAGAATGTGGTATGGGAGAATTGAATTATCAAGGGACATTAGGAAACGATTCTTCCATTGAATGTGGTATGGGAAACTCTAAAGTGGTGTTGACAGGAAAAGAGGAAGACTATCAATATGAACTAAAATGTGGTATGGGAGAAATTGTATTAAATGGAGTGGAGCATACCAGTGTAGATAGGAAAATTGATAGTACAACAAAGGATGCTCCAAAAATAAAAATTGAGTGCGGCATGGGGCGTGTGGAGTTGTTATTTCAGGAATTATAGGAAATAGGAAAAGAATACGGCACAAAAACAGAGGATTTCATTGGGAGTTAATGAATGGCTGTGTGCTGTATTCTTTTTTTAGTTCCAAGAGTTGATCAATTCGCTTTTTTCCAAGATTTCTAACATGGTACAGTTCTTTTTCATTCATGGAAAGAAATTGATCAATACGGTAAATGCCATGCCAAAGTAAACTGGAAACAGAAACAGCAGGAAAGGAAGAAATTTCAAATAAAAAAGGTGAACCGGAAGAATGAGTTGCAATGCCAGCAGATTTTAACTCCTTATAAATTTTAGCTGCATGGAAAACGTTTCCTTCGCACCATTGAACTAATTCTTCTGTAGAGTGTAATGGAATATCTTCTAGAGTAGAGATATTTACTTTCTGAAATAGTATGATAGTCTTGTGAGATAATAACTTAATGAAAGAAGCGTGAGGAAAAGAACGCTTAGGTGTTGGGGGAATATGAATGGAATATTTCTCGCAAGTTGATAATAATATTTGAAGGCCAATCTCTCCAATTCCCCTCATTTGGGTAAGTTCCTGAACAGAAAGCATCTGAAGCTGTTGTAATGTAGTGATTTGTGCACGATTTAGTGCATTCACTGTACGTATAGGTAGAGCCAATTCCTCGATAGATAGATCGTTTTTTAAATTATAGTTAGACAAATGAAAAACCCCTTTCTGTGTTAGTACCCTCAGTTGATGAGATCAACTGAGGGTATTTTTGGATGATTTTGGGAAATAATAAAATGTAAAGCAGTAATATGTCAGAATAGAGACATATTTATTACCCTTATTAAAATCTAAAAATATTATAGCTCAAATCCTATAATAATGGTATACCAAATATGTCAGAAATGAGGAATAAATATGGCTGAAAAAGAGAATCATTCGATAAATATAGAAACTATTCATATAAATGAAGATTATGTTATAAAACGGATAGAAGAACTATGTGAACAAAAACATTGGTCAAAGTATCGTCTTGCAAAAGAAAGTGGGATTCCCCATTCAACTATTTTTAATATGCTGAAACGTACCAATACTCCTACAATTAGTACATTAGTGAAAATTTGTAATGGATTAGGTATTACTCTATCACAGTTCTTTGCAGATGATGAATGTGTAACATTGACAAAACAGCAAAAATTATTACTTCGTTTATGGGGAACGTTGGAAAATGAAGAAAGAATTAGATGTGAGGCTTATATAAAAGGAGTTGCTGGAGATAGAGGAAAAGAAATTGAACTATCAGAGTCAGAAGAGGACGAATAAGAAGCAATTGGTTTTAAAGGTTAGATATAAGGATGGAGTCAATTAGAACTGGGTTGTGAATGAAACTCAGTTCTTTTTGTTTATGGGAAAAGAAAGTTTCAGTGAAGACAGTTTTTGTTAAAATGAACCTTGTTAAATACTTCTATATCGTATAAAATAAAGGATAATTAACAGAAAGAGGGAGAAAATGGTGATATATCTGATTATTCTTTTTATTATTACTGGAATCATTGCTGGATATTTAACAAATTTATATGCGGTTCGCTGGTTATTCTGTCCAATCAAAAGAAAAGGAAAACTACCTGCATGGGATATTAGCATTGCTGCCACAGATGAAAAAAAGAATCGACTAATTGAAAGTTTAGCAAACTGTGTAACCAATAGTATCTTAACTTCGGAGGTATTAAAAGAAGGTATTCCAGATTCTGTAATTGAAAAACATTTGGGTAAGTTGATTGATGAAATATTGGAACAGAAAAGCTTGGAAAAAATCAGTTCTGTGTCACAGCTTTCAGGATTTGAGGAAGTAAAACGAAAGGGAGATCATTATATTGAATATTTTGTTGCAAATGAGTTCGTTCCGCTCTGTTTGAATTTATTCAAAAAAATAGATTTTTCTCAGCTTCTAACAGAAGAACAAATATATGCAGTTGTTCAGAATCTTTACGAAATATTGGAAAAAGAGATTCAAAATAAACAACAATACGATCAAGTCCTAGAGCATTTCTGTAAGCAGAATTCAGAACTGACAGTAGAGAAGATAATTGGAACAGAGCTTTGGGAACAGTTGGAAGAAGCATTGTTCTCAGTATTTTTAAAAGAAAAATTAATAGAACTTTTTAAAGACAGAAAAAAACTGGAAACTTGTTTGAATAAAATTTTGGATGCAATTAAAGTAAGAGAACAGTTGAACAAATTACAAAAGAAGATGGGAGAAAAGAAAATTGGGGATTTTATCCAAGGATATGGAGTGGATCAATTATTTTCTTATTTCTGGACAGAATTAGGAACATATTGGAAAACAATAGAAGGTAGAAGAGTAATCCGGTATAGGAAAAAGGAGGTAATAGATTTCTTGCTTTCCATGGATGTACCTTTAGAAGATATGCTCAATGAAGAAACTTGGAACAGCATTGAAGCGTGGCTTAGAGTAAATGTTCCAGAATTGATTCCTCCTTTGGCTGATTTTATAAGAAAAAATGAAGATGAATTGGATGAGGTAATAAGACGTTCGATTCATATTGCGGTAGAAAAACAAAATAAATCAGAATATTTGAGTTGGTTAGAAGAGACAATTCAAGTATTTATTGTATCTCAAATGAATATTTCCGAGCGGTTACAGCGTATACTTGAGATGATTAAAGAGAATGATAGTGATGCAGTAGTAGAACAAATATTCAATTTCTTAAAAGAGCAAAAGATTTGTGATATAGTGCAAAGTATTGTAAGTAATCATTCAGGTGTTTGGAAAACGTTCTGGAGAAGAAGTCAATGGAAAGAAGAAGTAAAAAATGCAATTTATCAATATATAAAAGATAAGCCAGTTTCTTGGTTATGGGATCGATTTTCGTTGTCCTTTTCTGATCTGATTTGTGAGAAGGGAAAGCAAAAATTACTCAATTATGTTCAAGGAAATCCTGAGAAAACAGCGCAGTGGGTTATTGGTCAGATAAGGCCATTAGGAAAAGAATTAGGGGCAATTACAGTAGGAGAAATTGGAGAAAAGCAGATAGAGAAAACAAGTAATTTTTTATTTAATAAAGCAAATCATTGGGTAAAGGAAGAAAAAGAAGTAATTGTTCAAAAGATGGAACAATGGATGTTCGCTCAAGGAAAAGAATGGTTAAGAACTTACCCAAAAGAACATGCGGATGAATTAGCAGATGGAATAAAAAATTGGTTATTACAGCAGTGGTATCATTGGGAAGTGGAAAAACAGTCGATTGGACAATTAGTAGCTGTTTTTAATCGAGAAGAACAAAAAGAGATGCTTGTGAAAAGTGGTACAAAGCAGCTTAGAAAGGGAATGGATCAGATACTACAAGAGCAAATTCATAATTTAGTTGTAGATGCATTAAATAAGTTAGAGCCAGATCAACTTTGTAAACAAGTAGAAAAACTAATGGGAGGACAATTAAAATATCTTTCCTATTTTGGTGGGTTTCTTGGTTTCCTTATTTCAGCAGCAATTTGTTATTGGGCAGTCCCAGGACTTTCGATGTATGGAAGTCCAACAACTTGGAGTGGATTGATTTTTGGCACTATAGCCATGGGGATCATTGGTGTTATCACAAATATAGTTGCAATAAAAATGCTGTTTTATCCAAAGAAGCAAATTAAATGGCTTGCGAAATCGAAGTATTTCTACCTGCTTTCAGAGGGAGTAATTTTGCAAAATCAGGAAGCCTTTGCAAGTGCAATGGCGAAATATGTAAGCAGTGAATTGATATCCGAACAGGCAGTTAGGCAGTTATATGAGGCAAAAAAAGCAGATTTTCCAGATATGTTAAGACAATGGGTGGATCATCAGGGAATGAAATTGTTAAAACAGAATCGGGAAAAAATTGCAGAAGAAGCAATAAATTGGATGCTTTTGCATAGTAAAAGTCTCATTGATCAAATAAAGGTATGGCTGGAGAAAAAAACATTAAGTCAGATAATTTCTTCAGAGAATTTGTATTCAATCGTACAAGCGTCCGATCTACAAGCCTATGTAAGACAGCAATTCATCGAGTGGAATCAGGAAAACAAGCAATTATCTAACTGGTTTTCCAGTGAACAAATCCAGCAGATGCTTTCCAATTTAATAGAAAAAGGAGAAACAAAGTTAATATCACATATAGAATCTATTTCATTGGAAGATATTGCAAAGCAAAAAGAATCAATGTATCAAACTTATATTTCAAAAGAATGGAGTTTGGAGCAAAAGAAGGCATTTCATCTTCTGCTAAAACAGAAATGGAATCAAGCAGATACGGTAAAAATGAAAGAAAAATCATTAATCTGGCTAATAAAAAAATGTAATAATTTAACCCAAGAAGAGAAATTAATTGGGGAATTTCCAATATTCAATCGTCCAATAGAACAATGGGGAAATGAACTGCTGGATAAAAAAATAGAACGAGCAATTGACTGGTTTTATATTAATATTATTAAGAAAAAAATAGAGCAAACATTTGGCTATCAAGAATCTGAAAAAATGGAAGCAGACGACTGGTGGGATAAGTTTCAAAAGAATCTCGCATCTTTTGGAATGAGGAAGATTATAGAACCGATTTTTCGAGATGCAATTTGGGAATTAAAAGAAGTCCAACTTCCCCTCTATTTAAAATCCAAAAAACAAGAATTTAATACAATACTTCAAGTATTCTTAAAAGAGAAGGTGTATTCTATTACGATGGGAGAAGCTGTAATATTAATTTTGGGAGAAGATTATCCAGCAACATTAAATCGTCTTTTATTTGGAACGATATGGAAAGAACCATCTCAAATGAGCACAATTTTGGAAAAGTTAGTTCATATGGTGTTGAGTTTGATTTTAGATCAATCTCCAAATGTTTATCTGCATATGTTGAAAATGGATTCTCTTGTAGAAATAGAAAAAAATATTCATAGAAGCTTAGAGATGCTTCGCAGTAACCTTTTGTTGATAGAAAAAGAAAAAAAAGATTTAGCAAAAGATTTGGCTGATTTGCTCGGTGATATTGTTGCCAGAACTCCTGTCCATGAAATTGGAAATCAATTCAATGAAGCAATCGTGGAACATGTCACAGAAACTTTACTTTCACAAAAAAATGTAGATTCTTTAGTAGATATTATAATAAATCCTATATTAAAAGATGTTTGTATGGGACAGGTCATTTCTATGGAGGATTTAGCAGATTCAGTTAAGGTGATGGCAGACATTTATTTCCAAAATACAGTTGTGATTGATCAAGGAAGAAAGATGATTGCAGATCAGATTTGGAATATGACAGAGTATGCGGAATTACCAGAGGCGATGAAAAAGCAGATCAGTTATTATATAGTAGAAATAATAGGGGATGCATTACAAAAACAGCTCGGAGAAATTATGGCAGATTTAGACTTATATGGAATGACAGAACAGCGATTAAAAGCATTAACAGCGGACGAAATGGAAGCAACCATTCGAGCGTTTGCGGATCCTATTTTTAAAACTTTATATATATTGGGATATCTTGGAGCAGTAGCAGGAATCAATTGTTATATTGCAGTTATTGTATATCTAATAGAAAAATTTAAAAATAGTTCAGACTGATAGGACGAAATTTAGTATAACCGATAGAGAGTGCTGTAAAAGAGGATTTGATTGCATAAGAACACGGCTTTAGTAACTGTTATAGCTGCTAAAACCGTGTTTTATTATCGTGATACACACTGTTTTTATGTGAACGCAGAACGGGCAGTCCCCCGCTTCAAGTGCGTAGAGCACTAAGCGGTGGGATGGGGATGTCCGTGTCAGTGGGGGATTAGGAAAGTCCACACTGACAAGCTGCAAAGCAGCTTGCGTTCACGAGGAAGTAGTGAAGCAGATTCCGAGTGTCTGCTTTACTAGGGTGCTAAGACGGAAATTTTTTACAGGAATAATGTGATGATTTTATTTGCGGCATTTTTATTACCTCGAGCATCCCCTGGGGATTTACTAAGTGCAAATGTGTATCGCTCATCTCCTTCAAAAGTAATCTTATGATGAGGACTTGTACTGTCAATTGTAAACCCAATATCTTCTAGTCGTTTGCGTATTGTACTTGTCATACCAGTATAGGATTTTAATGTATTCTTTACTGCTTCACGCTTTTTTTGACGCGGATAGGAAGTATGATTGGCATTTACAAGAGAAGTAAGCACATCTTTTCTTCTTGTGTGATCAATTGCATGTATGAGTTCTGTTTTTAGTATATCGCAGACGAAATCTTGAATCTCACCTGGATAAAGGTCTTCTTCGTTTCCTTTAATAAGAATGGGAGTACCTTCGATAAGTTGAGATTGATTGTTACGAAGCTGGTTGTTTTCAATGGTTAGTGCCTGTACTTTTCGGTACATCGTTTCTAGGGCATTTTTATAGCCCTGTATTTCTTCATCAAAGTTGTTAATGTATTGTTCCATTTCCATTTCTGTATTTTGCTTTTCTCGCATAAGCCGTTCCGTACGTCGCTGTAAAATAATATTTTGAAGCCCTGACCAAGTTTCATTATAGAGGAGACGAAAATTCATCAGATAATGTTGTTGAATTGTATGATAAAGATGCTTACAAAAGATTTGGGAGGATGCATAATCCTTAGGTTGATAAATTTTAGAAGATGTAGTACAGTATAAACCAATCAAACCTGTATGTGGATTTTTTCCTGCAGTATCTTTTTGTAGTTTCTTAGAAATTGCATATGTCGTCTCATATAACACATGTGCAATTCCCTGAAGGCGTTTTGCAAGCTCATGGGGAGAAATAATATAATTGCCCCAATGGAGAGTTACATAAACGATAGGGAGATAATAGTGGCGTCGTTGGAAAATTAAGTCTCTAATAATAGAATAATTGGAAAATGTGATTGGGATTGCCTGATTAGAAACAGGAAGCTCATAATCCATCGCTCCATATCCAGCATCTAAAAGCATACAGACAAAACGGGGTGGTTTTCCATCAGGTACAAATGGCAGGTTGCTACGAGTTTCACGTAAAATTTGTATAGAAAGCGTTGGATATGGCTCTTCTTTGTCATGAAGGATGAAGTCGTGGCTCCAGAGAACGTCATTTGGTTCTTCGTGTTCAAAGTGTATCGCTATAATATGGTCTTCTTCTAATACTTGTATACAAAATTTTCGGTGGTTATATTCTGCGGTATAAGAGCTGCTGCCATCCCATGAAAGGTTAGGGATAGCATCGTAACAACTGCTCTGATTCCATTGAATTGCCAATTCAATAAAAGTAATTGTATTTAGAGAATTTTTAACAGGAATTTTTGTACAATAAATAATCATTAGCATCACTCGCAATCTATAAAGGCTATTTGTTCAGCTGTCAAGAAAAGATTATTTTCAGTGCTGAACGAATAGTTAATAAAAGTAAATGGATTGTTGATTGTTCAATGGGGATTGGATTCAGTGAAATTATTTAGAATCGTCTTGAGTAACTTTAGTCTTGGAAATTGCGTTTCGCATATCGGAAATGAAAATTCAAGTCTGATGACTGTATAAATTCTATGAAAATCTTCCAGCCTATATATTATTAATTATATCATGTGTATATAAGAAATTCAATATAGATTGGAAAAATGATAGAATAAATTTAAATATTTAAATATTTTTTGGTAGTAATACAATATTATAAAAATATTTACTGTCGATAATAGTGTTATATAGTCAAATTATGGAAAAAATTGTAATTGTAAATACTTATTTTCTAGTAAAGCGGACACTCGGAATCCACTTCGCTACTTTCTCATGAACGCAGGTTGATTTGCAGCTTGTCAGTGTGGGCTTTCCTAATCCCCCACTGACACAGGCATGCCATCCCACCGCTTAGTGCTCCACGCACTTGAAGCGGGGAACTGCCCATTCTGCGTTCAAGTAATAATCCTCTGCTAGCACTTCAATTATAGCACTAGCAGGGGGATACTTATCATATATTCAATTCTTGATATTTTCTGGATTTGAGATATTATCCTTATTGGTTTAAAATTTGTTTTCCAGTATGATCCATATGGTAATTATCTTTATAAATGAGTTGAGAAATAGGGACAATTTCATAGCCATTTTGCTGTAATGTTGTAATAACTGTTTCTAAGGCATCTTTTGTATATTTTGCACCATTATGCATTAGAATAATAGCTCCGTTATCCAATGCTTTGTGTTGTGTGACTGTTTTTATAATACTTTCTGCTCCATAATCTTTCCAATCCAGGCTGTCCACAGACCATTGGACTGTATAATAACCGCAGTCTTTTGCAGTTGTAATAAGTTGATTATTATAATCTCCGTATGGAGGACGGAAAAGAAACATATCATATCCTGTTAACTCTTTGACCTTATCGTGAACAGACATGAGTTCTTCTTTTATTTCACTTTTAGAAAGTTTACTCATTTCTTTATGATTTTCACTATGATTACCGAGGTCGTGTCCAGCAGCCAAAATTGCTTTCACATCCTCTGGATAGGAATTAACCCATCCTCCAGTCATAAAAAAGGTGACATGAACTTTGTATTTTGCTAGAATGGATAATAATTGTTGGGTATCTTCATTTCCCCAAGCGGCATCAAAACTTAGTGCGACTTGCTTTTTTTCAGTGTCTACGCTGTAAATTGGAAGTTCTCGCTCTCCTACGGTACTACTAACATAAACAACTGATGGTATGTATAAAACAGCTCCGAGAATTAAAAAAAATGCGGCCATCCAAATTAAACCGTTTTCCATCCATTTACCTTTGTGAAATTTAATATTGCGGGATAATTTCATGAAAAATCCTTTCTAGTAGTACATTCCTTTATTATAGTGTATCATGGGACAAGTTTGTCTATGCTAGAAAAATGACAGTTATAATGTAAAATTCTAAGGGTTGTAAAATAGAGCAAAAAAAGTTATGATAAAAATATAAAATTTAGGAGGTAGTTATGAAGGTAGAAAAAAAAATCATTTCAGTGAACGGAATGGAAGCGAAGCTGGGAATTTATCTTTTAGAAAACTTAGAGTCAGCAGATCCGAACTTAAAACGTCCAATGGTTGTAATCTGTCCTGGAGGAGGATATAATCATGTTTCTGAAAGAGAAGCGGAGCCTGTAGCATTAAAGTTTATGGGAATGGGATTTCATGCTTGTGTATTAGATTATCATGTGGGTTCAGAAGTGGTATTTCCACAGGCATTGTTAGAGCTTGCTGCATCGGTAAAGGAAATTCGAGAACATGCACAAGAGTGGAAAGTAGATCAGAATAAAATCATTTTGTGTGGATTTTCCGCAGGAGGACATCTTGCAGGATGTCTTGGAATGTTTTGGAATGAAGAATGGATACGAGAAGAATTAGGAACAACTGCTCAGATGATTCAGCCAAATGGAATGATTTTGGCATATCCAGTAATTACAAGTGGAGAATTTGCTCATAGAGGTTCCTTTGAGATGCTGACAGGGCAAACAATGGAACCAGAGTTAATGAAAAAACTTTCCTTGGAGGAGCAAGTAACAGAATATACTCCTCCAGTGTTTTTATGGCATACTTATGAAGATAATACCGTTCCAGTAGAAAATAGTTTGCTGCTTGCAATGAAATTAAAACAGCATAATATTTCTTTAGAAATGCATATTTTCCCATATGGTCCACATGGAATTTCTCTTGGAGATAAAGAGACAGCCAGAATGAATTGTGAAAAAGATATCCAGCCACGTTGCCAGTGCTGGCCTGACATGGCTGGAGAATGGATCAATGGATTAAAATAAGTTTATAAATGACCAGTTACAAAGCCTTGGAATTCTGAAAAAGAATCTTCCACGGCTTTTTTCATAAATAAGCTAAGCTGATTTTCTGAAAAAGAAAAATAAAAATGAACACTTCCAACACACTCATCAAGCAGTTGGCATTTAAAATAAAAGGAATTAGGGGCCGTCCATGCGCCGCTTGCAGCATAGCGTTGGTTGTAAATTGGAAAATTTCCTGTTATAAGTTTTCCAATTCCAAATGGAAGCTTATACCAATTATCATTGATATGGATTTGAAATAAACCTGTTTGATCGGTATAAAATTGTAATATACATTGGTCAAAAAGACCGCATTCTGATAGATAAAAGATATGTCCAGAGATCAAAGAGGATAATTCACTTGTAATTTTTCCCTGAACAATTGGTAAAGAAAGTTGACTGCATTGATTGGAAAGAATTTGTTGGGCTGTTTTATTTTCAGAAAGCGGATAATCCGATAATGCTGGTAAAATATTATTATAGAGGGCATTAAAAATAAGCTGATTTCCTCCTTTTTGTTCTTGTGTATCAGCAGTAGTAACAAAAATTAAATCATAGTCTGGAAGGAAAATAGCGTATTGCCCACCCATTCCATAACATGCGAATCCATTGTGACGTGTTCTCCAAAATTGATAGCCATAGCCTTGCGATTCTTCAAGAGAAGGAGCGGTTAACTGGGTGTCAATGTGGCAGGAAGTTGCTTCTTTAAGATAGGATTCTGGAATTAATTGTTGTCCATCCAAAGTACGTCCATGATTTGCAATCAGAATGGACAAACGCATTAAATCACGGGAAGACATCATAAGGCCACTTCCTCCCATAGAAGTTCCAAATGGATCAGTAAGAAAATAGGATTCTTTGGAACATCCGATTTGAAGTAACACTTTTTCTTTTAAATACTCAATCATAGGCATTCCAGTTAACTTTTCGACAAGTGCACATAATGTATGGGAGGAAGAGGTGTCATATAAGAATACTCCTCCTGATGGATGAGTTGGTTTTGTTGTAAAGAAACTTTCTACCCAATTTTTATGAGGATCAATCTTATAAGTGGTAGAACTGTGACAAGTACACATTGTCAGCATATCACGGATTGTCATATTAGCAAGCCATGGATGCGGATGCTCTGGAACATATTCTGGAAAGTATTGAATAATTTTATCGTCTAAAGTAAGGCGCTGTTCCTCTGCAAGAAGACCAATTGCAAGAGAAGTAAAACTCTTACTAATCGAGAACATGCGGTGCAGCTCGTCTTCTTTACATGGGGAAAAATAAGTTTCAAAAACTGGTTTTCCATATCGTGCAATAAGAATCGAGTGGACAGGGACGTGATTCTCCTGTAATTCTTCCAAAAGGGAAGAAATGGATTCCGATCGAATTCCCACTGATTCTGGGGATGTAATTATAAATGACATTCTATATTCTCCTTATTGATTCATATTATCACGCACTGCTTTGGCAGACATGCCGAATGTTTTTTTAAAGGCACGCCGAAAACTGTTTGCGTTATTGTATCCAACCTCCAAATAAAGAGAGGAAAGAGCGGCAGAAGATTCTTTAACAAGTTTCATAGCTTCATCCATTCGGATGCGCTCTAAATACATGGAAAAATTTTCTCCAGTTCCCTCTTTGAACAAATAAGAGAGGTAGCTTTCCGATAATCCGAACTCGTCCGAGAGCTTAGCCAAGCAAAGAGAGGAATCTTTAAAGTTCTCATGAATATAAGATTGTATATTGGTAATTGTCTGTTTTTTAGAAGAACGACCAGAGAAAAATTTACATAAATCACTGGCAATATCTTCTAATTGCTTTAAAGAAAGGTATTCTTTCAACTTGTGATCGACATTTGCAATTAGTTCATTTGTCTCGGCATCAGATATAGTGTATCGGATTTTGGCAAGTGTATTGTGTAACTCCATAAGTAGAGTCTGCATTTTAGGATAAGAAAGAGAACGTTTCTCTAAGTTTTCTCTGTGAATAAATTTGAAGATTTCTTCTGTTTGTTCCAAATTACCAGCAGAAATAAAATTAATTAGTGATTCTTCTAATTGAGAAGGGTAATAATAAATATCAGAGCTCAAATCAAGAGAATCATAGTTGTATAGGATATGTGAGTTAGAGGCATAACTAACCGCTTTTTGTGCTTGCTGAAACGATTTCCATGTGTTTCCAAGAAAATGGTTTGGGTTACCAGTGCCTCCAATGGTCCAAATGGAGTAGCGTTCCAGCATCTCATTATGAAAGTCCAGAAATTTTTCTGAAAGCGAAGGACTGGATTGAGTATCAGAAGGTTCCATCAGCAAGAGTGCATAATTATGCCGCTTTGGATTAAACAAGTAGAGAGGATCTCCAAAATATTTTTCAAGGCAAGAAATAATATTTGTGTGATGAGATGAGACTGAAGATAGAATAAATTCTTCCGATTCATCCAAAAAAGATGAAATATCGTCATCCAACTTAGAAGTTTCGTCCAAATAGGCGACTATGTATAAAACATAGTATTTGACACCTGTTTTCGTTAGTCCAAGGTAGTTCTGGATGTAGTCCATTTCACCACGAGTAGAAATTCGTCCAAGCATAATATTGCGAATATAGGAATTTTGGATGAGTGGTTGCTGCTTTTCAAGGACTGATTCTAACTCATGTGTTCGGAAAATAGAGTCTTGCAGCTGGGCATCCAATTGAATCACAGGCTGTGCATTATGCTTGCTTAAAAAATAAAGAAGAATAATTCCAATACATAAACCAGAAAGAATGGTTAACAGAAACATGTTTCTATACTGGTTCAGAGAAGAACTAACAATACTTTGTGGTTCTAATAGGTAGTAGATCCAACTATTTGTGGAAGAAGTATAGCGAATAACATTGATTGTTTCCGTTCCAAATGTATGGGAAACCGTGTCATCTATATAGTCAAAAGTAGAAATATAAGCAAGGTCAGCAGAATATTTTGGGGGTTCTCCAATTGAAAATTGATATTCTCCAGAATTATTTGTTACATATAAATATTTGCCATTAGAAAATTCAATGTCAGAAAAAAACTGTGTGATAGCTTCATAATCTATGATGAAACATAAGTAAGCTGGCATACTGTAAAAAAGATAATTATCTAATGACATAATATAAAGAAAATTTTTATTGTTACTGTTATAATTACTCAAAGGGAGAAATTGAAGTTGCATTTCAGGATTCACAAGCGTATCTTTCCACTGTCCATAATGTTCCATACTCATATTATGTTCCCGATAGTAAAAGTCCATACTTGTAAATTGATAAGGAGAAAGGATATAACCACTCTGTGGCATATAGATAAAAAAGTTTTCAATTGGTAGTAGTTGACACATCGGTGAAAATGCATACATGTTTGATTTACCTTCATATGCTTTCAAATGAAAATTTGGAGAGGACGCAGACATTCGAGCAAGTTCCGTCAGATCCGAATTTCTTACAATTGAGAGTGCCAGATTATTCATTGCTTTGAATTGGGTGTCCATACTGTTAATCGTGCTGGATAAATGGAGCCTATTCTGATTTTGTGCATTTGTCACAATATCCTTTTTTGTGATGTTGTACAAATAAAGTCCAACAGCAAGAATGAGAACAAGCAAAATACTGTATGAAATCATTAATTTCCAGCTTGGATGAATTCTTTTTGTAGACACTTTCTTGGAAAAAATCATTATCGTCATATCCTTTCCTAAGGGGGAATTGAATAATTGAAGTATAGCATGAAATCGTAAAAAATGCAAGGTGTAATCACTTACATTTTAAGCAAAACTGGCATTTTAGACAACTCAAAAAAAATAAAAAAAATATCAGATCGTAAAATTTGCACCCTGACTTTCGGTAAAAAAATAAATATTTCACCTAAATATCAAATATTGGTTCTTGATAAATTGGTAATTATTTGGTATTTTAAGTTTACAGCCAATTCGTACTTGTGCAAGTTATAAGAAACATGACGATGTTTCAATGGAAAAAGGTGGTAAAAATATCCAAAAACAAAAAAATAAAAGAAAAGAGATGGAGGAGAGCAGGATGAAAAAAAGACTGATTGCAGCAGCAGTATCCACAACTATGGTTGCAACTCTTTTTACTGGCTGTGGAGAAGATCCAGCTAGAGCTGAACTGGATAGCGAAGGCAAGCCAAAGAAAATTTTAGCAATGGTTGATGGTACCGTTTTCACAAAAGAAAATGGTCAGGAAGAATTTATTCAAAGGTGGGAAGAATTGACAGGAATCGAGTTAGAAATTCTTCAGCCAGACCATGATGCATACTACGATGTAATGGGACAGACATTTGCAAGTGGTGTTGAGAACTGGCCAGATGTTATGATTTTATCGCCAGATTATTTAGCTGGATATGCACAGGAAGGTGCACTCTGGGATATGACAGAAGCTTGGGAAAATTCAGATCTGAAAAAATCTGGACGTGTTACAAATGAAGAGTTAGTTGATAATATGAGAATTAATGGAAGGGTTTATGGTTTCCCAACACAGCGTGGTAATGGATGTATTACTTATGTAAAACAAAAATGGTTGGATAATTGTGGATTAGATGTTCCAACGACCTATGAAGAATATATGAATATGTTAGATGTCTTTACAAATGGTGATCCAGATGGCAATGGTATTGATGGCGATACCTATGCGGTATCTGCTGCTGGTTTAATCGGTACAGAAGTTCCATATGTTAACTATTTGCCAGAGTTCTATCAGGATGCTTATCCAAGTTTTTACCAGAAGGAAGATGGTACATGGGTAGATGGATTTACAGAAGATTCTATGAAAGAAGCGATTGAACGTATCCGTGATGCATACCAGAAAGGTTATATTGATAAGGAAACATTGACAAATGGTACAAATGACTGTCGTACAAAGTTCTATGAAGATAAATTTGGCGTATTCACGTATTGGGCAGGAACTTGGGCCACAAACTTAAAGACAAACTTGGAGACAAATGGAAGGGATTCTGAACTGGTAGCAATTCCTCCAATCGAAGAGTTAGGACAGTATTTGGAACGTCGTCCTCCTATTTTTGCAATCACAACTGCATGTAAGCATCCAGAAGAAGTATTCAAATATTTCATTGAGTCAATGTTGGATGGTGGAGATATGCAAACTCTTTGGACTTATGGCGTAGAAAATGTTCACTGGTCCACAAAGGCGGAAACAGTATGTGGCAATGAATATGCAGAAGGTGAATTCCATATGCTGGAGAGCTTAGAAAAACCAGGTACTCAGTATACAAAAAATAATATTGATCCAATGTTAAGTATTGCCCAGTTTGAAGGAGAGGATCCAGGACAAGAGCAAATTGCAGAAGAAGCAAGGTCGTCTCAGCAGACATTTAATGATAATTCCAAACTGGCTCCTAGAGTTGTATCTAGTGATGCGATGAGTCAATACAATGGTGATTTGACAACATTGAAGAACTCGATTATTGCCGATGTTATTACACAGGGTGTGTCCATTGAAGAGGCATATGCTCGTTTTGAAGAAGAGGGTGGTGCAGAGTGGTCACAGTTGATTGTTGATTCGTTAAATGAATTGGAAAATGAAGCAGAAGAATAAAATAGGGAGGAAAAACGATGAGCAAAAAAGTAGCAAAAGCTGTAGATAAGCGAAAATTAATGTCTCAAATCTACCGTTATAGAGGATTCTATTTATTATTTGTTCCAGTATTGATATTTACGGTTGTATTCCATTATCTTCCAATGTTTGGTATTTCCTATGCTTTTACCGAGTATAGAGGTATTAGTGCTCCAAAATTTGTAGGTTTGGAAAACTTCCAGAGAATGTTCTCTTCTCCAGGTTTTATGAGAGCATTTTTTAATACATTAAAATTAAGTATTTTAAAACTTGTTTTAAATACTGGTATGGCAGTTATTATTTCTTTATTATTAAATGAAATTAAAAATATGAAATTTAAGAAAACAACTCAGACAATTATTTATCTTCCACACTTTATGTCATGGGTTGTTACTGTATCAGTATTCTCATTAATTCTTTCTCCATCACAGGAAGGTCTTATAAATTCTTTACTTGTAAACTTTGGTGTTTTAGATAAGGGAGAAGAAATCTACTTCTTGGGAAGTAAAGTATGGTGGACGCCAGTTTACTATATTGTAAATATTTGGAAAGATACAGGTTGGGGAACAATTATCTTCTTGGCAACATTATCTGGAATTAGTCCTGAATTATATGAAGCAGGAACGATGGATGGTGCAGGACGTTGGGACAAGATGCGTTATATTACGTTACCAGCTCTTGCCAATACAATTATAACTGTTTTAATTCTGAACTTGGCAAAGGTTATGAATCTATTCGAATCTGTATTCGTAATGCAGAATGATGCTGTTATTCAGCAGGCTGATGTATTACAGACTTATATTTATACACAGACCTTTAACAGTGGTGCGTTACCAAACTATGGTTATACAACTGCGGTTGGTATTGTAAAGTCACTGGTAGGATGTGCGCTTGTTCTTAGTTGTAATTATTTCAGTAAGAAGATCCGCGGCCGTGGAATTATTTAGGAGGTGTGTTCAGAATGAAAACAAAGAAAAAAGAGAAACTGACCGTTTTTTCTGTTGTGAATGGAATTATATTCATTATTATATGTCTGATCATCATGGTACCAATTTGGAAAGTTTTAGTGGACTCCTTTGATTTACATACAAGTTATGGTATGCGTTTGTGGCCTGAACAATTTGGTATCGCAGGTTATCAATCTGTATTTACAAACAAGACATTATATCAGCCATTATTAATTTCGTTCTTTACTACAATTGTTGGTACATTATTAGGTTTAACACTTTGTACATTAGGTGGTTATGTATTGATTCAGTGGGATATGCCAGGAAGAAATGCATTGGCAGGAATCTTGTTATTTACAATGATTTTTGAAGGTGGTATGATTCCTACTTACTTAGTTGTAAGTAAAGTATTGCATATTTCTAATACATTATTTGCTGTTATTATGATTCCAGCCATTAATATCTATAACTTAGTATTAATGAGAAACTTCTTTGAAGGTATTCCAAAAGCATTGTTTGAGGCAGCCGAGATTGATGGATGTACTCCAATGCAAACATTCTATAAGATTGTTCTTCCATTATCCAAAGCAGCGTTAGCATCCATCGGTTTGATGTTTGCAGTTGCATATTGGAACGATTATACAAACTTCAAGATTTACATTACAAATGCAGATCTTTATAACTTCCAGATGAAGTTAAGAAGTTTGATTATGGGTAGTGATTTGCCTACAGCAATCGGTGGTGCAACAGAAAATACAGTTAAGAATGCAGCCGTTATCGTAGCAATCATCCCATTTATGATTCTTTATCCATTCTGTCAGAAATACTTTATGGCAGGTATTAACGTAGGTGCGGTAAAAGAATAAAAATTATGACAAAAGTGAGGAAATAGTTTTTTAGGAGGCAGATTGTCATGAAACCACGTATTTTCTGGGCAGGAGATTCTACAGTAACACAAAATGATTACACTACTTATCCACAGTCGGGGATTGGACAAGGAATTCGGTTGTTTATAAAAAAGGAAATTGAAATTAAAAATCATGCAATGAATGGAAGAAGTACAAAAAGCTTTATTGATGAATTTCGTCTTGCACCGATTTACGATGAGATTACAAAGGGTGATTTTCTATTTATTGAATTTGGACATAATGACGAGAAGGTACAAGATCCGTCTAGATATACCGATCCATATGGAGAATATCGTATTAATCTGGAAAAGTATATTAATGTAGCAAGAAATAAAGGGGCTTATCCAGTTTTGATTACATCTCTTTATCGGAGAAATTTTTTAGAAGACGGAACGTTATCTCAAATAGAACATAGAGATTACCAAGAGTCTATGAAAAACACTGCAAAAGAATGTCAGGTTCCATGTATTGATCTTTGTACTGCCAGTAAAAAATTATTAGAGTCTACACCAAAGGAAATTAGCGAGAACTGGTTTATGAATTTAAAACCAGGAGAATTTCCTAATTTTCCAGAGGGAAAAGAAGATAACACCCATTTGCAGTGGAACGGTGCAATGATTTTTGGTCGAATAGTAGCACTTGGGCTGAAAGCATTGGGAGGAAGGTACGCTGATTTGCTAATTGAACCAGATAAATTGACAGGTGTATTTGAAGGAGAGATAATCAATGAGTAAAGAATTATTGTGGAAATCTGATATGGGGAATGGTATTTTCCGCAATCCAATTCTTCATATTGATTATTCCGATCCAGATGTGATTCGAGTTGATAACAAATATTACATGACAGCATCCAGTTTTAATTATACTCCAGGTCTTCCGATTTTAGAATCGGAAGATTTGGTCAACTGGACATTAGTGCAGTATGCGATTGATAATATTGATTATCCAGCATATAAATTGCCTCAGCACAGTAAGGGAGTGTGGGCACCAGCAATGCGGTATCACGACGGGTGGTTTTATATTTATTACGGGATGCCAGATGAAGGTATTTTTATGGTGCGTACGACGAACCCATGTGGGAAGTGGGAACGTCCTGTGCTTGTGTTAGAAGGAAAAGGACTGATTGATCCATGTCCGATATGGGATGAAGATGGTAGAGCTTATGTTGTACATGGTTATGCAAAAAGTCGGATTGGATTTAATAGTTACCTTGGATTATTTGAGATGTCTCAGGATGGAAAAAAAGCTGTCAGTGAGGATCATCTGATTTTTAATGGAAGCAGAACACAGGTCACAATTGAGGGACCAAAAATATACAAGCGAGAAGGTTTTTATTATATATTTGCACCGGCAGGTGGGGTAGTTGTCGGATGGCAAACGGTACTGCGTTCCAAGGAAATTACTGGTCCATATGAAGAGAAAATTGTAATGAGGCAAGGCAATACGCCGATTAATGGACCACATCAAGGAGCACTGATTAATACACCAGAAGGAGAAGAATGGTTTATTCATTTTCAGGATAGAGGAGCATATGGAAGAATTACTCATTTGCAGCCTGTCATATGGGAAAATGGATGGCCAATCATTGGAAAGAAATCAGAAGGAAGAGATTGGGGAGAACCTTATCTCTTCCATAAAAAACCAATGGTATCTCAAAAAGAAATTGTATACCAACAAGCTTCGGATGAATTTGAACAAGAACAACTTGCTTTACAATGGCAATGGATGGGAAATCACTATGATTCCTTTTACTCTTTGAATAGTAGAAAAGGATATTTAAGATTGTACAGTAAAAATCCATCGAAAAAAGAACCAGTTATCTTATGGAATTGTTCTAATATACTGACACAAAAAATTGTAACTCCGCAGTTTACAGTGGAAACAGAAATGGATCTTTCTCATTTGGGGGAGAAGGAACAGGCAGGTATCATTGTAATGGGAGGTCAGTATGCGTGGTTAGGTGTGAGAATTGCTGACGGAAAACGAACGATTTGTTTTGCCCGTTCCTTTGACGAGAAGAAAGAAAAGAGAGAGGAAATTTTAAAAGAAATTCCTCTTCCAGAACAATGCAATATTCTGAAACTCAGTATAAAAATAGAAGAAAAAGAAAATGTAAGGGCTTATTTCTCTTTCAGTACGGATGGAGAAAGTTTTGAGGTGATGGAGGATGCATTTATTCTTTCTTCTCATACATGGGTAGGAGCGAGAACGGGTCTGTTTTCGGTTGCTTTGGACTTAAAGGATGAACATGGATATGCAGATTTTTCCTATATCCGATATCGAAAAGACGGAGAAGAAATTCCATTGGAGTTTCAACCAGCTCTAGCTGGAGACATGGAGACAATGGTTCATATGGCAGAGTATACAAAAACCAATATGAGTCTTAAAGATCCTAGACACCGTAATTTCTTGCACTACGCTGCACAATCAGGAAATGTCGAATTAATTCGCTACTTAGTGCAAAGAATTGGACTTTCTCCATTGGATGGGGATGAAAATGGAATTACACCGTTGGAATTAGCAAAAAATGAAGAAGCGCAGACTGCGATGGAAGAATTATGTCAAGTAAAGCTTTCTGATACATATAAAAATCCAATCCGGTCTGGAATGTATCCAGATCCTTCCATTGTGAGAGTTGGAAATGATTACTATATGGTAAATTCTTCGTTTGTTTATTTCCCGTGTATTCCAATTTCCCATTCAACCGATTTAATTCACTGGAATACGATTGGACATGCGATCGTAAAAGAAGAATGGGCAGAGTTGGAAGGTGCACGTGGAGGTTTTGCTTACTGGGCACCAGATATTTCTTATAGCAATGGAAAATTTTACATTACAGCAACCTATCGTAGGAATGATGATTGTGCTGTTTTAAGAAAGCAAATGATTGTTTCATCAGATCGTCCAGAGGGACCGTATTCAAAACCAGTCTGGATTGAAGAAGATGGTATTGATCCTTCCTTATTTCATGATAAGGATGGGCGGCATTATATGTTATTAAACCGAGGAGCCCGTATTTTGGAATTAAACCAAGACTTGACTGCGGCGGTTTCAAAAGCAAAAATGCTGTATTATGGAGATTGTAAGAAAGCTTCCGAAGGTCCACATTTGCTAAAGAAGGATGGGTATTACTATTTATTTTTAGCAGAAGGTGGCACTGGAATGGGACATCAAATTACAGTAGCTCGCTCAACGAGTATTGATGGTTTCTATGAACCATGCCCATATAATCCAATTATGGCACAATCTGATCCAAATGCTGCCATTCAAAGAAGCGGACATGGAAAACCTGTTCAAACTCAAAATGGGGAATGGTATATGGTTTATTTATGTGGAAGAATGGCAGAGCAGAATTATACACTGCTTGGAAGAGAAACAGCAATGGATCCAATTCGATGGACCGCAGATGGATGGCCAATTGTAAATGAATTAAATGGACCAAGTGTATTGCAGAAAAAGCCAAACTTGCCAGTTAGCCTTTGTGAGAAGTCCAGCGGGGATGATTTTAGAGCTGGAACACTTTCAAATGAATGGGTCTCTCCAAGAGGTAGACGAACAGAAGATATCCATTTTGGGGAAGATGGATTGAAACTGGACGGGGATGCGTTTGACTTAAATGAACTGGAAGCTAGAAATATTTTGCTGCGTCGCCAAACAGCAATTTGTTGTACTGCTGAAACTTTTATAACAAAACTACAGCTAAATCCAGGTCAAGATGCTGGAATGACTTGTTACTATGATGAAAACAGTTGGCTGAAGTTTGGATTATTCCAAACAGAGTGTGATTCCCGTATCTGTCTTGTGGAGCAAATCGGGGAAATTCAAAAAAGACAAGACTTACTTGTTTTACCCAAATTACCATCTATAATAAAACTACGTATAAATATAGATGGATTAAAACGGACATTCTCTTGTCAAATTGATGAAGAAGAGGAAAAATGTTTAGCGATTCGAGAGCATTTGACTTATTTATGTGATGAAGGATTAAAAATTGGTAAACGATTTACTGGTCCAATGATAGGAATTTATACTTATGGAAAAGGAGGGTATGCAGTATTTTCTGCATTTTCCCTCCAACATGAGTAGTTATTGTGGTTGAAATGCAAATGTAAAAAGGCGAAGTACAGACGAGCGATAAGAATGGGCTTCTTCCTTTGTAAGAAGATGAATCCAATCGGATCGTTTGCTGTAATCAGCGCCTGCACCGTGGCAGTTATATTCTGCATAGAAAACGGTATCATGAGGTTTATTCCAGTCATCCCAGCCTTCTTTTTTAATATGATCGCCAAGATGACATTCAAATAGAACCGTTTTTGCAAATTCACGCCATGGACGGCCAAGATAGACCGTTTCCTTTTCACAGTCACTTGTAAAATTGCAGTGAAAAAAGAAATAGCCAAATGCTTCTTCTTTTGGAGTGGAGGCAGCAGTAACAAATCCATTTACAGACTGATTGCGATTTAAAGAGTGAAGTGTGCAGTGGTCAAAAAAAGCACAAGCACTGCCAAAGACAAAATCAACGTCGCCTTCGATATAACAATTTTTATAATATTGATGTCCGACAATCCGAGGATCGAATTCTTTTGGACCTGTGAATCCACCCTTTTCTTTTGCCTCTGGTGGAAGAGGGCCCGTAAAGAGTGTATCCTGATGACCGAGAAGGTGGCAATTATCAAAAATAAGCTTGTCACCATCTGCATAAAGCGCAATCGCCTGACCTGCAATTTCACCACTTCCAGCGTGATTTGCAATGGTCAGGTTTTTTATTGTAACGCTATTAGCATCGATCAGCATTGTATAGCTGCGAAATGTACCACGTTTACTGCCATCTTCCATTGGCATAAAAGCGCCGTATCCAAATGTGATAATCGTATTTTGAACATCTTCCCCTATAATCGTTAAGTGGGAAAGTCTGATTTCTGGACGTTCTTCATAAACACCTTTTTTTATAAAGATTTCTCTGGAAAGAGAAGGATCATTTGATAAGGCTTCCAAAGCCTCGCAAAGTGTAGAAAAGTCTCCACTTGCATCTTTTGATACTGTTAACATAATAACCTCCATTCTGCTGTTCGTCTAACAGCAAGATTAGGGATGGATGCTCACCCCTTGACTTTTATATCATACCATAAAATGACAAAAATGTAAGGGGTTACAAAATATAATTATTAAGGAGATATCATGAATATTAACGTAATTTTTAAAAATGCTAGATGTGCAGCATTGGAATTGAAAGACGAGAGTGTATTTGAGACAGCACATTCTTGGAAGATTTCCGTTAATGGGACATTCTATAAGGAAAGTAATCGGGTTATTACAATGATATATGGATTGGAACCGGAAACGGACTATATAATTCAGGCAGAGTGGGAAGGAGAAGTAGCTAGTGTTTCCTTCCAGACAGATTATGAATTTGTTTCAATGAACGTCAAAGATTTTGGAGCAAAAGGAGATGGTGTAAACGATGATACTCCTTTCATCCAGGCAGCAATTATGGCGTGTCCAGCAAATAGTAGAGTCGTTGTACCAGCAGGTGAGTATAAAATTACAAGTCTGTTTTTAAAGGATAATTTAAATCTGGAATTAGAAGAAGGAGCAGTATTATCTGCATGGACAGAGCGTGAAAAATTTCCAGTTTTGCAAGGTGCCTATACAAGTCCAGATGGAACAGAAGAAATTTTACTTGGAACATGGGAAGGCGAAGCCATGCCAATGTTTGCAGGAATTATTACTGGAATTAATGTAAAGAATGCTGTAGTGTATGGGCCAGGAACTATTAATGGAAATGCAAGCAAAGAGAATTGGTGGGATAGACCAAAAGTAATTCGTATTGCAGCAAGACCAAGAATGGTATTTTTAAATCATTGTGAAAATGTCGTACTTGCTGGAATTACTGTGAAAAACAGTCCTAGCTGGAACATCCATCCATTCTTTTCCAATCATTTAAGATTTATTGGATTGAGCATTTTAGGACCGAAAGATTCTCCAAATACCGATGGATTGGATCCAGAAAGCTGCGATGATGTAGAGATTGTAGGCGTGTATTTCTCAGTAGGAGATGATTGTATTGCAGTAAAATCTGGAAAGATTGAAGTAGGAGCGAAGTATAAAACTCCATCTTCGAATATTACGATCCGCCAATGTTGTATGAGAGATGGTCACGGTTCGATTACACTTGGAAGTGAAATGGCAGGTGGTGTGAAAAACTTACGTGCATTAGATTGTGTATTTTTACATACGGATCGTGGACTTCGAATTAAGACACGTAGAGGTAGAGGAAAAGATGCAATCATTGATGGAATTTTATTTGAACATATTAAGATGGATCATGTTATGACCCCATTTGTAATTAATAGTTTCTATTTCTGTGATAAAGATGGTCATAGTGATTATGTGCAATGTAAAGATCCGCTTCCAGTTGATGATAGAACACCATTCGTAAAATCACTTGCATTCCATAATATTCATGCAGAAAACTGTCATGTGGCAGCAGCATTTTTCTATGGTCTGCCAGAACAAAAGATTGAACAAGTCGAAATGAAACATGTATATGTAAACTATGCACAAGAAGCGAAGAGTGGAAAACCTGCAATGATGGATGGAATTCCAGATGAAATTTGTAAAATGGGTATTTATGCAAATAACATTCATAAGTTAGTATTGGAGAATGTTATAGTAGAAGGAGCCGATGGAGAAGCTATTCATATTGAAAATGTTGATCATGTATTAGAATAATTCAATTTAGTATTAAGAGGTTATTGAAAAATATTTATTTTTCAGTAACCTCTATTTTTATCGTGATATGCGAAAGAAAGTTCCAGTGAAGTGTTTAAACAAAAACTCTCCTAGTTATAATTAAGGATTGCATGGTGCAGAAAACAATGCTATACTTTAAAAAACTTAATATTTATAAATAGTATTTAATAGAGAGGAAATAAAATAACTTGAAGATTACGTATATTCATCATAGTTCATTTTTAGTAGAATTGGATTCTGTAAATCTTTTATTTGACTACTATAGAGGTGATATTCCAATTATGGATTTAGAGAAACCTCTCATTGTATTTGCAAGTCATGTACATGGGGATCATTTTTCGAAGAAAATATTTGAATTGGCTAATTCCCATAAAAGAATTCAATACGTTCTTTCGAATGATATTGATGAGAAAAAGATTCCAGTTAATTGTAAAGATAAGGTTTTGTTTGTTGGAGCAGGAGAATATTTTGATGGTAGAGTATTTACAAATAAACAATTTTTCCAAAATATAGAAAAAAAGGAAAGTATAATAGCGGTAGAAACACTCCAATCTACTGATGAGGGAGTGGCATTTTGGATTATTTGCGAGGGAAAAACGATTTATCATGCTGGAGATCTGCATTTTTGGTTTTGGAGAGGGGAAGCACAGTCGTGGAATCAGGAAATGGAACGCCGTTATTGCAAAGAAATTGATAAATTAAATGGAAGACATGCCGATATTGCTTTTCTTGTATTAGATCCAAGGCAGGGAGACGATTTTTATCTTGGCATCAATGAGTTTGTCAAACGAGTGGAGATAGATTATATTATCCCAATGCATTGCTGGGGAGAATATTCCATCATTCAAAAGATGAAATCTCATTCTTGTGCGGATGCTTATAAAGACCGAATTGCAGTAATTCGACGAGAAGGAGAGACTTTGGAATGGAACAGTTAAATTTTTTGGATTATTTTCTGGATCAGAATAATATAGAAACAAAACAGTTATCCGAAACAGAACGATTGGATCAATCCGTACAGCCATTGCTGGAATGGTTTGAAGTGTCTGCCAGAACAATGCCGTGGAGATCCAATCCAGAGCCATATTGGGTTTGGATTTCGGAAATTATGCTACAGCAGACACGAGTAGAAGCAGTCAGAGCATATTTTGATCGATTTATTGCAGCACTTCCTAATATAGCAGCTTTAGCAGAGGTAGAAGATGAGAGGTTAATGAAACTTTGGGAGGGGCTGGGATATTATTCCCGTGCTAGAAACTTAAAAAAAGCAGCCATTGTTTGTATGGAACAGTATAATGGGGAATTGCCGAAAACATATGAAGAGTTGTTAAAACTTCCTGGGATTGGGGGTTATACGGCAGGAGCAATTGCTTCCATTGCTTATGAGCAAGAAATACCAGCGGTGGATGGAAATGTACTGCGTGTCATCTCTCGTTTATTGGCATGGGAAGAGGATATTACAAAACAATCCGTAAAAAGAAAAATGGAAACTGTATTATTAGAATTGATGCATCGCACCCATCCAAATCCAAGAATGTTTACTGCTGCATTGATGGAGTTAGGAGCACTTATCTGTATTCCGAATGGAGCTCCATATTGTATGGGATGTCCATGGAATTTGATTTGTTTAGCAAGGATACAAAATAAAATTGAGGAAATTCCAGTTAAAAAGAAAAAGATAGCCAGAAAAATAGAAGAAAGAACCGTTTTTCTGATTCAAGATGGAGATTTGACTGCAATTAGAAAACGTCCATCTACTGGGTTGTTAGCTGATTTATATGAACTTCCGAATGTTCTGGGGTTTTATTCAGAGCAGGAAGTAAAGCAAATGTGGGAAGAAAAGCTAAAAGTTCCATTGATAGTAGAACGATTAAAGGATGGGAAGCATATTTTTTCTCATATTGAATGGCATATGCAGGCTTATCAGATTATTCCAAAAATGATAGAACAAAATAAGTTGTTGAAAGAAGATGGAAACGAGTTTTTCTTTGTTACACAAGAACAGTTAAATACCGATTATGCATTGCCAAATGCATTTAAAACATGGAAAAAGAAATAATAAGAAGTTTAAGACTCTTTTTGCTGTGCATGAAAGAAGCATCTGTATAAGAAGCATTTCATGCATAGCTTTTTTTATCGTGATATGTAAAAGGAAGCTCCAGTGGAGGTTCCTTTTGTTATAGGATTTATACAAAGGCTAGTCAAAAAATTTGTTTAATAATTAGTGAAAAAGAGCTTTACAACCCAAAAAGAATATGATAAATTGATTATAACAAAAAAAGGAGTTTAAAACAAAAAATATAGAATAAATAGAAGGGAGAGATTTATATGGAGCGTTCAATTGAAGTGAATTTGGATGATGGAAAATTATTATCGTCGATTGGAAGAGCTCTTTCCTCCGAAGTCAGAATTGAAATATTAAAACTTCTCAAAGAAAAGACGCTTAATATTAACGAGATTGCAGAAAAGCTTTCTATTCCAGCATCATCTGCTGCAGCTCATGTAAAAGCTTTAGAAGAAGCTGGACTACTCCATACTCATTTACAACCAGCAGTAAGAGGTTCAATGAAAGTTTGCAGTGTAGCGACAGAACAATTAGTGATTAGTATGCAGACGAACATGACATATGAATGGAAAACAGAAATTATCTCAATGCCAATTGGACATTTTGTGGATTATAAAGTGGAGCCAACTTGTGGAATTGTAAGTGAAAAAACTAGGATTGGAGAAGAAGATGAACCACGTTGTTTTTTTGAACCAGATCGAGTAGATGCGCAACTAATTTGGTTTGGAAAGGGATACTTGGAATATCGATTTCCAAATCATTTTCTGGCGAATGTAAAGGAAAAGGAATTAGAAATTTCTATGGAACTTTGTTCCGAAGATCATGAATATAATATGGATTATCCATCCGATATTACGGTTTGGATCAATGGAATAGAAGTTGCGACATGGACATGTCCTTCTGATTTTGGAGGAAGAAGAGGAAAATGGAATCCAGATTGGTGGCCAGATAAAAATACACAATATGGATTATTAAAAACATGGAAATTGACAGAAGATGGAAGCTATTTGGATAAGGAGAAGGTAAGTAATCAAACAATCAAAGACTATCATTTATTTTCAGAACCATATATTACGGTTCGAGTTGGAATTGCAGAAGACGCAGTTCATATCGGAGGAATTAACTTATTTGGGGAGTGTTTTGGAGATTATCATCAGAATATTGTAATGAAAATTAGTTATGAAAGTTAGAAATAAATAAAAAGGAGTTAAAAATTATGAGAGAACAATTAATGAATCAATTTGAAAAAGTTTATGGAAGTACAGAAGGGGCAGAATTTTATTTCTCTCCAGGTCGTGTAAATCTGATTGGAGAACATACTGATTATAATGGAGGTCATGTTTTTCCATGTGCTTTAACAATTGGTACATATGCAATTGCTAGGAAAAATAACGATGGTGTTATAAGAATGTATTCCGTGAATTTTGAAAAATTTGGAGTATGTACGGTACCTGCAAGAGATTTTGTTTATAAAAAAGAAGATAATTGGTGCAACTATCCAAAGGGAGTTATGTGGGCATTTGAACAAAAAGGATATCAGATTACATCTGGATTGGATTTATTATTTTTCGGAAATATTCCAAATGGTTCGGGACTCTCTTCTTCTGCTTCAATTGAAGTAGCAACTGGAGTTATTTTAAAAGAAACATTTGGTTTTGATGTAGATATGATTCAAATTTCCTTAATTAGCCAAATGGCAGAAAACCAATTTAATGGCGTTAATTGTGGAATTATGGATCAGTTTGCAATTGCAATGGGTAAAAAGGATCATGCAATCTTCTTAGATACATCCGATTTAAGTTATGAGTATGCACCAATCCGTCTCGAAAATGCTAAGATTGTAATTGCATGCAGTAATAAAAAGAGAGGACTTGCAGACTCCAAGTATAACGAAAGGAGAAGTCAATGTGAAACAGCACTTGCACAGCTTCAAACGGTCGTAGATATTAAGACACTTGGTGAGCTTACAGAAGAGAAATTTGAAGAAGTAAAAGATGTCATTACCGATCCAATTAATCGCAAGAGAGCAAAACATGCTGTTTATGAAAATCAGAGAACGATTCAGGCAGTCGATGCACTTTTCAATAATAATATTCAATTATTTGGCCAGTTAATGAATGCTTCACATGTTTCTTTAAGAGATGATTATGAAGTAACTGGAATTGAACTTGATACATTAGTAGAGGCAGCGTGGGAGCAAGAGGGAGTCATTGGTTCTCGTATGACAGGTGCAGGATTTGGAGGCTGTACCGTTAGTATTGTAGAAAATGATAAAATTGACGCTTTTATTGAGAATACAGGAAAAATATATAAAGATAAGATTGGATATGCAGCAGATTTCTATGTAGTAGAAATTGGAGATGGAGCTCATAAGGTAACAAAATAGAGATAATAGTGTAAAATTTGTTGATTGCATAGTTCGAATGCAACTGTTAAAATAGTAGGAAAGAGAAGATTTTTCGGAGATTCTTTCAGTCACAATTAACATACGAAATAACGAGAGAGGGGAATCGTAATGGACGTAAATTTAAGTATTGCAAAGTTAGTAAAATATGGTTTAGATAGTGAGTTACTTCCAGTGGAAGAAAAGATTTATGCGACAAATCAGATTTTAGAAGTAATGCAGTTAGAAGAGTATGCAGAACCAGAACAAGAGTTAGGTGATGTGAACTTAGAAGAAACTTTAAAAGAATTGATGGATTATGCATATGAAACAGGCGTGCTGAAAGAAAATAGTGTTGTATACCGAGATCTGTTTGATACAAAACTGATGAATTGTCTTATGCCTCGTCCATCTCAAGTAATTCAAAAATTTAAAGAGAAATACAGCATTTCTCCAGAAGAAGCAACAGACTACTATTATAAATTGAGTCAGGATTCTGACTATATTCGCAGATATCGTGTATGTAAAGATATCAAGTGGCTGACAGCAACGGAGTATGGAGAGTTGGATGTTACGATTAATCTTTCCAAGCCAGAAAAAGATCCAAAAGCAATTGCAGCAGCAAAATTAATGAAGCAAAGTGGTTATCCAAAATGTTTGCTTTGTAAAGAAAATGAGGGATACGCAGGAAGAGTTAATCATCC
Source organism: Clostridiales bacterium CHKCI001 (assembly GCA_900045905.1). Lineage (GTDB taxonomy): Bacteria > Bacillota > Clostridia > Lachnospirales > Lachnospiraceae > Fimimorpha. The sequence continues at coordinate 71,486 of FCNS01000046.1, read as the reverse complement.
AGCGAGACAGAATCATCGTATTATTCCGATTACAATTAACGGAGCTGATTGGGGCTTCCAGTATTCTCCATATGTATATTACAATGAACATTGCATTGTATTCTGTGGTGAGCATGTACCAATGAAGATTGATAAGAGTACATTCCGCAAATTATTTGATTTTGTAAAGCTATTTCCTCATTATTTCTTAGGATCCAATGCGGATTTGCCAATTGTAGGAGGTTCTATTTTAACCCATGACCATTTCCAAGGAGGTCACTATGAATTTGCGATGGCAAAAGCTCCAATTGAAAAAACAATTCGCTTTGCTGGTTATGAAGATGTGGAAGCAGGCATTGTAAAATGGCCGATGTCAGTCATTCGTATTCGTCATAAAGATGAAAATCGGTTAATTGAACTGGCGGATATTATTTTAAAGAGTTGGAGAGGATATACGGATGAAGCAGCATTCATTTTTGCTGAAACGGATGGACAACCTCATAATACAATCACTCCAATTGCGAGAAAGAAAGGCGATACTTATGAATTGGATTTAGTATTGCGTAATAATATTACAACAGAGGAACATCCACTTGGTGTATATCATCCACATGCAGAATTACATCATATTAAGAAGGAAAATATTGGTCTGATTGAAGTAATGGGATTGGCTGTTTTACCAGCTCGTTTGAAAGATGAGATGAAAGAGTTGGGTGAATATATTTTGGCTGGTAAAGATATTCGCTCCAATGAAACTTTGAAAAAACATGCAGATTGGGTAGATGAATTTCTGCCACAGTATAAAACAATCAATGCAGATACCATTGATGGTATTTTAAAAGACGAGATTGGAAAAGTATTTGCAAAAGTACTGGAACATGCTGGGGTTTATAAAAGGGATGAGGCAGGTCAAGATGCATTTATGAGATTTATCAATCAAGTAAAATAAAATTCAATTAGTAAGAAATAAGCTCTTCCGTTTTTATGTAAACGGGAGAGCTTATTATTGTAATAAACAAAAGAAATCTTTATTGCAGATTTCTTTTGTTTTGGTAAAAATTGGAATAAAAATTACAGGCTAATTTTGTTGTTTTTTTCTTTTAATTGTAGATTATTTTTTAAAGATATTGTATTATAAATATGATACAGGGGTCAAAATACCTTTATATCTTAATATTACATATAATATAGAAGTGTTCGGGATAATAATCAGAAATAAGAAGATATTAAATCTTATAAAAAATTCTCCATTCTTGTATATCAGTAGTGGGGAGAGTTGCTTATTTCGGGAGGAGAAGTTTATAAAATCAGGAAAAAAAATTTGGGAAGACTATAAGATGAAGAAAAAATGGAGAAAAATACAAGAGAGTAAATACTTTTTTACTGTAACCTGTCTTAGTTTTATTTTTCTATTGACAGGGATATTAGTTTTAATACCTAATGGGGAAAATAAAGAAGAGTTTCAAACCTTATGGGATCAAGGAAAACAAGCAATAGAACAGGAAAATTATGTTGATGCAGTACAAAAACTACAAGAAGCAGTCTTAGGTATTGGAAATACTGTGGGTGAACAAGAGTTTAAACTTGTGAGAGAACTGGCAGGAACGCAAGTAAAAGCAGATTTACAAGAAGAAGCGGCAGAAACCTATACAAGGTTAATTAATGCTGGGGAAAATACGGCAGAACTTTATATGAAACGAGGATTCTTATACGATCAAACCGGAGAATATTCAAAAGCGTTAGAGGATTATCAAAATGCAGTAAAAGCAGAGCCGTATAATAGGAATGTGTATGAAACAATTGCACAACAGTTAGAGGTACAGCAACATTCAAATGAAGCAGAGATCTTTCGGGAAACAGCAAAAAAATTTTTAGGGGAATCCTAGACAAAGAATAATCTGGAAATAGAAAAAGTGAGGGATGATATGATTGAGATAAAAGAAGCAGAAGAACGAGTAATTCTACTAGCCGTTTCAGAAAACGGTGGCGGGGACACAGAGCAGTCTTTGGATGAGTTAGAAGAATTGATTGATACGGCAGGTGGAATCACATTAGCGAAAGTAATTCAAAATTTGGAGCATCAAAATCCTGCTACTTATATTGGAAAGGGAAAAATAGAGGAAGTAAAGGAATTATTATCAGAGTTAGATGCAACAGGGGTTGTATGTGATGATGAGTTGTCCCCTGTTCAGCTTCGAAATCTGGAGTCTATGTTAGAAACGAAAATAATGGATCGCACTATGGTGATTTTAGATATTTTTGCAGCCCATGCAATGACAAGTGAAGGAAAAATTCAAGTAGAACTTGCCCAGCTGCGGTACCGTGCAGCTCGTTTGGTTGGACTTCGTAATTCCCTTTCCCGTCTTGGCGGTGGGATTGGCACGAGAGGACCTGGTGAGAAAAAGCTGGAAATCGATCGTCGATTGATTCATCAAAGAATTAGTCAATTGAAGCAAGAATTGGAAGCAGTGAAAAAACACCGAGAAGTGACAAGGCAACGAAGAAGTAGAAATTATGTGCCTGTAGCAGCAATTGTCGGATATACAAATGCCGGAAAATCAACTCTTTTGAATCAATTGACTGGAGCTGATATTTTAGCAGAAGATAAACTATTTGCTACGTTAGATCCAACTACTCGTATGATGAAATTAGATTCAGGAGAAGAAATTCTTCTGACCGATACGGTTGGTTTTATTCGAAAACTTCCCCACCATCTTATTGATGCATTTCGCAGTACGCTGGAAGAAGCGAAGTATTGTGATATTTTAATTCATGTGGTAGATGCATCTAATTCGATGATGGATACGCAAATGCATGTTGTCTATGATACACTGAGGGAACTGGGAGTGGAAGATAAAATTGGTATTACTTTATTTAATAAACAGGATTGTTTAGAGCATCCATCGGTATGCCGTGATTTTAAGGCAGATTATGTATTACCTATTTCAGCAAAGACTGGGGAAGGCTTAAATGATTTAAAACGGTTATTGGAACAGATTTTGAGAGAACAAAAAATATATGTGCAGCAGACTTATTCTTATGCAGAGGCAGGAAAAATCCAATTAATCCGAAAGTATGGACAACTGTTAGAAGAAAACTATACGGAAGATGGAATTAAAGTAACTGCTTTTATACCTGCCGAATTCTTTCCTCTTATCAAAGGAGAGTCTGAATAAAGTGGAAAACTACCCGTTCTGTGTTTAGATATCAAAGGGATTTAAGTACTTTAACAAATTAATGGAAGAAAATATAGATAAATTTTTTAATAACACTTGAAAAAATCGATAAAATAGTCTAACATAATACTAATACGAATATGCTAACGCAATAAAGCGACAAGATGCAATCCCCTACTTTTTGTGTGAGAACACAAAAAGGTTAGGGGAAGGCTTTTATATCATGATGGTGCCTGCAAAGCGGGCATGAAAGTTTACTATGAAAGGCTTGGTGTAAAGTATGAAATTTCATATCGCATTAATTCCAGGTGATGGAATTGGTCCAGAGATTATTAGAGAAGCCAGAAAGATTCTGGATAAAGTGGCAGAAAAGTATGACCATAATTTTACATATGAAGAATTGCTGATGGGAGGTTGTTCCATTGATGCATATGGAACATCGTTAACAGATGAAACGTTGGAACGTGCAAAGGCAAGCGATTCCGTATTGCTAGGAGCGGTTGGCGGCGATGTAGGAAACTCTCGTTGGTATGATATTGATCCAAAGGATCGTCCAGAAGCAGGATTGTTAAAGATTCGCAAAGGATTGGAGCTATTTGCAAACATCCGTCCAGCGTATTTATATAAAGAATTGAAAGATGCGTGTCCATTGCGTGCAGAGATTGCAGATGCAGGTTTTGATATGGTAATTATGAGAGAATTAACAGGAGGACTGTATTTTGGAGCACGCAGCACAGAAGTAGTGGATGGTGTGAGAAAAGCAACGGATACACTTGTATATGACGAGAGGGAAATTCGTCGTATTGCAATAAAAGCGTTTGAAATTGCGATGAAGAGAAGAAAGAATCTGATTAGTGTGGATAAAGCAAATGTATTAGATTCTTCTCGCCTTTGGAGAAGTGTAGTAAATGAAGTTGCAAAAGATTATCCAGAAGTGACGGTTACACATATGCTTGTAGATAATTGTGCAATGCAGTTAGTAAAAGATCCTGGACAATTTGATGTTATTTTAACAGAGAATATGTTTGGTGATATTTTATCGGATGAAGCCAGTATGGTGACAGGTTCGATCGGTATGTTATCATCTGCAAGTCTTGGAGCGACAAAACTAGGCTTATATGAGCCAAGTCATGGTTCTGCACCAGATATTGCAGGTCAAAATATTGCCAATCCAATTGCTACGATTTTATCAGCAGCAATGATGTTGCGTTATTCCTTTGATTTAGATGAAGAGGCAGCAGCAGTAGAAAATGCAGTAGCAAAAGTATTGGAAGAAGGATATCGTACTGTTGATATTATGTCAGATGGCTGCACTCAAGTTGGAACCATTGAAATGGGAGATTTGATTGCAGAACGTATCAAATAGATACATAATAAGACCCAAACGGTTTATTTTTAGGAGGAATTAATTATGAGAAGTGACGCAGTGAAAAAGGGGATGCAGCAGGCTCCACATCGTTCTTTGTTTAATGCACTTGGATTTACAGAAGAAGAAATGAAAAAACCATTGATTGGTGTTGTAAGTTCCTATAATGAAATTGTTCCAGGACATATGAATTTGGATAAAATTGTAGAAGCAGTTAAAATGGGAGTTGCTATGGCTGGAGGAGTTCCAGTTGTTGTACCAGCAATTGCGGTATGTGATGGTATTGCAATGGGGCATGTTGGTATGAAATATTCTCTTGTAACAAGAGACTTAATTGCAGACTCTACAGAAGCATTGGCTATGGCTCATCAGTTTGATGGATTGGTTATGGTTCCAAACTGTGATAAAAACGTACCAGGTCTTTTAATGGCGGCGGCTAGAGTAAATATTCCAACTGTTTTTGTAAGTGGTGGTCCAATGTTGGCAGGACGTGTAAAGGGTTGTAAGACAAGTCTTTCTTCTATGTTTGAAGCAGTAGGCGCTTATGCCGCAGGAAACTTAACAGAAGAAGAAGTGTTAGAATATGAAAATAAGACGTGCCCAACTTGTGGTTCTTGTTCAGGTATGTATACAGCAAACTCTATGAACTGCCTGACAGAAGTATTGGGTATGGGATTAAAGGGAAATGGTACCATTCCAGCTGTATATTCCGAACGTCTGAAACTTGCAAAACATGCAGGCATGCAAGTTATGAAGTTATTAGAATTAAATATTCGTCCAAGAGATATTATGACAGAAAAGGCATTTTTAAATGCATTAACGGTGGATATGGCACTTGGATGTTCCACAAATAGTATGTTGCATCTTCCAGCGATTGCACATGAAGCAGGTGTAGAATTAAATGTAGATATCGCAAATGAAATCAGCAGTAAAACACCAAATCTCTGTCATCTGGCACCAGCAGGTCATACGTACATTGAAGAACTCAATGAAGCGGGCGGTGTGTATGCAGTCATGAATGAATTAAACAAGAAGAATTTATTGTATACGGATCTTATTACAGTAACAGGAAAAACAGTAGCAGAGAATATTAAAGGCTGCGTGAACAAGAATCCAGAAGTAATTCGTCCAATTGAAAATCCATATAGCCAGACTGGCGGTATTGCGGTATTGAAGGGAAATCTGGCTCCAGATTCTGGTGTTGTAAAACGTTCTGCAGTTGCTCCAGAGATGATGGTACATGAAGGTCCTGCTAGAGTATTTGATTGTGAAGAAGATGCAATTGCAGCAATTAAAGGTGGAAAGATTGTAGCTGGAGATGTGGTTGTAATTCGTTATGAAGGACCGAAAGGTGGCCCTGGAATGAGAGAAATGCTCAATCCTACTTCTGCAATTGCAGGTATGGGACTTGGCTCGAGTGTTGCTCTGATTACAGATGGACGTTTTAGCGGAGCATCCAGAGGAGCAAGTATTGGACATGTGTCTCCAGAAGCCGCAGTTGGAGGTCCAATTGCCCTTGTAGAAGAAGGGGATATCATCAAGATTAATATTCCAGAAAATACATTAAATGTAGATATTTCTGATGAAGAAATGGAGCGAAGAAGAGCGGCATGGACTCCAAGAGAACCAAAAATAACAACAGGATATTTGGCAAGATATGCTTCTATGGTAACTTCTGGAAACCGTGGTGCGATTTTAGAGATAAAAAAATAAAAAGGAGAGAATACTATGCAATTAACTGGCTCAGAAATTATTATTGAATGTCTGAAAGAACAGGGAGTAGATACAGTATTTGGTTATCCAGGTGGTACTATTCTAAATGTATATGATGCATTATATAAACATTCGGATGAGATTACTCATATTTTAACTTCTCATGAGCAGGGAGCGGCTCATGCAGCAGATGGGTATGCACGTGCAACTGGAAAAGTTGGTGTTTGTATGGCAACATCAGGTCCAGGAGCTACGAATCTTGTAACTGGAATTGCAACGGCCTATATGGATTCTATTCCAATTGTTGCAATTACTGCCAATGTAGCTGTAAACCTGCTTGGAAAAGATACATTCCAAGAAGTAGATATTGCAGGTATTACAATGCCAATTACAAAGCATAATTATATTGTAAAAGATGTAACAAAGTTGGCTGATACGATTCGTTCTGCATTCCGTATTGCAAAAGAAGGACGTCCAGGCCCAGTACTTGTAGATATTACAAAGGATGTTACTGCAAATAAGACAGAATATACGAAGATAATTCCAGAACCAATTCGTCCAATTACAAAAAACATGAAGGAAGAAGATCTGGAAAAGGCAGTGGAGATGATCAAGAAAGCAGAAAAACCGTTTGTGTTTGTAGGAGGCGGTGCCATTGCATCTGGGGCTTCTAAGGAATTGCGTGAATTTGTTCATAAAATTAATGCACCAGTTACCGACACATTAATGGGAAAAGGAGCATTTAATGGAGAAGATCCATTGTATTCTGGTATGCTTGGTATGCATGGAACAAAAGCATCTAATTTTGGTGTGACGAAATGTGATTTACTTATTACGGTTGGAGCAAGATTCAGCGACCGTGTTACTGGAAATGCTAAGAGGTTTGCGTACAATGCAAAGGTATTGCAGATTGATGTCGATCCAGCGGAAATTAATAAAAACATACGAACCGATGCATCAATTATTGGTGATGTAAAATGTGTACTGCAAGAATTAAATATGCGGTTAGAGCCGATGGAACATAAAAAATGGATTACAGAAATAGAACAATTAAAAAGACGTTATCCACTTTCCTATCATAAAGGCGAATTGACGGGGCCATATATTATGGAAAAATTAAATGAAATTACAAAGGGAAATGCAATCATTGTAACAGAAGTAGGACAACATCAAATGTGGGCTGCTCAATATTATAAATATCAAACGCCAAGAAGTTTTATCAGTTCTGGCGGACTTGGAACGATGGGTTATGGTCTTGGGGCTGCAATTGGAGCTAAGATGGGCTGTAAGGATAAAACGGTGATTAATATTGCAGGAGACGGTTGCTTCCGCATGAATATGAATGAGATTGCTACAGCGACTCGTTATAATATTCCAGTAATTCAGATTGTAGTAAATAATCATGTTCTGGGTATGGTACGTCAGTGGCAAACCTTATTCTATGGCAAACGTTATTCCCATACCGTTTTAGAAGATCAGGTAGATTTTGTAAAATTGGCAGAGGCAATGGGAGCAAAGGCATATCGTGTTACAAAATGTGAAGAATTTGAACCAGCAGTTCGTGAGGCAATTGATTTAAATATTCCAGTTGTAATTGAATGCCAGATTGAAAAAGATGATAAGGTATTTCCAATGGTTGCTCCAGGCGCACCAATTGAAGAGTGCTTTTCAGAAGAAGACTTATCTGTGAAATAAGCAGATGACTTTATAGTTACGTATGAAAAAGAGTTGTATTTAGACTTGGTAGAGCTAAATATAACTCTTTTCTCTTGATAAAGAGCTTGCGATCTAGTCGGTTATGAGGTATAATCAACCAGATACCGCAGCTACTTTCGTGCAAATGAAAAAAGCAGGTAATTATTTTGTGATGTTAGGAGAATGGAGAGTTTAATATGGTATTCTCAAGTTTACTGTTTGTATTCGCTTTTCTTGTGCTTAGTTTTATTGCGTATTTTTTTGCGTCTACAATCAAACAGAAAAATATTGTACTATTATTATTTTCCCTTGTGTTTTATTCATGGGGCGGACCAAAATACTTAGTATTGTTAGTTGGCTTGAGCTTTTGGAGCTGGTTTACTGCATGCCGCATTGCCAACGCTAGAACAAAGAGAGGAAAAAAAATCTGGATGTTTTTAGAATGTTTCGGAGCATTACTGACACTTGGATTTTTTAAATATACTGGATTTTTCCTGACAAATTTGCAATATCTAACAGGATTTCCGAATGAAGTTCCTAATATTGTGCTTCCAATTGGAATCTCCTTTTACACATTCCAATTACTATCTTATGTAGTAGATGTATATCGAGAGGAAGTAGCGGTGCAAAGACGCTATTGGAAAGTATTGCTTTATTGTAGTTTATTCCACCAATGTATTGCAGGTCCAATTGTGCGTTATCAAACAGTGGCAGATGAAATCGAAGATCGATCCGTAACTGCCCATGATGTGGCAGAAGGGGTAAGACGGTTTTGTGTAGGACTTGCTAAAAAAGCTGTTTTGGCAAATACATGTGCGAGTCTTGCAGATACATTAATCGTAAGCGATCAATTAGCAACCGCATCTGTCTCTGGACTTTGGCTTGGAATGTTATTTTATATGTTGCAGATCTATTTAGATTTCTCTGCTTATTCCGATATGGCGATTGGAATGGGAAGAATGGTAGGTTTTCATTATTTAGAGAATTTTAACTATCCTTACATAGCCGTGTCGGTGAAAGATTTTTGGCGTCGGTGGCATATTTCCTTGAGTACATTCTTTCGAGATTATGTTTATATTCCGCTGGGAGGGAATCGAAAAGGAAGTTTTTGTACGTTCCGAAATCTATTTATTGTATGGTTTTTAACAGGAATGTGGCATGGAGCAAGTTGGAATTATATTTTATGGGGATTGTTCTATTTTGTTTTTCTTGTAATAGAGCGATTATTTTTAGGAAAATTATTAGATCGTATTCCAAAAATTTTTGGATGGATTTACACAATTTTGGTTGTGTACTTTGGATGGGTTATATTCCGATTTGAGAATATGCAAGAGCTGATTACAGTATTAAAAGGGATGTTTGACTTTTCAGGAAGAAATTGGATGAATATGGAGACGACATTATTAATTCAGAATAATATCTTCTTTTTGATTGTTGCAGTGATTGCAATTACCCCAATTGGAAAGATAATTCGTAAGAAATGGTACGCATCGGCAGAGGCAAAGCAGCGATGCCCACATTTATTATACCTTATTGATATGATTGTTCCAGCTGTGTTGTTATTATTATCTGTAATGGCATTAGTAGGAAATAGTTATAATCCATTTTTATATTTTCAATTTTAGAGGGAAAGCAGATGGAAAAAGAACAATTTTTAAAAAAGAAAGAAAAAGTTTCAAAGGTTTATCATATCATTCAATCAGGACTATTTTTTGGAATTTTACTAGGCGGATGTATAGTAGGATTTCTTATGCCGCTTCGTCCAAAGGTATCTGATTTGGAGAAGAGAACATTAACTGAATTTCCCCAATTTTCAAAGCAGGCTCTTTTAGATGGAACTTATTTTAAAGATATGGATACTTGGTATGCAGATACATTTCCATTTAGAGACCAGTTGTTGGCTGTAAATTCAGATATACAAGAATTATATGGACTTCGTGGACAGCAAATTCACGGAGGGGGCAATAATACAGGAGATGAGATTCCAACAGGGGCAATGACTACAACAGCGTCGAAAGAGCCAGAAACTACTGTGGCTGAGTCAGAAAGCTCCTCAGAACAAACGACAGTAGCACAAACAGTAGCACCGCAGGTTCATGGAAGTATTTATGTAGATGGAAAACAGGCATATGGTATTTATTATTTTAATCTGGATGCAGCGAATCTATTTATTGATACGGTAAATCGTATGGCAAATGGATTAGAAGGGCAGGCAACGGTCTATGCAATGATGATTCCAGATAATTCTGGAATTTTACTTTCTGAGAGTAAGCAAAAAGAAATCGGGGGCAGCGATCAAAAAGCAGCAATTGATTATTATTATAAATCCATGAATCGTAATGTAGTACAAGTGCCAATCTTTGATACGTTGTATGGGCATAGAGAAGAAAAAATTTTCTTTGCAACGGATCATCATTGGACGGCACTTGGAGCTTATTATAGCTATCAACAATTTGCAAAAGCAAAAGGAATAAAAGCACATGAATTAAGTGAGTATGAAAAAATGAGTTTTCCAAACTTTATTGGAAGTTATTATTCCAGTACACAAGCAAATGAATTAAAGAATAATCCAGAGACGGTAGATGCATATGTTCCGCTGTCCACCAATCGAATGTCAATTACAGAAAAAAGTGGCAATCAATTAAATTGGCCAATTGTTAATGATGTTTCTTCTTATCAGCCTGGCAATAAATATAGTTGTTTTATTGGGGGAGATAATCCATATAGTGTAATTGACAATCCAAACCTAAGCGATGGTTCTACTTGTCTTGTTGTTAAAGAATCATTTGGAAATGCTTTTGTACCATTTCTAGTGGATCATTATCAGAAAGTGATTGTAGTAGATTATCGTTATTACAAAGATAATTTAATTCAGCTTGCCAAAGACAATCATGTTACGGATGTAATATTTGCTAATAATATTGAAGCAATTTCAGGAAAAGAGAGTATGACAAAGTTAAATTCTATGGTACAATAGGAAGTGTCCGTATATGACAGACAAAGGTCTTTCTAAGGCGTAAGTTTTACTGGACAAACAAAAGGTTCTATGCTATGATAAAGCATGGTAAGACAGCACTGATTTTTGTGCTTATCAAAGATGAATGATCTGATAAGAAATGTTAACGATTTGAATTACTGTGCTATCTGACGATCAGGAAAGGTTTGGTGGAGAGATGGAATTACTTTATAGAAGTACAAGAGGAGAAAAAAAGGCATATACTGCATCAGAAGCGGTATTACAGGGACTAGCAAAAGACGGAGGATTATTTGTTCCAGATCAAATTCCGTCATTACAGCGTCCAATTTCTGAATTTGCGGGACTCTCTTATCAAGAAACAGCATATGAAGTAATGAAGCTGTTTTTAACGGATTATACAGAAGAAGAGTTGAAATATTGTATTAGTCATGCCTATGATGATAAATTTGATACAAAGGTTATTGCACCTTTAGTAAAGAAAGGGAATGCTTATTATTTAGAGTTATTCCATGGTGCGACGATTGCGTTTAAAGATATGGCGTTATCAATTTTACCGTATTTGATGGTAACTGCTGCTAAGAAAAATAATTGCAGTAATGAAATTGTAATTTTGACAGCAACGAGTGGAGATACAGGTAAAGCAGCATTGGCAGGCTTTGCAAATGTACCTGGAACTAAGATTATTGTATTTTATCCAAAGGGAGGCGTTTCTCCAATTCAGGAAAAGCAAATGGTAACGCAAAAAGGAGATAATACATGGGTTGTAGGTATTCATGGTAATTTTGATGATGCACAAACTGGTGTAAAAGCATTATTTAATGATAAGAAACTCGCAGAGCAGATGAATCAAGCAGGATTCCAGTTCTCTTCTGCTAACTCTATTAATATTGGACGTTTGGTACCTCAGGTTGTTTATTATGTGTATTCTTATGCACAGCTTTTGGCTTCTGGTGAGATTCAAAATGGTGAGTCAATCAATGTAACTGTCCCAACTGGTAACTTTGGCAATATTTTGGCCGCTTACTATGCAAAACAGATGGGAGTGCCGATTCATAAACTAATCTGTGCATCCAATGATAATAAAGTATTATACGATTTCTTTACAACAGGATGTTATGATAAAAACCGTGACTTTATTTTGACAACCTCTCCATCGATGGATATTCTAATTTCCAGTAATTTGGAACGTTTGATTTATAAGATTGCTGGAGCGGATGCAAACAAGGATGCAGCTCTTATGAATGATTTGGCTCAGACGGGTAAATACGTAATTACAGATGAGATGAAGGCACAGTTAGCAGACTTTTATGGAAACTATGCAACAGAGGAAGAAACAGCCAATCAGATTAAAAAAATGTATGAAACCTATCATTATATTATGGATACGCATACAGCCGTGGCATCTTGTGTATATGACAAATATGTGAAGGATAGTGGTGACAATACGAAAACAGTTATCGCATCGACTGCAAGTCCATATAAATTTACAAGAAGTGTCATGAATGCAATTGATCCATCCTATGATGAAAAGGGTGATTTTGAGCTAGTCGATGAATTGAATAAACTTTCTAATGTGGCAATTCCGAAAGCAATCCAAGAAATTCGTACTGCTCCAGTTTTGCACAACAGAGTATGTGATAAAGATCAAATGAAAGAGACAGTATGTGATATTTTAGGATTAAACAAATAGTAATAAGAAAGAGAGTAATATTATCTATGTCAGTGATAATATTACTCTTTTTTATTTTTGGCATTAGTTGCTAATGCCAAATTCAGGTTTCTTTTGCTTGAAAAAATATAGATTTTTACTTTATAATAAACTTATCAAAGGGATTTGATTGGCCAATCATACCTAATCCGAAGACGAAAAAAGAGAAGAGGTATGAATATGAAACAAAAAGTACAGTTGTTTGGACGTTTCCTAAGTGGAATGGTAATGCCGAATATTGGTGCATTTATTGCTTGGGGATTAATTGCAGCATTATTTATTGCAGATGGATGGTTTCCAAATGCAGCAATTGCAGAATTGGTAAGTCCAATGTCTAAAATGTTATTACCGTTATTGATTGCCTATACAGGTGGTACGATGGTAGCTGGGCAAAGAGGCGGTGTAATTGGTACAATTGCAACAATGGGAGCAATTGCAGGTGCTCCAGAAAATCCAATGTTTATTGGAGCCATGGTAATGGGACCATTCGGCGGATGGGTGATTAAACAGTTTGATAAGTTAGTAGAAGGAAAAATTAAGGCTGGATTTGAAATGTTAGTCAATAATTTTTCTCTTGGTATTTTAGGTGGTATTTTAGCAATTCTAGCATTATTTGTAGTAGGACCATTTGTTTCCGTTATGAATAACGCAATGGCAACAGGAGTACAGTTCTTCGTAGATAGAGGATTGCTTCCATTAGCAAGTATATTAATTGAGCCAGCGAAAGTATTATTCTTAAATAATGCATTAAATCATGGTATTTTCTCACCGATGGGATTAAAAGAAGTAGAAGAAGCATCGAAATCGATCTTTTTCTTATTGGAAGCAAATCCAGGACCAGGACTTGGAATTTTATTGGCTTACTGTTTAGTTGGAAAAGGTTCTGCAAAGAGTTCTGCACCAGGTGCAGTAATTATTCACTTCTTTGGTGGAATTCATGAAATCTACTTCCCATACATATTGATGAATCCACTGTTATTAGTTGCAGCAATTGCAGGTGGAGCAGCTGGAATCTTTACATTCAATTTACTTGATGCAGGTTTAGTGTCTGCGGCATCTCCAGGAAGTATTATTTCTATTTTGGCTCTAACACCAAAGGGAGGTTATATCGGAATCTTAGCAGGTGTAATAATAGCAGCAGTGGTAGCATTTTTAGTAGCAGTACCGATTATTCGATTCGCTGGAAAAGATGAAGATTTAGAAGCTGCAGCATCTCAGATGAAAGATATGAAAGCCCAATCAAAAGGCCAAGTAACGGAAAAGAAGACAGCGGCAATAGCTGGAGAAATTCATAAAATTGTATTTGCATGTGATGCAGGTATGGGTTCCAGTGCAATGGGGGCAACTGTATTAAAGAAAAAAATAACCGATGCAGGACTTACAGGAATTGAAGTGATTCATTCTCCAGTATCTTCCATTCCAGCTGATGCACAGGTTGTAGTAACACATAGGGATTTGGGGCCAAGAGCACAGGCAAGTAATCCAAATGCAAAGTTAGTTTTAATTACAAACTTTTTAGCTGCACCAGAATACGATCAGCTTGTACAAGAATTAAAGAATTGTAAATAAATATTGTAAATAAACTTAGAAAACGTCGATACTGAGTGCATAGCATTTTAGTACCGACGTTTCCTAATAAAAGTTTTGTTCTATTTGAGGCGATGCTTGTCTTTTTAGGAGCAGGATGGTATGATAAAAGAAAACGAGAGTGGTCGTAATGAAACAATATATAGAACGGATTGGTAAATTTTATAGTAGTATTATTTTAAAAAGTATAGGACTATTTATTGCATATGGAATATTATCCATTTTTTTTTCTGCTGGAGGTTGGTTTGCCTCCTCGGAGTTGGAATTAGTTGTTGAACAGTTCTATTCTATGGTGATTCCATTGCTGATCAGTTATGTGGCAGGAGAGCGAGTTGGAGGAGTTGCTGGAGGTTTGACTGCGGCAATTACATGTGTGGGTTTTTTTCGTGTAGAAGGAAATTCCCATATGTTAGGAGTATTATTAATTGCGCCAGTTGCAGGATTGATTACGAAAAAAGGGTTAGAGAAGATAAAAACTTACACAGCAGCGGGATTTGAGATGCTTTTTTCTAATCTTTTTATTGGTATTGGAGGAGGATTATTATTTCTAGTTACATATTACTGGTTTAATCCAGTTTTAGAACAAATTCAAACCATGTTGACATGGATATTAGATCAATTATTTCGTTATAATTTAATTCCATTTATGGGAATTTTTATCGAATCTGGAAAAGTTATGTTCTTGAATAATACGATTAATCATGGTTTGCTTGTTCCGCTTGGTATGGAGCAGGTACAGCAGATGGGGAGTTCCATTTTGTTTTTATTAGAAGCAAATCCAGGTCCAGGTTTTGGAATATTATTTGCTCATTTTCTCCTAAAAAAAGAAGAGAAGAATAATTTATTGATTAATATGGGGATTCAATTATTTGGAGGAATTCATGAATTATATTTTCCATATATATTGTCCAATTCTAAATTATTTTTAGCTGCAATAGCAGGAGGAGTAGCTGGAAATTTTTGCTTTTTATTACTTCCATCTGGGTTGATTGCACCTCCTTCGCCAGGTAGTATTTTGACAATTTTACTTTTATGCCCATTTAAAAATATATTAGGAACTTTAATTGGTATCATTGTGTCCGCAGTTGTAAGTTGTCTGACTGCGATAATAATTATAAAAGGGGACAGCTCAGAGAAAAAAATAGTAGCTAATGCAGCCGATTTGTTTGTTCAGAATAATTCTATTGAACAAACGCAACCATCAAGTAGAGAATCTGTACAAGAACAGATACCAGATCAGGAAAAGGAAACCGCTAAAAAAGATAACTTATGTCCTTTAATGGGAGAGGAACAAAGAAAAGGAGCTATGGAACCAATGATACAGGAAAACTCTGTAAAGAAAAATTGTGTGAAGAAAGTATATTTTGTATGTCAGGGAGGATTTGGTTCCAGTGCAATGGGAGCAGCCATTCTACGCAAAAAATTAAGAAATTCAGGTTTGAAGGGTATTCAGGTTTGCAATACCGCCATTGATGAGATTCCAGAAGATGCAGATGTAATCTTTTGTCAAAAAGAAATTGAACCAGTAATAAAAAAGAAAAATATTAATGTAGAAGTACATTACTTGGAAAATTTATCACAGTCGTTAGAATATGAGCGTTGGATCTCAGAATTAGTAAAAGTAGAAAATTGTGAAAACTAAGGTAGAAGGGAGCGTATATAGTATGTTTACACCAAGGTTACGGCAAATTTTATTAATATTGTTGAAGACAGAAAAAACAACATCCATTCGACGGCTTGCTGAACAGATCGGGGTCAGTAAACGTACGATACAAAGAGAGTTAGAATATATGGATGGAGCGTTACGTCCCTATTCGATTGTATTTCAGTCGAAAACTGGCACTGGAGTATGGCTGGATGGAAGCAAAGAAGAAAAGGAACGATTGTTAGCTGATTTAAAGGAAATGGACAGTGTTGATACAGCAGATAAATCACAGAGAAGAAAACGGCTGATCTTGGAAATGTTAAAAGATCGAACTGCCAAAAAACTTTATTATTACAGTATGATGTTTGGAGTGAGTGAGGCTACCATTAGTTCTGATATGGATGCAATTGAAAAGTGGTTTGAGCGTTTCCATCTTCAAATTTTAAGAAAACAAGGTTATGGAGTTAGCGTAGAAGGAAGTGAGAAGGATTATCGGCGTGCGATGCGTTCCTTTATTGATCAAAATATGGATACGGAGATAATTCGGGATTTTTATGAAGATAAAGAAAATTCTTTGTTTCAGCTGATTAATAAAAAGAATGAAAATACAATGTATCGAATTTTAGATAAAAATATTTTGAAAAGAGTCTTGACTTGCATTGTTCGTATGAAAAATTCCAATATTAGCTGTTTAACAGAAGATTCTTATATTGGATTAATTTTACATATTACCATTGCAATTAATCGGATTTTAAAACAGGAGATTATTGAGGAAAATGAAGCACTTCTGAGTCAGATAAAAAAAGATGAGGAGTATAAAGATGCTTGTTCCATTAGCAGAGCATTGGAAGCGGAATTTGAGATTGAAATTCCTTTGATTGAAACAGCTTATATTTGGCTGCATTTAAAAGGAGCAAAACGGCAATATGTAAAAGAAAATTCTTCTGAACAAGATCAACTGATAGCACTTGTAAACGAGTTGATTGATGCTTATGATCCCAATATCGCATATTTATTGAAGCAAGATGATGAGTTTATTCGAGGTCTGTTGGCACATATGGAGCCAACATTAATCCGTCTCAAAAATGGGATGAATATTGCAAATCCATTGTTGGATCAAATCAAGCAAGATTATGCGGTAATTTATCAAAAATGTCAATCTATAGCTGGGATTCTCCAAAATTATGTTGGATGTGAAATTCCAGATGCAGAAATTGGATTTTTGGCAATTCATTTTGGAGCTGCGATTGTCCGTATGGAAAACCAGCAAGAACAGAAACGAAAAGTATGGATTGGTGTGGTCTGTGCAAGTGGAATAGGAATTTCACGCTTAATGTGTACAAAACTTGCGAAAGTATTTCGAGACAGGGTGGAAATTACGCCGTATGGAAAAGAAAATATCACTCCATTTATCGAAAAAAAGACTGATTTTTTCCTTTCCAGCCTTCCAATGGAATTAGAAGGCGTGGACATTTTAGAAGTAAGTCCGCTTCTGTTAGAAGAAGATATTGATGCAATTGAAGCAAAAGTAAGTTATTATGAGAGAATTCCAAAAGTAAAGCAGGAAGAGGTGTTTACAAGACAATTGGAACAAGTAAATTATCTGGCAGTACAAATTAAGAGAATTTTGAAAGAAATGTTTTGTATGAAGGTAGATCCATATATTGGATTTGAAGAGTTGTTAGTAGCCATGACCGAAAAGCTTACCAATTATCCTCAGCGTAGGTATCAAATTCAGGAGGACGTTACAGCACGGGAACATATGGCAACGCAAGTATTTCCAGAATTGGAATTTGCTTTGCTGCATACCAAAACGAAGGGAATGGTAAATCCAAGTATTTCGTTTTGCTTTACAAAAACATTAGAACCATTCCGAGATCCTTACTTTAAAGAAATTCGGGTAGTAATTTTGATGTTAATGCCAGAAGATGAACATGTGAAAATGAATTCAGATATGCTAGGTTTTTTGACAAGTAGTCTTGTAGAAGACGAACACTTAATGGATACAATTTTCAGAGGTCAAGAAGGAGAGATTCGTTCTGAATTATCTCGATGTCTGAAAGCTTATTTTAATCAGTTTTTGGAGCAGACATCATAATAATAAAAGAATAGTCAGGAAATAGATAGTCTGTAAAGGGATAGTTATGATTTTATACGAAATCACAACTGTCCCCATAAATTTTTTATGTAGATATATAGCAAAAATCACAAATTTTTTATTGATAAACAAGAAAATTTATGATAAAATATAAAGATTATTATTTTTAAAGCTTGGTGATGTAATTGAAACGTGTGGTTGTAAGAAAAAAGATAACTGTTAGTATTTTAATTTTGCTTTCTAATATGTTACTATGCATTGGATGTAGTAATTCTAATATCGCAACATCCAATGTTTCCACTGATTTACCTGAAATAAATAAAACAGCCATCGCAGCAGCTATCAAACAAAGTGCTATGGAAGATGGTGGATATCGATTTGCAAATGCTGAGTTTAAATCGCAGTTTAGTGTTTATGCTACATATTATATAAGAATGGCAAAAGAATATGCTGGTTGGTCACAGCCTCCAATCTCTCAAGAAACAAAAAGTGAGATTGAAGAAAAGTTTTTAAACTCTTCGGATATGGACCTCACAGATGTTTTTTGCGCGGTTTCTTTATTGGGCAATAGCCAAAATTTGTCGGATGAAACAAAAGGAAGGATTTCATCTTACTTGGATTCACTTTACGACAGTGATTTAAAATGTTACGCATTGTTTTATAACGGTAAGGACAATGAATATACATTCAATATATATGCAAATTATTTAGCATATCATATTGCACGTTCACTAAATATAGAAATGAAACCTATTGATGATTGGCTGAAAAGAGCTGTACAAGAAGTTTTTGTTTCGGGTAATATAATTACGGATAATTCCAGTGCGTATTCTATGTTTCTTGAATTGGCAAAAGAGTATAATATAGAAGTACCAGAAACATCTATAACTGCGATTATCCAAATGTTTGAAGACACGTTGGATGATGTAGGAAAGTTGGAAAATGTTATTTATGTACCTGTATTCTTAATGGATTATTTAGATTTTGCAAGATTTGCAGGGTATGATAGTTCAAAAAATTATGAGAAAATTATACTTGTATTATGTGACGAAAATGGTATAAAGGAAGATGCGTTTTTTAAATACGATTCATATGGTTTGTATGCAACGATTTATGCTTTAAAACTTGCGCATTACGATTTTGAAACCTGCATTCATTTTAGAAATGTATTTGATGAGTTTGACTCTTTTTTGTTAAGCGAAGATTCGTATCTGTCTCCAGGATATGCGAACTCGGATCTTGGGAATACTTATTATGTGGATGCTTTAATTCATAAATTGGGTATAGAATCAAGTAATACCATTAACAAATATTGTATAGAGAATAAAGCGCAGATTCTGGATGGTAATGTATTTTATGTAGGAAATATATACCGCTATCTTGAATTGTTGCAAAGAAATAATTTATTAGATATTGTAGATGAGGAACGTGAAGAAATTATACAAAAGTTCTCTTCTGGCATCGATGTTTTCGGTGACGTATCAGCCAACAATGCGAATTTACCTAAAATTAATAGTTGTATAAAAGGTTTGAGGATTTTAGGTGAGAATCCGCAAATTTCTGGAGAATACTATGATAATGTAATAAAAAATTTTTCTACAAGTTCTAATAGCTCTAATATTCAACAAGAGGCATATGATTTGGCTAAATTGATTGAGTTTATTTGTTTAGTGTCTCCTGATAAAACAAATGATTTACAAGAATATTGCCGCCAATTAGAAATGATGATTATTCAATTGTCATCTAAAGAAGTGAGTTATAAAATAATGTTGCAGAATATGGCACTCAGTGTTTTTGAACAGAGTAACTATACTGTTACATCAGAATTTAAACAAGTAGTAATAAGAACTTTGAGTCAATCACAAGATGAAAGCGGTCTATTTAAAGGGGGAGATTCCAATGATGATATTGTAAATTTTAATAATACCTATGATGCAATTGTTTTATACGAAAGTATTATCTGAAATGGTTTGGAGGTAATATAATGAAGAAAATTTTAAGAAGTGTATTGGCGATAACCATGGGAGTAGTTATGCTTATGCCGCTTACTGCTTTTGCAGAAGATAATGATCCTACTCTTATTTCTACTCAATAAGTAACTTTGACATCATCTGAGGCAACCACCCGAAGTGCTGAAAGTAAGGAATTTACTTTACATACTTATAATGATAATGGGGTGACAGTATACTCTTTTGATGTAGAAGATGAAGAATATCGCCAGGCAGCTATGGAATATATTAATGAGCTTACTGGTGATCCAGGATCGACTCCTCAAACAAGAGGCATGTTGATGCCAGGAGAATCAGAGTATCAGAATGATATACAGTATGACGGGAATTCTATATCTTACGCATGGAAAAGGAATACCGCTGATTTCACAGGAAATAATTTCGAGGGTGGACAGGCTTCACATTGGTTTGGAGAAGGAAATTGTGATTACATCATATTAAATCAGGGAATATCTGTAAGTAACATTGCTGTTTCTATTTCTTGACCACCATCTGTTTCTAGTAGTGGTACCAGTGCTTCTTGGCAATCTCAGCCGATATACGATAATGTTGCTGGAGCAACTTTTAATGGGCTAAGAGTTAGCGGAACAGCCTTTTCTTGTACATTTAACGAAAGTGGTGATGTATACGTAGGAAGCCGAGTTTATCGTCCAATGACAAGTATTACGTTTAGCTATTTCTCATAATTAAGGATGGTGAAGAGTGAAATACAATAGCTTAAGAATAGAGTTATTGCTCTTTGCAATATGATTGGAAA
Source organism: Clostridiales bacterium CHKCI001 (assembly GCA_900045905.1). Taxonomy (GTDB): domain Bacteria; phylum Bacillota; class Clostridia; order Lachnospirales; family Lachnospiraceae; genus Fimimorpha. The sequence continues at coordinate 50,776 of FCNS01000046.1, read as the reverse complement.
TAGGTTCTAGCGGTTTTTCAGCACTTTCCTTATGGATAGGAACAGTAGGTTTCATTAGTTTAGGTGTGTCATTACTGAAACACAAAGATAGGCATTGATTATTTTTACATTCCAAAGGGACAGTTGTGATTTCATACGAAATCTCAACTGTCCCTAAATTTTTTTCAAAAAGAGAAAAGGTGGCAAGGAATATTGCAGTGAGAAAAACTGTGTTTATTTATGAAACAATACGGTAAGTTTAAGTGTTAGAAATTAAGAAATGTCACTATTGGATGGTGTCAAAGAAGAGGTTTGTTTTGCTTGAAAATATAAGGTTTTTGACATTATAATAATGACATAAGGAACAGGAAAATAAAAAAAGAAAGAAAAGAGGAATGATTTATGTTTTTAAAAAAATCAACAAAGAAACTTCCATTATTATTAAAAGAAAATATTCGAACAAACTGCAAGCGAATGGAGAAAAATGATGTAATTCGTGCAGTTGGACAGATATTAGTAGATAGCGGATATGTAAAACCAGACTATGTAGATGGAATGATTGAAAGAGAGAAAACATTTGCTACAAATATTGGAAATGGAATTGCACTTCCACATGGCGTAGAAGAAGCAAAGAAAGAAATTAAAGCTTCTGGAATTGCAGTTATGATTTTCCCAGAAGGAACGGATTGGGACGGTGAGGATGTAAAACTAGTAATTGGAATCGCAGGAACTGGAGATGACCATCTTGCTATCTTATCCAATATTGCAATTAAGATGAGTACCCCAGAAGCTGTGGATGAGTTGATTCAGAGCAGTGTGGATGAGATTTATGAGACATTAAAAGGAGTGGAATAAGAATGATTGTAACAGTAACAATGAATCCTGCAATTGATAAAACAGTTGATATTGAGCGGATGGAACGTGGTGGTCTAAATCGTATTAAGAGAGTGGTTTTAGATGCAGGAGGAAAAGGAATTAATGTATCAAAAACAATTAAGGAATTGGGACTGGATACGATTGCAACTGGATTTATTGGAGGAACTGCGGGAGAAGTAATTGAAAAAGTTTTAAAAGAGTATGGAATTTCTACTGACTTTGTAGTAGTAGATGGAGAAACAAGAACGAATATGAAAGTAGTAGAAGCTACAGGGGAAGTGACAGAATTAAATGAGCCAGGACCAATTGTTAGTGAAGAAAAAATAAATGAATTAATAGAAAAACTAGAACATTATGCAAATGAAGATACGTTGTTTGTCTTAGCAGGAAGTATCCCATCTGGTATGGATAAAACAATTTATAAAAGAATGATTGAGACCATACATAAAAAAGGAGCAAAGGTATTTTTAGATGCAGACGGAGAATTATTTGTAAATTCATTGGAAGCTAAGCCAGATATGATTAAACCAAATCGTGCAGAATTAGAGGAACTATTCCAATTAGACTACCGTGCAAGTGAGCAGGAAATTATTTCTATGGCACAGAGGTTAATCAAAAAAGGAATTCCATTTGTAGCTGTTTCTCTTGGACAGATGGGAGCTTTATTCGTAACAGAAGATTGTACAATCCGATGTGCAGGACTTTCTGTAAAAGCACACTCCACGGTAGGAGCAGGGGATGCAATGGTAGCAGCATTGTCCTATGGATGGGATAAGAAGATGAGTCTGGAAGAACGAGTAAAAATGGGAATTGCTGTTTCAGCAGGAGCCGTAACGACAATTGGAACAAAGCCGCCAACGAGAGAATTAGTGGATGAGTTATATAAAAAGGTAACAATAGAAATTTTATAAATTTTAATTAGAAGATAGAAAAAATTAGAGTAACCAGTATTAGTCATATAATTAGGAGGTAAAAAATAATGAAAACAAAAGCAGTTAGAATGTATGGAATGGATGACTTACGCTTAGAAGAATTTGAGTTGCCAGAGATAAAAGAAGATGAAATTTTAGTAAAAGTAATGAGTGACAGTATTTGTATGTCAACTTATAAATTAGTAAAGCAAGGGAAAAAACATAAACGTGCTCCTCAAAATATAGATACGAATCCAATCATTATTGGACATGAATTCTCTGGAGATATTGTTCAAGTTGGAGCAAAGTGGCAGGATCAGTTTAAAGTTGGTCAGAAGTTTGCATTACAGCCAGCTTTAAATTATAAAGGTAGTTTAGCATCTCCAGGATATTCCTATGAATTTTTTGGTGGAGCTTGTACTTATTGCGTAATTCCTCATGAAGTAATGGAACTTGGCTGCTTATTAAATTATGATGGAGAGGCTTATTTCCAGGCATCACTTGGAGAACCAATGAGCTGTATTATTGGTGGATATCATGCAAATTATCATACAAACAAAAAGAATTATGACCATGCGATGGGAACGAAGGAAGACGGAAATATTTTAATTATGGGCGGCTGTGGTCCGATGGGATTAGGAGCAGTTAGCTACGGAATTCAGTTTGAAAATAAGCCAAAACGAATTGTTGTAACGGATGTTAGTGATGACAGAATTGCACGTGCAAAAGAAGTAATTTCAGAAGAGCATGCAAAAGAAAATGGTGTGGAGCTTCACTACGTAAACACTGCAAATATGCAAGACCCAATTGCAGAACTGATGGCAATTACAGAAGGTCATGGATATGATGATGTATTTGTGTATGTACCGATTCGTCAAGTTGCAGAGATGGCAGATCAGTTGCTGGCATTTGATGGTTGTATGAATTTCTTTGCAGGACCTACAGACAATCAATTTAAGGCAGATATTAATCTCTATAATGTGCACTATACAAGTACCCATATTTTAGGAACAACGGGTGGAAATACGGACGATTTAGTAGAAGCAAATACACTAGCAGCTAAGGGAGCAATTGAACCAGCAGTTATGGTTACTCATGTAGGAGGAATCGATAGTATTGCAGAAGCAACAAAGAATCTTCCAAGTATTCCAGGTGGAAAGAAACTGACTTATACGCAGTTTAATATGCCACTGACTGCGATTGATGACTTTGAAGAGCTCGGAAAAACAGATCCTTTATTTAAGAAATTATCCGATTCTTGTAAAGCTCATAAAGGCCTTTGGAATGTAGAGGCAGAGAAGATTTTATTTGAACACTTTGGAGTAAAATAATCTTGAGATTTTTGAGAAAAACCGATACAATGAAAGAAACTGCAAAACTACCTGAAAAGATCAGAGGTGTGAAAGGGGAAGTATTATGGTATCTAAAATTGTATTGGTAAAGGATGAGATGGGAATTCATGCTCGTCCAGCAGCAAAGTTGACACGTATCGCTTCTCAGTGTAATTCAAAAATTACATTGATTGTAGATGATAAAGAGATCGATCCAAGAGCGGTGTTGGATTTGATGTCAGCATCAGTTAAATATATGGATAAAGTACAGATTCTTTGCGACGGAATTACAGAAAAAGAAGATTTAGAAAAATTGGTTCAATTTTTTGAAACAATGTAGGATTTTATGTTATTACAGCTCACCCTCTCTGGCAGATTCGTTTACTAATTATCTGCTAGAGAGGGTAAAGTTTTTCGTGTAAAAGGGTAACACAAGTAAAGTGCTTTGTGTTATCTTTTTTTGTTATCGTGATATGCAAAAGAAGGCTCCATTCTGATTACAAAAAAGTTACCCTATTGTAATTAAATGTTATAGTTGAAATTAAAAAAATTCCATAGTATAGTATAAAGTGAAAGGTTTTACTATTCGAGAATTTTAATAGGATATCTATAAAAGCTTATGAGAGGAGAGGGAAAATGATGCATAAGAAAAGAGGATGGATTTGGCTATTCACTATAGTTATGGGAATTATTATCTTGTGTTCTTCATCTAAGAGTAAAATAGTAATGGCACAAGAGGAACAGCCAAATGAAACAACGATAATAGAAACAACGTCTGAGGTGATGGAATCAACACCAGAACTAAGTAGTTGGGAGGAACCACAGAGAAGTTTGGAGGAACTTCTGGATTTAGAGAAGTCTAGAGTGGCTGCTACAGGTGTAAATCGCAGGGCTCCATTTTATGTTGCGTTCCAATTGAAAACTGAGTTTTCAGATTGGGTTGTGACAGCATTAAATTATCAGAGTACGATACAGCCCTCCGAAAGTTTTCTAGTGGAGATGAATATGCAGCAGCCAGGGCTTTATATAGGAGAACGCGTTACAACAGACGAGATGGTAGCAGGAGAATGGAAGTTACGAGAAGTTTGGGTAATGAGTCCAAGAAGAGTGGTCCTCTGTATTACACCTACTTCACAGGAAGAAATATTTTCTAGATTTGATTTTTCGTTGGTAGAGAATCCAATTATAGAAGAAACAAGTACAGAGGAAGGGAGTCTTGTAGAAAGACCTGAAGCAGGGGGGTTACCTTCTGAGCCAGTAAGTTCCAATCCTACATCGGCTATAGATCCATTGCCAGTTGCTTCAGAAGCGCAGCCAGTTGCTTCAGAAGCGCAGCCAATTGCTCCAGAAACAGCACCAATTGCTTCACAAGTCTCTGAGGCAATTCCATCAATTCCACCTGAGACAATTGGTAATGTACCAGCTCCAGAACAGACAATTCCAGTAGAAGTATCTGCAATGGAGCAACAGCAAGTAGAAGTTGCAGCTTTAAAAGATTCAGAAGTTGCTAGCTCAGAACAATCTTTAATGTCTTCGGAGTCGTTACAAGAAACCAAACAGAGCAAGGAAGAAACAAAGAAAACGAGAGAAACAACAGCTGAATGGGAGGAATCTGAACAAGAAAGTTTAGAAAATACAGAAACAGAAAGTAACGTTCAAAACGAATGGAGTTTTTTGATTTTAATTATTATCTTTGCAGGAGCAGGAATTGTTCTTATATACATACAAAATAAAAAACAGTGAACATAAAAGACACATAATTTGTTCAAAGTTTTTTACGCGATAAAACACAAATTTATCACAAATGATTGATAAACTGTAGGCACAAAAGGATGAAAGATACATTCGATGTAGGTTTTAACCTTATTAATTTAAATCATGCAGTGGATTGGAACCATCTGTACTGCTTGTAAATGAGGAGGAATTATTATGTCAGATCAGTTTAACGATTATAATGATAATGAACAATTTAACAATAAACAATCAAATGGAGAGCAACCATCTGAATATTCTTATAATGAGGTAAATGATAATAATCAATCTTCAAATGAAGAAAATAGCTCCGAATCACAGGGAAGTGTTTACCGTTATACTCATGTATCGAGAGAAGATTATTCCAATTACACACAGAATAATCAGTCTGCTGAAGATACATATCAGGAAGAATCATCTTATAATACAGCATCTAATCAAAACTCGAATGATTATTATCAAGAGGCATCTCCATCCAATATGCCAGTAAAAAGAAAGAAAAATAAAAGAAAAAAAGATCATAGAACAATGAAAAAAGTAGCAGCAGTTGCTGCGGCAGGTCTTATTGTAATTGGTGCTGCGGGAGGAGGAGCATTTGCAGGAATCCAGTATATGAAAGACAACTTTGTTACCAAAGATCAAGTTGCTACAACAACGAATAATGACCAAGTAGTATTGACAAAGAGTACCGATACTGCTTCTAATTCAGATAGTTCTTCAGATACTGGAATTAAAGTATTAGATGTTTCTAATATTGTTCAACAAGTAAAGCCAAGTATTGTTGCAATTACAAATACATTGGAATATACAACAGAAATTAGCAGTGATCCGTTAAGTCAGTTCTTTGGCGGCAGCGGACAGTCCCAGACACAGACGCAAGAAGCGCAGGCATATGGCTCAGGTGTTATTATTGGAAAGACAGATGAAGCACTTTTGATTGTTACGAATAACCATGTAACAGCAGCAGATAGTGGAGAAGAAAGTAGCGGATTAAAATTCTATACCTATAGCGCTACTTCTAAAAATATTTCAGTAGAGTTTAACGATGGTACGACAGCAGATGCAGTAGTACAGGGGACAGATGAAGCAATGGATTTAGCAGTGATTCAAGTTCCACTAGAAAATATTCAAGAGGGTACATTAAATAATATTGCAGTCGCTACAATTGGTAACTCAGATGAGTGCCAAGAAGGTAATGGTGTGATTGCAATTGGTAATGCACTTGGAGAAGGTACTTCTACTACAGTAGGATATATTAGTGCATTAAATCGTCAAGTTACAATTGATGGGTATAAAAGAACGTTGCTTCAGACAGACGCAGCAATTAATCCAGGTAACAGTGGCGGTGGATTATTTAATACAAAGGGAGAATTGATTGGTATTAATTCTGCTAAGTATAGTGCAGAGGAAGTAGAAGGGGTTGGATATGCAATTCCGATTACGTCTGCTGAGGAGATTATTACAGAGTTAATGAATCAAGAAGTAAGAACAGAAGTAGCAGAAGAGAAGAGAGGATATCTTGGTGTTACAGTAATTGATATTTCCGATACTTATGTCCAAAACAATAATTATCCAAAGGGTGCTTCGATTCAGCAGATTACAGAGGGATCACCAGCAGATCAGGCAGGTTTAAATATCTATGATATTATTACAGCAGTAAATGGAAAGTCAGTTGATGGTAAGAATGCACTTCGGTCAGAATTAAACTATTATGAAGTTGGTGAGACAGTAGAATTAACCGTTCAGCATCCAAGTGGAAATGGCTTTGAAGAGAAGAAAGTTTCAGTAACTTTAGCTTCCAAAGATAGCGTAACGGTTCAAGAGGATCAGACACAGGCAAATTAACGATATAAAAGTAGATAATAACAGTTGCTGAGAATATAAGATTTAGAAAGGGCAGTCATATTAAGTTATTCGCTTAATATGACTGCCCTTTCATAGGTTTGGTTTAATGTATTGTATCATAGAAGCTGCGTTATGATGTCGGGAATTTTCACTAGAAGAAAACTTTACAATTCCGAGTATTGTGCCAAAACAAATATATTCCGATAACTGTTTGCTTTCTAATGTTTTACAAGCTGGCAATAATGGCAATAGCTGTTTTTTTTCTTTTTGTATTTCATATCTGCGTATGTATCCAATATTGTGATGAATGAAGATTGCAGTCTCCCCATTGTGGGGAAAGCGTTTTTCTATTGCCAGAATATCTCCCTTAAAATAAATAGGAGATAGAGAATCTGTGTTAATATAAATACAAAAATCTGCACTAGGAAAACTGTTGGATGGAATTTCAATTGTTTGGATATGAAAGCTATCATAAAGAAATCCATCATCTAAATTACTGGAGGATACAATGCAAGAAATAAGGCGGTTTGAATGTGATATTTGATGACGGTCAGATACTTCGATATCTGCAATTGCCTGAACGAGTTTACGACCGTGTTGATCTAATTTTTTCCAAGAAGAAAGAAATTCCATTTCCTCTGTGCTGGCGGGTTGATGACCAATTAATTCATCGATGCTGCATTGCATTGCATCGGCTAAGCGAATAATTGTTTGAATACCTGGATTTTTAGTTTTACCGCTTCGAATCGATTTGATTGTATCTTCTGGAATATTAGATTCATCAGCTAATTCAGAAATTGTTAGTTTGCGTGATTTCATCATATTACGTAGCCCAGTAGAAACATCAGTTATATTGGACATGGAAAACCTCCTTTCAAAAAATAGGAACGTATCATGTTCGATTCGTTCTAAAATTATCAGTGTCAGTAAGAAAAATAGATATTCTATAAAAGAATGTATATTATTATTATAATAAGAAATTTTGCTGATTTCAATACAAAAGTGTATAATTTTACATGAAAATTTTTTTCAAAAGTGTATAATTTTCACTTTTCATATTTGATAAAATGTTTTATACTGTATTTAAACAGAAAAAAGGACTAGCTTGCTTCTCCTGATTCTCTTGTTTATGCAATTTGATAGCCCAGCACAATAAAAGGAGGTGGGCCTATGTCGTTATTAGAAACATATATTAAAACACAGCCAGAATTTTCAAGAGATGAAATAGAAAAAGCAGTGTCACTGATTAATAAATTTAGTGGATATGGATTTATCAGTGAAGATGAAAGAACATCTTATATGAAGCTAGTGGAAAGGAAGAGAAAAGAATAGTGCATCGCAAGAAAAACACATTCATAGGACAAAAGAAATACCATTTTTAAAAGGGACTGTAACGTAAATTCTCGTACAGTTCCTTTTTTATGTATTCCAGACTCGTAGGAGCGTATATCAGATGGACCACCATTAATACTGAGTTGTTGCTCGCCGTCTACAGGGGCAGGAGTCATCTCCTATCTGATATAGAGTTTTTTAGAGAACATTGGAAAATAGTTAATAAAATATTTACTTGTTTATTTCAATATTTTCTCGTATAATGATAAAGTAACTTTTCTGTAAGGAAAAGGCTAACTACCATGTCAGCTTACAAAAGCTTACACTATCTCATATAATAAATAAGAGTGCCATAGAATTAGGAAATAGCTGGCGTTCCTCTATGATAGCGTCGTAGAATGTGGATATGACAGTTTTGTAATTTTGGCAAATATTTATAGAAGAAAAAAGAGAGAGGATCGTTATGTCAGATACAAATAATAAAGATACGAATAATAAAAATACAAATCAAGAAGACTATGAAAAAGTCTGTTATATATGCAGAAGACCAGAAAGTAAAGCTGGAAAGATGATTACGATGCCAGGAACAAATATGTGTATTTGTAATGATTGTATGCAAAAGGCATTTGATCAGATGAGTACAAGCGGATTTCCATATAATAATATGATGACAATGGTTCCTCCTGCGAATATGAATCTGGATGATATGATGAATCAGATCCCACAGAGACAAAGAGTAAAAAAGAAGAGCCCAAAAAAAGCAGAGGCTGTGTTTGATATAAAATCAATTCCAGCTCCACATAAAATTAATGCACAGTTAAATGAGTTTATTGTGGGACAGGACTATGCAAAGAAAGTAATTTCAGTTGGAGTATACAATCATTATAAAAGAATTGCCGCAGGGAATACCGATGATATTGAGATTGAAAAATCGAATATGCTGATGATTGGACCTACGGGAAGTGGTAAAACATATCTGGTTCGTACCTTGGCAAAACTATTGGATGTACCGCTTGCGATTGCGGATGCCACATCATTGACAGAAGCTGGATACATTGGAGATGATATTGAAAGTGTAGTAACGAAACTCTTGGCAGCTGCAGGAAATGATGTAGAAAAGGCGGAACGAGGAATTATTTTTATCGACGAAATTGATAAATTGGCTAAAAAGCGTAATACAACAAATCGCGATGTCAGTGGAGAATCCGTACAGCAAGGATTACTAAAGCTGTTAGAAGGTGCAGAAGTGGAAGTTCCAGTTGGAGCAAATAGTAAAAATGCAATGGTTCCATTGGAAACGGTTAATACGAAGAATATTTTATTTATTTGTGGTGGAGCATTTCCAGATCTAGAAGAAATTATTAAAGAACGTTTAAATAAAAAATCCTCTATGGGATTTCAGGCAGATTTGAAAGATAAGTACGATAATGATAAAAATATACTCCGTCAGGTGCAGATTGAAGACCTGCGTGCGTTTGGCATGATTCCAGAATTTATTGGACGTCTGCCGATTATTTTTACATTGGATGCTTTGGACAAAGATATGCTTGTAAAAGTATTAAAAGAGCCAAGAAATGCTATTTTAAAGCAGTACCAGAAACTTTTAGCACTCGATGAAGTCGATTTACGATTTGATGATGATGCCCTAGAAGCGATTGCAGAAAAAGCATTGAAAAAAAATACTGGAGCAAGAGCATTACGTGCGATCATAGAAGATTTTATGTTGGATATTATGTACGAGATTCCAAAGGATGATTCGATTGGAAGAGTTACGATTACGAGGGAGTATATTGAAAATACAGGAGGTCCTCGTATCGAAATGAGAGGTTGATAACAGAATTTTCACAATTACAGGTGAAAAAAGATAATTGAATCTCTTGATTTTTATAATAACTGTCTTTATAATGAGTAGTTGATGAAGTAGGTCAAAACAGTCCTGTTTCATAAGCAAAAAGCAAAGCGGCCTAAAAAGACCGCTTTATTGTCATAAGAGATGGAGGAAAAAGTGGATAACCAAAATCAAAACAATAATAATGGACAGAAAACACCAAAAAATTCTCAAGTTATTGTAGCATTGGTGATTGTAGGAATCATTACTTTCATGGTAATTATGGGATTAAATCAGTTTATTTCGAGTAAAACGACAAGAAAAATTCCATATAGTGAGTTTCTAGAACAATTGAATAGTGGAAATGTAGAAGAAGTGGTCATTCAAACTTCACGTATTGTTATAACTTTAAAGAATGGTGGATTGATTCGATATTATACACCATATACAAATGAGGATAGTAAACTTGTAGATCGTCTGGATGCGGCAGAAGGAGTTACATGGACCTATGAGGAGAATGACTCTGGATTTTTAGAGTTACTTTTAATGTATATATTGCCGTTTATTGTCCTTTGGCTATTAATGGGATTTATGATAAGAAAGATGATGGGAGGTGGCAGCGGAGGCGGTGTCATGGGCGTTGGAAAAAGCAATGCCAAAGTTTATGTGCAAAAAGAAACTGGGGTTACTTTTAAAGATGTAGCTGGTCAGGATGAGGCTAAGGAATCACTTACCGAAATTGTAGATTTTTTGCATAATCCTCATAAATATGCAGTCATTGGAGCGAAACTTCCAAAAGGAGCATTGCTTGTAGGACCTCCTGGAACAGGTAAAACATTATTGGCAAAAGCTGTGGCAGGAGAAGCAAATGTACCATTTTTCTCATTGTCTGGTTCTGACTTTGTAGAGATGTTTGTTGGTGTTGGTGCTTCTCGTGTAAGAGATTTGTTTAAGCAGGCGCAGCAAAATGCACCATGTATTATTTTTATTGATGAAATAGATGCAATTGGTAAGAGTCGTGACAGTCGTTTCGGTGGAGGAAATGATGAACGAGAACAGACATTAAATCAGCTTTTATCAGAAATGGATGGATTTGATGCTTCCAAAGGTGTTCTTGTACTGGCTGCTACCAATCGACCAGAGATTCTGGACAAAGCACTTTTAAGACCAGGCCGTTTTGATCGTCGTATTATTGTAGATAAGCCAGATCTCAGAGGAAGAGTGAATATTTTAAAAGTTCATTCTAAAGATGTACACATGGATGATACAGTTGATTTGGAAGCCATTGCGCTTGCAACGAGTGGAGCAGTTGGATCAGATCTTGCAAATATGATCAATGAGGCTGCAATTAATGCGGTAAAACAAGGACGCAGTGTAGTACGTCAAAGTGATCTATTAGAAGCTGTGGAAGTAGTATTGGTTGGTAAAGAGAAAAAGGATCGAATTATGAGTCAAGAAGAGCGACGTATTGTATCTTACCATGAGGTCGGTCATGCATTAATCAGTGCTCTTCAAAAGGATAGTGAACCAGTTCAGAAAATTACAATCGTGCCACGTACAATGGGAGCACTTGGATACGTCATGCATACACCAGAGGAAGAAAAGTTTTTAAATACAAAGAGCGAAATTGAAGCAATGATTGTTTCTGCGCTTGGTGGCCGTGCGGCAGAAGAAATTGTATTTGGGAATGTGACAACTGGGGCTTCCAATGATATTGAGCAAGCCACAAACTATGCGAGAACCATGATTACTATGTATGGTATGTCGGATAAATTTGGTCTTATTGCATTAGAATCTGTAGAAAATCAATATTTAGATGGAAGAAGAGTTTTGAATTGTGCAGATGCGACAGCTGCTCAAATTGATCAGGAAGTAATGCGTTTGTTAAAAGAATCTTATGAAAAAGCAAAAGCATTACTAAAAGATAACCGTACAATCATGGATCGGATTGCTGCATTTTTGATTGAACAAGAGACGATTACTGGAAAAGAGTTTATGAGTATTTTCCATGAAGCAAGAGCAGATCAAAAAAAGAAACAAGAATTGGAATTAGTGCAGAAACAAACAGAATCAGAGCAAGAGCAGTCAATGGAATCAGACTCAATTGTAGAAGAGCAGGTAGCTCCAGAACAAACAGAAGAAAAACAGGCACAAAATCAAGAAATACTAGAAGATCAAAAGGAGTAGCAACAATGCCTTCTATAGAAATAAATGCGTCTGTAATAGTTTTTAAAGCTGTTACAGACGCATTTTTTCGTTATTGTGATATGCATAAGGAAGCTCTAGTAGAGGTTTCTTTTGTTTTATGAGAAAAAGAAAGGGGTGAACGATTTGAACGAAGAAATGGAATTTGATATTCAGGAAGAATTAAAAAAACTCCCAACAAAGCCAGGAGTGTATCTCATGCATAATAAAATGGGGGAGATTATCTATATTGGAAAAGCTGTGAAGTTAAAGAATCGGGTGCGTCAATATTTTCAGAGCAGCAAAAATAAAACATCGAAAATTAAAGAAATGATTTCTAATATTGCATGGTTTGAATATATTATTACAGACTCAGAAGTTGAAGCACTTGTGTTGGAGTGTAATTTAATTAAAGAGCATCGTCCACGATATAATACGATGCTCAAAGATGGAAAAGGATATCCATACATTCGGGTTACAGTCAATGAAATGTATCCAAGGGTAATGATGGCTCGAGAGATGAAAAAGGATAAGACACGTTATTTTGGACCATACCCAAGTGTAGCAGCTGTAAAAGATACACTTGATATGATTCATCGTATTTTTTGTATTCGTACTTGTTCTAGAAATCTCCCAAAAGAAGAGGGAAAAGGCAGAGCATGTCTGAATTATCATATGAAACGTTGTCTTGCACCTTGTCAAGGTTATACAACTCCAGAAGAATATAAAAAACAGATTGATCAAGTAATTAACTTTCTAAATGGAAAATACGATGGAGTAAAAAAATTATTAGAGCAGAAGATGTATCAGGCAGCAGAACAGATGGAATTTGAAGAGGCTGCACGCTATCGCGATTTAATAAAAAGTGTACAGCTAATTGCACAAAAACAAAAATTGACCGATCAATCTATGGAGGATAAAGATATTATTGCAATGGCTTTGGATAAAAATGATGCGGTTGTACAGGTATTTTTTATGAGAGATGGGAAAATGATAGGAAGGGATCATTTTCATGTGCGTGTTGGGAATGAAGATTCACGAACGCAGATTTTAACAAGCTTTGTAAAACAGTTTTATGCAGGGACACCATTTATACCAAAAGAAATCTTTTTACAGGAAGAGATTGAAGATCAGGAAGTGATTGGTCAATGGTTAAGTGAGAAGAGAGAAAAAAAAGTTACGATTTCTGTTCCAAAAAAAGGAGAGAAAGAACGGTTAGTAGAGCTAGCTGCTCAAAATGCTCAGATGGTATTACAGCAAGATCGAGAAAAGATACGAAGAGAGGAGCTTAGAACAAGCGGTGCTCTAAAACAAATTGGAGAGTGGATTGGAATAGAAGAAATTCATCGTGTAGAAGCCTACGATATTTCTAATACGAGTGGTCTAGAATCAGTAGGATCCATGGTCGTATTTGAAAATGGAAAGCCAAAGCGTAATGATTACAGAAAATTCCGAATCCAGTCTGTAAAAGGTCCAGATGATTATGCCTCTATGCGTGAAGTGTTAACAAGGAGATTCCTGCATGGAATAGAAGAGAAGAAGCAGGGAAAAGAAATGGGGCGTTTCACAAAATTTCCAGATCTAATTATGATGGATGGAGGAAAAGGGCAAGTTAATATTGCATTGGAAGTATTAGAAGAATTAGAACTAAACATACCTGTGTGCGGTATGGTAAAAGATGATCACCATCGCACGAGAGGATTGTATTTTCAGAATCAAGAAGTACCAATTGATACTCATAGTGAGGGATTTCATCTGATTACAAGAATTCAAGATGAAGCACATAGGTTTGCTATTGAGTATCATAGAAGTTTAAGAGGAAAAGCAACCTTACATTCTGTTTTAGATGATATTGTTGGAATTGGTCCGAAGCGCAGAAAAGCACTCATGAAACAATTTGGAGATCTAGAAAAAATAAAAGAAGCCTCTATAGAAGAATTATTAAATGCAGAGGGAATGACTCAAAAGGCAGCAGAGGAAGTTTTTCGATTTTTTCATGAACAGTAAATCGAAGACATAAAATTACCGAAATCTTCATAAAGAATAAGTCTTTACAGAAGTTCATTTGCCTGATAAAATAAAAACAATAAATTGTTTTGTGCTTTACTGTTCTTGCCATGGACTGCATAAGATTTGTTTGGCTATGCAGCAAAATTACCATATTATGTTTAAAGGAGGGTACTATGAGCAAAGGAGTATCAATTACAGCTTTAGCAAAAAAATTTAATTTAAAAAACTTAACGAATCAAATCAATACAGATAAAATCAAATTATTAACACCTGATATAAACCGTCCAGCATTACAGTTGAGTGGTTTTTATGAATATTTTGATCATGATCGAGTACAAATTATTGGTAATGTAGAGATGGGTTATTTGGATAGCCTCAGTGAAGAAGAAAAGTATTTCACATTGGAACGTTTGGTGGAACATGAAATTCCGTGTATTATATTTAGTAGAAATCGTGAGCCAGAACAAAAGTTTATCGATTTAGCAGCGAAAAATGGAGTCCCAGTTCTAGTATCTTCACAGACAACATCCGATTTAATGGCAGAGGTTATCCGTTGGCTTAATGTGGAACTTGCTCCAACCATTTCCATTCATGGTGTATTAGTAGACGTTTATGGTGAGGGCGTTTTGATTATGGGTGAGAGTGGAATTGGAAAGAGTGAAGCTGCACTGGAATTAATCAAGAGAGGTCATCGTCTTGTATCGGATGATGTAGTAGAGATACGTAAGGTTAGCGATGATACGTTGGTTGGAAGTGCACCAGGAATCACGCGACACTTTATTGAGCTTCGAGGTATTGGTATTATTGATGTTAAAACCTTGTTTGGTGTAGAAAGTGTTAAGAATACACAATCCATTGACATGGTAATCAAATTGGAAGACTGGAATCGAGATAAAGAGTATGATCGGCTTGGTTTAGAGGAACAATATACAGAGTTTTTAGGCAATAAAGTAGTATGCCATCAGATTCCAATTCGCCCAGGTCGTAATTTGGCTATTATTGTGGAATCTGCCGCTGTTAATTATAGACAAAAGAAGATGGGCTATAATGCAGCGAGAGAGCTGTATAATCGTGTGCAGAAAAATCTATCAAGAAGAGATGACGAGGAATAATGGAGCTAGAACAGAGATTAAAAGAATTATTAGATAAAGAAGATTTTGTTGTTGGAGAAGAGATGAAGTATCATACTACCTTTCGAGTAGGAGGTCCAGCTCGCTTTTTTGTAACACCAAAGACAGAATCAGAACTAAAAGAAATTTTAAAACTTTGTGAAGAGACAGATACTTCATGGTTTATTCTTGGAAGAGGAAGTAATCTGCTTGTCAGTGACAGTGGATTTGATGGAGTCGTGATTCATATGCAAAAACACTGGAATC
The DNA here is from genome assembly GCA_900045905.1 of Clostridiales bacterium CHKCI001. GTDB lineage: Bacteria > Bacillota > Clostridia > Lachnospirales > Lachnospiraceae > Fimimorpha. The sequence continues at coordinate 35,352 of FCNS01000046.1, read as the reverse complement.
ACTATTATACGGAAGGGAACCGCATTTTTGCACAGGCAGGTGCAATGATGTCTGCAGTATCGCAAGAAGCAATGCGAAATGGTCTGACAGGTCTCGAATTTGCATCTGGAATTCCAGGAACAATTGGTGGTGGACTGAGAATGAATGCAGGAGCCTATGGCGGAGAGATGAGGCAAGTAGTTTTATCAGCAAGAGTAATGGATCAAAACGGAACAATATTAGAACTTTCAAAAGATGAATTAGAATTAGGGTACCGTACGAGTATTATTGGAAAAAATGGGTATATTGCATTATCCTGTGTGATTGAGCTGCAGCCAGGAGATCCACAATTAATTCGCAGTACAATGGATGAAATGAATGCAAAAAGACGAGAAAAGCAGCCTTTGGAATATGGAAGTGCTGGAAGTACGTTTAAACGTCCAGAAGGGTATTTTGCAGGAAAATTAATTCAGGACGCTGGATTAAAGGGATTTTCGATTGGAGATGCTCAAGTCTCGGAAAAACATGCTGGTTTTGTAATTAATCGAGGTAATGCAAAAGCAGCTGATATTATGAAACTTTGTAAGGAAGTATCGGATCGGGTAAACACACAGTTTGGTGTCAATTTGGAAATGGAAGTTAGACGACTTGGAAAGTTTGAGGAAGAAAAGTAGAATGAGATTTATAATTGTAACAGGAATGAGCGGGGCTGGTAAGACAACAGCATTGAAAGTTTTGGAAGATCTCGGCTATTTCTGTGTCGATAATCTGCCAATTCCGTTAATGGATAAATTTGCTGAGCTGACATTAAATGGAAACTCAGATATTGAACGAGTGGCACTTGGAATCGATATTCGTAATGGAAAAAATCTGGCCATGATGGAATCCATCTTAGAAGGAATTACGATGAAGCATATTAAGTATGAGATTTTATTTTTAGATGCTTCGGATGAATGTTTGATTAAGCGTTTTAAGGAAACACGGCGCAATCACCCTCTTGCAGAAGGAGGACGTGTAGAAGACGGAATTCAAACGGAACGCCAGATGCTTTGTTTTTTAAGGCGTCAGGCGAATTGGCTAGTAGATACTTCTCGCCTTCTAACAAGGGAACTGCGTGGTCAATTAGAGAAGATATTCTCTAAAGGAGAAGAATATAGCAACCTGTATATCACAATTGTTTCTTTTGGTTTTAAATATGGAATTCCGATCGATTCCGATTTAGTGTTTGATGTTCGTTTCTTGCCAAATCCATATTATATTGATGAGTTAAAGTATAAAACTGGAAATGACAAGGAAGTTCAGGATTATGTTATGGCGTTTGATGCTGCAAAAGAGTTTTTATCTAAATTATCCGATATGATCCGTTTTTTAATTCCAAACTTTATTCAGGAAGGAAAAAATCAGCTTGTTATTAGTATAGGATGTACAGGTGGAAAGCATCGTTCTGTAACGATAGCGAATGCATTATTTTCTATTTTAAATGATAAAGGCAAGTATGGAGTGAAGATAGAACATAGAGATATTGAAAAAGATTCAAAGCATTAGAAGAGGCGGCATTAGGAGGTAGAAATGTCATTTTCTAGTGAAGTAAAGGAAGAGCTTTCCCGCAATATTCCTCGTGCGAGACATTGTCAAATTGCAGAAATTGCGGCAATGTTAAGCTTTACTGGGACGATAAGGGAAACAAAAACGAAAAAAAAGGTGATAGATTTTCAGACAGAAAATGTAGTGGTTGCAAGAAAATGCTTTACAATTCTACAAAAAACATTTAATATAAAAGCGAGTGTATTAGTTAGGCGCCATGTATATCTGAAAAAAAACAGATTTTATATCGTTTCTGTAACGGATCAAAACGACATAAAGAGGCTACTTCATGCGGTAAAAAAAGATGAGACGATAGGTGTTTTGTCAGCAAAAGAACCATTGGTAAGTCATCAAGTAATTATGGGTGAGTGCTGTAAGAAGGCATTTATCCGAGGGGTCTTTTTATGTGCAGGTTCTGTCACAAATCCAGAGAAATCCTATCATTTGGAGTTTGTATGTCCATTGGAGGAGTGGGCAAAGCAAATCCAAGAAATTTTACGTATATTCACGATTGAAGCAAAAATTATATTAAGAAAAAATCATTTTATTGTCTATGTAAAAGAGAGTAGTCAAATTTCAGATTTGCTTGGAATAATGGAAGCGTATTCTGGCATGATGAAATTAGAAAATGTTCGTATTATGAAGGAAATGCGCAACACTGTGAATCGAAAAGTAAATTGTGAAACTGCTAATATCATGAAAACTGCGTTGGCTTCTCGTAAGCAAATTGCAGATATTATGTATATTCAGGAACATATGGGATTTCAAGAACTTTCAGATGATTTAGAAGAAATTGCATTGGCGAGACTGTCGAAACCAGAGGCATCGCTGAAAGAATTAGGGGCATCGTTGAATCCTCCAGTCGGAAAATCTGGAGTAAATCATCGATTGAGGAAATTGAAAGCGATTGCCGATATGGACAGAGAGAAAAAAGGAGGAGTATTATGATTTCCAAGACGATTACGATTCAGCTTCCTTCGGGATTGGAAGCAAGACCTGTTGCTATGTTAGTACAAGTGGCAAGTCAATATGAAAGTGCTATTTATGTGCAAAGCGAACAGAGAAGAGTAAATGCGAAGAGTATTATGGGTATGATGACTCTAGGATTAAATACAGGAGAGAAAGTAACTGTTTCAGTAGACGGAAAAGATGAAAGTGACGCAATTCGTAAAATTGAAGAATATCTATCTGGAAAATAGATTTTTTATCTTTTCTAGTGTTTTTATACAGACAAGAAAAAGAGAGGCAGTTATGACTGCCTCTTTTTTCTTTTAGAGGATTAAAAAAGAACTTCTCACTTTGTTTTTCAAAATCATAAGAAACTATTGATTTTTCTAGAAAAGATGTGCTATACTCAATCAGAATGTGCCATGTGAGGGAATAGCAAAAGACCGTGCATAATCCTATTAACATATGGTAATGGTAAAAGAGATAAACCCGATGATAGGGGTGAAGGATGGACTACTGATTGGAGGACGTTATGTCAGACTTAGAACAGGAAATTAAACGAAGAAGAACATTTGCAATTATTTCTCATCCAGATGCTGGAAAAACTACATTGACAGAGAAATTTCTGCTTTATGGAGGAGCAATTAATCAAGCTGGTTCTGTAAAAGGAAAAAAAACAGCCAAACATGCAGTTTCTGACTGGATGGAAATTGAAAAACAGAGAGGTATTTCTGTTACCTCATCGGTTATGCAGTTCTTCTATGATGATTATTGTATTAATATTCTGGATACGCCAGGACATCAGGACTTCTCAGAAGATACGTATCGTACTTTAATGGCTGCTGATTCAGCAGTAATGGTAATTGATGCATCAAAAGGTGTGGAGGCCCAAACGATTAAATTGTTTAAAGTATGCCTGCTGCGTAATATTCCAATATTTACATTTGTAAATAAAATGGATCGAGAGGCAAATGACCCATTTGATTTAATGGATGAAATTGAACGGATACTGGGGATTAAAACTTGTCCAATCAATTGGCCGATTGGATGTGGAAAGACATTCAAAGGAGTGTATGACCGAAATACAAAGCAAATTACAACGTTTGTGGCGGCTGATGCTGGTATGCATGAAATAGAAAGTAAACAGTTATTAGTAGAAGAGTCCGAAGATGAGATTGGATTTTTTGCAAAAGAAAAATTAGAAGAAGATATTGAACTTCTGGACGGAGCATGTGATCCGCTGGATATGGAGTTAGTCAGTACTGGAAAACAATCTCCTGTATTTTTTGGTTCTGCTTTGACAAATTTTGGTGTAGAAAACTTTTTGCAGCATTTTCTGACAATGACAACTCCTCCTCTTCCAAGAAAATGTGTAGAGGGAGTTGTGGATCCATTTGATAGAGATTTTTCCGCTTTTGTATTTAAGATTCAGGCTAATATGAATAAAGCACATCGAGATCGAATTGCATTTATGCGTATTTGTTCAGGAAAATTTGAAGCGGGAATGGAAGTAAACCATGTACAGGGAGGCAGAAAGATTCGATTGACGCAGCCTCAGCAGCTGATGGCTCAAGAGCGTAAGATTGTAGAAGAGGCATATGCAGGAGATATTATTGGTGTATTTGATCCAGGTATTTTTTCCATTGGAGACACACTTTGTGCACCAGGAAAGAAAATTCAATTTGAGGGAATTCCTACTTTTGCACCAGAGCATTTTGCCAGAGTCCGTCAAGTAGATACGATGAAGAGGAAACAGTTTATTAAGGGGATTAGTCAAATTGCGTTGGAAGGTGCCATTCAGATTTTCCAAGAGTTTAATACTGGAATGGAAGAAATTATTGTTGGAGTTGTTGGAGTATTACAGTTTGATGTGTTAAAGTATCGACTGGAAAGTGAATATAACGTAGAGATTCGATTGGAACAACTTCCATATGAATATATCCGTTGGATTGAAAATAAGGGAGAGATTGATCCAGCTAAGATTCAAGGAACCTCAGATATGAAGAGAATAAAGGATCTGAAGGGAAATCCACTGTTGCTCTTTATTAACAGCTGGAGTGTAGGAATGGTAGAAGAGAGAAATCCAAACTTAAAGCTCTCAGAGTTTGGACGAGAATAAAAGGAGGGAACAGACATGAAGTGTCCATTTTGCGGTCATGATTCTTCGCGGGTTATTGATTCCAGACCAGCAGAAGATGCAATTCGCAGGAGACGGCAATGTGAAAGATGTGGAAAACGGTTTACTACTTATGAAAAATTAGAGACATTTCCACTTATGGTTGTGAAAAAAGATGATAAGCGAGAACCTTATGATCGCTCTAAAATAGAAGCTGGAATTCTTCGTGCCTGTCATAAACGTCCAGTTTCAAGTGAACAAATTAATCAGTTGATAGATTCTGTCGAAAATGAAATCTTTTCAATGGATAAAAATGAGGTATCCAGTTCTTTAATTGGAGAGTTAGTCATGGAACGATTAAAAGATTTAGAAGAAGTTGCATATGTTCGATTTGCCAGCGTGTATCGGGAATTTAAAGATGTTAGTACGTTTGTAAAAGAGTTAGAATCTCTATTACAAAAAAAGAAAATGTAAGCTGGTTGATCTTATGTCTTTCTTTTCCTATTAGAATTTTGCTTTCATGATATTATCACTGACCGATTAGTAACATTTGCAATCATCCACGCATAGTTTAAAAGAGAATGAGTGTGCCACTGGTGTAGGAGGCGAATGAATGCGTATCTGTGATCTGAAACAAAAAGAAGTAATTAATATGTGTGATTGCAAAAGACTTGGATATGTGAGTGATGTCGACTTTGATATATGTACTGGATGTATATTGGCAATTATTGTACCAGGAATTGGAAGAGTATGCGGTTTATTTGGAAGAGATACCGAATATATAATTCCATTTAATAAAATACGCCAAGTTGGTTCCGATATTATTATTGTGGAAATTGTCGCAGAAGAGGTATTAGAAAAATGTAAGTTCTAAATTACTCAAGAGATAAACCGTGGGAACGGAAATGGAGGATACAATGGTGGAAAAGTTTTATCCGAATTTATATGTGGATTCAACCTATCAGATCAATTTTCAACGTCTGTATGAAAAGGGATTTCGCGGAGTAATATTTGATATCGATAATACATTAGTACCGCATAATGCGTCTGTCGATGATCGTGCCAAACAATTATTCCAAAAACTTCATAAAATGGGATGGCAGACATGTCTTATTTCCAATAATAAAGAAGATCGAGTAAAACCATTTGCACAGGCTGTCGAATCCAAATATATATACAAGGCGAATAAGCCTTCGGTAAAAAATTATTATTATGCCATGAAACAAATGGGAACAGATAAGCAGACAACGATATTTGTAGGAGATCAGATTTTTACAGATATATACGGAGCCAATCGAACGGGTATTCCTGCTATACTTGTAAAACCGATCCATCCAAAAGAAGAAATTCAAATTATAGTAAAACGCTATTTGGAAAAAATTGTGTTAATTTTTTATAAGAAGAAGAAAAAAATACTTGAAAAACAATCAAATTTATTATAAAATAAACATATATGTCCGAATCAATTTGGAATCGGGCGGTGGAATATAATCCGAAGGAGGAATTAAAAAAATGCAAGCAGGTGAAATCAGAAATGGTAATACCTTCGAATTGGATGGTAACGTTTATCAGGTAATTGAGTTCCAACATGTAAAACCAGGAAAGGGTGCAGCATTTGTTAGAACAAAATTAAAAAATGTTATCAGTGGCGGCGTTGTAGAAAAGACATTCCGTCCAACAGAAAAGTTAGAGAACGCATTTGTTGAACGTAAAGATATGCAGTACTTATATGAAGATGGAAGTTTATATTACTTTATGGATATGGAAACATATGAACAGCTTCCAGTTGCAGAAGATGTAGTAGGAGACTCCTTAAAGTTCGTAAAAGAAAATGAAATGTGTAAGATCTGTTCTTATAAGGGAAGTGTATTTGCAGTTGAGCCGCCATTATTTGTGGAATTAGAGATTACTGATACCGAGCCAGGATTTAAGGGAGATACTGCAACAGGTGCTACAAAGCCAGCTGTTGTAGAAACAGGTGCAACAGTTTCTGTTCCATTATTTGTAGATCAGCATGATAAGATTAAGATTGATACTAGAACAGGAGAATATCTGTCCAGAGTATAATTTATAAAGAAATGCTCCATAAAAGCAGTTTATTAAGGGATTATGTGATCGTCAGTACTGGATTTGCAAAACGCAAAGCTTAGTACTGGTGTGATCACAATAAAGTTGGGGTATTTGATTATAACAATAGTTTTAAAATACTATGCACCTGTAGCTCAGTGGATAGAGCAGCAGAATCCGGATCTGCGTGCGGGGGTTCGATTCCCTTCAGGTGTGTTTCTCTCTCAGTCAACATTCCGCAGCTTATAAGATTAGAAAGGAATGTTGTTCATGAAATATCAATTATTTATAGAAGCAGTTGCAAAGTTCGTAACAGCTAATCTTCCTCGTGATTATTTCGTCACAGTTTATCCAGTTCGTAAAAATAATAATTATATAAGAGATGCGTTTGTTGTAAAGGGAGGAAATTGTTCTCCTGCTATTTATGTACTGCCTTATTATAGGCGGTATAAAACAGGGATAAGTCTTTCTCAAATACAGATGGAGATTACAGAAATTTTTAGGCAGGTATGCAATCGTATGCAGGGAGCATGGAATACATTGTTTTGTTATGACTATGTCAAAAAGCATCTCGCTTTACAGCTTGTCAACTATGAGATAAATAAAACATGGCTGACAAGTGTTCCTCATCGCCATTTCTTTGATATGGCGATCATTTATTATATTGCTGTTTCATATCCAAAAAATCAATGGGGAAGCATTATTGTAACAAAGCAGATACAACAAGTATGGAAAAAGACAGAACAAGAACTGTACCATCAGGCAGAAAAAAATACACCTCAGATTCTACCTCCAGTAGTAAGCCACCTTTGTGATGTGGTGAACTATCTTCAAGATTTGGATCAAATGCAGACATTTTCTCTGACTGACAGTATAAAAAATAATAAGAACAGTTGCAAAGATATGTATTTTGTTTCAAATAAAGCGAATTATTATGGAGCGGTATACCTATGTTATTCCGATATTTGGAAGACTTTAGCAGAGCAAGTTCACAGTGATTTAGCTGTGACAGTGCTTAGTGTTCATGAATTGGTAGCCGTTCCATTTCAAAAATACGGTAAATGGGAAATTTTTCAAGAAATTGCAAAGAGGACTTATGATACAATTCCAAAACCAGATGAACGACTGAGTCCCTCCGTCTATTGTTTTTCCAGGCAGACTGGAAAATTTTCTTTTATCGAAAGGAATAAGAAAGGATAATGAATATGGGAAGAATGAATGGATATACGAGATTAACAGGCTTATTAGGACATCCAGTCGCACACAGTATTTCACCATTGATGCATAATGAAGCCTTTAAAATCACAAACAAGAATTATGTATATCTTTGTTTTGATGCAAAAGAAGAAGAGGTAGAACAAAAAGTAGAGGCGTTAAAGCAGCTAGGTGCAAGGGGCTGGAATTGTACAATGCCAGATAAGATTAAAATGTATGAGTTATGTGATTTTCTTTCTCCAGCTGCAGCATTAATTGGAGCTGTTAATACAGTTGTGAATGAAGATGGAAAATTATATGGATATAATACAGACGGGGTTGGCTATATGATGTCAGTTCAGGAAGCTGGATTTGAGATTATTGGAAAAAAGATGACATTAATTGGTGCAGGTGGTGCAGCGATGGCTATTTTAGTACAAGCCGCATTAGATGGAGTAAAGGAAATTTCTCTGTTTTGTCGTCATGGAAAATCTTGGAATCATGCACAAGAGATGACGCAACGTTTGAATGGGGAAACAAATTGTAAGGTTAAGCTGTTTGATCTTGCTCATAAAGAGATTCTCAGAAAGGAGATTGCAGAAAGTGTAATCTTGACCAATGCCACAAATGTAGGAATGGCTCCGAATGAAGACCAATCCATTATTGAAGATAAAACAATGTTTCATAAAGAATTGATTGTTTCCGATGTTATTTATAATCCGAGAGAAACAAAGCTAATGAAATTAGCAAAAGAAGTGGGTTGTCCTACTTTTAATGGATTATATATGTTACTGTATCAAGGTGCGGAGGCATTTCGACTTTGGACTGGAACAGATATGCCTGTTGTTCATATAAAGGAAAAATATTTCCGAGAAAAGGAAGAGGAGGAATAATGAAAAAGAGAAAAACAGCATTTTGGATTGTGTTTCCTTATTTAGCAATTATTATAACTGCTTGTTTAGCAATTGCAGCAGTAATTATCACGAGCTGTCAAGCAATTTCATAAATAAAAAACAAAAAGAATCCACTGGAGCTTCTTTTTGCATATCACAATAACAAAAAATAAAAGGAGACAAAAATGGCATTTACTCATTTACATGTGCATACAGAGTATAGTTTATTGGATGGTTCCTGTAAAATAAAAGAACTCGTTGCAAAAGCAAAAGAATTGGGAATGGATTCTATGGCAATAACGGATCATGGTGTTATGTATGGTGTAATTGATTTCTATCGGGCTGCGAAGGAAGCTGGAATTAAACCAATTATTGGCTGTGAAATCTATGTAGCCCCAAACTCTCGGTTTGATAGAGAACAAACTGGCGGAGAAGATCGATATTATCATCTTGTCCTGCTTGCAGAAAATGATATTGGTTATCACAATCTAATGAAGATTGTTTCAAAAGGATTTGTGGACGGATTTTATTATCGGCCTCGTGTGGATAAAGAAGTATTACAAGAATATCACGAGGGAATTATTGCTTTAAGCGCCTGCTTGGCAGGAGAAGTACCACGATATATTACAAAAGGACTTTATGACGAAGCATTAAAGCGTGCAAAAGAATATGAGAATATTTTTGGAAAAGGAAATTTCTTTCTAGAATTGCAGGATCACGGAATTTCTGAGCAGCAAAGGGTGAATCAAGAATTGCTTCGGATGAGCCAAGAGACGGGAATCGAACTTGTAGCAACGAATGATATTCATTATATTAATGCTCAAGATGCAACCCCACACGATATCTTACTCTGTATTCAGACAGGCAAAAAAGTTAGTGATGAGAATCGTATGCGTTATGAAGGTGGTCAATACTATTGTAAGTCAGAAGAACAGATGAGAAAATTATTTCCATATGCATTACAGGCGTTGGAAAATACTCACAAAATTGCGCAAAGATGTAATGTGGAAATTGAGTTTGGAGTAACGAAACTCCCGAAATTTCAAGTTCCAGAAGGATATACTTCATGGGAATATTTGAGAAAACTTTGTTATGAGGGATTACAGCGTCGATATCCGACTCAACAAGAACAGTTGAAAGAACGTTTAGAATATGAATTAGATACGATTCACAATATGGGATACGTCGATTATTTTTTGATTGTTTGGGATTTTATCCATTTTGCCAGACAAAATAATATTATGGTAGGGCCTGGACGAGGTTCAGCAGCTGGAAGTATTGTTTCTTATTGTCTGGAAATTACGAACATTGATCCGATTAAATATGATCTTTTGTTTGAACGTTTTTTGAATCCTGAAAGAGTTTCTATGCCAGATATCGATATTGATTTTTGCTATGAGAGAAGGCAGGAAGTAATCGATTATGTAGTTCAAAAGTATGGAAAAGAACAAGTGGTACAGATTGTTACATTTGGTACATTGGCTGCAAAGGGTGTAATTCGAGATGTCGGTCGTGTTTTGGATTTGCCATATTCTCTTTGTGATTCTATTGCAAAGATGGTACCAAATGATCTGAATATGACGATTGAAACAGCTTTAAAAATGAATCCAGAGCTGAGGTCAATGTATGAAACGAATGAACAAGTGAAATATTTAATTGATATGTCATTACGTCTGGAGGGACTGCCACGTCATACTTCCATGCATGCAGCAGGAGTGGTAATTAGTCAAAAACCAGTCGATGAATATGTACCATTGTCCCGAGCATCGGACGGTTCGATTACAACACAATTTACAATGACGACATTGGAAGAATTGGGACTTCTAAAAATGGATTTTCTAGGTCTGCGTACATTAACAGTAATCCAAAACGCAGTGAATAATGTGGAAAAGACGCAGGGAATTAAAATTGATATTGATAATATTGATTTTGATGATAAAGAAGTATTGGAGTCCATTGGAACGGGAAAATGTGAAGGTGTGTTCCAGCTTGAAAGTGGTGGAATGAAAAACTTTATGAAAGAGTTAAAGCCAGAAAACTTAGAAGACATTATCGCTGGAATATCTCTGTATCGACCTGGTCCAATGAACTTTATTCCTCAATATTTAAAAGGAAAAAATGACAAAGCTTCAATTACCTATGATTGTCCACAATTAAAGCCAATTTTGGAATCAACCTACGGATGTATCATCTATCAGGAGCAAGTAATGCAAATTGTAAGAGAATTAGGTGGATATACGCTTGGAAGAAGTGACTTGGTACGCCGTGCAATGTCAAAAAAGAAGATTGCTGTTATGGAAAAGGAAAGGAAAAATTTTGTATATGGCAATCCAGAAGAGGGCGTTTTGGGATGTATCAATAATGGAATTGATGAAACAGTGGCAAATCATATTTATGATGAAATGATTGATTTTGCAAGATATGCGTTTAATAAGTCACATGCAGCTGCATATGCAATTGTGGCATATGAAACTGCATATTTAAAATATTATTATCCAGTCGAATTTATGGCTGCATTAATGACTTCTGTAATTGACAATCCAGGAAAAGTGGCAGAATATATATTGACAAGTCGAAATATGGGGATTCAAATTCTTTCTCCAGATGTCAATGAAGGGCAGAGAGATTTTTCCGTTGTGAATGGACAAATCCGTTATGCACTTTCGGCGATTAAGAGTATTGGACGTTCTGTGATTGATTCTTTAGTAGAAGAAAGAGAAAAAAATGGAAAATTCACAAGTTTAAAAGATTTAATTGACCGAATGATTGGGAAAGAATTAAATAAACGTACCATAGAAAACTTAATTAAATCTGGAGCGTTGGATAGTCTAGAAGGAACAAGAAAACAAAAAATAGAAGTTTTTGTTTCAATTATGGATCAGGCAGCAAAAGAAAAAAAACAATCCATACAAGGACAGATGACATTATTTGATTTTGTAACAGATGAACAAAAAGAGGCATTTGAAATTCAATTTCCTAATGTTGGAGAATTTGAACGGCAGACAATGCTGGCTCTTGAAAAGGAAGTACTTGGAATTTATATTAGTGGACATCCGTTGGAAGAAGATGAAATGTTGTTAAAGAAAAACATTACAGCGACCACGGCAGATTTTGTTGTAGAAGAAGAAACTGGACAGACAAAAGCAAGAGATGGAAGTCAAGTAACGATTGGAGGTATGATTACTGGAAAAACGGTTAAGATAACAAAGACGAATCAAATTATGGCATTTGTAACATTGGAAGATTTGGTGGGAACTGTGGAAGTGCTTGTATTCCCGAAAGTTTATGAAAAATATAAAATGCTTTTGAATGAGGACAAAAAGGTGTTTATGCAAGGACGAGTTTCTTCCGCAGATGAAGCTCAGGGAAAATTAATCTGTGAACATGTAATTCCATTTGAGAATTTACCGAAAGAGTTATGGATTCAATTTACGGATCTTGAACAGTATAAAAAACAGGAAAAAGATTTGTTAAATATGTTAGAACTCTTGGATGGGAATGACCCTGTTTTTATCTATTTAAAGAACAGCAGACAGTATAAAAAACTTCCTGCCAGCCGTAATATTTGTGCAACACAGCAAGTTGTGCAAATAATTGGGGAAAAATTTGGTGAAAAAAATGTCAAACTAGTAGAAAAGCCTATTGAAAATGTTTAAGAAATGGATTAGAATATAAGAATAAAAGCAATATTATTCACATGGGAGGAATCATCATGGCAAATGCAGTAAACACAATTGGCGTACTAACAAGTGGTGGAGATGCACCAGGAATGAACGCAGCAATTCGTGCCGTAGTTCGTACCGCATTAGCGAAAGGCTTAAAAGTAAAAGGAATTAAGCGAGGCTACGCAGGATTACTAAAAGAAGAAATTGTCGATATGGATGTAATGAGTGTATCTGATATTGTACAACGCGGTGGAACGATTCTTTATACGGCAAGATGCGAAGAGTTCCGTACACCAGAAGGACAGCAGCTTGGCGCAGAGATTTGTAGGAAGCATGGAATAGACGGTTTAGTAGTTATTGGTGGAGACGGTTCCTGGAATGGAGCAGGTAAGTTAGCCAATTTGGGAATCAATACAATCGGTCTTCCAGGAACGATTGACTTGGATATCGCATGTACTGATTACACGATTGGTTTTGACACTGCTGTTAATACAGCAATGGAAGCGATAGATAAGATCCGTGATACATCTGCTTCCCATGAAAGATGTAGTATTATTGAAGTAATGGGAAGAAGCGCAGGATATATCGCATTATGGTGTGGTATTGCAAGTGGAGCGGAAGATATTTTACTTCCGGAGCGTTATGACGGTGATGAACAAGCAATGATTAACCGCATTATTGAACATAGAAAGCGCGGAAAAGATCATCATATTATTATTAATGCAGAAGGTATTGGACATTCCAACAGCATGGCAAAGAGAGTAGAAGCTGCAACTGGTATTGAAACTCGTGCAACTGTATTAGGACATTTACAAAGAGGTGGTTCGCCAACTTGTAAAGACAGAGTATATGCTTCAATTATGGGAGCAAAGGCAGTTGAATTGCTATGTGAAGGTAAGTCAAATCGTGTTGTTGCTTATCGTAATGGAGATTATGTAGATTTTGATATCAATGAAGCATTAGCAATGAAAAAGGATATTTCTGAAGAACAATACACAGTTAGTAAATATTTAACTAGATAATATGATACAAAGGTCATGCATTTCATGTTCGCATGAAAAAGTATGAATTTAGGATTTCGGGAACACGAAGTGTGTAGAAATCCGTAGTATCATGGGGCAAAATACTTTTTGATCCCAATATCATTATATTTTATGTAAAAAATATATGGGGTAAATGCAGAAGCTGTTGCAATGCTTACGATTTGTTTGCAACAGCTTCTTTTTATCTATATAGACACCCCATAACATATTTTTAATACTTAAGGAGCTCAGATGAATCAAAAAGAAAAATATGTACTACAATTACAAAAAAAAGCTAGACAGAGAAGGAAGGATAAAGTCTTTATAGTAGAAGGTCCTAAAATGTTTCAAGAACTTCCAAGAGAACGTTTATTGCAGACGTTTGTCTCGGAAAGTTTTTTAAAGAGTAATGAATCATTGCTTCATGGAATTTCATATGAAATCGTAAAAGATGCAGTATTTGCGGATTTGTCTGATACAAAAACTCCGCAGGGAATTCTAGCAATTGCTAGGCAGTATGAATATAAAATAGAAGATTTATGGCATGCAAAAGAACCTTTGCTGCTTGTTTTAGATACCATTCAAGATCCAGGAAATTTGGGAACAATGTTTCGTGCAGGAGAAGCGGCAGGAATTTCAGGAGTATTGATGAATCGGGAGACCGTAGATATTTATAATCCAAAGGTAATTCGTTCTACAATGGGGTCTTTATATCGTGTTCCATTTTATTATAGTGCTCATTTATCAGAAGATATTAAAAAAGTAAAAGCACATGGAATTCAATTGTATGCTGCGCATTTGGAAGGAGAAGCTTCCTATGATCAGGTAGATTATAAAGGAGGATCTGGATTTATGATTGGAAATGAGTCCAGAGGACTTTGCAAGGAATTGGCAGATATGGCAGATGATTATATTAAAATTCCTATGTGCGGTCAGGTCGAATCATTAAATGCGGCAGTCGCTGCTTCCATATTGTTATTTGAGGCAGCAAGACAGAGAAGAGGATGATCCAAGAAATAAATAAGTGCTGTTTTGAAAACATTATTTGAATTGGTTTCTAAATAATGTTTTCAGAACAGCTTTATTTTTGCTGTCTTAGTTAGGTGTAAATATTACAGGATGTAATAATTTTGTAATATTTAATTAAAAATTAATGGAGAAGAAGAGAAGCCCGATTTTTCAAGAAAATATTGAATTTTCGTACTTATATGTTTTACAAAAAGTAGGAAAATCAAGCCTAAAAAAAATAAAAAATTTTGAAAATGTGTAAAAAAATAAAAAATTAAATACAAAAAACGTAAAATTCCATAGAAAATCAATTATATAAAATATACATAAAAATGAAAGTATAAGGTAAAAAAATAGATATAAAGTAAAATGAAACAAAAAATATAAAAAAATAAATGAGTAAAATTAACAAAATAGGGGATCTGGGGGAAGTTTCGGTTGACAGCAGATGTTAAATTTGATATTATAAATGCGTAACAAATTTGTAACAAAGAAATAAGAATGTAACAATACTGTATACATGATAAAAAATACAGTATTCTATGGAGGTATATATATTATGAGAAAGAAGTATATCATTGGAAGCATGGTCTTAGTTGCAACAGCAGCAGCAGTTGTAACAATTTCCGCCAATGGAATCTCAGGAAATACGGCCAGTGATATTACCGGTTCCTCAGAAATTGCATATGAAACAACAATCGAAGAAAGCGAAGCAAAGATAGCTATTTCTGAAAAGAATACAGTAGGTGCTGGAAAATCTTCAGAATCAGAAGAGGATGCATTGAAAGAGTATTTTGAAGATAAAGCAATTATTGATACAAATATGGTAAAGAAATACGTTAAAGTTTACGAATCCGATGTTGAAGATAAAGAAGATGAAGTAGTAATTGGAAAAATTACCGCTGATACAGTTGTAACAGTAAGCCAAGTTGGTGAGAAATGGACAAGAGTAAGATCTGGTTCTGTAAAGGGTTGGGTTAGAACACAAAATCTTATCTTTGGTGATGAAGCAGCAAAAAAAGTTGGAGAAGATGCAGAATTTAAAGTAGTAATTCAAGAAAATAAAACGAAGGCATACAAAGAGGCTGATATTAATTCTGAAGTAGTTACTACATTAAAGGAAGAAACTTCCCATGATGTAAAAGAAAAGAACGAAAATTGGATTAAAGTAAGTACAGATGATGGAAACGCTTATTTAAGGTTAAATCATGTTACATTAAAATGGACTTCCGAAAAGGCTGAAGCAGAGAAAGAAAGTAGAGAAGCAGAAGAGAAGGCATCAAAAGAAGCAGAATCTAAGAAAGCAAAAGAAGAGGAGTCTAAAAAAGCAGCAGAAAGTAAAGCAGCAGAAGAAAGCTGGTTAGCAGAGTCTGAGGCACAAAAGGCAGCAGCAGAAGAGGCATCTCGTCAGGCAGCAGAAGAAGCGTCTCGCCAGGCAGCAGCAGAAGAAGCATCTCGTCAGGCAGCAGCTCAAGCAGCAGCAGAAGAAGCATCTCGCCAGGCAGCAGCTCAAGCAGCGGCAGAAGAAGCATCTCGTCAGGCAGCAGCTCAAGCAGCGGCAGAAGAAGCATCTCGCCAGGCAGCAGCTCAAGCAGCAGCAGAAGAAGCATCTCGCCAGGCAGCAGCTCAAGCAGCAGCAGAAGAAGCATCTCGCCAGGCAGCAGCTCAAGCAGCGGCAGAAGAAGCATCTCGCCAGGCAGCAGCCCAAGCAGCGGCAGAAGAAGCATCTCGCCAGGCAGCAGCTCAAGCAGCGGCAGAACAAGCAGCACAGCAGGCGGCTCAACAACAGTATCTTGGAAAGTTCCGAATCACACATTATTGTTCTTGTCCAATCTGTTGTGGACAGTGGTCTACTGGAGCAGCAACTGTAGTTGGTGCATCTGGAATGGCTTTAACACCAGGACAGTCAATCGCTGTAAATCCAGCTCAGATTCCTTATGGTTCTAAGGTTATGATTAATGGACAGATTTATATCGCAGCCGATACTGGTGTTGGAAGTAACTGTATTGATATTTATACAGGAACCAATCATGCAGTAGCATCCGCAGGTGGTATGTATTATGCAGATGTATATTTAGTAAAATAATTGATCAATAGAAATACATAGTAAAAAGTTGTTGGGAATTCCCAGCAACTTTTTTGATTTTTATTGTAAAATTTTACTTTAGTCTAGTCATCATATTACTTGTAAGCTGAGATGTTGGATGTTATAATTAAAATATAAAGATAACTGAATGGGAGGTAAAAATGATTGATTTAAAGAAAGCACAAGGAGTGTTTCAAAATTATTTACAGCAATATGATAAAACGGATAATAAGATACGCCTAAAAATAGCACATACTTATGGCGTAGTATCTGCGTGTAAATATATTGCTCAGGTAATGAAATTAGAAGAAGAAGATGCAAAATTGGCAGAGTTAATTGGGCTACTTCATGATATTGGACGTTTTGAACAATTGCGTATTTATCATAGTTTTGATGATAGCCTAATGCCACATGCACAGTGCAGTGTTGATATTTTATTTAAAGAAAATATGATAGAGCAGTTTTTAGAGGAACGTCATCTAGATGAGATTATTTATCTGGCAATTAAATATCATGGGGTATATAAGATGCCAGATGATATGCCAAAACGTGGGGATATGCATACAAAAATCATCCGTGATGCAGATAAACTAGATAATTTCCGCGTGAAACATGTGTCCAGTATGGTTACAATGGTGGATGTAGATGAGGAAGAACTTGGAACAGAAGCAATTACAGAGGAAATTTATGAAAAATTTTTAAATCATATTCCAATTTTAAACTCAGAAAGAAAAACTCATATGGACATGTGGGTATCTTATTTAGGTTATATCTTTGATCTGAATTATCCAGCAAGTTTCCAATACATAAAGGAAAAAGATTATATTAATAAGATTATTGATCGGGTTCCTTATTCTAATCCAGATACAGAGAAGAAAATGGAGAAGATACGAACAGCTGCAAATCAGTATGTAGAAGAACATTGTAAGTAATCAGAAGACGTACTTACTGTTTGTTTAGAAAAATAGTTTTAAAATTGCATTAGTATTGAATATAAGTTATAAAAATAATTAAAAATATAAAGAAAAAAAGGAATTTTGTTGAAAAAATTATATATTTATACTATAATAGAAAAGAAATCTTTACCATCATGTTTCTCATTGTTGAAAAAGCGTGATAGATAAGAAAAGTGGAGGATGAACGTTCATGAGTAAACAAACAAAATCAAAAGCACAAGGTTCTGTGTTTGAGTTGACTGGAACCCCTCCAATGGGACAAGCTGTTCCATTGGCCTTGCAGCATGTAGTAGCGATGATTGTAGGGTGTGTAACCCCTGCCATTATTGCAGGAAATGCAGGAAATCTATCTTCAGGAGATAAGGTATTACTAATTCAATCTTCGTTATTAATTGCTGGGATTGCAACGATTATACAGCTGTATCCACTTGGAAAAAAATGGTTTCGAATTAGTTCTGGGTTACCAGTTATATTAGGTGCTAGTTTTTCTTATCTGGCATTGCTGCAAACAATTGCGGAAGAATTTAGTATTGCAACCATTATGGGAGCACAGATATGTGGTGGTATTGCAGTAATTATTGTAGGTATTTTCATAAAGAAGCTGCGCAGACTCTTTCCGCCGTTAGTAGCAGGAACCGTTGTTTTTACAATTGGATTATCTTTGTACCCTACAGCGGTTAATTATATGGCTGGAGGAACAGGTTCTGAAACATATGGACATTGGCAGAATTGGCTTGTAGCCATTATTACGCTTGTGGTTGTTACCGCATTGAATCATTTTGGAAAAGGAATTTTTAAATTAGCTTCGATTTTATTTGGAATTATTGTTGGATATATTGTAGCACTTGGTTTTGGTATGGTAGATTTTGCAAAAGTAGCATCTGCTGGTTGGTTTCAGATTCCAGAGCCACTACATTTTGGAATTGCATTTGACCCATCTCCAATTGTGTCTATGGTAATTTTATTTATTGTAAATGCAGTGCAGGCAGTAGGAGATTTTTCTGCTACAACAATGGGTGGTTTAGATCGAGAACCTACGGATGATGAATTATCAGGAGGAATTATTGGAAGTGGTCTGAGCAGTTTAGTTAGTTCCGTTATAGGAGGACTTCCATGTGCTACATACAGTCAGAACGTAGGTATTGTTGCTACTACTAAAGTAGTAAATCGAGTTGTGTTTTCAATTGCTGCGGTACTGATTTTAGTTGCAGGATTAATTCCAAAGTTTTCAGGAATATTAACTACAATTCCTCAGTGTGTACTTGGAGGTGCTACGATTTCTGTATTTGCTTCCATTACAATGACTGGAATTAAGTTAATTACAACAGAAGAAATGAATTATCGAAATACATCAATTGTAGGATTAGCAGTAGCTGTAGGTATGGGAGTTACATCTGCTCCAGAATCATTAGCAATGTTCCCAGATTGGGTTACTTTAGTATTTGGTAAGTCTGCAGTTGTGCTTGCGACAATTATTGCAATTGTGTTAAATTTGGTCATTCCAAAACCGAAAAAAGTGGGCAAACGGTAAAAAAACAGGGAGAATGTTTGTAGATTATTACAAATATTCTCCCTGTTTTTTATGTAGCAGTGAAACATTTTTTCTGCTTTTGGGGTCAACTGAATAATTGTTCCTGTTTTTCCTGTGATACTATCGTTTGCTTTTTCTAGTAGTGTGATTAGCACAGTGCGGCCTGGTTTAGAAGAGGCAAAATTACAGTGGCTTGTACTTTTGAACGCATAGAGCCAGGAGCAAACTGACCTTCCTCAATATATTTTTGAGATTGTGATACTGTTAATTTAGACAGCCATTTTTGATTTCTCTTAATGCACTTTGTAACTCATATCCAATATAGGCTTGACTCATTGTGACACAGACAGAGAAAGGAAGGCGGGTATACCTCGAATGGGCGAGGGATGCCTGTTTGCTGTATTTGGATCCACGTTTGTTTTATCAGGATTCAGTTGCTTTTTTAGTAAAGAATTGATAAAATAAGGAGGGAAAATATGTTTGAATTAATGGTGAATGGTATACGATACCAATAAAAGATATCAAATTAATTCGTTATTTACGGGATGTGTTAAAACTAAATTCAGTAAAAGATGGATGCAGTGAGGGTGCATGTGGAACCTGTCATGTGTTAGTGGACGGAAAAGCACAAAAAGTATGTACACTTCCAAATTCCAAATCTCAAGGAAAAAAGATTCTAACAGTAGAGGGGTTGAACGAGAAGTGTTTGTTTATGTATTTGGGAAAGTAGGAGCAGTTCAATGTGGTTTCTGTATGCATTATCTGGGAGATGCGATTTGTCTTGTTGTAGGGGAAACAAGAGAAACAGTAGAAGCAGCCAAAAAACTAGTTAAGGTAGATTATGAGCCATTGGAGATGATTCAAAATTCGTATGAAGCATGGAACAAAAAGAAGCTGGAAAAGAAGATTTCACAAAGATTCCAAATGAAATGCTTGGAAAAGAGAACGTAATATCTGCTAAGACTCACCATTATAATATGGATTACACCCCGTTTGAAAGATAGAAACTGCATGGAGATGTACAGGATGTCTATCTGAGAGGAGAATTAATTGGAAAAAATGGAACCATTCAAAAAGAAAATTTTGGATAATATATAAAAAGAAAAAAGAAAGTTTTTTGTAAGAGGACGATAAAATGGAAGAAAAAATTGTATTTTGCAAAGGTGGAGGATGTACGGCAAAGTTAGGGCCAGGTGTATTGGATTATGTATTAAAAAAGATTCCAAAAAAAAGGGATGCTAGATTGTTAGTTGGATTTGAAAGTTCCGATGATGCGGCGGTTTATCAGTTAACCGATGATTTGGCAATTGTGCAGACATTGGATTTTTTCCCTCCAATGGTGGAAGATCCATACTTGTTTGGACAGATTGCTGCTGCGAATGCGTTGAGTGATATTTACGCAATGGGCGGAGATGTGAAAACTGCATTAAATATTGTTTGTTTTCCAGAAAAAATGGACTTAAATATACTTGGACAAATCTTACTGGGAGGAAGTGAGAAGGTAACAGAAGCAGGGGGTGTGCTGGCAGGAGGACACTCGATTGCAGATCAGGACGTAAAATATGGGCTTTCTGTAACAGGAACGATTCATCCAAATAAAGTATTTGCAAATAATGCAGTAAAAGACGGAGATGTATTACTTTTAACAAAACCACTTGGAGTTGGTATTATTACAACAGCCTCTAGGGTAGGGGATGTATCAAAAGAAGCGATGGACCAGGCAATTACTTCGATGACAACATTGAATAAATATGCTTCAGAAATCATACGAAATTATCAAGTACATGGTTGTA
Organism: Clostridiales bacterium CHKCI001; assembly: GCA_900045905.1. GTDB lineage: Bacteria > Bacillota > Clostridia > Lachnospirales > Lachnospiraceae > Fimimorpha. The sequence continues at coordinate 14,510 of FCNS01000046.1, read as the reverse complement.
CTGATGTGACGGGATTTGGATTTTTGGCACATCTTTGTGAAATGCTAGGAGATAACTATATGGCAGAAATTGAATGGAAGTCGATTCCATATATTTCAGACGCATTTCGCTGTGCAGAAGAGTTTTATATTACGGCAGCAGGTCAGAGAAACCGAAACCATGTCGGTGATCAAGTAGAATTTCAAAATGTTCCATTTGCAATGGAAGAGATTTTGTTTGATCCGCAGACATCAGGTGGTCTTTTGGTGAGTATGCCAGAAGCAGATGCCCTGCAAGCCTTGGAAAAGCTAAAAAATCAGAAGCTTCCATGTAATATTGTTGGAAAAATTCATAAGAGAACCCAAAAGAAAATTATTGTAAAATAACCAAATTAAATTTTATAAAAAGAAAGGTAGAAAGCTATGATAAAGGTAGATGCAAGAGGCGAGCAATGTCCAATTCCTGTTATTAAAGCAAAAAAAGCATTGGAATCGGCGAAGGAAGGCGATCACGTTGTTGTTTTAGTTGACAATGAGATTGCAGTTCAAAATTTACAAAAATTAGCGACACAAAAAAATGCAGGTTTTCAGTGGAAAAAGAATGGAGACAGCGAATATGAAGCTGTCTTTACAGTCGGAAATTCGGATTCGACACAAGAGGAAGAATTAGAGATCTCTTGTGAAATGCCAATACCAACCAGAAAAAAGAAGACGGTTGTTGTGATTGCTTCAAACCAAATGGGAGTGGGAGAAGAAGCACTTGGAAAGACATTATTAAAGGGATTTATTTATGCATTAACACAACAAGATGTTTTGCCTGATACGATTTTATTCTACAATGGAGGAGCCAGTATTTCCTGTGAAGGTTCGGATTCTCTGGAAGATTTAAAATGGCTGGAGCAGCAGGGAGTAGAAATTATTACCTGTGGCACTTGTCTGAATTTCTATGGAATTGCTGAAAAACTGGCAGTAGGAAAAGTGACCAATATGTATGAAATTGTGCAGACGATGATGAGTGCCGATTCTCTTATCAAACCATAAAGAATAGGAGTCATAAAAATTATGAAAGATTGGATTTTAGTGCGTGGGGGTGGCGATCTTGCGACAGGAACGATTTATAAACTTTGCAAGTCTGGCTTTCCAGTATTAATTACAGAAATTGCTCATCCATCTGCAATCCGTAGGTATGTGGCATTTTCAGAAGCAGTATACGAGAAAAATGCAACTGTGGAAGATATGACCTGTACATTGGTAGAGGACTGGGAACAAGCCTGCTCGGTAATGAATGAGGGACGCCCAGCTATTATGGTAGATCCAAACGCTGAGATTTTAAAAGAACACCGTCCGTCCGTTGTCGTAGATGCGATTCTAGCGAAAAAAAACTTAGGGACGAATCGCAGTATGGCGGACTGTACGATTGCACTTGGACCTGGATTTTGTGCAGGTGTGGATGTGGATTATGTTATTGAAACGAAACGTGGGCATAACTTAGGAAGAGTGATAAGTCAGGGAATGGCTGCTGCGAATACAGGAATTCCAGGAGTAATTGGAGGATATGGAAAAGAACGTGTTATTCATGCTCCTGTTGCAGGCGAGTTATTTCATCGCACTAAGATTAGCGATTTTGTTCAAAAAGATCAAGTCATTGCAGTCATTCATTCTTCCGGTGAGTGGATAGAAGTTCGAGCAAGTATTTCTGGAATTCTAAGAGGATTAATCCGAGATGGCTATCCAGTTACAAAAGGATTTAAAATAGCAGATATCGATCCGAGAGAATCGGAAAAAGAAAACTGCTTTACAATCTCGGATAAAGCTAGATGCATTGCTGGCGGAGTGTTGGAAGCAATTTTATATCATCGCATTTATAAGTAAGCAAGTCCACCAGATAAAAAACAATATCTGGTGGATTTATTATGCTCATAGCTATATAACAAAACTTATATTATTTTGGTATAAATTATTTTTACGATACAAGCTACAAGTAATTGGCAGATAGAGGCAATGATTAATGTATAGAAAATGGTTAAGTTGAAATAACTTGTAATCATCTTTACTCATTTATATTTATTGCTTGCAGTTATTGTCGTTTTATGATAAGAATAAGATAGGATGTTTCTATGGGATCGCGTAGAATCTTGGTAGGAAGGTGTCCATCATCATAAAATTATGGAGGTTCATCGTGTTGAAAATTAAGAATTATGTAATGCCAACAACGATAGAGGAAGCGTATGAGTTAAATAAAAAATCTTCTTCTAGAATATTGGGTGGATGTGGCTGGATAAAGATGACCAAAAATCCAATTGGAACTGCAATTGACTTATCTGCATTGGCGCTGGATCAAATCGAAGAAAAGGAAGATTGTTTTGTAATTGGAGCAATGGTTAGCCTGAGACAGTTAGAATGTCATGAGGGATTGAATCAAATGACACAGGGGGCAGTAAGAGAATGTGTCAGACATATTGTAGGAGTACAGTTCCGAAACTGTGCAACAGTAGGAGGCAGTATTTTCGGAAGATTTGGCTTTTCCGATGTGTTAACCTGTTTTCTGGCACTTAATACGGAAGTGGAGCTTTATCCTTCGGGAAAGATTCCGTTATCAGAGTTTGTCTGTCAGCCAAAAAATAGAGAGATTTTAACCCATATTATTATAAAAAAAGAACCATGTGAAATGGTATATTTATCTCAACGAAATTCTGCAACGGATTTTCCTGTTTTAGCCTGTGCCGTAGCATGGAAAAATGGACGGATGACTGCTTGTGTTGGAGCAAGACCAATGAGAGCCAAGGCAGTTGTGGATGAAACGCAGTTGATTCAAGATTATGCAAATGAAAAAGAGTGTGAACAGTTTGCAGAAATGGTAGCAAAAACGCTTCGTTTTCAGTCGAATATGCGGGCAAGTGCAGAGTATCGGGAATATATTGCAAAAGTATTGATAAAACGAGCTTGCCGTATTATGGCACAAAGGAGGAATGGGCGATGAAGCTGAATGTTTGGCTAAATGGAAAAAAGATGCAGGATGAAATCGAACCAGGAATGATGCTATTAGATTATGTAAGACAAAAAGGATGTTATAGTGTAAAATGTGGTTGTGAAACATCGAATTGTGGACTTTGTACGGTATGGTTAGATGGAAAGCCAGTCTTATCTTGTACGATTCCTGCTGCTCGTGTAGAAGGAAGACATGTTACAACATTGGAAGGCCTTCAAGAAGAAGCTGCTGAATTTGGTGGATTTCTGGCAGACGAAGGAGGCGAACAATGTGGATTTTGCAGCCCAGGATTTATTATGAATGTATTGGCAATGGTGCGAGAATTAAATGATCCGACAGAGGAAGAAATTTTGGAGTATTTGTCGGGTAATTTATGCCGCTGTTCAGGATATATGTCGCAGCTTCGGGCAATTAAAGCATTTTTAGCATATAAGAAGGGAGAACGTGCAGTATGACCTATGTAAATCAACCAGTTAGGAAAAAAGATGCAATGGCACTTGTGACAGGACAACCTGTTTTTATGGACGATATTGCTCCGAAGGAATGCTTGATTGTAAAGTTATTGAGAAGTCCTTATGCACATGCATGGATCCGCTCGATTAAAACAGATATCGCTATGAAAGTGCCTGGAATTGAATGTATTTTAACTTATAAAGATGTACCGCAAAACCGTTTTACATTGGCAGGACAGACTTATCCAGAACCAAGTCCATATGATCGTCTTATTTTAGATCCCCATCTTCGATTCGTTGGAGATCCAGTTGCAATTGTTGCAGGTCAGACAGAAGAAGCAGTAGATCGTGCAATGAAGGTGATTAAAGTAGAATATGATGTATTAGAACCGATTTTAGATTTGAGAAAAGCAAAAGATAATGAAATTTTAATTCACCCTGAAGAAAATTGGATTGCAAACTGTCCAGTTGGAGCGGATAATCAAAGAAACCTCTGTGCAAGTGGCGATCAGATCGAAGGAGATATCGAAGCGGTTTTGGCGGATTGCGATGTAGTGGTAGAGGAGACGTATCATACAAAGGCAAATCAGCAAGCGATGATGGAGACGTTCCGTACTTATACCTATTTGGATACGTACCAGCGATTAAATGTAATCAGTTCTACCCAAATTACGTTCCATGTACGCCGTATTTTGTCCAATGCACTTGGAATTCCAAAATCTCAAATTCGTGTTGTAAAGCCACGTATTGGCGGTGGATTTGGAGCAAAACAAACAGCTGTCTCAGAAGTTTATCCAGCGATTGTTACAATGAAAACGAAAAAGCCAGCAAAAATTATATTTAGTCGTTATGAATCACAAATTGCATCTTCTCCAAGGCATGAGATGGAAATAACGGTTCGAATTGGTGCCAATAAAGATGGAAAAATTCGGGCGATTGATTTGTATACGCTGTCCAATACAGGGGCATATGGAGAGCATGGTCCGACTACGGTTGGATTATCTGGACATAAATCCATCCCTCTCTATGGAAAAACAGAGGCGTTTCGGTTCCATTATGATGTAGTTTATACAAATATGATGTCAGCAGGAGCTTACCGCGGCTATGGAGCCACGCAGGGAATTTTTGCGTTAGAGTCAGCAGTAAATGAACTTGCAGATAAATTAAATATGGACCCTGTTTATTTGCGTGAGATTAATATGGTGCAGCAGGGACAGCGTATGCCAGCTTACTATAATGAATTGCTGCAAAGTTCTGCATTGGATCGCTGTATGGCACGAGTAAAAAAGATGATGAATTGGGACGAGAAATTCCCATGTCGTGATATGGGAAATGGAAAAGTAAGAGGTGTTGGCGTTGCAATGGCAATGCAGGGCTCTGGAATCTCTAATGTGGATGTTGGTTCCGTAACGATAAAAGTAAATGATGATGGATTTTATGCAATGACAATTGGTGCAGCTGATATGGGAACTGGCTGTGATACGACATTGGCACAAATTGCAGCGGATTGTTTAAGCTGTGATTTAGATAATATTGTAGTATATGGTTCGGATACGGATGTTTCGCCATATGATTCTGGTTCTTATGCGTCTAGTACAGCTTATATTACTGGAGGTGCAGTAATAAAAGCTTGTGACAGCTTGAAGAAACGTATTTTAAAAGAAGGTTCCCGACTTTTAGAACTTCCAGAAGAAGAATTAGATTTTGATGGTGCCTATGTGGTATCACTCCATAATCCAGATAAAAAGATTACATTAAAAGATTTGGCGAATGAATCGCTGCATACAACGAATAATGCATTACAAGTAACAGAGTCGAATTATTCCAAGACATCACCTCCTCCTTTTATGGTTGGAATGGCAGAAGTAGAGGTCGATACTGAAACAGGAGCGATTGAGTTAATTGATTATGCGGCTGCGGTAGACTGTGGAACTCCATTAAACCCGAATTTAGCAAGAGTACAGGCAGAAGGAGGCTTGGCTCAGGGAATTGGAATGGCATTATACGAAGATGTTATTTATAATCAAAAAGGACAAAATCTAACAAATTCCTTTATGCAATACAAAATTCCATGCCGCCAAGATATTGGAAAAGTACGAGTAGAATTAGAAAGTAGTTATGAGCCAACTGGACCATTTGGAGCAAAGTCAATTGGAGAGGTAGTAATTAATACTCCTTCTCCAGCAATTGCACATGCAGTGTATAATGCTGTAAAAGTAAGAGTGAGAGAATTACCAATTACTCCAGAAAAATTACTGAAGGAAATGGGTAAATTTGCATAAAAATCAGTATAGTGAAAATCTAAAAAAATGAGCAATAAATAGAAAACATTTTTGGGGAGTTTGAACGTTTACTTTTCTTAAAAAGTTAAGTATAGTAAAGAACAGAGAATAAAGGAGATTTACTATACAATAAAAGAAAGAAGGACGTAAAAATGGAATCTTACAGTTACTTATTGGCACTTGCAGTTATACTGATATCTACAAAAGTATTAAGTATTATTACAAAGAAATTCCAGATGCCTCAAGTAGTAGGTGCATTATTGGCTGGTTTGTTGATTGGTCCAGCTGTTTTTGGTATCGTACAAGAAACAGATTTCTTAGATCAGGTATCAGAAATTGGTGTTATTGTCTTAATGTTTAGTGCAGGATTAGAGACAGATATTAAAGAGTTAAAGAAAACAGGAAAAGCGTCTGCTTTGATTGCTCTTATTGGTGTTATTGTTCCTCTGCTCGGAGGCTTTCTGGTTGCATATTTCTTTAACCGTCCAGGATTAATTGAATCAAATGCAAATTGTTCGATCTTCTTACAAAATATGTTTGTGGGTGTTATTTTAACCGCAACGTCGGTAAGTATTACGGTAGAAACATTGAAAGAAATGGGCAAGTTGAATACGCGAGCTGGTAATGCGATTTTAGGAGCTGCAATTATTGATGATATTCTTGGTATTGTAGCATTGACAATTATCACAAGTGTAGCAGATCCAAGTGTTAATATTTTAATTGTACTTCTGAAAATTGCAGCTTTCTTTGTATTTGCATTAGGTATCGGTCTATTGTTTTATATTATCTTTAAGCGTTGGACGGCTGCCTATGAAAAAGATATGCGGCGATTTGTCATTGTAGCATTTGTATTTTGTTTGATTGTTGCTTATTGTGCAGAGACTTTTTTCGGTGTAGCAGATATTACAGGTGCGTATATTGCTGGTTTGATGATTGCAAACACACCACATAGTAAATATATCATCCGAAGATTTGATACGTTGTCCTATATGTTTTTATCCCCGATTTTCTTTGCAAGTATTGGGCTAAAGGTAGAGCTTCCGAATATGACAATGGCAATTATATTATTTTCTATTACGCTGACGATTGTTGCAATTATAACTAAAATAATTGGATGTGGTTTGGGAGCAAAACTTTGCAGATATAGTGGAAAAGAAAGCCTTCAAGTTGGTGTTGGAATGGTATCCAGAGGTGAGGTTGCTTTAATTGTAGCGAGTAAAGGTAATGTGATGGGATTGATGTCCACGAGTTTAATGGGGCCAATTATTATTGTAGTAGTAGTTACCACGATTGTAGCACCAATCTTATTAAAACTGGCATTTGCAGGACCGAAAGAAGAACCAGAAGAAAGTACATTGACGGCTTCTTATGAAGAAATGCAAAACTTTAAGAAAAAGTAAAACTACATAAAAAATTCTATATAGAAAGTAATTAGCGGTGCATAAGAGTTTATCCTATGCACCGTTTATAAGAGAAGTAAATTTTAATAAAATAGATTATTTATAAGAGGACAGGAAAGAAGTAAGAATTTACTTGATATTTGATTAAAAAATCTAATTGACAAAATTAAGGAAATAGAGTAAAGTGAGAGGTAGGATAACGTGATTTTTTGTAGTACAAAATAGCAGTCTGCAAAAGGTCAGTGTATCAAAATATGTGATGGAAGTTTATCAGAGTTTCCATGCAAATATTGTTAATTAGGCATTAAGCCAAATTAGCCGCCTTGGCAACTGTAAGTTGCCTTATTGATTGAGGTATTATAATAAGTTTTGATAGAACTTTTTTAATGCAGAACTCAAATTTTATAAGTTGGTTACTTTATAACCGATGCGCATATTGCGTATATCAACTTGTGAAACAGTCAATAAGAGTAGTAAAAGTGAGATATTTGCTATATAGACTCTGAATTTCTACGTGATGAGAATAACGGATACAATTCCTCTTAAGAATCGTTCGTTTGATGAAAGAGGTATAACGGAAGTAGAGACTAGTAAAACAAGTGATGCGCAATCGCACACTTGCTTTTTTTTTGTGCGATAAGCCTAACAAGCGGCCGTAGTGCTTGCACCATTTGCCAGGCAAGTACAGCGAGCATCTGTGATGTGAGCTGTACTGCATCGCAGTAATCGAGTAGGAGTCAGCCCACTCGATTTGCGCAAAAGCGTAAGCCACATAAAAAGATCTTGAATGTTTTACCATAGAACGGACGATTCCACGCTTTAAATGTATGAAGCACAAACTGGGAGATATCCTTAGAATTATGTGGTGAGGAAACTGGGAAAAGAGAGGTTGGAGAATTGGGAGAGAAATTAAAATTATATGGTTTCAATAATCTGACAAAATCACTGAGCTTTAATATTTATGATGTCTGTTATGCAAAGACAGCACGAGAACAAAAAGATTATATTGCTTATATTGATGAACAGTACAATTCGGAGCGTTTAACGAATATATTGACAACATTAACCGATATGATTGGTGCTCAGGTGCTGAATATTGCACGGCAGGATTATGAACCGCAAGGAGCTTCTGTGACAATATTAATTGCAGAAGAAACGATGGTTCCAGCAGGAGAGACGCAGCTCGCTCATTTAGATAAGAGTCATGTTACCGTGCATACTTATCCAGAGTATCATCCCGAAACCTGTCTTGCCACATTTCGAGTTGATATTGATGTGGCCACCTGTGGTCAAATTACGCCATTATCTACATTAGACTATTTGATTGGTTCCTTTGATTCGGATATTATTACTATGGATTACAAGGTTAGAGGTTTTACAAGAGATTTAAATGGACAAAAACTGTTTATGGATCATAGGGTAACATCTATTCAAGACTATATTAGCCCATCGATTCTGAGAGAATATGATGCAGTAGATATTAATATTTATGAAGCGAATATTTATCATACGAAAATGATGTTAAAAGATATTAACTTACAAAACTATTTGTTTAATACCGATGTATACGAACTTCCTCCGCGAAAGCGATTGGAGATTATGAATAATCTTAGACGGGAAATGATTGAAATCTTTAGCGGAAGAAATATTTATGCAGGAGGGTGAGAAATGAAATCACAAGAACGGGCACCGATTTATGAAGCACTTCAGGAATTTCGGAAAATGCGAGTTGTTCCATTTGACGTGCCAGGTCATAAAAGAGGAAAAGGGAACCCAGAGTTGGCGATGTTGTTGGGAGATCGCTGTGTCAATATGGACGTAAATTCTATGAAGCCACTTGATAATCTCTGTCATCCTGTTTCCGTTATCCGAGAGGCAGAAGAATTAGCAGCAGAGGCATTTAGGGCAGCACATGCATTTTTAATGGTTGGGGGAACGACATCAGCGGTGCAAAGTATGATCCTTACAGTTGCAAAACGAGGTGAAAAAATTATATTGCCGCGCAATGTTCACCGAAGTGTAATGGGAGCGATGGTATTATGTGGGGCAGTTCCTGTTTATGTAAATCCAGATTCCGATGCCGATCTTGGAATTCCGCTTGGGATGAGCGTGGCTTCTGTTAAAAAAGCGATTCAAGACAATCCAGATGCCAAAGCGATCCTTGTAAACAATCCGACTTATTATGGAATTTGTTCTGACTTACGTGCAATTGTACAGTTGGCACATCAAAGTGGAATGTACTGTATTGCAGATGAAGCACATGGAACTCATTTTTATTTTGGAGATGGGCTTCCTGTTTCTGCGATGAAAGCGGGGGCAGACATGGCAGCAGTATCCATGCATAAGTCAGGTGGAAGCTTAACACAGAGCTCGATGCTTTTAATTGGTCCTAATATACAGGAAGGTTATGTAAGACAGATTATTAACTTGACACAGACAACAAGTGCTTCGTATCTATTACTTTCTAGTCTGGATATTTCACGTAGAAATTTGGCATTAAGAGGAAAAGAAACGTTTGCAGAGGTGATCCGTCTAGCAGAATATGCCAGAAAAGAAATTAATCTGATTGGGGGATACTATGCTTATTCAAAAGAAATCTGCAATGGGGATAGTGTCTATGATTTTGATATAACAAAACTGTCTGTTAACACATTGAACATTGGTTTGGCTGGGATTGAGGTTTATGATTTGCTTCGGGACGAGTATGGAATTCAAATTGAATTTGGAGATTTAGGCAATATTTTAGCCTATATATCGATTGGAGACAGGCCAATGGATATTGAACGACTTGTCAGCGCATTATCTGAGGTAAGAAGACGATTTGGGAAAACGAAAACGAATCTTTTCACACAGGAATATATCGAGCCAGATGTTTGTGTATCCCCGCAGGAAGCGTTCTATGCAGAAAAAGAATCGCTTCCGATTGATGCAACAGAGGGGCGAATTTGTAGTGAATTTGTTATGTGTTATCCTCCAGGAATACCAATTTTGGCACCAGGAGAGAGAATTACAAAAAAGATATTAGAATATATTGCCTATGCAAAAGCAAAGGGATGTTCTATGACTGGTACAGAAGATGCAGCAATTGAACGGCTGAACGTATTGAAAGGAGAATAATATGCAGTTATGGTTTTCTGAAATGCAGACACCAAATGTTAAATTTTCGATTCGTGTAGATCGACAACTTTACAGCGGAAAAAGTGAGTTTCAGCGAATTGACGTATTTGAATCCCCAGAATTTGGGCGTTTTCTAACATTGGATGGATATATGATGTTAACAGAAAAAGATGAATTTATTTATCATGAGATGATTACCCATGTGCCAATGGCAGTTCACCCAAATGTAAAGAGAGTTCTTGTAATTGGTGCAGGAGATGGCGGAGTAATTCGGGAACTAGTACGTTATCCAGAAATTGAACAGATTGATCTGGTAGAGATTGATGAATTAGTAGTAGAAGTCTGTAAAAAATATTTGCCAAAAACAGCATGCCGCTTGGATGATGAACGAGTTTCGATTTATTATGAAGATGGACTTCGGTTTATTCGTTCTTGTGAAGATAAATATGATTTAATTATTGTGGACTCTACCGATCCATTTGGTCCTGGAGAAGGATTGTTTACAAAGGAGTTTTATGGTAATTGCTATAAAGCACTGCATGAAGATGGGATTATGATTAATCAGCATGAAAGCCCATTTTATGAGGAAGATGCCGCTGCATGCCAAAAGGCACATAAACAAATTGTACAATCCTTTCCGATTAGCCGAATTTATCAGGCTCATATTCCAACCTATCCGTCTGGGCATTGGTTGTTTGGCTTTGCATCCAAGAAATATCATCCATTAAAAGATTTGCAGGAAGCACGTTGGAATTTAAGAGCATTGCACTGTAAGTATTATACAACGACATTACACAAAGGGGCATTTTATTTGCCTTCTTACGTAGAGGAGCTTTTAAAAGATGTTGAATAAAAATATTGAAACATTTATGGGCTGTGAAGCTGATTATAGTGAAGCAGAGACAGTATTATTTGGGGCACCATTTGATTCTACAACTTCCTATCGGCCAGGTACTCGGTTTGGAAGCAGCGCAATCCGAAGAGAATCCTATGGAATTGAGAGTTATAGCCCATATCAGGATAAAGATCTATATGACGGAGCGGTTATGGACAGCGGAGATTTGGAATTATGTTTCGGGGATACGAGACAGGCATTAGATGCGATACAGGAACGCGCGGAACAAATTTTATTGGATGGAAAGCGTCCATTTTTATTAGGCGGAGAACATCTCGTTACGTTGGGAGCATTTCGGGCAATTGCAAAGCATTATCCAGAAGTTTCAATCATTCATTTTGATGCACATGCAGATTTAAGAGAAGAATATCTTAATGTGAAGCTTTCCCATGCCTGTGTACTAAGGCGCTGCTGGGAATTGATTGGAGATGGACGAATCTTTCAGTTTGGAATTCGCTCTGGAGATCGTGAAGAATTTCGATGGGGAAACGAGCATGTCATAACAAGAAAATTTGATTTTGAAGGATTAGAAGCTGTATTAGAACAGTTGAAAGGAAAGCCTGTTTATTTTACACTGGATCTGGATGTGTTAGATCCGTCTGTATTTCCTGGAACAGGAACGCCAGAGCCAGGTGGAGTTAGTTTTGAACAATTAAGAAGGGCTGTCCTTCTTGTATGTAGAAATGCTAATATCGTAGGCTGCGATGTCAATGAATTAAGCCCACATTATGACCCAAGTGGAATTTCCACAGCAGTGGCATGTAAAATTGTAAGAGAAATGTTGTTAGCATTTCAATAAAGAACTGATAAAAAAATAAAATAAGAAAAGGAGCATGATGGATATGGGAAAAGCATTAATTATTGGATGTGGCGGTGTTGCTTCGGTAGCAATTCATAAGTGCTGTCAAAACAGTGAGGTATTTGAAGAAATTTGTATTGCAAGTAGAACAAAATCCAAGTGCGATGCATTAAAAGAAAAATTGGAATCTACAACGAAAACAAAGATAAAAACAGCCCAGGTAGATGCCAATAAAGTGGACGAACTGGTTGCTTTAATTGAGCAGGAAAAACCAGATGTTGTGTTAAACTTAGCACTTCCATATCAGGATTTGACAATTATGGATGCATGTCTGGCAACCAAGACCCATTATGTCGATACAGCGAATTATGAGCCAGAGGATACGGCAAAGTTTGAATATAGCTGGCAGTGGGCATATCGGGAACGCTTTGAAAAAGCAGGAATTACCGCAGTACTTGGAAGTGGATTTGACCCAGGAGTAACAGGAGTATTTTCTGCTTATGCATTAAAACATGAATTTGATGAGATCAATTATATTGATATTTTAGACTGCAATGGCGGAGATCATGGTTACCCATTTGCAACCAATTTTAATCCAGAAATCAATATCCGTGAAGTATCTGCGAATGGATCTTATTGGGAGGATGGACATTGGGTAGAGACAAAGCCAATGGAAATTAAGCGTGTTTATAATTTTGAAGAGGTTGGAGAAAAGGATATGTATTTGCTGCATCATGAAGAAATCGAAAGCCTTGCGTTAAATATTCCTGGAATCAAACGAATTCGTTTCTTTATGACATTTGGACAAAGCTATCTGACTCATTTAAAATGCTTGGAGAATGTAGGAATGACCTCAATCGAACCAATCATGTATGAAGGAAAGGAAATCGTTCCATTGCAGTTTTTACGTGCGGTACTTCCAGACCCAGCATCGTTAGGTCCTCGTACAAAGGGTAAGACGAATATTGGATGTATTTTCCAAGGAAAAAAAGATGGAAAAGAAAAAACTTATTATTTATACAATATTTGCGATCATCAAGAATGTTATAAAGAGGTTGGCTCTCAGGCAGTTGCCTATACAACTGGAGTTCCAGCTATGATTGGAGCAATGATGGTGATGACTGGAAAATGGAATAAACCAGGTGTTCACAATGTGGAAGAATTTGATCCAGATCCATTTATGGATGCATTAAATCAATGGGGACTTCCTTGGAGAGAAAACTTCCATCCAGTATTAGTGGATTAAAAAAAGAGAGGAAGAAATGAATGCAGCAAAAATGGAAAACGCCATATTTTCTTGTGGATGAAGCACGTTTGGTGCATAATTTAGAAATTTTAAAAGAAGTAAGTGAACGAGCGGGTTGCAAAATTCTGCTTGCCCAGAAAGCCTTTTCTATGTATGCGGTCTATCCACTTTTGAGAAACTATCTGGCAGGAAGCACTGCCAGCGGGCTTTATGAAGCAAGGCTTGGAAAGGAATATTTTGGAGGAGAAACTCATGTGTTTTCACCAGCATATCGAAACGATGAGTTTGAGCAGATTCTCCATTATGCAGATCATATTGTTTTTAATTCTCCTGCACAAGTAAAAAAATATGCAAAACAGGCCAAAGAAGCACAAAAATCCATTGGGCTTCGCTTAAATCCAGAATGTTCCACACAAGAAGGACATGCGATTTATGATCCATGTGCTCCAGGCTCCCGACTTGGTACGACACTGGAAAATCTGGATCAGAGCATTATTCCAATATTAGATGGATTCCATTTCCATACACTTTGTGAACAAGATTCCGATGATTTAGAAAAAACGGTAGAAGCAGTAGAGCGTAAATTTGGACGTTATTTGAAAGGAAAGAAATGGCTGAATCTTGGAGGTGGTCATCATATTACACGTCCTGGGTATGATCTGGAACGTTTGATTCGAGTGATTCATCATCTAAAAGAGACTTATCACCTAGAAGTTTATTTAGAACCTGGAGAAGCCGTTGTCTTAAATGCAGGATTTTTAGTTTCCGAAGTATTGGAAGTAGTAAAAAATGGAATTTCCATTGCGATTTTAGATACATCGGCAGCGTGTCATATGCCAGATGTATTAGAAATGCCATATCGTCCCCCACTACAAAAAAGCGGACTTCCAGAAGAAAAAGTGTACACCTATCGCCTTGCTGGACCAACTTGTCTGGCTGGAGATGTGATAGGAGATTATTCGTTTGATCAGCCATTAAAGGAAGGCGATATCCTTGTATTTGAAGATATGGCATTATATACAATGGTAAAAACCAATACATTTAATGGAATGCCACTTCCATCCATTGTGCTGCAAAAGAGAGATGGAACACAGGAACTAATCCGAGCCTTTGGATATGAAGATTTTAAAAATCGGTTATCATAACCTTTTATAGCATATTAGAATGTAGAACAAGCAATCCCTCAGCTATGCGGAGCATTTCGTGGTGGGATTGCTTGTTTTTGTTGTAGCTTTAGCATGAAAAAACTCCCTGCTATGCAGGGAGAAGAAGCAGGTTTAGCGTGACAAAAAAACCTCCAATGTTATAATGAAAGTGGATTGGCAGCCACATGATTAAAAACAAAGGAGGTT
>FCNS01000045.1 GCA_900045905.1 Clostridiales bacterium CHKCI001 | reverse complement strand
GTTGGGTTTATGCGAATGGGAAAAAATTACACTTTTCAAAATATGGAGAATTACCCTGTATTAGAGCAAAGCAGATCGATCGTGGTATCCCACTGTCTGTTAAGGATAATCAGTTGTATTTCAAACTGGGCAGGAAACCATTTGGAATTAAGGTTAAGGATCGATTTCAAAACGATGAAGTTAACGCAGTTCTTTCTTACTTAGCCGAATCGGAAATCATAGATAAGAAAGCTGTTCAGACATTATTAGACAAAGCATATTGCATCGATACGTACCGACCTTGTTATGCTACGCTCGTACCAAAGGTAATTCGTGGAAAATATAGAATATACTTACATCTGACGATTGAGGGGAAAGCAAAACCGAAATATGATAAATTCAATCATCCAAGACATCGGTTTGGGAAAGGAATCATTGGTGCAGACATAGGAACTCAAACCGTCGCATACACATCGGATACCGAGGTGGGTCTTAAAAACTTATCGGAACGTGGTAATAGGATTCAGAAATCAGAACGATTCGAAAGAATCTATTATCGTGCTATGGATCGGTCAAGACGAGCAACGAACCGACAAAATTATAATGTCGATGGTACGATCAAGAAAGGGAAAAAACTGGAATTATTCCAATCATTATAAAAAAATAAAAGCCAAACATACTGAATTATGCCGTATCAACGCTGTAAATAGGCAATTAGCCATCAAAGAAGATGCGAACCATTTGCGCAGCCTTGGCGATACATTTGTAACAGAACCGAAAAACGCTGGTAAGCTTATGAAACGGGCAAAAGAAACCACCGTTAATCGTAAAGGCAAATGCAATAAGAAAAAGAGATTTGGTAAATCCATAAAGAACCGATGCCCTTCCAGATTTCAGACTACGGTAGAATGGAAATTTAAGGTTTCTGGTGGTACATATATAGAAGTACCGAGCAATTACCGAGCAAGTCAGTATGACCACACGGTAGATGATTACAGGAAAAAGAAACTATCGGACAGAATGTATCACTTAGCAGACGGGACTTTGGTGCAG
>FCNS01000044.1 GCA_900045905.1 Clostridiales bacterium CHKCI001 | reverse complement strand
TTTGAAAGAAGTAAGACCCCTTGAAGACGACGAGGTAGATAGGGCAGAGGTGGAAGTACAGTAATGTATGGAGCTGACTGTTACTAATCGGTCGAGGGCATAACCTGAGGAAGAGTTTGGGAGCAAGAAGGAGCGAAAGAACTCGAAGGTTAGAAGGATAGGAAATAGGATGAAGAAGTTTTGTGTGTAGTTTTGAAGGTATATCATATACCGATATTCCTCGATAGCTCAGTCGGTAGAGCAAACGGCTGTTAACCGTTGGGTCGTAGGTTCGAGTCCTACTCGGGGAGTTTAGAAGATATCTTCTATATTGTTAAGATTGGCTCCTTGGTCAAGCGGTTAAGACATCGCCCTTTCACGGCGGTAACACGGGTTCGATTCCCGTAGGAGTCATTACTACTCAGATTAGAGTAGTGGCCAATGGCTAATTATTAGTCATGCCGATGTGGCTCAATTGGCAGAGCAGCTGATTTGTAATCAGCAGGTTATCGGTTCGAGTCCGATCATCGGCTTTTTGGACCTTTAGCTCAGTTGGTTAGAGCAACCGGCTCATAACCGGTCGGTCCTGGGTTCGAGTCCCCGAAGGTCCATTGCCAACGATAAAGGTATCCAAATAAATATGGCCCAGTGGCTCAGTTGGTTAGAGCGCCGCCCTGTCACGGCGGAGGCCGAGGGTTCGAGTCCCTTCTGGGTCGTTTAGACAAAATATGATGTCTAATTAATTTCATATGGGATCTTAGCTCAGCTGGGAGAGCATCTGCCTTACAAGCAGAGGGTCACAGGTTCGAGCCCTGTAGGTCCCATTGATGCCGGCGTGGCGGAACTGGCAGACGCACAGGACTTAAAATCCTGCGGGACTTATACTCCCGTACCGGTTCGATTCCGGTCGCCGGCATTGAAAATTAAATATTATGTGCGCGTAGCTCAGCTGGATAGAGCGTCTGACTACGGATCAGAAGGTCGGGAGTTCGAATCTTCTCGCGCACGCTATAAGAAAGCCCTTGAAATTCAAGGGTTTTTTGCTGTTTTAAGGAAAATAAAAAAGCATCATTTTAGATGCCTTTTTTGTGTTTGACTACTATTTGACTACTATCCAAAAATTTTTGAGATTTTATGCTTGTTTAGAAAGTAAATTATTTAAAGTTTCTGCTGCTACTTCATCCATTTTTTTCAAGCTATGAGCATAGATATCCATGGTGGTACTCGTTTGAGAATGCCCTAATCTTCCTGAAACTGTTTTAACGTCCACATTTTGACTAATAAGGAGAGTAGCAGAAGTATGTCGGAGTCCATGTAAAGGAATATTTGGGAGTTTTAGGGTTTCGTCAGTAACCGTATTGTTGTAACGCTTAATAAGTTTCTTAAAAGCAGCATAAGGAGTAGATGGGTACATTTGTTTTCCATTCCATTGGATAAATATATAATTATCTCCAATCCATTGATTTCCAATAGATAATCGGTATTTCAGTTGTTCTTTGCGGTATTCTTTCAGTAATTCAAAAACAACATCAGGGATAGCAACAACACGGATAGAAGATTTTGTTTTGGGGGGTTTTGTAATAATTTCTTTCTTTACAATTCCTGTACTTTTTGTAATGCTAACAGAATGGTTATTAAAATCAATATCAGACCATTCTAAAGCGATTAAAACGGATTATACAATCTAAAGACTGGAAAGTTAGAACCACATAGTCCAAAGGTATACAGTACCATTCAGTTGAATTGTAATTACAATCCTGATAATAACCACAGACCCATCTTTGAGCATTATATCAATGATTTATGCAGAGATAAAGAAGGAGTCGTTGATAAAGAAAAAATGCGAATCATTCAAGAGTATATGGGAGCTGTTTTATCTAATTCGGATATGAGTCGTTTGAAATTAGCTTTGGTTTTATTTTCCCTGCTTGGTAATTCTGGAAAGACGCAACTTCTTAATCTCTTAGGGCTTTTTCTTGGAACCGAACGGATCATTAACATTCCAATCCAACAAATGAATGAAAACTCTAAATTCACATTAGGATCATTACCAGATAAGCGTCTTATTAGTATTGGTGACCAGACAGGAAGTGAAATTCAAGACAGTGCCATCTTTAAACAATTAACAGGAGGAGATCCAGTTAAGATTGAACCGAAAGGAAAACAGCCATATTCTTTTATTTTTAGAGGTGGTATTATCATTGCTTGTAATAATCTTCCTGGTTTTCGAGATGATAAGGGTGGACATGTATTTGAACGCCTCTGTATTATACCATGCGAACATACAATTCCAAAAGAGCAAAGGGATAACGCATTATTAAACAAGATGTCCAAGGAATTAGATGCAATCTTTAACTGGTGTTTAGAGGGAGTGCAGCGGTTGATTAAAAATGACTTTCGCCTTACCAAATCAAAAGCTTGTAATGAAGCGAGAGAAGAATATCGAAGTACTTTAGATACGGTACATCATTATTTAAAAGAAAATTATCTTATTACAGATAATAAAATGGATATGATTCCAAAAGCAAAACTGGAGGAAGATTATATAAAATGGTGTAGTGCAAATACATTAACAGCAGTTAGTAAGAGAAATATTAAAGATCGAATGGAAAAGAATGGTTGTCCAGTTACAAAGTATTACGGAAATTATTATTACCGTTACATTAAGGAAAAGGAAGAAGGATTCAAAAACATTACAGAGAAAAAAGATTATACGTCAGAACAGATGAAAATGATATTTGGGTGACTATAATTAGAGAAAAATCCCTTAAGGGATAGTTAAGGGACGAAAAAGGGAAACTTTACAAATAAAAAGAATCCTTTAAATAAGAGAAAAAATAGCATTTAAGGGAAATAAGGGATAGTTTTTCTATACCATAAAAGTAAAAAGATAAAAATAAAAAATATATAAGGATTTGAAAAAAGTTTCCCTTTTTCCCTTAGAGCTAAAAAAGTTCCATTTTACAAGGAAAAATTAGGGGAAACATATATCCCTTAACCATCCCTTAAATAATCCCTTAGATATTTTTTCTTGTAATAGATAGTGAAAATAATATTTGGGTGACTACAATTAATAAAAATGCCGTAAACTTGCCGTTTTTCTGTGTATAAGGTGAGAAGATTTTGCGGCTGTTTTTATAAAAAAGGAACTGTGCAGCTAAATCACCATTAATATTTAATAGGGTAACTCAATAACAGATCGTTACTCAGTTCAGTATATTAGGTAATGGTCGGATCATAGAAAAAGAAGGAAAAGTAAATTTTATGGAAACAATCGTATCAATGGAAATTCCTAGAATTGAATTAGTAAATGATAGCGATCTTGATATTATGGAAGAATATTTATTGTACAGCAAGTATCGGATAGCAAAAAGTGAGTTTGTGTTATGTCCACATGGAAAAGAAACTATATTTGTAAATCAGACGTTGAGTCATATAGATGATATTGTAACAACAGTTAATGAAATTATGAAATAGAATTATTTAAATAGTAAAACAGAAAAGCTATTTGATAGATTTTCTGAGCTTGCGGGAGAGAAATCAACTCGTCTATTACTTGATATGTGGTTAAAATGGAGAGACGAGTGCAAAAAGGCTAAGTTAAAGAAACGTGCAGATCATATTTTGGAAATAGCTGAAACGACAGATGTTAGGCGTCATATAAGAAAAAATAGAGAATTAATAAGGATGTTGTTTGATATTGGATTTGGTCTTTACAGGGAGGGGACAGAGACAGATTGGCAACAAGGTGCAGAAGATGCCTTTCTATGTGGTTATATCTGTGCATTGAATGGAGGTAAACTTGAGTGAATCCAAATTGATATCCAATATAGATCGAACCACGAGGGAAGCACCAGAAATAGAATAATAAGGAGAAAAACATAACATGAAAAATTCAGATTTCATAAACGAACAGTGAGAGATTGCTGTTATGGAATCAGATGATCTTAAAGAAAGAGTAGGGTACGCATCTGTGACTCTGTCTAAGTTTCGGACAATTTTGGCTAAAAGTTATTATAGGAAATAGGAGAGAGAAAAGAACATGAATCAAGAACAATACATAGAGCAAATCCATAAAATGTTACAGCGAAAGGATTTACCAGAGGGGATGTTAGAATACCTTCATAGTCTGATATCAGGGATTTTAAGGAAATGGACGGGAATGGATGAAACATGAAGAGATTGTAAAAGCATTTAATCAGGCTTATATCATTCATAAAGAACTCCAGAAAACTCCAGTTTCAGATTTGCAGCTTATTCTTTTCCGATTTATGGGAGCAGAACAGTATGAAGCAATTTTATTTGATGTATTTGCTTGGTATAAGGCTGCTGCCAGAAAAGTAAAAGAAGGTAATTGGGAATGTATTTTGCATGAAGGAAAGCAAATCTATGAACACTATCAGGAAAGTGAATTTTGCCAAGTGCTAATTAGTTACTTTTTAAAAGTATTAGAGGAGATAGAATAAGAGAAAGCCATTATAAATGATGATATACAAAAGGGAGTCACGAATTGGGACTTCCTTGTTATCTTTTGTTAAGGTTTATTACTTAATGTAGAAATACTAAGAAAAACTAAGTTTTAAAACCTGTCAAAACCTGTTATTACAATAGACATGAGTTTCTAAAAGGATGAACTGGCAGAATAATTCGTTCGGTTAGATAGTCAACCCGTACCTAAGAGTACCGTTTTGGTAGCTAAAAGACCTCCATCCAGCATTCATTTTTTATGAAAGATTGCAGTCAGCAAGTCATATTACAAAACAAACACAAATGTTCCAAAACAACACGAATCGTCAGCAAGTCTTTTATTTTCTAGGTTTTTTGATAGGTAGTGTGTGCAAAACGCTCCAAAAAAGTGTGCGGAACGTTCCAAAAGTTGCACTACAAAATATAAATCTGTTAAGAACGATGGGAAATAAAGGATTACATGAAGTATAGATAAGATTATCATTTGAATTTGATTGCTATCACATGATGAAAGCACATTGAAATATTTTAATAAACTTTAACTGAAAGGGGGTTCATAAGATGCTGACACCAAAACAGAGAAAATGCCTAGAACTTATGGTTTCTGGCGATTTGAAACAAAAGGAAATAGCAGCACAGATTAAAGTATCTGAACAGACTATTTGTGCATGGAAAAACCATATGGTGAGATTTTAGAGTTCATAAGAAGAGAAATGAAAATTAGTGTAACTTTCTATTTGTGTTTACATCTGTAACGATTGATTTTTTTTAATAATATGGTATAATATACTTAACAAGACAGCCAGAAGATAGATTAAGCCTATCCGTTCTGGCGAAATAATTACTATGAAAATAGCGCCTTACTTTACCAGAGCCAGGGCGCTATTTTTTATGTGTATAAGTAAGAATTGCAACAATAAGAATTGCGACATTGATAATAATCATAAATTCTTCATAAGTACTCATAAAATACCATCCTCCCTCTGCAAGACTCAGAACAGAATGGCATATTCGCCCTACTGGCTGCCTAGTTAAATATATTATACTGTCAATGTGCGGTAATCTGCTGCTATTTATGTATTAGGTATTGTTTTTTAATATTGGATATGATTGAAATGCAGTGAGTATCTTTATTTTAGCAAAACGATAAGATCTGTGATAAAAAATATATATTAAAAATATTAGTAATATCTTTTTGTATATGAATCCATAAAAATCTGTAAAACATAAACACATAAATATAAAAAAGTATAATAAATACAGACTTCTACTCATTGCGTAAAGAAAACATTTTTGTTGATAAGAGTTATCTGCATTATGGAACCGTAATTGTGCAACACAGTAATGATAACTAAATTGCATCATATCAGGAGTAACTTTATTATCAATTATAGCTATATGATTTTCATGCAATATTTCTTTTGTTATGGTATAATAATTGTCAAACTCTATAGTATTTGTGATGACATTATTTTTTTGTGATAAAAAGCCCCTATCTATTTTAGTTTTTATTTTTGTTATATTTCTATCAGAAATAGAGCCAATCTCTTGTAGAGCTAATCCTATTGTATATGAAATAATTAAGAAAAAGAACACATCAAGGAATTCATTGTTATTTGCTAATAGAAATATTTCAAAGTTATCTTCAATAAAGAATATCGTTGATACCAAAGCAATTATTCCAGATAGCCATACACTGAAAAGATCGTATAAAGTTACTTTGTTTGCAATTGATTCCATTGTTTATAATCCTTATATTTGTAATTGACTTATTTGGGAAGAGAAAAAATTTAGTTATCTAGTTTCTCATCTATATTATCTGGCACATATTCAAGTATATCACCAGGTTGACACTCTAGTGCTTCACAAAGTTTGGCTATGGCATCTGTTGTTATGCTTTTATTTCTTCTAATATTCTGTAATGTGGATTCAGAAATAATCTTTTCTTTTCGTATACGATAAGTGCTTAATCCTTTTTTTTCCATCATTGCTAATAAATTATTGTATATTATTTTTCCCACAATATCCCCTTCTTTATGATAATCTTGATAAGCTATACCTCTTCCATTATAACTATATAGTATCACAAATATGAACCGATTGCAATGTACAAAATATACATTTTATTAAGTGTATATTTGGATGATATGTCAATAAACAATACTCTTTAAACCGTGTATAATATAACCATAAGATAACAACAAAGCAAGCTGGAAAAAGAAGTAACCAGACTTCATAGCCGAAAGCGTCCGATACTGGAATCCATATACCGTGTGAGAGACTTTATTGCAATGGCGGGGCAGACAGGAAGATGATTCAAGGGCTTGCAGAAAGGAGAATTATGTGATATAGATTATGAAGAAGAAATTAACTATTATTTTAATACTTGCTTTCGTTGCCAGCTCAGTAGCTGCGATACGATATAAATATCTATATGATTGTGCCTGTCTATGACGCAGAAAGAAATATTGTTGATTGTGTTATAGAAGTGAAAGCACATGCACGGAATACTTACGAGACGGAAATGATACATAATATTACGTATACAGGAGGAAGATGTGCCGTTGCAGTAGATAATCTACTGTCTTATGGAAATACATTTGGTGTTGATTGGGAGTATTTATTGAGATTGTTAAGGGCATATAATGATTTAATGATCTTAGCAGAAACGAATGGATATGAGGATGAAGTAGAAAAAAAACTTGTTAAGTTACTTCCTTATCTAGAGGCAATTGAGGCAAAGGATTCTATAGAGAAAACTGATTTAGAAGAAATGTTAGTATCATTAAATAAAAAAGTAGATGAAAACAATAAGGAGTTTTGGAATGTATTGGAAGATAGAGAAAATTAAAAATGCTCAATATAATTAGAATGTTAATGAAAAATAAAATCTGGACTATCAATATGAGAGAAGCTTTTCTTGTGCATATATTTTTTGATTTTTACCCATACTACTATAGAGGTGATTGAATGAATAAAGCAGAGCAAGAAAAACTAAATCAGAAGAAATCAAACGAGAAATTCAACAGTATAACACAAAAAGTCAAACCAGAGAACCAAAATCAGACACATAATGTCCGATCTGAGGCAGTAGAGTCAAAGAATAGACAAGTGTAGGGCATCCAAAAGGATGTCCTTTTTTCTATGGCAGAAATATGATTTTGATAATAAAGGGAGAGGATGAATTACATACAAAAGTTAAATTATTTTGAGTGTTGGATTGAAATGAATTATTTATCAAATATTTCTCTGTTATTTTGGTAAAAGTTAATATCTATCAATAATAGAAGTAACTGGTTAGAATTGACATTGTTTTGTCGGTATGTTAAACTTAAAAAGACAATTAGATACAAAAAGGTGCCTTAGGACATAGAGAATGTTGGCTAAGGAGAATAGGGAAACAGGTGAAAAACCTGTACGGTCCCGCCGCTGTGAGGAGAGAGTAGTATCCTGTTCGGCTGTTTATTTTTTACTCAATTGAAAAAATAAATGAAGATAAAAAATCACTGTATATTGGATATATGGGAAGATAGAATACTATGTGGACATCCAAGTCAGAAGACCTGCCTTTTTGTAAGTACACAAGACTGTTACGGACGATGGCAGGATGTGATAAAGGGCCGAGAGTTATCGGCTTTGTTGTTGCGCCTTTACACCGTATGTGTAGGGCGTTTTTTATTATACAGATTAGGAGGGATTTGTTATGAATGTAAGACAAAAACGAAGATTTGCATCGATGTTAGTAATTGCGATAATGTTTGGAATTACTCCAGTGGTGAATGCAATGCATATTATGGAAGGATATTTACCACCGAAGTATTGTATTGCGTGGGGGATATTATGTATTCCTTTTTTAGTGGCAGGATTTGTTCAAATGAAAAAAATTGTCTCAGAACATAGAAGAGCTTTGTTAATATTGGCAATGGCAGGAGCTTATACGTTTGTATTATCCTCTTTGAAGATTCCATCTTTAGTAACTGGAAGCAGTTCACATCCTACGGGTACTGGATTAGGTGCAGTTTTGTTTGGACTAAGTATTATGAGTATTTTAGGGGTAATTGTATTGTTATTTCAAGCATTGTTATTGGCACATGGTGGATTGACAACGTTAGGAGCGAATACGTTTTCAATGGCAATTGCAGGGCCTTTTCTATCCTATGGAATTTATAAGTTAGGAGAAAAGATGAAGTTGCCAAAGGTTCTGAGTGTTTTTTTAGCAGCAGCATTAGGAGATTTATTTACTTATTGTATTACCTCGTTTCAATTAGCATTAGCGTATCCGTCAGAAGTAGGAGGTATTGTAGCGTCGGCACAGAAATTCTTAGGTATTTTTGCAGTAACCCAGATTCCATTAGCGATCATTGAAGGAATTGTAACAGCTCTTGTAATTGCAGCGTTGGAAAATTATGCAAAGTCAGAATTAGAGGATATTGGATACTTAAAAATAGATGTTGCAAAGGAGGGAAAATAGTATGAAATTTAATGCTAGAATGGTGATTTTTGGTCTTCTTATTTGTGTATGTATTGCGGTAACGGCGTTAGTTGTAAATAAAGATTCCGAGTTTTCTGGCTCAGATGATGCAGCAAGTAACGTGATATCAGAGATTTTAGAAGTAGAGGAATATGAACCATGGACAAGTCCTATTTATGAACCGCCAGGAGGAGAAACCGAATCACTTCTGTTCTGTCTCCAAGCAGCATTAGGAGCTGGTGTATTTGGGTATGGAATTGGAGTTTTAGTAGAACGTAAGAGAAAAAGTGAAAACAAATCAAGTAGAAATTAGTTTTTCATTGAGTATTTAGGTGAATGAGGAGGGAACAAAATGATGGATAAGATTGCATATTCGTCCAAATTAAGAGAAAAAAATCCTTGTTTAAAGACAGTTTTTGCAGTGGGAACTCTCTTGCTTTGCATTTTTACGAGAAATCTTTTGTTTTCCTCTTTTATCTTAATAGGAATGGGATTACTTTTAAAAACTTATGTAAAAACATCCCTTCATATGTGGATACATTTAATTGTAGTTCCAATCCTATTTGTGATTCTTAGTACAATTACAATTTTAATTAATATTTCAAAAGAGCCATTATCTGGCTTTGCCGTTCCAATTGGAGCGATTTATTTGACAGCAAGTAAGGAGGGGATAAAAACTTCTTGTAATTTAGCTATGACTGCATTTGCATCAATTTCTTGCCTTTATTTCTTATCATTAACGACACCAGTGATTGATCTTCTCACAGTTTTAAAGGTAATTCGTTGCCCATCATTGATAATAGAGTTGATTTTACTAATTTATCGCTTTATTTTTATTTTGGCAAATACAGCTAGTTCCATACATACAGCTCAAAAGTGCCGTTTATCAGAAACGAATTATCGTACATTACTGTCTGCATGGTCACAAATGTTGGCGATTTTATTTGTATTAGCTTTGAAACGCTCCAGAGCTGTTTATGATGCGATGGAAGCTAGATGTTATGATGGAAGGATTAACGTTTTATTAGAAATGCCGCAAGTCTCCATCAAAGAAAAATGGATGTTAGGTGGATATTTTGGTTTTATGATTTTATTAGCCATAATAATTGGCTTATAATAAATAAATGGAGTAAATAGTATGAAAGAAATTGTTTCAGTTCAAAACTGTTCTTATCAATACGAAGATGGTACAGAAGCATTGAAAAATATTTCTTTTTCAGTTCGAAAAGGAGAAAAAGTAGTATTTTTAGGTGGAAATGGATCTGGAAAATCCACATTGTTTTTATGCATGAATGGAATTTTGCGTCCTACAAGGGGAGAAATCTTATTGGACGGAAAGCCAATTGCTTATAATAGAAAGGGATTATTACAGCATCGAAGCAAAGTTGGAATTGTATTTCAAGAACCAGATAACCAATTATTCTCAGCAAGCGTTTATCAAGAAATTTCTTTTGGAATCTTGAATATGGGTGTGGTAAAAGAACAGGCACATGTGGCTGTAAAAGAAATAATGGAAGAACTAGAAATTATGCCATTCCAAAAGAAACCAGTACATTGTTTAAGTGGAGGACAAAAAAAGCAAGTTGCAATTGCGGATGTTTTGATTATGAGTCCAAGTGTTATTTTATTGGATGAACCAACTTCTGCGTTAGATCCCAGACATACGAAATTGGTAAGACGCTTTATTGACCGAATGGTAGAGAAAGGAATAACGGTTTTTGTTTCCACACATGATATGGATTATGCTTATGAATGGGCAGATAAAGTGATTATTTTTAAAAATGGAGAGCGGATGGCTCTGGGAAAACCAAAAGAGTTATTTGTACAAAAAGAATTAATAGAAAGTTGTAATTTGGTACAGCCTACGGTAGTAAAACTGTTTCAATCATTATGTCAGCATGGGATTTTAACAAGAGAAAAAGAAATTCCTACAACAATGAAAGAATTGGAACAGTATTTAATTGGAGAGAAGGAGAAACACAGTGAATAAAAGAGGAATTTTGGTTGTTAGTTTTGGAACAACGTATCCAGATACAAGAGAGAAAACAATAGAAGCGATTGAAAGGGAATTAAAAGAACAGTTCTGTGATCGAAAATTCTACCGAGCATTCACATCGGAGATTGTTCGATCAATCATTCAAAAAAAAGAAGAAATCCAAATTCCTAATGTAGCAGTTGCTTTAGAACAAATGCATCAAGATGGAATTGAGGATGTTTTAATACAGCCAACGCATGTAATTGCTGGAATGGAATATGATAAAATGCTTTCTGAAATTCAAAAAAGAAGGAAATGGTTTGAAACAGTCTTTGTAGGAAAACCGTTATTAAATGAAAAAAAAGATTATGAAATTGCTGCAAAGGCGATATTAGAAGAAACAAACAGAAACGTGAATTGGACAAGTGATATGGCTGTAGTTTATATGGGACATGGAAGTGAACATGAAGCGAATCAATGTTATTCTATTTTACAGGCAACATTTCAAGAAATGGGATACGAAAATGTTTATGTGTCGACAGTAGAGGGAAGTCCGATCTTTGACGAAACGATTCATGAGATAAGAGAACATAAGTATCATACAATAATATTACAGCCATTTATGATTGTATCAGGAGATCATGCAAGAAATGATATGGCAAGCAGACAGACGGATTCTTGGAAAAGTAGATTGGAACAGATGGGATACCAAACAATATGTTTGTTGAAAGGATTGGGAGAATTAGAAGAAATTCGTCATTTGTTCTTCTTACATGCAAAAGAAGCAATGGAATTAAAGTAGTAGAAAGACAGGCATCCAATTGGCAAAGGATGTTTTGGATGCCATTAGAAATAAAAAAGAAAACCTTTAATTCGGCTTTGCAATAATAAGGGAATAATATCCAGAATCATCTGGGATTTCTTCCAATGAGTAATAACGTTTCTCATTTTGCATGGTGCAGTTTTCAGCCATATAAATACTAAAATTATGTTTTAAAAGGGCGCTTTTTACATTTGATATTTGTTTTCCTGATTTCATTAAAACTTTTGTGCCAGGAATGTTTAATAAAGCATCGGTTTCGTAAGAGCCTGGTATAATCATAATTGGTTCTGACTGCTCCGCAAGGCTAATTTGAAATGCGGCAGCCGCTGCGCAGAACGATGGAATCCCATTAAGAATCACGGTATGATATCCATTTTTAGAAATGATGTGATGGATATACATATAAGTAGAGTATATTGTTGGATCACCAAGGGTAAGAAAGCAGACATTTTGTCCTTGATCCAGAAATTGTTGAATGGAATGTGCGGCTGCTTCATGACTGTTTTTTAAGATGCGAGGATCTTTTGTCATTGGCATAGATAATGGTAAAATGGTTTTCGTATCTAATTCAGGGACTGCTTTTTGAGCAATTTGATAAGCCGTGCAGCGATCTTTATTCGAGGAAGGAATCGCAATAACGGGACTTGTTTGAATTGTGTGCAGTGCTTTTAATGTTAAAAGTTCAGGATCTCCAGGACCGACTCCTGTTCCAAATAAAGTACCTTTCATATGTCAATATTAATCCTTTCTTGTTTCTCGATTGTTTTTTTATTATAATTCAATTAGAAATATCGTTGTTGATACCTCATAAAGAGGTTGTCCTGCCTACTATAACATAAAAGAAAAGGAATCGCAATGTTAGAACAGTATACTTATAAAGCAAATAAAAAATTAAGATATGGATATACAACAGGTTCTTGTGCAGCGGCTGCTGCGGGAGCAGCGGCTAGAATGTTGTTATCAGGCGAAAGAGTAGAAAAGATATCTCTTTTGACGCCAAAGGGAATGATATTGTTATTGAACATAGAAGATATTTGCAGAAAGAAAAACCAAGTACGATGTGCAGTTAGAAAGGATGCTGGAGATGATGCAGATATAACGGATGGAATCCTGATTTATGCAACTGTGGAAAGAGAAGAATACCCAAACATAAAAAAATGTGATATTATGATTGACGGAGGAGAGGGAGTCGGACGTGTAACAAAACGTGGATTAACTCAGAAAATAGGAGAAGCTGCAATTAATCCGATTCCTCGAAAAATGATTTATGATAGTGTATATCAGGAAGCAAAGAGTTTTGGCTACGA
This sequence comes from Clostridiales bacterium CHKCI001, assembly GCA_900045905.1. Taxonomy (GTDB): domain Bacteria; phylum Bacillota; class Clostridia; order Lachnospirales; family Lachnospiraceae; genus Fimimorpha. The sequence continues at coordinate 51,040 of FCNS01000044.1, read as the reverse complement.
AGGATGTTTAAACGTTGTTATTTCTGTTCCAAAAGGAGAAGAGATTGCTAAAAAGACGTTTAATCCAAGACTTGGCATTGAAGGAGGAATTTCCATACTTGGTACTTCTGGAATTGTAGAGCCTATGAGTGAAACTGCGTTGATTGATACGATTCATACACAAATTCAAATGAAAGTAGCTCAGGGTGAGAGAGATTTAATTCTTACTCCTGGAAATTATGGGAGTGATTTTATAAAGCAATCGCTTCATATTGATTTGGAACATTGTATTAAATGCAGTAATTTTATTGGAGATACGATTGATATGGCGTATGAGTTCCAATTAAGAAGCCTTTTATTGATTGGGCATATTGGAAAGTTTGTAAAGCTTGGGGCAGGGATTATGAATACGCATTCTCGATGCGCAGATGCAAGGATGGAAATACTGTGTTCCTGTTTTTTAATGGCTGGAGGAAGTGCAGAACAGGCACGAGAAATTTTAAGCTGTATTACAACGGAAGAGGCAATTGACCGAATAGAACTGTATCAAAAAAAAGAACAAACAATGGAACAATTAATGAGGAAAATAGAATTCCATTTGAAACGACGGGCATTCGATGGATTAGAAATTGGGGCAATTGTATTTTCAAATCAACATGGAATCTTAGGAATAACAACGGATGCCGATCAATTGAAAAAGAGATTGGAAGGTAAAGCGAGGTTATAAGTTTTATATTAGCTTTAAAAATTAGGAGGAAAACTTAGAAATGATTCAAAATAAGATAGTTCATTTTGTAGGAGCGGGTCCAGGGGCAACGGATCTAATTACGGTGAGAGGGCTGAAATTACTGCAAAAAGCAGATATTGTTGTTTATGCAGGCTCGTTAGTAAATCCAGAACTTCTAAAGGAGACCAAGAAAACTTGTGAAATTTATAATAGTGCAGTTATGACATTGGAGGAAGTAATTGCAGTATTAAAAAGAAGTGTTTCAGAACAAAAACAAATCGTTCGGCTTCATACAGGTGATCCTAGTATTTATGGAGCAATTAAAGAACAGATGGATGAACTCGATCGGCTTGGAATTCCATATGAAGTTTGCCCTGGGGTGAGTAGTTTCTGTGCAGCAGCGGCAGCGTTACAAACAGAATATACGCTTCCAGGTGTTTCTCAAACAGTAATTATTACAAGAATGCCAGGAAGAACTCCAGTTCCAGAAAAGGAAGAGATGAGGGCGTTGGCAAGCCACGGAGCAACAATGGTTATTTTTTTAAGCACTGGATTGCTAAAGGAATTAAGAGCAGAATTGCTGCAAGGATATTATACAGAAGAAACACCATGTGCATTGGTTTATAAGGCGAGCTGGCCAGAACAAAAAGTAATACGAACAACCTTAAAATTTCTTTCAGAAGCAGCAGAACAAAATAATATTACCAAAACAGCATTAGTAGTAGTGGGGGATTGTTTGGATGGAGATTATGAGTTATCAAAATTATATGATGCCTCATTTTCTACCGAATTTCGGCAGGCAACCAAGAAAAAAAAGAATGGATGAAACGAATGTTTTATATAATTGCATTTACAAGAGCTGGAATTGCACTTGGAAAGAGCATTCAGCAGAAAAAAAGCGAAATCGATGGGCTAAACGATCTACTTTTTGGATGGTATAAATATGTAGAGGAAGATGCAATTCCGTTTGATCATACAAAACGATTATTAGAAAAAATTTGGAAACAGGCAGAGAACATTTTATTTATTGGAGCAGCAGGTATTGCAGTGCGAAGTATTGCTCCTTTTTTAACGGATAAAGTAAGCGATCCTGCAATTTTAGTTATGGATGAAAAAGGAAAATTTGTAATTCCGATTCTTTCTGGGCATTTAGGCGGGGCGAATGCATATTGTGAGCGGTTAGCACGAGAAATCGGAGCAATACCAGTAATTACGACCGCAACCGATTGCAATCAATGTTTTGCTGTGGATTTGTTTGCAAAGAAAAATAAGCTTTGGATTGTGGATTGGCATAGGATTAAAGAGATATCGAGTAGAATATTAGACAAAGAGCCAATTGGATGGATCAGTGAATATAACATAGCAGGAACACTTCCTTCTGAATTAATACAAATAGAAAAGAAAGAAGGGGTGCAGTCTTCTAAAATAGAAGCAGGTGTTGTGATTGCATCCAAGATTAGCCCTCCTTATTTTCAATGGGAATGTCGTCTGCTTCCTAAAAATCTTGTGCTTGGTATTGGATGTAAAAGAGGAAAGCCATTGGAAGAGATAGAACTATTTTTGGAACAAGAATTAAAGCAGCATGGTTTCCAAAAACAGCAGGTAAATAAGATTGTTTCAATTGATCGAAAACAGCAAGAAAAAGGATTAATTGAATTATCGGGAAAATGGAAGATTCCATTTCTAACCTATTCTTCGGAACAACTTAATGCAGTGGAAGGAGCTTTTTCAGAATCCGATTTCGTAAAACAGACGGTAGGGACATCAAATGTATGTGAAAGAGCTGCCTATTTAGGAAGTGGTTGTGGAAAAAAGAGAATCGGAAAAACGGTGAAAGATGGGATGACAATGGCTGTTTATGAAGAAGCGATTCGCATTTCATTTTAAAGAGAAAGCCACAAGGTGAATTCTTCATGAAGATACTTCAGTGTTAGAAAATAGAATGGAAAAGAAAGGGAGAGATGATGTTATTTATAGTCGGATTTGGTGCAGGAGGAGAAACTGGAATGACATTGGAGGCCAGACAGGCGATAGAACAAAGCGATGTAATTGCAGGATATACGGTCTATGTGGAATTATTAAAACCAATGTTTCCGAATAAGGAATATTTTATTACTCCAATGCGAAAAGAGAAAGAACGTTGTATTTGGGCAATTGAAATGGCAAAACAGAACAAAACAGTCGCACTTGTATGCAGTGGTGACAGTGGTGTATACGGAATGGCGAGTCTAGTTTTGGAGTTAGCAAAGGGCGAAGATCTGGAAATAAAAATTATACCAGGAGTCACAGCAGCTTGCAGCGGAGCAGCCGTATTGGGGGCTCCATTGTCACATGATTTTGCAGTGATTAGTTTAAGTGACTTGCTTACTCCATGGGAACTGATTGAAAAACGATTGATGTATGCGGCAATGGGAGATTTTGTTATTTGTATTTACAATCCATCTAGTAAAAAACGAGCTGATTATTTAAAAAAGGCATGTAAGATTGTATTACAGTACCAAAGTCCTGATACGATATGTGGTTATGTAAAAAATATTGGCAGAGAAGGAGAAGAAAAGAACATTCTGTCGTTGGAACAACTACAAGAAGCCCAATTAGATATGTTCACGACTGTATACATTGGAAATAGTCAAACGGTTATGATAGATGGAAGAATGGTAACTCCAAGAGGATATTTGCTATGATGGATCACATGTGGAATAAGGAAGGAACGATTGCCGTTTTTGCAGGAACAACAGAAGGCAGGCAATTATGTGAATATTTAGTCAAACGGCAAAGAAAAGTCATTGGATTTGTAGCCACACAGTATGGAAAAGACTTACTGGATGAAGAAACGAAACAAAGGATTCGAGTAGGACGTTTAACAGAAGAGGAGATGGAGCAAGTATTAAAAACAGAAAATCCTGTATTAGTTATCGATGCGACGCATCCCTATGCAGTGGAAGTAACCAAAAATCTTCAAACCGCCTGTAAAAAACAGAATTTGCAATATTTGCGTTTAAAAAGAACAGAAACGAGAATAGAGCAAGACGATAATACTATATTAGTAAAATCAGCGAAAGAGGCAGCAAATTGGCTTTTAAATAAAAAGGGTAATGTACTATTAACGATTGGTAGTAAAGAAATGGAAGAGTTTCAGATTCTTCCAGATTTTTCACAACGTGTTTATGCCAGAATTCTACCTATGTCATCTATGATTGCAAGATGGGAGGAAAAGGGATTGACAGGAAGGCATTTAATTGGGATGCAGGGACCGTTTTCGGAGCAGATGAATCGAGCAATGATAGAAGAATTTCAGATTCAGTATTTGGTAACAAAAGAGTCAGGAATGGCAGGAGGATTTATACAAAAACGAGACGCAGCAAAAAAAACAGAATGTAAATTAGTTGTAATTGAACGTCCTCAAAAAGAAGACGGGATTTCTTTGAAAGAATTGATGAAGCAATTAGGAGGAGAGGATGAAAAGAATTGCAATTGTTGGAGTCGGGATGGGAAATTGGAAGACGCTCACTATGGAAGCCAATGAACGGATTAAACAAGCAGAGCTTTTCATTGGAGCCAAACGTCTTGTCGAACCGTTTTCTTATGCACCGACAGTGGTTAGTTATCAGCCAGAAGAAATTAAAGAAATTATTAGAATAACAGAGAAACAAAATATTGTAATTTTAATGTCAGGAGATACTGGATTTTATAGTGGAACGAAAAAACTGCTGTTACATTTAAAAGAATGGGAAGTGAAGATTTATCCAGGCATTTCTTCGATATCGTATTTGGCGGCTCAAGTTGGAATTTCATGGGAAGATGCCAAAATTCTCAGTCTTCATGGAAGGGAAGAAAGCTTAGAAGAAGCGCTGTTTCAATATGATAAGGTATTTTTATTGACTGCTGGAAAGATTGATCTACTCTGTCAGAGGTTAACACTACATGGGTTTGGAGACTATGATATTTACATCGGAGAACAGTTAAGTTATCCAGAAGAGCGGATCACGATAGCAAAAGTGAAGGAAATGCAGCAATTTGAGTCAAATCCACTAGCTTGCTGTTTTTTGATTGCAAATGGGGAGAAAAAGAGACGAGCTTCATTTGGAATTGAAGATGAGTTATTTATTCGAGGAAGTGTTCCCATTACAAAGAGTGAAATAAGAGCCGTGACTATGTCAAAACTGTCATTAAGGAAGACCGATATTGTATATGATATCGGGGCGGGAACTGGTTCTGTGTCAGTAGAGATGGCGATTGCAGCTTCTCAGGGGAGGGTTTATGCAGTGGAATGTCAAGAAGAGGCACAACAACTGATTGAGCAAAATAAAGAAAAATTTCAGTTAGAAAACTTGGAACTAGTGAAAGGTATGGCGCCAGATGCAATTGAGTTTCTTCCAAAGCCAGATGTGGCATTTTTAGGAGGAACGAGAGGAAATATGGAAAAAATTCTGACTGTTTTACAACAAAAAAATCCAAACATCCATCTAGTAATTAATGCAATTACATTGGAGACGGTGTTTCAAGCATTGGAGATTTTAAAAAAGTTAGAATTTAAAAATCTGGAATTGGTACAGGTGTTTCCAGCACGAGCAAAACAGGTAGGAACATATCATATGATGACTGCACTTAATCCTGTATTTCTTATAACAGCAGATGGTGCTGTGGATTAGTATTGGTGAAGGATGCTTAATTTTAAAGCAATCGATAAAGAAAGGCAAGAAGTAGAGATGGGAAATAGAATTATGATTGCTGCTACTGGAAGTGGAAGTGGAAAAACGATGATTACTTGCGGTATTCTAAATTGTTTGAAGCGTAGGGGACTGAAAGTTGGAGCTTGGAAATGTGGACCTGATTATATTGATCCGATGTTCCACTCTAGGATTTTGGGAGTGTCAACAAGAAATTTGGATAGCTTTTTTTGTGATAAAGATACGATCCAATATTTAGTGGAAAAAAGAGAAATGCAAGAAGATATTTCTGTAATAGAAGGCGTCATGGGATATTTTGATGGGATTGGATTTACAGAAACTGGAAGCAGTGCAGAAATTGCAGAATGGACCAAAACTCCAGTCATACTAGTTGTAAATGGAGCAGGAATGAGCCGATCCATTGGGGCTGTCTTAAAAGGATTTCAAGAGATGGAAAAAACAAAGCAAATAATGGGAGTTATTTTTAATCGCATTTCTAAGAACGTTTATAAAGGTATGGCAGAAATGGCACGCAATCTCGGCATTATTCCAATTGGATATGTACCTAAATTAAAGGAAATTCAATTGCCGAGCCGACATCTAGGACTTGTGACGGCTCAGGAAATTACGTCATTTCAAAGTCAATTTGATTTACTCTCGGATCAATTAGAACAAACATTGGATTGGGAACAGTTATTAAAGCTGGCAGCAGAGGCTGGAACATTTGATAGAAAAGAAGAATTAAATGATATTACAGTATTTCGTAAGGAAAATCCAGAGGCAGTTACAGTTGCTGTAGCAAGAGATGAGGCATTTTGCTTTTTCTATCCAGAAAATATTGAGTTATTAGAACAACTTGGATGTAACGTTTGCTTTTTTAGTCCACTTCAATCACAAGAACTTCCAAAACATGCAGATGCACTGTATTTAGGAGGAGGATATCCAGAACTCCATGCAAAACAGCTTGCTGAGAATAAGAAAATAAGAAATGATATTTTGAATGCCATTCAAAATGGTATGCCTTGTATTGCAGAATGTGGAGGATTTTTATATTTACATAGAGAATTGGAAGACGAACAGTATCAGTTCTATCCAATGGTTCCGTTATATGAAGGAAAGGGGCTTTCTGGAGATCGGCTCGGAAGATTTGGATATATTACAATGAGAGCAGAAAAAGATGGACTGCTGGCAAAAAAAGGGGATTGTTTATATGCACATGAATTCCATTATTGGAATAGTGAAGCCCCTGGCAGTGATTTTTATGTGAGAAAGCCTGGAAATGGAAGGGAATGGATGAGCAGTTATCATACCGATACCCTTTATGCGGGATTTCCACATCTCTATTTATATGGCAATCGGAAAGCTGCGATGTCCTTTGTCAAGGCAGCCCAAAAGTTTCAAAAAAGAAAGGTGAATGGAAAATGAAAGACGAAAATATTCGTTTCTATTTAGAGCAATGGAATCAAGACTTATTTGATTCAGAGATGTATTGGAAAGCACAAGAGCGTTGGGATGCGATTGCAAAGCCAATTGATGGACTTGGTATTTTAGAAGAGATCATTAAAAAAATAGCTGGGTTGACAGGAAATGTTGATGTAAATTTGGATAAGAAATGTGTGCTTGTATTTTGTGCAGACAATGGAATTGTGGAGGAGGGAGTTACACAGACCGATAGTTCGGTTACGGCAATCGTGGCTAGAAATATGGCAAATGGAACGGCCAGTATTAATCGAATGGCAAAGATAGCAAATGCAGAGGTAAAAGTAATTGATATTGGAGTAAAAGATCCAATAAATTCGGATCGAATTTTGAATTACAAAATAAGAAAAGGTACTAAGAATTTTTTAAAAGAGCCTGCGATGACAGAAAAAGAAGCACTGGAAGCTGTGAAAATAGGAATGGAGGCAGTGAGACAATGCAAAAAAGAGGGGTATCAGATCATTGCAACGGGCGAGATGGGCATCGGAAATACTACGACAAGCAGTGCATTAATTAGTGCTTATTTAGGAATCAATCCAGAACAATTGACTGGAAAGGGTGCTGGATTATCACAGGATGGGCTGGAAAGGAAGAAAAAAGTAATTGTACAGGCTCTGCAAAACTATGGTCTGACAAATAGAAAAATTAAAGACGGAGAAACGGCATTTCAAGTATTATGTGAAGTGGGCGGATTGGATATTGCTGCACTGACAGGAGTATTTTTGGCAGGAGCAATCGAACAGATTCCAATTATAATAGATGGGGTGATTTCAGCAGCAGCAGCATTAACTGCATATCGGCTTTGTCCTCATGCTGTGAATGCAATGATTGCATCTCATAGCAGTAAAGAGCAAGCGCAGCAGGCTGTTATGGAAGAAATGGGCTTAAATCCGATTTTATATGGAAACTTGGCACTTGGGGAAGGAACAGGAGCAGTGTTACTATTTCCTATGTTGGATATGGCACTGGAAGTTTATCGAGAAAACGCCACGTTTGAGCAAACACAGATTACTGCGTATCAAAATTATGAAAAGGATACGAAGAAACAATGATAACGGTTATTACAGGGGGCAGCGGAAGCGGAAAGTCCATCTATGCAGAGGATTATGCAATGAAATATAAAAAAGCGGGGGATGCCTGCTTTTATATTGCAACGATGCAGCCATATGGAGAAGAAGGCAGAAAACGAGTACAAAAACATCGGGCACAGCGAGAAGGAAAGGGGTTTTGCACAATTGAATGTTATCAAAATATAGGCATATGTGCAGAGCAGATTAAGAATGGGATTGTATTGCTGGAATGTATGTCTAATTTAGTGGCAAATGAGATGTTTCAAGATATGCAGAAGCGAAATCGACTAGAATTGGAAAATTACATAATTCAGCAAATAAAACAATTGGCAGATGCAAGCAAACATCTTATTATTGTTACAAACGAAGTATTTTCAGATGGAATATTGTATGACCCAGAAACCATGGATTATATTTCTTTACTTGGGGCAGTGAATCAAGCTCTCATGCAAATGGCAGATGAAGTGGTGGAAGTTGTTTACTCGATTCCTGTGTATTTAACCAAATCAAGAAAGTCTTCCATTGCGAAGAGCAATAAGCAGTGAGGAGAGCAGCGAAGCGGATTGCGAATATCCGTTTGAAAAAGGAGGACGTAATGTTACGAGCATGTATTGTTGCATTTGCAATGTATTCCAAAATACCAATGCCAAGAGTAGAATGGAATGAAAAGAGTATGAAATATGCACTTTGTTTTTTCCCGCTGATTGGGGCTGTAATTGGAGGATTAGAATTGCTGTATATGGAAGTTTCCCAAAAAATTGGGTATGGAAGATTAGTGCAAAGCTGTATTATGGCAGTAATCCCGATTATTGTGACAGGCGGAATTCATATGGATGGCTATATGGATACGATGGATGCCTTGCATTCTTATCAAGAAAAAGAGAAAAAATTGGCAATTTTAAAAGATGTTCATATTGGGGCGTTTGCTGGAATTATGCTAGTTAGTTATTATCTAGTCTATGTAGGTGTGTTGTCGGAGTTGGATACGATAAAAGAAGGATTGTTGCTTGCGATTGGATTTCTTTTATCTAGAACATTGAGCGGATTGGCACTTGTCTTTTTTCCAGCAGCGAAAAAAACGGGAACTCTATATTCTTTTGCAGTAACGGCAGACCGAAACAAAGTCCGCTTCGTTTTAATGCTCTGGTTAATCATTAGTTTTCTTGTTGGAATTTTCGTCGATTGGAAAAAATGGATTGGGATTGGAATGGGTAACATTTTATTATTTCTTTATTATAAATGGAAATCCGAAAAAGAGTTTGGTGGAATTACTGGGGATTTGGCAGGCTGGTTTTTAGCATTATCGGAATTGGTTACGGCAATTGTAATTTCTTTATAGAGATAGGTATAGCTAATGTTTGGAGGGAAAAATGGAATTATATGTTGGTGGTTGCTTTCAGGGAAAACAACGTTATGTCTGTGAGAAGAAAGATATGAGTAAAGAACAGTTTATGGATGAATCCATTTTTTATAATTATGAGACAGAAAAAGAATGGATGGAACAGTGTTGTCAATATAAGGGAATCAATCATGTCCATTTGCTAGTTCGGCGATTATTAGAACAAGCAGTAAATCCGAAAACTTTTTTAGAACAGGTAATAGAGAAGAATCCGGATATTATTTTGATCTGTGATGAAGTGGGATATGGAATTGTTCCATTGAAAAGAGAGGATCGTGAATATCGCGAAATCGTCGGGCGAACGATGTGTATGGCAGCACAGAAGGCAGATCATATGGAACGAATTATTGGTGGGATTGGCATAGTATTAAAAGAATAGGTCAGGGAGAAAAATGCGATTGTTTTTTATTCGGCATGGAATGACAAAGGGAAATATAGAAAAACGTTATATTGGTTGTACAGATGAAGATCTCTGTCAGGACGGAATTTGGCAATTAGAAAAGAAGAAGGCTGCTGGAATTTATCAAGAGATTCCAAATGATGCCGTGATATGGTCCAGTCCTAAGAAGCGCTGTCTTCAAACAGCTCAAATTTTATTTGGAAATAAAAAATTAGAAGTAGAAGAGCGATTACAAGAATGCGATTTTGGAGACTGGGAGGGGAAAAATTATATGGATTTAAAAAATGATCCCAGATATCAAAAATGGATTGACAGCGGTGGAAGACTTCCATTTCCAAATGGAGAAGATATTCAGGAGTTCAAAAAAAGATGTGTACAGGCATGTTGTGAAATTTTAAATCAGGAGCAAAGAAAGAGTAGTTGTGTCTTTGTTGTACATGGAGGAACGATTATGGCAATATTGGAACAGTTTGGATATCCCCAAAAGGGATACTACGATTATCAATGTAAAAACGGAGATGGATATATTTGTATGGTAGAACAAGACATAAATAAGAATCCTGTGTTGCGAGTACAAAAGAAATGCTGCTTGCGGGAGGGTTTATAAAAAAGAAAGGCTCAAAAAACGTTATGAATTGGATTATTGGAATTATCATTGGTTTTTTTCTGGATTTGCTGTTAGGAGATCCATATTGGATGCCACATCCCATTCGATGGATTGGCAGCTATATTGGATGGTTGGATAAAAGCTTAAGGAAAAAAACAGAAAGAAAAAAACAAAGGGCAATGGGAATTGTATTGGTGATACTTGTTTTGATTCCTGTGGCAGGTATAACTGCAGGAATCCTTTTGCTATGCAAAGATGGATGGATGTTAACTGGAATCATTGCAATTATGAGTTATCAAATATTGGCAGCACGGTGTCTGCAAGTGGAGAGTATGAAAGTATGCAATGCGTTAGAAAATGGGGAAGTGGAAAAAGCAAGAGCTGCTGTTTCGATGATTGTTGGGAGAGATACTTCGGTATTAGACCAAACTGGGATTACGAAAGCCGCAGTGGAAACGGTTGCGGAAAATACTTCAGATGGAGTCATCGCACCTCTTTTCTATTTACTAATTGGAGGCCCAGTATTGGGTTTTGTTTATAAGGCAATTAATACAATGGATTCGATGGTTGGGTACAAAAATAAAACTTACATGCAATTTGGATGGGCGGCGGCCAAATTAGATGATATTGTCAATTGGATTCCTGCTAGACTTTCTGCAATTCTTATGATTATATCGGCATATTTGCTTCAAATGAATGGAAGAAATGCATGGAAGATATGGAGACGAGATCGCAGAAAACATGCAAGCCCGAATTCCGCGCAGACAGAATCGGTTTGTGCAGGTGCATTGGGAGTGGCTTTAGCAGGAGATGCTGTTTATTTTGGAAAGAGAGTAAAAAAACCTATTATTGGAGATGCGATACGAGAGATTGAAGCAAATGATATTTGGAGAGCAAATCAGCTCATGTACAGTTGCGAGGTATTGTTATTGATCTTAGGAGTTGGAATTCGTTTTATCCTATGGAAATGAGTGGGGTTAAAGTTTAGGAGGAAGAAATGGAACGATTTATACATGGAGGAGATAGTTACAGAAATACAGTAAAATTAGACTTTTCAATTAATATAAATCCACTTGGAATGCCAGATAGGATAAAACAAGCGATTTATAATGGAATAGCGGAAATGGAGCGTTATCCAGATCCATATTGTGAACAGCTTAGGTGGAAAGTGGCGCAAAAAAGAAACGTTCCAGAACATAATATTATTTTTGGAAATGGGGCTTGTGAATTAATCTATTCTATGGTGCGTGCAATTGCTCCAAATTATGTATGGATTCCGATTCCATCTTTTACGGAGTATGAACGAGCGTTATGGAATACCAATGCTGAAATAAAGTGGTTTCCATTGAAAAAAGAAGATGATTTTTTAATGGGGAATGAATTAAATAAGGCAATTTTAAATGCTATGAATCACCCTGATAAAGAACAATTACCAGATTTAATTATTTTATGTAATCCAAATAATCCAAATGGGAGGTTAATTCCCAATTCCATTCGAAAAGAATTAATAAGCTTATGTAAAAGATATCAGATTTATCTTATGATTGACGAATGTTTTTTAGAACTGAGTGGAAAATTAGACCAAAGTGCTGTTGCAGATATTCAAGGAAATCCTTATATTTTTGTGCTGGATGCATTTACAAAAACCTATGCAATGCCTGGAATTCGGCTGGGAGTTGGATATAGTTCCAATCAGGATCTTTTAAAAAAGATGAAATTACAAATGCCACAATGGAATGTATCTGGCGTGGCACAGATGGCGGGATTGAACGCATTGGAAGAAGAGTCCTATGTGGAAAAGGCAGTTTCTCTATTAGAAATGGAACGAAAATGGCTTACTGCACAGTTAAAACGATTGAATTGTAATGTTTTTTCTTCTGATGCAAATTATATTCTGTTTCAGAGTTCCAAAGAATGGATGCAGTTATTATTAACACATCAAATCTTAATTCGAGATTGTCAAAATTATAGAGGATTGGCAAAAGGTTTTTATCGGGTTGCAGTTCAAACAAGAGAAAAAAATCGACAATTGATTGAGGCGATGAGAAAGGAATAAAAAATGGCAAAAAATTTGATGATACAAGGAACGATGTCCAACGCAGGAAAAAGTCTTTTGACAGCTGGAATTCTGCGAATATTAAAACAAGATGGCTATCAAGTTGCTCCATTTAAGTCTCAAAATATGGCATTGAATTCTTTTATTACAGCAGATGGATTAGAGATGGGACGAGCGCAAGTAATGCAGGCGGAAGCAGCAGGAATCGAACCAGATGTCAGAATGAATCCGATTTTATTAAAGCCGACGAGTGATGTAGGAAGTCAGGTAATTGTAAATGGGATTGCACAGGGAAATCAAAAGGCAAAGGAATATTTTGCGAAAAAGAAAGAATTAATCCCAACGATTCTTAGTGCCTATCGAGAATTGGAGAAAATGGCAGATATTATTGTAATCGAGGGAGCTGGAAGTCCAGCAGAAATTAATTTAAAGCAGAATGATATTGTTAATATGGGCTTAGCCAAGATGGTGGATGCTCCAGTACTTTTAGTTGGAGACATTGATAGGGGCGGTGTTTTCGCCCAGTTATTTGGTACTGTAATGTTATTGGAACCAGAGGAGCGGATGCGTATAAAGGGGTTGATGATTAACAAGTTTCGGGGAGATAAAACGATTTTAGATCCAGGAGTGGAACAAATAGAACAATTATGCAAAATACCAATGGTAGGAGTGATACCATATATGAATGTGGATATCGAAGATGAAGATAGTCTGTCTGGACGCTTGACAAAAAAAACAAACAAGGCAGCAGCACTCAATGTTGTAGTAATTCGGCTTCCACATATTTCTAATTTTACAGACTTTAATCCATTGGAGCGAATCGAATGTATAAATCTGAATTATATTACAAAGGTATCAGAGTTTGGACATCCAGATCTGGTTATTTTACCAGGAACCAAAAACACGATTAGTGATTTAAAATGGTTGCGTCAGAATGGAATGGAAGCGATGATAAAGAAGTATTATCATTCAGGGGGAAATATATTTGGAATTTGCGGAGGATTTCAAATGATGGGACAGGAATTGAGCGATCCATTTGGTGTAGAAGAGATGGGAACCATTGATGGAATTGGACTATTTCCAATGCGTACCATAATGGAAAAAGAAAAAGTATGCACAAGAGTAAGTGGGGTGGTGCAAATGACGTGTATGGAGGGGGTATTTCAGGGTTTAAAAGGGACAAGGTTTTCTGGATATGAAATTCATATGGGGCGGTCAATGTGGTTGGAAAAAGAAACAAAATTAAAAAACAACTTTTCTTTACTAAAAGATCAAAATGGACAAAAAAAACAAGATGGATATATAAGAAAAAATATAATTGGAACCTATGTCCATGGAATTTTTGAAGAGGGAAACTTTGCAGAACAATTGATTGAACTATTGTTGGAACAAAAGGGAATTGATCGAAGAGAACAAATAACAAGTTTTTATGATTATAAAGAAAAACAATATAACTTACTTGCAGATATAATTCGGAACAATATAAATATGGATTTACTTTACAAAATAATTGGTATTTCAAAGTAAATCATTTCTAAAAAATAAGAATAATTGTAGGAAAGGATTGATAAAAAGGATGAATATCAAACAATTATCTCCACAAGAAATTGAAATTCGTAGCTTTGAAATCATTGAGAAAGAATTGGGACGTGAATTAGATCCAGTTTTAAAACCAATCATTAAACGAGTCATTCATACAACGGCAGACTTTAGTTATGCAGATACGCTTACATTTTCGGAACATGCAGTTGAAAAAGCAATGGAAGCACTAAAAAAAGGGGCTTCGATTGTTACGGATACGAATATGGCAAGGGCAGGAATTAATAAAAATAAATTGAAACAATTAGGTGGACAAGTTTATTGTTTTATGGCAGACGAGGACGTAGCGTTGGAAGCCAAAAAAAGAGGAATTACGAGGGCGGCAGTTAGTATGGAAAAAGCCGCAAAAATGGATAAAAACTTAATTTTTGTAATTGGAAATGCCCCAACTGCATTAATTCGATTGTATGAATTAATACAAGAACAGAGAATAAAACCAGAATTAATTATTGGGGTTCCAGTAGGATTTGTTAATGTAGTAGAAGCTAAGGAATTAATTCTTCAGACTGAGATTCCATATATTGTGGCAAGGGGGAGAAAAGGGGGAAGTAATGTTGCAGCAGCAATTTGTAATGCGCTTTTATACCAAATAAAAAACCGTTAAAATTCCTATTGACATAGTGGGATTTCTATGGTACTATGTTGGTTAGTTAAAGCTAATTAAAAACAAAAGTGTTTTCGCTTTTATTTACTCAAAGGCATAAAAAGAGAGGATCTGCTCTTATTTCATGCCATCTTAAATGTGAGAAATGCGCTGTGCGTGTTTCTCATTATTTGGAATGTTTGGTTAGGTTAGTCTAATTTCTGAAAATAAAACAGAATGGAGGGAATGGTAAATGAGTGTCGTAATTATTGGCGGAAATGAATGTATGGTTTGCCAGTATCAAAAGATATGTAAAGAATATGGGTGTAAAGCTAAGATATTTGTGAAAGAAAAAGGCGGAATTAAAAAGAAGCTCGGAAATCCAGATTTACTTGTATTATTTACTGGTACAGCATCTCATAAAATGGTAATTAGTGCGTCTCAAGAAGCAAAGAGAAATCAAATCCCGATTGCAAGAATATCCACCAGTAGTGCCACTGCTCTTCAAAATGCACTTTGCGAATTCTGTGCAAAAACAGGATAAAGCTGTAGATGCGCAGAAAAGAATTATAAAAGCGATAAGTGTTTATAGTTTTTAGGAAAGGGGGCTTATTCCATGCCTTTAACGATGGCGGTGCCAGGACAGAAAAATTCAATTAAACGTGTAGGCGGTAAAGAAGAAACAAGAAAATTTTTGGAAAAACTTGGTTTTGTAGTTGGAGCGATCGTGACAGTTGTTTCGGAAAATGCAGGAAATGTAATTATTAATGTGAAAGATTCACGTGTTGCAATCAGTTCCGAAATGGCAAACAAAATCATAATTTGATGAAGAAAGAGCGAGGATAATGTAATTATGAAAACATTAAGAGAGGTAGAGTGCGGTAAGACAGTAAAAACGGTAAAGCTACACGGGGAAGGTGCAGTAAAACGACGTATTATGGATATGGGAATCACAAAGGGCGTCGAAATTTTTGTGAGAAAAGTAGCACCATTGGGAGACCCAATCGAGGTAAAAGTAAGAGGATATGAATTATCTTTGAGAAAAGCAGATGCAGAGATGATCGAAGTCCAGGAAGAATATTAAAGATTATAGAGATGAAAAAGTAGATATTAGAAAGTCGAGGTAACATATGTCAGTTAAAATTGCACTTGCAGGTAATCCCAACAGTGGAAAAACAACGTTGTTTAATGCGTTGACAGGATCCAATCAATTTGTTGGAAACTGGCCAGGGGTTACAGTTGAGAAAAAAGAAGGAAAGTTAAAAGGTAGGAGAGATGTTATTATTACGGACCTGCCAGGAATTTATTCTTTGTCACCATATACTTTAGAAGAAGTTGTGGCAAGAAACTATTTACTTCAAGAAAGGCCAGATGCGATTTTAAATATTGTAGATGGTACAAATATTGAAAGAAATCTGTATTTAAGTACACAGTTAATGGAATTAGGTATTCCAGTTGTTATGGCTGTGAACATGATGGATATTGTAAAGAAGAATGGAGATGTAATTCATACAAAGGAATTAGAACGAACACTTGGATGTCCAGTTGTGGAAATTTCTGCATTAAAAGGAACTGGGATTGTAGAAGCCGCAGATATGGCAGTTAAAGCCGCTGAGAGTAAAAAAGAGGTTGTGCCAGTACATCAATTCTCACAAGAAGTAGAAAAGGTATTAGATGAAATCGAAGCGATGCTCACAAGTGTTCCTGAGTCTCAAAGACGTTTTTATGCAATTAAATTATTTGAGAGAGATGATAAGATTCAATTGCAGCAAAAGCCAGATATAGAAAACTTAATTCAGAAAGCAGAAGAAAAATGGGATGATGACAGTGAAAGTATCATCACAAATGAGCGTTATGTATACATATCTTCGATTATCCAAAAATGTTGTACAAAAAACAGACAGGGTACGCTTTCTCTTTCGGATAAAATTGACCGAATTGTTACAAATCGTTGGCTTGCACTTCCGATCTTTGCGGTTGTAATGTTTATTGTATATTATGTATCTGTTTCTACGGTTGGTACGATTGCAACAGACTGGGCAAATGATGGAGTATTTGGAGACGGATGGTATCTATTTGGTATTGGAAGATCTACTTATGAAGAAGCTGCAGAAGAATACGAAATTAATGGAATGAAAGTAGATGCTTTTATTGAAGCGGCTGATGAAGATGGAATTTCCGTGAAAAATATTCAAAGTGCATTAGATGAAGAAACAGATATGGATGAATCGGAAATTGAAGATGCAATTGCCAGCTTTGAGAAAAAAGCAAAGAAAGTTACTACTACAGTTGATCTAGAAGATGAAGATGGAAATGTTGTAGAAACGTTAGATGTAGAAATCGAAGATTTTGAAACCGCTTTACAAGCTGTTCAAGAAGGAGAACCAGATCCAGCTAATTTTGGAATATGGGTAACTGGTATTCCAGTTCTTTTAGAGAATGCATTGGACGCAATTAACTGTGCGGCATGGCTGAAAGGTCTAATTTTAGACGGTATTGTAGCTGGTGTTGGAGCAGTACTTGGATTTGTTCCTCAGATGTTAATTTTATTTATTTTCCTAGCTTTCTTAGAGTCATGTGGATATATGTCTAGAATTGCGTTTATTATGGACCGTATTTTCCGTAAGTTTGGACTTTCTGGAAAATCATTTATTCCAATGTTAATCGGAACAGGATGTGGTGTTCCTGGTGTTATGGCTTCCAGAACCATTGAAAATGACAGGGATAGAAAGATGACGATTATGACAACAACTTTTATTCCATGTGGTGCAAAACTTCCAATTATTGCGTTAATTGCAGGAGCTTTATTTGATGGAGCATGGTGGGTTGCACCGAGTGCATATTTTGTAGGAATTGCCGCAATTATTTGTTCTGGTATTATACTAAAGAAGACAAAAATGTTTGCTGGTGATCCAGCACCATTCGTTATGGAGCTTCCAGCATACCATTTGCCAACTGTGATGAATGTATTAAGAAGTATGTGGGAACGTGGATGGTCCTTTATTAAGAAGGCAGGTACTGTTATTTTGCTTTCCACAATTGTAATATGGTTCACATCTAACTTTGGATTTACCGATGATGGATTTGGAATGGTAGAAGATCTGTCCGATGGTTTACTTGCCCAGATTGGTACATTAATTGCACCGTTGTTTGCACCTTTAGGATGGGGAGATTGGAAATCTGCGGTAGCAGCGATTACTGGATTAGTTGCGAAGGAAAATGTAGTAGGAACATTTGGTATTTTATATGGATTTGCCGAAGTAGCAGAAGACGGACAGGAGATTTGGGGAACTTTAGCTTCTAGTTTCACTACAGTGGCAGCATATTCTTTCTTAGTATTTAATCTGCTTTGTGCACCTTGCTTTGCTGCGATTGGAGCAATTAAGCGTGAAATGAATAATGCAAAATGGACTTGGTTTGCAATTGGATATCAAACAATATTTGCCTATGTGGTTTCATTCTGTATTTTCCATATTGGATCTTTGTTTGTAAACGGTCAATTTAGCATCTTTACGATTATAGCGGTGTGCTTAGTTGCAGGATTTATTTATTTGCTTGTGCGCCCATATAAGGAAGATGAAAGATTAAAGGTATCTTCTGCTAAAATCTAAATAATGGGAAAAATTAATTAAATTTTATCCTATCTTGATTCACATGGAAAGGAGAATCATATGATCCATTTTGTAATGGAAAATTTATCGACTATTATTATTAGTATTTTATTACTTGTAGTAGTATTATTGATCATTAGAAAGATGAGGAACGATAAAAAAGGTGGAAAATCTTCCTGTGGATGCGGATGTGGGTGTGGAGGATGTGCCTCTGCTGGTATGTGTCATCCAGAAAAACAGAAAAAATAAAAAAATACAAGTTAAATTTAAAAAAGCTTCTGTATAATATGAAATAACCTCGCATAGACTGTACAAAACAATCTGCGAGGTTACTTTTTTGCGGGATTATATAGAAGAACGTGCTGTCGAAATTGGTGAATACATTGTACAGTATCATTCAACCGTCCGTCAAACTGCAAAACAGTTTGGAGTAAGTAAAAGCACTGTGCATAAAGATGTCACACAGAGACTTTTACAAATTAATCCAGTTCTGGCAAAAGAAGCCAGAGTGATTCTCGATATCAATAAATCAGAACGTCATATCCGTGGTGGAATGGCTACAAGAGAAAAATATAGACATAAACAGAGTTAAAAGATGTCAATAAAACAAAAGAAAACTCTACTGGATGTCTTTTGCATATCACAATAAGGAGAACAGCCTCCGTAATGCGGAGGCTGTAAATGTTATGAAAAAGGGAGATATAAAAACGAAAATCCGTAATTTTTAAGGGGGGGGGGTACCCGGCGGTTTCCCACCGGGTATGAGTATGAAAAAGCTTTTATTCAAGTGATGGGGATCAACTTGAATGTACTTCATTTAGTACGGTTTTAGTATAAGAAAAAAATGTGTCTAAAGTTTGACGTGTTTATGAAATTGCTATGAATTAACTAAAAAAAATCTTAAGGCTTTCTTGCAAAATTAGTATAGCCTTATTTTTTTGTGAAAAGCTCTTTCAAAAACGAATAGAATTGGGTATAATAATAACATTAAAGTTGACAGTATTGGAAGACATGCTGTTAAAGAAAGGAGCTTTTCATGGCATTTGGATCAGGTGATGTAGGATTCGATCTAGGTACAACAAATGTAGTGGTTTGTATCAATAAAAAAGGTGTTGTAGTAAAAGAATCAGCAGTAGTTGCATTTGATAGAAGTAATAATGAAGTGGAGACATTCGGAGAAGAAGCAAGAGAAATTATTGGAAGGGCAGCAGGTAATATCATTGCAGTACATCCGTTAACTCATGGAACTATTTCTAATTATACAGTCGCAGAAAAAATGGTGGATTATTTTCTTTGGAAGGCAGTTGGCAGAAGAACGCTTTGTAGGCCTAGAGTTTGTGTAGGAGTTCCAACTGGTGCAACAGAAACAGAAAGAAAAACAGTAGCGGATATTTGTTATAGTGCAGGAGCAAGAAATGTAGTAGTCGTTGATAAAGCTGTTTTGGCTGCACTTGGTTCTGGAATTGATATTAGTCAAAAAGAGGGAACTATGATTGTAGATATTGGAGGAGGAACCACAGATGTTGCAGTTGTATCTATGGGAGGAACTGTAGTTGGAAAATCAATTCAAGTTGCAGGAGGAGATTTTGATGAATCCATTGTTACATATATAAAGGATCAGTATAATCTCTTAATTGATATAGGAGTTGCAGAAGAAATTAAAAAGAAAATTGGAACTTGTAAAGTAATGCTCCAGGAAAAATCTATGAAAATAAGAGGATATAATATGGAAGATGGTATGATTCAAGATGTTGTGATTACTTCTTCCGAAATAAAGGGAGCGTTAGATAAAAATGTAAAAAAGATTATTAATGCAATTAAGCAAATTTTAATTGTTACTCCCCCAGAAATGAAGCAATCAGTAATGGAACAGGGGATTGTGCTAAGTGGAGGAAGTGCATTATTGAATGGAATGGAGCTTAGAATTGAAACGGAGCTTGGAATTACAACAATGACTTCTGATGAGCCAGTTAATTGTACTGCAATTGGAGCTAGTAAGTATTTTTCATTATTAAGTAAACAGCGATTAAGTCGAAAATAAAACTGGATGGAGGAATTTTGTGGCACAGTTAGAAGGCTATATAGAAAGAATTGTATATCGCAATGAAGAAAATGGATATAGTGTTCTGATTATTGGAAAAGGATCAGAGGAAATTTCAGCAGTTGGGTTTTTTCCAGAAATTACAGAGGGAGAATATTTGGAGATTACGGGTGAGGTAGTGCAGCATCCAGTATATGGGGAACAATGGAAAATAACAAGTTATCAGTTCGTAGTTCCGTCAGATTCTACATCTACCGAGCGGTATTTAGCATCTGGAGCCATTAAAGGAATTAAGGAAGCGTTAGCCAAACGGATTGTTAAAGCATTTGGTGACGAGACATTTCGTATTATTGAGGAAGAGCCTGAGAGACTGGCAGAAGTAAAAGGAATTAGTGAACGAAAAGCGAGAGAAATTGCTGCTCAAGTGTCAGAAAAACGGGATGCTAGAAAAGCAATGATTTTTTTGCAGGAATATGGAATTACATTAAATTTGGCTGCCAAAATCTACCAACAATATGGTCAGAGACTTTATACGGTTATAAAAGAGAATCCTTATCAACTAGCAGATGATATTACTGGAGTTGGATTTAAAATGGCAGATGAAATTGCAAAAAAATCAGGTATTGCAGTTAATTCTCAGTTTCGTATTCGAAGTGGAATTATTTATACGCTACAGCAGGCAGCAGTTCAAGGACATACTTATTTGCCAATGAGCCAGCTATTATATCAAGTTTCCGAATTGCTTCAAATGGAAATGGAAGATTCCGAAAATGATCTATTGGATATGGCAGTAGAACGTAAACTAATAATTAAAACAGTGGAAGAAAAACAGCAAGTTTATTTATCTCAATATTATTATATGGAATTGAATACTGCAAAAATGCTGCATGACTTAAATATTCGCGAAGAAACTCCAGAAGAGCGGATGGAAAAAATCGTTACGAAAATAGAAAAAGAATCTGGATTTGAATTGGACTTTATTCAGAAGCTAGCAGTAAAAGAAGCGATCCGTAATGGGTTGACGATTATCACTGGTGGACCAGGTACGGGAAAGACGACAACGATCAATACGATTATTCGTTATTTTATTCAAGAAGGAATGGATATTTTGTTAGCAGCTCCAACGGGAAGAGCTGCAAAGCGCATGACGGAGACAACAGGATACGAAGCGCAGACCATTCATCGAATGTTAGAATTGACTGGAACAGTAGAAAGTGATCGAAGCACAATGTCATTCTCTAGAAATGAAGAAAATCCGTTAGAAGCAGATGTAATTATTATTGATGAAATGTCTATGGTAGACATTTTTTTGATGCATGCACTTTTAAAAGCAGTGGCAGTCGGAACACGTCTTATATTAGTTGGAGATGTAAACCAGTTACCAAGTGTGGGAGCTGGGAATGTATTAAAGGACATGATTCATTCTCATAGTTTTCCGACAGTAAAATTAACTAAAATTTTTCGTCAAGCTTCTGAAAGTGATATTATCGTAAATGCACATAAAATTAATGATGGAAAAGAGGTTATCCCGAGAAAAGGAAGTAAAGATTTTCTATTTATCCAGAGAGATAATCCAGGAACAATTATGGGAGCGACAATTACTCTTGTAAGGGATAAACTTCCGAATTATGTAAAAGCAGCAGAAAGGGAAATTCAGGTTCTTACTCCAATGAGAAAGGGAAATCTGGGAGTTGATCAGATAAATCGTGAACTTCAACAGGCATTAAATCCTCCAGATTCTAGTAAGAAAGAACATAAAGTAGGAGAAATAATTTTGCGTGAAGGAGATAAAGTCATGCAAATTAAAAATAATTATCAGATCGAATGGGAGGTATTAAGTAAATATAATATTCCAGTGGATAAGGGGATTGGAGTATTTAATGGAGATATTGGATTTATCTGTGAAATTAATGAGTTTGCAGAACAGATTATTGTAGAGTTTGACGAGAAAAGACGAGTTACGTATGACTTTAAGCAGTCTGATGAATTGGAATTAGCTTATGCAGTTACAATTCATAAGTCGCAGGGAAGTGAATATCCGGCCGTTGTACTTCCGCTTTTGTCAGGACCTAGAATGCTTATGACAAGGAACTTATTGTATACAGCAGTAACAAGAGCAAAGAGTTGTGTCTGTATTGTTGGAAGTCTAAAAACATTCCAGGATATGATTCATAACGAACAAGAGCAAAAACGTTATAGTGGACTGAAAGATAGGATTAAGGAACTGGAAGGAGGACTGCAATGAAAGAAGGACTGATTTGGGATCTCTTTTTCCCGATTCGTTGTCCTGTTTGCCTAGATGTTACAATTTCGAAAAAGCGAGGAATCTGTGAACAATGTATTCCATACTTACAGTATATAGAAGAACCGCGGTGTAAAAAATGTGGGAAAAAGATCATGCAAGAAGAGATGGAATATTGCTATGATTGTACAAAATATTCCAGGAGTTTTGAAGAAGGCATATCTTTACTGGATTATTCGCTTCCATGGGTAAAACGTGTGATGGCTCAAATCAAATATCAAAATCACCGTCAATATTTAGATATATTATGCAGAGAATTTTATCAAAAATATGAAAAAAAAATAGAACAATGGGATTGTGAAGTAATGCTTCCAGTTCCAATTCACAATTCCAGAAGAAGAAAAAGAGGATTTAACCAGGCGGAAGAAATTGCCTGGAGGCTGGGAGAAATGTGGAAAATCCCAGTTGATTGCAGCTGCTTAAAACGTGTAAAAAAAACATTGCCACAAAAAGAACTAAGCAGCCGAGAGAGAATAAATAATTTAAAAGGAGCATTTGTTGCTCAAAAACAATCCTATAAAAAAGTTTTATTGGTGGATGATATTTTTACTACGGGAAGTACGGCAGAGATTTGTACAAGAGCTTTAAAGGCAATTGGAGTAGAACAGGTTTATATTTTAACATTAGCAATTGGAAGAGGAACATCATAAAAATGATACAGTTTGTTTTAATGTATAGTTCAACAAAATTTTATAAAAATCAGTTTTTGTTTATACTCACATAGGAAGTCTTGTGGTATAATAAATGATAACGTGAGTGCTTATAGGTATCCATACAAAGGAGTGATAAGACTATGAAGTTAAGAACAAAACTGTGGATTTCTTTTGGATGTATTATTGTCGTTCCAATTATTCTTTTAATTGTGTTTGCAAACCTTTTGGTTATATATCAATTAAATGTGATTAATGAGACTTATAATATTGAAAGTACAATTGAAGATATTTTTCCAAATCCTACCAGGTTATTTAATCGTCTTACAGGAGAGATTCAAAAGACAATTCAATTGGAAATAGAACAAGATCCAGATATGTTTCAAAGACAGGAAACATTAGAAGAATTAAGTGATCAATTAAAAAGTCAAAATACGTCGTTGGTAGTGCGAAAAAACAATCAAATTATTTATTCTTCTAGTGATGATTTAACAGAACTTTATGATAAATTACCATTATATGGGGAAGGCAATAATGAGGTTTTAAATGGTCGTTATTTTGGAGGAAAAGAAACACGTCTTGTAAAGGCACAAGATTTTGAATTTAGTGATGGTGCAAAAGGCACAGTATTTATTATCACATCTTTAAATAGTTGGATTCCAGAATTAAAAACAATGGTAATACAACTTGTAGTAGCCGTTATATTTATACTTATTTTGACCGCTGCAATATTTAGTTATTGGATTTATCATTCTGTCTTAAGACCATTGAATCAATTAAAGGATGCTACTAAAAATATAAAAGATGGGAATTTAGATTTTGTAATTGAGGCAGATGAACGAGATGAGATTGGTCAGCTATGTATTGGATTTGAAGAAATGAGACAGCGGCTAAAGGAATCCGCAGAAGAAAAATTGCAATTTGATGCGGATAATAAAGAATTAATTAGTAATATTTCTCATGATCTAAAAACTCCTATTACAGCGATTAAAGGATATGTAGAAGGAATTATGGATGGTGTGGCAGATACGCCCCAAAAAATGGATCGCTATATCCATACGATTTATAACAAAGCAAATGATATGGATCGATTGATTAACGAATTAACGTTTTACTCTAAAATTGATACAAACAGAATTCCATATACATTCTCGAAAATTAACGTAGCAGATTACTTTGGAGATTGTGCGGAAGAAGTAGGAATGGATTTAGAGGCGAAAAACATTTTATTCAGTTATTATAATTATTGTGATGAGTCAGTTATGGTTATTGCAGATGCAGAACAAATGAAACGCGTTATCAATAATATTATTAGTAACTCCATTAAATATATGGATAAACCACAAGGAAAAATCAACATTAGGATTAAAGATGTTGGAGACTTTATTCAAGTGGAAATTGAAGATAATGGAAAGGGAATTGCACAAAAAGAAATACCATATATTTTTGATCGTTTTTATCGAACAGATTCTTCGAGAAATTCTGCTCAGGGAGGAAGCGGTATTGGATTATCCATTGTGAAGAAGATTATTGAGGATCATGGAGGAAAAATATGGGCCAGCAGTAAAGAAGGAACTGGCACAGTCATGAATTTTGTATTGAGAAAGTATCAGGAGGTTCATAATGAGTAAAATTTTGATTGTAGAAGATGAAGAAAGTATTGCAGAATTAGAAAAAGACTATTTGGAATTGAGTGGATTTGAAGTTCATATTGAGACAAATGGAGAAAGTGGCTTAAAAGAGGCTTTGGATGGAGAATATGATTTAATACTTTTAGATTTGATGCTTCCAGGTGTGGATGGATTTGAAATTTGTAAGAGAGTACGTAAAGTTAAAAATACACCGATTTTACTTGTCTCTGCGAAAAAGGATGATATTGATAAAATACGAGGTTTGGGACTTGGAGCAGACGATTATGTAACGAAGCCATTTAGCCCAAGTGAATTGGTAGCCCGTGTAAAAGCGCATTTGGCTCGTTACGAACGTTTAATTGGAAGTGCGGTACAGGAAAACGAAATTATTGAAATCCGTGGTATTAAAATTGACAAGACAGCTAGAAGAGTCTATGTCAATGGAGAGGAAAAACAGTTTACAACAAAAGAGTTTGATTTACTTACATTTTTAGCTCAAAATCCAAACCGTGTATTCACAAAAGAAGAGCTGTTTCGTGAAATTTGGGATATGGAGAGTGTTGGAGATATTGCTACTGTTACAGTTCATATTAAGAAAATCCGTGAAAAAATTGAGTTTGACACCGCAAAACCACAATATATTGAAACAATATGGGGAGTAGGATACCGATTTAAAGTATGAGAAAGCGATATATTTTATTTGATTTAGATGGAACCTTAACGGATCCAATGGTAGGCATTACAAAATCAGCGCAGTATGCATTGAAAAAGTTTGGAATAGAAGTAACGGATCACAAATCTCTGAGTTTTTTTATTGGTCCTCCGCTTCGGGACAGTTTTTGTCAATATTACGGCATGACACAAGAAGAAGCAGGAAAAGCGATTCAATATTATAGAGAGTATTATAAACCGATAGGAATTTTTGAGAATGAGCTTTATGAGGGAATTGAGCAAATGCTGATCCATTTAAAAAAGGAAGGACATGCCATTGTGCTTGCTACTTCCAAACCCGAAGTATTTGCAAAGCAGATTTTAGAGTATTTTCAGATTGAAACATACTTTGATTTTGTAGCAGGTTCTGACTTAGAAGAAACACGCGTGAAAAAAGCGGAAATTATTCAATATGCAATGGAACAGTTTCCTGCTGATTCAGAAATGGAAGTTGTCATGGTAGGAGATCGGTGTTATGACATCGAAGGAGCTCGTCAATCTGGTATTTGTGCGGGAGCAGTTACATATGGATATGGAAGTGTACAAGAATTAGAAAAAGCAAAGCCAGATTGGATGGTAGCAACAGTCAAAGAGTTGGAACAACGATTGTGTGGAGATATTGTAGAATAATGTAAAAATGTAATAGTTACATTTAGAATTAGAAAAATTTATAGGGTCAAGAAGAAAAAAGACTTGACGGATCTAAGCGCATGTGTTATAGTGAGAAAGCGTGTGGAAGACGCCAGGTCTTTTTTTTGTACAAAAAAGTCTGGAATGATAATGAATACAAGTGGAGGTGGAAGTTGTGCGCGTAAAGATCACATTGGCATGTACACAATGCAAGCAACGTAATTACAACATGACGAAGGAAAAGAAAAATCATCCTGAGCGCATGGAAACAAAGAAGTACTGTAAATTCTGTAAGTCACATACGTTACACAAAGAAACCAAATAATCGGTTTTTAGAGGAGTATTTATATGGAAGAAACAGGAAAAGTAGAAAAGAAGCAGAAAAATGCGAAGAAAGAAAAAAGTTTCTTCAAAGGTTTGCAGACTGAATTTAAAAAAATTATCTGGCCAGACAAGGAATCACTTTGGAAGCAAACAACGGTTGTGCTGATCATTTCAATTATTATGTGCGGATTTATTCGTTTGATTGATATACTTGTTCAGTTTGGTGTTGAGTTCATTGTAAAATAAGTGAGGTAATTATATGGCAGAGGCGCATTGGTATGTGGTGCATACTTATTCAGGTTATGAAAACAAAGTAAAGGTCGACATTGAAAAAACAATTGAAAACCGCAAACTTCAAGACCAGATCCTCGAAGTATCAGTACCTCTCCAGGAAGTAGAAGAAGTGAAAAATGGACAAAGAAAGTCTAGTATGAAAAAAATGTTTCCTGGATATGTATTATTATATATGATTATGAATGATGATACATGGTATGTTGTACGGAATACGAGAGGTGTGACAGGATTTGTTGGACCAGGTTCAAAACCTGTACCATTAACAGAAGAAGAAATGGCAAATCTTGGAATTCGGACAAATGATGTTATAGTCGATTTTAATGTTGGAGATACAGTTAAGGTCATAAAAGGTGTATGGGAGGACACAGTTGGTGTCATCCAGTCCATTGACTTACAAAAACAGATTATTATAATCAATGTTGACATGTTCGGTCGTGAAACACCAGTTGAGTTGAATTTCACGGATGTAAAGAAGATGTAAAAAGACGTCGGCAGTAATGGACTGCTGATCGTGGGAGGGAAATCCCCGTAAATACCACAGATTTTAGGAGGTGCCAAAAATGGCAAAGAAAGTAACAGGATATATTAAATTACAGATCCCTGCTGGTAAGGCAACACCAGCACCACCAGTTGGTCCTGCTTTAGGTCAGCATGGTGTAAATATTGTACAGTTTACAAAGGAGTTCAATGCAAGAACAGCAGATCAGGCTGGTATGGTTATTCCAGTTGTTATTACTGTATATGCAGACAGAAGTTTCAGCTTCATCACAAAGACTCCTCCAGCAGCAGTTTTATTAAAGAAGGCTTGTAATCTTAAGTCTGGTTCCGCAGTACCAAATAAGACAAAGGTTGCAAAAATCAGCAAAGCGGAAATTCAGAAAATTGCTGAATTAAAGATGCCAGATTTAAATGCAGCTAGTTTGGAAGCTGCTATGAGCATGATTGCTGGTACAGCTCGCAGTATGGGTATTACAGTTGAAGAGTAATTAAAATCTATACCGTTGTTTATAGAATTTATAGAACGTGGGAGGGAGATTCCCGCAAATACCACTAGGAGGTTATTCGTAATGAAAAGAGGAAAAAAGTACGTAGAGGCTGCTAAATTAGTAGACCGCGCTACTCTTTATGATAAGGAAGAAGCAATTGCATTAGTAAAAAAAGCTTCTGTTGCAAAATTTGATGAAACAGTTGAAGTTCATATCAGAACTGGCTGCGATGGACGTCATGCAGACCAACAGGTTCGTGGAGCAGTTGTATTACCACATGGAACAGGAAAGACAGTTCGTGTATTAGTATTTGCTAAGGGTGCTAAGGCAGATGAAGCTAAGGCAGCGGGCGCTGAATTTGTTGGAGCTGAGGAATTGATTCCAAAGATTCAGAATGAAGGCTGGTTAGACTTTGATGTTGTAGTAGCTACACCAGATATGATGGGTGTTGTTGGTCGTTTGGGTCGTATCCTTGGACCAAAAGGATTAATGCCAAATCCAAAGGCTGGTACTGTAACAATGGATGTTACAAAAGCAGTAAATGATATCAAAGCTGGTAAGATTGAATATAGACTGGACAAGACAAACATTATCCACGTGCCAGTAGGAAAAGTTTCCTTTACAGAGGAAAAGTTAGGCGACAACTTCCAGACGCTTATGGATGCCATCATCAAAGCAAAACCAAGTACATTAAAGGGACAGTATATTAGAAGTGTTACATTGAGTTCTACAATGGGACCTGGTGTAAAGCTGAATGTCATGAAATTAATGAACTAATTTAAATTTGATGTTGACATGAAATAAATTTTATGATATATAATTATTGGCTGTGAAAGCAGCTATATATGCCGAAGACAGTAGGTGTCGTAAGACGTAAGGAGAAAACGCCTACCGAGGATTAAGAATTCGTAAATTGAGAATCTTAAGGAGCCTCTCTGTCTTGGCAGAGAGGCTTTTCGGCTACCATGAGTGCTTTTTGGCACTCCAAATCTAATAAGGAGGGCAAAACACATGGCTAAGGTAGAGTTAAAAAAACCAGTCGTAGAAGAGATCAAGGCTGCGTTAGATGGTGCGAAAGCAGCAGTTGTAGTTGACCATCGTGGACTTACTGTAGAACAGGATACACAGCTTCGTAAAACATTAAGAGAAGCTGGAGTTTCTTATAAAGTGTACAAGAACACAATGATCAATTTTGCTATTCAGGATACAGAATTTACTTCTCTAGCAGCACACTTAGAAGGTCCTACAGCATTGGCTACATCTAAGACAGATGCGGCAATGCCAGCAAAACTTCTTTTTGAGTTCTCAAAGAAGAACCCAGAATTAGAGCTTAAAGCTGGTGTTGTAGAAGGTACTTACTACGACCAGGATGGAATTAAAGTTATTGCAACAATTCCATCAAGAGAAGAATTACTTTCCAAGTTCCTTGGAAGTATTCAGTCTCCAATTACAAATTTTGCTCGTGTTATCAAGCAGATTGCAGAAGCACAGGAAGAAGCATAATTGATATTGAAATTTTTCTATTTTTAATGGGACAAATTAAAAGTCTGCGTAGCAGATAATGAGTCCGTAAATAATATTTTGAATATGGAGGAAAATAAAATGGCAAAGTTAACAACAGCTGAATTTATTGAAGCGATTAAAGAATTAACTGTATTAGAGTTAAATGACTTAGTAAAAGCATGTGAAGAAGAATTTGGTGTATCCGCAGCAGCAGGCGTTGTTGTTGCAGCAGGTGCAGGTGCAGCTGAAGCAGAAGAAGAAAAGACAGAATTTGATGTAGAATTAACAGAAGTTGGAGCAAACAAGGTTAAGGTTATCAAGGCTGTTCGTGAAGCTACAGGCTTAGGCTTAAAGGAAGCTAAGGAAGTTGTAGATAACGCTCCTAAGGCAATCAAGACTGGTGTTTCTAAGGAAGAAGCAAATGCTTTAAAGGAAAAGTTAGAAGCAGAAGGAGCAAAGGTAACAATCAAATAATTGTTGCGAGTGATTGCGGCTCGGAGGCTCTTGTTTTACAAGGCTTCCGAGCTTTTTTATCGTGATATATAAAAGAAAGCCCCAGTGAAGGTTTCTTTTATTCTATCGAAAAAAAGAAAATAGGTGAAAGTTTGCAGGATATATTAGAATTAATAAAGACTGGTATTCAATGGATTTATGATAACTTCTCTATATTTAATATTTTTTTTGCAATAGCAATTGTATTTTTTCAGAGGAAATCTCCAAAGGAAGTATGGGCATGGCTCCTTTTACTCTATTTTATCCCTATAGTGGGATTCCTTCTTTATATGGTTGTTCATCAGGATATGCATAAAAAGCATATGTTTCGAATCAAAGAGATTGAAGATGAATTTAATTATACAATTCGCAAGCAGGAGCAGAGCTTGCAAGAAAAAAGATTTCAAATTTCAAATCCCAACATGGAAGAACATAAGGATCTAGTTATGTATAATTTGGAGACAGGAGGAGCTGTATATACTGAGGATAATTCAGTAGATATTTATACTGACGGAAGAGAAAAATTTCAGCGTTTAATTGCGGAAATTGACAAAGCAGAACAGTTTATTCATATTCAATATTATATCATTCAAAAAGATGAATTGTTTGAAAATATAAAAAATCATTTAGTAGAAAAAGTAAAACAAGGCGTGGAAGTTCGTATTTTATATGATAGTATGGGATGTCGTTCTATGAGAAAATCTGATTGGAAATGGTTAGAACAACATGGAATAAAAACAGGAGATTTTTTTCCAGCTTCATTAAAATGGCTTCATGTCCGTGTAAATTATAGGAATCATCGCAAAATTGTAGTAATTGATGGAAAAGTTGGTTTTATTGGCGGGTATAATATTGGAAGGGAATATATTTCCTTAGATGAAAAGTTTGGATATTGGAGAGATACTCATCTTGTATTATATGGTTCTGCGGTTAATGCATTACAAGTTCGGTTTGCGTTAGATTGGAATTATGCGACAAAAGAAAATTTATTTTTGCAACCCAAATATTTTCAAGATCATCCAGAGCAGTGGAATGGAAAAACAGGAATTCAGATTATTACAAGTGGTCCTGATTCTAAATTCCAGCAAATCAGAGATAATTATGTAAGTCTAATGCATAAAGCAAGGAAAAGAATTTATGTTCAAACACCATATTTTATTCCTGATGAGACGATATTATCTGCACTTATTATAGCGGTAAAATCGGGAGTAGATGTTAGAATTATGATTCCATGTAAGCCTGATCATCCATTTGTTTATTGGGCTACCTATTCTTATATGGGGGAATTATTGCAGGCAGGAGCTAGATGTTATACGTATGAAGATGGATTTTTGCATGCAAAAGGAATTACGATTGATGGTGCCGTCACTTGTTATGGAACTGCTAATATGGATATCCGAAGTTTTATGGTGAATTTTGAAGTGAATGCGACGATCTATGATGCAGAAGTAACTAGAAAAATGGAAGCAATTTTTCGGCATGATATTACACATTGTAAAGAAGTAACATTGGAAGATTATAATAATAGGAGCTTTGGAATAAGAGTAAAAGAGCAACTATTCCGTTTGCTTTCCCCAGTGCTCTGATAGAAAATAGATTTGCATGTTTTTATTTGTTATATTGTATAGAAAAAGCTGCCACAGCAAAGATCTGCGTTGTATTGTGGCAGCTTCTCTTATTATCGTGATATGCACATCCAGTAGAGGTTTCTTTTGTTCTAAAGATCAAGTGAAGAACGAGAGTGGGTTGACATATAGCTGTTATGATATCTTGGATCAAATGTTACTTCTTTCCCAAACCAATTAGGAGGTACAAACTGGTCCGCAGCTTCTTTTGTAGGAAATTCTACCTCTGCTAAGATAAGACCAGAGTACTCACCAGAAAAAATATCTAATTCGGCTGTATAAGAAGTTCCAATTGGGATAAGATATCGTTTCTTAGTAATAATTTGTCCATCTGCCTTTGCTTTTAAGTGTTCGTATGATTTTTGGTCAAGTGGAAGGTTATACTCTTCTCTCATAAGAAGTCCTCCTCCTTTATAAGTAAGATAATACGTGTTATCTTGACGGCGTACTCTTACAACAGGGGAGGTACATAAATAAGCTTGTTCAATCAAATGAAAAGAATAGTTTTCCAGATGTTCTGGTAGTTGTCTTAATAAATATTTACGTTCAATTTCCATAGATAGCCTCCATTTCTTGCTAATATTGTTGCGTGAAACAAACAAATATTCGGTGAAAGTATTGCTTCTGATGACAGTATATGTTATACTGTTCCCATAGTCAAGGGTGGAAAATTGTTCCACCATGAGAAATCAGGAGGTAGAATATGAATAAAGTATATGCTTTTTTAGCGGATGGATTTGAAGAAGTGGAAGCATTGGCAGTAATTGATATTCTGCGCAGAGCAGATGTGGATGTGACAACCTTTTCAATTATGGATGATTTAGATGTGAAAGGTGCCCATAACATTGTTGTGAAAGCAGATAAGATGATTGATGATGCCGATTGGGAGAAAGCAGATCTGTTATTTTTACCAGGAGGTATGCCAGGTACATTGAACCTTGCTGCCTGTGATGTTTTGACTGAGCAAGTAAAACAATTCTTTGATGGAGGAAAAAGAATTGCTGCAATCTGTGCAGCTCCTAGTGTATTAGGAGAACTTCATATTTTAAAAGGAAAGAAAGCAACTTGCTATCCTGGATTCGAAGATAAATTACTTGGTGCAGAGCATGTGACAGATGGCGTGATAACAGATGGAACGGTAACTACTGCACGAGGAATGGGATATGCAGTAGATCTTGGATTAGAACTTGTAAAGTTATTGATTGGGCAAGAGACTTCGGATGAAATAAGAGAAAGTATTCAGTACAATTATTAAATGAGAGATTCTTATAAAAACCTGAAAAATAGGACTGGAAATCCGTAGAATACTATGTTATAATAGTAAATTGCAGGCGACTGTCATATGCGGAGGACAGTTAGCCATCATTGACGCGAAGCAATGAATCAAGGGAATATGCTGGATATTCCTTTGATTGAATGTCGCGATAACGAGAGAAACTCACCTAATGTGTTTCTACTCGTCTAGAGGACGAATAATTAGGAGGAAACTTAAATGAGCGTACAGGTAGAAAAGTTAGAAAAAAACATGGCTAAACTGACCATAGAAGTACCAGCAGCTGAGTTTGAAGCAGCTATTCAGGGAGCATATTTAAAGAATAAGAAAAGAATCTCTTTACCAGGATTCCGTAAAGGTAAAGTTCCACGCGCGATGATTGAAAAGATGTATGGTGAAGGCTTCTTTTATGAAGATGCTGCAAATGCTGTAATCCCAAAGGCTTATGAAAAAGCCGCTATGGAAAGTGAGATAGAGATCGTATCTCGTCCAGAGATTAGTGTAGAACAAATTGGAAAAGGAAAGGATTTTATCTTTACTGCCACAGTAGCTGTAAAACCAGAAGTTACATTAGGTCAATATAAAGACTTGGAATACGATGAGAAACCTGTAGAAGTTACGGATGAAGATTTAGAACAAGAATTAAAGAAAGTTCAGGAGCAGAACGCTAGAACAATCACAGTAGAAGATAGAGCAATCGCAAATGGAGATATTGCTGTTATTGACTTTACAGGATCAGTAGATGGAGAAGAGTTTGAGGGCGGAAAGGGCGAAGACTACGAATTAGTAATCGGCTCTCATTCCTTTGTTGACACATTCGAAGACCAGTTAATTGGTAAGAATACTGGAGATGAAGTAGATGTCAATGTTACATTCCCAGAAGATTATCAGGCAGCAAATTTAGCAGGAAAGCCAGCTTTATTTAAAGTAGTGATCAAAGCAATTAAGACAAAAAAAGTTCCTGAATTAGATGATGAATTTGCAAGTGATGTATCTGATTTTGATACATTAGATGAATATAAAGAAGATTTAAAGAAGACAATTTTAGAGAGAAAGCAAAAAAATGCTAAGACAGCAAAAGAAAATGCATTGGTAGATAAAGTAATTGAAAATGCACAGATGGATATTCCAGAACCAATGATTGAATTAGAAGTTCGTCAGATGGCAGATGAATTTGCACAGAGAATGCAGATGCAGGGGCTTTCTATGGAACAGTATATGCAGTATACAGGCTTAACTTCTGAAAAATTATTGGAAGAGATGAAGCCAAATGCAGAAAAGAAGATTAAAACAAGATTAGTCTTAGAAGCTGTTGTAGATGCAGAAAAGATTGAAGTATCTGCTGAAGAATTAGAAGCAGAATATAAGAAACTGGCAGAAATGTATCAGATGGAAGTTGACAAAGTCAAAGAAATTATGGGAACTGCTGGTGAAGAAAATATGAAGAAAGACATCGCAGTACAAAAGGCTGTAGATGTAATTGCAGAATCTTCAAAATAATTGAATAGGGAAGCTCTTACTCAAAAGCTGCACCTATATCATAATTTTAAACCTTTCGTTTTTGTAGGCGGAAACCCATTGCCTTTAGGCAGTGGGAGAGCCTTGTAAATCGTTCACCATCAACCTTGGGTCTCAATCCTGACATATATCCAAAGCATACACTCTGAATGATGACCGTATTGGCGCTATGAATCTGTATCGTATGGGAGTAGATTATCTTGGCGATAGCCAAGTACCGAATACGGTCGCAATAGAGTAAACTCGATTGTGAAGGATGTTGTCAGCCACCCTATGATGTAGCGCCACTTTTCGTAGCAATACGAAATGACGAAAGGTAGGAGATTTTTAATCGTAAGGACTACTGGGCAGTTACAAGCCCATTACTTTTCGGTGATGGGTAGTTGACGGGAAAGCAGCACACGAAAGGCGTATGGAGCGGATTTTGAGTGTCCGTTATAAGCAGCTGTACAACAGTGAAATGTTTGTGTCGCTGCTTTTATCATAAGGCAGAAAAAATTGAGGAGGCGATAGGTATGGCATTAGTACCTTATGTCATTGAACAGACAAATCGTGGAGAACGTTCCTATGACATTTATTCACGTTTATTAAAGGATCGAATTATCTTTCTTGGAGAAGAAGTGAATGAAACGACAGCAAGTATTATTGTGGCTCAGTTGTTGTTTTTAGAAGCAGAAGATCCTGGAAAAGATATCAGTTTATATATTAATAGTCCAGGTGGTTCTGTTACTGCTGGTATGGCTATTTATGACACAATGCAATATATTAAATGTGATGTATCTACCATTTGTATTGGCATGGCAGCAAGTATGGGAGCATTTTTGCTGGCTGGTGGAGCAAAAGGAAAACGTTTGGCACTTCCAAATGCAGAAATTATGATTCATCAACCGCTTGGAGGAGCACAAGGTCAGGCTACTGACATTAAAATTGTAGCAGATCATATATTAGCAACAAAGAAGAAATTAAACACGTTACTTGCACAAAATACGGGAAAACCATTAGAAGTGATTGAAGCAGACACAGAGAGAGATAACTATATGAGTGCACAGGCTGCAAAAGAATATGGTTTGATTGATGAGGTTATTGCAAATCGTTAAGGAAGGAATGGAACTATGCAAGGAAGATTGGAAGAATCACAGTACCGCTGTTCTTTTTGTGGTAAAACACAAGATCAAGTTCGAAAATTAATTGCTGGTAACCGGGGGATTTATATCTGCGATGAATGTGTAGAACTCTGCTCTGAAATTTTAATGGAAGAAGAAATGGAGCAGGATGAAAATACAGAAGAAATTAACTTACTTACTCCTGTAGAGATTAAAAATTATTTGGATGAATATGTAATCGGTCAGGATAAAGCAAAGAAGGCTTTATCCGTTGCGGTTTATAATCATTATAAGAGAATTACTCGGGGACAGGAATCAAATGTCGAAATACAAAAAAGTAATATTCTAATGCTTGGTCCAACTGGTTCTGGTAAGACATATCTGGCTCAGTCTCTTGCAAAGGTTTTAAATGTTCCATTTGCGATTGCGGATGCTACGTCATTGACAGAAGCAGGATATGTGGGAGAAGATGTAGAAAATATTTTATTAAAATTGATTCAAGCTGCAGATTATAATATTGAGCGTGCACAGCGCGGTATTATTTATATAGATGAAATTGATAAAATAACAAAGAAGTCAGAAAATGTCTCAATTACTCGAGATGTTTCTGGCGAGGGTGTCCAGCAGGCATTGCTGAAAATACTGGAAGGTACAGTGGCAAGTGTTCCTCCTCAGGGAGGAAGAAAACATCCTCATCAGGAATTGTTGCAGATCGATACGACAAATATTTTATTTATTTGTGGAGGAGCTTTTGATGGATTGGAAAAAATCATCGAAAGCCGTATGGGAACAGGATCAATTGGATTTGGAGCTGAATTGGCAGAAAAAGAAGAAAAAAATATTGGTGAGTTATTTAAACAGGTTATGCCAGAAGATTTAATTAAATTTGGTCTGATTCCAGAGTTCATTGGGCGTGTGCCAGTTGTCGTGACATTGGATGTGTTGGATCTGCAAATGTTAATGCATATTTTGACAAAACCTAAAAATGCGATTGTAAAACAATACAGAGAGTTATTTGACATGGATGGAGTAGAATTAGAGTTTGAACCAGAAGCATTGGAAGTGATTGCGAAAAAGGCACAGGATAGAAAAACTGGTGCTAGAGGTTTAAGAGCGATTATTGAGGATGCAATGATGGATATTATGTTTGAAATTCCATCAGATGATACAATAGGACGGTGTATTGTT
Organism: Clostridiales bacterium CHKCI001; assembly: GCA_900045905.1. Classification (GTDB taxonomy): domain Bacteria; phylum Bacillota; class Clostridia; order Lachnospirales; family Lachnospiraceae; genus Fimimorpha. The sequence goes on along the minus strand of FCNS01000044.1, from coordinate 14,589 downwards.
ACAAAGGCTGCGATAGAAGGGAAAGAAGCACCAAAGGTAGTATATCGGGATGTGGAAGTCCCTTTGATAAAGAAAAAAGAGCACACAAGTCTTCTGCATAAAGACGGTGAAAGTGCTTAACACGAAATGTTAAAGGGAGGTTCTTGGCGACAGTTATCGTTAAATAGAATCTCCCTTTCATAATCTCAGGAGGAGCGTATGGTACAAGAGCAAAAGAAAATGAGGATGATTGCATTAAGAGGTCTGACAGTTTTGCCTCATACAATGGTGCATTTAGATATTAGTAGAAAATTGTCATTGGAAACTGCAAATCAGGCAATGAATGAAGATCAGATGATATTTTTGGTGTGCCAGAAAGATAAGGAGATGATGCATCCAGAACAGAAAGATCTGTACCAGGTGGGTACCATTGCTAGAATTCGCCAAATTGTGAAAATTCCAGCAGGGCCAGTAAGAGTTTTGGTAGAAGGATTAGAACGTGCACGATTGGAGAGTATGGAAGAAGAAAATTCTTGTCTGATGGCAGAAATTTGTTTGATCGAAGAAGAAAAAGATAGAGATAAATTGGCAGAAGAAGCAATGATGCGTATTATCCGAGAGCATTTGGTTGGATATATTTCAGAAAATCCGAAAGCGAGCAAGGAATTACAGCGGGCATTGGAAGAGCCAATGGAACTGGGAGACTTTTTGGACTATGTAGCATCGAATATTGGAATGATGCAACAGGTACGACAACAGTATTTGGAACAAGTAGATACGGATTCCAGGTATCAATTTCTGCTTCAAAAAATTTTTGAGGAAACTTCTATTTATCACCTAAAAAGGGAATTTCAAGAAAAAATAAAGCTTCGAGTAGATAAAAATCAAAAGGAATATATTTTAAGAGAGCAGCTTCGCTTAATTTATGAAGAATTAGGTGAAGGACCAATGCAAGAAGCGGATCAGTATACAGATAGAATGAAAGAGCTTTCTGCAGATAAGAAAGTAAAAGAAAAAATTGAGAAGGAAATTAAAAGATTTCGAGCAACATCCCCAGGAAGCCCAGAATTGGCGATGACTCAGAATTATATCGAGACATTGTTAAGTATGCCTTGGAATAAAGCAACGAGAGAATCCATTCAACTAAAGAAGGCAGAAAAGATTTTAGATGAAGATCATTATGGACTGGAAAAGGTAAAAGAGCGAATTATTGAACATTTGGCAGTACGTAAACTAAATGGAAAAGGAGAGACTCCAATGATTTGTCTTGTTGGACCTCCTGGTACTGGTAAGACTTCAATTGCACGTTCCATTGCAAGAGCATTGGGAAAGAAATATGTGCGTATTTGTTTAGGAGGCGTTCGAGATGAAGCAGAGATTCGAGGACATCGTAGAACTTATATTGGAGCGATGCCAGGTAGAATTGCAACGGCAATTCGTCAAGCAGGTGTGAAAAATCCACTTATGTTGTTAGATGAAATTGATAAGGTAAGCAGTGATTATAAAGGAGATACTTCATCTGCTTTACTAGAAGTGTTGGACAATGAACAAAACAGCCATTTCCGAGATCATTATTTGGAGCTTCCGTTGGATTTGTCTTCCGTTTTATTTATTGCTACTGCGAATACAACGGATACGATTTCACGTCCATTATTGGATCGTATGGAAGTAATTGAAGTACAGGGATATACAGAAAATGAAAAATATCATATTGCAACGGATTATCTTCTTCCAAAACAACAGAAGAAAAATGGAATGAAAGATGGACAAATTGTAATTGAAGATGAAGCACTCAGAATGGTAATACGTAACTATACGAGAGAAGCTGGTGTCCGCAGTTTAGAGAGAAAGATCGGATCACTTTGTCGAAAGGCAGCAAGACAGTTACTAGAGACAAAACAAGATAGTGTTAGAATTACTGTAGATAATTTGGAAAAGTATCTTGGTAAAAAAATAATTGATTTTGAGAATGCAAATGAGACAGATGAGGTAGGTATTGTGAGGGGGCTTGCGTGGACGAGCGTAGGAGGAGATACATTGCAAATTGAAGTGAATCTGATGCCAGGCAAGGGAGTATTACAGATGACAGGTCAGCTTGGAGATGTGATGAAGGAATCGGCACAAACAGCTTTAACTTACATAAGATCCATTTGTCCTAATTATGATGTGCCAGCGGACTTTTTCGAGACGCATGATATCCATATTCATATTCCAGAAGGGGCTGTTCCAAAAGATGGTCCAAGTGCAGGTATTACAATGGCTACTGCGTTATTGTCTGCAATAATTAATCGAAAAGTTCGTGCTGATGTAGCAATGACGGGAGAGATTACGCTGAGAGGACGTGTGCTTCCAATTGGAGGATTAAAAGAAAAATTACTGGCAGCCAAAACAGCGCATATGAAGACGGTAATTGTACCAGATAAGAATCGTCCAGATGTAGCGGAACTTTCGGAAGAAATTGTAGGAGATTTGGAAATTTCTTATGTAAAGACAATGAATGAAGTAATTGAGACTGCATTCGTGAAAGAATCGGAATGATGATAAGGAGTAGTATGGTTATTAAGTCAGTAAATTTAGAAACAGTATGTGGAATTACAAGTACCCTGCCAAAAACAGAATTACCAGAGTTCGCTTTTGCTGGAAAATCGAATGTAGGAAAATCATCTTTGATTAATGCATTGATGAATCGAAAATCATATGCCAGAACATCTGCCCAGCCTGGAAAGACACAGACAATTAATTTTTATAATATTAACGATGAGTTTTATTATGTAGACTTACCAGGTTATGGTTATGCTCGTGTGTCTGAGGAAATTAAGGCAAAATGGGGGAAAATGATTGAACGTTATTTGCACCAATCAAAACAGCTGCGTGTTGTCTTTTTATTAATTGATATTCGGCATGATCCGTCGGCGAACGATAAACAAATGTATGATTGGATTATTCATCAGGGATTTGAGCCAGTTATTATTGCAACAAAGCTAGACAAAATTAAGCGTAGCCAAGTACAGAAGCAACTAAAAGCAATTAGAACAGGTTTAAATACAAAGGGAACAATTATTCCATTTTCAGCTGAGACAAAACAAGGAAGAGAAGAAATCTGGGATTTCCTAGAAAATATCGTACAATCAGAAAAAAATAATTAAAAAATGAATATATTCTATACAATATGTAAAGAAAAGCGATAACATTGGCTAAGTTATCGCTTTTTTCTTGCTTTTTCAGGTTAAACATGCTATATAAATATTATCTATTGAATCAAATCAACCAATGCATTAACATTTCTAATGCTATTCTGAATAATCTGTTTAAGCAGATTCTTTAAATTCCCTAAGCAAAAATTAAATAAATATTAAGAAAGGAGAAGAATATTGACTATATAAGTAAAAAAGGAGCATAGTGAAAAAATTGAAAAGTCTGGCACGATGGTTTTGGATTTTGTCTTTGCTTCTAATAGGGACTTATTTTCTCTTTTTTTCCAATCGAGAAGCATTTAAAAGGCAAGAAATAGAACAATCCTTAGCGGATTCTTATTTAGAAGAATTATATGGAGAAAAGAATTTTTCAGCAGAAATAGAAACAGAAAAAAGTGAAAAAGAAGAATGGGAAGATAATGTATGGTATGTGCGAGATGGTACTCGGTATACTCCAGATTATGCGAAAGGAATCATCCAATGTGTTTTAGAAATTCCATCTGTAAGAATACGTAGAGGAGTTTACAGTGGAACATGGGAAGAGATCCAATATAATTTGGATATATGGATGGTAACAGCTGCCAGACCAGACTATGAATTGGGAAAGACACATTACTGTATTTATGGACATAATCATACGGTACAAAATCTTTCATTTAATCGTTTGAAAGATGTAAAGAAAGGTGATCTATTTAAACTTACCTGTGAAAAAGGAATTTTTACATATAAGGTAAGTGAAATTTTTGCATGGTGGCGAGAAGAAGTAACTGAAAAATTGGTAGATAATTTTAGGCTTTCTGAGGATGAATGTTATATTATTACATGCGGTAGAGGAGAAAATCGGTATAAAGATTTAGTCGTAAAAGGGATTCTACAATCAAAAGAGAACAAATAAAAGGAGGTATTTATGAAAAAGAAATGGTTTGGAATCGCAGCGGTCACGGCGATTGCAGCAGCGACAATGATGACGGGGATTTCCGCATATTTAACAGATAAAGAAAATAAAACAAATACATTTACAATTGGGAGTGTGGATATTGATCTAAAAGAAGAAAATTGGGAGCAACTTCCCCGATCAGAAGATACCAATGAAGATGGAATTATTGATGAGAATGATATTCCAGATGAAGCAACTCATATGTATCCGACTCAGAAAATAGTCAAAGATCCATCTGTTTTAAATCAAGGCAATAATTCCGCTTGGATTTACTTACAAGTGACTGTTCCAAAAGCAGAAGTGATTACTGTCGATATCGATGGAAAACGATTGAATGATGGAAAAGCAGTCTTAACTCAGCTTTATGAATATAAAGCGGATGAGACACAATGGACGTTATTAAAACAAAATACAGATGCTGTAAATGCAAATGTTTATCTGTATGCGGTCAAGTCACCGATAGAAGTTGGAAAACAAACAGTTCCACTATTTGAAGAAATTACATTGGTTAATTTAATAGAAGGACAGTTAGATCCAGATGAAATTCAAATGATTGATATAAAGGCATTTGCAATTCAAAGCGATAATACTGGTACGAATATAGAGGCATGGAATAAATATGTAAATCAGGCAGATGATCAAATAAAAGAGGCTATTTTAATAAAAGATTAGAAAACGATGGAACAGGGGGCAGCGTAGAATGAAAAAAAGAAATGTATTAATTGTAATAAGCTTGGCAGTGATTCTCTCACTGGGAAGTGTATGGGCATATTTTACAGATACTGTGCAAGTGAAAAATACAATTCAAATTGGAATTGTAGAAATTAGTATTAATGAATATGAAAAAACAGAAGATGGCGAAGAAAAACCGTATGAAGATCCAAAAGAAATTATACCAGGCGATCAGATATCTAAAATTGTAAGAATAACAAATAGGGAAGAAAGTGCGTATATTCGTGCTAAGGTAGAATTTCAGTTTGAAAACGAAGAGTTGAATGGAAGTATTGGAATTGAAAATTTGACTGGAGTGGAAGAAACTAACTGGATTTATAAAAATGGCTATTTCTATTATAAGAAACCAGTAAACTCTGGAGAAGTCATTACTCTATTTCAGGGAGTCTCGATACCAGAGAGCTGGGATAATACCTATGCAAACTGTAGATTTCATATTAATGTAACGGCAGAAGCAGTACAATCGGCGAACTTAGAGCCAAATTATGAGACAGAAGATCCATGGAATGGAATTGAGATACAAGCATGTGCTTATCCAAAAGAAGAGAGGAGTGAAAACAGAGGGGACGGTGAATAAAATTGAAAAAGAAACGAATCAGATGTATTCTTTATTGTTGTTTCATGAATCTAAGAACAGTATTTCTTATTAGTTTAATAGGAACCTTATTTTGTACACTTCCAGCACTTGCGGAATCTAAGGTAGAGTATGAAGGAGAAATAAATGGTTTAATTGCTGTTCCAGATGATTTTTTTGCTAATTTTGGTAAGATGATGCCTGCGGATAGAAAAGAAGAAACAGTATTCATAAGAAATAAAGGAGATAGTCCAGCAGAGTTTTTCTTCTATACAAAATTAGAAGAAGACTTGCAAACATTAATAGAGAATGGAAATCCAGTTGGTACAGCAGATCAAAACGGACGTTCTGCAGAACTATTAAAGAAAGTAAAGCTGACAATATGGATGGAGAAAGAAGAAAATGATATTGAGATCTATCAAGGAAATCTAGCAGCGACCACATTGCAAGAAGGGATATCTTTAGGCAAGTATAGTTCTGGAGAAGAAGGAAAATTAATATTTCAAATTGAAATACCGAAAGAATTGGGAAATGTATATGCATCCAGTGGTACGGATGTAATATGGGTATTTTCAGTAAAGGTTGATGGTAGCTCTAGTTCGACAGCAAATAGAACAACAGAAGAACATATAGTGAGCAAAAAAGAATCAGAAACTTCGCAAAAACAAAATTCTACTTCACCGATTTTAAAAGAAAAACGGGAATCCTCACTTCCTGTCATTTTAGGCATAGAAGACTATTCAAAATTGATTGGTACTGTATTTATAATCGGTGGAAGTCTGATAGGAATTTGGCTCTGGATTAGGAAGAAAAAATAATAAAGAAAGGCTTGGTATGAAAAGTGATAAGAAAAAGAAAAGTATTTCTAGGTATTGTTGTTCTTTTGATTGTGATGACAACTGGGACAGTATATAGTTATTTATCAGATCAAACGGAAAGAAAAAATAATATGAATATTGGAGAGAATACTGTAATTGTAGAGGAACCATTTGAGCCTTCTGATCTTATTCCTGGAAGTTCTTTTATAAAATCTCCTTCTTTGAAAAATACAGGAGTAGTAAATTGCTATGTCAGAATGTTGGTGGAATGCAGTACAAGTGAGATGGAGGAGACTCTACAAATAGACTGGAATACTATGGATTGGACTCCAAAACAAAAAGATGGATATTATTATTACAAGAAAGTACTTTCTCCTGGAGAGACAAGTGTTCCAATCTTTACGAAAGTCTCGGTAAAAGAAGAAGTGTCAGATTCAGATTTGAAAGATTTTGAAATAATTGTATATGGAGAATCTATTCAAGTAGGAGCCGCAAGTAATTATGAACAGGCATGGGAGCAAATAAGAGATGGGAATGAAGAAAATCTGGAAAGTACTGTTTAATGCACTGGAACGGATTCTATTAATCGTTGCAGTAGTTGGAGGAGTTGGAATTATATTGCCGAGAGCTTTTCATATTGTTCCATATATTGTACTTTCTGGTTCAATGGAACCAGAAATACAGGCTGGTTCCATCGTATACATTGATAAGAATATAGAGATAGAAGAAATACAAGAAAAAGATATTATTGGGTATTGTATGAATAACGAAGTGAAAGTAGTACATAGGATTGTTCAGTTGGATAGAGAAAATCATATGGTAGTGACAAAGGGAGATGCAAATCAAGTAGAAGATATTACACCAGTTCCATTTGAGAGGATTGAAGGAAAAGTGATTGTTTCTGTTCCGTATATAGGGTATGGTGTAGCGTGGATTAGAAGTATGATGGGAATAACAGTAATTATTTTTATAACAACAGTATTATTTTTAGGGACAATATTGAAACGAATATGAAAGTGGTACGGTAGAAAGGAATTGGTATGAAAGGAAAATTAAAGCAAATTATAGCAATGAGTAGTATTGTGCTTGCCATTACTTCGATTCCATTTCAATACATTTGGGCAAAACAGGATGAAAAAAGTGGGACAGACCAGAGTTCCATTTCAGAACAAACAATTGAAAAAGGGATCGAGTATGGAAGTCTTATTGAAAAAATGGAGGAAAGTAGAGAGAATGAAACAAAAAAACATGAGGCAGAGGAAACATTAGAAGAACAGACACAAGAAAGTGGAGATATAGGGAAGCAAACATCAGAAGACAATCAAGATAAATCTACAGAAAAACAGTCAAGTCCAGAAGAGACATTAACAGATAGAAACACAGAAAAAAGTTCAGAAATAGATGAAATAAAAGAAGAGATAAAAACGAGCGAAATTACTAGTTCGGAACAATCAAGTCAAAATGGAATACAAGAGAGTAGTTCTATGGAAGAAACAAGTTCAGAAGAACAATCTAAATCAGAATCTACTAGTGAAGTTGAACAAAATAATACAAACAATTCAATCGTTACACTCTCAGAAGGAGATTTGCTCGGTGCACATGCACAAATTAATTCAGTAAGAAGATCAAAAAGAAGTACAGGGACACTACCGTTTGACAGTGACGACGCAGCAGGAAATGATAGCAGCGCAGAAAACAATATCATAAGATCATTTGATAAAATCTCTTATGAATTTGAATTGACACTTGGAATAAAAGAAGGAAGTGGTTTATTAAGGACGTATGGGGGAAGAATTTATGCTCAAGCAAAACTTCCAACGAATCTATCAGCCACTTGGCATAAAGATGCGTTTCAATGGATGGAAAATTGTGAAATTTCCGCAGATGGGAAAATTATAACGGGATATTATAAAATTGATGATTTGATTCAATCAGCTCCTGGTTCTCAAACACTAAATTTTGAAATAGATGTTAATGGATGTGCCAATAACACAGAAATAATTCCAGAATTTTTATTTTATTTAGAAGGAAATGAAACGAGTGAATATAAACAGTATAAAGATGATCCAATTCGAGTAAGTGCAATTCCAAGATACAATGTTCAATTAGAGTGGGATCGTGGGACGTCTGCCTATAAAGGGATTGAAGTAGAATTAGATGGTGAACGGAGTAAACTATATACGGTTGGATTTGGATTTCAACTATATGGAGAATCGCCAGAAAAAGGTCTAAAAGGAATTGAAATACCAGATGGAGATCTTACATTTGATGTGGATGTTTCTCTGATAAAAAAAGCACATCAGGAAGATATATCGGGAGAAGATGTAACGAATGGAAATGTTAAATTTCTTACAGCAAAACCAAACACAAAGGAAATTTGGGAAGAAGATTTAACGGATGCTTCCTATAAACAACTTCTAGATGAAATAGGAGAATACAGTAAGTATAGTACACATCTGCCGCTTTCCTCTGGAAATAAAGTATTTGCCAGTGATAATCGAAGTCAACAAGTCTATCACAATGGACAAATTTCCGTAGAACAGGATGGCAATACGTTGCATGTTCGGATTTCAAATTATGCAATTGATGGCATATTTCCATATCGCTGGGCAAGTAGTTCCAATGAAACGGAACATAATTTTACCGATCAGATTGGATATATCTGTACGGGAAATTTATTTTATGCAGTTGTTTTAAACGATCAAACATTTGCATCAGAAAATTCAAATTGCTACTTATCATTTGAAGCCAAAAATATGTCAGTAAAAAGTATAGGTGGAACTAATTGTCAGGAGGATAAAAATGCAACAGATCAAAAACTTTCGACAATGCATGTAGAATATAAAGATGGAAAAATGGCGACAGGAAATTATTCTTATACATTGGACTTAAGTGATAAAACAAAGTCAGGAAAGCGACTACAATCTACATTTGAAAATGGAGATGGAAGAACAATGGCAGGGGCTAATATAGCACTTGTAACAGAAGTAGCACTGGATGCATCCAATCCACTTACTCATGCAGGATACGCAATGAATCTTTTATGTAAGATAGATGATGAATGTTATGAGCCAATTATTTATCAGGATGGTTCGGAATATGCATTTTTTAATCAATGGAATAATTATAGTGATGAAATAAAATTTAATGTATTATATGCTGCTAAGAAAGATAAAACGGGATGGAATAGTGATGAGGAAATGGCAGAAATGCCAATGCAGGATTTAATCTATTTTGATACAATACAGGAATTAGAACAGGATGGATTTGTCTGTGTTGGAGTTATGTATGAGTCTATCAGTGGTGTATTAAAACCAGGAAGTACAGCTAGAGTACGTGTGCCAGTTCATATAAAACAAACTTCAGTGGTAGATCAGGTATATCAGTTTATAGGAAATGTGAGAATATGGGGAATTGATAATCAGTTGGATCGATCGAAACAGACATTTTTAAATCCTGATGCAACTTATCCAACAACTGCATTTGCATGGAAGCCAACTTACACAAAGACAAAGTATGATGGAAATGGAATCATTATAGGAGGGCATGATCCAGGACATAAACATGGAAACAGCATGATAATAGTAGGAGGTTTAACCTCAATTACAAAATCAGTTTCAGATAAAACAGCACAAGGAGAAACGAAAACGGTATATGATTTAAGAAATATGGAACGCATAATCTCTTATATATTATATCCATCCTTTGTTTCCAGTGCTGAAATAGAAGAAGAAATTAGTGTGAAAGATGATGTTATAATTGAAGATATTCTTCCAAAAGGATTAAATTATATAGAAGGGAGTAGTAATTATAAAAATCCTGACATAGAAACATTAGAAGATGGATCGACAAAATTGAAGTGGGTTATCAAGGATTGGGAGATTAATACGGGAAAAGATCCAATTACTTATAAGGTTGAGATTAATCCTACTTCCATGAATGGAACGCAATATAAAAATCGTGCGATGATTCATGCACCAAATGTGGATAATAGTGCAGAGGTATTTCGGTCGGACAGTTATAGTATAACAATAATTAACCTAGCAGGACACCGTATTTTTAAGGAAGCTTTAAAGGATATAATTCAGATAGATGGTATAGTAGAATATAAAATTAATTACTTGAATATGACCGAGCAAAAAGTAAAAAATGTAGCTATTTTAGATATTCTGCCTTACAATGAGGATGGACGGATGACAGCATATCATGGAAGTTATAAAGTAAGTTCTCTTTACCCTGAAAATATAAAAGATGGAACCAATTATGAAATCTATGGTACAAATGATATTGCAGTTCGGAATAAAAATGTTGGAGAAATAGATATAAAAGATGGAACATGGGAGCTAATTGGAACAAAGGCGGATGAAATTCGAGTAGAGAAAGAATTAACGGCAATCTATATAAAAGGAGATTTTGAATCATATGAAGAATTTACAATGAGACTATGCTTAGATCCTGAAAATTGCAGTGGTGGAGATTGGTACTATAATGACTTTACAGTAAAAACAGGAGATGAAAGCGATATTATCCAAGCAGTTCCAGTTGGTATTCAAGTGATGGAACAAAAAATTACAGTGACGAAAAAAATAAGAGCAGAGGAATATTATAAGCCATTTGGAAATCCATTCTTTTGTTTCTGTTTGGAAGGAGAATTAGAAAATGGAGAACATTATAAATTGTATCAATCGGTCGAATTTACAGAAGAATATATCAAAGATCATACAAGTGATGATGGAACCGTTCAAATAAGTGTAGAATTTAACGATTTAGAGCCAGGGGTCTATCGATTATCGGAGCAAAAAATATGGAGGTATTATCTAGAAAGCATTGATGAAATCAGTGATAATGGTACATTAGAAGGAGATTCAGTGGTATTCCAAATGGATACAGGAAAAGCAGGCAGTGCAGTATTTGTGAACCGAATGAAAAGATGGGATAAATTAACACATGCAGTATCTGTAATCAATGAAATAAAAAAGAAAAATTAGGAATATTAAGGAATAGGAAAATTAGTTTTATGTCGCTGAAAGAACAAAAATATATAGTTGACGTAGTTGAAAAATGAAGTTGCCTGTGATATAATAAGCCCAGTATAGGGCGTGGTGCGTCCAAATTCCGTACACGTCAGCACATGGAGGTATATATGAAAGGTATTATTTTAGCCGGTGGAAGCGGTACACGTCTCTACCCTTTAACAAAGGTAACTTCAAAGCAGTTACTTCCTATTTATGATAAGCCGATGATTTATTATCCTTTATCAATTTTAATGGAAGCTGGCATTCGTGAAATCTTAATTATTTCTACGCCAGAAGATACTCCACGGTTTGAAGCATTACTTGGTGATGGCAATCAATTTGGTATTGAAATTTCTTATGCAATTCAGCCAAGTCCAGATGGATTGGCACAAGCGTTTATTATTGGTGCTGATTTCATTGGTGAAGATTCTGTGGCGATGATTTTAGGTGATAATATTTTCCATGGACATGGATTAAGAAAACGTCTGTTAGCAGCAGCAAATAAAGAAGCAGGAGCAACAGTATTTGGATATTATGTAGATGATCCAGAAAGATTTGGTATTGTAGAGTTTGACAAGAATGGTAAAGCGATCTCACTGGAAGAAAAACCAGAACATCCAAAGAGTAATTATTGTGTGACAGGTTTATATTTCTATGATAATAAAGTTGTAGAATATGCCAAAAATCTGAAACCATCTGCAAGAGGTGAATTGGAAATAACAGATCTAAATAAAATCTATTTACAAAATGGTGAATTAGACGTTACATTGTTAGGCGGAGGCTTTACATGGTTGGATACAGGTACACATGAATCACTTGTAGATGCTACAAACTTTGTTAAGACGGTAGAGCAGCATCAGCATCGTAAGATTGCATGTCTGGAAGAAATTGCATATTTGAATGGTTGGATTTCTGATGAACAGATGCAGGCAGCTTATGAAGTTTATAAGAAAAATCAATATGGTCAATATCTGAAAGATGTTATGGATGGAAAATATATTGACAAATAAGATAAGAATAAGGAGATCACATCATGAAGATTTTAGTAACAGGCGGAGCAGGATTTATCGGTGGTAATTTCGTACACCATATGGTAAATAAATATCCAGATTATGAAATCGTAAACTTGGACTTGTTAACTTATGCTGGTAATCTAGAAACATTAAAGCCAGTTGAAAATAAACCAAACTATAAATTCTATAAAGGTGATATTGCAGATAAAGAGTTCATTATGGACTTATTTGAAAAAGAAAAGTTTGATATTGTTGTAAACTTTGCAGCAGAGAGTCATGTAGATCGTTCTATCACAAATCCAGAAATCTTTGTACATTCTAATGTACTTGGAACAGTAACACTTTTGGATGCTTCTAGAAAATATGGTGTAAAGAGATATCATCAAGTATCTACAGATGAAGTGTATGGAGATTTACCATTAGATCGTCCAGATCTGTTCTTTACAGAAACAACTCCATTGCATACTTCTAGTCCATATTCTTCTTCTAAAGCAAGTGCAGATTTATTTGTTTTAGCATATCATAGAACATTTGGACTTCCTGTAACAATTTCCAGATGCTCCAATAACTATGGTCCATATCACTTCCCAGAAAAATTAATTCCATTAATGATAAGTCGTGCATTGGCAGATGAAGAGCTTCCTGTATATGGAAAGGGAGAAAATGTTAGAGACTGGCTGCATGTATCCGATCACTGTCAAGCAATTGATTTAATTATTCATAAGGGACGTGTTGGTGAAGTCTATAATGTAGGTGGACATAATGAAAGAACCAATCTGGAAGTAGTAAAGACAATCTTAAAAGCATTAAATAAACCAGAAAGTCTGATCAAGTATGTAACAGATCGTCCAGGTCATGATATGCGTTATGCAATTGATCCAACGAAACTGGAAACAGAATTAGGATGGAAACCACAGTATACATTTGATACAGGTATTCAGCAGACAATTCAATGGTACTTGGATAATAAAGAGTGGTGGCAGAATATTATTAATGGTTCTTATCAAAACTACTTTGAAAAAATGTATGGAGATCGTTTAAAATGAGAGTATTAGTTACTGGTGTGAAAGGTCAATTAGGCCATGATGTAGTAAATGAATGCAAAAAACAGGGAATTGATCCAGTCGGCGTAGATATCGAAGAGATGGATATTACGGATGAAGCGGCTGTTAGAAAAGTTATTACAGAATCGAATGTAGATGCAGTAATTCACTGTGCAGCTTATACAGCTGTGGATGCAGCAGAAGATAACGTAGCGATCTGTCGAAAAGTAAATGCGGATGGTACAGAAAATATTGCAAAAGTTTGTAAAGAATTAGACCTGAAAATGATGTACATCAGCACCGATTATGTATTTGACGGTCAGGGAGAACGTCCATGGCAGCCAGATGATGAGCGCCATCCATTAAATGTATATGGCCAGACAAAATGTGAAGGCGAATATGCAGTTGAAAAATACTTAGATAAGTATTTTATTGTACGTATTGCATGGGTATTTGGTGTAAATGGAAAGAATTTTATTAAAACAATGCTTCGACTTGGCAAGGAACGTGGAGCAGTAAGTGTAGTAGATGATCAAATTGGTTCTCCTACTTATACATTTGATTTGGCTGTATTATTGGTGGACATGATTCAGACAGAAAAATATGGTCGTTATCATGCAACAAACGAAGGTTTATGCAGTTGGTATGAATTTGCATGTGAAATCTTTAAACAAGCTGGTATGGATGTAGAAGTAACACCAGTGAGTTCAGACCAATTTCCAGCGAAAGCAAAACGTCCAAGCAATAGTCGTATGAGTAAAGATAAATTAGAAGAAAATGGATTTAACCGTCTTCCAACCTGGCAAGATGCTTTATCTAGATATTTAAAAGAAATCCAAGAATAAAGAGATACTTTATTCCAAAAAAGGAGCTGTTGCAAAATTTCTTTGTTTATGACTATTTTGCAATAGCTCTTTTCTATAACAAATGAGAGAAGAGGAGAAGATATTAAGTAATTAAAAACATAGATAAATAGATTTATATGTGTTTGTAAAAGAATGAAGATTTTTATGAACACAAAAAATATCACAAATTATAAACCAAAAGATTTTGTTGAATGATTAGGGGGCTCAGTTAAGACATTGCAACGTTGGGGAGGAGGAAGAAATTGCTAAAGAGTTACAAGACGGAAATAAATCCGACACGGGAGCAAGTACAAAAGATAAATAAAACGATTGGAACTTGTAGATTTGTGTATAATTTCTATCTTGCTTATGACAAAGAACGTTACAACAATGGCGAAACATTTATGAGTGGTAAAAGTTTTAGTGTTTGGTTAAATAG
>FCNS01000043.1 GCA_900045905.1 Clostridiales bacterium CHKCI001 | reverse complement strand
GTGTCAACAGTAGGAAATTACATGAGGCAGATGGGAATGAAAGCACAATGGGTGAAACCATATGTACAAACAACAACCGATCCTGATTTTAACCAGAAATTAAAAAATATACTGGAGGAAGAATTCAATCCAGATCATCCGGATGCTGTCTGGTGCTCAGATATTACTTATATCTGGACACGTGAAGGGTTTGTGTATCTCACAAGTATTATGGACTTGTATTCCAGAAAAATTATTTCCTGGGTACTTAGTGAC
>FCNS01000042.1 GCA_900045905.1 Clostridiales bacterium CHKCI001 | reverse complement strand
AACCTCCTTTGTTTTTAATCATGTGGCTGCCAATCCACTTTCATTATAACATTGGAGGTTTTTTTGTCACGCTAAACCTGCTTCTTCTCCCTGCATAGCAGGGAGTTTTTTCATGCTAAAGCTACAATGAAAAAGCAGCTATGATTCTTATTCTAATCATAACTGCTTTTTTTATAATCTATTTTTTATAGAGCGCGAGACGGGATTCGAACCCGCGACCCTCGCCTTGGCAAGGCGATACTCCACCACTGAGCCACTCGCGCATATATGTATTCAATCGGGGTGACAGGATTCGAACCTGCGACCTCCTGGTCCCAAACCAGGCGCTCTAGCCAAGCTGAGCCACACCCCGAGTCTGGTATTTATGTACCCTCAAAACTACACACAAAACTTCTTCATCCTATTTCCTATCCTTCTAACCTTCGAGTTTCTCCGCTCCTTCGCTCCCAAACTCTTCCTCAGGTTATGCCCTCGACCGATTAGTAACAGTCAGCTCCAT
>FCNS01000040.1 GCA_900045905.1 Clostridiales bacterium CHKCI001 | reverse complement strand
AAAACAAGTCTTAAAGGTACAAAAACTTCATCATAGAATCGATGGTATTCGTACAGATTATATCAATAAAACAATCGCAGAGATAGTGAAAACCAAGCCATCTTATATCGTGATTGAAGATTTGAATGTAAAAGGAATGATGAAGAATAGGCATCTTTCAAAAGTAGTTGCTTCACAAAAGTTTTATGAATTCAGAACAAAACTAGAAGCAAAATGCAAAGAATCAGGAATTGAATTAAGGATTGTAGACAGATGGTATCCGTCAAGTAAATTATGTCATAAATGTGGAGGTATCAAGAAAGATTTAAAACTTTCAGACAGGGAATATATTTGTGAATGTGGTTATCGTGCGGATAGAGATTTTAACGCAAGTCTTAATTTAAGAGATGCAAAAACTTACGAAGTTGCATAATCAAGTATTTGTAAGTATGTACCGATGGCTTAGTCGGGAATTTACGACTGTGGAGTGTACAAAAACTTGTGAGTAGTGCGTTGCCTGCAACCACCAAAACATACACAGCGAAGCAGTAAGAAGTATCCGTAAGGACTTCAATTTCTCAATATGAGTATATTTGCCCATATTTTGAGTAGCAGGTATCCATGAAAAACATCTCAGTTCTTGGCTCAACAGGTTCCATTGGAACACAAACATTGGATGTAGTAAGAGCAAATGGAGATATTCATATATGTGCTCTCGCTGCGGGGAGCAATATAAAATTATTAGAGCAGCAAATTAGAGAGTTTCACCCTTCTGTCGTATGTGTTTGGAAGGAGGAAAAAGCAAAAGAACTTGCATCAAACGTGGCAGATTGTTCGGTTCGGATTGTCTCAGGTATGGAGGGATTAATCGAAGCTGCTACAGTGGAACAGGCAGAAATTGTTGTGACAGCAGTGGTTGGAATGATTGGGATTCGTCCAACGATTGCAGCAATCGAAGCGGGAAAAGATATTGCACTTGCAAATAAGGAAACATTAGTGACAGCGGGACATATTATTATGCCGCTTGCAAAACAAAAAAATCGAAAAATTTTTCCAGTGGATAGTGAACATTCCGCAATTTTCCAGTCTCTCAATGGAGAAAATCGAAAGCAGATTGATAAAATACTTTTAACGGCATCAGGAGGACCATTCCGTGGCAGAAAGAAGTCAGAATTAGTCCATGTTCGGGTGGAAGATGCATTAAAGCACCCAAATTGGTCTATGGGCAAAAAAATCACAATTGATTCCTCTACAATGGTAAATAAAGGGCTGGAAGTCATAGAAGCAAAATGGCTGTTTGATGTGGATGTTGATCAAATTCAAGTCGTGATACAGCCACAGAGTGTCATCCATTCTATGGTACAGTTTGTGGATGGAGCAATTATCGCACAGCTTGGAACTCCAGATATGAAACTTCCAATTCAGTATGCACTCTATTATCCTCAGAGACGTTTCTTGGCAGGAGATCGCTTAGATTTTGCAGCGATGAGACAAATTACATTTGAAGATCCAGATATGGAGACATTTCAAGGTCTTAAATTGGCGTATGAGGCAGGAAAAAAAGGCGGATCGGTTCCGACTGTATTGAATGCAGCGAATGAAAAAGCAGTTAGCCTGTTTTTAGATCATAAAATTAGCTATTTACAGATAGCAGAAATAATTGAATCGAGTATGAATGCAATTCCAGTTATTGATCAACCATCTGTAGAAGAAATTTTACAGACAGAACGTGCGACATATGAATTTATTGAAAGTAGGTGGATGGCATGAGTTGGATTAGTATTATTGCGCTTATTTTAATTATTGGAATTACAATATTTATCCATGAACTTGGTCATTTTCTGCTTGCCAAGAAGAATGGAATTGGTGTAATCCAGTTTTCCATTGGTATGGGACCAGATATTTTTAAATGGGTAAGAAATGATACTCGTTACTGTTTGAAGTGGATTCCGTTTGGTGGTTCCTGTGTTATGATGGATGAGGAAGCTGCAATGTATGGAATCGAAGATGTTCAGATCGATGAAGAAAAGTCCTTTAATAATAAATCGGTATGGGCTAGAATATCGGTGATTGCGGCGGGACCCGTATTTAATTTCTTGCTTGCTTTTGTATTAGCAGTTATTGTTATCACCTATGCAGGAAGTGATATTTGCCGATTGATTGATGTCCCAGAAGGAACTCCTGCGTCAGAAGCAGGATTACAAGGCGGGGATGAAATTGTTAAAATTAATGGTACATCAATTCATCTGTACCGAGAGTTACTTGTATATCTTTCTATGAATCCAGGAAAAGAGCTGGATATTGTTTATGAGAGAGACGGACAGAGGATGGAGACACATGTGGTTCCTCAAATGGATGAAACCGGAAGTTATAAAATCGGCGTAACAGGAGGATATCGCTATGCACTTGGAGTAGCAGATATTTTCCGCTATAGCTTTTATGAAGTAAAATATAATATTGTAACAACGATAAAAAGTCTGGGAATGATTTTTACAGGTGGTATTACGATTGATGATTTCTCAGGTCCAGTCGGTATTGCAACGATGGTAGACGATATTGTAGATGAGGTTCAGACAGAGACGCAAGATGAACCGTTTTCGGAACAGGCGATGACCATGTTTTTGACATTGACAAACTTTATGATATTGATTAGTGCCAATTTAGGTGTAATGAACTTGCTTCCGATTCCTGCTTTGGATGGAGGAAGGTTACTGTTCTTATTAATTGAAGCAGTACGGGGAAAGCCAGTTTCCAGAGAAAAAGAAGGGGCAGTACAGGTTGCAGGATTTATTTTCTTAATGGCATTTATGGTTATTATTTTATTCAATGATGTAAGAAAAATTTTTATGTAAGGAAAGGGAGGTTGAAAGAAACTTTCATCCATCCCTGAATTTATGCCGCAACAGGTGCGGCACTAGGAGGTAAAAATGATGTTTCGTGATCACACCAAGGAAATAAAAATTGGAAATCGTGTTATTGGAGGAGGAAATCCGATTTTAATTCAATCTATGACAAATACAAAAACAGAGGATGTTGCAGCGACCGTCGCACAGATTTTGGCATTGGAAGAAGCAGGGTGTGAAATTATTCGCTGTGCGGTTCCAACAATGCAAGCCGCAGATGCAATCAAGGAAATAAAAAAACAAATTCATATTCCTATTGTTGCAGATATTCATTTTGATTATCGTCTGGCAATCGCTGCAATGGAAAACGGAGCAGATAAAATTCGGATTAATCCAGGAAATATTGGATCACAAGAACGGGTTCATGCGGTGATTGAAAAAGCCAAACAATATAATGTTCCAATTCGTGTCGGTGTAAATAGTGGATCATTGGAAAAGGAATTGGTGGAGAAATATCATGGTGTAACCGCAGAGGGGCTTGTAGAAAGTGCTTTGGATAAAGTGCAAATGATTGAAAAGATGGGATATGACAACCTAGTCATCAGTATAAAATCTTCCGATGTCATGATGTGTGTGAAAGCGCATGAATTATTGGCTCCTCAAACCACTTATCCTCTCCATGTTGGAATTACAGAAGCAGGGACAGTTACAGCAGGGAATATTAAATCTTCGATTGGTCTTGCACTGATTTTGAATCAGGGAATTGGAGATACGATTCGGGTTTCTTTAACAGGTGATCCCGTAGAGGAAGTGAAATCAGCTAAGTTAATTCTTCGTACTCTTGGACTTAGAAAAGGTGGAATTGAAGTGGTATCCTGTCCAACTTGTGGAAGAACGCAAATTGATTTAATTGGTCTTGCAAATCGAGTAGAAACAATGGTATCTGGATTCGATCATTTAAACTTAAAAGTGGCTGTTATGGGCTGTGTAGTGAACGGCCCTGGGGAAGCGAAGGAAGCAGATATCGGTATTGCTGGAGGAGTGGGAGTTGGTGTTTTAATAAAACATGGTGAGATCATCAAAAAACTTCCAGAAGATCAGCTTTTAAATGCATTAAAAGAAGAATTAATTCACTGGAATGATTAATGAATAAGAGGTTGTGATATGGCTAAGTTGTTTTTAGAAACATTTCCAACGATTCCATTTTCAGAAGAAGAACAAAGTCTGCTTCAGTTTGTTACGGTACTTCATGTGAATTATACACGGGATCGACAGACAATTCGTGTTTATATTCGCTCTTCTAGATTAATCTCAAAAGAGATCGTATATCGTTTAGAGAAAAAATTAAAACAGCAGTTATTTCCAAACCAGACAATTCAAGTAAAAATAATTGAACATTTTGAATTATCAGAGCAGTATACGCCAAAAAAGTTGTTGGATGCCTATCAAGATAGCATTATGATGGAAATTCAAAATACAAGTGAACTGGAATACCATCTTTTGAAGAAGGCAAAATGGAAGTTCGAAAAGGAAGATTTGCTGTCATTGGAAATGGAAGATTCCATGTGGGCAAGAAATCGAGAGCATGATTTACAAAGATGGCTTACAAAGGTGTTTTGTGATCGCTGTGGTTTTTCTATGGATGTAAGAATGAAATATGTCCAGGCAAAGACGAGTGAACTTAGGAAGCAGATGGAAGAAAAAGAACAGCAAGAGATTCAGGCAATTTTGAATGGTGTGGCCAATAAAAAAGAGGAACCAATGCAGGAAGTATCCAATACAAAAGAGAAAAAACAAGATAAAGTATCTTCCACGAAAGAAACCATATCGTCAAATCGTGCAATTCCAGAAAAGCCGAAAAAAGAATTTCGGAAGAAATGGGAAAGTACAGGAAAACGATATATCCGTTCCGATAATCCAGATGTTATTTTTGGAAGAGATTTCACCGATCCAACCATTGAGATTAAAGAGCTTGTAGAAGAAATGGGTGAAGTAGTCATTCGTGGAAAAATTTTAGCGGTTGATACAAGAGAACTTCGAAATGGACAAAAGACAATTGTTACATTTCCTGTTACAGATTTAACCGATACAATTATGGTTAAAATTTTTATTGATAATGAACACTTATCCGAGCTTCTCTCAAATATAAAAAAGGGAAATTTTGTAACGGTAAAGGGCATGAGCCTTTATGATAAATTTGACCATGAAGTCGGAATTTCTTCTGTGATTGGAATTAAAAAATGTGAAGATTTTACAAATCGGCGTATGGATCATGCCCCTGAAAGGCGAGTGGAACTGCATTGTCATACAAAAGCGAGTGAAATGGATGCCGTTACAGAGGTAAAAGATCTGATTAATAATGCAAAAGCGTGGGGGCATAAAGCAATGGCAGTTACTGATCATGGATGTGTTTATGCCTTTCCTGATGCTTTTCATGCTTTGAAAAAAGGGGACGATTTTAAAGTAATTTATGGAGTAGAAGGCTATCTAGTAGATGATATGAAAGAAATTGTTATGAATCATCGAAATCAAAGTTTGGATGCTACCTATGTAGTGTTTGATATTGAGACAACAGGATTTAGCCCATTGAAAAATAAAATTATTGAAATTGGAGCTGTAAAAGTAGAAAAAGGAAAGATCGTAGATCGATTTAGTACATTTGTGAATCCAGGAGTGCCAATTCCGTTTAAAATTGAGCAATTAACAGGAATTAGTGATAGTATGGTGTTGTCTGCACCTGATATTACAGTAATACTCCCTGAATTTTTGGAATTTTGTAAGGATGCGGTATTAGTTGCACATAATGCATCGTTTGATATGAGTTTTATTTTGCATAATGCGAAAGAACTGGGATATAATTTTGATCCAACGTATTTGGATACAGTTGGATTATCGCGTTATTTGCTTCCAAAATTAAGACGTTATAAATTGGATGTAGTAGCAAAGGAACTCGGTGTCTCATTGGAAAATCATCATCGGGCTGTCGATGATGCAGAGGCTACAGCAGGAATTTTTCAACGTTTATTGGATCGGCTAAAGCAACAGGGGATAACAAACTTAGAAGAGGTAGAAAAAAAGGCAAAGCTAGGCCCAGAAGCAATCAAAAAGCTGCCAACTTATCATATTATTGTGCTAGCAGCGACAGAAGTAGGGCGTGTGAATTTATATCGTCTTGTTTCATTTGCTCATTTAAATTACTTTGCTAGAAGACCACGTTTTCCAAGATCTGAACTATTAAAGTACAGAGAGGGATTGATCTTTGGTTCTGCATGTGAAGCTGGAGAATTATATCAGTCTATTTTGCGTGGGGAATCCGAAGCAGACATCGCTAAAATCGTAAATTTCTATGATTATTTAGAAATTCAGCCATTGGGGAATGACCTGTTTATGCTGGAAAAAGAAGATTATCCAGTGAATTCAGTAGAAGATCTAAAAGAAATTAATCGCAAAATCGTGAAGCTGGGAGAAGAATTTAATAAACCTGTTTGTGCGACTTGTGATGTTCATTTTATGAATCCAGAGGATGAAGTATATCGGAGAATTATTATGGCTGGAAAAGGATTTGCGGATGCAGATCATCAACCTCCGCTCTATTACCGTACAACAGAAGAAATGCTCAAAGAATTTGAATATTTGGGCAGTGAAAAAGCATATGAAGTAGTCGTAACAAATACGAACTTAATTGCAGATCGAATCGATTATATTGAGCCAGTACGTCCAGATAAATGTCCGCCTGTCATTGAAAATTCGGATGTGGAACTGCGCGAGATGTGTTATAAAAAAGCGAGATCGATGTATGGAGAAAAGCTTCCTAAAATTGTGGAAGATAGATTAGAAAAAGAACTAAATTCCATTATTTCCAATGGATTTGCAGTTATGTATATTATCGCACAGCGTCTTGTGACAAAATCCAATGAGGATGGATATATGGTAGGGTCACGTGGTTCTGTAGGTTCGTCATTTGTGGCAACCATGTCAGATATTACAGAAGTGAATCCACTTCCACCGCATTATTATTGCCCGAACTGTCATTATAGTGATTTTGATTCGGAAGAAGTAAAAAGTCATGCAGGCGGAGCAGGTTGTGATATGCCAGATAAAAACTGTCCTGTTTGTGGAACGAAAATGAAAAAAGATGGCTTTGATATTCCATTTGAAACATTTTTAGGCTTTTACGGGGATAAGGAACCAGATATTGATTTAAACTTTTCTGGAGAATATCAGAGTAGAGCACATGCGTATACCGAAGTGATTTTTGGAGAGGGACATACGTTCCGTGCAGGAACAATTGGTACATTGGCGGATAAGACTGCATTTGGTTATGTAAAAAACTACTATGAAGAACGAGGAATTCATAAAAGAGTTTGCGAGATCAATCGAATTGTGGAAGGATGCACAGGAGTAAGACGTACATCAGGTCAGCATCCTGGTGGTATTATTGTACTTCCACATGGAGAAGAAATCTATTCCTTTACTCCAGTACAGCATCCTGCCAATGATATGACAACGAATATCATTACAACCCATTTCGATTATCATTCGATTGATCATAACTTATTAAAGTTAGATATTCTAGGCCACGATGATCCAACGATGATTCGTATGCTGGAAGATTTAACGGGACAAGATGCCAGAACCTTTCCATTGGATAGTAAAGAAGTTATGTCTTTATTTAAAGATACGTCGGCATTGGGGATCACACCAGAAGATATTCATGGCTGTAAGTTGGGAGCACTTGGAATTCCAGAGTTTGGAACCGATTTTGCGATGCAAATGTTAATTGATACAAAGCCAAGGTATTTTTCCGATCTTGTGCGGATTGCAGGACTTTCTCATGGAACGGATGTATGGCTTGGAAATGCACAGACGTTACTAAAAGAAGGAAAAGCGACGATTTCAACTGCCATTTGTACCCGTGATGATATTATGATTTATTTAATCAGTAAGGGAGTAGAAAAAGGACTTTCCTTTAAAATTATGGAATCGGTTCGTAAAGGAAAAGGATTGACTCCAGAATGGGAAGAAGAAATGGTAAAACATGATGTACCAGATTGGTATATATGGTCTTGTAAAAAGATCAAGTATATGTTCCCAAAGGCGCATGCGGCGGCTTATGTTATGATGGCATGGAGAATTGCCTATTGTAAAGTATTTTATCCGCTAGCCTATTATGCAGCATTTTTTAGTATTCGTGCAACTGGATTTACGTATGAATTAATGTGCATGGGAAAAGAAAAATTAGAAAATGCAATGGCAGATTATGAGAGAAGGATGGATAGCCTAAGTAAGAAAGAACAGGACACTTATAAAGATATGAGAATTGTACAGGAAATGTACGCAAGGGGATTTGACTTTCTTCCGTTGGATATTTATAAAGCGAAAGCAAATCGATTCCAAATTATAGATGGAAAATTAATGCCGTCGTTAAGTTCTATTGATGGACTTGGAGAAAAAGCAGCTGATTCGATTGTAGAAGCAGCCAAAGATGGACCATTTTTATCACAAGATGACTTCCGAACAAGGGCAAAAGTAAGTAAAACAGTCGTGGATAAAATGGTAGAATTGGGAATTTTAGAAGGACTGCCAGAGAGTAACCAACTCTCCTTATTTGATTTTACTTAGTAAACGAATATGATTCGCTCAGTGGTTGAATCATCACTATAAATGAAAGTCGATGTCTTCGTGCTGTGCACTCTCGACATCGCTGCCTGTATTCACAATCGGATCTGTCGCTCTTCTTGTTCATACAGGTTAGCCCGTCCAATATCCATGAAACAGACCGTGTTTACACGGGATGGCCCATGGCTGCTGTCTGGGACTTTTATAGTAAAATGAGAAATAATGCATGGAGAAATGATTCTATTTAAAGATTATTTTCCCATGCATTATTACTTATAAGCAGTTAATAATTGTGAGAACACTATAATTTTATTGACCATTCACTGCATTGCCATACTTGCTGCACAATATCTTGATAAAATTCGGGTTCATGACAAATCAACAATATGCTGCCAGGATATTCTTTTAATGCTTTTTTTAATTCTGTTTTTGCATCTATATCTAGGTGATTTGTTGGTTCATCAAGTAATAAAATATTCGTTGGAGTATTTAAGATCTTACAGAGGCGTACTTTTGCCTGTTCACCACCACTTAATACTCGAAATTGACTTTCAATATGTTTGGTTGTTAAGCCACATTTCGCCAAAGCAGAACGTACTTCGTACTGTGTCCAGGATGGGAATTCCTTCCATATTTCTTCGATACAACTTGTGGTATTTTTCGTATCACTTTCCTGTTCAAAATAGCCGATATGTTGATAGTCCCCAAGATGGACACTTCCACTGAATGGAGGAATAAGACCAAGAATACTTTTTAATAAAGTGGTTTTGCCAATTCCATTGGCACCGACAAGTGCAATTTTATCTCCTCGTTCCATACGGATATTGAGAGGTTTGGAAAGTGCATCTTCATATCCAATGATCAAATCATTTGTTTCAAAAATAACTTTTCCAGAAGTACGGGCTGTTTGAAAATGAAATTCTGGTTTGGGTTTTTCTTTTGCTAATTCAATGACTTCCATTTTGTCTAACTTTTTCTGGCGAGACATTGCCATATTTCGTGTTGAGACACGGGCTTTATTACGAGCAACGAAATCTTTTAAATTGGCGATTTCTTGCTGCTGACGCTGGTATGCAGCTTCTAACTGAGCTTTTTTTGCAGCATAAACACGTTGAAAATCTTCATAATTTCCAACATAACGATCAAGAGACTGATTTTCCATATGGTAAATTAAATTTATAACACTATCCAAAAATGGAATATCGTGGGAGATCAAAATAAATGCATTTTCGTAGTTATTGAGATAGCGTTTAAGCCATTCAATATGGGTTTCGTCTAAATAGTTGGTTGGCTCGTCTAAGAGTAAAATATCTGGTTTTTCTAATAGAAGCTTTCCAAGCAATACCTTTGTACGCTGTCCTCCGCTCAGTTCTGTAACATCACGATCAAGTCCAATTTCATCTAATCCAAGAGCATGTCCCACTTCTTCTACTTTTGCATCAATGACGTAAAAATCGTGCTGATCCAGTAAATCTTGAATGGTTCCTGTTTCTTTTAATAAAAAAACTAATTCTTCTTCAGAAGCGGTGGCCATTTTCTCAAACATCTCATTCATTTCCGTTTCCATTTTAAATAAAAACTGAAATGCAGATTTTAGCACATCACGGATACTCATGCCCTTTTCTAATACGGTATGTTGATCCAAATATCCAACACGAACATGTTTGGCCCATTCTATGCTTCCTTCATCTGGCGTCAGTTTTCCAGTGATTATATTCATAAAAGTAGATTTTCCTTCTCCATTTGCGCCAATTAGTCCGATATGTTCACCTTTTAGCAGTCGAAAAGAGACATGGTTAAAAATTGCACGGTCTCCAAATCCATGACTTAAATCCTTTACATTTAAAATCATAATAAAAACTCCATTTTATAATTTAAATTTTTATATAGCGCTCTTATTATATAGGATAAAGTACGTACAGGCAACTAATTTTTTAAAATGTTCTAATTTAATAAAGTAGTTTACGAGTGTATGGAGTTATGTTATAATGAAAAAATATGAAATGGGAGGTAGTTATGAGGCGAAAAGAAAGAAGAATTAGTTCAGAGGAAGTGATGAATCGTTTAAGATATGCATCTTGGGTAATTGTAGGAATTGAGAGTGAGTTGTGGAATTATTACTCAGAAGTTCGATTATGCAGTCTGGAAGAAAACTGGTGGGAAGACAAGGAAAAATATTACATACGACTAGTAAAAAATGTGTATGAAAATCAATATGAAAAACATAGTACATTTGGAGATAAAGAAGAATTTGCTTTTTCAAAGAATTGGACTTGGATGACAGAACAGACAGAAGAAGAACAGACATTATTTATTACGAGACAAAATGAAATAGAAATTTCCTTTTTATTGTTGGAAGAACATAAAGAGGCAATGGAGCCAATTATAAGGTTTGGGTATCCAGAAATAAAAAGAAAATTTCTGAACTCGAATAAAGTAAATATTGTTGTAAAATCGGCTGTATTTCAACAAATTTGTAACTGGAAAGTAGAAGAAGTGGAGGAAGATGAGACAAGTATTTGTATTACTGGAAAAGGGGAGAACTTATTTCGGGTAAGTAAAGAATGGACTTGGATAAAAGAGAAAAAATGGCTAAACTTTGAAAAAGGAAACACAGAATGTGTTCGTACAAATATTAACTCCAATATGGGGGGAACGGAAATTATATGTACATTCTATTATTAAAGCGAAAAAAATACTTTAGCGAGTGAATAAGTCCCAGCATCATTTGTAAAAATAATGCTGGGACTTATTGTCGTGATATGCAAAAGAAAGCTCCAGTGGAGGTTTCTTTTGTTTTATCAATCAGACTATTTCTGAGAGTTCATTTGACGTTCTTTGTGCTTTTTAACAAGTTTTTGAATCTTCTCAGTAGGAGAAATAACAGTTCCTAGGGATACGTTATGGTTTAAAGAATTAATAATGGCAGCTAGGAACTTGCTCATATTTGCTTCAATATACCAAGGTTTTTGAAGTAACTGTGGTGTACGATAACTAAGGTTTGTCGTTATTACATAGTCAAAATAACCTTTTTCATAGAAATCATCAAACTTTTCAAAGCCATCTGTAAAAAGACCGAACGTACAACAGACAATTACATTGGTAGCATGACGTTCTTTTAATTCTTTGGCAGTATCTAACATACTTTCGCCAGAGGAAATCATATCATCTACAATAATGGCAGTCTTTCCTTTTAAATCGCCACCTAAAAATTCATGGGCTACAATTGGATTTTTTCCATTTACAATTACAGAGTAATCGCGGCGTTTATAAAACATACCCATATCAACACCCAGATTATTGGCAAAATAGGAAGCTCGATTCATCGCTCCTTCGTCTGGGCTGATAATCATTAAGTGATCTTTGTCAATCTGTAAATTTTCTTCTTTACGTAAAAGAGCCTTAATGAATTGATAAGGTGGAGTAAAGTTATCAAAACCGTGAAGGGGAATTGCGTTTTGCACGCGAGGATCGTGAGCATCGAATGTAATGATATTAGAAACACCATAGCTTACAAGTTCCTCCAAAGCCTGAGCGCAGTCCAGTGACTCTCTGCCAGAACGTTTATGTTGGCGTCCTTCATATAAAAATGGCATAATTACATTGATACGTCGTGCAGGAGATGCTGCACAAATTAAACGTTTTAAATCTTGATAGTGGTCGTCAGGTGACATGTGATTTAAATGTCCGCATACCTTATAAGTTGGACTGAAGTTGGTGATATCAACCATAGCAAATAAATCAGTTCCTCGAACAGATTCATTTAATACGCATTTGGCTTCTCCAGAACCAAAGCGAGAGCACTCAAAATCCAAAAGATAGGAATCACACTCATAACCACGATAAGCAAGACTGGAATTTTTCTTTTTTAAAACTTTGGTATCATTTTTGCGAAATTTAAGAATATACTTATGAACTTCTTGGGCTAAATCATGACAGCTTTCTAGTGCTGCAATCTTTAACGGTGCCAAAGGAATCGTATTGTCAAAGGTATAATTGTTAGCCATATAATCCTCCATGAAATGTTCTCTTTTGCTTTACATTGTATAATATTTTTATAACATTAATTTAGGCGAAACGCAAGTGATTTATTTATATTATGTAAAATGTTGTCAGAAATTAGGAGAAGAAATACACGTATCTAAGCCAAAAAAGTAATTTATAAAAGAAAAATTTATGTAAAATATGATTAAAGTATTGGAGATAGAAAAAGGATAAATCCCTCACTTTGGTTTAAAGTTAAGGCTATACTTTTGTTCGTAAGCCTGTTATAATAGAAAATGAAAAATTGAAAGAATGTGACGGAGGATTTTATGAACAAACAAAAAGGTCACTTAATATGTGCGGTGGAGCCAGGTTCTATTGCAGAAGAGATGGAGTTAAAGCCAGGGGATCGTGTAGTGGCAATTAATGAAAAAGAAATCGAGGATGTTTTTGACTATGAGTATCTGATAAAAGATGAGTATATTGAATTATTTGTAATTACAGCAGAAGGAGAAGAATGGGAATTAGATATCGAAAAGGATTATGATCAGGATCTCGGGATTGTATTCGAAAATGGATTGATGTCAGACTACCGTTCTTGCTCTAATAAATGTATTTTCTGCTTTATCGATCAAATGCCTCCTGGTATGAGGGAAACGCTTTATTTTAAAGATGATGATTCCAGATTATCGTTTCTTCAAGGAAACTATATTACATTAACAAATATGAAAGAGAAAGACATTCAACGAATTATCGATTATAAACTTTCCCCAATCAATATTTCCGTACAGACAACAAATCCTGAACTGCGTTGTAAAATGCTGCATAATCGATTTGCTGGAGAATCGCTAAAAAAAATTCAGACTTTGTATGAAGCTGGAGTAGAGATGAACGGGCAGATTGTCCTTTGTAAAAATGTAAATGATAAAGAAGAGTTAGAGCGCAGTATTCGAGACTTATCACAATATATTCCATATATGGAAAGTGTATCAGTTGTTCCTGTTGGACTTTCCAAATTTCGGGAGGGATTATATCCGTTAGAGCCATTTACGAAAGAAGATGCAGAACAGACAATCGATATAATTGAGCGATGGCAAAGAAAAATTTATCAAGAACATGGAATTCATTTTATCCATGCCAGTGATGAATTTTATATTTTAGCACAGCGTCCACTTCCAGAAGAAGAACGTTATGATGGATACATTCAGTTGGAAAATGGAGTTGGTATGTTGCGCCTGCTAATGGAAGAAGCAAAAGAGGCAATGGAAGCGCTTAATGGAGACGATCGGGCATTTGAGTTTTCGCTGGCAACGGGAAAATTAGCATTTCCTTATATCAAAGCGATTTATCAAAAGCTAAATGAAAAATTCCCGAATGTAATTGGACATATTTATTCCATTACCAATGAGTTTTTTGGAGAGATGATAACGGTATCTGGTTTAATTACAGGACAGGATTTAAAAAATCAGCTTATCAGGCAACAATTAGGAGAACAGCTATTACTGCCATCCAATATGTTTCGAAGTGGAGAAAATGTCTTTTTGGATGATGTCACGAAGCAAGAGTTAGAAAAGACTTTACAAGTTTCAATTAATATTGTAAAATCAAGCGGACAGGCTCTGATTTATGCAATGTTGGGACAATCCGATCCAGAAGAAGGAGAAGAAAATCACGCTCCATATGAATTGGAAAAATAATAAATTTGGAATATAAAGGAGAATAAAACTATGAGTAAACCAGTAGTGGCCATTGTAGGGCGTCCAAATGTAGGAAAATCTACACTGTTTAATGCATTGGCTGGAGATACGATTGCAATTGTAAAGGATACTCCAGGTGTAACAAGAGATCGTATTTATGCAGACTGCACATGGCTGGATATGACATTTACTTTAATTGATACAGGAGGTATTGAGCCAGATAGTAAGGATATTATTTTATCCCAGATGAGAGAACAGGCAGAAATTGCAATTGCAACAGCAGATGTGATTTTATTTATTACTGATGTACGGCAAGGACTTGTGGATGCGGATGCTAAAGTAGCAGACATGCTTCGCCGTTCTCATAAACCAGTTGTACTTGTAGTAAATAAAGTGGACAATTTTGAAAAACAGATGCCAGATGTATATGAATTTTATAATTTAGGTATTGGTGAGCCAAATCCTGTTTCAGCAGCAGGTCGGTTAGGACTAGGCGATATGTTGGAAAACTTAACAAAGCATTTTGATGCATCTATGTTAGAGGAGGAAGAAGATGACCGTCCGCGTATTGCGATTGTTGGAAAACCAAACGTTGGAAAATCTTCTATTATTAATAAAATTGTCGGAGAGAATCGTGTGATTGTTTCTGATATTGCAGGTACTACAAGAGATGCAGTAGATACGGATATTGTCTATAATGGAAAGGAATATATTTTTATTGATACGGCAGGGCTTCGGCGAAAAAGTAGAATTAAGGAAGAATTAGAACGTTATAGCATTATTCGTACTGTGACGGCAGTGGAGCGCGCAGATATTGTAGTGATGGTGATTGATGCGACAGAAGGTGTCACAGAACAAGATGCGAAAATTGCTGGAATTGCCCATGAAAAAGGAAAAGGAGTTATTATTGCAGTCAATAAGTGGGATGCGATTGAGAAAAACGATAAGACAATTTATCGTTTCCAGGAAAAGATAAGAGAGACATTGTCTTATATGCCATATGCAGAAATGATCTTTATATCGGCGAAGACAGGACAGCGCTTAAATAAGCTGTTTGAATTGATTGATATGGTAATTGAAAATCAATCGATGCGTATTGCAACAGGTGTGTTAAACGAGATTATGACAGAAGCAGTCGCATTGCAACAGCCTCCTTCGGATAAAGGAAAACGTTTAAAGTTATATTATATTACTCAAGTATCCGTAAAACCGCCAACATTTGTAATATTTGTTAATGATAAGGAACTAATGCATTTTTCTTATACAAGATACATTGAAAATAAAATACGAGAGGCATTTGGATTTAGAGGAACTTCGTTAAAGTTTATTATTCGTGAACGAAAGGAAAAACAGTGATGATGATACGAATCTTATTATTGATTATTGGATATTGCTGTGGATTAATTGAAACAGGATACTGGTATGGAAAAATCAAAGGAATTGATATTCGCAAGGAAGGAAGTGGAAACTCTGGTGCGACAAATTCTCTGCGGGTAATGGGAAAGAAAGCTGGATTAATTGTGTTTTTAGGTGATGTACTAAAATGTTTAATTCCATGTCTTATTGTCTTATTCGTTTTTAAGCAAAAAGAATCAGGAAATGCCTATCTTTATATGCTTTATACTGCAACAGGAGTAATACTTGGACATAATTATCCGTGTTATATGAATTTTAAAGGAGGAAAAGGAATTGCTTGTACCGCAGCATTAATTTTAATGCTGGACTGGAGAACTACGCTTGTATGTCTTGTATTGTTTGTTGTAACTGTAGCAATTACTCGATTTGTATCGTTAGGTTCGCTTCTTGTTGTAACTGCGTTTTTTATTATGTCAGTATGTTTCACGCAACAGGGAGCTTATCAACTGAATGCATCAGTAAGAATGGAGTTTTGCACAGTGATACTATTTCTTACTGTATTGGCGTATTGGCGTCATCGTGCGAATATTGTACGATTATTGCATGGGACAGAGAATAAAATTGGGGCGAAAAAATAGGTTTGGGTAAAGGAGAAATTATTATGGCGAATGTAAGTGTAATCGGTACAGGTACATGGGGAACGACCCTTGCAATTTTACTTCATGAAAATGGACATCATGTAGTTGCCTGGTCTGCAATTCCAGAAGAAGTAAAGATGCTCTCAGAGCAGAGAAAACACGAAAGTCTACCTGGAGTACATATTCCAGAAGGAATTCAGTTTACAGAAAACTTGGAAGAAGCATGTAAAGAGAAAGAGCTGATTGTTATGGCAGTTCCATCTATTTTTACAAGAGTGACAAGTAAAAAAATAGCAGGATTTATTCCAGCAGGTCAATTAATTGTGAATGTAGCAAAGGGTATTGAAGAAGATACGTTAATGACTCTATCCGAACAGATTGAACAGGAAATTCCTCAGGCTAATGTAGCGGTACTATCTGGTCCAAGTCATGCCGAAGAGGTAAGTAAGGGAATGCCTACAACTTGTGTAGCAGGTGCAAAAACAATGGAAATGGCAGAAACCGTGCAAAATTTCTTTATGGCACCAACATTTCGTGTCTATACCAGTTTAGATGTATTAGGAATTGAACTTGGAGGTTCTTTGAAAAATGTAATTGCATTGGCAGCTGGTATTGCAGATGGCTTGGGATGTGGGGATAATGCCAAAGCAGCTTTAATTACAAGAGGAATTGTAGAGATTGCTCGGCTTGGATGTGAAATGGGCGGAAAGTTTGAAACGTTCTGTGGACTTTCTGGTATTGGAGATTTGATTGTAACTTGTGCAAGTATGCATAGCCGTAACCGACGTGCGGGAATTTTAATTGGAAAAGGCTATACAATGCAGGAAGCGATGGATGAAGTTCATATGGTTGTAGAAGGAGTCTATTCTGCCAAGGCTGCTCTAAAACTTGGAGAAAAATATCATGTAACACTTCCGATTATTCAGGAGGTCAATGAAGTATTATTCCATAATCGCTCTGCAAGAGAAGCCGTATTTGACTTAATGCTTCGTGAACGTACAACAGAAAGTTTTTCTCTGCATCTAAATAAATAATTGAGTTATGTTTCATCTGATTGTTCAATATTTGCAATGTTTCTAATAAAAAATAATAGTAAATGGAAAAAATGTTGTGATATAATAAATATATGAAACAAGAAACGATTATTTTATCACAAGGGGAGCAAAAAACAAGGAGGTTTGCAATGAAGCAATTGAATTATTTTTCATTAGAAGGAAAAGTAGCATTGGTAACAGGAGCGGCATATGGAATTGGATTTTCTATTGCAGAAGCACTGGCGGGGGCAGGTGCTAAAATTGCATTTAATTGCCGTGGACAGCAGCATATGGAGAAGGCATTGAGTGACTATAAAGAAAAAGGCATTGATGCGAAAGGGTATATCTGTGATGTTACGGATGAAGATCAGATAGCAAAGATGGTTTGTGATATTGAAAAAGAGCTGGGAACGATTGATATTTTAGTGAATAATGCTGGAATCATTAAACGTATTCCAATGCTAGAAATGAGTGCCGCAGAATTTCGTCAGGTTATTGATATAGACTTAAACGCAGTTTTTCTTATGTCCAAGGCGGTAATTCCAGGTATGATTCAAAAGGGACATGGAAAAATTATTAATATCTGCTCTATGATGAGTGAAATGGGACGGGAAACCGTATCAGCCTATGCAGCAGCAAAGGGCGGATTAAAAATGCTTACGAAAAATATTGCCTCTGAATATGGAGCATATAATATTCAATGCAATGGAATAGGACCTGGTTATATTGCAACGCCGCAGACATTGCCGCTTCGTCAAAAACAGGCAGATGGTTCTAGACATCCATTTGACCGTTTTATTCTTGGAAAAACTCCAGCGGGACGTTGGGGAACGGCAGAAGATTTGATGGGACCAGCAGTGTTTTTAGCCTCCGATGCATCCAATTTTGTAAATGGACATATTTTGTATGTAGACGGTGGAATTATGGCATATATTGGAAAACAACCACAATAAAAAAATCACAAAAAATAGCGAGAATTTCATCGCTATGCAAAAGGAAGCTCCTCTGGGGCTTCCTTTTGTTTGTAGTGGTGACTCGACCAATGGATGAATTATATTTGTAGTATTTTGTATATTTAAGAAAAGAATGGGGGGATAATTTTAGGAAAAAAGAAGATTTTTTTAGAGATAAGTTTTGATGTATTGTACAAAAACCATCTTTGATATCATAATCTTTTCATAAATATCGTCAAAGGAGAAAAGAGGAATGGAACGATTAAAATACGCTTGGATGACAGTCATATTATGTTTTATAATAGCCATTGGGTTTTCTTTGAAAACATATGCAGAGATGATTTGTATATACAAAATGATGTATTTGTATCAAACTCTAATGGGCAGAACAATACAGTGATGACAGAATCAAAACCTGATACGTTAATTATTGGAAAAGGAAGACATGCATACATAAGATCTAATTTCTCCAATATGGACAGTGATAACGTAGAAAAAATTGTACTGAATTTTAATAAGAAATATATTGTATGTATTTGATTATGAAACATTTGATGATCCATCTTATACGAGAACAACCTATGCAATCAAGTGCTTCGACAACGATAAATATTTAATCATTCAAAACTATTTTAAAGAAGATGCAGAAAAACCATATTATAATTTAGAGGGCAGTAATTATAATATTCAGGCTGAAGCAGATACAGTAAATTGGAATGAATGGTTCTACATTGATTATTATCAGCAATCTGGAACCTATGTAATTTTTAGCCATTTAAGTGCGTTGCGAGATAATCCAGATTTCAGTTTGGCTCCTGTACGGATGGAAAACAATCAGCTGTACAGCAATTCCAATAATCAAAGAGAATATTGATTTTCATTTGAAGAAGTAACAGGACATGACCCGTTGGAAGTAATGCAAGAAGTAGATGGAAACAATGTAACGTTGTTTTGGTATCCTGTGAATGGGGATAGAAATCCTGTTAATTATGAAGTGCAAGAAGCAATAGTAAGTTTGGAAGGTGAATTATTGACAGCGCAATTGAACAATTTAGAAATTGGTGCTCATAAAATTCAAGTAAATTATAAAGGCTCCGTTCCTAAAACAGATGAAGTTTTAGGAATAATATTTCAACATACAGGAATTAGTCATAGTCAAGAAGAATTAACGGCGATGAAGGAGCATATTGCGAAAAAAGAAGAACCGTGGTATTCGGATTATCAAAAATTAAAATCAACGGTATCAGATCAAATGTCATCATGGGAATTTACACCAAATGCACAAGAAGGTGTTGGGATAGGAACGCCAGAGGGACATGGAAATATTGTAAGCTTTGAACAGTCTGCCAATGCTGCATATTTTAATGCATTGCAATGGGTAATTACAGGAGAAGATAAATATACAAATACAGCTGTTGAAGTTTTAAATGCATGGGCAAATCAGTTAAAAATTGTAGATGGACGAGATCGAATTTTAGGAGCAGCGATTAGCAGTTATGAAGTAATTGGGTCATCAATTGAATTGTCTGCATCAGCTGTTCCTGGCTATCAGTTTGTGTATTGGTTGGATGTAACAACAAACAAAGTGATTTGTGAAGCAACAACTTGTAAATTTACTTTAACAGATGACATAGAAATTCGTACGATTTATGAGGAAGATGCGATACCAGGACAAAAGCCGTTATCGATTTCTTATCGTACGCATGTACAGAATGAAGGCTGGCAAGAGTTTGTAGCAGACGGAGTGATGTCTGGAACGAAGGGTAAGAGCCTAAGACTAGAAGGAATTGAAATTTGTCTGGATAATAATGCAATTGGAGGAAGTGTAGAATATCGTACACATGTACAAAATGAAGGCTGGCAAGATTGGGTAAGAGATGATACAATGTCTAGCACAACAGGAAAGAACTTGAGACTGGAAGCAATTGAAATTCATCTTGTAAAAAGATAATCAATAAGAAAGAGGAGATCCCGTAACAGTTAGTTTATCGTTACTGAAGGGGATCTCTTCTTTATAGGGGATTAATCATCTTAAAAAAGAATAAATTAACTAATATAAATTAAAATTAATTTGGATTTTATAAATAAAAAATAGGCAAGTATCACGATGTTAAGCGAAATGCATATTATAGATTTGCCTATTTTTTTATAAATAAAATTAAAAAAATCCATATAAAAACAATAAAGTACATAAATATCAATAAAATATACTTGAAATAAAAGAATTAATTTGGTAATATTAAATTAAGTTAAATATTAATTAAATTAAGCTTAATTAAAGAAAGGACGTATGCTTATGAAGAAAAAGAAAAAATGGAAACAAATTGTGGCCTGTGCATTGGCAGCAACTCTTGCATTTTCTGCTTTTCCTACCTCTGTAATGGCGGCATCGGAGCAAACAGAAAGTAACGCACAACAGCAGGCAGAAGTGATTCAGCAATGGGATTTTGATGATGTACAGACAGGATTGGATGGATGGGAAAATGGAGGAAGTTATGCCTATGATGGAGAGGTATCGATCACTTATGATTCAGAAACAGTTGGTTCAGGTTCGTTGAAATTATCGGTAGCTTATGACTCAGAGATTAGTTGGAGCGAGGTAAAAGTTCAAAACTCAAATGCAAAACTAGCAGGTGCAACTTCACTAAGCTGTGATTTTTATTATAATCCAGCTTCTATGACAACAGGAAGTTTTAATATGAAGGCATTTGCGAATGAAGCATTTGATGTGTATAAGGCTGTGACAATGGAAGGAGAATCCTTAGAAAATGGTTATTGTAAAGGCAGTGTTACATTGCAGTTTGATCCAACAGCACAAGAAGTAGGAACATTGTTGCTTGGAGTGATTGGTTCCATGACGGATTATACAGGTGATATTCTGCTGGATAATATTACATTGTATGCAGAAGAAGTGGAAGACATTTATGTAGATGTGACAGAACAAGTTGGAGAAGCTTCCAAAACGGAGGGACTCACCTATTCTGATACGGTTTCATTAGTGGATGAAAATGCAGATGGGAGTACAGCTGGCTTAATGTCCTACTTACAAGCAGTTGGAAAGACGGATTATGTCTTATATGGACATCAAAATGATACCCATCACAAAGGCGGAAGTACCTATGAGGGATCTACCAATTCGGATACAAAGGATATTACAGGTTCGATTGCAGCAATTTGTGGTATTGATACATTATCTTTTACAGGAGCAGAATTGCCTTTACCAGATGGACAAACCGATTCTGTGGATGAAGCAGCAGCCGTATCCATTGAGGCAGCACAGCAAGGTGGGATTATTACGTTATCCGCACATATGCCAAATTTTGCTCAAGTAGCAGAAAAGCCAAGAACCGCAGATGGTGGATATGATTATTCTGGATATAGTCCAGGTGTTACAACAGGAGATGTTATGTCTCGAATTCTTCCAGGCGGTGACTTAAATGAGGTTTATAATGGATATTTGGATTTAATTGCAAAATATGCTCATATTTTAGCAGAACAGAATATACCAGTTTTATTCCGTCCGCTTCATGAAAACAATGGAAGTTGGTTCTGGTGGGGAGCAGCATTCTGTGATGAAGAAGGGTACAAGAATGTATTTCGCTATACCGTACAATACTTAAGAGATGTAAAAGAAGTTCATAACTTCCTTTATATTTATTCTCCAAATGGTCCATTTGAAAGTATAGAACAATATGAATCTCGTTATCCAGGGGATGAATATATTGACATTATTGCGTTTGATATGTATCATGATAATCCAACCGAAACCGATGGATGGATGAACTCATTCAAAGAAACCGTAGAGTTAGTGCAAAGTGTAGCACAGAAACATGGAAAATTAGCTACTGTTTCTGAAACTGGAATGCGTGTACAGACTTCTTTAGGAGATGGAAATAATTATGGCGGAATTGCTCCTTCTGGCAATAAACGTTTGAAATGGTTTTCAGAAGTGAATAAGATTGTATCAGAGTCTGATATGCCATATTATATGGTATGGGCAAACTTTGATGCAAAGTCAAACTTTTTTGCGCCATATATGGTAAGTGCTACGCGCGGACATGAAATGGCAAATGAGTTTATTAAATTCTACAACGAGGAAAGCTCTGTATTTGCAGATGGTGTTACATTTTATAAGACAACACCAAAGGTTACTGTAAATCCTCAGCAGACATCTGGATATATTATGGCTCCAGCCTCCAATTCTAGAGTATTAGAGCCTTGCACATTATTGGCGAATATTAAACATGCAGATGCTGCAAAAGAAGTACAGTTTGTGCTTTATAATAAAGAAAAGACAAAAAAAATCACAATTGATGCAGTACCATACATGGGAGAAGATACCATATTAAATGCAATCGAAACCATTTATACGGCTCAATTAACGGCTCAGCAATTGGAAGAAATCGGAGCAACAATCGGAACGATGGAGTTAGTATATGATGGAACCGTTTTGAGTACGATTGCAGCAATGTATAATATTGCAGAACAGGAAAAAGATCCAACGGTAGTAGATGATTTTGAAAATTATTTTGGAGAACAAGCGTTGTTATTAAATGAATGGGCTACAAATACAGGAATGGGATGTAGCTTAGATCCAGCCCTTAGTACTGCATATAAAAATTCTGGACAATATGGACTGGAATTTAAGTATCATATTTCCACTGAAAAGGTAAATGAAGGCTGGGCAGGAATGACTCGATCCATGGAAGTGGATTGGAGTGAATTTAATGCATTGCAGCTTTGGATTCAGCCAGATGGAAATGGACAAAAATTAGTGATTCAGCTTACGAGCAATGGAGAAGACTTTGAAGTATTTTTAAATGAGTTTGCATCTACAACAGAAGCAAAACTTGTAACAATTCCATTTTCTGCTCTAAAAGGAAAATCTAATGGAACTTTTGATCCAGCTAATATTACAAGTGCAGGAATCTGGTGCAATACTATTCCAGCAGAAGGAACAACAGGAGCTTGGGCCGTCGATTCTGTCATGTATTTTGATGATATGAAAGCAGTCCAGACGGATGCAACAGAAATTACATATGAAGATACGACTCCAGTACAAAAGCCGTTATCGATTTCTTATCGTACGCATGTACAGAATGAAGGCTGGCAAGAGTTTGTAGCAGACGGAATGATGTCTGGAACGAAGGGTAAGAGCCTAAGACTAGAAGGAATTGAAATTTGTCTGGATAATAATGCAATTGGAGGAAGTGTAGAATATCGTACGCATGTACAAAATGAAGGCTGGCAGAATTATGTGGCAGATGGAGCCATGGCAGGAACAAAGGGCAGAAGCCTACGATTGGAAGCAATTCAAATCCGTTTAACTGGAGCAATTGCGGAAAAATATGATATTTATTATCGTACGCATATTCAAGATAAAGGATGGCTTGGATGGGCAGTGAATGATGGAAAATCAGGAAGTGCAGGATTATCTAAGAGACTGGAAGCAATCGAAATTCGCTTAGTAGAAAAAGGCGGAGCAGCTCCAGGAAGTGTGGAAAATGCTTATCTGACAAATGCAAAACCTGCAAATCCAACGATTCGTTATCGTACGCATGTACAAAATGAAGGTTGGCAAAGCTATGTGGCAGGCGGAGTGATGTCAGGAACAAAGGGAAAGAGCCTGCGGTTAGAAGCAATTGAGATTCAAGTCAACGGAGATGGATTAAGTGGAAATGTAGAATATCGTACGCATGTACAAAATGAAGGCTGGCAAGATTACGTGGTAAATGGAGCCATGGCAGGAACAAAAGGTAAGAGTTTAAGATTAGAGGCAATTCAAATTCGTTTAACAGGAGAGTTAGCTCAGAAGTATAGCATTGAATATCGTACACATGTACAAAACGAAGGCTGGCAAAACTGGGTAAGAGATGATGCAATGTCTGGTACAACAGGAAAGAACTTGAGACTGGAAGCAATTGAAATTCGTCTTGTAAAAAGATAATCAATAAGAAAGAGGAGATACCATAATGGTTGATTTACAACTATGAATATGGTATCTCCTTTTTAGAAAATATAAAACTCTTTTTTGTTCAAATTGAACTCTTTTTTTATTATTTATTTAGAAAAAATTCATATCAAAGTAAACTTCGCTTTGGCAAACTTATGGAATTAATTGACATTTATTTATCACCATGTTAAGATAAATTTAATACTATTTTACAATTTTTAAATTATATGAGATATTTTTTATAAAAAAGTTGTAAAATACTGTAAACTTAATAAAAATCAAGAAAGCAGGTGTGAAGATGAAGAGACGGTTATTTTTTTTACTTATTATGATCTGCTGTCTGATTCCTATGACAGCTTTTTCCCAAGAGGTAACAGTGGCAGATAGAAGTACAGAGATTACCATCTATCATACGAATGATGTTCATGGTTATGTAACCGAAGATAGTGAAAATGGTGTGATAGGGTTAGCCTCCTTATCAGCCCTTAAAAAAATCAGAGAGGCTAACGGGGAGAATGTTCTCTTGCTAGATGCTGGGGATGCTACACAAGGCTTGCCGATCGCTTCCCTGACCCAAGGCCAAGATATCATAGAGTTAATGAATTTGGCTGGCTATGATGTGATGACTTTGGGAAACCATGAGTTTGATTACAGCCAAGAAGTTTTAAAGCGCAACGTAGGGTTAGCGAATTTTCCTATATTGTCTGCTAATGTACATACTGGGATTGGTGACTATGTAACGGATCCCATGTTATTAGATGGCGTAGAGGGACATACTATCATTGATGTAGACGGTGTAAAGCTAGGTTTCTTTGGAATTACCACTACCGATACAGCTATTTCTACTAATCCTGAGGGTACGGCAGGTCTTGTCTTTGAAAACGAAGTGGATGCTGCAGAGAGAGAGATTGCAGCTTTAACAGCCAAAGGGGCTGATGTAATCATCGCAGTGGTTCATTTGGGAGATGCCAGTGCTGGTACAGTTTGTGATTCTGAAATGTTTGCAGAGGCTCTTCCTGAAGGTCAGGTGGATGTGATTATTGACGGGCATAGTCATACAGTGGAAAACAAGGTGGTTAACGACAGTCTCATTGTTCAGACAGGATGTTATTTGAGTACTGTGGGTGAACTGACACTTACTTTAGATGAAACGGGAGAGATAAAAGCAGAGGAAACCCTACTGGATTATGATGATTTTGCAGAGGTGATTCCTGACGTGGCATTAACCGAGGCCATTGACACCATCAACGCCGAGCAGGCCGAGATTTTAAATGAGGTGATTGGTGAAACAAACACTACACTTTGGGCTGGATGGCTGGGAAATGTGGCTCCTACCCGAGCAGTAGAAACGAACTACGGCAATTTAGCTGCTGATGCTTTTGTATCCTCTGCCACAGCCATGATGGAAAAACTTGGCGATAGCTACCCTGTAGTTGGTGTGGAAAATGGTGGAGGTATTCGGGCGGCAGTATACAATGGAAACATCACTCCAGGAGGATTGATTAACACATTCCCTTTCTCAAATACTCTTTACATGAAATTGGTAACTCCGCAACAGCTCTATGCAGTAATGGAAAATTCAGGAAGTATGATTGTTAGTCAGGATCCAGAGACAGGAATGTTGACTCAACAGCAGATCAGCGGAAGTTTCCTGCAGATCAGTGGGTTTACAGTTGTCTATAATACAGCTAATGATGGTGGCAATAAAGTGATTTCTATTACTTTGGATGGGCAGGAAACGCCTTTGGATCGCAATGATACTTCTACACAGATACTTATGGTAGGAAATAATTATGTGATGAGTGGAGGTGGCGGATTTAATGTTTTAGCTGATATCCAGAAATATGGGGAAGCTGGCGGTGAAGTAGAAACAATTCAAAGTTATATCGAAAGCTGTTTAGTGGACGGAGTTCTTACTGATTATGCTGGTACCGAAGGACGAATTCAATTTAGTGGTGCTGGTTATACATCTCATGATTATAATGCTAAGATTTTGATTACCCAGGCAGATGGAAAGACGCCAGTTGTTAATAAACCTATTTCATATCAAGTTGACGGAGGAGAATGGCAGTATGCCACTACTGATGCAGAAGGATTTTTAGAAATTACTGTTTCAGATGGGGGTCATGGTATCCGAATTTCTGATAATCAACAGGAAGCATATGTGGATAATTATGCAGGACTTGGCATAGTAGCGGATGGAGCCATTCGAGTATGGCCTGTTCTAGTCTACTCTGAGCCAATACAAAAACCATTGTCAATTTTTTATCGCACGCATGTACAAAACGATGGCTGGCAAGAATTTGTAGCAGATGGAATGATGTCTGGAACGAAGGGTAAGAGCCTAAGACTAGAAGGAATTGAAATTCGTCTGGATAATAATGCAATTGGAGGAAGTGTAGAATATCGTACGCATGTACAAAATGAAGGCTGGCAGAATTATGTGGCAGATGGAGCCATGGCAGGAACAAAGGGCAGAAGCCTACGATTGGAAGCAATTCAAATCCGTTTAACTGGAGCAATTGCGGAAAAATATGATATTTATTATCGTACGCATATTCAAGATAAAGGATGGCTTGGATGGGCAGTGAATGATGGAAAATCAGGAAGTGCAGGATTATCTAAGAGACTGGAAGCAATCGAAATTCGCTTAGTAGAAAAAGGCGGAGCAGCTCCAGGAAGTGTGGAAAATGCTTATCTGACAAATGCAAAACCTGCAAATCCAACGATTCGTTATCGTACGCATGTACAAAATGAAGGTTGGCAAAGCTATGTGGCAGGCGGAGTGATGTCAGGAACAAAGGGAAAGAGCCTGCGGTTAGAAGCAATTGAGATTCAAGTCAACGGAGATGGATTAAGTGGAAATGTAGAATATCGTACGCATGTACAAAATGAAGGCTGGCAAAATTACGTGGTAAATGGAGCCATGGCAGGAACAAAAGGTAAGAGTTTACGATTAGAAGCGATTCAAATTCGTTTCACGGGAGAGCTGGCTCAGAAGTATAGTGTAGAATATCGTACGCATGTACAAAACGATGGCTGGCAGAATTGGGTAAGAGATGATGCAATGTCTGGTACAACAGGAAAGAATTTGAGATTGGAAGCAATTGAAATTCGTCTTGTAAAAAAATAAATAGTATTGTTAAAAGGGGAATAATAAAAAAACCAATGGAGATTAATTTCCATTGGTTTTTTTGTAAGTGCTATACAATATCCATGATCTGTATTTCTCCACTATTTAATGTTATTTGAGTGTGATCAGGATATTCCACGAGTAACTGTCCCCGTTCGGTAATGGAGAGGGCTTTTGCCGTTCCTGTTCGAATTCCTGAAATAATCTGAATTGTTTTGCCAGGAACGAAATTGAGTGCTTGATATTCTTCTAAAGAAGAGGAAGGATTTTGTTCCAATTGATATAGTTCATTTAAAATGGCTGCTGCAAGTTTGCAGCGAATTGCTTCGTCTGGTTCTGTGTTGTAAAGGGAAGTCACAACAGAAGTCAGTTCATTCGGAATAGGCTCACGGAAGAAAATATTTAAACCGATGCCAACGATTGCATATTCAAAGGTACCACCTTCCAAATCAGTAACCGCTTCCGTTAATATTCCGCCAACTTTCTTTCCATTGAGGAAGAGATCATTGACCCATTTGATTTCAAGAGAAATATTGCATATTTTTTTTACTGCACGGCATACTGCAACTGCCGCAGCAATTGTTAAAAAAGTAGATTTATACATTGGCAGAGAAGGACGTAAAAGCATAGATAAATATAAGCCTCCTGGAGGAGAGTAAAAACTTCGACCTTGACGGCCTCGTCCATTTGTCTGAGTATCTGCTAGAAAACAAGTACCAGCTGGAGCGGATTGTATGGCTAGCTGTTTGATACAGTCATTGGTACAAGAACACTGAGATACAACAGTAAGAAATGTGGCATTAAGAGGAGGCAAAAGCAGAGGGGCAATTGCTGGTACATTTAAAACATCACTGTTGGAAAGAAGTGTATAACCACGATTTTGTCCAGCTTGGATCAAATGTCCTTCTTCTTTTAATGTACGTATTGTCTTCCAGATAGCAGTGCGTGAGACATGAAACTGCTCGGCAAGTTGCTGCCCTGACATGCTTTTTCCTCTATTTTTTATTAATTCATAAAGTAACTGCTCCTTTAAAGACATATTTCCTCCTACTTTTATGGTTTTTTCCTAACATTGTTTTCTTTATTTTTGATAAGATGCCAATACAGGGTACAGACGTTGTACAAGTATAGCTGCAAGTAAAATTTTTACGATATCTCCTGGTAAAAACGGAATTATGCAAATACTTAAACTCTGTACAACACCTGTCTTTGTAATAATTATAAACCATATTGTACCAATTGTATAGCATAAAATCGTACCGATTCCCATGCTTATACATAAAATAGAAAAGCGATGTCCAAAATGAGAAGTGGTAAATCCAGATACAGCAGCAGCGGCGAGATAACCGGTAATATATCCTCCTGTTGGACCTAATAGTACACCTGGGCCAGCATTCAATCCTTGAAAAACAGGAACTCCAACAATTCCAAGAATGAAATAGATAAGCATACTAAGTGTACCATAGCGAGAACCTAACACTGCTCCTGACAAATGCACTGCAAACAATGCCAAATTGATTGGAACCATTGGAAGCGGAATTGCAATCTGGCTACATACTGCACAGAGTGCAGCAAAAACGGCAGATAATACAAGGTAATGAGTTGTTTGTTTCATAACGATCCTCCAATTGTTAACTTAAAATTTAAAATAAGATTACTATTTAAATATAACAGAAAAAGATAAAATGTCAACTTATAAAGTTAACATTTTATCCGTATCATGAATTGATATTA
Source organism: Clostridiales bacterium CHKCI001 (assembly GCA_900045905.1). GTDB lineage: Bacteria > Bacillota > Clostridia > Lachnospirales > Lachnospiraceae > Fimimorpha. The sequence goes on along the minus strand of FCNS01000040.1, from coordinate 54,746 downwards.
ATTGTGAATAAAAATCAGAATGGAATACCAAAAAGGAAGGTTATTGAGATCTTTTCATAAATAAAAAATGATAATTTTATGTTGTTTTCCAGTTTAAATCATAATATAATCTATGGGGAACAATGACATAGTAAAATAAAACGAAATAACACAAGAGTCAAAAGGTCATGTGTTTCATACTTGTATAAAAAAGAATGACCTTTAGGCTCGCAAAATAGCTTTAGAAGATTATTAAGAATAGGAGGTTTATTATTTGCAGATTGTTATTGGATTACTTATTCCATTTATAGGAACGACATTAGGCGCAGCATGTGTATTTTTTCAAAAAGGAGAACTAAAACCACTTGTGCAAAAGGCTCTTTTAGGATTTGCATCAGGAGTTATGGTGGCTGCATCGGTTTGGTCTTTGTTAATTCCTTCTATGGATATGTCGGAACATATGGGGAAATTAGCATTTATTCCAGCTGCAGTAGGATTTCTAATTGGAATTGGTTTTTTGTTATTGATGGATCATGTAGTTCCGCATTTGCATTTGGGTAGTGAACATTCAGAAGGTCCAAAATGCGAGTTAAAAAAAACAACTATGCTTGTCCTAGCGGTTACTCTTCATAATTTGCCAGAGGGGCTTTCCAGTGGTGCTGCATTTGCAGGAGTTATGAGTGGCAATGGTGCAATTACATTGATGGGTGCATTTGCATTATCAATTGGAATTGCAATTCAAAACTTTCCAGAAGGAGCAATTATCTCGTTGCCGCTTAGAAGTGAGGGAATGAGTCGAGGCAAAGCGTTTTTATATGGCTCATTATCTGGAATTGTAGAACCAATTGGTGGATTTTTAACGATATGGCTAGCTTCTTACATTACTCCATTTATTCCATATCTGCTTGCATTTGCAGCAGGAGCTATGATTTATGTTGTAGTAGAAGAGTTAATTCCAGAAGCATCCGAAGGAGAGCACAGCAATATTGGAACAATTGGATTTGCAGTGGGATTTGTCTTGATGATGATTTTAGACGTAGCACTTGGATAAAAGCAGGAATACAGTGTTTCCTTTTCACATATATTATATAGTATAACAATGAAATGCGATAGGTGGAAAGGGGCAGATAGGATGAATGAGTTTCATGTATATAAAGATATTCAATCCCGGACAAATGGCGAGATTTATGTAGGCGTGGTTGGGCCAGTTCGGACAGGCAAGTCCACGTTTATAAAGCGATTTATGGATTTGATGGTGCTGCCGAATATGGAGGATGAAAATAGCAAGGCTCGTACAAGAGATGAACTTCCTCAGTCGGCAGCAGGTCGTACAATTATGACAACAGAGCCAAAGTTTATACCAAAGGAGGCTGCTGATATTGAAATTGCAGATGGAATAAATGTCAGCATTCGCTTTATTGACTGTGTTGGATATATGGTCGATGGAGCGGCTGGTCATACTGAAGACGATCAAGAACGAAAAGTAAAAACTCCTTGGTTTGATTATGAAATTCCATTTACACAGGCAGCGGAACTTGGAACAAAGAAAGTAATCAGTGAACATAGTACAATTGGAATTGTTGTAACAACAGATGGCTCCATTGGAGAATTGGAACGTGCCAATTACATACCTGCCGAAGAAAAGACAGTGCGGGAATTAAAAAAACTTGGAAAACCATTTATCCTTTTGCTCAATAGTGTAAGACCATATGCGGAAGAAACGGTAGCATTGGCGAAAGAAATGGAAGCACGTTATGGAGTGTCTGTTCAGCCTGTGAACTGTGAGCAGTTGAAAAAAGAAGATATTTTAACTTTAATGCAGGAAGTACTGGAAGAATTCCCAGTAACGGAATTAGATTTTACGATTCCAAAATGGTTGGAAATTTTGCCATCGAGTCATTGGATGAAGACAAAGGTTGTTCAATTGGCAAAAGAAGTTTTAGGCAAAGTAACTTGGATGAAAGATATGAAGGAGGGAATTTGTGAAAAGCTTCCAGAAGAAGTGAAACAGTTGCGATTGGAAAAAAAGGATCTCTCGAATGGAAAAGTAATGGTGGAGGTGCAGATTGAACCGAAGCATTATTATCGAATTATTAGTGACTATATTAATATTCCAATTAAGGGAGAATATGAGCTAATGAAAACGTTGCTGAATCTATCTAAGAGTAAAAGTTATTTTGAACGAATTCAGAATGCTTTGGAAGCAGTGAAAAGGAAGGGATACGGTGTAGTAACTCCAGAACGAGAGGAAATTGTATTGGATGAACCACAAGTGGTGAAACATGGAAATAAGTATGGTGTAAAGATGAAGGCAGAGGCACCATCGATTCATCTGATTAAAAGTTATATTGAAACAGAAATTGCACCAATTGTAGGAAGTGAGCAACAGGCAGAAGACTTGATTGCTTATATGAAAGAAACTGCGAAAGAAAAAGAAGATGGAATTTGGGCAGCTAATATTTTTGGAAAATCGATTGAACAAATTGTAGATGATGGAATTGATGCGAAAATTTCTCAAATGACAGATGACTGCCAAATGAAATTACAGGAAGCATTACAAAAGATTATTAATGACAGCAATGGAGGTATGATTTGTATTATTATTTAAAATAGAAAAGTAAAACTTTGCGGAAAAAGCCATGGCAATAATTAGAGAAATCCCTTCGAGTGACAGTCGAAATGGGGGAGTATCTGAAAGATTGCTGTGGCTTTTGTCAGTTTTTATATGATTTTAGAACCAATTTCCCAGAAAGATTTTATGAGAATGGTTGACGGATTTTTAGAAAAACGCTATAGTATATTTAAGTTGTAGAGAAGCTATCTATAATCGTGTAGAGAGGAGGCATTTGTTATGAATCCAGCATATCAAAAATTACTGTCATGTTATGATTGTATGAAAAAAAGAATTAAATTTACTCCGAAAGTTGCTCTTGTATTAGGATCTGGGCTTGGAGAATATGCAGAGACAATTCAAATAGTAGCATCATTAAATTATAGTGATATCATTGATTTTCCAGTTTCTACTGTTGTGGGACATAAGGGACGGTTTGTATTTGGATATATTGGAGAAGTTCCAGTCGTCATCATGCAAGGGCGTATTCATTATTATGAGGGATATGATATTGAAGATGTTGTATTGCCAATTCGTCTTATGAAATTAATGGGAGCAGAAATTTTATTCTTAACCAATTCAGCAGGAGGAGTAAATCCAGAATTTGTAGCAGGAGATTTTATGTTAATTAGGGATCAAATATCCAGCTTTGTTCCATCTCCGTTAATTGGTGAAAATATTGACAGTCTTGGAACTCGGTTCCCAGATATGAGCCATATTTATGATCCAAAACTCCAGCAATTGATTCGAGAATCTGCACAGCAGTTAGATATTTGTCTTAGAGAGGGGGTCTATCTTCAGTTTACAGGCCCAAATTATGAATCTCCAGCGGAAGTGCGTATGGCACGGTTACTTGGAGCAGATGCAGTTGGAATGAGTACGGCTGTAGAGGCGATTGCAGCCAATCATATGGGAATGAAAATCTGTGGAGTTTCCTTTATATCTAATTTAGGATGTGGAATGACAGATGAGCCTCTTACACATGAACAAGTAAAGGAAGCAGCGGATATGGCAGCTCCTTACTTTAAAAAATTAATTACTTTGGTGGTAACTTCCATCAAAACAATATAGGAGGATGTATGAAAATTCGATTTTATAATGCGAGAATACTGACGATGGAAAAAGATTCTCGCATTCATACTGGAGAACTATGGGTAGAAAATGGGATTATTTCCTATATAGGAAGCAGAGAAGATGCTGAAAACAGAGAAAAACCAGAATGGGATCGCGAGATTGATGCAAGAGGAAATCTATTGATGCCTGGATTTAAAAATGCTCATACGCATTCTGCAATGACTTTTTTACGTTCTTATGCAGATGATTTACCATTACAAGATTGGCTGTTTCAGCGAGTATTTCCAATGGAAGCAAAATTAAAACCAGAGGATGTAAAATCTGCATCGAAACTTGCAATTATGGAATATTTAACAAGTGGAATTACTGCTAATTTTGATATGTACTTTTTCCCAGAGCAATTTATAGAGGCATCCATTGAATGTGGTTTTCGTACTGTAATGTGCGGTCAAGTCAGTGGAACCGATGAGGAAGCAGAAGATATTCTGAACCGATTGACGGGTTATTATAATACATTTAATAATAAACACCCATTAATCAGTTGTCGTCTTGGATTTCACGCAGAATATACAACTGGGCGAAAAGTAATGGAAGGAATCGCAGAATTGGCACAAAAATATCAAGCACCTGTATTTACACATAATGCTGAAACGAAAAAAGAAGTGGATGAATGTATTGCTCGTTATGGTATGACCCCAACAATGTTGATGGATTATATGGGAATGTTTATGTATGGTGGTGGTGGATTCCACTGTGTATGGTTAAATGAGGAAGACATTGAAATTTTTAAAAAGCATGATATGTCCATTGTCACAAATCCAGGTTCCAATACAAAATTAGCAAGTGGAATTGCTCCATTAACACATTTTTTAGACAATGGAATTAATGTAGCGATTGGTACCGATGGACCTGCAAGTAATAATTGTTTGGACATGTTCCGAGAAATGTTTTTAGCAACGGGATTGCAAAAACTTCAAAATAGTGATGCAGCAGCAATGGATGCCATGGATGTATTGCGTATGGCTACTGTTGGCGGAGCGAAAGCAATGGGACTCAAAAACTGTGATGTATTGGCACAGGGAAAAGCAGCAGATCTTATTATGATTGATTTACATCAGCCAAATATGCAGCCATTGAATTTTATTGAAAAAAATATTGTATATAGCGGAAGTAAACAGAACGTAAAAATGACAATGGTAAATGGAAAGATTCTTTATGAAGACGGAGAATTCTTTATTGGAGAAGACCCAGAACGTATTTATGCAGATGTGAATGAACTGATTGCTCGGTGTAAAGAAGTATAACAGAAAACTGTTTAAAAAGGAGTATCAATGGAAAAATATATTTATATTGGACTAGGAATTGCGCTTCTAATTGCCATGATTTATCCAGTTGTGACGGCAGAAAGACGCAGACGTTCGGCAATACTTGGAAAAATTGTGAGTGCTTGGGGACAAGTTCCAAAAAGAGAATATGAGTATAGTGAATTTGAAAAAATTGCGAAGTATTATAAGGCAACCAAAGGAGACGAATTCACAATTGATGATATTACATGGAACGATTTAGATATGGATCGGATTTTTATGATGATCAATAATACTTCTTGTTCCACAGGGGAAGAATACCTATATAAGGTGCTGCGCACGCCAGTGTTTGATCAAAAGATATTGGATGAACGGAACCGAGTAGCAGAATATTTTGCTACTCATGATGAAGTGCGTCTGCAATATCAGATCGAGTTTTCCCGAATTGGATATACAAAGAAGATTGCATTGATTGATTACATCCACGATTTTGCCAATCTGAATCGGCAAAGTAATTTGACCCATTATTTGCATATTATGCTTATTTTTGCGTCGATTTTATTACTTGTTACAGCACCGTCCCTTGGAATTTTGGCATTTTTTGCAGTTATGGCCTATAATATTATTATGTATTATAAAGATAAGTCGAAAATTGAACCGTATTTTATAAGTGTAGGTGTAATTGTGCATATGATTATGTGCTGCCAAGAATTGGCAAAGCATAAGGAACCAGAATTGAAACAATATTTGGAAAAATTAGGTGCAGGTGTTCACCAGTTAAAATCCATTCGTTCCAATGCGAAATGGCTTGGAGAAACTGATAAGTCCAGTGGAAATCCAGCAGATATTATAATGGAATACATCCGAATGATGACTCATATTGATTTGATCAAATTTAATACAGTGCTTGGAAAAGTACAGAAATATATGCCAGAAATTGAACAGGCATTGGAGATTATTGGACAGTTAGACAGCTGCATTGCGATTGCATCCTATCGACAGACTTTGCCGTTTTATTGTAGACCAAAGCTTGTGAGTCAGGAAGAACACAAAGTTATGGCCAAGGATTTGTATCATCCACTTATATCAGAACCGGTTGCAAATAGTATCTACGAAACAAGACCTGTATTGCTAACGGGTTCCAATGCGTCTGGTAAATCTACTTTCTTAAAAACTGTGGCAATCAATGCGATTTTGGCTCAGACAATTGACACGGTAATGGCTCATTCTTATGAATCCAATTTCTTTCGTATTTATTCTTCTATGGCATTGCAGGATAATCTGCAAGGAAAAGAAAGTTACTATATAGTAGAAATTAAATCATTGAAACGAATTTTGGATGCTGCACAGGATAGAACGCCGATTCTTTGTTTCGTAGATGAAGTATTGCGAGGAACAAATACTGTAGAGAGAATTGCAGCGTCCTCTCGTATTTTGCAAAATTTGGCGCAGAGTAATGTCATGTGTTTTGCAGCTACGCATGATATTGAATTAACTCATATGCTGACAGACTATTATGAGAATTATCATTTTACAGAGGAAATCAAAGAGAATGATATTTTATTCAGTTATCAGCTTCATAAAGGACGAGCGACAACGAGAAATGCGATTCGTCTGCTTAAAATTATGGGATATGAAGAGGATGTCATTCAAAAAGCCGATGAAACGGCACAGAATTTTATGAAAACTGGAACATGGTCTCTTTAGGAGTATTTTATGAAAGTAACAATTTATACAGATGGTTCAGCCAGAGGAAATCCGGATGGACCAGGCGGTTATGGAGCAGTGCTTCAATATGTAGATTCTAAAGGAATCTTACACGAAAAGGAACTTTCTGCTGGATATGAACGTACCACAAATAATCGAATGGAATTAATGGCAGCAATTGTAGCATTAGAGGCTTTAAATCGACCGTGCGATGTAACACTTTATTCTGATTCGCAATATTTAGTGAAGGCGTTTCAAGAGCATTGGATTGATGGGTGGATAAAAAAAGGTTGGAAACGAGGAAAGAATGAACCAGTTAAGAATGTGGATCTCTGGAAACGATTACTTCGAGTGAAAGAAAAACATCAGGTAGAATTTATATGGGTAAAAGGGCATGATGGTCACGAGATGAACGAGCGCTGCGATAAATTAGCTACGATGGCAGCAGATGGAGAAAATCTGCAAAAAGATACGATAGCAGAATAGGGAACTACTTGAATTTACAAAATGCTTATGCTAAAATAGGCAAAGGAATGGACAGTTTGGAGGTGGTTTTATGCCATTTGTTTCAGAGTTTATATTTGAGGCGGTTCGAGCTATTTTCCTTGGGGCAGTAATTGTAGTTGCTGTCATAGGTGGGAAGAAGTTCCGTGATTATAAAGATGCAAAGAAAGCATAAAAAATAAGAAACGAAGCTGTCGCATTCAGCCAAAGTCAAATAATGATATTATAGTATGGCTTAGTGCGACAGCTTCGTTCACGATTTTACAAACAGCAATTATGCGAAAGAGATGGAGGATGAATTGTGAAAAAGTATGGTGTTAATGAACTGAGAAAAATGTTCTTGGAATTTTTTGAAAGTAAGGGACATTTAGCAATGAAGAGTTTTTCTCTTGTTCCACACAATGACAATAGTTTATTAATTATTAACTCGGGTATGGCTCCATTAAAGCCATATTTTACAGGACAGGAAATTCCACCGAGACGTCGGGTTACGACATGTCAGAAGTGTATCCGTACTGGAGATATAGAAAATGTAGGAAAAACAGCACGTCATGGTACTTTTTTTGAAATGCTTGGGAATTTTTCATTTGGAGATTACTTTAAGAAAGAAGCCATTGCATGGAGCTGGGAATTTTTAACAGAAGTAGTAGGATTGGACCCAGATCGTCTCTATCCATCTATTTATGAAAATGATGATGAGGCATTTGAGATTTGGAATAAGCAGCAGAAAATTCCTGCAGAACGTATTTTCCGTTTTGGTAAAGAAGATAATTTCTGGGAGCATGGTTCTGGTCCATGTGGTCCATGTTCAGAAATTTATTATGACCGTGGAGAAAAATATGGCTGTGGTAAACCAGGATGTACGGTTGGATGTGATTGCGACCGCTATATGGAAGTATGGAACAATGTATTTACCCAGTTTGACAATGATGGAAAAGGCAATTATACCGAATTAGAGCAGAAAAATATTGATACAGGTATGGGATTGGAACGTCTTGCAGTTGTAGTTCAAGATGTAGATTCTATCTTTGATATTGATACGTTAAAAGCACTTGTGGATCGTGTTGCAGAAATGGCACATACAAAGTATGAGGAAGATGCCCAAAAAGATGTTTCGATTCGTTTAATTACGGATCATATTCGTTCCGTTACATTTATGATTTCCGATGGAATTATGCCTTCCAATGAAGGAAGAGGATATGTACTTCGTCGTTTACTTCGCCGTGCAGCACGTCATGGAAGGTTACTTGGAATTGAAGGTACCTTTTTAGCTGAATTAAGTAATACAGTAATCGAAACTTCCAAAGATGGTTATCCAGAATTGGAGGAACGAAAGGCAATGATCTTCAAGGTTATTACAGAAGAAGAGAATAAATTCAACCGTACCATTGATCAGGGATTGAGTATCCTGAAAGATATGGAAGATGCAATGCAGAAAAATGGCCAGACAGTGTTAGATGGAGAAGATGCATTTAAACTTTATGATACGTATGGATTCCCTCTGGATTTGACAAAAGAAATATTAGAAGAAAAAAATATGACCATTGATGAAGAGGGATTTAAAGCTGCAATGCAGAAACAGCGTGAAAAGGCACGTGGAGCAAGAAAAACGACCAATTATATGGGAGCAGATGCAACGGTGTACGATGAGATTGATCCAGCAATTACATCCGAATTTATCGGTTATGATTGTCTGACAGCAGAATCAACCGTTACTGTGCTGACAACCGAGACAGAACTGGTTCAGGCATTAACAGAAGGAAATAACGGAACGATTATCGTAGAAAAGAGCCCATTTTATGCAACTATGGGTGGTCAGGAAGGAGATACTGGACGGATCACAACAAAAGATGGTGCAGAGTTTGAAGTCAAAGATACGATCAAATTAAAGGGTGGAAAGATTGGACATGTTGGTGTAATGAAAAAAGGTATGATTGCAGTGAACGATGTAGTTACATTAAATGTAGATGCAAAATCTCGTGCGCTTACCTGTAAAAACCATAGTGCCACGCATTTGCTGCACAAAGCACTTCGTACGGTACTTGGTACGCATGTAGAGCAGGCGGGTTCTCTTGTTACACCAGGTAGACTTCGTTTTGACTTCACCCATTTTCAAGCATTGACGAGAGAAGAGTTGGATCAGGTAGAGGCAATTGTAAATAAAGAAATTCAGGAAGCTCTTCCAGTTGTAACAAAGATTATGACGTTGGAAGATGCAAAGAAAACAGGTGCGATGGCATTGTTTGGAGAAAAATATGGAGATACCGTTCGTGTTGTAACCATGGGAGATTTTTCTACCGAATTATGTGGCGGTACACATGTAGACAATACAAGTGCAATTTCTTCGTTTAAGATTTTGTCAGAAGCTGGTATTGCAGCAGGAGTGCGCCGTATCGAAGCATTGACTTCCGAGGGATTAATGAATTATTATAAAGAAACAGAGGCAGAATTAGAAGCCGCAGCAGTTGCAGCAAAAACAACGCCAGCTAATTTGACAGCGAAAATTCAATCTCTGTTAGAAGAAATTAAAACACTTCACGCAGAAAATGAAAAGTTAAAAGATAAGCTTGCAAAGGAAGCCATGGGAGACGTTATGAGTCAGGTGAAAGAAGTAAAAGGCATAAAATTATTGGCAACAAAAATGGCTGATGTGGATATGAATGGACTTCGTAATCTGGGAGATGAGCTGAAGGAAAAGCTGGGAGAAGGCGTTGTAGTATTAGCTTCTGTTCAGGCTGGTAAAGTTAACTTGATGGCAACTGCCACAAACGAAGCATTAAAAGCAGGTGCTCATGCAGGCAACTTGATTAAAGCAATCGCAGGATTCGTTGGGGGCGGCGGCGGTGGCCGTCCAAATATGGCACAGGCAGGGGGAAAGAACCCAGCTGGTGTGGATGAGGCATTAGAAAAGGCAGCACAAGTATTGGATTCTCAGATAAAAAATTAAAATAATTTAGTCAAAATATAGATTTTTGTATTTTTCTAAAAAAAATATAAAATTTTATTGACGAAAACTCAAAATACGGGTATAATAATAAGCGTGCTATAAAATACCCAAACAGTTGTATTACGCACAATACACAACTGGAGGGAGGTAAGGTGTGAGCTTATGTCGAATGTAATCGTGAAAGACAACGAGAGTTTAGATAGCGCTTTACGCAGATTTAAGAGAAACTGCGCAAAAGCAGGTATTCAGCAGGAAATTCGTAAGAGAGAACATTACGAAAAGCCAAGTGTAAGACGTAAGAAAAAGTCTGAAGCTGCTAGAAAGCGTAAGTATAATTAATTCTTTTGCGGATGTAATGAATTCCATTTCACCTAAAAAAGAAGAATAGCAGAATTTAAGATATTAATTAGGTTCTGTAATAGAAAAGTTTAATTTGTGCATTAAAGCAGGCGGGGTCCATAAGGATTCCGCCTGTTGTAGTATAGTTTGACAGCGACTTGAATATAATGGAAAGAAATAAAGGTTTGCTTTGGCGAGAACAATTGGGTTGAAGTAAATGATCCAGAAAGGTTGATGCAATGAGACGAATGGAACGCTTAGCAGAGCAATTAAAGCTCCCAAAAGATACGGTTTTGGGTGCGGTAATTGTGACAGCTATTGGAAACCATGAAGTTTGTATAGAAAACTTTCGGGGGATTCTAGAGTATAATGATTGCTGTCTAAAGCTACAGATCCGGGATGGAAGGCTCTGTATTTGTGGCAAAAGGCTTCGAATTGTCTGTTATAATTATGAGGAATTGAAGCTGACAGGATGCATTGAAAGCATATGCTATGAATAAGGGGTTGAGATATGATTACAAAGATTCTTCAGTATTATAGAGGTTTTGTAAGGGCTCGGATTGTAAGTCATTCGCCAGAGCGATTTTTAAATCTTTGTAGAAATCATCAAATTATATTGCAAGATTTAGTCTATCGGGACGGATATTATGAGTGCCAGATGGATTTAAAAGATTTTCAAAGAATTCGGCCAATTGCACATAAATCCCATACACGTCTTTTTATACTAAAAAAATGTGGTTTTCCCTTTTTTTTATACCGCAATCGTCATAGAAAAGTTACTTATATTAGTTGTGCGTTATTTGTCATTGTTTTGTATGTAATGTCTTTATTCATATGGGACATTCAGTTTGAAGGGAATCAAAAATATACAGATGACGTATTGATGACGTTTCTGCATTCTCAAGGATATGTGCAAGGAATGAAAGTTCATAACGTTGTATGTGAGGATTTAGAAAAAGCAATTCGAAATGAATATGAAGATATTAATTGGGTTTCAGCTCGAATTGATGGAACGAGATTAGTTGTAAAAATAAAGGAAAATACAGGAATACTGGAAATTGAAGAGAAAAACTATGAAGAGGGAGATTTAATTGCAGATAAGGATGGAGTAGTTGTATCGGTTATTACAAGAAAAGGAACTCCAATGGTACATAAGGGAGATACTGTGAGTGTTGGAGATGTACTTGTTGCAGGGACATTGGAAATACTAGACGATAGTGGAGGTGTCATGGCTCAACACCGTGTTCAGGCGGATGCGGATATTATATTAGAAAGAACATATGAATATAATGATTATATACCTGCTACATACATAGAAAGAAATTATATAAAGGAGAGAAAGCATTATTTTATCCAGTTCTTTGACTATCGCTTTCAGATTTTTCCAGTAGAAAAAAAAGAAAATACAGAGATTATTACAACCAAGAATCAGTGTCATTTATTTTCTAATTTTTATATTCCAGTTTACTATGGAAGCTGTCAGGAAAGAATATATGAAGAAACGGAGAAATCTTATACAGAAACAGAGGCAAAGCAGTTATGTGAAAGAAATCTACAATATTATTTTAAAAATTTAAAGAAATTAGGGGTAGAAATTATTCAAAATAATGTTACAATAAAATGGGATGTTAATGGCTGTACTGCTAATGGAACGATTGTTGTACATGAAAAGGCAGGAAAGCTTTCCCAGGAGCAGCAAGTAGAGGAGACGATGAAAGCAAATGAGTATCATTGAAACAATAATAGATGTTCCAGCTGATCATCAAAGAAATGTATTTGGTCAGTTTGATGTGTTTGTTAAAAAAATTGAACGTACGTTGCGAGTAACCATGATTGCTAGAGATGGTGAATTGAAAATCATTGGACCACAAGGCGCAGTAAATAAGGCAAAGTCTGTATTTAATAATTTAATTGAATTATCCAAACGAGGAAATCTGATTATGGAACAAAATGTAGACTATGCCCTTTCACTGGCTTTCTCTGATCAAGAAGATCAGATTTTAGAAATTGATAAAGATATTATATGTCGAACGGTGAATGGAAAGCCAGTGAAACCTAAAACATTAGGACAAAAACAATATGTGGATCAGATTCGGGAAAAAATGATTGTGTTTGGCGTTGGTCCTGCTGGAACAGGAAAGACTTATTTAGCAATGGCGATGGCAATTCAGGCATTCAAAGATGGAGAAGTTGGAAGAATTATTTTAACACGTCCTGCAATTGAAGCGGGAGAAAAACTTGGCTTTTTGCCAGGAGATTTACAGAGTAAAATTGATCCTTATTTGAGACCATTGTATGATGCATTATATCAGATTATGGGGCCAGAAAGTTTTATTCATAACTCAGAGAAAGGGTTAATTGAGGTTGCTCCGCTTGCATATATGAGAGGGCGTACATTAGATAATGCATATATCATACTAGATGAGGCGCAGAATACAACACCTGCACAGATGAAGATGTTTTTAACACGTATTGGTTTTGGATCAAAAGTAGTAATAACAGGAGATATGACACAAAAGGATCTACCAGTAGGACAGACTTCTGGATTGGATGTTGCACTGAAAGTATTAAAAGATGTAGAAGATATTGGTTTTATACACTTAGATCATAAAGATGTAGTACGCCATCCGCTTGTTCAAAAAATTGTACAGGCATATGATGAGTATGAAAAAAAAGAAAAAAAGAGGGCAATTTATAAAACAAAAGCTACGTTTCAGACGAGAAACAAATAAAAGGAAGAATGAAGTTTATGACATTTAATATTGAATATGAAGCAAAACAACAATTGGATTTCGATTATGAGCAACTGATTCGTTCTGTTGTAGCTATGGCACTGGAAAAAGAACAATGTCCATATGAGGTAGAGGTAAATGTGATTCTTACAAATGATGAGCAGATCCATGAAATTAATAAAGAGTATCGTTCTATTGATAGACCAACCGATGTTCTTTCTTTTCCTCTTTTGGATTATCAGACTCCAGGAAATTTTGATGGAATTGAAGATTACGCAGAAGATTATTTTAACTTGGAGACAGGAGAATTAATGTTAGGAGATATTATTATATCTGTCGATAAGGTATATGAACAAGCGGAAAGTTATGGCCATAGTATCCAACGTGAACTTGCTTTTCTTGTTGCACACAGTATGTTCCATTTAATGGGGTATGATCATATGGAAGAAAAGGAACGGATTGTAATGGAAAAGAAACAATCGGAACTTCTGGCTAATATGGGAATTACAAGATAAAAGAGGTTATTAATATGGATAAAAATAAAAAGAACAATACAGGGAGAAATTTTGTTGTCCAAGGAAGCATTTTAGCGATAGCATCTATTTTAGTGCGTTTAATTGGGGTTGTCTATCGTGTTCCAATGACAAATATTATTCATGACAGTGGAAATGGATATTATTCCAATGCATATACCATTTATTCTATGATGCTCTTATTATCGTCATATAGTTTACCATTGGCGGTATCGAAACTAGTTTCTGTCCACTCGGCAGTAGGAAAATGGAAAAATGTAGAAAAGATTTTGAAAAGCGCATTAATATTCTCAGCAATTTCAGGAGGTATTTTCTCTTTACTTGTAGGATTTGGAGCAGAATTTTTCACGTCCACATTTATGAAAAATGAACTGGCATCCATTGCACTTCGTTTTCTGGCACCAACAATATTGATTATGGGATTCCTTGGGACATTTCGTGGCTTTTTCCAAGGACTTCATACGATGATTCCGACTGCATTTTCACAAGTAATCGAACAAGTAATTAATGCAATTGTATCAGTAGGAGCAGCAGCATTGTTGTTTTCTTATGGTTCAAAAGTAGATGAACTGAAGCAAACCACAGAATATAAATATGCATGGGGCGCTGCTGGTGGTACGATTGGTACAGGCGTCGGAGCACTGATTGCGTTGATTTTTTTCCTTATTTTATTTCAAGCCTATCATGGAGTATTAAAAAAGAAAGTAAGAAGAGACCGCACAGAAAGTACAGAAACATGTTGGACATTTTTTAAAATTATTGTTGCGACGGCCATACCAGTTATTTTAAGTACAGCTGTCTATAATTTAATTGATTTAGTTGATGCCAGTCTGTTTAGTTATTATATGCAAGACACGAAGCAGTATAATGAAATATGGGGAGCTTATAGTGCAAAATATTTACTGCTGATTCATGTGCCTGTTGCGTTTGCATCTGCAATGGCATCTGCAGCAGTTCCTTCTATTTCAGAAGCCTATGCAAGAAAAGACAGGAAAACAATTATTGTAAAGACAAAGACAACATTACAAGTGGTACTTTATATTGCAATTCCATCTATGGTTGGATTAATGGTCTTAGCTGACCCAGTGATTCATTTGTTATTCCGTAATGATACAAGTTCTGCATCGTTATATTTAATGGTAGGAAGTGTTGCAGTATTATTCTTCTCACTTGCAACAGTGACCAATGGTATTTTACAGGGAATTAATAAGATGACCGTTCCAGTTAAAAATGCAGCAATTGCACTTGGAGTTCATATTATTTTATTCTATTTGGTAACATGGAAAATGGATATCGGAATTTATGGAGTGATTGTGGCTTATGTGGGATTTGGAATCTGTATGTCAACATTAAATTGTTTTGCTATTACAAAATATTTGGGTTATCAGCAAAATATTCTGAGATTGTACATACTTCCATTATTATCCGCAGTTGTAATGGGAATTTTCTGTTTCTTTACTTATAATAGTTTGGCTAAATTACTAGGAGGAGCCCAAAGTTTTCTTTCACTGTTTATTTGTGTTATAGCTTCGATTCTTGTTTCAGTAATTGTTTATTTTATTTGTACCGTGTTATTCCGCAGTGTAAATGAGGCAGAATTGAGAACTTTGCCAATGGGACGTAAGCTAGTTGTAATAGCGAAGAAATTACATCTATTGCCAAAATAAAATAGAAAGAAAAAAGAGAGAATAAAAGGTGAAAAATAGAGTTATCATTGTTGGAGGCGGTGCAGCAGGCATTGTAGCTGCCATTTTTGCAGCTAGAAAAAAAGCAGAGGTATCGATTGTAGAACATAATGATAAGGTTGGAAAGAAGATACTTGTAACAGGAAATGGACGCTGCAATTTAACAAATGAACGGATGGATTCTAGTTTTTTTCGAAGTGATTGTCCGTCATTTGTGTCAGAAGTGCTGGAGCAGTTTTCTTATACACAGACAAAACAATTTTTTGAGCAATTGGGAATCGTATTTAAAAGTCGTTTAGGCTATTGTTACCCAGCATCGGGTCAGGCATCGGCAGTTCTTGATGTCCTTCATATGGAATTGGAACATCAGAACGTCAATGTGGTTTTAGGAGCGCACGTGAACAAGATCATAAAGAACAAGAATTTTATAGTTGAGGCAGGCAGTGCGAGATTGGAAGCAGAGAAAGTAATTATCACAGCAGGTTCGAAAGCTGCTGCAAAGCAGGGAAGTGATGGGAGTGGCTATGAATTGCTTCGTGCGTTTGGGCATCGGATCATTCCGCCAGTTCCAGCACTTGTTCAAATTCGATGCAAGGAAACATTTCTAAAACAGTGGGCTGGAATTCGAGTAGATGGAAAAGTATCCGTTTTTGTAAAAGGAAACTTTGTGGCATCCGATCAAGGAGAATTACAGCTTACGGATTATGGGGTGTCAGGGATTCCAGTATTTCAAATCAGCCGATATGCAGCAAAGGCACTGGAAAAACGATTGCCCGTAACAATACAATTGGATTTTCTTCCCGATCAAGAGATTTGGGAAGTAGGAAAATTTTTAGAATCCCGGTATAAAATGAGAATGGATAAAACGTTGGAAGAGGGAATGATCGGACTTTTTCCGAAAAAATTAATCCCAATTTTATTAAAACAGGCAAATCTTTCAGCGAAAAGTTTTTGGAAAAAATTATCGACAAAAGAAAAAACACAATTGTCATGGACATTAAAACAATTGACCCTTCCTGTTACGGCAGTCAACTCCTTTGAGCAGGCACAGGTATGCGCAGGTGGGGCAGATTTAAGCCAATTTAATCCACACACAATGGAGTCTAAACTTATAAAAGGACTGTATGCAGCAGGAGAAATACTAGATGTAGATGGGATGTGTGGTGGTTATAATCTTCAATGGGCATGGTCAACAGGAGCAATTGCTGGATATGCGGCAGGAGGAGAAAAAGTATGATTCGGATTATGGATATGAAACTTCCTATTTCTCATACAAAGCAGGAAATGGAAAAGAAAATTGCAAAATTACTTCGGGTTCCAATTGCTACAATTGGACCAATAAAAATTCGCAGACGATCGATTGATGCGAGAAAAAAACCACAACTATTTTACTCTTACATTGTAGATGTAAAAGTAAAAAAAGAAAGACAAATTGTAGCAAATTGCCGAAATAATAAAGTTTATATTGCACCAATCGAACAATACCAATTTCCAAAATCAGGAGAAGAGAACTTAAAATACCGTCCAGTTATTATTGGAAGTGGACCAGCAGGAATGTTTTGTGCATGGATGTTGGCAAAACACGGATATGCACCATTACTTTTAGAGCGTGGTTCCCAGGTGGAGCGACGGACAGAACAAGTGGAACATTTTTGGAAAACAGGAGAACTCAATTTACAATCCAATGTTCAATTTGGAGAAGGAGGAGCAGGGACGTTTTCTGATGGAAAGTTGAACACTTTAGTAAAGGATACAAATTTCCGAAACCGAGAGGTGCTGGAAATTTTTGTAAAATCAGGAGCTCCGGAGGAAATACGATACGATAGCAAGCCTCATATTGGAACCGATGTACTTCGCATAGTTGTAAAAAATATGAGAGAACAGATTTTAAAATGGGGAGGAACCATTCGGTTTGAAAGTCAAGTAACCGATTTTGAAATTCGAAATGGAGCGATTTGTTCGGTTACTGTCAATGAAAAAGAAATTATTCCTTGTGAGGCAGTTGTGCTTGCGATTGGACATAGTGCGAGAGATACGTTTTATCATTTAAATAAAATTGGAATTGAAATGCAGAGTAAAGCATTCGCGGTTGGGCTGCGAATGGAACATCCACAGAAAATGATTACAAAATCACAGTATGGGGTAGAGGAACAAAAGGAACTCGGAGCAGCACCGTATAAAGTGACGAAAAAGACAAGCAATGGAAGGGGAGTCTATTCGTTTTGTATGTGTCCTGGAGGCTATGTTGTCAATGCTTCATCAGAAAGGGGGCGGTTGGCAATTAACGGAATGAGTAATGCAGCTCGTGATACCCAAAATGCAAATGCAGCATTAATTGTTACCGTTACTCCAGAAGATTTTCCAGATCAAACGCCGCTTGGAGGTATTGCATTTCAAAGAGAATTAGAAGAAAAAGCATATAAGCTTGGAAGTGGAAAAATTCCAGTGCAGCTTTATGGAGACTTTAAAGAAAATCGTTGCAGTAAAGCATTTGGACAAGTAAAGCCATCGATGAAGGGAGACTATTCCATGGCAAATTTAAGAGAATTGCTGCCAGAACAATTAAATGATTCTCTTATAGAAGGAATTGAGGCATTTGGAACAATGATTCATGGGTTTAATCGTCAGGATGCCGTTTTATCGGGGGTGGAAAGTCGAACTTCTTCTCCAGTTCGGATTCCAAGAGATGAGAATGGAGAAGCCAATATAAAAGGATTATATCCGTGTGGAGAAGGAGCTGGATATGCAGGAGGAATTACATCAGCAGCAATGGATGGGCTGCGTATGGCAGAAAAAATAGCACAAAAATACCTTCCAAACTCCCTCTTTACTATATGAAGAAAATATTGTAAAATAGGAAACAGTCTTTGACCGATTGTGTCAGGGCATTATGCTGGGAGTGATACAGCGTTGGAGGGAAAAATGGAGATACGAGAACAATTAAAAGATAAAAAAAGAGTAGTAATTAAAATCGGATCTTCTTCACTGACACATGTAATGACAGGAGAAGTCGATTATCAAAAAATGGAACAATTGACAAGGGTGCTTTGTGATTTAAGAGGGATGGGAAAAGATGTCATTTTAGTTTCTTCTGGTGCGATTGCAGTAGGAAAAATGGCAATGCATATGAAAACTCGTCCGACTACAACATCAGAAAAACAGGCACTTGCAGCAATTGGCCAAGCACGCCTTATGATGACGTACCAGCGATTATTTGCAGAATACAGCCAAGTAGCAGCTCAAATTTTGATGACAAAAAATACAGTAAAAAATAATTTAAATCGTTTCAATGCGAGAAATACCTTTGAAGAGCTGCTTAATATGGGCGCGATTCCAATTGTAAATGAAAACGATACAGTTGCTACTTATGAAATTGAATTTGGAGATAATGATCATCTTTCTGCCTATGTAGCAGCATTGACAAACGCGGATTTATTGATTTTACTTTCTGATATTGATGGAATGTATACCGATGATCCATCTAGAAATCCAGACGCATCTCTGATTCCAATTGTTTGGGAGCTAACAGAACAGTATAAAAATATGGGAAAAAGTACATCCAAAAGTGAATTGGGAACAGGAGGAATGACTGCAAAGTTAGATGCTGCTAAAATTGCAGTGGAAGCAGGAATTGATATGGTGATTGCCAATGGGTCCAATGTAAGAAACATTTTGGATATTATAGATGGAAAAGAGGTTGGCACACTATTTGTTGCACATAGAAAGAAAAACTTTGATTTATTAAATTATATTGAATAAATAATAGGATATCAGGGACAAAAAATCATATGTTTGATGCTTATTAATAGGTTAATTTTTGACATGGAAAGGAAGAAGCTATGAATCAAAAGGATATTGCCAGAATTAATGAATTATATAAAAAACAAAAAGCTGGGACATTAACTCCAGAAGAGGCGCTAGAACAATCCAAGCTGCGTCATGCCTATCTTGAAGCAATACGAAGAAATTTAAGAGGTTCTTTGGAATCCATTCAAATTCAGGAAGAAGATGGTACCATTATTGATGTGAAAAAACGTCATGAGGAGCGGATGGCGCAGAGAAGGGCAAATGGAAATTAAAGAGCAGAAAAGACGTCTCAGAAAGGAGTTTCTTCTAAGGCGTCGAACACTAGAAAATCGTTTCGAAAAAGATCAAAAAATATTGGAAAGAATTTTGCACACAGATTGGTATGCACAAGCTCGTTCTATCTACACCTATGTGTCTTATCGTGCAGAAGTAGATACAAAAAAACTGATTCAGCAAGCATGGAAAGATGGAAAGAATGTTGCAGTTCCAAAAGTATGTGGTGAAATTATAAATTTTTATCAGATTCATTCCATGGATGATTTAGAATCAGGCATAAAAGGAATTCTGGAACCTGCAGTGCATTGCATACCGTTAGAGGAACAAGACGCAGTTCTATTGGTTCCTGGAGCGGTATTCGACCAGGAAGGATATCGAATTGGATATGGGGGCGGATTTTATGATCGCTATTTGGAAACTCATCCAAATTATCTGTCTGTCGCGTTGGCATATGAATGCCAAGTAATAGACTATGTTCCAAGACAGCCATGGGATCAAAAAATAGACTGTATTATCACAGAGGAGGCTTGTATATGAATTTAATTGAAATAGGAGAGAAAGCCAAAAAAGCAGCTACAGAGTTAAATGTACTTGGAGTTACAGAAAAAAATCAAGGACTGACTGCGGCAGCCGATGCATTGATTGCTCAAGCGGATCTAATTTTAGAAGCAAATGAAAAGGATATTGCAGCGGCGGTGGAGAATGGAATGAAAGAATCCCTCATAGATCGTCTTCGCCTTACAGAACAGCGGATTCATGCGATGGCAGAAGGATTGTATCAAATTGTGAGTTTGGAAGATCCAATTGGAGAAGTAACTTCTATGAAACTTCGTCCAAACGGTCTAATGATTGGACAAAAGAGAGTGCCGATTGGAGTAATTGGTATTATTTATGAATCACGTCCAAATGTAACAGCCGATGCATTTGGGCTTTGTTTTAAAACTGGAAATGCAGTGATTTTAAGAGGCGGAAGTGATGCAATTCACTCCAATACAGCAATTGTAAATGTAATTCAAGATGCATTAGAATCTGTAGGACGAAACCGTGACAGTATTCAGCTTATTACAGATACAAGTAGAGAAACCGCACGTATGATGATGAAAATGAATGGATACATTGATGTATTAATTCCAAGAGGCGGAGCGGGGCTGATTCGTACTGTTGTGGAAAATAGTACCGTTCCTGTTATTGAAACTGGAACGGGGAATTGCCATATTTATGTAGACGAATTTGCAGATTTGGACATGGCATTAAATATTGTGGATAATGCCAAGACACAGAGAACTGGAGTTTGTAATGCATGTGAGTCGTTAGTTGTGCATAAAGCAGTTGCGAATACGTTTATTAAACGATTAGCGGAACGTTTCTCTGCAAAATCGGTAGAAATGAGAGGAGATGAAGCAGCATGTGCAGCAGCGACAGCAATTCATTTAGCTACCGAAGAAGATTGGGGAACAGAATATCTAGATAATATTATTTCAATTAAAACTGTGTTTTCCATTGATGAAGCGATTGCTCATATCAATAAATATAATACAAAACATTCGGAAGCAATTATTACAAAAAGCTATGATCGTGCTCAGAAATTCTTAAATGAAATTGATGCAGCGGCGGTTTATGTGAACGCTTCTACTCGTTTTACTGATGGATTTGAGTTTGGATTTGGAGCAGAAATTGGAATCAGTACACAAAAACTACATGCAAGAGGTCCTATGGGATTGAATGCATTAACATCTACGAAATACATTATCTATGGAAGTGGACAAATTAGAGAATAAGGAGTTTCTGAGTGAAAATAACAATTTTGACAGTTGGAAAAATCAAAGAGAAGTATTGGAATATGGCAATTCAAGAATATACCAAGCGTCTCAGTCGGTATTGTAAACTTGCAATAATAGAAGTTGCAGATGAAAAAACTCCAGATGGAGCAGGGCAAGCATTGGAGAATCAAGTGAAAGAAAAAGAAGGAACGAGGATTTTAGCCAAGATTCCATCGGATGCTTATGTAATTGCACTTGCGATAGAGGGAGATATGCCAGACTCAATCCAATTGTCAAAGAAAATGGAACAACTTGCAGTGAGAGGAATCTTTCACATTGTATTTGTAATAGGAGGATCTCTAGGATTATCCAAAGCTGTTTTGGAGCGCGCAAATGAATGGTTAAGTTTTTCCAAAATGACGTTTCCTCATCAGATGATGAGAGTAATTTTACTGGAACAGGTTTATAGAAGTTATCGTATTATGAATCATGAGCCATATCATAAATAAGAAAGGCGTTCGCCTGGATTGCGAATACGGGCAGTGATGTTGAGAGTGCACAGCACGGAGACGTCGACTTTCTTATAGTGGTGGTGCCCGCAAAGCGGGCATGGGGATTTTATAGGAAGGAAAGCAATATGAACGAAATATTTCCAATTGGAAGAGGAGTAAAGAAAGGAAACATTGTAACACTTGCAGTAGTCTGTGGAATTTATTTAGTAGCGGCATACGCCATGAGTTTCGTAGCTGGAGTGTTTTCAATTCTTCCGCTTGTAGGATGGATTGTGCGGTTAGCAGGAGGTTTGTTTAAGGTATACTGTGCAGTTGGAATTGTACTGGCTGTGTTAGACTTTTTTAAAAATAAATAATAGGGTAGATAGAAAAGAGGTTGGCTATGACACATGCAGAAAAAGCCAGAGAATTATTTATGGAAGGTTATAACTGCTCGCAGGCAGTAGTTGGCGCTTTTGCAGAGGAACTTGGAATGGAAAAAGCAACGGCGATGAAATTAGCATCTTCTTTTGGGGCAGGAATGGGACGATTAAGAGAAGTTTGCGGTACAGTAACAGGAATGTTTCTGATAGCAGGATTGAAGTATGGTTATAGTGATCCAAAGGCAAAAGAAGAAAAGGCATCCCATTATAAAAGAATTCAGACGCTTGCTGCACAATTTCGAGAAAAAAATGGAACAATTATTTGCAGAGAACTTTTGGAAAAAAGAATGAAAAAACCAGTTGATACAAATCCAATTCCAGAAGAACGTACCGAACAATATTATAAACAGCGTCCTTGTGTTGCAGTTGTTATGCAGGCAGCAGAGATTATGGAACAATATATAAATGAGAATAAAAAGGAGGATTTATGATGAAGATAGCAGTAACTTATGAAGATGGACAAGTATTTCAGCATTTTGGACATAGTGAACACTTTAAAATTTATCATATAGAAGAAAATAAAATTCTATCCTCAAAAGTAGTAGATACCAATGGAAGTGGTCATGGTGCATTGGCTGGATTTCTGAATGAGTATCAAGTAGATGTTTTAATTTGTGGTGGTATTGGAATGGGTGCACAAAATGCATTAGCAGCAACAGGAATTCAATTGTTTGGCGGTGTAAGCGGAGATGCAGATGCTGCAGTAAAGGCATTGTTGGAAGGAAAACTAGATTATAATCCAGAGGTTATGTGTAATCACCGTGAACATACACATCACGACTGTGGAGAACATAAATGTGGTCATGAAAGTTGCCATTGACTAAATAAAGGGCTGTTGCAAAAGTTATTTTGCAGCAGCCTTTTTGCTTTAGTATACAAAATAAACCTCCAATAGAGGTTTATTTTGTTGTCATTGCAATTCATAAACTCCTATTTCATATTGTGAGTAAAGTTTTGCAAGTTCTTCTTCTGTCGTAAATCCTATGGATGCACCATTAAAACTGATTTTTTTTGCTGCAAATAATTGAGCAAATTTTAGAGCAGTAATTGGATCATGTCCTTTTCCGTAATAATTTAAGAAACTAGAGAACAAAGCATCTCCAGCTCCAACTGTATTGACAACAGGAAATACAGTAACAGGATCTAGGTGATATAATTTATCAGTGGATCGATCATAGAGCATAGCTCCTTTGCCGCCTTGTCCAAGTACAATAATTTTACAAGCATATGTATCTTTTAGATCTCTTATAAACTGGTCTGCTCGATAAGGCAATTGTTCATCACTTAAAAATAAAATATCCGCATATTCCATAAATTCAAAATTATATTCATCATGAATATTATTTAAAACATGTACATCAGTAGCAATTGTTTTTCTAAGTGATTTTGCATATTTTAATAATGGACGG
The DNA here is from genome assembly GCA_900045905.1 of Clostridiales bacterium CHKCI001. Classification (GTDB taxonomy): domain Bacteria; phylum Bacillota; class Clostridia; order Lachnospirales; family Lachnospiraceae; genus Fimimorpha. The sequence goes on along the minus strand of FCNS01000040.1, from coordinate 31,145 downwards.
TTGAAATTAACATTACAAGCGAGAACGAGATCACTGTCTTTGACGAGATCGCTAATGTAGCCTAAATCAAAGTTTTTTTCTTGAATATCTTTTAAATCAGAATATACTTGTCTTTTTCCGAAGTTGTCATATAAAATAACAGAGTTTGGAGTCTCTGTTAAAGAGCGTTGGATATAATTACTATCAATTCCATCTTCAGCGAGTTGATGGAGAATGCGCTCACCTTCATAATCATTTCCGATCATAGAGAATAGATTAATGTCATTATCGAGGATGGAAAGGGATTTTGCTAGATTATAGGCAACTCCAGAAACATGGGAGCGGATGCCGAAAAAAGGATAATCTACAGCATAGTATGGAATGGGAAATTCATGTATTTTTAGTGTTGTTTCCATATTGGTTAGGCCTGAGATCATTATATTCATAAAAATACCAACCTTTCTAATCTTTTTCTATGAGTATAACACAAAAAGAACTGTTTGAAAAGAGAAAAAATTGTCGGTATTGCACTATAATAAGTATCTTGAGAAAGGATTATTAAAAAATATAATAGCTTCTATTGATTTTATGTAATAATTCTAATTACCAAGTGATTAAAACACTAGGTATATTTTTTTTAATGGGACAATATATTGTGATAAAGGAGGATGCCTATGAATAAGAGAGAGCAGTTATTAAAGATTTTTTCTCATAATATTCGAGGGGCATTATCCCAGACAGGAATTGATTTTGAACAAGTACAAGAAATCCGTCTGAGAATTCATGCTCCTCTTTTTATTTGCTATAAGAATAAAGAATATTATGTAACAAGAGATGGAAGAGTGAGTCAGGCAGAGAGAGAAGCTTACCGTGTATCGAGAGAAGACTTAAGAGAAACAATGGAATTAATAGGAAGTTACTCTCTCTACGCATATGAAGATGAAATTCGGCAAGGATTTATTACAATTCAAGGTGGACATCGAGTTGGAATTGCTGGGAAAACAGTGACGGATGGGGATGTTGTACGAAGTATGAAGTATATTTCATTTTTAAATATTCGTTTAGCTCATGAAATAAAGGGATGTGCAGATCAAATTCTTCCTTATATAATGCAGCATGGAAAAGTAATGCAAACTTTAATTGTTTCTCCTCCACGGTGTGGAAAGACAACGTTGTTGCGTGATTTAGTACGGCAGATTTCCAATGGAACCGATCGAACGGAAGGCATTACGGTTGGAGTAGTGGATGAACGCTCAGAAATTGGAGCTTGTTATATGGGCGAACCACAAAATGAACTAGGAATTCGTACAGATGTATTGGATTGTTGTCCAAAAGCAAAAGGAATGATGATGCTGATACGAACGATGTCTCCTCAAGTCATTGCAATTGATGAAGTTGGAAGTAAAGAAGAACTGGAGGCAATTGAGTACGCCTCAAATTGTGGATGCAAAATGATTGCAACGATTCATGGAAGTTCTATGGAAGATGTAAAGCAAAAACCTGTGTTGAGAAAAATGATAGAAGAAAAAATGTTTGAACGTTATATATTGTTGGATTCTTGCGGACAAGTGGGGCATGTGGCTGGTATTTTTGATGCAATGGGAAATCCACTCTATCATGAGAGAAGGGACGTTGGGAAATAGCTATGATATTGGAAATAATCGGTTCCAGTTTTGTTGTAGCTGGTACATCGTTTTTGGGATTTTGGTGGGCTGCTAATTATAAGAAACGAATGGAAGAACTTGGGCAGATTGAACATCTTATGCATATGTTATATGGAGAAATTAAGTATAAAGAAGGAAATTTTTCTGAAAGTTTTCAGTCCATTGGAACACATTGCAGAGGAAGAATTCAAACATTTTCAATTGAGTTATCAAATGCCTTAAATGAAGGTAGTGGACATCCGTTTTTTGTAATATGGGCTAACATGATAAAACGCTACTGGGAAAATTCTGCACTAACAGAAGAAGATAAAGCTATTTTTATTTCAGTTGGAGAAAAAATGGGATACTTAGATAAAGAAATGCAGTTAAATACGATTCAGCTGTTTCTTACGCAGATAGAACAAAGACAAGAGATATTGCGCAAGATGCTGCCAGAAAAATGTCGGATTAGTCGCCTGATTGGAGTATTATCAGGAATTTTTATTGTTATCTTATTATTATAAGAAAACAATTGGCAGAAAGGATGAGAGATGCATGGATGTAAGTCTAATATTTAAAATTGCGGCAGTCGGAATTTTAGTATCGGTTGTTAGTCAAGTATTAAAGCAGAGCGGAAGAGAAGAACATGCCTTTCTGACAAGTTTAGCAGGCCTGATTCTTGTACTATTTTGGATTGTACCATTTATCTATGATTTATTTGAGACTATGAAAAAACTGTTCTCTTTATAGGAGGTAAAATCTATGGTTGCAGTTGCTCTGATTGGAATTGGGGCTGCACTCTTAGCTCTTCAATTAAAAGAAATGAAACCTGAATACAGCGGTTATTTGGCTCTTGCTGCGGGTGTACTAATCTTTGCATTTGCGATCAGTCAAATTCATCTTATTGTGGAAACCATACATAAAATACAATCTTATGTAGATTTGGATTCTGCCTATGTAGGAACATTAATTAAGATTATTGGGATTACTTACATTGCAGAATTTGGAGCAGATGTATGCCGTGATTGTGGACATAGTGCGATTGGAGGTCAGATTGAATTATTTGCTAAACTTTCCATTCTTGTATTAAGTATTCCTATTTTATTGGCATTATTGGATACTGTAACACAGCTAATTCAAGGATAAAACACGATACAATAACACAGAACAGATCATTTTCCACTCATTTTGATACGTTCTCATTTTATGGAAGGAGGGAAGCGAAATGCTAATTGGATTATGTATGTGGTTGTTAACAGCCACGACATCCGTGGAGAGTTTTCCTTCATTAGATGGATATGATTTCTCAGAAATCCAGAATTTTTTGGAAGAAGAATTGCCAGATACAAATCTAAATTTTGTTGAGATGGTAACAGAATTAATGAGTGGAGATAGTCAGTCAATTTTTTCTACTGGATTGGAATGGATTCATCAGCTTCTTTTTTCGGAAATAGAAGCGAATCGAACGATACTTCTGAATGTTATTTTAATTGCCGTGATTGGAGCTGTGTTTACAAATTTTTCTTCTGTATTTCGGAATAGTGATATTTCTGAGACAGGTTTTTTTATTACTTATTTGTTGATGATTGGAATACTGGCAGTAGCTTTTTCAGCGGCAGTATCAATTGCAACAGCTATGTTGGATACGATTTTAGGATTTATGAAGGTACTTTTGCCGACTTTTTTTCTAGCGGTTGCATTTGTAGGAGGTAGTTTAACATCAGCAGCATTTTATGAAACTGCATTTGGAGCCATTTCTGTAATGGAATGGATACTAAAAAATATAATTATTCCAATGATTGGAATGTATGTAACACTATTGTTTGTGAATCAGATTTCAGAACAAGACTATTTATCCAAGACGGCGGAACTGTTGAAGTTGGTAATTGAATGGGGAATAAAGACAATTCTAGGAATTATATTAGGAATACAAGTAATTCAAGGATTGATTCTTCCATTTGCAGATGCAATAAAAACAAATGCAATTCAAAAAGCTGTAAAGATTATTCCAGGAGTAGGAGATAGTGCTTCTGCTATTTCGCAAATGGTAATTGGAGGAGGCGTTTTAATAAAGAATGGAATTGGAACTGCAGCATTAATTATAATAATTGCTATTACGATCATTCCATTGTTTAAGTTAGCAATCATTACAATTTTCTACTATATTGCAGCAGCTATCATTCAGCCTATGTCTGATGAACGTATGGGTAATTCGATTACTGCGGTGGCAGAGGGAAGTAAGCTATTGATACGGGTTATTTTTGTATCGGGTTTTCTATTTTTTATTACCATAGTGGTTGTTTGTCAGACAACAAACATAAGCTATTTGGGAGGATAGTCAAAATGGACTTTATTTTATCCTGGACTCGGAATCTTGTCGTTTATCTAATTTTAATTGCAATGATTCTTACGATTGTGCCATCAGAAAAATATAAAAAGTATGTACAACTTTTTCTAGGATTAATTTTAGCTGTTTTAATTGCACGACCATTTTTAAAACTGTTTCAAAACGATTCTTTGTTAAATGGATATTTCGAATTTTATCCAGCTGTCACAGATGAAATAGAAGCATTGCCTGAACTAAAGGAGGTAGAAGCACAAAGAAATCAGGCCATTTTAGATGCTTATAAAGTGCAGATTCAAGAAGAGTTGACAACTTCTGCAAACGAAAAAGGATGGGATATTGTGGAATTAGAGATCCAATGGGGGAAGGATGAAAATTTTGGTGTAATACAGCAAATGCAAATTTGTTTTGAAGAAAAGGAAGAAGAAGATTTTATTATTGCGCCAGTCGTAATTGAAAAAGGTGAGGCGGTCAATACACAAGAAGATCAAATCCAACAGTGGAAAAGTGAAATTGCAAAAGAATATCAGGTTGCAGAGAAGTATATTATAATGAAAAAAAAATAAGGCAGGGATGAAGCATGGATGAAAAATATAAAGGATCAGAAGAGGATAAAAAAAAATCCTTATGGATAACAATAAAAAAAATGGGAGGAGAAAAGTGGATTCTTTTAGTTCTGGCAGGAATCCTTTTAATCCTAGCCGCTATTCCTGCAAAAAAAACATCGAGCGACAAGACAGATTCCAAACAAACGCAAACGCTAACAGAACAGGATAGCGATTATGCTTTGGAGTTGGAACAAAAATTAAAACGAATCTTGGAACAGATGGATGGAGTCGGAACAGCTGAGGTAATGATTACATTGAAATCTTCGGAAGAAAAAGTAATTGATAAAAATGTGGAGGAATCGGAAAATTCTTTAACAGAACAGGATAAGGAAGGGGGAACTAGAATTAGTAAAGAGGTGCAGAAGAAAGAAGATACTGTATTGATTGGAGATTCTTCTGGGGGAGAGCCTTATATAATTAAAGAAATCAATCCGATTGTAGAAGGTGTTGTTGTTTTGGCTGATGGAGCAGACTCTCCTTCCATTGTCACAGAAATAAATGAAGCAGTACAAGCATTATTTGACATTTCTCCTCATAAAATAAAAGTATTAAAAAGAAAGATTTAAGAGAGTAAAGGAGTAGGATGATCTATGAAAAAAGCATTCCGAAGAAATCAAATTGTAGTGTCAGCACTGGCAATCATGATCGCAGTGGCAGGCTATCTTACTTACGCTGGAAAAGATGGGGCTGGAGAATTATATCCTGCGAATGAAGCAGCGCAAAGTGGAGATACATATATTGCAGGGAATTTAACTGTATCGGATCAGGATGTGATTCAAGATAAAAATTCCACTGCGGCTTCTACATCAACAGCACAGGCAGAGTCAGAATCTCAAACGGTTTCTTCTGAATCTACGGCTTCTACATCAGCGGCACAGGAAAGCAGTGCAGATGTTTCCTCTCAGGCAGAGACAACAACTGCGGTTGCAGCATCGGAAGGCACTTCAGAAAGTACGTCTGAAACAGCCAGTGCTTCGATGGAAAGTACAGATGCAGCTGTAACACAAAATGAACAAGATATTCAAAGTTTGGATCAAGATATGGCAGATGTACTGGAAAATCCAGGAGAAGCTGTTTTAACAAGTGGATTAACGGTTGCAGATTTTATGGCTCAGGTAAAACTAAATCGGGAACAAGTACGAGGAATGAATAAAGATGCATTATTAGAGGTTATTAATAGTGAGGTTGCATCAGCTCAAGAAAAACAGAGTGCAATTGATAATATGGTAAAATTAACCGATGCAGCAGATAAAGAAAATGCAGCAGAATCGCTGTTAAAAACAAAAGGATTTACTGAGTCAGTTGTTAGTATTGTGGATGGAGAGGCTGACGTTGTGATATGTAAAGATAGTCTAACAGATGCAGAGCGTGCACAAGTGGAAGATATTGTAAAAAGAAAGACGGATATTGGTATTGATCATATCGTTATCACACTTATGGAAACAAATCAGTAAAAATCAGAAAATATAATTTGCATTTATGCATAAATTTGTTATAATGGACGTATGAAAAAGATCAATCAACTTAGGAGGTACGGTTGTGGCTAAGGAATCAGAAAGAATATATACAAGTGAAAAGCAAGAAAAAATTGGAGAAGTACGGATTGCAGACGAAGTTGTTGCGATTATCGCAGGTCTGGCGGCAACCGAAGTAAAAGGGGTTGCCGCTATGGCTGGTAATGCTACAAGAGAGATTATAGAACGGATGGGAATGAAAAGTTTATCAAAAGGAGTATCAGTAGAAGTAATTGATTCTACAGTCTCAGTTAAGCTTTCTTTAAACTTAGAATATGGACATAGCATTCCAGAAGTATGTGCAAAAGTACAAGAACGTGTGAAATCTGCAATTGAAAATATGACAGGACTAGAAGTCTTGGATGTCAATATTACAATTGCTGGTGTCAATATAGACTAGTAAAAAATGATTAGTAGCAAAAGAAAGGAACGCTGTAAATTACGGCGCAGGAGGACAAGATGTTTCGCAGACAGTTAAGAGAATATACATTTAAAATGCTTTTTCACAAGGAGTTTTATCCATCAGAAGAGTTAGAAGAACAAGTAGATAATTTCCTTCAGGAGGAGGACGAACTGACACAAGAGCAAAGAGAGGCTATGGCTGCTAGAGCAAAAAATATTTTTGATAAAATCCCTGAATTAGATGAAGAAATTGCGGCTGTATCGGAGGGATGGAAGTTAAATCGTATGGGTAAGGTGGATTTAACAATTATCCGGTTGGCATTGTATGAGATGCGCTATGATGATCAGGTTCCAGAAAAAGTTGCTGTAAATGAAGCAGTAGAAATTGCAAAAAAATTTGGGGGAGATAGCTCACCTCAATTCGTTAATGGAATTTTGGCAAAATTGATGAGATAATATGGCAAGTATATATACAGTTAGACAGGTTAATACCTATATAAAAAATATGTTTACACAAGATTTTGCTCTGAACAAAATTAAAATTAAAGGGGAAGTATCCAATTGTAAGTATCATACCAGCGGGCATATTTATTTTACATTGAAAGATGAAAATAGCACGCTGGCATGTGTTATGTTCTATCAAAATCGAAAAGGCCTAAAATTTCGTTTGCAAGAAGGCCAGCAGGTGGTTTGCAGTGGAATGGTGAATGTTTACGAAAGAGACGGACGTTATCAGCTTTATGCAAATCAGATTGAACAGGATGGAGCAGGAGATCTATATCAAAAGTTTCAGGAGTTAAAACTGAGGCTGGAAGAAATGGGGATGTTTGCAGAAGAGTATAAACAGCCCATTCCACATTATGCAATGTCAATTGGAATTGTAACAGCGGCGACTGGTGCAGCGATTCATGATATTATTCAGATTGCATCTAGAAGGAATCCCTATGTGCAGCTCTATCTCCAGCCAGCTCTTGTGCAGGGAATTGGAGCTGCTGAAAGTATTGTCCATGGAATCCAAATTCTGGATCGTATGAATTTGGATTGTATTATTGTCGGAAGAGGCGGTGGTTCAATCGAAGATTTATGGGCATTTAATGAAGAGATTGTTGCAAGGGCGATCTTTGAATGTGAAACGCCCATTATTTCTGCTGTTGGGCATGAAGTGGATTTTACTATTGCAGATTTTGTGGCAGATCTGCGTGCACCTACTCCATCTGCTGCTGCCGAATTGGCAGTTTTCGATTATCGATTATTGGATGGTATGTTAGGAGAAATCAAACAGCGAATGGAAATCTCAATGAATCAGAGATTGCAATTGGAGAAACATCGTCTAGAAAGGGAACTCTTAAGATTGCGACTTTTGCATCCTGGTAATCAATTGTTGCAAAAAAAACAATATTTATTAAAACTTCAGGGGGATTTGCAGCGAAATATAGAGCATAGTTTAGAAATAAATAGACATCGTTTAGAACTAATTGCAAGAAGACTTCAAGGAGTTTCTCCATTGAATAAGTTGACGGGAGGATATGCCTATATTTCTAATCAAGATGGAAATCCGATTGAGTCTATGGATCAGGTCAAGGTTGGAGAAATACTTTCACTCCGCCTGAAAGATGGAAGAGTTCAGACAAAAGTGTTGAAAAAGGAGCAGATTCGCTATGACGATAGATGAAAATCTAGAACAATTGGATCAAATTGTTCGTGATATGGAACAAGGAAATCAAACATTAGAAGAAGCATTAGCAAGCTTTGAAGCGGGAATAAAACTGATTAAAAAATGTTCTTCACAGTTAGATCGAGTAGAGAAGAAAATAAAAATACTGAGTGAAAGCGGTGATACAAGTGAAAAATGAGAAAATAATAGAAAAAGTGGCAGAGATAGAACGAATCATTTCTAACTATTTGCCAGTAGAAGAAGGTCCGCAGAAAACAATTTTTGAGGCTTGTAATTATAGCATCAAAGTGGGCGGAAAACGGTTACGTCCGATGATTATGAAGGAAGTATATCAATTATTTGGTGGTAGAGATGAAGTAATTGAACCATTTATGGCTGCAATTGAAATGATTCATACCTCTTCATTAATCCATGATGATTTACCATGTATGGATAATGATGAGTTCCGAAGAGGAGAACCTACAGTCTGGAAAAAGTTTGGCTATGATATGGCGGTATTAGCGGGAGATGCTCTCATGATTTATGCTTTTGAGACAGCGGCGAAAGCCTTTTCCATGAAAGCAGATCCTGTTTGTATTGGACAGGCAATTAAAATTCTGGCAGAGAAAACGGGAATTTATGGCATGATTGGTGGACAGACAGTAGATGTTCAACTTACGAACTGTCCAATGAATCGAGAACAATTGGATTTTGTTTATCGTTTAAAAACAGGGGCATTATTAGAAGCATCTATGATGATTGGAGCAGTTTTAGCTGGAGCTTGTGAACAAGAAATAAAAATAGTAGAACAGATTGCAGCAAAGATTGGTATGGCATTTCAAATTAGAGATGATATTTTAGATTTAACAAGTACAACAGAGGTACTTGGAAAACCTGTTATGAGCGATGAAAAGAATAATAAAACGACCTATGTTACATTAAATGGTTTGGAACAGTCTAAAAAAGATGTGGATTGTATTTCACAGCAAGCAATTCAAGAATTAAAGCAACTGCCAGGACAAAACTTGTTTTTAGAAGAGCTTATCCAAATGTTGATTACAAGAGAACGGTAAAGGGGCTATAAATCAATGATAATGGAACGAATAAATGAGCCTGGAGATTTGCAAAAGCTTAACTTGACAAAAGAAGAATTGGATGAGTTAGCACAGGAGATAAGAGAATTTTTAATTGATAAAATTAGTATTACAGGAGGGCATTTGGCTTCTAATCTGGGTACTGTTGAGCTGACATTAGCACTTCATCTGGCATTTCAAATTCCAAAGGATAAGATTATATGGGATGTAGGACATCAATCCTATACACACAAAATCTTAACAGGAAGAAAAGAGGGATTTGATACACTTCGTCAATTAGGAGGAATGAGTGGATTTCCAAAAACAAAAGAAAGTCCGTGTGATGCATTTAATACAGGGCATAGTACAACATCTATATCAGTAGGACTTGGAATGGCATATGCAAGAGATATCAAAAAAGAAGATTATTCTGTTATTTCAGTTATAGGTGATGGAGCATTAACAGGGGGGATGGCATACGAGGCATTGAATAATGCAGCTCAATTGGAATCTAATTTTATTATTGTATTAAATGATAATGATATGTCCATATCCAAAAATGTAGGTGGGGTATCTGCTTATTTGGAATCGATTCGCACAGATGTTACTTATAATAATCTAAAAGAAGATGTTTCCAATACACTTTCTAGAATACCTGTAGTGGGAGAGCGGATTGTACAGCGTATCAGTAAAACAAAGTCTACCATTAAGCAGTTTGTAATACCAGGGATGTTATTTGAAAATATGGGAATTACCTACCTAGGCCCAATTGATGGACATGATACTAGTCAATTAATCCGAGTGTTTTTGGATGCAAAACGCTTAAAAAGAGCAGTAATTGTACATGTACGCACGCAAAAAGGAAGGGGATATGAGCCAGCAGTTAAAAACCCAGCAAAATTTCATGGAATTGCTCCGTTTGATATTGCAACTGGTTTGCTGAAACAGAAAAAAACAGAAGCTACTTATACAGATGTTTTTGCACGTATGCTTTGTAATATTGCAGCGAAAGACGATACGATTGTAGGTATCACAGCGGCAATGCCAGATGGAACAGGAATGAAACGATTTGCGAAAGAATATCCAGAACGTTTTTTTGATGTTGGAATTGCAGAAGAACATGCAGTAACGTTTGCAGCGGGACTTGCAGCTTCTGGATTAAAACCAGTTGTAGCGATTTATTCTTCTTTTTTACAAAGAGCCTACGATCAAATTGTTCATGATGTTTGTATTAATGATTTACCTGTTATTTTTGCGATCGACAGAGCTGGATTAGTTGGAAATGATGGAGAAACACATCAAGGAGTTTTCGATTTTTCTTATATGAGCTCTATTCCTGGCATGGCAATATTTGCTCCTAAAAACAAATATGAATTTATGGATGGAATGGATTTTGCAGCGACCTATCATCATCCAATTTCAATTCGTTATCCAAAAGGAACCGCTTATACAGGATTAAAAGAACATCGCGCCACCATTGAACTTGGAAAAAGCGAGTTATTGCAAGAGGGAAAAGAAATTGCGTTGTTGGCAGTTGGTACAATGGTGCAGACGGCGATGGAAGTAGCACAAAAATTAAAGCAAGATGGATATGAACCAACCGTAATCAATATGAGATTTATTCAGCCATGGGATAAGCAATGTGTAGATAAACTCAATGGAACTCATAAACTTGTAGTAACGATGGAGGAAAATGTGCTAAACGGAGGGATGGGAGAAAAAATAGCAGCTTATATTAGCGAAAAAAATTACTCTATGCAGGTTTTGATGATTGGGATTCCGAATGAATTTGTTGAACAAGGAACAATTTCAGAGCTAAAACAAATACTTGGTATTGACAGAGACGGAATCATTGCTAAGATAAAAAATAGATAGTACAGATATCTAAAAAAGTTAGTTATCGGATGGAAAGGTTTGGTTTATTATGAAGGAACGTTTGGATGTCTTGCTTGTTAATTTAGGCTTTGCTCCATCAAGGGAAAAGGCAAAGGCAATTATTATGGCTGGGCAAGTATATGTGAAAGGTCAGAAGGAAGATAAAGCAGGTTCTATGTTTGATCCGTATTCTCCGATTGAAGTAAGAGGAAATACATTGAAATATGTCAGCCGAGGTGGCTTAAAGCTGGAAAAATCAATAAAAAACTTTGATCTTTCTTTGGCTGGAAAAGTATGCATGGATGTGGGAGCATCTACGGGTGGTTTTACAGATTGTATGCTTCAAAATGGAGCAGTGAAAGTATTTGCAGTTGATGTGGGACATGGACAGCTTGCATGGAAACTTCGTCAAGACAATAGAGTTATTTGTATGGAGCGCACGAATATTCGTTATGTAACTCCAGAACAGATTGGAGAACCAATTGATTTTGTATCAATTGATGTCTCCTTTATTTCGCTGACTAAGGTTTTGGAACCTGTAAAAACTTTAATGTCCTCAAGAGGACAAGTGGTCTGTCTGATTAAGCCCCAGTTTGAGGCTGGTCGGGAAAAAGTTGGAAAAAAGGGGGTTGTAAGAGAAAAATCTACCCATCAGGAAGTAATTGAGAAAGTGATTGCTTATGCAAAGAGTATTGGATTTGCTATTTGTAATTTGGAATTTTCTCCAATTAAGGGACCAGAGGGAAATATTGAATATTTACTTCAACTGCAAAATTGTCCAACAGAGGAAGAAATGAAGCGAGCGGATCCAGATGTGAAAGTATTAGTGGAGCAATCCCATGAGTTACTATGAAAAATAAGAAAGATAATGTAAATTGGCAAAAAGTTAATGGTGTGTTATTCAGTAATCTCAGTAAGAAGTTTTGAAAATATAGGATTTTTGGAATGGGTATAATTTCATTTTAATGAATATGTCTTAGTGAGATTGCTGGTTAAGGCACAAAAAATTAAATATTACATTATCGACAACAAGGGGAAATTGATGGATAAGTTTTTTATTATAAGTAATACAGAAAAAGAACAGACATCAGAAACAGCGTTATCAATTCAGCATTATTTAGAGGAGAAAGGAAAATATTGCGGAATTTATAGAGCAACAGGAAATCTCCCAATTCGTTCTCGTTATACAGATGCTAGAAAAGTTCCAAAGGATACGCAATGCATTCTCGTATTAGGAGGAGATGGAACAATTATTCAGGCTTCGAGAGATTTATTAAATTTACAAATCCCAATGGTAGGGATTAATTTGGGAACGTTAGGATATTTGGCCGAAGTAGGAGCAAAGTCAATCGAACCACTTTTAGAAAAACTAATTCAAGACGAGTATTATGTAGAAGAGAGAATGATGATCCAAGGAGAGTTAAAACGAGATGGACAAATCATTTATCGGGATGTTGCGTTGAATGATATTGTACTAGGACGCGGAGGTCCGTTAGGTATCATTCAATTTGAACTTTGTGTTAATGGAGAGTGTCTAAACCATTATAAAGCAGATGGAATGATTGTTGCTACACCAACAGGTTCAACTGCCTATAATCTTTCCGCAGGAGGTCCAATTTTGGCTCCAAATAGTAGCATGTTTGTACTGACTCCCATTTGTACACATAGTTTGAGTTCCCGAAGTATTGTACTTCCAGATGACTCAGTAATTGAACTAATTTATCAGGGAGAAAATAAAAGAAGGGCTAAAGCAGTTGTCAGTTATGATGCTGATACATCTTGCTGGATTGAAAATGGAGATACGATCCGCATTATTTGCTCAGAAAAAAAAGCAAAGTTAATTCGGATTAGTAAGGTTAGTTTTTTGGAGACGTTACGGAAAAAGATGGCAACTCAGTAAGGAGAAGAAAGCAATGAAATTAGAACGGCAGAAAAAAATTATTGAGCTGATTAAAAATTATGAAATTGATACACAAGAAGAGTTAGCTCTTCAATTAAAAAATGCAGGTTTTCAAATTACACAGGCAACCGTTTCCAGAGATATCCGTGAACTGAAGTTGACAAAAATCAGTGTAGGGAAAGGAAAGCAGCGTTACATTGTACCTCAGAAAGAGATTAATCCGCAAAATGATAAATATATTCGGGTACTTCAAGATTGCTTTGTTCGGATGGACGTGGCACAAAACCTGCTTGTAATAAAAACAGTATCTGGAATGGCTATGGCTGCTGCTGCTGCCTTGGATGCCTGTCAGTTTAATGAAGTAGTAGGATGTATTGCAGGAGATGATACGATTATGTGTGCCACACCTTCTGTTAATGACAGTATGTTATTAATGGATAAAATTGAACATTTACTAAAATAGGAGGAGGAGAATGCTCGAAAGTCTAACAGTAAAGAATCTAGCATTAATTGAATATGCTGAAATAGATTTTAAAAAGGGATTAAACATATTAAGTGGAGAGACTGGTGCTGGAAAATCAATTGTTATTGGATCAATTAATATTGCGTTAGGAGGAAAAATACCGAAAGGAATTATTCGCCATAATGCTGACTCTGCGTATATTGAGCTTGTTTTTTCCATTAGGGAAGATTCTATTAAGAAAGAACTGGAAAGAATGGGGGTTTCTCTAGAGGAAGGTCAGTTGATTATTGCTAGAAAGTTAATGGAAAGTAGAAGTATATGTAGATTAAATGGAGAAACCGTACCCGCATCTAAGATTAAAGAAATTGCAAGTCTAATTATTGATATTCATGGTCAGCATGAACATCAGTCACTTCTTTATTGCGCAAAACATCTAGAAATTTTGGATACGTTTGCCAAATCTCGACTGCAAGAATGGAAAGTAAAAAATCAGCAGGCATACCACAATTATATAAAATGGAAAAAAGAGTTAGAGCATTATAATATAGATGAGGAGCAGAGAAGACGAGAGTTATCTTTTCTTGAATTCGAGCTTCAAGAAATTGATCATGCAGGATTAATTCCTGGAGAAGAGGAAAAGCTAAATGTAGAATATAAACGCCTTGTACATGGACAACAAATTGTGCAGGGATTAGAAGAAATTGCATCTTTACTTGGATATGAAGGGAATCATAGTGCAGGAGATGCAATTAGTCAGAGTGTGAAAACAATTCAGCGTATTTTAGAATATGATGAGAATCTAAATTCAATTTCTAATTTACTCATTGATTTAGAAGCATTGATTGATGATGTGAATAGAGAAGTATCATCTGCATTAGATCATTTGGAGATTGATGAAGAGCGTTTGTATGAAATTCAAACAAGAATGGACGTGATTCATTCTTTAAAGCAAAAATATGGAAAAACAATAGAAGATATTTTGGTATATGCTGAAAGAAAGAGAGAAGAATATGAAACATATCTTCATTTTGAAGAGAAAAAAATGGCGGTTAGCAAAAAGTTTGCACAAGCAAAACAGCAGCTAATCGATATTGGAAGAAAAATAACGGAAATCAGAATAGAAGCAGCAAAACAGTTGGAGCAGCTAATGAAGCATTCTTTGTTAGATTTAAATTTTTTAGATGTACAATTTGAGATTGCGATTCGACCTCTAGATAATTTTTCTATAAATGGAATGGATCAAGCAGAATTTTTAATTTCCACTAATCCAGGAGAACAAATTCGTCCATTAAAAGATGTCGCGTCAGGTGGAGAATTATCTCGTATTATGCTTGCAATTAAATCAGTTTTAGCGGAAAGTGATGAAGATATTACACTTATTTTTGATGAAATTGATACAGGAATTAGTGGACGTACTGCACAAAAAGTATCGGAAAAATTGTCATTAATCAGCAAAAACCATCAAGTAATTTGTATTAGCCATTTGGCTCAAATTGTAGCTATGGCAGATCATCACTTTTTAATTGAAAAAGAGGTAATCGATCAGATTACAAAAACGAATATTTATGAATTGGATAGAAAGCAAATCGTTCAAGAATTAGCACGATTGCTTGGAGGGACAGAAATTACCAAGAAAACGTTGGATTCAGCCGTCGAAATGAAAGATCTGGCAAATCGTACAAAAATAACAAAATAAAATAAAAGAAAATAAGTGTACATTTTCGGATTGTCCATATACTATCCTTGGAATGATTTCAAAAGAAGGATGGTGGGACAATGCGGATAAAGAAGAAACAAAGGCGCAGATGGACGATATTTTCTACTTTTGCTATATGTATTATCATCTATATGATATATAGCTGGAATTCAAAGATTCCAGATTCTATTTATCTTTCAGCAGGGGAAAAAAATGAAGTCAATCTGCGTTTGCCTTTCAATGGAAGTATTGAAGCGCAATGTAGAGAAGTTATGGTTAGTGATGAAACTCATATTCCATCAGAAAAAATAAATATGACTTTAAATCGGCCATTTTCTATTTATATACCGAATATAGGAAATTATGAGTTATCATTAAAGCTATTTGGAATTTGGAATATAAAAAATATTGAAGTAAATGCAATTGAACCAGAATATTTACTACCTGCAGGCTTTCCAGTAGGAATTTATTTAGAGTCAGATGGAATTTTTGTAATTGGAACTTCAAAGCTGACAGATTGCCAGGGAAATATTAGTGAGCCAGCCAAAGATATTGTAAAAACTGGAGATTATATTATAAAAATGAATGACCAGGATATTCCAAGCAAAGAGTCTTTTATGAGAATGTTAAATGAAAATGGAATGCAAGATGTGAAATTAACAATACGAAGAGACGAAAAAGAGATGGAAGTGCGGGTTCATCCAGTAAATACAGCACCAGGAGAATATAAGCTAGGACTTTGGGTAAGAGATGATACACAAGGAATTGGAACATTAACATATATTGACAAGAATAATCGATTTGGCGCATTGGGACATGGAATTAGCGATTCTGATACCAGTTTACTTATGGAAGCTGATTCAGGATGTCTTTATGAAGCAGATATTTATACAATAATAAAGGGAAGTTCAGGAAGCCCAGGATCTCTTTCTGGAACGATCTGTTATGGAAGAGATCACCAATATGGAGAGATTAGTGCGAATACTGTACAGGGGATTTTTGGAACTGCAAATGAAAAGTTAAAAGAAAAAATTCAAGGAGAATGGATATTAGCGGGGTACAAGCAAGATGTACACGAAGGGCCTGCCCAAATTCGTTCTAATGTAGATGGAATTACGAAAGATTATGAAGTTGAGATATTGGAAGTAAATACATCTGGCAGCAATGATCATAAAGGAATCGTATTACAAATTACGGATGAAGAACTGTTGCAGAAGACAGGAGGGATTGTTCAGGGAATGAGTGGAAGTCCAATTATTCAAGACGGAAAATTAATTGGAGCAGTAACGCATGTGTTCATTCAGGATTCAACAAAGGGATATGGGATATTCTTAGAGGAAATGAAACAAATGGATTCCAGATAAAGGTTGGAAAACTTTAATCTATGTTAAGATTTCTGCTATAGTGAATATGGTATTAAAAAGAATTGATGAAAAATATAAAATCATGTCGAAAAATGTCATAAATAGCGGAAGTTTTTATTTGTTTCGGATATTATGGATATCTATAATGAAACTTGCTTATTACTATTCAATAACTGAATAGTCATCTTACCTTTAAAATTTGAACAGGGGGTCCAGAAATGGCAAAATTAAATGTAGCGATTGCTGATGATAACGAAAGAATCTTAACCTTACTAGATGATATCTTGACAGCAGAAGAAGACATTAATGTTGTAGGAACGGCAAAAGATGGAGAAGAAACTTGTCGTCTGATTCGTGATAAAGAGCCAGATGTGGTATTATTAGATTTGGTGATGCCAAGAATTGACGGATTGGGTGTGATGGATAGGATTAAACATGATAGAAATGTAAAAAAGATGCCATCATTTATTATTGTTTCAGGAATCACAAAAGAACCTGTACCAGAAGATGCAATTAATATGGGAGCATCTTATTATATAATGAAACCATTTGATAACAAAGTGATTATTAATCGAGTAAGACAGATTGGCGCTAATAAATTACAAAAAAATACACAGGGAAAAGCAATTCCATCGTATATGGAAGCAAGGTTGCAAAATGAGGAGAGAAATCTAGAGCATGATGTAACAAATATGATACATGAAATTGGTGTCCCTGCTCATATAAAGGGGTATCAATATTTAAGAGATGCAATTATTATGTGTATCCAAGATATGGATATGTTAAATTCTATTACAAAGGCATTATATCCAGAAATTGCAAAGCATTATCAAACTACTCCAAGTAGAGTAGAACGTGCAATTCGACATGCAATTGAAGTTGCATGGAGTAGAGGTAAGATGGACACAATCGATGAGCTATTTGGATATACAGTAAATAATGGGAAAGGAAAGCCAACTAATTCAGAATTTATAGCGCTAATTTCGGATAAAATTCGTCTAGAATACAAAATACAGAAAAAGTAAGAAAAAATACAGGAAACTTATGTCAAATTTTGATAAACCACTTTAAAAAATTCTAATTCTGGTGTATAATATATACAAAATGAAATTTTAGGAGGATTAGGATGAAAAAAATATTATTTGCGGCATCTGAATGTGTTCCATTTATTAAAACAGGTGGTTTAGCAGATGTAGTAGGATCATTGCCAAAATATTTTGATAAAGAAGAATATGATGTACGTGTAATGATTCCGAAATATTTATGTATTAAAGAGGAACTTCGCTCTCAGATGAAGTATGTAACACATTTCTACACTGATTTTTACTGGAGAAATCAATATGTAGGAATATTGGAGATGGAATATCAGGGAGTTAAATTCTATTTCATTGACAGTGAATTTTATTTCGGAGGTCCTTGGCCTTATAGTAATATGTATGAAGATATTGAAAAATTCAGCTTTTTCTCTAAGGCGGTTCTTTCCAGCCTTCCATTAATTGGTTTCCGTCCAGATATCATCCACTGTCATGACTGGCAGACAGGGTTAGTTCCAGTTTATTTAAATGATAGTTTTCAGGGAGATCCATTTTTCTGGGGAATTAAAACAATCTTTACAATTCATAATCTGAAGTTCCAAGGAACATGGGATGTTAATACGATTCGTAATGTAACAGGTCTTTCTGACTATTATTTTACAAGTGATAAGTTGGAATCTTATAATAATGGTAATCTGTTAAAGGGAGGTCTTGTATATGCAGACAGAATTACCACTGTAAGTAATAGTTATGCAGAAGAAATTAAGATGCCGTTTTATGGTGAAGGATTAGATGGATTGCTTCGTGCAAGATCGAATAGTTTAAGTGGTATTGTCAATGGTATTGATTATAGTTTTTATAATCCAGAGACAGATGCTGATATTGAAGCAAATTATAATATAAAAACAGTGTTTGATCAAAAACCAAAGAATAAAGAAGCTCTTCAAAAGGAATTGGGCTTAGAAGTAAATCCAAATGCATTTATGATTGGTATTGTTTCTCGATTAACCGATCAAAAAGGATTTGACTTAATTGATTGTGTAATTGAGCAGATCTGTAGTGAAGATGTACAACTTGTTGTATTAGGAACTGGAGAAGCTAGATATGAAAACTTATTCCGTTTTTACGCAAATAAATATCCAAACCGTGTTTCTGCAAGTATTTTCTATTCTGAAGCATTATCTCATCGTATTTATGCAAGTTGTGATGCATTTCTTATGCCATCCTTATTCGAACCATGTGGGTTGAGCCAGCTCATGAGTCTGCGTTACGGTACGCTTCCAATTGTCCGTGAGACAGGCGGCCTTCGTGATACTGTTCAGCCATATAATGAAATTGATGGCAGTGGAACAGGATTTTCTTTTGCAAATTATAATGCACATGAAATGTTGAGTATTATTAACTATGCAAAGAAGGTATATTATACGGATCGCCAGGCATGGGACAAGATGGTAATCGCAGCGATGAAAAAAGATTTCTCTTGGAATACAGCTGCGAGAACTTATGAAAAACTCTATGATGAGTTACTCGGTTCTAATAATTCAAAAGAAGAGAATGCAAATGCAAAGAAAGAGGCTAAATAGTTTATGTCAATGGAACATATTGTTCGGGCATATAAGAGAAGACGGACCTTCAAGAAGAAGGTCCGTCGTTGGATACAAGATGATGCTTGGATTAAAAATAGAGAATATGAGAAAGACAAGAAATATTATCACTGTGTAAAAGATATTTTAGATAATCCATCTTTCCAGATGATGTCAAAATTTACCCAACATGGAAATACTTCGACACAAGCTCATTGTATTCAAGTATCTTATTTGAGTTACCGAATTGCCAAAAAATTAGAATTGGATTTTTATACAGCAGCACGCGGAGGATTATTACACGATTTATTTTTATACGATTGGCATACACATAAAAAAGAAACTGGAAATCATTTTCATGGATTGACTCATCCCCGTGTGGCATTGAAAAATGCCCAGAGAGAGTTTTTGCTTTCGCGTGCAGAAAAAGATATGATTCTGCATCATATGTGGCCTCTTACAATTATACCGCCCAAGACGAAAGAAGGCTATATTATTGTATATGCGGATAAACATTGTACTTTAGCAGAAGTAGGATCTAGGATTTCCAAGAAGATTAAAAAAATAGGAAATAAAAAAATTAATAAAGAGAGAAAAAAGTAAGCTTTTCATATTTTTGGTGTAAAACATCACGCAAAGGAAAAATATAGAAGTCAGAAAAATAAACTTGATTTTTTTTCCCTTTTTCGGTATAGTACATATAGATTTGGCGAGAATGGCCAAATAGATACGAATAGGGGGAATTTCATGCGAGTTCTAGGAATGGAAATTCATAACTTTGCGCTTTGGTTTTTTATATTCAGTTTTTTTGGATATATATTAGAGTGCATTGTGCTTTCAATAGAAAATCATAAATTAATTTATAATCGAGGCTTTTGTCATTTACCATTTTGTATTATTTATGGAATCGGAGGGGTTGGAGCATTTTTAATTTTGTCCCCATTGAAACATAATCTTCCGTTGCTTTTTATTGCGAGTTCTGTTTCTGCCACTATTTTGGAACTGATTACAGCTCGAATTATGATACGATTATTTGGAAGTTTTTGGTGGGATTATAGTAAGAAGAAGTATAATTACAAAGGAATTATTTGCCTAGAGAGCAGCGTTGGCTGGGGATTTTTAGGTATTTTCTTCTTCTGCTTTTTAAATGGATTTATGCAATCCATTGTAGCTAGAATTCCAGTTCAGCCAGGCAAATATATTGCTGTTTTGCTTATACTTGGTTATGGAATTGATTTTTCATATTGCTTTATTCAGCGACTTCGTCATCCAGATAAAATTAAAGATATAGAAGGAAGAATGAAGGTTTCATAAAGATTACATATGGATAAAAAAAGATAGTATGAATTGTTGTATAACAGAAATGATTCAAATACAACGGTTCATACTATCTTTTTATTATCGTGATATGCAAAAGAAACTCCAGTGGAGACTCCTTTTGTTTACTATTCCACTTGCTGGAGATTTTTGATGTTAGGAGATGCAATTAAAGAATAGTTCGTATGGTAAATGACAAAACCTGGTTTGCCGCCAGCAGTCTTTTTTACATGTTTTTTTTCAATATAGTCGATTTCTACCTTATCTGCATTTCTGGATTTGGAATAATAGGCAGCCAGTTGTCCAGCTTCTTCGTAAGTGCGATCTGGAATTTCTTTTCCATTCGTACGAATAATTACATGAGAACCTGGGATTTTTTTAGCGTGCATCCAGATATCTTTTCCTTCTGCAAAATGGAATGTTAATTCTTCATTTTGGTAATTATTTTTTCCAACATAGATATCGAATCCATCCGAGGAAATATAGTGGTAAGGCTTACTTAAAATCTTTTGTTTTTTGTTACCTTTTTGAGAACCAGCATGTTTTTTAATATATCCATATTGTACCATTTCTTGACGAATTTCAGTAAGATCGTCAACAGATAGAGCCATATCAATCGATGTACTGATCGATTCTAAATGTGCAATTTCTTCTTCTGTTTCTGTTAATAATGTAGATAATGCTTCATTTGTACGCTTTAATTTATTATAACGTTCAAAATATTTTTTGGCATTTTCTTGTGCAGATAGATCTGGATTTAGAGGAATTGTTAGAGGCTCATTTGTATAATAGTTCAAGACCGTTATTTGTTTATCCCCTTCTTGTGCCTCATATCCGTAAGTATTTAAAAGTTCTCCATAAATGCGGTATTTCTCGCGTTTTTGAGTATCTTTTAGTTGTTTTATTTGGAGATCATATTTTTTTCGGCTTCGTTCTAAATGAGTTTGAACGACTCGGCGCAATTCAGCCGATTTTTGACGAATTCTTGTGATAAGATTACGAGTCGCATAATATGTCTCCAGTACTTCACTCATGGATGAAAAGGTTTCAAGTTGGTAAGTAGAATAGCTTTCTAATAAAATACAAGAAAATTCAATTGGTTCTTCTCCTCTATAAATAATATTTGGAGCAAAGTAACCTTCTTGAATCTCCTGTATCAATTGAAGAAAGATGTTACCAAGATGAAGTTTTTCTACTTCACTGCACTCATTTGCTGGTTTTGAGGAATCGATTTTGCTTCGGAATACGATTTCTTCTGCAATTAATGGACTGATACCCGTATAGTGAGTATAAATTGTTTTAGCAACATTTTGATTCCCTGTGAAATTTTGGAGAAAAGAGTCCAAAGTCAGTTCCTTTGGATTCTGTTTTCCCATTGTATCTGGAATAAAGTAAGGGCGTCCTGGGAGAACTTCACGAACAGAACTCATAGAAGCTGGGACGTGTTTAATACTATCCAAAATTGTGGAAGAATCATTGCAGAAAATAATATTACTATGTTTTCCCATTAATTCAACAATCAAATGTTTACGGCATAGATCGCCTAATTCATTAAGATGTTCAATTTCCATATCAATAATGCGTTCTAAACTTGGTTGGGTAATGGAAATAATTCTGCCGTTTCCAATATGCTTGCGTAAAAGCATACAAAAATTAGGGGCAGTCAAAGGATTGGGTTTATTTTGGTTTGTAAAATAAATAAGTGGAAGTCCTGCACTGGCAGAAATTAAAAGTTTTTCAGTTTTCTTTCCTGATTTTATTGTAAGAAGCAGTTCATCTGCCTCTGGTTGAGCAATTTTTGAAATTCGGCCTCCAAGAATACGAGCATTCATTTCTTTTGTAACGGAAGCGATTACTGTTCCATCTAATGCCATAAATAACCTCCATTTCACTGTCATTTGACAGCTGTTTCGATTTCTACTATAAGAGCTGCGTTCTGATCTGAACAATTTGCTCTTAAGAATTATAACATAAAATTCACGGAAATAAAAGATTTGCTTAGTTGACTCTTCCTATATTTTCGCTTATAATAGATAAGACATAGTGTGAGCAAAGACATACAAGGAGATTGGGATTGAATAAAATCCCTGAATTTATGCTGTATTCTGCGACATTTAGGAGGAAAATATGTTGAAAAGTATGACTGGATTTGGGCGGTATGAGCTTATCAATGGTCAATCTAAGATTATGGTAGAGATGAAATCAGTAAATCACCGGTATCTGGATCTAAACATTAAAATGCCCAAAAAATTTAATTGCTTTGAAGCTTCCATTCGCAATCTAATCAAAAATAATGTGCAGAGAGGAAAGATTGACGTTTTTCTTTCCCTTGAAAATGAAGAAGAAACAAATGTGACATTGCATTATAATCGTGTGTTGGCTCAGGAATATATGGATTGTTTTCGAGAAATGAAGGAACAATTTGGTGTGGTAGATGACATATCGGTTTCTATGCTTGCAAGTTTTCCAGAAGTTTTGATTATGGAACATATAGAAGAAGATGTTGAACAGCTTTGGGATAGCATCCAAACGGCGATTGAGGGAGCACTACAAGAATTGATTCAAACAAGAATATTGGAGGGAGAGCATCTTAGGAGAGACTTACTCGGAAAGTTGGATGGAATGCTTGAGCTGGTGCATAAGATAGAAGAACGGTCGCCAGTTGTTTTGAATGAATATCATAATCGTTTGGAAGAAAAAGTAAAAGAAGTATTGGAAAATACTACAATTGATGAGAGTAGAATTCTAACAGAAGTTACGATCTTTGCAGATAAGATCTGTGTAGATGAGGAGACTGTTCGGTTAAAAAGTCATATCATGCATACAAAAGAAATTTTGGAACAGAAAGAAAGTATTGGCAGAAAGTTAGACTTTATTGCACAGGAGATGAATCGAGAGGCAAACACGATTCTTTCTAAAGCAAATGATATCGAAATTTCGGATATTGCGATTGAACTAAAGACTGAAATCGAAAAAGTAAGAGAACAAATTCAAAATATCGAATAATTCTCAGATACTTAAAATTTGCAGGAGAGGAGTTTGGGATGTTTGTAAATATTGGGTTTGGAAATTTTATTAATTCTACACAGATTATCTCTATCTCGCGATTTGATTCTGCCCCGATGAAACGTCTTGTCCAAAATGCGAAAGACAGAGGAATGTCAATTGATGCGACACAAGGAAGAAAAACCAAATCGGTTATTGTAACACTGGGAGGATATGTTGTTTTATCGGCACTTTTACCAGATACATTGGCAGGAAGACTACCATCGAGCATCGGAGAAAGTATAGAACAAGAGATTGCAATAGAACAGAATGGAGAATAGAATATGGAACAGACAGGGGTTATGGTTGTTATTTCTGGCTTTTCAGGAGTAGGAAAAGGAACAATAATAAAGGCCTTAATGGAAAAATATAAGAATTATGCATTATCTATTTCTGCTACTTCAAGGGCTCCAAGAGCTGGGGAGAAAGAAGGGGTTCATTACTTCTTTAAGACAAGGGAAACCTTTGAAGCAATGATTCAAGAAGAAAAATTGATTGAATATGCACAATATGTAAATAATTATTATGGAACACCAGCGGATTATGTTTTTGCACAGATGGAGGCTGGTAAAGATGTGATTCTGGAGATTGAAGTGCAAGGAGCCTTACAGATAAAGGAGAAATATCCTCAAGCAGTTCTTATTTTTATTGCACCGCCGACAGCCGAAGAGTTAAAAAGGCGGCTGACTGGACGAGGAACAGAATCAGAAGAAACAATACAAGCAAGGCTTACTCAGGCAGCCAAAGAGTCAAAGAATATGGATCGTTACGATTATATTATCGTTAATGATAAATTGGAACATTGTGTTGAGCAATTGCATGAGTTGATTCAATGTCAGCATAACCGATGTTCCTATCAAAATCAATTTATAGAAGATATGAAAGAAGATTTAAAAATCTTTTTGAAAGGAGAATGACATGTTACATCCATCTTATTCTGATTTAATTAATGTAGTAAATAGTGAGGTAGAACCAGGAGAACAGCCTGTAGTACAGAGCCGTTATTCCATCGTGATTGCTACGGCAAAGCGTGCAAGACAGATTATTGCTGGGGAAGAGCCGCTTGTACGGGGATATGCTGGTAAGAAACCACTTTCTATTGCTGTAGAAGAGCTTTATAGAGGAAAAGTGAAAATCATGGGAGATGATGAAGCCGAAGAAGAAGATCCAGAAATGATCGAAGCGGAAGATATTCAGGAATAAATCTTGACAAAAGGTTGAGATGTACAATGAAGTAACTAGAAAATAGAAGGAGAATATGTATATAAATTTCGATGAAAATATTGTTTATTTCCCTTGGATGTGATAAAAATCTTGTGGATACGGAAAAGATGTTAGGGATCTTAAGAGATGCAGGTTATGAATTTACAGAAGATGAAACACAGGCGCAGGTCATTATTGTAAATACTTGCTGTTTCATTGGTGATGCGAAAGAAGAAAGTATCAATACGATTTTAGAGATGGCAGAATATAAAAAGACTGCGGTATGTAAAGCTTTAATTGTGACAGGCTGTTTGGCAGAGCGTTATAAAGAAGAAGTGCAAAAAGAGATACCAGAAGTAGATGGAGTTCTCGGAATCGCTTCTTATGATGAGATTGCTAATGTAGTAGAAGAAGCATTGGCTCATCATCATCCACAAGTCTTTCTTCCAAATAATGGAATGCCGACAGCACGTAAGCGTATTGTAACAACGGGAGGATATTATGCGTTTTTAAAAATTGCAGAAGGCTGTGATAAGCATTGTACTTATTGTATTATTCCTAAAATTAGGGGTTCCTATAGAAGTGTTCCAATGGAAGAATTAATCGAAGAAGCGAAATCTTTAGCAGAAGGTGGCGTTCGTGAGTTAATTCTTGTAGCTCAGGAAACAACTCTTTATGGAATTGACTTGTATGGAAGAAAAATGCTTCCAGAACTTTTGAAACAACTTGCACAGATTTCAGGTATTTGGTGGATCCGACTACAATATTGTTATCCAGAAGAGATTACGGACGAACTGATTCAAGTAATTAAGACAGAACCTAAGATTTGTCATTATTTGGATATTCCAATTCAACATGCTTCCGATTCCATTTTAAAGCGGATGGGAAGAAAAACAAGTCAAACGCAGCTTCGAGCGATGATTCAAAAACTAAGAAAAGAAATTCCAGATATTGCACTTCGCACTACATTAATTGCTGGATTTCCAGGTGAAACACAAGAGGATCATGAAGAAACAATGCGTTTTGTGGATGAATTAGAATTTGATCGTCTTGGCGTATTTACTTATTCAGCAGAAGAAGATACTCCAGCTGCTTGTATGGAAGATCAAATTCCAGCAGAAGTAAAAGAAGAACGCCGTGATGCGATTATGGAGTTGCAGCAAGAAATTGCATTTGACCACTGTGAGCGTATGATTGGACGCACCGTGGATGTTATAATAGAAGGAAAGGTTGCCGATGAGAATGCTTATGTAGGCAGAACATATATGGATGCACCGAATGTAGACGGATATATTTTTGTACAGACGGCTACCCCATTGATGTCTGGTGATTTCGCAAGAGTAATTGTCACTGGAGCAGCAGAATATGATTTGATAGGAGAATTGGAAAATGAATTTACCGAATAAGCTCACAATGCTTCGTACAATTATGATTCCATTTTTTGTAATATTTATGCTTGTACCGTTTGAAGGAGATTGGTCGAAATGGGTAGCCCTTGCTATTTTTGCGGGAGCGAGCTTGACGGATTGGTTTGATGGAAGAATTGCAAGAAAATATAATCTGATTACAAATTTTGGGAAATTTATGGATCCATTGGCAGATAAATTGTTAGTGTGTACTGCTTTAATTTGCTTTGTAGATTTAGGACGCATTCCAACATGGATTGTTATTATTATTATAGCGAGAGAATTTATCATTAGTGGCTTTCGTTTGATTGCTTCTGATCAAGGAATTGTATTAGCAGCAGGAATCTGGGGAAAGATGAAGACAGCCTGTCAGATGGTAATGACGCTTGTTTTGATTGCAGATATTAATGGAATGGAGATTGTAGAGCAGATATTAATTTATGCGTCTTTAGCATTGACGATTATTTCATTATGTGATTATCTGTACCACAATCGAAGTGTACTACAGGAAGAAAGATAAGGTTGAAAGAAATGGTTATAGAATTAATTACTGTAGGAACGGAAATTTTACTGGGAAATATTGTTAATACGAATGCACAATTTCTGGCACAGAAGTGTGCATCTCTTGGTTATTCCGTCTTTTATCAATCCACAGTAGGGGATAATGAAGAACGATTATCACAACAGCTCACAATGGCGTTAAGTCGTTCTGATGTTGTTATTTTATCAGGAGGGCTAGGACCAACAGAAGATGATTTAACAAAAGAGACAGTAGCAAAAATATGTCATACTCCACTTGTAGAAGATGAGCATACGAAGAAGAGAATAAAGATTTACTTTTCAAAAACAGGTCGTAAACCATCTGATAATAACTGGAAGCAGGCATTGATTCCAGATGGAGCAATTGTGTTAGATAATGATAATGGAACGGCGCCAGGAATTATTGTTGAATTGAATGGAAAAAGTATTATTTTACTTCCAGGGCCTCCAAATGAATTGATTCCTATGGTAAATGATAAGGTAGCACCTTATCTGGAGAAAAAAATTCCGCATACAATCTTATCTGCAATGGTTAAGATTTGTGGAATTGGAGAAAGCAAAGTAGAAATGATGATCCGGGATTTAATTGATCAGCAGACGAATCCGACAATTGCTACTTATGCTAAAACTGGAGAAGTACATGTGCGTATAACGGCCAGTGCAAAAACAGAGAAAGACGCAAAAAAAATGATAAAGCCAATGATAGAGGAACTTAGAAAACGGTTTGGCAAAGCAATTTATACAATAAAAGAAAGTGAAACGTTAGAGCAAGTTGTAGTGAAAATGCTTCAGAAGCGAGGTTTCACAATTTGTACAGCAGAATCTTGTACGGGAGGTATGTTAAGCAGTCGTTTTATCAATGTTCCTGGAGCTTCTGATGTATTTAAAATTGGATTTGTAACGTATTCCAATAAAGCAAAGAGAAAATTTATTGATGTAAATCGAGATACGTTAAAGAAATATGGTGCTGTCAGCAAAGAAACAGCAAAGGAAATGGCAAAAGGAGCCGTGTTTAAAACGGATGCAGATGTCAGTCTTGCGATAACTGGAATTGCGGGCCCAGATGGCGGCACAAAAGAAAAGCCAGTTGGAACAGTATTTATTGGTTGTTATTTTGCTGATTCTGTTACAGTACGAGAATATCATTTTATAGGAGATCGAAATAAGATCAGGGAATTAACCGTGGTCAATGCTTTAGATTTATTAAGGCGTTGTATGCTGGAAGAGGATGAGGAAAAGAATTATGGCTGATATTTATACAATAATGAGACGATTAGAAAAGGGAAAAGATGTAGAAGCAAATTTATCTCTGTTTTCAAATCATATGATGAATAGTGCAAATCGACTTTCTTATAGCCGATTTGCATTAAATTATCCGACTTTCTATGAGACTTACATGGAAATGAAAAAGAGGGGCGATAAGATTCCAGATATTGTAACGGATGCAGTAAAAGAGTTAAATCGTATTGTAAGAAAATATGTTGGAACTAGGTTTTCTGGAGAGCTATTTGAGCAAAGCATTGAAGATATTGAGACATTGCGAAAAAAAAATATTGAAGCAATGAAATTGTTTACTGCATATACCGATCGTTATACGATTTATGAATACGTGTTAAATCGGATGGAATATCGGTTTAAAGAAACGAAGATGGAATGTTCAGATGAAAATTTGAAAACAGAAATTCTGAATTATCTTACAATGGATAAAGACAATGCAGTTCGTCAAACTAGAACAATACAAATCATCGAACAGTTGCCAATGCGTATGACGAAAAGTAAGTTTTTCCAAATTTTACAAGACGGATTAAGTGTTTATATTGGCAGTGAAAAACAATCGGTAAAAGATCTAATTTACATGTTGCGTACGGCGGCTATGATGGAAGAACCAGAAGGAATGGAGGATGCTTATCCAGAAATCTATCATATGATTTACCGTATGTCGCAAGTTGATTTCAAAACGTTGACAGCAGAATCTTATGAAGCATTGGAAGAGGAACAAGAAAAAACATCGCAAGTATTGAATTATAATATTGATTTATATATGTTATTGGAAGAATTGACCAATGATCTCTATGTTATATTGCTGAGCACACCATATGCGATTGTAGACTTAAAAGAAAAACAAAATTGTGAAACAATTATTCGAGAAGTTTGTGATCTATTCAACCAACAAACCGAATTGCCTGAGCATTTATCGGAATATTTTGAGAAAATAGAGGGGATACAGGAACGATGTGCAGATCTGTTTCACTCTGGAGAATCTATGTTAGAAGAAATTCAGGCTTCTTATAGAGAAATATTAAGCGGAAGTATGCTGGATAAAATATATTGTTCCTTGGAAAGAATGAGCAAATTACTTTCCACAAGCCTATATGTGGAGTTAGAAAACTCAAATGCAGATCATTCACAGGCAGATAGAGATTATGTTATGCAGGCCTATGCTGTATTTTCTACAGAATTGAAGGAACATTTAAAGAAACAGTCAAAACCTGTGGCACGTGCAATTATGGCAAAACTTATAACGCTATTACCATTATTTGTTACGACCTATCAGGAATTAGAAAATTATATTGAGACGAGTCTTGCTTCATGCAGTGACTTAGCAGAGAAAGCAGCTTGTGTAGAGATTATTAGAACAATGATGTCAATTTTCTGAAAATTTACTATAAAAGTGTCGTCAATGATCAGCCAGGCAAAGGATTTATACCCTGTACTGGATGGACATTCCACGACCTGACTTGTATGAGCAAGTAAAGCATTTGCCTGGATTGCGAATACGGACAGCGATGTCGAGAGTGCATAGCACGAAGACATCGGCTTTTATATCATGGTGGTGCCCGCAAAGCGGGCATGGAAGTTTACTATAAAGGTGTCGTCCAGCCAGGCAAGGGGATTTATACCCTGCGCTGACTGAACAATAGACTTTTATATGGTAGTGGTACCCGCAAAGCGGGCATGAAGATTTAGTATACCAAATAGTCACTAGTAAATTGGAATGTATACTAACAGAAAAGAATAGAGGGATAATGTGCGTCTGTACAAAAATTTATTAGTCGGTGATCAGATCGGTTACAAAAAATATCAGATTTTATGGAGACTAAGACATAATAAATTCCAAGTTGGAATTTATGTAATTTTGATGGCACCAGATCCACAAAATTTAATGGAAGTTATTCCAGCGTCACTATTACACCAATCTTATTATCAGAAACAAGATTTATTTGTGCTTGGAATTGCAGGTAGTAAACGAGAAGCGTATGAGCTTGTAAGACAATTGATAGAAGAGGTGTATAAGCGGACGGGAGGAGTTGCGCTGCGGGAATATATACAATGAGGAAGTGGATAGATGCTGCATATCATATTTTTGATACTGAAAATTATAGGAATCATTATAGGGCTGATCGTTCTGCTTTTGTTGCTTCTTTTATTTGTGCCGATTCGCTATAAAGGGGATCTAGATTATTTTGACAATGGGAATGGATGGGTAAAGATTTACTGGCTGCTGCATTTGATTTCAGTAAAACTAATCATTGAGCAAAATCATCCTCAATTAGCAATAAAAGTCTTGGGAATTCCGCTTGGTTCCAGAAAGAAAAAAAAGGAGAATGAGCAATTTGATTTTGAGATGGAAACAGAAATTCCTCCAAATCAAGCAGAACCTGCTAAATTGCCAGCAACAGTAGAAGAAGAAGTTGAAATACAGCACACAGATGAAACGAACTCAAAAATAGAGCAGAGTTCTGAAAATGAAGAGACAGAAATATTTACCGAGCAAGAAGAAACGAGTGAGCAAGTCGAAGATACGACAGAAACCGTTTCTTTCTGGAAAAAAGGTATTCGAGCAATTCAAGCATTTTGGAATCGAATTGTTTCATTTCCCTCAAAATTGAGAACAATCTGGAAAAAATTGAAAGCAACTGTTCTGACAATCTGGAAAAAACTAACCTCTTCCAAACAAAAATTGGTAGAAGTAAAGGAAATTTTGTTAGAAGAAAATAGTAGGATGGTTTATGTATTTCTAAAAGTTCGTCTTGTTCGAATTATTCGGCATATTCGTCCTAAAAAATTCCAGCTATATTTGCATTACGGGTTTGAAGATCCTGCTTTCACAGGAGAAATAACAGGAATAATGGCAATTTTTATGGGATGGTATGAAAATACAATTTCTTTGGAACCAGATTTTCAACAAACGGTACTAGAGGGAAGTTTAAAATTTAGAGGAAGCGTTCAAATTGCTGTTTTATTATGGGAAGCAATTCGTGTTGTATTTCATAAATCATTTCGAGTTATGATAAAGAAATTAATGGGAAAGATAAAGGAATAAGAATGGATCTAGAATTAAAAGTGGTACGGTTTTTTGTAAACCAGGAAGATGTTATGTATCTGTTCTGGTAGATATTCCTGATACAGAAAAAACACAATTAAATGATTTTGGACTAGGAATCGATTTAGGAATAAAAGATTTTGCAATTATTAGTAATGGAATTACAAAGAAAAATATT
>FCNS01000039.1 GCA_900045905.1 Clostridiales bacterium CHKCI001 | reverse complement strand
TGAATTCTTCCTCCAGTATATTTTTTAATTTCTGGTTAAAATCAGGATCGGTTGTTGTTTGTACATATGGTTTCACCCATTGTGCTTTCATTCCCATCTGCCTCATGTAATTTCCTACTGTTTTCTCTGTAACTTTCTCCCCTGATTTCTGTAGCTCTGCCGTGATTTTAGGAGCACCGTAGTTTTGATGGGAAGCATTATAGATCTTCTGGATTTTTTCTTTTAAAACTGCACGGTGAATCTCC
>FCNS01000038.1 GCA_900045905.1 Clostridiales bacterium CHKCI001 | reverse complement strand
AAAACAAGTCTTAAAGGTACAAAAACTTCATCATAGAATCGATGGTATTCGTACAGATTATATCAATAAAACAATCGCAGAGATAGTGAAAACCAAGCCATCTTATATCGTGATTGAAGATTTGAATATAAAAGGAATGATGAAGAACAGGCATCTTTCAAAAGCAGTTGCTTCACAAAAGTTTTATGAATTCAGAACAAAACTAGAAGCAAAATGTAAAGAATCAGGAATTGAATTAAGGATTGTAGACAGATGGTATCCGTCAAGTAAATTATGTCATAAATGTGGAGGTATCAAGAAAGATTTAAAACTTTCAGACAGGGAATATATTTGTGAATGTGGTTATCGTGCGGATAGAGATTTTAACGCAAGTCTTAATTTAAGAGATGCAAAAACTTACGAAGTTGCATAATCAAGTATTTGTAAGTATGTACCGATGGCTTAGTCGGGAATTTACGACTGTGGAGTGTACAAAAACTTGTGAGTAGTGTGTTGCCTGCAACCACCAAAACATACACAGCGAAGTAGTAAGAAGTATCTGTAAGGACTCCAATTTCTCAATATAAGTATATTTGCCCATATTTTGAGTAGCAGTATATCTATGCCAACAAAAGAATGGTTGGAAAAATATGAAATAGTAAAGAAAAATCTAGTTTGCAAAATCGACTTAGACGCCTATTTCACAGAGAAGAAAATCGGCAATGCAGATGTGGACGCGCTGGACATCGGCACCGTCCATTTCCCCACAGGAACCATTCTGGCCTGTGATCCGCTGATAGAGTTGGAGGACACACTTCCCTACATTCAGACGGTACCCGCTGGAACTTACCCAGTGACTATCTGTGTGGTGCCCAGCGAGGTCTACGGGGATCGCTACGCCTGCGTGAAAGTGTCCATCAGCAACAAGAAGCCGGTCCGGTATGAGATGGGAATGGTCGGGAACGAGGACTTGGACGAGGAAATTGAAGAAGACGAATTCTTCGGATTTTTCGTGGACGCTGGCATGGGCTGTATCGCAGACATCAAGACCCAGGAGGTGTTCAAGAAGTATTGGGCGCAGCGGGAGAGCGAAGAAGAAGGCATTGACCCCTATAACGACCTGTTCTGCGACCTGCTGGAGGAAAACTTCAAAACCAATCCTAAATATCAGAGGAATGGTGGCGACTGGCTCAATTGGACGGTGCCAGGTACGGACTGCAACATCCCTATCTTCGCTTCTGGCTGGGGGGATGGAGTCTATCCCTGTTATTTCGGGTATGACGCAGAGGATAAAGTCTGCGGCGTGTATATCCGTTTTATTGATATTGAAAAAGACTGCGATGATTAAGTTTGCATAAATAATTCCCATTTATCGGGAAGATAGCAAAGCCCTGCTTACCTGCCGCTTCAAATGCCGTTGCCCTCCCTGGTGGCAACGGCATTTTCACGGTCTGCGTGTAGTTCTTTGTAAACTGACCTAATTTGAATTTCAAGAAATTATGCCCTCTTAACAGAGGTTACAGTGTTTTAATACATTCTAAAAAGCAGTCAATCTTTCGATCAACTGCTTAATCCTAATTTATTCATATTTTTTTCCAACAATATAGATGGCAACCATTGTAAATCCCAACATAATAATTAATACAATATTCTTTATTTCATCCCATAAAGCAATTCCTCCGAGTATAAAACTGCCATAACAAATAAGTGGATATACTACAGATATTAGCATTGTACTAATTTTTAATGTATTGGATATATAGCTCCAATTTCCGTTGTTAAATGACAATCCTACCATATGAATTCTAAAAATTCCCTGTGCAATATAATTTATTTTATTACTATCATAGTAGGTGGGCAATAAATCTTTTGCAAAAAAACAAAACCATCCGCT
Source organism: Clostridiales bacterium CHKCI001 (assembly GCA_900045905.1). Taxonomy (GTDB): domain Bacteria; phylum Bacillota; class Clostridia; order Lachnospirales; family Lachnospiraceae; genus Fimimorpha. The sequence continues at coordinate 268,396 of FCNS01000038.1, read as the reverse complement.
TACTACAAGCATACTCCCACAGACAAGTAATATAGTTTCACGCATTTCTAACATGGATAAACCTGATACTAGCAATAAGACAATTTCTGTTACCGTTATAAATACACAAAGTAAGTAAGCCAATATCCAATTTTTCTTATGTTGATGGATTGTATGATTCATGGATAAATCTAATGAACTTACAACTAAATTTTCTACTTCATTTGTATCCAAATATTTTTCATTGTCAATTTTTTCTCCCTTTAATAATTCTGTTACCGTTATCCCCAATGTATCAGCAAGCGGTATCAATAGTGCAACATTCGGCATACTCGCTCCACGTTCCCATTTACTCACTGTCTTATCCGAGACAAATAACTTTTCTGCCAGTTCCTTTTGTGTCATACATTTTTCTGTTCGAATTTCACGAAGAAATTTACCAAACTTTTCAGCATTGATTTGGTACATAATATTCCACCTCCTAATTACAGGTTACAGCATTATTACATAGAAAACAATCTACTATCCGTAGAATACATGAAATTACAGTAACCTATTAGGATAAAATTTCTATTGACCAATGAATTAACCCTGATATGAAACATTAACAAGCAGAAATTTGTAACTTAAATGTATCTATTTGGTTCCTCTAACACTCATGGAATAACCGCTTCTATTTCCATCTGTAAAACTGGCATTGGAAATCCGTCTTCCACAAGGGCACAGTCTTTTTGAAAAGAAATGTGATTCAAAGCTTAAGAGTTTAGCGTTTATGCGGAAAATCAGATTTTTTATTTTGAATTTTACATAAAATTATTCCTTACAAAATACAAAAACAGCCTGATCCAAATGGTAATTTCCATCTGTATATTCCCTAACTACATTTTCCCAAAATTGATATGCTTGTTCACTGTCATAGGATGGATAAATTTCCCAGTTTCCTTTATGTTTTTCAAAACATTGAATTGCAGCATTTTTACCAACCTGATTTCTTCTGTACTTAGGAATTACCATAAATTCAGCAATACTATGACCTGAATTAACTCTTTGTACATATGTATTTATCATGGCAAATCCCAATAATTTGTTTGTCCTTTTCTCTCTTATAAAATAAGCCTCTCTATCAGTGTCTATGAAATAATTTTCAAACCACTCATATTCAAAAATAGCTTCGTTATTCATTTCATTTTGATCATTTAAGCTTTCTTCAAATAAAGAATATTGAAGCAATCGAAACAAGATATCTTTCTGACTTATTTCAACTTTTTCTAGTATAATCTCCATAATAACCTCTATTCCAAATTTTTTAATGATTCCTGCAATCCTATTTCAATTCCTTTTACTACATCAATTGGAAGCCGCATCTTCTTTGCCGTCTCAGAAACCGTCATACCAGACATGAGATATCTTCGTACAACACATTCTAACGTTTCAGCAATTTCAATGATATGTCCATCTGGATCATAGATTCGTATTACTCGCCGTTCCTGTTCCATAGGTGGATTTACATAATTGATCGGAAAGCTGCCAGATTCCAGCTTTTTTATTAATCCATCCATATCATTTTCCTCAAAATACAGTTCTGCATCATTCGCAGCCGCTTTTACTTCTCTTCCAATCAAATTTTCCCAAGCCTTCTTTTCTTGCAATACCAATCCTTCGGTTAAAATCACATTCCCTCCAAAATCCACTGCAACCATCAAACCAAATAGTTCCTGATAAAATCGCTTGGATTTCTCGATATCACTTACTACAATTAATATATTTTTTAGATGCATCCAAACACTCCCTTCCTAATAATTTGCTTTCACACAATCCGTTAAAGTATATTATAACATGAACGGATAAGTTTTTTGCAATATATCATTACAAGAAAAACTTCCTAATATCCGATTATCTCATATGCAGAATATGTATGACTATAATGATACCCTAGTTTTTTTGCCAAATTAGCAGACCATTTGTTTTGTGCATCCCAGCTTGGATACCATCCATGTTTTAAACATTCTAAAATTAATTTCGCACTACAAATTTGGGCAAGCCCCTTCCTACGATAATCTTCTCTCGTGTCAACCTGAATTTCAATTCCTCCCAAATAGCTGGAATAGGAAGAAGCACCAGAAAGAATTTCCCGATCTTTTAAAATAATTGCTCCAATTCCATATCGCTGATATGTTTGATAATCAGGATATTGAGATACCCAATCTCGACACCATTCCATTTCTTTGCAACGATAGAACAACTCTTCATCCATTACTCTAAGTGTATAATCACTTGGAAGAGCCGCTACAAAACTTTGCAGCACATTTTTATCAAATATACTCGGCTCCTTTTTAAATGCATATCGTACAACTGCTTTTGCTTTCTCTTTATAACAAGTTTCTATTGATCTCGCCCATGCATCGTTTTGCGGAATCATAATAATAAATTCCTTTTTGCAATACTCTGGTTTATACAATATCAAGTCCTTATCTGGTTTTCCCGCCAGAAAACAGAAATCCCCCAACATTGCCATCGCCGCAGTTGGCTCATTCTTATCATTTGCAAACATACATCCCATCACATTTTGAAGACAAGACCAAATCAATGTCTCCTGCCAGTCTCCAAAAAGCTCTTTCAATTTTTCATACTGATTCATTTCATAAATCATTGGTTAACCTCTCTCCAGCTTAAGATTTCTTAACTCATGCAATCTTTTTAATTTTCGAGTTCTTTCCCCTGCAAAATTTATTAACCATATTATATATGATTATAATTTAAACTTCAATTTAATATTATACCTAATACTCACTAACGTTTTATACTTGTATAAAAACATCATTCCATGTTATATTACAGTTATAATGAACCAGGGATTATTTACAATTCCCAGAATAGGAGGGATAATATGGCATTACTACAAGAAAGTATTTATACAGTCGATGATATTTATAAATTACCAGAGGGAAAACGAGCAGAACTAATTGACGGGCAAATCTATTATATGGCTCCACCTAGTAGGAGACATCAAAGACTATCTCTGAAATTATCGCAGATTATAGCAAACTATATTGATTCGAAAAATGGAGATTGTGAAGTCTATTCCGCTCCATTTGCTGTATTCCTGGATAAAGATGATAAGAACTATGTGGAACCTGATCTTTCCGTTATCTGTGATAAGAATAAGCTAGATGATAGAGGCTGTAATGGCTCTCCCGATTGGATTATTGAGATTATATCACCAAGCAGCATACGAATTGATTATATGGTAAAACTCTTTAAGTATCGCACAGCTGGTGTAAAAGAATATTGGATTGTAGACCCATTAAAGGATAGAATCATGGTATATTACTTTCCAGATGATTTTGCAGCAATGTATAGCTTTACTGATAAAATACCCGTTCATATTTATGATGATTTAGAAATTGATTTTGACCAAATACAATTATAATGGAACTGTACGTGAAGATCTCCCTTCATACGACTCTTATCATTTGAACAAACAGCTTCGGCTCTCGTTTCCTGACAGATGAGAGCCATTTCTATTATTTTATAATAGATATTTGTGAACCAGTTTCTCTACCAATCTTGTATCTAAAACACTTTTTGCTGTCTCAAATGTCAGGATTAATCGTTCTCCAGGATAAAGATTATTTTCTTCATATGCTTTTATTTTTCTGACTGCATTCTGCCCATAGGTGGGATTATCCATCATACCATTATGTTCCCAGTAAATTTCTTGTTTTGTCTTTTTCGAAAGGAACGTAAAATCTGGATAAATTGTGCCAAACCCATTCAAATACAACGGATGTTCATATTTGTACGGAATTCCGTTACGATGAAAATAATCTGCTAGGATTTTTTCAGATTTTGATCGCACCCGTTCACCTCGATCTGTTAAGATTACTGGTATGTCTTCTTGAAATTCCTTACCTTTATAACTTTCCAATGTCCATTCTTTTAATTGTTGCTCCCATATTGATTCAATTGGCTGAATCAATTTTCGCCTTTCCATATGTTCACTCAAAAAAATTTTCTCAATTTCGTCATCCTCATAATCTCTTGTTATTCGTTTTATTTGTAGCAATCTTTTTTTAGCTAGTTTTAATACCTTTTCGTCATAACATTTCTGTGCAAGTTGACAAATTAATTTGTCATTCGTTTTTGGAATATATTCCCCATTTTTCTTCCCACCTGGCATACAATGATAATATTGAACCCATTTCTTACTACTTGATAAACGCAAAGTCCCTTGAGGAGCATCCTTCAATCGTTTCGCAATTTTTTGAAGGATTTTCTCCAATCTATTTTGTTCTTGCAATAACATTTCTCTAAGACTAGCCATAAATTGTCCCTTTCCATATTTTTTGTAAATAGAACTGCACTTTCTCCCAAATCTATACGGTTATAAATTGATTCTTTGTAATAGAACTGTACCTTCTCCCAAATCTATACGGTTATAAATTGATTCTTTGTAATAGAACTGTACCTTCTCCCAAATCTATACGGCTATAAATTAACTCTTTGTAATAGAACCGTACCTTCTCCCAAATCTACACGGCTATAAATTGATTCTTTGTAATAGAACCGTACCTTCTCTCAAATCTATACGGTTACAAATTAATTTCTAATCTATGGGGTTGTAGCAGTAGTGTTTCTGCCAGCGAAATTTAAGAAGTGATCTAAGATTTGTTTGAAAAATCCCGGAAGTAAAAAACTTCCGGGAGAAGAATTCTTTTTGTAATTATCTCTTTGAGAACTGTGGAGCACGACGAGCTGCTTTTAAGCCGTACTTCTTTCTTTCTTTCATTCTTGGATCTCTTGTTAAGAATCCTGCTTTCTTTAATACAGGACGGTAATCAGCGTCTGCCTGTAATAAAGCTCTGGAGATACCATGTCTGATTGCACCAGCCTGTCCTGTTGTACCACCGCCATGAACGTTTACTAATACATCGAATTTATCAGCTGTTTCTGTTGCTACCAATGGCTGACGAACAACCATCTTTAATGTTTCAAGACCGAAATAGTTGTCGATATCTCTCTTGTTGATTGTGATGTTGCCTGTTCCTGGCATAATATATACTCTTGCAATACTGCTTTTTCTTCTACCTGTTCCGTAAAACTTTGTTTTAGCCACTGTGATTTCCTCCTTCCACTTCGATTAAAATGTTAATGTTTCTGGCTTTTGAGCTGCATGTGGATGTTCTGGTCCAGCATATACGCTTAACTTCTTCAGCATCTGTCTTCCTAAAGGTCCCTTTGGAAGCATACCCTTAACAGCTAATTCGATTACCATTTCTGGCTTTTTGTTTAACATTTCCTTTAATGTAGTGGACTTAAATCCTCCTACATAATCGGAGTGTCTATAATATAACTTCTGTTCTAACTTCTTACCTGTTACTTTAATCTTGTCTGCATTTACAACGATTACATAATCACCAGTATCGATGTGTGGAGTAAATGTTGGCTTATTTTTACCTCTTAAAACTTTAGCAATTTCAGATGCTAAACGACCTAATGTATATCCTGTAGCGTCCACTACATACCATTTCTTTTCAATTGTTGCAGGACTTGCCATGTAACTCTTCATTGGTTAACCTCCTATTAAAATGATATTTCCTATTCTCTGACTGTTCTCAGTTCAAGCGCAGAATACTCTGCTTCATAAATTAATCAATAAAAAATTTTATTATTTATTTTATGATACAAATGTACTCCGGGGCTATTGGATATACATTCTTCTCAACACAAATAAACCTGTGGATAACCACAGCCCTTATATTATAATACACTGACCAAGGTGTGTCAATAGATTTTTCAAAAATGAACCATATAAATTTCAAGCAAATTCATTACTCTGGAGTTATCTTTTTTCTTTTTTATTCACGGCGCCAACGATTGAAACAGCCATAAATTTCTTGTACTCTTGGAAGAACAGGATGACCTGATGAGTATCCTTTTGGAATTATAGAAATCAATCCTTCTTTCTTTATTTTTTCTGCAATCTCACCTACAATTTGCTGCTTTGTTTTCGTGCCATCGATGCTATTTTTTAATGCATAACGCAATATTGCTCCCAATGCAATTACTTGTCCTGGATCAACTAACTGTTCTAAATACCGCAAATCAATACTTTCATAATTCAATGTAAGTGTATCCGTTCCATTTGTTTTTATTTTATAATCGTGATATTTATCGACTGGAATGGATCCTGAAAATGGCTGATCGAATTTCAGCTTTGGAAATGGTAGATTAGCTGCCGCCTGATAGTCTCTCATAATCTCTTTTGCTTTTTTTGTCACATCATAAGCATGGTACTGTTCCATTTGAATTACACAATCAGCTGCTGCCAAATAATCTCCTGAACTGCCTACTACAATTACAGTCGATATTTTCTGTTCCTCATAAAGACTACGGATTTTACGAATAAATGGCGTAATTGTTTCCTCTTCATCTGAGACAAGACGACTCATCCATTGATCTCGAATCATAAAATTAGTTGCAGTTGTATCTTCATCAATTAAAAACACATCGGTTCCACTTTCTATTCCCTCTATTACATTGGCTGCCTGTGAGGTGCTTCCTGATGCATTCAACGTTGTAAAGTGATCCGTGTTTTGTTGTTTTGGCAAGTTTTGAATAAATGGGGAAATATTACAGTTTCCGATATAGCGTCCATCTTCTGCACGCACTTTCCAAGCCGATGCTCTTGTCAGAACATACTCTCTTCCATCTCCTGGAATATGGTTATACACCCCCGCTTCCAAAGCTTTTAAAAGAGTTGATTTTCCATGATAACCTCCCCCTGCAATGACCGTAATTCCTTCTCGAATTCCCATTCCTTCAATCGGTTCTCCATATGGGACATTCATCCTTACTTTCATTGTTTCAGGTGATTGGAGCAAAACTGCATCTTTCATTGGCCGCTCGGAAACACCACTTTCTCTTGGAAGAATTGCACCGTTTGCCAAAAAAGCTACCAAATGATCTTGTTCTAATTGCTTGCGAATATATTCCTGATTTTCAGAAACTTGAATCCAGCGTTCTAATTCCCTTTTGTTCATACTTCTGAACAATAACGATTGTTCCACAATCTTTGGTAAAATCTCAAATAAAATCTTCTCCAACTCTTCGGATAAGATTGTGCGTCCTCTGGCTGGAAACCCAATTTCCAATCTTACTGTCAGGCATTGACGTTCTAACAAAACTGCAATCCGTTCTAACATAACTTGTCCTGTACGGCAGGTTGTAATCGCTCCGCTTTTTCCTGAACCCATTGCTCGATCTTCCCAGCGTTTAATTGCTCGATTCAGTTGTCGCAAAATATAATCTTCTAGTGCGACTTTCTTCCAATATTTATCATAATAAGTTTTGGAAAAGCCATGCGTTTTTTCTGAAATACAGAGTCGAACCCTAGAAGGAGATGCAAACGGATCTCCTTGTACATGGTCGATACAAAGCTGATAAATTCCAAATTCATAAACTCCTGCCAATGTCTTATACATGCTATAGCTTTTTTTATTGATCTCTCTTAATTTTTTCTTTAAATCTGATGTTGTCATACTGCTCTTTTGCTGCTCTTATCCTTTCTAATATTTAATAATAAAGCATTCTATTTTTCTTTTATATTTTAGTATAGACTATTTTTCTTTTCGAATCAAGCAGGGATCTATTTATCAAATCTTTCATTGACAGAATAAACACCATAATACTTCTATTAAACCACACAAAACCATTACAATAATCGGATTTAATTTCCATTTTCTCAAAAGAATTAAGGAGACCAAGAAATAGAGAACGGGACGTATTTGAAAACTTTTTAACTGAATCTGACTGTTTAAAAAAAATGCTGGGAGTAATATCGTTATGCCTGCGGCTGCAATCATTGCAACGACAGCAGGACGTAATGATTCTAATATTCCTTGCAACATAATTAAATTCCTATATTTGGAATAGAGCCATGCCAAAGCGGTAACAAAGATACAAGAAGGAAGAATGCATCCCAATGTAGCTACAAGAGCGCCTGGAATTCCTGCGATTTGATTTCCCACAAAAGTGGCTGAATTAATTGCAATTGGCCCAGGTGTCATTTGAGAAATGGTAATTAGATCTGTAAAATCAGAAACAGTAAGCCAGCCATATTTATCAATTACTTGTGCCTGTATCAATGGCATGGCGGCATATCCTCCTCCAAAGCTAAATGCTCCAATTTGAAGAAATGCTAAGAATAACTCAATATAAATCATGTTTTTTCGCCTTTCTATGTATATAATAAATCGTTCGAATTGCTCCAATTACAGCAACGATTAAAATAATATAGACTACATTAATATTAAAGACATAGTTTGCAATAAAAGAACCAAACATAATTAGTATAAAAATCCAATCCTTTGACTTTACAATTCCTCTGCCCATATCATATACAACAGAAACAATAACCGCTCCTACTCCAGCTGTCATTCCAGATAGTAGTGATTGTATTATCATATTGCTTTTAAAAGCTACATAAAAATAAGAAATCACGGTTATAATACAAAATGGAGGAATGATTGCTCCTAGAATTGCAACGATGACACCCATAATACCTGCAAGCTTATATCCAACTACAATCGCTCCATTAACAGCAATTGCTCCTGGTGAAGATTGTGCAATCGCTACTAAATCTAACATTTCTTCTTCGTCAATCCAATGAAGCTTATCCACAAATTTATTTTTCAGAAGTGTAACAATAACATATCCACCTCCAAATGTAAATGTACTAAGATATAATGTAGATAAGAAAATTTTCCATAATTTTTTTACATTCATCTGCTCTCTTCCTCTTATATAATATAAAGTTCATTCTCTTTATCTAGGTATCTAGTAAATATAAAAATTCCCAAAATAATTGCTGGCGAGAATTCCTCATTACTGTCAACACTCCATCCTCCTGCATATCCATTATGAATAATTTCCATAACGGTATTTGCATCCCCGTCTTTTACAATAAAATTTTGTGCATTTCTCATTTGTAACTGATATTTTGATTTTTGATACTCAAAGCACACATGATCGTATCGAGGTGCATGAGAAATTGGCCACCCATGTATTTTGGGATCACTGTTATGGGCATATTGTGGAGTCCCTCGAATAATCGGACGCCGCTGCATATCCATTAAAACATAGACCTTATTTTTCGATTCATCCAAAATAACATCCGAAAGCAACGATGGTTTTCCGTCTGCTGTTAAAATTGTCTTTTGCAACTTAAATGAAGGTGATTTAATCGAAACAAGTTTTTCTGAAAAAGACTCCCCTTGTTTTTGAAACAGTTTTCCTGAAAAAATTTGATAAGAAACCATCCTATTATTTCCTCCTTTTCTTTACAACTAGTATAATCCCTGATAATATATAAGTAAAATTATATTATTTTATAAAAATAATATAATTTTTTATATAATAGATATAAGTTTTTTCATCACTATTTTTATATAAAAATTACCACACAAAAATAGGGAGGAAGCAAAATGATAAAATAAAATTATAAATATAGATTTAAAAACCACAATTTCATAAGTGGTTATTGTACATCAGAAGATTTTAATATTTACTAGCCCAAAAAGAAAGACCTATGGGCATATGAGGACATCCGTAACGCCGCTATGGAAATTGTGAATAATAAATTATTTTATTCTACAATACTTGCTATCAGAGTTCATTTACTGTATAATATCCACATCTATAATAGAGTGAAATATCAGCATTTATGGGGAGGTTTTAAGTATGACAAGAAAAGAACAAACAGATTACATTTTATACCATTGTGGATTGTTGAAAGAGTTAGAAAAATATAGTACTCCTCATATAGTTGGAAGTTATCGCATGGATATGATGGCATGAAATGATTTGGATATTGATATTGAAAACGATGGAATGACGCTGGACAAGTTACACGATCTGTCAGATTTTATAATACATACATTTCGACCTTCGTGGTATGAAGCCCACCATGGTCATCAACGATCTTCCCGAAGCATTGCTCACCACTCCTGAATGGCTGACAGGGCTTTCCACTGAAAAGAAATATAACAGCTATCCCCTATTGAGAGACATATCAAAAATATCATTAATAAAACAAAAAAGTTAAGAAATTGGAAAAAGGAGAACGTAGGTTACAACGTTGCCTATCAAGAAGATATGAGAAAAATAAGAAAGGAGTAAGTTACTGCAAAACAAGTAACATTATAAAAGGAAACTTTTGAAAGTAAATTACAGACTAGCAAACATTCGTCAAAACGCTTTCCATCATATAACATCTAAGATAGTAAAATGAAAATCAATTTTTATATATATAAAATATTTAAAAACAGACATTTATCAAAAGCAGTACAACGACAAAGTTTTGGGGAATTTAGAATATAAATGCGAATGTGGAAATGTAATGAAGAGAGATAAGCAGGTAGCTTTGAATCCGAAAGGATATGGAGAGATCACATTAGAATCTGTCATATAACACATTCCAGTAATTACAGATAGGTATTGACACGTTAGTCAGGAATTTACGCCTATGGAGTGAAACTTGTTAGTAGTATCGGAATTTATTTCGTATGAAAGCATACACAATGAAGTAGACAGCAAACATAAAAGTTTACAGTTTTTTATAAGTTTTTAGTAACGGATATTATGACACGAAAGCATATTAATATATTTCTAAAAGTTTGTGAATGTAATAATAATATTACTAAAAGTGCTAAATTATTATTTATGACACAACCTGCCGTCACTGTAGCAATACAAGAGATTGAAAAGTATTATGGGATTTTATTATTTGATCGACTGGGAAAACGCTTATACCTAACAGAAGCTGGTAAAGAGTTTAGAGATTACGCATTAAGAATTGCTGGATTATTTGACGATATGGAAAAAAGATTTCATAACTGGGATAATGCTGGTATTCTAAGGATAGGAGCTAGTATTACAATTGGCTCTCAATTCATGCCTTCTTATGTTGAGACTTTCTCGAATCTCACTCCAAATGTAGATATTCGTGTAATCATTGCTCCGACTAATGTTCTAAAGAAAAAAATAATTAGTAATGAAATCGATTTAGCATTGGTAGAAAGCAATATTCAAGATACAAATATAGTTGTAGAAGAATATATGGACGATAGTATGGCCGTTATTACTCCTGCACAAAAACCATTTTATCCAGACCAAACTATGTCCATAGAGGATTTTAAAAAACAACGATTTCTATTACGTGAAATTGGAAGTGGTACGCGGGATTCATTTGAACAAATTATTAAAAAGTATGATTTCTGTATTGAACCTGTATGGGAAGGTATGAGTACAACTGCTTTAGTTAATGCAGTAAAAAAAGGACTAGGAATATCCATTTTACCAAAGCGTATGATAACAAGAGACTTAGAAAACGGGAATATTTACTCAATTCAAATTGAGAATTTAAACTTCAGTCGTAAATTCTATATTACTTATCATAAAGATAAAAGAATTAATAGAATGTTAAATAATTTTATAGAACTTGTTAGAAACTATGAGTTAAATTATCCACTTCCTAGTTCTACTCAATTTAATTATAACGAAATAGAAAATGACCCAGCTTCTCCTTATTCGTTTTATCATAAAGCCAACAAACAGGGTAGATAGTTTCTGGGTTCACTTTAAACACAGTTTATCATTTTAACCGACCAGTTTTTTATGTTTCACAATATAATATCCCACACCTAATGCATCTGCCAGAAACCAGCCGATAGGTACAGACCACCAGATTCCTACAACACCGAAAACTGGAGTTGCAGAAAGCGCATATGACAGAGTTACCCGTATGCCAAGAGATACAATCGTAAGAACCACAGACATACCAGGCTTTCCAAGGGCACGATACAGTCCATAAAGTAGAAACAGTCCTCCAATCAGGAAATAGAAGGAGCCCTCAATGTGAAGATAGCGAACACCTTCTGCGATAACAGCCACTTCCCCTGCATCGATAAAAAGCGTCATTAGAGGCTTGGCAAATACAAAGACACACAAGGAAGTTAAAACTCCAAAAGTCAAAGATGTTAGGAATGCCACACGTATTCCTTTTCTGATACGATCCGTATGCTTTGCGCCAAAATTTTGAGCGATAAAAATCGAGAATGCATTGCCAAAATCCTGAACAGGAAGGTAGGCAAAAGCATCAATTTTCACAGCCGCAGCAAAGGCAGCCATAATGGTTGTTCCATAACTATTAACCAATCCTTGTACAGCTAAAATTCCAAGATTCATAATCGACTGTTGCAGACAAGTTAGTGCGGAAAAACTGGTAATTTCCCGAACACGGTTCAAGCGAAGTCGAACTTTTTCATCCTTTTTCAACAGCCCAGAAAACTTTATTTTTGTGTAAATGGCAATTCCAATTCCAGAAACATATTGAGAAATAACTGTGGCCTCTGCAGCTCCAGCTACACCACGGTTCAAGCCCGCTACAAACCAAATATCCAGCCCGATGTTTAAGCAAGCAGAAATAGCCAAAAAAACAAGGGGAACCACAGAATTGCCAAGGGAGCGTAACAAGGAAGCAAAAAAGTTATAGAGAAAGATACCAATCATCCCTGCAAATATTACTGTCAAATATTCCCGCATTAGTTCCACTAGGTTGGATGGAGTACGCATAACCCATATGATCCAATCAATCCCGACAAAAATCAAAACATTCAAAATTACTGTAACTATACCAAGAAGAGTAAACGATGCAAGAATTCCTTCTTTCAATCCAATGGTATCTCTTTGTCCAAAGTGAATAGAAAAAACAGTCCCGCTTCCCATTGCCAATCCCAACAGAACTGAGGTCAAAAAGGTCATCAGTGAAAATGCTGAGCCTACAGCAGCTAGTGCATCAGTTCCAAGAAACTTCCCTACGATCAGCATATCGGCTATGTTATAGCACTGCTGCAAAAGGTCCCCCAAAATCATTGGAATAGCAAAACGTAACATGGTTTTCATGACAGGTCCTTGTGTTAATTGATTTTCCATTTAATTTATCACATCTTTCGTTATGAAATATTTAAATTAACATTCGTAATATATTATAACTTTTAATCAACCTAATGTCAATAGTACAGTTGCGCCTTGCTTGACTTCTTTGGGAAAAGGGTTATATAATAACCACAGATCATATATTTAGGATAGAAAGGAGCTGTCATTTTATGTTTTTGGATGGCCTTGACGAACTCGACCAAAAGATTATTCGCCTGCTGATACAGAATGCCAGAATATCGTATTCTGACATCGGACAGCAGATTGGGATCTCACGTGTCGCTGTAAAGATGCGTGTGCAGTCCCTTGAGCAAAAAGGCATTATTGAGGAATATACAACAATTATCAACCCACAAAAAATCAGTGGAGCCATTTCCTGTTATTTTGAAATTGAAACAACACCAGATACACTGATGGATGTTGCTGAACTGCTCCGACAGAATGATACGATTACACAGATTTACCGAGTTACGGGAAAGAGTAAACTTCATGTACATGCAGTAGCCTCTTCCAATGAAGAAATGGAAGTACTGATCTATGACACTATAGATAAACTTCCTGGTGTGTTAGAATGTACCTGCAATATGATATTTTCCAGAATTAAGGATATCAAAGGGCTGAGGCTGTAAAAATAAAAGGCAGGGCAACATGACCTTTCAGCCATGCTGCCCTGCGCTAATAATATTACTTCCTTATGAATGCGTCTCACCTTTCATAAATAACTATTGCTTATGTTTTTTCATCTTATCCTCAGTTACATACCAATCAGATACTTTTTTAGTTGACACAAATCCCGCCATTTCATAAAGCATACACGCTCTGTCATTTTTGGATGCAACAAGTAAAGAGATTGGTTTTTCATAATTCTGTGCTTCTTCTATGATATAACGGAGAATGGATTTTCCATATCCTTTTCCCTGTACCTTTGGTAAAATTCCAATCATAGCAATACGAAATTCATTATCTTTTATTTCCCATTCTGCCACCCCAATTAGACTTCCTTTGGAATCACTAATCAAGCCTGCTTTTGCCATTGGATTTTTCATAATTTCCATAACTTCTTTTTCACTATAACTTCCTCCGTTTGGAACATTAGCAAATGCTTCTTGCTGTATTTGAAGGAAATCTTGACTATTACTTGAACTTAAATCGATCCATTGAATCGGAGTTACTTCTTTCTTGGACCATGCAAATGGTTTCTTCAATATCATTTTATAGAAGCTTGTGTCGAACTGGAACGTAAAATAATCGGCCTGGTATCCTTCATAAAGGCGTTGTTGTCGATCGCAAATATGAACGGTTTTCGCTCCGTTACGTGTAGCCTGCTTTGCCAATCGTACAATGGTACGGTTAAAGTCTTCTTCCACGCAGCGGTTAATTATAATATATGCCTTCTGCTTTGGCATAATTTCTCTTTGAACTACAATATAATCCATATATTTATTTTCTATATGAACTTCTTTTTTTAATTCCTCTTCCTCTATAATAGAAACTAATGTCAATCCATGTGCAGGTGCTTTCGGTCCTGCCTGACTGCGGTTTCTTGCATCCAAAATCTCTTCTACATGTATTGGAGGATAATATCCAGTCCCCACTTTTAACAGTGTTCCAACGATAATTCGCACCATATTATAAAGAAATCCATTGCCACTAATTCGCAGTGTAATCATATCGCCATCTTTTTCTAACGTCAGATCTGTAATTGTGCGTACCGTATCTTCTGCCTGAGTACGAACCGAACAAAAACTCTTAAAATCATGTTCCCCAACGAAATAGGAAGCTGCTTCTTGCATTTTTTCTAAATCCAATGGCATATAAAAGAAATAAGAATTCAGACGCACTGTTGGATCTGGCACTCTGCGATTCAAAATACGGTACTCATATGTCTTAATTGTATTACATTTTCTTGGATGCCAAGTAAGTGGTACTTCACAAGAAGACTGTATTACTACATCAGCTGGCAATCTCTGATTTAAGGCAAAACACATTTTTTCTGCTGGAATTCTAGATTCCGTATCAAATACTGCAATATTTCCAAGTGCATGAACACCTGAATCCGTTCTACTTGCTCCAATCACTTGAATATCTTCGTGCAACAAATCTTTTAATGCCTTATTTAATACTTCTTCAATCGTAATCCCATTTGGCTGTAATTGCCAACCACAATAATTTGTCCCATCATAGGCCAGTATTAACTTTACACGCTTCACCCTTACCTCCTAATTCTATATATTTAAGCAAAGATCTATTGTACCTGCCTGCAAAACTAGCATTCAGACTGGCATTGCAATACGCAATCCTATCATCACTGCCAAATATACAATTAAAATGCCATACACCATCAAGTCTCGTCCATTATAATGAAGTGGTTTCATTTTCGTACGCCCTTCTCCTCCGTGATAACAGCGTGCTTCCATTGCCATAGCTAAATCGGAGGCACGGCGAAATGCAGAGACAAACAGAGGGACAAGCAATGGCACCATAGCTTTTGCTTTTTTTATTATATTTCCACTTTCAAAGTCAGCACCTCTTGCCATCTGTGCTTTCATGATTTTATCTGTTTCTTCAATTAAAATCGGAATAAACCGAAGTGCAATTGACATCATCATGGCCATGTCATGGACAGGAACATGTATTTTATTTAAAAAACCAAGACTTTTCTCCAATCCATCCGTTAAATTATTTGGAGTTGTCGTTAATGTCATTAGTGTAGAGCCTAAAATCAAAAGGATAAGGCGCACTGCCATGAATGCTGCAATCACGAGTCCTTCTACTGTTATACGTAAGAACCCAACCTGAAAAATAACCCTACCTTCTGTTAGAAAAATATTAAAGGATACACTTAACAACAATAAAAATACAATACTTTTCAGACCACGCACCATATATTTTAATGGCACTTTGGAAAGCCGCACTACCAATCCTAAAAAGACTGCTGCCAACAAATAGCATATAATACCTTCAGCTACAAATAAACTGACAATATAAAGTAACGTGCCTGCTAATTTTACTCTTGGATCTAAACGATGAATCGGAGATTCAACCGCATAGTATTGCCCGATGGTAATATCTCTTAACATGTTCGCTGCCTCCATAGTCTTAATATTTCTTTCTTTGCCTCTTCCACAGTTGTAACATCTGTATTAATATCTAGTCCATGTTCTTTTAATGCATGAGCGATATAAGTGACTTGTGGAGCGGCTAACCCCATTGTCTCTAATTCTTTGTAATGCCGAAATACTTCTACGGGAGTGGCATCAAACATTACTTTTCCTTTATTCATTACAATCAGGCGCTGTGCATAACGTGCTACATCTTCCATACTATGAGAAACTAAAATTATCGTCATATGACTGTTTTTATGCAACCATGCCACTTGATCTAAAATTTCATCTCTTCCCTTTGGATCCAACCCTGCGGTTGGCTCATCCAAAATCAACACTTCTGGTTTCATTGCAAGCACTCCTGCAATCGCAACCCTTCGTTTCTGTCCCCCTGATAACTCAAATGGAGATTGTTTATAATAAGATTCATCTAATCCAACCATTTCTAATGCATCTTTCGCACGTTGTTCAATCTCTTCTTCGGATAATCCTAAGTTTTTTGGTCCAAAACATACATCCGTAAATACATCCATTTCAAATAATTGATGTTCTGGATATTGAAATACTAATCCGACTTTACTTCTGAGTTCTTTCATAGAAAAATCTGCATCTGCAATATTTTTTCCATTATAATAGATGGTTCCGCTTGTTGGATGAATCAAACCATTTAAATGCTGAATTAACGTAGATTTTCCGGAACCAGTATGGCCAATCAATGCAATAAATTCTCCATCATGAATCTCTAAGCTTACATCATCCGTTGCATGAACTGGAAATGCAGTATCTGGTTCATAAATATAATTGACATGTTCTAACTTTATTGACATAACGCATCTACCAACTCCTCAATGGTCAAAATACCATCTTCTAACGGAACTCCTTCCTTTTTTAATTCATAGGCAAGCTCAGTCACCTGTGGAACATCCAAGCGATATTTCTTTAGTTGATCTACTTTCGAAAAGATCTCCTTTGGTGTTCCATCCATTACTACTTTTCCCTCGTCCATTACAATAATACGATCCGCATCAATTACTTCTTCCATATAATGCGTAATCAATACAACAGTAATGTTTTCTTGTTTATTTAACTCATGCACAGTACGAATCACATCTTCTCGTCCATGCGGATCTAACATTGCTGTCGGTTCATCTAAAATAATACAATCTGGTTTCATAGCCATAACGCCTGCAATCGCAACACGCTGCTTTTGTCCCCCAGACAATTTATTCGGAGATTTTTTACGAAAAGCGGTCATTCCAACTGCTTTTAAACTTTCATCCACTCGCCTCCAAATATCCCTCGTCGGTACACCAATATTTTCAGGACCAAACGCTACATCTTCCTCCACAACATTGGCGATAATCTGATTGTCTGGATTCTGAAATACCATTCCAGCACGCTGACGAATATCCCAAAGTGCATCTGGATTCTTCGTATCATCTTCTCCAATCCAAACAGTTCCCTCTGTTGGAAGTAAAATTGCATTTAAATGTTTTGCAAGCGTGGATTTACCAGAGCCATTATGACCTAAAACAGCCACAAAACTGCCTTTTTCGATATCAATTGAAACATTATCAATCGCTCTGCTTGTCCCTACAACGCTTCCGTCTTCTCCATACTTTGCATACTCAAAAATTAATTTGGCTATTTTTATTAGATTCATAATTTCCTCCAGCATTCTCAAAATCGCTTTTATTGTAAGCCATTTTTTATGAAAAATCAATATAGAAGCTATCCAATTCGTTTCTTCGTATTCTTCTGTTTTCTATCGTATTTGTCTACTTTTTATCCTATTCTCTTTCCCATAGATAGTAAGTAACATAAAATCCGAAAGAACAATTTTTAATAAAACAGTGATAATTATCTACAAGAAATCTACCATCATCCCCATACAATTTGACAATTCACTCACTGTATGCCATAATAAAAAGGAATCCACAACAATAACTGGAACCCAGAACGGAGGTTTTTATGAAGAAGAATTCCTTAAATGAAGAAATCATATGGAAAGATCGAAAGCATTTTATGTGGTTTCCAATTACTTTCACAAAATATGAACTAACCGAAGAGCGCCTCTACAGCCAACATGGTTTTTTTAACACACATTATGATGAACTGCTTCTTTATCGTGTCCTAGACATTTGTTTGGAACGAAGCATTGCTCAAAAAATTTTCGGAACAGGTACCATCATATTGAAAGCAAAAGCTGACGCTTCTCCAGAAGTCCGCTTAGAAAATATTAAAGATCCTCTTATTGTAAAACGAGAGTTGTCCGACTTAGTAGAAGAAACTCGCAGAAGATCTCGTGTCGTTGGCAAGGAATTTTATGGTGGTGATAATGTCCATATGTCTGAATATGAAGAAGATGATGATTATTCCACCGAAGAATCCAATGTAGAAGAAGACGAAGACGGATTTGATTTTGACCACACACAATAATCTTACTCAGGAACTGCTGTTTCAGCAGTTCTTTTGTTCTTATATTCAGAAAAAGGCTGTTGCCTGATAATCTTAATTATCAATGCAACAACCTTAATTTATTACGAATGTGTTATACTAACTCAAGTAATACTTCCATTGCACCGTCACCTTTACGCTGACCAATCTTCACGATTCTTGTATAACCGCCGTTACGATCTGCATACTTAGGTGCGATTTCTTCGAACATCTTCTTTGGCATGTCTACAGCAACTGTGTTTTTCTTCTTTCCAGCAGCTTCTGTAGGAACCTTTGTTACACCATAGAATACACGAAGCATTTGTCTTCTTGCATGAAGTCTAGAAGCTTTATCCTTCTGGATTTCTTTTTCTACTGTATCAAATACTGTAACTTTCTTTCCATCCACAACTTCTTTTACTCTCTTACCATCTTTGTCTTTACGTGCAACCTTTGCAGTTACTGTAACAGTTTCAAAGTTATCTTTTTCCTTTACAGCGAGAGCAATCAGACCTTCTGCAACTTTCTTTACTTCCTTAGCTTTTGCTTCGGTTGTAACGATTTTACCATTATATAAAAGGCTTGTCACCTGACTTCTGATTAAAGCCTTTCTCTGATTGGAATTTCTTCCAAGTTTTCTATATCCTGCCATGATCTGTTTTCACCTCCGGGTAATTTATTCGTCGCTCGGATTTAACTGCAGTCCTAATTCCTTCAGTTTAGCAAGGACTTCTTCTAAAGACTTACGTCCTAAGTTTCTGACCTTCATCATATCTTCAGGAGTTCTGTTTGTTAATTCCTCTACCGTATTAATACCGGCTCTCTTTAAACAATTATAGGAACGAACCGATAATTCCAGTTCGTCAATGTTCATTTCCAGAACTTTTTCTTTTTCATTGTCTTCCTTTTCTACCATGACTTCTGCTGTCTTAGCATTTTCAGAAAGATCAATAAATAAATTCAAATGTTCACTTAATACCTTAGCAGCCAAACTCACTGCCTCATCTGGAGCTAATGTGCCGTTTGTGTATACATCTAATGTCAGTTTATCATAATCGGTAATCTGACCAACACGTGTATTCTCTACTGTTAAATTCACACGCTCAATTGGTGTATAGACAGAATCCACTGCAATTACACCAATTGGTAATTCATCATTTTTATTCTTATCTGCACTTACATAACCACGACCACGAGTAATTGTCAACTCCATATAAAGCTTACAATCAGGACCGCCGCTCAAAGTTGCAATCACTTGATCAGGATTCATAATCTCGATATCCTGATCAGCCTGAATATCAGCTGCAGTTACAACACCTTCGCCCTCATATTCAATATAAGCGATTTTGGCTTCATTTGTATCACTATTATTTTTAATTGCCAAGCTCTTGATGTTCATAATAATTTCTGTAACATCTTCCTTGACACCAGGAATCGCACTAAATTCATGTAATACACCATCAATCTTAACCTGGCTTACTGCTGCTCCTGGTAAAGAAGAAAGCATAATTCTTCTTAATGAATTACCAAGAGTAGTTCCGTAGCCTCTTTCTAATGGCTCTACAACGAATCTTCCATATTTATTATCCTCAGATATCTCTACAATTTCAATCTTCGGTTTTTCAAAATCGAACACGATTAAGCCCCTCCTTTTCGGCTATGATGGTTGGGGTACAGAGTTTCACTACCATCTATTATTTAGAATATAATTCGACAATGAGCATCTCATTCACAGGAACGTCAATTGCTTCTCTAGATGGTAATTCCTTAATAACGCCGCTTAATGTTTCCTGATTTACTTCTAACCAGTCTGGTACAAGTCTTGCAGAAGTAGTTTCTAATATATCCTTGTATCTCTGGGAATCTTTCTTATTTTCTTTAATTTCAATTGTATCACCAGCTTTGATTAAGTAAGATGGGATGTTTACACACTTACCATTTACTAATACATGCTTATGATCTACAATCTGTCTTGCTTCCTGACGAGTTCTTGCGAGACCCATACGGAATACAACATTGTCTAATCTGCGTTCCAGAAGAATCATAAGGTTTTCACCAACCATACCATTCATCTTTTCTGCTTTTTTATAATAATTTCTGAAAGGCTTTTCTAACACACCATAGATGAATTTAGCCTTCTGCTTTTCTCTTAACTGAAGACCATATTCACTCATCTTCTTATTTGCTCTTTTGGACTGTCTATTGGATTTCTTGTCAATACCTAAGTAAATTGGATCTAAATCAAGAGATCTGCATCTTTTAAGAACAGGAACTCTATTTACTGCCATCTTTAATACACCTCCTATTATACTCTTCTACGCTTTGGTGGACGACAACCATTGTGTGGAACTGGTGTCACATCCTTGATACTGGTTACTTCAAGACCACATGCCTGAAGGGCACGAATCGCTGCTTCACGGCCTGAACCTGGGCCTTTTACCATTACATCTACTGATTTTAATCCGTGTACTAAAGCTGCTTTTGTGGCAGTTTCTGCAGCCATCTGTGCTGCATATGGAGTAGATTTCCTTGAACCTCTAAATCCAAGACCGCCTGCACTTGCCCAAGATAATGCATTACCTTGAGTATCAGTCAATGTTACGATTGTATTGTTAAAAGATGACTGAATGTGAGCCTGTCCACGTTCAACGTTTTTCTTTACACGCTTCTTTGTCACTTTTTTTGTTGACACTTTCTTAGCCATTAAACTAACCTACTTTCTCTTCTATTCTTAATTGTTACAAGATACTCTGCAAATTATTTCTTCTTATTCGCAACAGTCTTCTTTGGACCCTTACGAGTTCTGGCATTCGTCTTAGTCTTCTGACCACGAACAGGTAAACCTTTTCTATGACGGATACCTCTGTAGCAACCGATTTCCTGAAGTCTCTTGATATTCATTGCGATTTCTCTACGTAAATCACCTTCTACCAATTGAGTTTCATCGATTACGTCACGAATCTTGGCAACTTCTTCATCTGTTAAATCCTTTACACGAGTGTCAGGATTTACACCGGCCTGCGCAAGAATTCTGTTGGAACTTACTCTACCAATTCCATAGATATAAGTCAATCCAATTTCTACACGTTTTTCTCTTGGTAAATCAACGCCTGAAATACGAGCCATGTGTGTGTTACACCTCCATTAATAGTATTCTTCTTCATGTTTATTTGCAGTACAACACCGCCAGGCGGTTCCTCACTGCTTTTTTATTGTGTGGCCAAATGCCACAATTGATGATTATAACCGATTTCTCGATCAAAATCAATAGCTATCTCCAAAATTTTGGAAAATAGTCTGAACTTATAGGATTAACCCTGTCTCTGCTTATGCTTTGGGTTTTCGCAGATCACACGGATGCTTCCCTTTCTCTTAATAACTTTGCACTTTTCGCAAATTGGCTTTACTGATGATCTAACTTTCACAGTATATTCTCCTTTCAAAATCCTCCAAAAAGAGGGTACGAATACGCCAAAAAAGGCGTCTTTACAAAAGTCCGTCTATCATTATAACACCAGTATTTATCAAAAGTCAAGCAAATTTTCATTATTATGCATAAATTTTATTGCATAAATTCTATGCACTCCTATTTGGAAATCCTTATTTATCTCTCCAAATAATTCTTCCCTTTGTTAAATCATATGGTGACATTTCTACTGTTACTTTATCTCCTGGCAAGATACGAATATAATTCATACGAAGCTTTCCGCTAATATGTGCCAGCACAACATATTTATTCTCTAATTCTACTTTAAACATTGCATTTGGTAATTTTTCTAATACCGTACCAGTTACTTCGATTACATCTGACTTTGCCATAACTACCTCCTATGATTGTGACAATTGAACATATTGTTTTATAAATCGTTTTATTTCTTCTTCTTGAATCAGTTCTTGATTATTGAGTTTTCTGGTCAAATTTTCATCCTGACAGCGAATCAATTGTACATGTTTTTTATTTTTTCTCTTTGGTGTACACAGGGTGCGATATTTGCCATCTGCCAAATATACATATTCGCCCTGTTCTTTTACTATGACATAAATTCTTTCTTTATCATGTCCTGCCAAAGATTTCACCAAATATCCTACTTCAAACATAATTTCACCTCATCACTAAAAATACCTACTGTCTATTCATTCAGCTGTATTTTTTGAATTGTTAGAATTTCTGGTTCGCCTTCTGTAATTAAAACCGTATTTTCATAATGAGCAGCCAAAGAGCCATCGACGGTTACTACCGTCCACCCATCGTCCAGCCATTCTACATCATATCCTCCAGCAGTAATCATTGGCTCAATTGCCAACGTCATTCCTGGACGAAGCTTAATTCCGCGACCTTTTACTTTGAAATTAGGAATTTCAGGATCTTCATGCAAATGTGTACCGATGCCATGTCCGACCAGATCTCGAACAACTCCATATCCAAAACTTTCTGCATATTTTTGAATTGCAGCCGAAATATCATGTAAATGATTGCCGGCTTTTGCAAATTTAATACCTTCAAAGAAACTTTCTTTTGTAACCTGAATCAATTTTGCTGCTTCAGGGCTAATTTCTCCAATTGCATGAGTTCTGGCAGCATCAGAATGATATCCCTTATAAATCAAACCTGCATCCAAACTGACAATATCGCCTTCTTGAATAATTCTTTTTTTACTAGGGATTCCATGTACTACTTCATCATTTACTGACACGCAGATAGAAGCAGGATATCCGTTATAATGGAGAAAATTTGGTACACAGCCAAAGCTGCGAATAATCTCTTCTCCTAAATGATCAATTTCCCATGTACTCATGCCGGGCTTTAATGCCCGGCTGAGTTCGTCATGAGTGATTGCTAGAAGCCTTCCCGCTTCTTTCATTAATTTAATTTCTCTCTCAGACTTAATTGATACTGACATGTATTACTCTCCTAAAATAGCTACGATGTCTGCAAAAACGTCTTCCAAATTTTTTGTACCATCTACATTTACTAAAGCCCCTTGTGCCTGATAGTAGTCAATGAGCGGCTGAGTCTGTGCATGATACACATCCAGACGTTTCTTCACTGTTTCTGGCTTATCATCATCTCTCAATACAAGACTGCTTCCACATGTATCACAAACATTTTCTACCTTTGGAGCAGCATACTGTATATGATATGTAGCTCCACATGTTACACATGCACGACGGCCAGACATACGATTAATGATGTTTTCATCTGGAACATCCACATTAATTGCGTAATCAATCTTTGCTCCCATCTCTTTCAGAGCTGCATCTAAGCACTCTGCCTGTGGAATTGTTCTTGGAAATCCGTCTAGCACATATCCCTTTTCACAATCTGGCTGCTGAACGCGATCTGTTACTAAGTTCGTAGTTAATTCATCTGGAACTAATAGTCCCTGATCCATGTACTCTTTCGCTTTCTTTCCAAGTTCAGTACCTTCCTTAATGTTTGCACGGAAAATATCTCCTGTTGAAATATGAGGAATTCCGTACTTTTCTGCGATCTTCTTTGCCTGTGTACCTTTTCCAGCACCAGGAGCTCCCAGCATAATAAGCTTCATCCTAAAACCTCCTTATTGAGTTCTTTTTACAATTTTAAAGTTTTTTTAAAATTGTATTTATTTTTATCAAAAGTGCATTGTAACTTTCTATTTATGTATAGAATTTCTCTGCAACTTTTGTAAAAATTCCCAACAATCCCCAATAATTGAATCACTATAAAAACCCTTGAATAGTCGTATTGTCCGCAGGAAAATCCTCCGGACAATATCGTTTCGTTATTTAAAAAATACTATCATATTCACGTGCAACAACTCTTGTTTCAATCTGTTTCAATGTCTCCTGAATAACACCTACAATAATAATTAAAGAGGTTCCAATAAACGAAATACGTGTAATATTAAAAATACCACTCAGGATAATTGGAATAATTGCAACAATTGTCAGACCAACTGCACCAATTAATACAATATAATTTAATATTTTATTTAAATAATCAGACGTTGGTTTTCCAGGACGAATACCTGGGATAAAACCACCCTGTTTTTTCATATTATTCGCAATTTCCAATGGATTAAATGTAATTGAAGTATAGAAATATGCGAAAATAATAATCAAAGCTATATATACTAATGCACCCAATGTATACCATGGACGTTCTGGTCGAAACCAAGAACTAGAGCTTAAAAAAGTTAAGATCTTACCGCCGATTGTACTATAATCAACCGTAAAGAACTGAGCAATTATCATAGGGGTAGACATTAATGAAGAAGCAAAAATAACTGGAATAACATTCGCAGTATTTACCTTCAATGGAATATGACTGGACTGACCTCCAATCAATCTGCGTCCCTGCATCTTCTGAGAATATTGTACTGGAATTTTGCGAACTGCACTGTTTAATAATACTGTAAATGCTACAATCGCTACCAGAATCGCAATTACAATAATCGCAATTACTACTCCTGCTGCCACGCTACTTGGAGCAATAAATTTATCGTAAATCGTTTTAATATCATCTGGAATTCTAGATAAAATATTAACTAAAAGAATTAGAGAAATACCATTTCCAATTCCCTTATCTGTAATTCGTTCACCCAACCACATCAGGAATGCACTACCAGCAGTCAATGTAAATACAACTACTACAACACTATGCCAATTAAAGTTTTCCAGTAATCCCTGTCTTCCAAAACCAATTGACATTGCAATGGCTGTAATTAAAGCTAATGCAACCGTCAAATAACGTGTATACTCTACAATTTTCTTTCTGCCTTCTTCTCCATCTTTTTGCATCTCTTCCAATTTCGGAATCGCAATTGTCATCAACTGCATAATAATCGAAGATGTAATATATGGACTAATACTCAATGCTAAAATAGAAAAATTTTCAAAGGAGCCGCCCGTAAAAGAATTTAATAAATTAAAGGCGTCTCCTTGATGTTGTTCAAAGAAATCTGCAAAGTAATCTGGATCGACTCCTGGAACAGGCAGTTGGGAACCAATTCTCACTACAACAAGCATTAAGAACGTGAAAAGAAGACGTCGACGAACATCTTTTACTCTTAATGCGTTCTGGAGCGTTTTTAACATTAGATCACCTCTGCGTTTCCACCTGCTGCTTCAATCTTAGCTTTTGCACTTTCACTAAATGCATTTACTTTTACTGTAAGCTTTTTGGTAAGTTCTCCATTTCCAAGAATCTTTACACCATCGCGTGGATTCTTAATGATTCCAGCTTCGATTAATGTATCAACCGTCACTTCTGTATCATTATCAAATTTGTCTAATACGGACACATTGATTGCAACGATTTCTTTTGTATTTCTATTTGTGAATCCTCTCTTTGGAATTCTTCTATATAATGGCATCTGACCACCTTCAAAACCTGGTCTTGGAGCACCACTACGAGCTTTCTGACCTTTATGGCCCTTACCTGCAGTCTTTCCATTTCCTGAACCGTGTCCACGGCCTCTTCTGAAATTATCATTGTGTGTAGAACCTGCTGCTGCCTGTAAACTTGATAAATTCATTCCTTGCACCTCCTATCGTCTCTTAGATTTCTTCTACTTTGACTAAATGCTTTACGTGCCAAATCATACCTCTTACTGCATCGTTATCTGGCAGTTCCACTGTCTTGTGAAGCTTCTTTAATCCAAGAGCTTCTACCGTCTTTCTATGCTTAGGAATGGCACCGATTGGTGATTTTACTAAAGTAATCTTTAACTTATTAGCCATTATTTTGTCCCTCCTTAGCCTAAAATCTCTTCTACAGACTTGCCGCGAAGCTTAGCAACTTCTTCTGGAGTCTTTAAGCTAGACAAACCTTTGATTGTAGCTAATACTACGTTCTGCTTATTTGTAGAACCCAAACATTTTGTACGGATGTTCTTTAAACCAGCTAATTCACATACGGAACGAGCAGGACCACCTGCGATAACACCAGTACCTTCTGGAGATCTCTTTAATAATACAGAAGCACTTCCAAACTTTCCAATGAAATCATGTGGAATACTCTTATTTTCGTCTAATGGTACAGCAACCAGCTTCTTTTCAGCATCCTGCTTACCCTTACGGATCGCTTCAGGAATTTCAGCAGCCTTACCCATACCAGCGCCAACGTGTCCGTTCTTGTCACCAACGACAACTAAAGCAGAGAAGCGGAAGTTACGTCCACCTTTAACAACCTTAGTAACACGCTTGATTGATACTACTTTTTCTTCTAATTCTAACTGACTAGCATCAATAATTGTACGTTTCATCTGTTCTCCTCCTTGATTAGAATTTCAGACCAGCCTCACGGGCTGCATCTGCCAATGCCTGAACCTTACCTTGATAAATGAATCCACCTCTATCATAAACAACTGTTGTGATTCCTGCGTCTAAAGCTCTCTTTGCAATAACTGTACCCAAGTAAGCGGCAGCAGCTACATCGTTGGTCTTTTCTAATTCAGCCTTAACGTCCTTTTGAAGAGTAGAAGCTGACACCAGTGTTTTACCAACTGTATCATCAATGATCTGTGCATACATATGATTATTGCTTCTAAATACAGACAAACGTGGTCTTTCAGCCGTACCGTTAATATGTCTGCGCAATCTTCTATGCTTTTCTTGGCGAACTCTCGTTCTTGATACCTTACTAACCATTCTTTCTCACTCTCCTTATTATTTCTTACCAGTCTTACCAACTTTACGTCTGATTGTCTCATCAGCATACTTGATACCCTTACCCTTATATGGTTCTGGAGCTCTCTTTTCTCTGATTTCAGCCGCAAACTGTCCAACTTTTTCTTTATCAATACCTTTAACAATAATCTTGTTCTGACCTTCCATAACTGTTTCAATTCCTTCTGGATCAGTCATTTCTACTGGATGAGAATATCCTAAGTTCAGAACTAATTTCTTGCCTTGCTTTGCACCTCTATAACCAACACCATTGATTTCCAAAACTTTTTCATAACCCTTTGTTACACCAATGATCATATTGTTAATTAAAGTTCTTGTCAAACCATGCAAAGATTTCATCTTCTTTAAATCATTTGGTCTGGAAACTACGATTTCGTTACCATCTTTTTTGATTTGCATTTCTGCTGGTAATACTCTTTCCAAAGTTCCCTTAGGACCTTTTACCGTCACTTTATTATTTTCTGCAATTTCAACTGTTACATCTGCTGGAACCGCGATTGGCATTCTTCCAATACGTGACATGCCCGTACCTCCTATTTATTTAGTGAGAGTCAGTTATTTACTGTACTCTAAATTTATATATAAACTGAGAAACAGTTTATGGCGGTTGGAACTATTCGTTCTATGTCACCTGCCACACTTGTTTCCACTCAAATTGCGCTCTTGGAATTACCAAACAAACGCTAATACTTCTCCACCTACATTCAGCTTTCTAGCTTCTTTATCCGTTAAAACGCCCTGGTTTGTAGAGATGATTGCAACACCTAAACCACCCAGTACTTTTGGAAGATCTTGTGTGCTTGCGTATACACGAAGACCTGGTTTGGAAATTCTCTTCAGACCTGTAATGATTCTTTCATTCTTGTCTGCACCATACTTTAATGTCACACGAATTGTCTTAAAATTACCGTCTTCTACGATATCATACTTTGCAATATAGCCTTCCTTTAAAAGGATGTCTGCAATTGCGATTTTCATCTTAGATGCTGGGATATCTACTGTATCATGCTTTGCAGTATTTGCATTACGAATTCTTGTAAGCATATCTGCAATTGGATCGCTCATTGTCATTTAAGTTGTCCTCCTTCTTATAGATTGTGGCACCGGCTTACCAGCTTGCTTTCTTTACACCAGGAATCTGTCCCTTATATGCTAATTCACGGAAACAAATTCTGCAAATTCCATACTTTCTTAAGTAAGCATGTGGACGTCCGCAGATTCTGCAACGATTGTATTCCTGAGTGGAAAACTTTGCCTTACGTGACTGTTTTACTTTCATTGAAGTTTTAGCCATGAAACTTTCCTCCTAACTATTTTTGAAATGGCATATTAAATAATCTCAGTAATTCACGAGCTTCCTCATCAGTCTTAGCGGTAGTAACGAAAATTACGTCCATACCTCTGGTCTTATCAACCTTATCATACTCGATTTCAGGGAAGATCAACTGTTCTTTAATACCTAATGCATAGTTACCTCTTCCATCGAAGGAATTCGCGCTAACACCTCTAAAGTCACGTACTCGTGGCAATGCCAGGTTAATCAGACGATCTACAAATTCATACATCTTTTCACCACGTAATGTTACTTTACATCCGATTGGCATACCCTCTCTGATCTTGAAGTTAGCAACAGATTTCTTTGCCTTTGTTGTAACAACCTTCTGTCCAGCAATTGTTTCCAATTCCTTAACAGCAGCATCCAGAAGTTTTGCGTTTTCTTTTGCTTCACCAACACCCATGTTGATGACAACTTTATCCAACTTTGGAACTTCCATGATATTCTTATAACCAAATTTCTTGATCATAGCATCTACGATCTCATTCTTATAAGCGTCTTTTAATCTACTCACGTTTGAACCTCCTCTCTCAATTAATCGATTGCTTCGCCAGTTTTCTTATTAATACGAACCTTCTTGCCATCCTTTACTGCGAATCCAACTCTTACAGCCTGACCTTTTGCGCTGTACATTACATTAGAGATGTCAATTGGAGCTTCCTTACTTACAATACCACCTTGCTGATTCTGAGCGCTTGGCTTTGTATGCTTCGTTACCATATTTACGCCTTCAACAAGTACTTTGTGGTTCTTCATATCAACAGACAATACCTTGCCTTCTCTATCTTTGTCTTTACCAGTGATAACCTTTACTGTATCACCCTTCTTGATCTTGTTAGCCACAGTTTACACCCTCCTTATAATACTTCTGGAGCGAGAGATACGATCTTCATGAACTGCTTTTCTCTTAACTCTCTTGCTACAGGTCCAAAAATACGAGTTCCTCTTGGGTTCTTGTCTTCCTTGATGATAACTGCTGCATTTTCATCGAACTTAATATAAGAACCGTCTTTACGACGAGCACCTTTTACTGTACGCACAACAACGGCTTTTACAACATCGCCCTTCTTTACAACACCGCCTGGTGTTGCATCCTTAACAGAAGCAACAATGACATCACCGATATTTGCATATCTTCTTGTAGATCCGCCCATAACACGGATACAAAGTAATTCCTTTGCACCAGTATTATCAGCAACTTTTAATCTGCTTTCCTGCTGAATCATGCCTAGACTCCTTTCATCGAACTCTGGATTGAAAACCAGATTTATACGGATTTATCTGCATTTCTATCTATATAACAAATGTTGCGAAACGCAATATTCTGCTAAAAAAAATTATTTTGCTCTTTCAATAATTTCAACTAATCTCCATCTCTTATCCTTAGACAGAGGTCTTGTCTCCATTACTCTTACAGTATCACCGATTTTGCAGGTATTTTCTTCGTCATGAGCCTTTAACTTGTAAGTTCTCTTAACGATCTTACCAATAACCGGATGCTTTACATTATCCTGAACAGCAACTACAATCGTCTTATCCATCTTGTCGCTGATTACTTTACCTGTACGGATTTTTCTAAGATTTCTTTCTTCCACAACCGTTACTCCTTTCGTGTTGTTTTCAACGAATCGAACGCTAAAGGTTCATCTTACTGCGCCTTTTCTGTGATAATTGTCTGAATTCTGGCAATGTTCTTACGAACTTCCTTAATTCTACTTGTATTATCCAATTGATTGGTCGCATTCTGGAATCTTAAATTAAAAAGTTCCTTCTTAGCAGCTACTAATTCTTCCTGTAATTCTGTAGCTGATTTCGTCTTTAAATCTTCTACATACTTATTAATTTTCACTGTTATCACCGCCTTCTAAGTCTGCGCGAGAAACTACTTTACATTTTACTGGTAACTTGTGTGTTGCAAGACGTAATGCTTCTCTCGCTACCTCTTCAGAAACTCCAGAGATCTCAAACATTACACGACCTGGCTTAACGACTGCTACCCAGTATTCCAGGGAACCTTTACCGGAACCCATACGTGTTTCAGCTGGTTTTGTTGTTACTGGTTTATCTGGGAAAATCTTAATCCAAACCTTACCACCACGCTTGATATAACGTGTCATAGCAATACGGGCAGCTTCAATCTGATTGGATTTAATCCATGCTGGCTCTAAAGCGACAATACCGTATTCACCATTAGAAATTGTGTTACCTCTCATAGCCTTACCGGTCATCGTTCCACGGAACTGCTTACGACGCTTTACTCTCTTAGGCATTAACATTATTTATCGCTCCCTTCCTTATTAGACTTTGTTGGAAGAACTTCGCCTTTGTAGATCCAAACCTTAACACCTAACTTACCGTAGGTTGTATCTGCTTCAGCGAAACCATAATCAATATCAGCTCTCAATGTCTGCAACGGGATTGTTCCCTCGCTGTAGAATTCTGTACGAGCCATATCTGCACCTGCCAGACGTCCAGAAACAGCAGTCTTAATACCAAGAGCTCCTGCTTTCATTGTTCTAGACATTGTGGACTTCATTGCACGACGGAAGGAAATACGATTTTCCAACTGAGCAGCAATATTTTCAGCTACTAACTGAGCGTCCTTATCTGGTCTCTTTACTTCTTTAATATCTACAAATAACTTCTTATCTGTTAACTTAGAAGCTTCTGCTTTTAACTTTTCAATTTCAGCTCCGCCTTTACCAATTACTACACCTGGCTTAGCTGTATAAATAATAACTTTTACACGATCAGCAGCTCTTTCGATTTCGATCTTGGAGATGCCGGCACTGTATAATCTCTTTTTTAAGAACTTTCTAATATTATAATCTTCTACAAGATTGTCTGCGAAATCAGCTTCAGCATACCACTTGGAATCCCAATCTTTGATTACGCCGACTCTGATGCCATGAGGATTAACTTTTTGTCCCATAATGCCCTCCTTTTATCTTTCATTCAGCACGATTGTGATATGGCTCATTCTCTTTTCAATACGATAAGCTCTACCCTGTGCTCTCGGTCTGATTCTCTTCATTGTTGGTCCCTTATTTGCGTAGCATTCCTCTACATAAAGGTTCTCTGCATGCATTCCGTTGTTGTTTTCAGCGTTTGCAATTGCTGACTCTAATAACTTCTTTATTAAAGATGAAGCATATCTAGGATTGTAAGTTACAATACCAAGTGCAGTTGTAACATCCTTGCCTCTAATGGCATCTAATACAAAACATGCCTTCTGGACAGAAACTCTTGCATAAGATAACTTTGCAGATGGTCTTGTGTCCTTCTGTGCATTTCTTTCTCTCTTAATCTGGGATCTATGTCCTTTTGCCATGACTTTTGTTACCTCCTTTCAAATACGTTCCAAATTAGCGTTTTGATTTCTTTTCGTCTTTTCCATGACCTCTATAAGTTCTGGTAGCTACGAATTCTCCAAGCTTATGTCCAACCATATCTTCTGTGATATATACTGGAACATGCTTTCTACCATCATGAACTGCGATTGTATGTCCAACCATTTGTGGGAAGATTGTAGAACGACGAGACCAAGTCTTAATTACCTGCTTTTGTCCTGCTGCGTTCATTGCATCAACCTTCTTTAATAAATGTGCATCAGCAAATGGTCCTTTTTTCAGTGAGCGAGCCATAGGTTCTAACCTCCTTATAAACTGTTCAAAATTTTCTGAGCATAATCAATTATTTTATTGCTCTTCCGTCTTTTCTTCTAATGATTAACTTATTGGACTGTTTGTTTTTCTTTCTTGTCTTTAATCCAAGTGCTGGCTTGCCCCAAGGTGTACATGGACCTGGACGACCAATACCAGTCTTACCTTCACCACCACCATGTGGATGGTCATTAGGATTCATAACAGAACCACGAACAGTAGGACGAATGCCCATATGACGCTTACGTCCAGCCTTACCAATGTTAATCAGGGAGTGTTCTCCATTACCTACAACACCAATTGTTGCACGGCAATTGATTGGAACCATTCTCATTTCACCAGATGGTAATCTCAATGTAGCATACTTACCTTCCTTAGCCATTAACTGCGCTGCAACACCAGCGGAACGAACTAACTGTGCTCCTGCACCTGGATATAATTCGATGTTGTGAATCTGAGCACCTACTGGAATTTCGGATAATGGTAAGCAGTTACCAATCTTTGCTTCTGCTTCTACACCACTTACAACCTTCATACCAACCTTTAATCCTTCTGGAGCTAAGATGTATGCTTTCTGTCCATCTGCATAGCAGATTAAAGCGATGTTTGCTGTTCTATTTGGATCGTATTCGATGGATTTAACAATTGCTGGAATTCCATCTTTGTTTCTCTTAAAATCAATAATTCTATATTTTCTTCTAGAACCGCCACCTTGGTGTCTTACAGTAATTTTACCTTGGTTGTTACGGCCTGCATTCTTCTTTAAAGATACAGTTAACGATTTTTCAGGAGTTGTACTTGTGATTTCGGAGAAATCAGAACCTGTCATCTGTCTTCTAGAAGGTGTATATGGGTTATATTTTTTGATTCCCATGATAAATTCTCCTTTTCTAATTTATTATCACGCTTTTGTTGCGTTTAATGCACAGCCACGAACTGGCTGCGTCTTACAGGCCTTCAAAAATCTGGATATCTTCGCTTTCAGCTGTTAACTGAACAATTGCTTTTTTTGTCTTTGCTGTCTTACCAACAGAACGGCCTCTTCTCTTTGTCTTACCATCTAAATTCATGGTATTTACCTTAGCAACCTTTGTGCCAGGGAACATTTTTTCAACTGCTTCAGCAATCATGTTCTTTGTTGCTTCTGGATGAACAAGAAAGGTATACTTCTTTTCAGCCATAGCGTCCATGCTCTTCTCAGTGATTACTGGCTTCAGAATAACATCATAGTATTGTACGTTAGCCATTATGCATACACCTCCTCGATTGTTGCAACAGCTGCCTTAGTAGCAACTACGGTATCATATTTTAAGATATCGTATACATTGATTGTGTTAGTAGAAGCTGTCTTGATATTTTTCAGATTTCTTGCAGAAAGAACAACATTCTTATCTGTACCATCTGTAACAACTAAAGCCTTAGCAACTTTTAAGTTATTCATTACTTCTACAAACTTCTTTGTCTTAATTTCATCTAATGTTAACTCATCTAATACGATGAACTTATTTTCATTTACTCTGCTTGTCAATACAGACTTAAGAGCAGCTCTCTTTTCCTTCTTATTTAATTTGAAAGAATAGTCTCTTGGAACTGGAGCGAATACAACTCCGCCGCCTGTCCACTGTGGAGCTCTAATAGAACCTTGTCTTGCATGACCAGTTCCTTTCTGTCTCCATGGCTTTCTTCCACCGCCAGATACTTCAGAACGTGTCTTTGCTTTCTGAGTTCCTTGACGCTTATTTGCAAGCTGGCTTGTTACTGCCATCTTAACGAGATGTTCGTTTACTTCTACTCCGAATACTGCATCGTTAAGCTCTAATTCGCCAACCTGTGCACCTTGCATATTGTAAACAGATACTTTTGACATCTGTGTGGTCCTCCTTTCGCTTCATTAGGCCTTTACAGAATTCTTTACAGTTACTAAGCACTTCTTTGATCCTGGTACTGCACCCTTGATTAAAAGTAAGTTGTTATCTGCATCTACGCGTACAACTTCCAGATTCTGGATTGTAACTTTTACACCACCCATACGACCTGGCATCTTCTTACCTTTGAATACTTTACCTGGACTTGTTGCAGAACCATTGGAACCTGCATGACGATGGAACTTAGAACCATGAGCCATAGGTCCTCTGGACTGTCCGTGTCTCTTAATAGCACCCTGGAAGCCTTTACCTTTGGAAATTGCAGTTGCATCAATCTTATCTCCAGCTGCAAAAACATCAACCTTAATTTCATCTTTTACATTGTAGTTTTCAGCATCTTCCAGTCTGAATTCTCTTACAAATCTCTTGTAAGAAACGCCAGCCTTATCAAAGTGACCCTTAACTGGTTTGTTTACAAGCTTTTCACGCTTATCAACAAAGCCAACCTGTACTGCACTGTATCCATCGTTTTCAACTGTCTTAACCTGTGTTACCACACATGGACCTGCCTGCAATACAGTAACTGGTACGAGAATACCATTTTCATCGAAAATCTGTGTCATTCCGACTTTTGTTGCTAAAATTGCTTTCTTCATTCTTTTACCTCCTGTGAATCTACAGCGGATTAGGAATACATCCCAATCATCCTAGAACAGCGGACATAAGTGGAACAAAAAACGTTACTTCTATATCAACCAATTCTGGATAATTTCTTCATCAATGAATCATTTTACTTATTCTTCATCTTAATATCAATATATACACCAGCTGGCATCTCTAAACGAGATAATGCATCAACCGTCTTTTGGGTTGGTGTAATGATATCGATCAATCTCTTATGTGTTCTCTGTTCGAACTGCTCTCTGGAATCTTTGTACTTGTGTACGGCACGAAGAATTGTTACTACTTCCTTCTTTGTTGGCAACGGAACTGGTCCGCTCACCTTAGAACCTGTTTTCTTTACAGTCTCAATAATCTTTCCAGCAGACTGATCTACTAACTGATGATCATAAGCCTTTAATGTGATTCTCATTACTTGACTTGCCATAAAAAAAGTCGCCTCCTTTTCGCACTTTTTCAGTACGACAAGCGGTGACTGTACACTTACCCATGCGTATCTTCTTTTTCACGCATGTCATCCCTGCAATGTGCAGATCTTCTTATATTGTACAGTGACTTGTCGCCAGTTTCATAACTTGACATTCGCTCCACGGAACACCTGCCACATTTGGGCAGCAACCTCACGCTTCTTTGCTATCATGTCACAACGCCTGTTATTATACCTTATAAAAAATAATATTGCAAGAGGTTTTTCAAAAAAAATATATCTAATTTTCATAATTTTTTGCTTGTTTTTTTATGCAAACACTACAGTAATTCTTTTTAATTTTTCTTATGTATTGAGCTTCTATTTTTAATGTGACAAAAATGTAAGAGAATGTTAATCATTTTACAATTGACATTTTTTATCAAAAACGTTACACTATATACATTAAATATTGTGAAACTTTATCTAATTATGACCAA
This sequence comes from Clostridiales bacterium CHKCI001, assembly GCA_900045905.1. Taxonomy (GTDB): domain Bacteria; phylum Bacillota; class Clostridia; order Lachnospirales; family Lachnospiraceae; genus Fimimorpha. The sequence continues at coordinate 232,758 of FCNS01000038.1, read as the reverse complement.
TTAGGAGGAATTTATGCCAAAAGCCAATATACTTGTAGTAGATGATGAAAAAGAAATTGCAGAATTAATCGAAATTTACTTAAGTGGAGAAGGATATCAAGTTTATTGTGCCTACAATGCAGCCAATGGACTAGAACTGCTTGAACACAATACAATTCATCTTGCCATTTTAGATATTATGATGCCAGGAATGGATGGATTAGAAATGTGTCGTGAGATCCGTAAGACTAACAATATACCAATTATATTTTTAAGTGCAAAGACAACAGACTTAGATAAGATTTTCGGTTTAAATACTGGAGCAGATGATTATATTACAAAACCGTTTAATCCATTGGAACTCACTGCACGTGTAAAGTCTCAATTACGCCGCTACACAGAATTAAATCCATCTAACTCTTTTTTTGAAAATCCAGATGAAATTTGTTGTCATGGACTAATTATTAATAAATCAACTCATAAAGTTCTATTAGAGAAGGAAGAAATCAAACTAACTCCGTTAGAGTTTGATATTTTATATTTACTTGCTTCCAATGCTGGAAAAGTCTTCAGTACCGCTGAAATCTTTCAAAGGGTATGGCACGAACGAGTTTATGAAGCCAATAATACCGTTATGGTACATATTCGCCGATTACGCAGTAAAATCCACGATGAAGACCGAACAAATAAGATTATAACTACTGTATGGGGAGTTGGATATAAAATTGAAAAGTAGTATTATATATAGTTTCCATGGAAGATTATTTGTACATATTATTCTTAGTACAATGCTGGCCTGTGTTCTAGACCTTCTTCTTATTGTTAGTATTAAACTAGTAAATGGTCTTATAGAAGATCTGGGATACGAAAACATAGTTTTACAGGCAAATGACAAAACAATGTTGTTTTTAACTTTACTTTATATTTTAATCGGAATACTTATTTTTAGTTTTTCCTTTGCCCTTATGCAGCATCGTCAAGTCCAATATATGCAAAAACTTTCCACAGCAATGCATAAAATTTCTAATGGTGATCTTACTACTACGGTGGATATAGAAGGGGATAATGAACTTTCTCAAATGGCAATGGAACTCAACCAAATGGCAGAACAAGTTCGTACCCTTATGGAACGGGAGCGAGAAGCAGAACGAACGAAGAATGACTTAATCACCAATGTTGCACATGATCTGCGTACTCCTCTTACCTCTATTATTGGGTATCTAGAACTATTATCCAGCAACCGCCCTTTAGATGAGACAATGCGGAAAAAATATCTTTCCATCGCCTATCAGAAATCTTGTCATCTTCAAGTTCTCATTGAGGACTTATTTGGCTTTACTAGCTTAGGATATGGCAAAATTACTGCCAAAATGGCTGAACTAGATATTGTTAATTTATTAGAACAACTTTTAGATGAATTCTATCCTATTTTCGAACAGAATCATTTACAATATAATTATAATACGAATGTAGCATCTAAAATCATCATTGGAGATGGTACATTATTAGCTCGCTTATTTGACAATCTGCTTAACAACGCAGTCAAATATGGAAATGATGGTAAAATGATCAATGTTATTTTAACTGCACAAGAACAAGTTGTTACCATTCAGGTCATCAACTTTGGTAGCATTATTCCAGCTAACGAGTTAAATACAATATTTGAAAAATTTTATCGTATGGAGCAATCTCGTTCCACACAGACAGGAGGTACAGGACTTGGCTTGGCCATAGCCAAAAATATCGTTGATGTTCACAGTGGTACAATTACCGCCGAAAGCAGTTTAAATGGAACGATTTTTAAAGTAGTGCTTCCTACTATTCCTTCTAATCAAAAACAACCTTTTTCATCCTAGGAGTATTCTATGAAACGATATATTATTTCTTGCATTTTATTCATATGGACTTGCATTCCACTTCACAGCTATGCTAATACATGGTCATCAGACTCCATCGAGGCCGAGGTGGGCTACGGCAATTATATTAATCCAGGTCGCTACACCCCTATTACGATTACCATAAAGAATGGGTACGCTGCCTCAGGAGGTGAAGTTGAGCTGAACGTCCCTACTAATACGAATGATCGTTACTTATATCGAAAGCCTTACCCTAGTTCTCCAGGAACGGTACGTGTAACATTTTGCGTTCCTCTTTCCACTTCAGAGGAGAGAATTTCTGTTTCAATCTATAATTCTCAGAATCCCCCTGAGCATATCGTGCTCAATTATTCATTTCCTCAGCCAACAGAAGATTCTCACATTTTTTTAGGCACCTTATCAGATAGTCCTGACACTCTTAATTATTTGAACCAATTGAACTTAACTAATTTCGATTTAGAATGTTATTCTCATGCACTATCAAAGGAGGAACTATCTTCTGATTTTCGAATGCTCGACAGCTTTGACTGCATTATTATTGACGATTTCTCACTTTCTTCTCTATATGAAACGCAACTAGAAAGTCTGAGAGAATGGGTATACCATGGTGGAATTCTTTTGCTTGGTACACAAGTAGAGTCTTCTGATCTACTGCTTCCATCTTCTTCTTTGGATGTATCTTATACTACAATTTCTGAATTAGATTATGCAACCTTAACCAAATATTCTTATGGAAACGGCTATTTTTTTACATCCTCGTTTTCCCTTACTTCCATTGGCTCTTTTTTTATCAACAACCAGCTCCTGCAAGATACTTTTATTGAGACGTTATTTGGCCACGATCTGCTTCAGAATTTAGAACAACCACCTTTTAGCATTCTTCATTCACTAGAAAATGAAGCCGCTGCTCTAACTTCTCAAGTTCAGGCTACAACCAATGTTAATCTTTTATTATATGGATTTATACTTGTAGTATACTTATTTATTTTACTTCCAGTTGTTTACTATCAGTTAAAGAAACGAGATCTCACTCAGTGTTTCTGTTTTGCTTTACCAATAATCTCCATTTTAGTAGCAGGTATTATTTTCTTATTTGGCAGTAACACTCGGTTTTCTCATCCATTTTTAAATTATGTAAGTATTCAACAATACAAAGATAACACGGTACAAGAATCCATATTTACAGGAATCCAAGCACCTTATAACCGTACTTATTCGGTTTCTATTGATAATAGTTATCATTTAATTCCATTACAGACATCCTCTTCCTTTACCGTTCCTTCCAATGGAACATTTGGCAATCACCAAATTCATATCGACTATAGGGAGTCTGATTATTTACTTACATTTCATAATCTCGTTGCCTTTAATATGCGTAATTTTCAACTAGAAAAGACATCTACATTGTCGCAAGATCAGTTAGTCTCTGGCTATGTCACATACTATGATAATTCTGTGTCGGGCGTCTTATCCAATCAATTAGACACTGATTTAAGTCATGCAATTCTGGCTTTACCTGGTTATTTTGTGCGTATTGGAGACTTCCCAAACGATACATCAGTTACACTAGAAGATTGTGATAGTCAAATGAATGCCTCCGCTGGTTACCAGCCTCCTGATCCCAGCATATTAAAACCTATTGTTTCTAATCCATCTGCATCCGTTTCTTATACAGATATGAAACTGAACTTACTCTACTATTATCTGGAAAAGTGCAATCTTTCTAATCAGAATATGGGATATTTAATTGGATTTACAAACAATACGGCCAGTTTCCAGTTTGATACCGATTATACAATGAATGGATTAACCCTTGTTTCTGTTCCAATTTCTTTAACTACGAATAGTATGGGAAAAGAATATTATACCTCCCTTCCAGCCAAGGCTCATAAAATTTCTGGTGATTTTTCCGAAGATGAAGAATCCATATACAGTCATTTCGCTACTGTACGTTACGATATTCCTCAGGATTGTACGATTGACCAATTGGAATTATCATTCCCAAATTCTGGTAGTTCAACTTCTTATGTTTCTAAAATTTATTTTTGGAATAAAAATAAGTACGAACAAGTTTATCCAGGTAAAACCTATTTTAAAAAGGAAGAATTGGAAAATTATATTACTTCAGAAAACAGCTTACTTATCCAGTATTACACAGAAGATAATTACGCCCGTCTTCCAAGAATTACCGCAATAGGAGATGTTGATAATGTTAACAATTAATCAGCTTTATAAATCATATGGCAATATCCGAGCGTTAAATGGAATTAGTTTTCAGCTTGTTCCAGGAGAAATTTTTGGTTTAATCGGCAGAAATGGCGCTGGAAAGACAACTACCATGCGTATTCTTTCTGGACTAATTCCAGCTAATTCTGGAAGCGCCATATATAACAATATCGATCTACTGCATAATCGTAAACTTTTAAAACAGCAGGTAGGATTTATGCCAGATTTCTTTGGTATTTATAATAATCTAAAGGTACACGAATATATGGAATTTTTTGCTTCCGCACACGGATTATATGGGTTGAAAGCCAGAAATCGCTGGACTGAGCTTTTAGAGATGGTCGATCTGCTGGACTACTCTGATTCTTTTGTGGAGGATCTCTCCCGTGGCATGCAACAGCGTCTCTGTTTAGCTCGAGTTATGATTCACTCGCCGCATTTTCTCCTATTGGATGAACCTACCTCTGGACTAGATCCTCATAATCGCAATTTGCTTCGCTCCATCCTCAGACAATTTTCTGAAGAAGGAGTTGCCATTTTACTCAGTTCTCATAACTTAAATGAACTATCCTATATATGCACACATATAGGGATCCTACAATCAGGTAAATTTCTACTGCAAGGCTCCTTATCCGATGTATTGCGAAATGTAAATAAAACTAATCCTCTTTCTATTTTCGTATATAGCGGCATTGAAACAGCTGTGCAAATTTTAAAACAACATCCATTAGTAAAAACTATTTCCATCGATCAATCTCACATTCAGATTACATTTACTGGAAATGCTCAAGACGAATCCCTTCTTCTAAAACAATTAATCGATGGAAATGTATTAATCCAGTCATTTCATCGAGAAGAAGGGGACTTAGATACTTTATTTTTACAATTAATCGGTGAAGAGGAGGAAAATTAATGTTTCGAAACCCCGTTTACGAAAAAGAAATAAGGAGTACTTATCGTTCTATCCGTATCCTTGCCATTATTGTTATATTTAATATTATTTTGGCTCTTGTAGGTATCAGCCGTCTTTCTTATATCGTCAATGATATGCATTTTAATGGTTCTGCAGAATACTCTGCCATGCTTCAGCTCTATATTATGATTGCCACAATTGAATTTCTTTTATTAGTATTAATTATTCCAGGACAAGCAGCTGCCGCAATATCTGGGGAACGAGAACGACGTACATTGGATGCAATGCTTAGCACAAACATTACTCCTACTACATTAATCCTTGGCAAGTTAATGGCCAGTTTAACTACAATTTTTTTGTTTATTATTTCCAGTCTTCCTGTACTTTCACTTGTGTTTATCTATGGAGGAATTCAAGTATCTGACCTAGCTTTATTGCTTGGATATATGTTATTTAGTGCCATTTATATTGGGAGTTCCAGCATTTGTTTCTCTTCTTATTTTCGGCACACAACGACCTCCACTGTCATAAGTTATGGATTTGTGCTTTTTCTTTTTATCGGGACATTATTTTTAAATGAATTCCCGACGCTGTTTTCCGAAACAACAGCTCCAACATTTCAAACTCCCCTTTCCCTTTCTTCTTATTGTTTGATTTTGAATCCTGCCATTACATTTTATTATATTATGAATCGTCAGGCTGGAAACCCAGACATATTATTAGAACTGCTTCATTATCCTCAATTTTATGATTCAAACATTATCATTGAATACTGGATTCAATTTAGCATTGGGATTCAGTTTCTTATCATATTGTTATTTTTATTTTTTGCAGTACGCCATTTAAAAAACAATTTCTATTCTGGGAAAGCATAATAAAAATGCGTCTTGAGATGGATTTTATTACCAAATCAAGACGCATTTTTGAATTCTCTAACTTCTCATTACAGCTGTGATAATACAAAAATATCATAAATAGCATTAATTGCTGTTTCAAAATCAGAATTCTTTACACCAATAATAATATTCAGCTCACTAGAACCTTGATCGATCATCTTTACATTAATATGAGCATGTGCTAATGCTGCAAAAATTCTTCCTGCCGTTCCTCTTGTTGAACGCATACCACGGCCAACTACGGCAATTAATGCTAAATCCGACTCTAATTCAATATGGTCTGGCTTCGCAAGACGATGAATACCTGATAATACTGCCTGTTCTTTTTCTTCAAACTCGTCTTGATGCACAAATATTGTCATTGTATCAATTCCTGAAGGCATATGTTCAAAAGAAATTCCCTTATCCTCAAATACCTGCAATACTTTTCTTCCAAACCCAATCTCAGAATTCATCATATCTTTTTCAATATTGACAGCAACAAATCCCTTCTTTCCTGCAATACCTGTAATCGTATACTTTGGCTTGCTGCATGTATTTTCCACGATCATTGTTCCTCTGTCATCTGGAGCATTTGTATTTCGAATATTAATCGGAATACCAGCTTCTCTAACTGGGAAAATGGCATCTTCATGAAGAACGGTTGCTCCCATATAAGACAACTCTCTCAATTCCCGATACGTAATGGTGGAAATGACACGAGGATGCTTTACAATCCTTGGATCTGCTACAAGGAATCCTGAAACATCTGTCCAGTTCTCGTATAAATTTGCATCTACTGCTTTTGCAACAATTGATCCTGTAATATCTGATCCTCCTCTGGAAAATGTCTTTACTCTTCCATCTGGCAATGATCCATAAAATCCTGGTATTACTGCATGATCCACATATTCCAATCGTTCTGATAATATTTTATGAGTTTTTTCTGCGTCAAATTCTCCATTTTCTTTAAAGAAAATTACTTCTGCTGCATCTATAAATTCAAATCCTAAATAATTTGCCATAACAATACCATTCAGATATTCTCCTCTGGAAGCAGCATAATCTTTTCCTGCCTGATTACGGAACTGGTCTTCAACTACTTCAAACTCTGATGTAAGATCTAAATTCAAATGTAATCCATCAATAATCTCTTGGTAGCGACTGCGAATTGCCATGAGCTGCTCTGAAAAATCTTCTCCTCTTTCTGCTGCTGCATAACAATGATACAGCATATCGGTTACCTTGGTATCCAATGAATATCTTTTTCCTGGTGCAGAAGGAATCACATATCTTCTTGCTTCATCTGCACGGATAATACTTCCTACTTTCTGAAACTGTTCTGCACTTGCTAAGGAACTACCTCCGAATTTTACAACTTTTTTCATAATCTATGGCCTCCGTATCTTTATGCTATCGCTTTCTATTAGTATATCACCCTTTTATTACTCTGGTGCAAGCATTATTTACCTTATAAAAATACACTATTTCAAGAAAAATTCAAGTATTTTCGTCATTTTTTTTTATTTTCTCTGTTTTTCCTAGGAAAAATTATCATTTTTTCGCGTTTCACAGCACCATAACGAAGGTTTTATGCCTATAATTATTTTTTGGAGTGCATTTGAAGCATGTATTCATGTTCCTTCTTTAGTTCTTCATAAAGCTGTAATGTACTCCAAGTCGCATTCATTGGAGTCAAAATTGCTTTATAATGAATCTTGGCCAAACTTGCTTTCCTCATCTTGGCTAACAAAGTATCTACTTGCTGATTTGAAAAGCCAGCCATTATCATCATTTCCTCTTCCAGCTCATCGCCTTCATATATTTGTTCCGTCTGTAATTCTTTTATTCCTGCCAAATATCCGACTGGCTGTAAGTAATCTGCCTTATCTACTACTTTTACACGAACCTTCATTAACATTAAAATCCGCTTTAACGCCTGAAGGCGTACCTCATCCTGAATGTGAAATAATAATACCGTTTCCTTCATAGTTGTCTCATCTGCTCCTCTAATATATTTTTTCCATCTAGCACTGCTTCTACTAATTGATCTCCTTCATAACGCAATTTTAAAGAAAAGAATGGATGATTCTCATTCATTAAACGGAAAAAGATTTTATCTCCTTCCCATAAATTCAGCCCAAATATATCTTCTTTTTTAACCCATTCTAACGTTCCTTCGATGCAATCCGATATCTCTCCTTCAAACTGATCTGCGGTATAAAGACACATATATTCCGTTACGCCTGTATCAGAAATAAACGTAACAAGTCCACGAAACCTCCATGCAGTCAAAGTCAGTCCCGTTTCTTCTTTCACTTCTCTCAACAAACATTCTTCTGGAGTTTCATTCTTTTCAAAATGTCCGCCTACTCCAATCCATTTATCTTTATTTACATCATTTTTCTTCTTAATACGATGCAACATTAAATAGCTGTCTTCCTTTTCAATATAGCATAATGTCGTCAAACTTCCCATAATTTTTCCTCCTTCTTATTTATCATAACAAACTTTCATATAAAAGTCGATGTTTTCGTGCTTTACATTGACGACATTTTTATAGTAAAACCCCAAGATGTTCCAAAAGGATTTTTAACCCCATTAAAATAAGAATAATCCCTCCAGCTAACTCTGCTCTCGCTTTATATTTCACACCAAATATATTTCCAACACGAATTCCAACACCAGACAATATAAATGTCGTAATTCCAATCAAAAGTATTGCAGGTATAATGGAAACATTTAAAAACGCAAATGTAATTCCAACTGCAAGCGCATCAATACTCGTTGCAACTGCAAGCGGCAGCATGGATTTCCATGAGAATGGATTTGTCTGACAGACATCTTCGTTTTCCTGCTCTCTAGATTCTTTTACCATATTCAGACCAATTAACCCAAGTAATACAAATGCAATCCAATGATCCACCTCTTGAATTAATGTCTGAAACTGTATTCCGAGTAAATACCCAATCAATGGCATTAACGCCTGAAAACCGCCAAAATATCCTCCTACAATTAGCATATGCCTTCCATCTGCCTTTTTCACACAAAGCCCCTTACAGACAGAAACAGCAAATGCATCCATAGATAATCCTACTGCAATCATAAAAAGTTCCCATAATCTCATTTTTCTTTTCTCCTTTTCTATATGGTATCTTATTAACAAAAAAGACCCATGGACAGACAAAGCTGTCCATGAGTCTCGTTTTATACGAAAATATTTCGCTTAGACAATACCAGATTTACACCATTATGTTGATATTGCCACAGACACTATTAGTACCTGCAAACTACTCCCTCACAGAGTTTCTAACAGAATACCATACCCCTTTTTTCTTGTCAAGAAATTTTTTCATCATATATAACATAGAATTAAAAGTTATAAAATTCACCTTACGGTCCAATATTTAAAACTCGAACTGCAATACTAAAATATACAAGTACAGAACATGTATCTACAACTGTTGTTATCAATGGAGCTGCCATAATCGCTGGGTCCATTTTCAATCGGCTAGCTAACATTGGCAAACAGCATCCAAGCATTTGAGAAATCATTACAATTACAAATAATGTCATACTTACTACAAGTGCAATGGAAAAATCATGATACTGTATCATAATCCGAACCATATTTAACACACATAACACCAAACCTACCAAAACAGAAATCCTTATTTCTTTCCAAAGCACTTTAAAAAAGTCTCTTAAATGAATTTCATCTACTGCCATACCTCTTATCACCAAGGTGGAAGATTGTGAGCCACAGTTTCCCCCTGTATTCATTAACATTGGGATAAATCCTACTAATGCTGGAATCGCTTCAAATGCCATCTCATAATTTGTAATAATCGTTCCTGTAATTGCAGAGGATAACATCAGTACAAGCAACCATATAATACGATTCTTAGAATGTTCCCATACGGTTGTACGGAAATACGTATCTTCTGCTGGCGCCAATGCGTTCATTAACTCAAAGTCTTCTGTTGTCTCATCTTGAATTACTTCCAGTACATCATCAATTGTAATGATTCCTACAAGACGTTCTTCCCCATCTACAACTGGCATTGTAATTAGTCCATACTTCTCTGTTTGCTTCGCAACAAATTCAATATCATCGTGTGTATGCACCGTGATTAAATTTGTTTCCATCATATCACGGAGTTTTGTGTCATAATCTGCTAACAGCAATTCCTTTAATGTCACAATTCCCTCCAGAACACGTTCCGAGCTTAATACATAACACGTATAAACCGTCTCTGTATCGAAACCAATTTTCCGTATTCTGGTAAATGCATCCCGAACGGTCATATTAGCTTTTAAATCTACAAATTCTACCGTCATATAACTTCCAGCCGAATCTTCTGGATAATTTAAAAGCTGATTAATAATCGCACGTTTCTTTGAATCGGTATTTCTTAAAACACGTTTCACTACATTTGAAGGCATTTCTTCAATTAAATCCGCAGCATCATCTGCCAGAAGACTGCTTGTTACTTCATAAAGTTCTTTATCTGTCAATGCATTGATTAACTTTTCCTGATCTTCATTTTCCAAATCTGCAAACACTTCCACTGCATCATCTTTATTTAATAACCGATATGCAATAATCATATCTGTATCATCCAGACTTTGAAAAATTTCTGCAATATCCGCAGTATTCATTTCTTGAAGTAAATCATGTAATCTTTTATACTGCTGACTGCGCAGCAATTCTAACATTTTTTCTCTGAAATATTCTTTCATTTCAATGTTCCTCCCGACTTCCTCTAATCCATGTTTTTAAACATATTAAATTGCTAATCCCAAAATCTTGACTGCAATATTAAAATAGATTAATACGGAACATGTATCTACGATCGTTGTAATGAGCGGTGCTGCCATAATGGCTGGATCCATTTTTAGCTTCTTGGCTAATATTGGTAAACAACAACCCAATAATTTAGATATAAGCACCGTCGCTATTATGGAAAGTGCGATTACAATTGCAATTCCAGGATTTCGGTATTGGATTAGAATTCGGACTCCATTTACAAACGCTAATATCGTTCCTACTATAATTGAGATACGTGCCTCTTTCCACATTGCTTTCAGAATATCTCTTGGATGAATTTCATCCACTGCCATTCCTCGAATAATTAATGTAGAAGCCTGTGAACCACAGTTTCCTCCTGTATCCATAAGCATTGGGAAAAAAGAAACTAAAAGCGGAATAGCCTGAAACGCAGCTTCATACTTATTAATAATTACTCCTGTAATGATGGAAGAAAACATCAGCACAAGCAGCCACAAAATACGATTTTTTGCATGTTCCCATACAGTCGTACGAAAATAGGTATCTTCCGCTGGAGCCATTGCTGCCATACGCTCAAAATCTTCTGTATCTTCATCATGAATTACATCAATTGCATCATCAATTGTAATAATTCCTACTAGTCGATTCTCATTATCTAAAACTGGAAGAGCCATCAATTCATATTTATCCAACAGTTTTACAACTTCTTCCTGATCATCATGAGTATGAACCGTAATCATATTCGTTTCCATAATCTCATTAATCTTTGTGTTCCTGTCTTCAAATAATAATTCTCTTACTGAAATAATTCCTTCCAGAACTCTTCCCTCGTTTAATACATAACAAGTATAAATTGTTTCTTTATTTACACCCGTACTGCGGATACGCTGAAATGCCTGCTCCACTGTCATATTTGCTTTTAAGTCTACAAATTCTACTGTCATAACACTTCCTGCACTATCCTCTGGATAATTCAAAAGTTGATTAATAATTTTTCTTTTTTCTGCAGGTGTATGTTTTAAAATACGCTTCACAACTGTAGCTGGCATTTCTTCAATTAAGTCAGCCGCATCATCCATTAAAAGGTTACTTGTTACTTCATACAATTCCTGATCACTTAATGCATTAATTAAATCTTCCTGCTGATCTGGCTCCAAATCGGTGAATACGTCGATCGCCTTGTCCTTGTTTAAAAGCCGATATGCAACAATCATCTGAGTTTCGTCGATTTCTGCAAATGCTTCTGCAATATCCGCAGAATTCATCTCCTTGAGTAATGCCCAGAGTTCGTTGTAACGTTTTTGTTCCAGCAGCAATTTCATTTTCCTTTTCATTTGCATACCTCCAATGATTTATTCTTTTTTGACTCCCATGGCCATCATCCATATTCTCACCTCACTTTTTGCCATAAAAATACGCGCCAAAGCTTAAACTCGGCGCGGTCATATTCCTCACATTTGTTCAAGCTTTAGCATCACAGGGCGTGAAATTGCATTAGAAAATGCCTTAAACGACACTTCCTGCTAACCTTCTTATAGTGTCTCCACTACTTCGCGGCAGCAACCCATATCCCTGCGGTAGCCTCACCTACCAAATTTTAGTTTCGTATTTATTCTACCCCCTTCCTACTGCAATGTCAATAGATCGGTTGCATATTTTGTATGGTTTGTGCTATGATACGTTAGAAAACAGATTATTTTTCAGAAAGAAGGAGTTTTATGGATTGGAGTTCTTGTACCCTTTGTCCCCGCAATTGTCATGCAAACCGAAATAACAGACATTCTCTAACAGGCATTTGCCATGAGACAAATCATTTAAGACTGGCTAGAGCAGCCCTTCACTTCTGGGAAGAGCCATGCATTTCAGGAAAGCAGGGATCTGGCACCATTTTCTTTTCTGGTTGCACACTTCGTTGTGTTTTTTGTCAAAACCACTCCATCGCAGATGGCAGTGTCGGAAAAGAAATTTCTCAAAAACGTTTTGTTCAGATTTTATTAGAACTTCAACAAAAAGGAGCGAACAACATTAACCTTGTTACACCGACCCATTTCGTTCCTTTAATTATTGACGGAATACAACAAGCTCGCTCACAAGGTCTTCATCTTCCAATTGTATACAACACAAGTGGATATGAAACGCTGGAAACCCTACAATTATTAGACGGTATTGTGGATATTTATCTTCCTGATCTAAAATATAACAATTCCACCATTTCTCAAAAATATTCATTTGCAAATGATTATTTTTCTGTTGCTTCTTGTGCATTGCAAGAGATGTATCGACAAGTTGGAGATCCTGTTTTTGATGCGAATGGAATGCTGCAAAAAGGCATGATCGTTCGTCATTTGGTTTTACCTGGCTGCACCCAAGATTCTAAAGCTGTGATTCAATACTTATATCAAACATTTAAAGATCATATTTACATCAGCATTATGAACCAGTATACTCCAATGCCAGCGGTTCAAATTTTATATCCTGAATTAAACCGAAAAGTCACAAACAAAGAATATGAAGAGGTGGTAGACTATGCAATTGAGCTAGGGATTGAAAATGGATTTATTCAAGAAGGTGAAACCGCAGACGAAAGTTTTATTCCATCCTTTGATTATGAGGGTATCTAACAAAAAATAACTTATGAGGTGAATATTACTATGAATCAAAAAACAAAGGGCATCTTATGTATTTTAATGTCCGCATTTTGCTTTGCACTTATGAATACGTTTGTACGTCTCTCAGGAGATCTACCATCGATTCAAAAAAGTTTCTTCCGTAACTTTATTGCGGCTATCTTTGCCTTTCTTCTCTTAAAAAAGGATCATGCCCCTATGCATTGGCAAAAGGGTAATTTAAAATTTCTATTAATCCGCTCTATTTGCGGTACGATTGGTATTCTTTGTAATTTTTATGCAGTGGATCATCTCGTTCTTTCGGATGCATCCATGTTAAATAAGATGTCTCCATTTTTTGCAATTGTGTTTTCTTATTTCTTTTTAAAAGAAAAATGTACTCCGATTCAAGTTGGCGGTGTCATTATGGCATTTATCGGAAGTTTATTTATTATTAAACCAACCTTTTCCAATATGGAACTCGTTCCGTCTATCATTGGATTTTTAGGAGGAATGGGAGCTGGAGCAGCCTATACTGCGGTACGCCACCTTGGACAGCGTGGAGAAAAAGGAGCATTTATTGTCTTTTTCTTCTCTATGTTTTCCTGTCTTGTCACACTCCCATACTTAATTTTCCAATATCATCCAATGGAACCTTGGCAGCTCGGTTACTTGCTTTTAGCTGGTTTGGCGGCATCTGGAGGACAGTTTTCTATTACAGCTGCATATTGTTATGCACCATCCAAAGAAATATCTGTCTACGATTATTCTCAGGTAATTTTTTCTGCATTTCTTGGATTTATCTTATTTCAACAGATTCCAGATGCATATAGTATCCTTGGGTACTTCCTTATCTGCGCAACCGCTGTTATTATGTTCTTATATAACAACCGTAAAGTGGCTCACACCTAAAAACCGATTCAGTAAAACGTTCAAAAGTCCCTTTTATTCAATTAAAAATAATCGAATAAAAGGGACTTCTCAATTAGAATCAAAAACAAGTTCTTTTATATATTATTTTTCTTCACATACCTGGAAGATATAGAATTTTAAATAATAGGATTCATCGGCTGCCCATAAAATTGGATGATCGGCTGCCTGTGTTCGATATTCTACTTGACGCAGACGTTTTTTGGCTGCCTTTGCAGCTTCTTGAATTGTTTTCGCAAATAAATCTGGTGTCATAAAATGGGAACAAGAACAAGTTGCCAGATATCCTCCATCTTTTACAAGTTTTAAACCTCGCATATTAATTTCTCGGTATCCCTTCACTGCATTTTTCACGGAACTTCTGGATTTGGTAAAGGCTGGCGGATCGAGTATCACAACATCAAACCGTTTGCCTTGCTTTTCCAGTTTTGGCAGCAAATCAAATACATCGGCACATTGGAATTGAACCCGATCTTCCAGATGATTCAGTTTTGCATTTTCTCTTGCCTGCTCCACTGCCAGTTCCGAAGCATCCACGCCAAGTACTGAACGAGCTCCAGCAATTCCTGCATTTAATCCAAACGAACCGGTATGGGTAAAGCAATCTAAGACTGCTGCATTTTTACAAAGTTTTTGAATTGCTGCACGGTTATTTTTTTGATCCAAAAAGAAGCCCGTTTTTTGTCCTTCTTCTACATCAACAATGTACTTCACCCCATTTTCTTCAATTAAAACTTTTGTATCAAACGGTTCCCCAATAAATCCTTTGACCCGCTCCATTCCTTCTTGTGTCCGAACTTTCGCATCACTTCTCTCATATACACCTCGAATTGGCATTCCCAATTCTTTTAGTTGTTTTTTGCATTGTTCAATAATTGTCATTTTCATTCGATCCATTCCCAATGCCAATGACTGTACAACTAATACATCATTAAATTTATCCACTACAATGCCTGGCAGAAAATCTGCTTCTCCAAAAATTAACCTACAGCTTCTCATATCAATCGTATGCAGCCGATAATGAATACAATCTCTGACGCGCATTGCTAAAAACGCTTCATCTACTGGCTGATCTTTTTTTCTTGTCATCATACGCACACGAATTTTAGAGTTCTGATTAATAAATCCAGTTCCCATTCCATATCCATCAAAATCCTCTACAGTTACCAGATCCCCATTTTCAAATTCTCCTGTTACTATATCAATTTCGTTATCATAAATCCACGCTCCGCCTGCTTTGAGCATACGGCCTTCTCCTTTTTTCAAACGGACAACTGCCATGTCACTTCCTCCTAATCTGTAACATTCCATCTATTAATGTTTTATAAAACTTTTTTATGAAGATAATCGTCTTTTTCTTGTTTTGTACTTCCAACGAAATACCAAAAATAAAACTATAATAATCAGAACTGCATACGTAATTTCAGAGTATGTATGCATAATCTGTATGATTTTCATCCAAGAAGTACCTGCCCACGCTCCAGCCGATACAAGTATCGTATTCCATAAAAGACTTCCCAGTGTTGTAAGCAGCAAAAAATCGGTTAATTTCATCTCTGCCATACCTGCTGGAATGGAAATTAAACTCCTTACAATTGGCACACAGCGACATAGAAAAACGGTTGTTTTTCCTTTTTTATCGAACCAATTCATTGCTTTTTGAATGTTATCCTGTTTTAAATGCAGGACTTTTCCAATCTTTCCATTTACAATCTGTTCTAGTCGCTCCCTCGGAAGCAACAAGCCAATATAGTAAAGCATAACTGCCCCAACCACAGAACCTACAGTAGCTGCTGCAATCACCCCGACTACACTCATATTCGTATAGGTTGTCATAAATCCACCAAACGTTAAAATGAGTTCAGATGGAATGGGCGGAAAGATATTTTCTACTAAAATTAAAATCCCCATTCCAATGTAACCAAAGCTTTCCATAATTTGTATGATCCAAGACTGCAAATAACTTCCTCTTTTCTTTGCAGTGCCGTTACACCGCAGCATTCTTACTGCCAGTTTATTTCCTGTCCTTCCAAAATATGATACTCTTTTCTTTCCATTTATTTTGTTTGGCTGAAAAATTGTCCGATACCGTCCAATGTTGTTTGGATGTTTTCATCTGTATGTGCATAAGACAAAAACATGGCCTCAAACTGACTTGGTCCAATATAGATTCCACGATCCAGCATAAAATGGAAATACTCTCCAAACCGTTTTACATCAGAGGTTTTTGCTGTTTCATAATCTACTACAGCTTCTTTTGTAAAATAAAGACATGCCAAAGAACCAATTCCATTGATTTGACACGGAACGTCATAAGTTTGAATTAATGCTGTAATACCGTCTCTCAATTTCTTTCCCTTTTCATTTAATTGAACATAAATTTCAGGATGCTGTTTTAAGATCGTTAATTGTGCCAGACCTGCCGCCATTGCAACAGGATTTCCACTTAATGTACCAGCCTGATATACACTTCCAACTGGAGAAATTACTTTCATTACCTCTTTTCTTCCTCCATAGGCACCGACTGGCATTCCTGCACCGATAATCTTTCCATATGTGACTAAATCCGGGGTTACTTGAAAATATCCACTTGCTCCATCTAGTTGAAGACGAAATCCTGTAATCACTTCATCAAAAATCAAAAGACTACCCTCTGCATCACAAATTTTTCTCAATCCTTGCAAAAAGGATACATCTGGAACAACAACCCCCATATTAGCAGCAACTGGCTCCACAATAATACAGGCTACTTCTCCCTTGTTTTGTTCCATCAATGCTTCCACAGTTTCTAAATCATTATAAACAGCAGTCAGCGTATCTTCTGCACAGCCACTTGGAACTCCTAAACTACTTGGAATCCCTGATGTCATAACACCTGATCCAGCTTTCACCAACATGGAATCTGCATGTCCATGATAGCAACCTTCAAATTTAATAATTTTATTTCTGCCTGTAAATCCTCTTGCAGCACGAATAGCACTCATAACTGCTTCCGTACCAGAATTGACCATACGGATCATTTCCACAAATGGAACTGCCTCGCATACCATTTCTGCCATAATCACTTCTGCTTCTGTGGCAGCCCCAAAACTTAATCCTTTCTCCACTGCTTTCACGACAGCTTCTTTTATAACCTCATGGTTATGTCCTAAAATCATTGGTCCCCAAGAACCAATATAATCCAAATATTGTTTTCCATCGACATCATACAGATACTGTCCTTGTGCACGATCAATAAAACGAGGAGTTCCTCCCACTGACAAAAATGCTCGCACTGGACTATTCACTCCTCCTGGAATTTTTTCTACTGCCCGACGAAATAATTGCTCTGAACGACCCATTTTAATCTCCTTTAACAACTCTATGATCTAAGTAACGTTTCATAAATAACATTACCCAATCCTTCCTTCTTGTATATACTGTGCCAGTTCTTTTGCATAATAAGTTAAAAGAATACTCGCACCTGCCCGAAACATACTTACCGCAGTTTCGCATACGACTGCTGCTTCATCAATATAACCTGCCATTGCTGCTGCTTTTATCATCGAATATTCTCCACTTACGCTATAAACAGCCGTTGGCACATTGACCTGATTGGTTACTTCTCTTAAAACATCCAGATAAGAAAGCCCTGGTTTCACCATAATAATATCAGCTCCCTCCTGTACATCCGTTAACGCTTCTTTGATCGCTTCTTTTCGGTTATGAAAATCCATTTGATACGTTTTTCGATCTCCAAATGCTGGTGCAGAATCTGCTGCATCCCGAAATGGACCATAAAAAGAAGAAGAATACTTTACCGCATAGGACATAATTGGAAGACTTACATAACCATTTTGATCCAATACTCGCCGAATCGCCAACACTCTCCCATCCATCATATCAGACGGAGCTACCATATCGGCTCCTGCCTGTACATGAGAAAGTGCTGTTTTGGCCAGTACCTCCAATGTCTTATCATTATCCACATAACTGCCATCTAAAATTCCACAATGTCCATGTGACGTATACTCACACATACAGACATCGGTAATATAATATAAATTCGGAAACTCTTGTTTTGCTTTTTGCAATGCTTTTTGAACAATTCCATCTTCCCGCCATGCACCGCTTCCACATGCATCCTTTTGTGCTGGAATTCCAAAAATCATAACTTGTTTCACTCCAGAACGGCTTACCTCTTCCAATGCCTTCATCCATTTATCAATACTATAGCGATATTGTCCTGGCATGGACGGAATTTCTTGCTGGATTCCTGTCCCTTCCATTACAAACATCGGGTAGATCAGCCCATTTTTAGAAATTCTCGTTTCTCGCACCATGTCTCGAATCATTTGGCTGCTTCTTAATCGTCTGGAACGACTTATGATCTCCATATTTTCCTCACTCCTAATCAAATCTTTCTTTATTTTTTATCATCATTTTTACCATACTATCCATCGTAGCTTCTGGAGAAATAGAAACATTCATTCCATATCTCCTTGCCCAATCCGCTGTTTTTTCTCCAATACAAATTGCTGGTACAATGGAAAAATCCCGTTCTCCAATTGCCTGTACAAATCCCTTTACTGTAGATGCACTTGTAAAGGTTACATAATCAATCTCTTTCTTTTCAATGCTATCCCAAACAGACTCAACCCACTCCAAATCCATATGAGGAATCGTATGATAAATCGGGATTTCTTTGTAATAAAATCCCGCTTCTGCTAAATAATTTGGAAGTTCTTCATCTGCCAATTCGGAACGGAATAAATACAGCTTTTCATTTCTATCCACACTCGTCTCAAATGCACGACCAAGATCCTTTCCCGAAAATTTCTTTGGCATAAGATCGGCATAAATGCCATAACGTTCCAATGCGACAGCCGTTGCACTTCCTGATACAGCAAACCGAAGAGTATCGGACAAAAATCTGCGTAAGTCAATTTTCTCTTTTTTTAATAAAGAGAAAAACATCTCCACACCAGTTGGACTTGTCAGCACAATCCATTGAACGGTCTTTTGCTGCATAATTTCTTTTACTGCTATTTGAAATTCTGACTTATCCTCTATTGCAGTTGTCCCAATCGCAGGCAATTCAATGACATGCGCTCCTTGTTCTAATAACTTTTTAGAAAGTGTAGAAGCCTTCTTTTTCTCTCTTGTTACAAGCACCTGAACTCCTCCAAGTGGCAGTTTTTCTACCCATTCTAGTTGATTTGCTAATCTACATACCTGCCCCACTACGATAATGGCTGGTGTCTGTATACCCACCCGATCACAGTCTCTTTTTAAATGTTCCAGCGTAGAAATAACTTTTCTTTGTCTGGCAGTTGTTCCCCGTTCCAACAATGCAGCTGGTGTATCAGGAGACATTCCCTCCTGCATCAAACGATTACAGATTTCCTCCATCGAAGAACTACCCATTAAAAAGATTAGCGTTCCGTCTAGCTTCGCCAATGCCTGATAATTGACGGACTTTTTCTTTCCTTTGCTTGTATGTCCTGTAATTACATGAAAAGAAGACGTAAATTCTCGATGCGTAACTGGAATTCCAGCATAAGCCAAAACAGAAACCGCCGATGTTATACCTGGTACAATCTCAAATGGAATTCCATGTTCCAATAAAAGTTCTAGTTCTTCTCCTCCTCTTCCAAATACGAATGGATCGCCTCCTTTTAAACGAACGACCTTTTTTCCTTTTAATGCTTCTTCTAAAATAATTTGATTAATTTGTTCTTGTGTTGCCGAATGATTCCCTGCACGTTTTCCAACATGAATTTTTTTCGTTTTTTCTGGTATTTGAGCCAACAATTCCAATTGTATTAATGCATCATAAATAACTACATCTGCAAGTTCCAATAATGCTTTTCCTTTGACGGTAATCAATCCCGCATCTCCTGGACCTGCCCCTACCAGCCATACTTTTCCACAATTTGACATAGCTTCTCCTATCATTTCTTTTGACCTTCAATGGATTCTCTTAGTCGAGATGCAAGTTTCCTTCCTACTCTTTCTACCTCATAGAGTTGATTTTCTCTCTCATCTGATAATTGAATCCGCTCTTCTCCTGTTTCAAACTCCTGAAATAAATCACTATAATACATTCCTCGAATCCAAAACTGATTTCCCTTTCTATACGCATAGGCAGCAATTGGTGCACTACATCCTCCATTCACTTCCTTTGTAAAAGCTCGCTCTGCCATTGCCGCTAGTTTGGAATCCCAATCACAAACACAGTCTAAAAACGAATAATCAAATCCCCTTCTTCCCTGTATTGCAATAATTCCCTGACCTGCTGCTGGAATTACTTCTTCCACTGAAAAAATACGGTCAATTCGCTGCGTCATTCCTAATCGCTTCAATCCTGCCACTGCCAAAGCAGTTGCATCAAACGCCTGTTCTTCCAACTTTCTCAATCTCGTTTGCACATTTCCACGAATGCTTTCAAATCTTGCATTTGGATAAAGCTTCTGCATCTGAACAATTCGGCGGCGACTGGACGAACCAATCGTGTAAGAGTCAAAATCACAAAACAACAACGTTTTCTCATGATAACATTGCTTATATAACAGGCAATCTCTTGGATCTTCCCGTTCTGTAAACCCAACAAGGGGAATGGATTGCTCTATTTCCATTGGTAAATCTTTTAAACTATGCACGGACAGATCAATTCGTCCATCCAATAATGCCTGATCCAGTTCTTTTACAAAAAGCCCCTTTCCTCCAATTTGATCCAATCTTCGGTCTAAAATTTTATCTCCTGTCGTTTTCATTGTAATTAATTCTAACTCTAGTTCTGGATGAGCTTTTTGAATTCCTTCCATAACAATCTGCGTCTGTTTGATTGCTAACTGACTGTCCCTGCTTCCTATTCTAATTCGCATCTCTCAATCTCCTTTTCCACTTTCTTTTCCTCCTGCTGCCGCATATGAGCAAAACAGTTTCTTACCTCCTCTGCTGCCTGCGCTGCTTGTTTATGATTGGTACCACTCGAGGTAATTCCTGCTACAATTGGTCCATTCATTGCAATCGCCGGAAAATAAAAGCTAGATTCTTCTTTTCGATCTGCAACGCTAACAAAAATTCCCTTTCTTTGACATTCCTGTCCAATTTCCTGATTTACCTGACGGCAGTTCGTTGCCGCTACTACAAGAAATGCTCCATCACAATCACCCTGCCGATAAACTCGAGGTTTCCATATCAACTTTGGATTTTCACCAAACAACAACTTCATTGAGTCGTTTAAGTTAGGGGCAATTACAATAATTTCACATCCAAACAGAAGCAATGTACGCACACGCCTTGCTGCAATCGCTCCTCCTCCTACTACAATAACCTTTTTTTCACTTAAATTTACAAATATTGGAAAATATAATTGTTCCTTCATCATCCCTACTTTTCTCTCGCATGCATAACACGCTGAATCATTTCCATATATTTTTCCCATTCTTTCATCTGTAATTGCTCTTTCATATCATACATTAGATTTCCAACTACCTTTTTCGCAGCTGTTTCAATCACTTGTTCTAATTCCTCTCGGACAGTCTGATCCACTACCACTCGTTTCAATGGTTTTTCTACCCTTTTAAAAATATCTTCTGCACAATATGCTCCGATTTCCTGAATAGCAGGAACGTAACTGCGAAACTGTGACCACGCTTCATATTCCTCTGCATATTCCTGTAAAATATGCATGGCTTCTTCGATCGCTTCCTTTTGATTTTCACATGCCACACTTCCTCCAAGAGAATCAATATTATAAAGAGTTATATTTGGCAAATCACCAAATCTAGGAGAAACATCCCTTGGAACCGCCATATCGAATAAAATCCTTGTTTTTCCGTCGGTGAATAATTGCTGTTTTCCATTTTGATCCAGTCCATTTTCCCATAGCAGAGTATGATGGGGACTTGTGGTTGCACTTACAATCAGATCCATCTGGTTCACAAACATATACCGTTCTCTATAATCAATAATCTTGCATCCAACAGGAATCGTTACTTCTCTCGTCTTATAATGACGAACCGTCATCGTTACATTTGCACCGCATTCTATTAGTCTAGATGCTGCAAGCCTTCCAATCTCTCCATTTCCAATTACAAGAGCATTCCAGTTTTTGAGAGAATCTGTCTTCGCTTTTAGTCTTAGTAACATTTGTTCTACCACGGATGTATTGACCGCACTCAATCTTACTTTTGTCCGAACTCGTTTCCCTGCTGTAATTGCAATCTGAAATAAACGTTCTAATTCTCCATCTGTCGTATGAGCTTCTCTCGCTAACGTAAGTGCAGCTCTTACTTGTGTAAGAATCTGATCTTCTCCAAAAATACGAGAGCGCATTCCCGCAGCTACTTGCAACAGATGACAGACTGCATCCATATTTTTACGACAGACTGCTTTTTCTTTTAATTTCTTGAGGAAAAATTGTTTTTGTGTATCCATTTTCTCTAATATATCACAAAGCACTTCATACGCAGTTCCATTCCAGCCACTTCCACTTAAATACAACTCGGTTCGATTACATGTAATAAGAAGAATACACGCTCCATTTTTATTATATGCTTTCAATTGCTGTAAAATATCCGCTGTTTCCTTCTTTGTCCAAGAAAAAAGTTCTCTCTCCTCCAAAGAAAACGTCTCATGATCGATGCCTGCCATCTTAATTTCCATGTTTACCTCCCAATATCGTGTTCCCTGTCACATAAATCCAGAAATTTTCCCGTGCCTTTCAATAGACTTATCATACCCATATCTGTTTGAAAAGTCAAGCCGACGAGAAGACATGGTAAAATTCTAGTTGTCTTAACTGCATTTTGGTGTTACTATAATACTAATTTCACTATATTTAAGAAAGGCGAATGATTATGTTTCATCTTGTTGGAAAATTAATCCGTAATAATCGAATTTTAGCAGATAGTACCGTCTGCAATGACGATATTGTTATGACCCGCACGCAAAAAATATTTGCTGCAATTGACACAATTTGTCACGATTTTGATTTGAGCATTCCTATTTGGTTAGATTCTAATATTTCTGAATTTAAGCGTACTTCTAAGACCAGATTTTACAAAGATAACTTTATTGATGAAATCGACTTTGATTATTTTGAGGTACAAGTAATTCAGGAGGATGATTAATCTCCTCCTGAATTTTTTTGTTTATCGTAATATGCAAGAGAAAGCTCCAGCAGAGGTTTCTTTTGTTGTTTTATTTTATACTACTTATAGCGATAATACAAGCTTACAAAGATTTATAAAAAGTATAAATTTTGCTTGCATCTCATACAAATACATTTTATACTGATTTTCAATGGACCTAGTGTCAAATTGTTAAGAAAGGATTTTTATTATGAAGTTTGTGTCATGGAATGTTAATGGACTTCGTGCCTGCATTACAAAAGGATTTTGGGACTTCTTTCAGAATGCGGATGCCGACTTTTTCTGTATTCAAGAAAGTAAAATGCAGCCAGGACAGGCAGTAATTGAAACACCTGGTTATTATCAATATTGGAATTCCGCTCAAAGAAAGGGCTATTCTGGTACTGTCATTTTTGCGAAAAAAGAACCGCTCCATTTATCCACTGGAATTCATGGATCATACGATGATGAGGGACGTGTTATCACACTAGAATATCCTGAATTTTATTTAGTAAACTGTTATAGTCCAAATGTAAAACGAGAACTTACTCGTTTGGATTACCGAATGGAATTTGAAGATCATCTACGTGGTTATTTAAGTGAATTAAGTTCTGAAAAACCTTTAATCCTTTGTGGGGATCTAAATGTAGCTCATGAAGAGATTGACTTAAAAAATCCAAAATCCAACATTGGAAATGCTGGATTCACCTACGAAGAGCGTTCAAAATTTACAGAACTACTTCAAGCTGGATTTATAGATAGTTTTCGTTTTCAACATCCAGATGAACCAGATCATTATAGTTGGTGGTCTTACCGATTCAAAGCACGGGAACGAAACATTGGATGGAGAATTGACTATTTTGTTGTATCAGAACATGCCAAATCACAGATTCAGAGTACGTGCATTTATTCAGAAATTCTTGGAAGCGATCATTGCCCAATCGGATTGGAAATGCATTTTTAGAAAACTCTCCCCCAGAAAGAAATCCTCACTTTTTGTATAGAATCTAATTGAGTTCTTTCTGATTCAATGTTACAATAGGAATTGAAATAGATATTTCACACTTATCATACTTAGAAAGAGGAATTTCTCATGAGCGGCTTAATTTTTTTAGAAAAAAATACGGAATTTCATTTCCTCCCTTTACGAAGAATCCAATCTAAACTGCATTTCACACATTTCTTTGGATTACTCGTTATCTTATTTTTTTGTTTCGTTTCTAACGATACCGTATCTGCTGAAACAGCAGCTAACTTGAAACCAACGATTACTCTTAGCACTGGAGAGGATTCCACTGCATTAAATGATGTAAACTACGCAAGCAGTTTTGAATTTAAAGCACAGACAACGATTACGCTTCAAGCTGCCTCTCCAATTTATGGAGTATATTTATATTGGGATCGCCCAAGCAGTGGATGGACATTACAATCTGGCAATAGCGTAGTCACTTACGGGCAATACGAAATGCTTCACGAGTATGTTAAAGTAGATCATCCATCTAACACCGTTACGATAACAATACCTGATAATGGAGCCATCCTATGCGAAATTCAGGCTTTTGGCTATGGAGATCTTCCATCTGATATACAAACATGGCTTCCTCCTTGTGAGCAGGCAGATATCTTATTATTCCCAACCCATGCTGGAGATGAAAGTCTTGTATTTGGTGGTACGATTCCTTATTATGCAGGCGAGATGGGCCGTAATGTTCAAGTTGCTTATCTTGTAAAGCATTATCCAGATGAATCTTATCGTGAACATGAAAAATTAAATGCGCTTTGGGCCATGGGACTTCGTAATTATCCAGTTATGGGAACATTTGAGGATACATTTACTTCAGGTCATGTTACGGATTCTGCACGTTATGATTATGATGCAGTTTTAGAATATGTTGTAACCCAAATTCGCCGCTTCAAACCACTTGTTGTACTTGGTCACGATTT
The DNA here is from genome assembly GCA_900045905.1 of Clostridiales bacterium CHKCI001. Lineage (GTDB taxonomy): Bacteria > Bacillota > Clostridia > Lachnospirales > Lachnospiraceae > Fimimorpha. The sequence goes on along the minus strand of FCNS01000038.1, from coordinate 207,497 downwards.
GAATGGAGAATATGGACATGGTCTTCATGTTGTAGGAGCAAAGGCGGTTTCACAATCCATGAATTTCAGCAAAGATTCCACTTATAATATTGCTTCCGTAGACCAGTACGGTGTATGGGAACAAGATAAGACTTATTTGCATTCCTATAAAGTAAATTCTATCCATATGAATTGGAATATCGCTTTAACTAAGTTTAATGGAAAAACTGCTTTACAACTAGCAGATGAAGGTTTTAAACTGAACGATTCTCAACAATGGACTGGCTTTCAAGTTTCTGATACTGGTCTATATAATTGCGCTGATTTCGGTCTTTATTTAAGTTCCGTTGGTCCTGACAAAAAGGGCGGAGATTTTATGGAAAACATTACTCCATATGCAGAACGAATCAATGCAAATTCTAATGCAAATGAATCCACTTCCGCTTCAGAACCTTCCAGCACTGTTTCTTCTGAAAGTTCTGCTCCAACTGATTCCGCTACAAGTCAATCGACCTCTGTAAGTGAATCCACAGAGACTTCTACATCTGGCCGTTTACAATCATTTGAACAAAGCTATTTGGAGATTGAACCTCTTGCTTTAAAAGTTGGTGGTATTTGCATCGTTCTTGTAGCAATTGGCTCATTTATCTCGCTATTTATTAAGAAAAAAAATTAAATCATATCCAAATTGTAATGATAGAAAAAACTTATAAAAACATTGATCTATAATCTTAAAAAGGAAACGATACAGCTTATCCAAACTGTATCGTTTCCTTTTTGATTCTATATTTTGTTAACAAGTGAGAGGCAAATTTATTCTGTTGCAGTAAGAAGTTTATCCATTTTCTTAGCTGGACCTTTTTTCAAAACAGTTACTTGATCTCGATTTGACACAAGCACTGCCGTTGTTACATCATATCCAGCTTTCTTAATTGCTGGAATATCAAAACTTACTAATTTCTGTCCAGCTTTCACTTCATCACCAGTATTGACATAGGCTTCAAAATGTTTTCCGCCTAACTCTACAGTATTAATACCCACATGAATTAATAATTCAATTCCATCGCTACTTGTCAGTCCAATCGCATGTTTCGTATCAAATAATGCAGATACGGTTCCGTTAAATGGTGCTACTACTTCTCCTACCGTTGGTTCAATTCCAACACCATCTCCCAGCACTCCTGCTGCAAATGTCTCATCTTTAATTTCTTCTCTTGCAATTACATTACCTTCTACTGGCGCATAAATCGTATCTTTCTCTACTTTAACTTCTGGTGCTGCTTCCACTTCTGGAGCTTTTTCTGCGGCTTTTGGAGCAGCTGGCTCTTCCTCTTTCCATACAAACCATGTTAATACAAAAGCAATTACCGCTGATACAACTAACTCAATTGCATATTGAAGGGAATAATCTAATGTAGTTAAAAATCCAGGAATACCTGTTACACCATAAGAAGTAGCTCCAATTCCGAACAACGCACCAACGATTGCACCACATGCACCACCGATCATACCACAAACCAGTGGTTTCACAAATCTTAAATTAACACCAAAAATCGCTGGCTCTGTAATACCTAATGCTGCCGATAAGGAAGATGGAATTGCCACAGCCTTTGTTTTCATATTTTTAGCTTTTAATCCAACTGCCAAACAAGCTGCACCCTGTGCAAAGTTAGCTGCCGATGCAATTGGCATCCATATATTTAATCCACCTTCTGCCAACATACCAGCCTCAATAACATTGTACATATGATGAATACCGCATACTACTGTTAACGGATATAAAGCACCCATCAAGAAAGCACCGATACCATGTCCTACTGTAATTAACCATTGAGCAAACTCTAATACATAAGTTTCTGCTGTAGCAAAAATTGGTCCAATAATCGCCAATGTCAAAAATCCAGTAATTAATACAGTACAAAGTGGAGTAACAAATAAGTCAATCATTTCTGGGACATGTTTATGTAACCATTTTTCTAACTTACTCATAATCCATACTGCTATAATAACAGGAATAACATGTCCTTGATAACCTACCTGCTGAATGTCAAAGAACAAAATATGCCATGTAGGAATTTCTGTTCCTGCTGCATTCATTGCTCCTACATCCCATGCGTTAATTAAATTTGTATGAATCATAATCATACCAATAACTGCACCAAGGAAAATGTTTCCGCCAAATACTCTGGCCGCTGAAATTGCAATTAAGATTGGTAAAAATACGAATGCTGCATTTGCAAATAAATCTAAGAAACCATACCAATCAGAAGATGCAAAAGATGGAATCGCCTTACCTAACGCCTCTACCAGTCCCATCATAAGACCAGATGCCACAATCGCAGGAAGAATTGGAACAAAAACATCTCCTAATGATTTTATCATACGCTTTGGAAGTGGCTGTTTTGCAGCAGCAGCTGCCTTTACTTCTTCTTTTGTGGCTGCTGTCATACCACTAACTGCTAAAAATTCATCATAAACTTTGTTAACGGTTCCTGTGCCAATAATCAATTGTAATTGACCATTACTAATGAAAACACCTTTTACACCATCGATATCTTCCAGTTTTGCCTTATCTATTTTACTGTTATCAACGGTTACTAAACGTAATCTTGTTGCACAGTGAGCTACACTCACCAGATTTTCTCTTCCGCCCAGATTCTTAAAAATCTCTTCAGCAACTTTTCTGTAATCCATAAGATCTCTCCCTTTCCTTTCTTTTGAAATCGTTTACAATTTATACTGTTATTATACGTTGTATAGTTTGACTTGTAAATAGTAATTTTTTATAATTTTTTTATATTTTTCTCATCACATTGCATAAAACCATTCTAATTATATTAGATATAATTAGCGTTTTCTTAGATTATTTTCAAATTTAAGTTTTATTATGAACTTTTTATTTTTTTATTTTTTGATATCATTTTCATTATTTTATAATAATGTAACCCATTCAACTTTGTTTTTATCATTGTTATATAATAACTTTACTTTATAGTAAAAAATTAGGCCATAGCAAAAAATTATCTCAATGATTTGCTATGACCTTTTAAACTTAGCTATCTAAACTACAAAGCTTTATTATATCTCATTCCATTACTTCAGACTATTTCAAACAGATTTTACGAATTTGATCCATGGATATAACATAGTATGTCTTATCTGTATCTGTTGGTAAGATTTGCTGCACTACGCCCTGAAAGCTTCCTTGAAACAAAGTTCTGCCTCTCCATGTCTGTACTAAACATTCCGTTTGATTATAAAAAATAACATTTTTCTCTTGGAAGAAGGCATCTCCATATTCAAAATCTACTTCCCTTTTACACACTTCTTTTCCTGTCATTGTATAAACAGTTAACCAGCGTATTTCTCCCTCTTTTGTAATAACTCCAATATTGGAACTATTATAAAACACACTTACAATTCCATTTTCAAAATTCAAATCACTAATCCTAGAAATTCTGGTTTTGGAATCTTTTGTATTAAAAAGGCTAATCCGATTATCCCCAATTGCAATTGCCCGATCTGAAGCAATATACTGCACTTCTGGTATCACTGTATTTGTATCAGCAAAATCTCCAAACGCTCCAATCACACGATCTGGAAGTTCTTTCCCAGTTTCAAAATCAAAAAATACTACTTTTGTTTTTCCAATTCCGATATTTTCTGCATCATTTTTTCCATTTTCATCTAAAATATAATAAAAAGGAACCATTAGCTGCTGTCCATCTGGAGAAATAGCTATGTCACACGGATAACCATAAGTAGAAAGAGGTGCCCGAATATCTACATCTAATTTTTCTCCTGTTTTCTGGTAATAAGAGATATAAGAAGCAATTTGATCTTCCAATACCATGACAGTTACTCCTTGTTCTGAAATATCTCCCTTAGAAATCGGCATCTCTGTTGAGCCACTCCCCTCTTGTCCTCCAATATTACAGATTACAAAGCTCATTCCTTTTAAATCGTAAATCAACACATAATTTTCATTTGTAACAATATTAGGATGACTCATTTCATAAGAAATCTCCCATACGGTCTGTCCATTCTCATCATAAAAAACAGCCCCGTCCCTTGCCGCATAAACAACTCCCTGCTGAAACAAATCAAAGTCTGCCATATCTCCTGCTGAAATATCTACTTTCCATATCTCACGAAAGCTTTTGTATGTACGCAGTGTAAAAAATAAGAAAATAGAGAAACCAATGACTGCCATAATAACAATTGCAATGATTACTTTTTTCCAATCCAATGGAGGGGTATTCTTTTTAACAGGCTGTACTGGAGCCTTTCCGCCAGTTACAATATTTCTTCGAAGCACCTGCTTCTGTCTTTCTCTTGCGTCGTTTTTTGTGTCCATTCTCTCCTCCAGCATCACATTTTCCACAACGGCTACCACCAGAAAAAATTACCGTCCGCTGCTCTCTTTGCGTAGTATAACACAAAACTTATGGCAAATCAATTTCCTGTCCAACAAAAATCTCATTTGCATTTGAAATATGGTTCAATTCACATAGTTTAGGTAACATTTGTGTCGTTCCATATTTACTGACACAAATGCTAATTAAAGTATCTCCAGGTTTTATAACATACTTTTGATTTGATGAAATACTTACAGCTGCTGTGGCAGCAGTCGTAACTGCCTCATCTCCTCCTGGAGTTTGTAATAAAGCAGTTGTATTTGCGGTTTCTGAAGTCGATGTAGGTGTACTGGGAACATTGACTGCCCCCGACTCCGCTGTATTTTCTAATTCTGTAGCATCTGCTCCTGCTTCTACTGCATTATTTTGATCTGGACGATTAGAAGCACTAGAAATCCAAATCCTCATTCCAATAATAAATAAAATAACTGCTGCTGCCAATATTGCTCGCCGCCAAAACGTCTGTTGCTGCTTTTCCATATGTACCTTTTTTTCCTGCATAACCTGCCGAAAATTATGGGCGGCTTCATCTTTTACATCCTTTTCTACCTTCTTCTCTGGATTTTGGCTGCTCATATATTGCTGCATCTGAGGATTTTTTTCATAATAAATATAATATCCCTTTACTTCTGTGGGAGGTTCCATTCCTCCGACTAGTATTCCAGATTCTCCTCCTTTACTGACATATAATAAACTCTCTTTATGAAACAATTTACGATGCATCTGTTTTAGTAAAATTAAATCAGGAGAATATTCTTCACTTCCACGCAGAAACCATCCACAGATTTCTGTTCCTGAAAAGTATTTTTGTTGGCATTCTTCCACCTCTTCCCATATCGTATCAGAAAACTGCAATTCTCCTAACTCTGACCAGAGTCCATTTACTACCATAGCTCCATTAATAAAATAGCAATGGGAATCTTCCACCTTCGCATAAGTTCCAAGCAATATACCCGCTTTTGCTGTAAGATCTTTACTGTTTATCAATTTCTTTATAAATGTGTACACATAATCTTCGATATAAATCCGGTATAAATAATCTTTATCTCCAATCTGCCGGATATTTTTGGGAAGCCTTGTTCTTTCCATAACGACACCTCACCATCTTTTTTCTTTTATCCTACCACAATCGTTGTACAAAATTTGTTGATTTGAGATGTCGAACACAAAAAAAATTTCGACAGTAGAACATCTTATTTTTAGCTCTTCTTTCTACTATAATTCTTATAAAACGTTTATGTATTTTTTGTCCATTCCTCTCATAGGATAAAACAAAACTCCTGTAAAGCAGTTACATAATCTCCAGAAAAGAATAAGAAAAAAAAAACAGGGGAGACTAAAAATGATATCCTTTTAAAGATGCAGCACGAGGAGGTAACAATGCAATCCAAAAAAGTTTATTATCATCGGGCTGGCAGTGCATTTTCGTCCACATTATTTGCCAGCCAGCTTATGCAATTAACCGAGCAATATTTTTCCTTGAAACCAGACATTCCTATTTTCTTCCTTTGCATTGGCAGCGACCGTGTACTTGGAGACAGCCTTGGACCAATTATTGGATATAAGTTAGAAAAAATGCTTTTATATCCATTCCAAGTATTTGGAACACTCTCTCGACCAGTTCATGCAATTAACCTCTGTCCAACTTTACTTCGCCTTTCCGCTCTTCATCATGCTCCACTTACAATTGCAATTGATGCTTCCATTGGCAAAAAAGAATCCGTTGGCTGTATCACATTAAGCAATCGTTCTATTCGTCCTGGAACTGGCGTATCGAAACGATTACCTCAAATTGGACAAATTTCAATTACTGGTATTGTAAGTGAAGACTGTTTTGATGTATCTTCCCGCCTGCAAAATATTCGTCTTGGACTTGTTATGGAACTTGCTGATTGTATTTGCAATGGTATAAAAACCTATCAGGAGATGCTTATTTCCTAAACTTTCATGCCCGCTTTGCGAACACTACCATGATATAAAAGCCGATGTCTTCGTGCTGTGCACTCTCGACATCGCTGCCTGTATTCGCAATCCAGGCAAATGCCTTACTTGCTCATACAGGTCAGGTCGTCGAATGTCCAGTCAGCACAGGGTATAAGTACCCTGGCTGTCAGTCCATTGACGACACTTTTATCGTAAGCTCTCCTGATATAACATGCTATCGTTTCCTTCCATTGAAATAAATAAAGGAATCAATTGCATCTAAAATATCTTGAAAACATTTTCTCGGTGCATTTTGAATATACGCTTTTAATATTTCAGTTTCTCCTTCTTTTTTGTAACGTCCGTAAAAAATGTCAAATAGATTATGTCCTCTTACATAAATCCGAAAGAACTCCATATATCTTTTTATATCTTCTTTGGATTGTATGGAAATTCCCGTTTCTTCCAACATATGTTTTACACTAGTAAGTTTTTTTAGATAGAGCTGATATTTTTCCCATAATATATCATAAAATGCTTCCTCCGATGAAATTACTCCAATTTTAGCCATAACCTCTGCATTCAAAAAATAATTTTCAAATGAATAATATTTCAAAATTAATACATTTCGCTCACTCACCCTTGGCAAATTCCCAAAATCCTCTTTTGCACGCTGTTTATAATATCCACATAGCTGTGCCTTTAGTTCCTTCGCATCTTTTCCATCCCCATCCCGTATCATAAGAAATTGATCTCGGATATAAACTTGGTTCATATACTTTAAATTTGCATATGTCTTAATATTCGTACAGCTATTTGTTGCAATAATTGCAATTCGAAGCAATTTCCCATCCTCATCTATAACTTCAGAATAGTAATGATTCAATAAAAGAGGTAAACGGTTTCGATCTTGCTTCCCTTCTACAATAAACACAAAACTAACTCCCATCAGATCATTAGCCGTATACCCCATATCATTCAAAATTTTTGAAATATTCGCCTGTTTATTCACTGTTGTAGAATATTCGTGATCCAATACTACCTGACGAATTTGTCTTGATGTAAAATTAAAAATCATATTTGGTGAATGCGTAGAGAAAATAACCTGATTCTTTTTGGAAAGCCGATACAAGACCTCACTTGCCACTTTCTGAAGCTGAGGATGAAGATAAATCTCTGGATCTTCCATCATAATAATACATGGCATTCGATTGCTCTCTTCGATATAAGCTTCCAGCAAAGAAAGAATATAAATACTCTTCATTCCAGCACTCATCGTATCTAGAAGATCCTCTCTCTCTCGTTCCTTATTAATAATAACTGTCTCAATCCGAAAAATTTCTTCCGCCGCAAACTGTACCGCAAACTGAACATCCAACGATGGAACACTATTTTTATGAAAACATTGATTTACTTTTTCTGCAAATGCATTCAAATTCAATTGATATAATTTATATTCCAAAAGTCTTGCTGCTTCCATAATTGTCAGTTCTTTTGGAGTTTTTTGCTCAATTAACCCAATGCACTGAAAACATGTATTACAATTTTTTGCTTTATCAAAAATGCAACGATTTTCTTGCAGACCTACTAGAGATTCTCTTCTTTGTGCCATCAAAATATCTTCCTGAATTTCTTCTGGATTTCTTTCGTGGTCAATAAAATGAATCTTAGGAACAACAAGAGGAATATAAGAATTATTCTTCTTAAATCCATCGAAATAGCGTTTTGTTCCATTTTTATTTACAATATAAGTAAATGTCAACTGTCTATTTTGATACGATGGAAGCCGATTACAAAAATCTTTTTTCCACATTTCCAGTCGTTTATACTTACTAATCACTCCCTGCTGATGTAATAATAGCAGGTCTTCTTCTGTAATCTCCATTGCTATTTCAATTTCAATATTACGATTTAAATCATAAAAGTCAGCAGACGAGATTTCATATTGTCCCGATACGGATAAAATTGCATCTAAAATCGATGTCTTCCCTGTATTATTTTTTCCAACCAAAATCATTGCATTATCAATCTCATTCAGTTCTAGCTCTCGTATTGATTTAAAATTTTGGATTTTTATATGTTGAATTTTCAAGAAATCACTTCTTTCTTACTTTTTTCCCGTTCTTTCTATTATTATATACTTTCATCAAATAATCTTTTTTTCATTATAATAGAAAAACCGCTAATTGAGAAGAACTTCTTTCTCAATTAACGGCTTTTCTTATTATCGTGATATGCAAAAGAAAGTTTCTGTGGAAGTTTCTTTTGTTATCGTGATATGCAAAAGGAAGCTCCAGTGGAGGTTCCTTTTGTTATTTAATGATGGAATAAACGGATTCCTGTGAACGCCATTGCCATTCCATATTTATTACATGTCTCAATCACCTGATCATCTCGCACGGAACCTCCTGGCTGCGCAACATATTTTACACCACTTTTATGTGCACGTTCAATATTGTCTCCAAATGGGAAGAAGGCATCGGAACCAAGTGCTACATCTTGCATCTGATCTAACCAAGCTCTCTTTTCCTCTTTTGTAAATACCTCTGGTTTTACCTTAAATACTTTTTCCCATGCACCATCTGCCAATACATCCATATATTCCTCTCCGATATAGACATCAATTGCATTATCACGATCCGCACGTTTAATCTTATCTACGAATTGTAAGTTCAAAACCTTTGGACTCTGACGAAGGAACCAATTATCTGCCTTTTGACCTGCTAAACGAGTACAATGAACCCTGGACTGCTGGCCTGCACCAATTCCGATTGCCTGTCCTCCCTTTGCATAGCATACGGAGTTGGATTGTGTATATTTTAATGTAATCAGAGAAATAATTAAATCAATCTTTGCTTCATCTGGAATTTCTTTATTATCTGTAACTACATTTGCTAATAGCTCTCGATTGATTGCCAGTTCATTTCTGCCCTGTTCAAACGTAATGCCAAATACTTGTTTATGCTCAATTGGGTCTGGACGATATTCTGGATCAATCTGTAATACATTATAATTTCCATTTTTCTTAGACTTTAAGATCTCCAACGCTTCTTGTGTATATCCTGGAGCAATTACTCCATCTGATACTTCTCTCTTAATTAATCGTGCCGTATCCGTATCACATACATCCGACAATGAAATAAAGTCACCAAACGAAGACATACGATCTGCACCTCTTGCTCTTGCATAGGCACATGCAAGTGGAGATAATTCTCCCATATCATCCACCCAGTAGATTTTTGCTAACGTTTCTGTTAATGGAAGTCCTACTGCTGCACCTGCTGGAGAAACATGCTTAAAAGAAGTGGCTGCTGGAAGTCCAGTTGCTTCTTTTAACTCTTTTACCAACTGCCATCCATTAAATGCATCTAAAAAGTTGATATAACCTGGTTTTCCGCAAAGAACCTGAATTGGCAATTCACTTCCATCATGCATATAAATTTTAGATGGCTTCTGATTTGGGTTACATCCATATTTTAATTCCAGTTCCTTCATTGAATTTATCCTCCTGTTTTTTATTGATTCTTATTAACAATTCTTGTCTCGTATTCTCCTGTTGCGATGTCGATAAAGCGAACAAACAACGATACTTTATTGTCTTCATTTAAGCTATTCCATATCATATTTGTAAATGTATCAATATCTCCAGAAATACCTACTAACTTTGGCTCTCCCTCAAAACTTGGAAGCGGATTTCCATCACACTGATACGTATGAATAAAACGTCCCTCTCCTGCTAAACAATTTTCATATGCAAAGGTATAACGATTACAAGCTTCTGGGTTGCCATTCGCACTTTTTAAAATAGACATTGCATAGTTATAAGTACCATTTTCAATATGCATAATACCAGAAATTCTAGGAGTATAGTTTGGGGCATCTGGCTCAAATTCTCGACTGCGTAACGACTGTTCAAATGTCATTTGCTTATCCATACCTTCATAGATTGTATCTGTTTGGTCTCCATTGGTTACGATTGTCTTATTGCCAAGTACACGAACTGGCGCATAGATAATTAAACTTGGGTCTGTCAACTTGGATGGATCAAATGCCTGTGTGCGGATTCCTTTTCCATCTTCTACAAACACACGGTTACGACTGTTTTCACTTCTTCCCATAATAAAATACGCCGTTACTGCTTTTTTTCCATCATCAGACTTTCCAATTACAATTCCTCTTCCAGGGTATGCGTTACTCTGTAATTCCTTCTCTAATGATAACATTTCCATTCATCATTCTCCTCTCATTTGAATCGTTTTGCATTGAATATAGAAAAAGCCCACGCAATCTAAGCACTCCTATGCCCAGACGGTCGGCCTCCAACACCTTATACTCCCTGTGGTCTATTCCACTTCCGTCAGTCGTATAATTAGTTTAACCATAACATCAATATTTCCAAAAGTCAATCACTTTATGTAAAAAGGATATAGTAAACTTATCTTAGTGTTCATTTGTATGCACTTATCCTTAGGCTTTTTCTTGTTTCTTTCTTTTTACGCACACTTCTATCTTTCACTCCTTTAATAACGTATCACGTAAAATCCTTCTCCATTCAGATACTCGTGGACAGTGCAAATGATATGACATTTATATGCTAATAAAAAAGACAGTGTTTCTTAAGTATTTAAGTAATATACTTAGCTAGATCATGTTGATATTTTAGAAAAATCAGCAACAAATTATTTATTTTCGACTTGTAAGATATTGACACTGAAAAAAATTCATGTATAATTAGTTTAGACTAACTTTTATTAGTTATGCCTAATCTCTTAGAATCCTGATTAATTATAACCAGCTATTACTAGTAATGAACTTTGAAATGTGAATATTTCCCCTAAAAGGATATATTGAAGTAAACATAATTGTCGCTATTTCTAAAGAAATGGTGTATAAATAATTAAAAAATCATTCTATTTGTAAAATCAACTTTCTTGGAGTGAATCCAAAAGGTAACTCCCATGCATCCAGCAGTATTACATCTTAGCAACGTGATACCTGTTGCTTTCTAATTGTTGAAAGTCTATTTTTTCACGTTTACTTGAACACTTTACTGATATCTGATCATTATATTTCAGTTTTCATTTTTCTTCTATCTTTACAAATTGAGATTTTATCTTTGCCAATAACGAAATTAATCTTATATTTACCTTGATGTCTCGTTTCTCAATTTAAGTCAATGAAAAGTTAAATCAGATTTTTGCGGCAGTAAAGCAATAAGAGTTAATAAAGGATTACATCATGATCCTGAATCCATTTGTTAGAGTGATAATCTGGCAGAAAACATCCCTTCTGAAATAATTTTCCAGAAGATCATGGGAATCATGCTTGGACCCACAATCTAAGAACGGAAAGAAGGATGGCAGTGGATAACAGACAAGAATTCTGCACATAGGAAGGAATTCGAGATCTTTATCTAAAGATAGAATATATACAAGCAAACGATTCCGAGAGATTATACTAATGAATTAGGAGGTAAGAAAATGAAGAAAAAAAGATGGCAGACACTTGTAAGTGGTGTATGTGCAAGTGCACTTGTAGTTGGATCAGTTCCAGCACCATATGTCAATGCGGCAGATGGAGTGGAAGCAGAAAAACAAACAGTAACCGTTGATGCAGTAGGTACAGAGCAAGCAGCACAAGAAAATGAATTGATGATCAAGGACAATTACAAGAATTTTGATAAGTCTTTATCAGAAGATCTAGGAAATGCTGCTTCTATCAAAATTGCAACAAATATTTCAGGAGTTGGCCAAACGGTATTGCCTTCACAGGTTACTACAGTAACAGGATGGAAAGACGGAGGTATCTTCTGGGAGAGCGAAGAAACCGAACGAACACTTGGAAACAATATTAATGGAGAAACATTTACATTTGAATCAGGAAGTAATACACAGATTCGTAGTATTTACTTTAAGCTGACAGAAAAGGCATTTGTAATTCCAGAAGGAGCGACCGTTACATTTGAAAATTGTAAGTTTAATTCTACTATTATAAACAATGTGACAGCGGTATTTAATAACTGTACATTTGAAAGCGGACAGATTGAAAATAATGGAACAGCAAGCTATACTGGAATCACACAAGAACCAGAAAATATAGCAAAGCCAGAAACGCCAGAAGAGAAAGAACTCATGATTACAGACAATTATGCCGATTTGGATCAGATTTTGGCTAAGAGTCTTGGAGATGCTAATATCGTTAAAATTGCGTTTAATCTTTCTTCTACAGGTCAGACTGTACTTCCAGCTCAAGTGACAACTGTAATAGGATGGCAGAAAGGAAGTATTTTTGCAGAAGAGGGAGAAACTGAGAGAACACTTGGAAATAATATTGACGGGGATACATTTACGTTTGCAGGTGGAAGTAATACAACCGTAAAGAACATTAAATTTAGAATGCCAGAAAAGAGTATCACAATTCCAGAAGGAGTGACTGTAACATTTGAGAACTGTACGTTTAATAGTACAATCGTAAATAATGGAACAGCGGTATTCCATAATTGTACATTCGAAAACGGACAGATTGAAAATAATGGTTCTGCTGAATATACTGGAACGACACAGGAACCAGAAAATATAGCAAAGCCAGAAACACCAGTAGGGGGAGAACTTATTATTGATTCCAGCGCATACCAGAACTTAGATGTAATTTTGGAACAACAGCTAGGAACATCGGATGTAGTAAAGCTTGCATGGAGAATGTCTTCTACAGGTCAAACAGTACTTCCAGCACAGGTCAAACTGTTTACTGGCTGGGAAAAGAACTTTATGTATGATCAGGAAAAAGTACAGAGTGTAGGAAATAATATTCAAGGAGATACATTCCGTTTTGAAAACGGAAGCAAGACAACGGTAAGAAGTATTGATTTCAATATGACAGAGAAAAGCATTGAAATTCCAAAAGACGCACAAGTAACATTCGAAAATTGTAGCTTCTCATCTACAATTATAAATAATGGGTCGGCAGTATTTAATAACTGTACATTTGAAAATGGAATAATTGAAAACAATGGTTCCGCAGAATATATCAATGGAACAAAAGAGCCAGAAAATATTGGTACACCAGCAGAAACTTATATTCCTCTTGGGCTGATTGTAAAGGAAACAATGTTAAACGATGCAGTAAAAGGAACTGAGTATCACCGAGAAGTAGCTTATGAACTGAGTGGCACTAATAAAAAAGAAGCGCAAGTTACAGCCTCTGTAGAGCCATCCGATTCTGGAATTGAAGCAAAAGTAGAGGATGGAACGCTTATTTTGTCTGGTACACCAACTAAGGAAGGAACGATAACAGTAACTGTTTCTGCATCTGCAAAGGATGAAAAAGAGGCAGTACAGGAAATTCAAATTACAGTAAATAAAAAGATTGGTGTTACATTAGAGGGAGAATTGGATTGTGTAACAACAGGACAAACGCAGTATCAGAATTATTTAACAGTTTATGTTACAGATGAAAATGGCAATAAAGTAAATTATTATGACTATATTCAGGATGCTGCAAATGCAGATGCAAAATTAGATGTTTCATTATCTCCAGAAGGAAGCGGTATGCAGGCATATTGGTTATATGACAGTGTAGTCGTTGCAGGAGATGCCGCAAATGCAGGTACATATCAAGTAACTGTGACTTTAACGGATAAGGGACAGTCTATTACAAGTGAAATCAAAGAACTGCGTATATATACAGGAAAAGAGACGTTAAAAGGACAGCTTGAAACATTAGATCCAAAAGCAGAGACATGGGATATGGAGCCATATGAAATTTGGAATAGTGATCATGCAGTTATTCCAGTCTCTTTGAAGACAATTTATGGTTCTCATGAATCTGGTCTGTATGGAATTATCGGGAATAATGAAGCAGTTGGAAGTGATACATTAGTAGTACCAGCAGGCTGTGATTTGACACTGGAAAATATCAAAATTTATAGCAGTGTAAAAATTATTGTAGAAGAAGGTGCTTCTTTAACATTAAGTGATTCTGTTGCATATGGAGCTATGGAAGTAAATGGCGGAACATTTTCTATGAAAAATAATGCAGCAGTAACCGATACTGTGACATTAAATGATGGAAGTGTTATGAAAAATGCAGACCTCGTTTCAAACGGTCGATATTTATCAGATGGCTCTCAAAAACCAGTTGTAGACACAGTTGTAATTGTCAATGGACATGTTACAGTAGAAGGCACAAATGTGATTACTGGAGAAGCAGGAAATGGTGAAGAACCAGGACAGAATGCAATTCAGGTAAATGGAGAATTAGAGATCACAAAGGGAAGTACATTAACGGCCATTGGTGGAGGAGATTATCTTCCAGCATTTAACGGAGGAACTGGTGTCATTTTGAATAATGGAGTGATTTCTGGAGAAGGAACGTTAATTGCACATGGCGGAAATGGTTCTGGAGGATACGGTGGAGTAGGAATTGACGGAACAGGAATTGTTTCGGTAGCAGAATTAGAAAGCAAAGGCGGAGATTCTAATCTGTCACTAGGAATCCAAGGAAAAGGCGGAGATGCTGTCAGCAAAGATGTAATCGTAAAAACGACAAATCCAGTTATAATTGGCGGAAAAGGCAATCCAGATGGAAGTAGCGAAATTGTGGTAGGAACAGTAGACAAGTCAGCTTTGGAAAGCGCAGTAAATACATTCGATACATATTCTAAAGATGATTATACAGCAGAGAGTTTTGAGGTGTTTGCAAAGGCATTAGAGGTAGCAAAAGAGGTACTTGCAAATGCAAATGTGACACAAGAAGAAGTCGATAATGCTTTGAATGATTTGAATGGTGCAGCGGAGGCTTTAGAGAAAAAGCCAGTAGAACAAGCAATCCAAGTTTCCTATCGTACCCATGTACAGAATGATGGCTGGCAAGACTTTGTATCCAATGGAGAAATGTCTGGAACAAAGGGTAAAGGCTTACGATTAGAAGGTATTGAAATTCGTCTGGACAACAATACAATTGGCGGCAGTGTAGAATACCGCACGCATGTACAAAATGAAGGATGGCAAGATTATGTGGCAGACGGTGCAATGTCTGGAACAAAGGGTAAGAGCCTGAGATTAGAAGCAATTAAGATTCGTCTGACAGGAGAATTAGCTCAGAAATACAGTGTAGAATATCGTACACATGTACAAAATGAAGGATGGCAGAACTGGGTAAGAGATGATGCAATGTCTGGAACAAAGGGTAAGAGCCTGCGACTAGAGGGAATTGAA
The DNA here is from genome assembly GCA_900045905.1 of Clostridiales bacterium CHKCI001. GTDB lineage: Bacteria > Bacillota > Clostridia > Lachnospirales > Lachnospiraceae > Fimimorpha. The sequence goes on along the minus strand of FCNS01000038.1, from coordinate 191,962 downwards.
ATCCGTCTGGTAAAAAAATAACAGATAATCATGAGAATATCCTACTAAAATAAATGAAAATTAGATACTAGTAATTCACTAACAAGTGATACACTAAAGGTGCCGAATAAAGTCGTAGGTGCATCCAAACTATGCGACAGACTGATTTTCAGCACCTTGGGTGTATCATTTTTTTGATACTTTGATAAGAATGCAAGACAGTCAACAATCTAAAAAAGGAACTGCATCAGTTTATGCGAAGTAGAAGATTTTATGGAAGTTATCGTTGAAAGGTGAGTATCACGGCACCAATGAGATCAGCAAATCCTAGTTCTAAATAATGACATGAAAAAAGGCAGGAATGACAATCCTCCCCAAGCGCAACGTCCCTGCCTTTACTTTATCGTATTTGTACTTGTGTTATTACTAGGAAATTCTGATTCTATTCCAAAAGTTGAGCGTAGCAGTACCAACAAAAATAAAATCTATCATATGGAAATATGTACCCATTTCTTTTCTCTTACCATAATAAAAGGTCTCCTATGATTTTTATTTTATCATAGAAGACCCTTCAAAACACTATTTACAGAAAAAGTTTTACACTCTCTGAATCACATTTTTAGAATAGCTTCGTTTGGTATCATGTTTTATTTTTTTACCAGACGGATTTCAATTGCTTCCAATCTCAGGTTCTTACCTGTTGTACCAGATACTGCATCGTCTTTTACCCAATTCTTCCAGCCTTCGTTTTGTACATGCGTACGATATTCTACGCTGTATTTCTGAGCTAATTCTCCTGTCAGACGAATCTTGATTGCTTCTAATCTCAGGCTCTTACCCTTTGTTCCAGACATTGCATCATCAGATACGTAAGCCTGCCAGCCTTCGTTCTGTACATGAGTAGAGTATTCTACACCACCGCTCAATCCATCTCCATTTACTTTGATCTGGATTGCTTCTAATCTCAGGCTCTTACCTTTTGTTCCAGATAATTCTCCGCCTGCTACATAATCTTGCCAGCCTTCATTCTGTACATGCGTACGATAGCTAATGGTTGGATTTGCTTCTTTTTTATTGGTCAGATAAGCATTATCGGTACTTCCAGGTGCTGCACCGCCTTTTTCTACCAGACGAATTTCAATTGCTTCCAATCTCTTGGACAATCCAGCACTTCCTGATTTACCATCATTCACTGCCCATCCAAGCCATCCTTTATCTTGAATATGAGTACGATAATAAATGTCATACTTCTCTGCCATTTCTCCTGTCAGACGAACTTGAATTGCTTCCAGTCTCAGGCTCTTACCCTTTGTTCCAGACATTGCACCGTCTGCCACATAGTCTTGCCAGCCTTCGTTCTGTACATGGGTACGATATTCTACACTACCACCAATTGTATTATTGTCCAGACGAATTTCAATACCTTCTAATCGTAAGCCTCTGCCCTTTGTTCCAGACATTTCTCCATTGGATACAAAGTCTTGCCATCCATCATTTTGTACATGAGTACGATAAGAAATTGCTAATGGTTCTTCTACTGGTGCTGTCAAGTCACTCTTTGGTCCATCATATCCATTTACAGTAATTTCATAAATTCTGGCAGCAGTATCGGAGCCTTGCGTTGGCTTCACAACTGTAAGCTTTACATATCTTGCTTCTACCGGTTTAAACGCATCTGTTGTTTCTCCAGCCTTATTCTTTGTTACATGAGTCAGATCGGTAAAGTTTTCTCCATCATTACTTACAGAAATGATATATTCCATTGTATTCATGTCAGCACCTTCTCCGCCGCCTTGTGCATGAGTAATGCTAACTTCGCTAACTGTCTTAGTTTCTCCTAAATCAATTGTAATCCAGTGAGGTGCCTTTCCTGTTGCACACCATTTCTTGGACTTATCTCCATCTACTGCAAATTGTGGTGCTTCTGCGTCACTTACATATGCATCAGCAGTTGTAGCTTTATTCAAGGACAGATTTGTTAATCCCTCACTTACCTTATCTGTAACGATAATCATACCTGTCTGTTTTGCAATAGTACCGCCTTTATCATTCGTTGCACTTAATGAAACATCATAAACGCCTGCTTTATCATAAGTTACTGTAACAGTATTGTCTGTACTTGTTTCAATACTTGCACCTGGCATATTCCATTTTACAGCTTCTGTATTCTTGGAAGATGTACTTGTAAATGTTACGGATTCTCCAACACTAATCAGAGTCTTAGATGCAGTAAAGCTAGCTTCTGGTCTTGTTAATTCTGGCCATTGCATTGTAGTTGTTGCAGAAGTTCCTGCATTACCTAATGCATCATATGGAACTACTTCAAATTTAACAGATGCTTCACTGTCACGACGTTCAAATGCATTTAAGAAGATATTAGATACATTTGTGATTCCATAGAACATCTTCGTTCCATCTTCATTTACACGATATACTTCATAGTAATCTGCATTTTCATCACCAGTCCAGCTCATACGGATACCAGCACACATTTCATCTGCATCATACTGGCTGTCTTCAATTACGATGTCCTTTGCAGTTGTTGCTTTTGCAACAGAATCCGTATTTGCAATTGTTAAGTTTCCAAGATTAACTTTAACATCCGTTGCAGCTTCTGGAGAAGATAATTCATATCCAATGGAAGTTACTGTCTTTCCTGCTAAACTAGAAAGATCATAGGAAACCGTTGTCCAATCTGCACCAATTGCTTTATCTGCTGTAACAACTTGTTTTGTACCATCGGATAATTCAAGTACAAGGTTTAAGTTAGCATTTCCATTTGAAGCTTTTGCAGTTGTTGTACAGGTTAAACCAGCTTCTAATGCTAATTCTGAGCTATATAATTTAATTTCAGATTTCTTACCAGCTTCTAATGCTCCAACAAACTTAATGGAGTTACCACCATAATAAGCATCATCATAATCAATATTACCAGTTAATGTATTAGAACCTTCATTTGTAATTAACCAGCGATAAGTTGGCATAATATCTTGTACACTACGGTTGTTCCAATCCATTTCGGAAATCTTCTGACCATTCTTAAAGAAATTCTCACCATTACCAATATTAAAGTTAGTAATCAAAGGAAGTGATGTAACAGCTGTTCTTTCTACAACATAAGTAGAAACACCTCTCCAAGCTTGTACTTCGTTATTTACTCCACTGTTTTCTGGTTTAATACTCTGTGATGGATCCGCTGCTTCATTGACCCAGAGTATACTTTCATTCTTTTCATAATCTTCTTTTGTCTGAGCACTAAAGTATGTCCAGCTTGGGCAATATAATCCAAGAGAAACATTTGTGCTTCCATCTTCTCTCTCTAATAATCCCCAACGAGCATCTGTATTGTATCCATTTGCCTGAACATCAATTCCCGCATAAATATCATAAGGATTAATTCCAAGTTTTTCTGCATTTTCTCTGGAAACTCTTAAAAGATCATTATCTTGATTTGCACTATATCCCCATCTAAAATCTAGGAACATTTCATCTGCAAGACGATTTCCTTCTTCATCAATCATAAATACAGAGTTATTCTCATTTAAAGCTCCCTGCCATGCCATTTTTCCATCTTTGGTCATGGAGTCATACCAGAAAATCTCTAAATCAGAACCTTTTTCTTTTAATTGTTTAATTAATTCCTGCATCAGATCTGCATGTTCTTTTTTCAGTTCATTACCATCACTATCTCCCTGTGTTTCTTGATTAATGAACCATCCATCAAATCCATATGTATGAGCTACTTCAACTAACTTATCTACGATTGGGAAGTTGCCATTTTCATCTTTTTGCAAGAAGGTATCCAACCATTCAATCTTTCCTCCATGTTCCATCTGAGGGAAGAATACTGTACCTAAAACTGGAACACCATTTGTATGAGCTGCATCCGTTACATCAGGAGATGGTGTAACAATTAAACCTTCACCAGAAGAACCGCCCCAGTATACCAATGTGTCCACATACTGCCAATAACTAAATGTATGTGCACCAAATGTATTGCTTCCATGTGGCAGGTTACCGCTTGTGCTTCCATTCATAATGGAGATTGCAAGCATCTTTGTATCATTATTTTGCGTCTCATTTACTGTTTTCAACTTTGAGTTGTCTACACGTGTTGCTAGAGGAACGGTAGATACATTATACTTTAGATCTGGATCTTCTGCCGCATTCCAATTTAATAGATCTTCTGGGAACCAATAAGAAGATTCTGGATGGTTGTCCATCTTCATATCTACGCCTGCCTCTGGAGTCACTGCATATCCCCCTGAATTTTGTGCAGCAACCTGTACAGTAGAAGAAATCGCTGGCTGTGCATAGGCACCGATGCTAGCAGTCATCGTAAATGCCATAAACACAGCAAGCAGCGCTCTTCTCTTTCTTGCATTTTTTCCTTTCATACTTCTTCTCATCCTTTCTTTCTACAAGCACTAGTTTTTTTAACTCTTAAGTCCTTGTGTATTTCATGTTTTTAGTTTATCACAGATTCTCTCCTGTTTGATAGTGGAATTATAATAGAATCACTGTAAAAATCATAGTTTTTTGTGTATTTTTTACATTTATAACATTGATACATCAAGTTATCGAATATATTTTCTGTATTATTTCTACAATTTTTCTTTCTTATAAATCTTAGTCTTTCATGAATTATTGACTATAAGATTATTTAACAATCTTTTCATTTATTCTATTCCTTTAAAAGTCTCATTTTATCTACAAAACTATAATTCTTATTTATCTTTATTAATTTCATAATGAAACATATATTGCTGTAAAATTCCTGCATATTCTTTATAATGTTCCAAATTAAAACCATTTGGATATTCTCTGTTTAAAACTTGCTGTATATGAGTATCAATTGGAAATGCTTCTACATGATGTAGTGCAAACAGACAAATACAATCTGCTACTTTATTTCCCACTCCATATAGCTTTAATAATGCCTTTTTCGCGTCCGTATGATTCATTGTATAAAGTTCTGGTAGACAAATTTCATTATGCACCACACTCCACGCAGTCCTTTTAATATAACGACTCCGATACCCTAAATTACATGCTTTTAATTCTTCTTCACTCGCATTAGCAAGAGCCTCTGGTGTTGGGAAATCGTAATATCGTTTCTCCTTATCTGTCTTCTTTTCCTCTCCATATTGTTCACAAATTAGATTAATACATTTACGGATTCTTGGAATATTGTTTTGTTGTGAAATAATAAATGTTATAATCATCTCCCATAAATCTTGACGTAAAATCCGAATCCCTCTTCCCAATTTTGCGGCTTCTCTTAAATAGTTATCCTCCTTTTCAATATGATTCATGATTCCTTCATAATCCGTTTTCAGATCAAAATAATCTGCCCATATTGATTCAAATTCTTTTTCATCACATGAGAAGAAAAATTCTTCTCCATTTTGTTCTATTTCCAAATAACGTCCCAATGCGATTAACTCATACTTATTTGCTTCTAATTCATTCATTCGAAAGCATTGTCCAGAGTAACAAATTTGTTTTAAGTCCATATATGGAATTACTTCTTTTATCATAATTTTTTATTTTCCTATTCCCTTTCTTATTTTTTTGTGGTCAGTACATTTGAAATATGTTATAATCAATATATACAACAATTATACAATTGAGAGGAGTCTACTAGATGACGAAAAAAAATTTACTGGTAGGTCAATCTGGCGGTCCTACGGCAGCAATCAATGCCACTTTAGCAGGAGTATTATCTCAAGCTCAAATTAGTGAACAAATCGATACGGTTTATGGCGCTTTCAATGGAATTGAAGGAGTAATGAAGGAGACTTTTGTTAACTTGACAGAAAAAATTCCTAATACGGATGCCATCAATTTACTCTGTCAAACCCCTTCCGCTGCCTTGGGTTCTTGTCGTTATAAGCTAGAAGACTATAAAGTTTGCGAAGAAGAATATCAAAAAATTCTGGACGTTTTCCGCAAATATAATATTGGATACTTTGTTTATATCGGCGGAAATGACTCTATGGATACCGTTATGAAGCTGAGTCAATATTTAAACCAAAAAGAAATTTCTGATATCTTTATTATGGGAGCTCCTAAAACCATCGACAATGATTTAATGGGAACAGACCATTGCCCTGGATTTGGATCCGCTGCAAAATACATTGCCACTACTTTTGCAGAGCTTGTTTGTGATACCAATGCATACATGCAAAAAAGCGTCACAGTAGTAGAAGTAATGGGACGTAATGCAGGATGGCTTACTGCATCTTCTGCTCTTGCAAGACTCTGTGGTGGAAAAGGTCCTGATCTGATCTATCTTTGCGAACGTCCATTTTCTTGTGAACAATTTTTAAATGATGTACGAGACAAATTAGAAACACAATCCTCTGTTCTTATCGCCGTAAGTGAAGGAATTCATGACAAAAACGGAATCTATATTTCAGAGCAAACTCAATCAGGTCAAGTTGATAATTTTGGCCATAAGTATATCGCAGGAGCCGCGCGCTCCTTAGAAGAAATGATTCGCAATGCAATCGGCTGCAAAGTACGCTCAATCGAATTAAATCTTATGCAACGTGCAGCTGGACATATTGCCAGCGCAACTGACTTAGAAGAATCTTATATGCTTGGCTCCAAAGCAGTAATTGCCATGTTAGAAGGAAAAACTGGAGAAATGAGTGCCATTCGCCGTCTTCCAACAAAAGATTATAAAATTGAAACATTTTCCATCCCAATTGAGCAAATCGCAAATCATGAAAAAAAGATTCCTCTTTCATGGATTAACGAAGCTGGCAATGATATCACCCCTGAATTGATGAATTATCTCGTTCCTTTAATTCAAGGTGAAGTTAATGTTCGTTATCAAAATGGTATTCCAATGCACCTAACACTCAAATAACAAAAGGAACTCTTTTGTTATCACTACAACAACTTATATGCGGCGCCAGATGAGAATGCAATGATTCCCTTTTAGCGCCGCATATCATATAAATGGAATACTTTCATGAAATGGAATGACACCATAATATTCTAGTATTCTTTCTTTATCTCTTCTTCTTTAATCCCATATGACTTTAAAAACAATTCTAGATCCTTATCGGTACGAATACAGATCAGATCTTCAAACTTTCCTGTAGCAATATCCTTAAAACCAGCAACTTTTTCTCCCGTACAAATGCTGCTTCGGATCACAGGAATTTTCTTTGTTCGATCATAACTCCCTGTTATTTCTTGCTTCTTTTTATGAAAAAACATCATCAATAAATACACTCTCCTTATTCTTATTTCTTACAATATTCTATTATTTTTACTGTATCATAATTTTTCTATTTTCACAAGTTATTCCTTGTAAACCTATCAAGTAAAGCGTTCAAAATAATTACTTAAAATGAATTATTTTATTTTTACAAAACATTTATCATTCGATCTCTTCCCGCTTTTCCATGAAAATCACTTCCTGCTGTAATAAAAAGCATCCGTTTCTTCGCTTCCTCTCTTAATACTTTTCTCTCTTGCTCCGAGAAATCCAAATAATCTGCTTCTATTCCATCTACCCCCATTTTCTGTAAAGCATCCAAAAGTTTTTGTACTGTCATAAATGAAATTTTTCTCTTTTGAAATTGCTGGTAGACACAAAATGGATGTGCCCAAACCGCCTTTCCTCCTGCTTCATGAACCAATTGAATCGCCTCTTCCACTGGTATATTCCATTTGATCAATGATTCTGCATACGAAGCCACCATATGTTTTGCTTCCATTATCTTAGGATTCTCTGAAAATTTATTTGATAAATACGTTTGAATATCCCTCAGCTGCATCACAGTCCCCCAACTAATTGGGACTTGTTCGATGCAACAATCTATTCCATATTGCCTCAAAGAATGGAGTAATTCTTTATAACACGCTCTTACCTGCATGTTTCTCTTTTCTAATCGTTTGCAAAGTTTTAAATTTGTTTCATCAAATCCATATCCAAGTAAATGAATGCTATAGCGTTCTTCTTGCCCTGAAAATAATTGATCTTGACAGGTGAATTCAATCCCTGAGATACATTCTATTTCTTCTCCTGCGCACAACCTAGCCCTGATAATCCCTTCTATTGTATCATGATCTGTAATTGCAATTTGTTCCAGTCCATACTCTTTTGCTTTTTTTACTACCTCTTCTACCTCATAACATCCATCTGAACAATACGTATGTAAATGTAAATCCCTCTTCATATTTGCCTCTCAATCTCACCTTTACTGTAACATAAATTCAGAGATAGGTAAATCTTTTTTATCCTCTCTTCTATTCCTAATAAATCCTAATTTCATTATACTCTATTTTATTTATTCGTTTAGTTCAAAACCAAATTTGATTTTATACACAAAGACTCTTGCCGTTGACAATAACTGGCAAGAGTCTTTGATGCCCTCATAAATACCTATTTCAGAGGCTAAGGTTTTCATGTTAGAGTTTTTCTATATTAATTTTCTTGTTGCCTTATTTTTTGTGTTGTAAGAACGGTTTTCTTCTCTCTGTGTGTAAGCAAAATTCCTGCTACGAGCACTGTAAATGGAGCAACCGTTACAAGCCCAAAACTTCCTACTACGGTATCCAATACTTCAGCCGCTACATACTTATAATTCAAAATATGATCAATCGGTGTTCCCTGCGCCATAAATACCATTAAAAGTGTAATATATCCGCCTGAATAAGCAAGTAATAATGTAGTAGTCATCGTTCCCATCGCTGCACGTCCTACATTCATACCTGATTTGGCCGCTTCTTTCCATGTAATATCTGGTTTCTTTTCCACTACTTCATGAATCGCTGATGTAATATCCACAGAAAGATCAATCATTGCTCCAGATGCTCCGATAAAAATACTACTCATAAAAATAGATGTTAAGTCTAAGTGTTGAAATCCACTATAAAGCAAAGACTCTGAATCTGGCATAACCGCTCCATTGATCTTAAACAAATCTGTAAAAAGCATTCCAAGTATACAAGTAGTAAAAATTCCAAGTAGGGAACCTAAAATCGCTGTAATTGTTCTTCTATCAAACCCATAAACGAAATAGATAATAACAGCTGTAATAAATGTCGTAATTAAAATCCCTGTCCAAACTGGAGAATATCCATTTAAATAACAAGGTACTAATATTTTCCATATCGTAAGAATCGTAATCGCAAACGAAAAAATTGCTAAAAATCCATTTTTTCCTGCAACAACGATTAGCAGCACTGCAAATGCCAGCAGCAGAATCACTTCTTTATCCAAGCGATAATGATCCGACATAACGATTGAGGTGATTTGATCTCCCTCATGACTAATTGTTACAAGTGCCTTATCTCCCTCTTTATAAATCTTGTCCTTTTCCAATGATCCACTTAGAAAATTTACTCCTGTAACTTCTCGTCCTTTAAAAATTCCATCTTGAATAATCATTGTACAGGATTGCTCTCCTGACTGGATTAATCCAGAAGACTTAATTGCTGTATTATTGACTTGAATTACTTCTCCTGTCGCCCTTTCCGTACCTTGATAAATTAAGGCATCCTCATAGCCTGTTGGAATTGCTATGAGGATACCAATCAACAAGATGCCAATTAGCATGGTCAGGAGCATGGATTTCTGCTTTTGAAAAAATACACGCTGCTTCATCTTATTCTTAATTCACTCCTGTTAATTCTGCCATTTTTTCATAAATTTCTGTATTATCGTAATAACCTTCAAATTGTTCTTGACCTACACCCTGTACAAATACTCCAACTGGTAAACCAGTATGTGCATAAGAACCGAAGTTAATTCCACTCTTATTATTTAAAATATGTGTAATTGTAACGGTTAATGGTTCATAACTTCCATATTTCACATATTCATCCTGAGCAAACTCTTCTTCTTCTCCTGTTCGAGTCATAGTTGTATCATAGGCAGCCCTTAATTGATCATATTCATACTGAGTCATTACAAGACTTCCATCATTGTTGGATTCTGGATGCTGATCTGCACTATCCTTTTGAGCAGTTGTAGCAGCTCCTTCTACTTCTGGAACTTTTAAACCAAATAATTCTGTTACATCTTTCATTACTGTCTCAAAATCAGTTTTATTCTGCTTATAATTTGCTACATAATCAGAATCAAACTTTGCAAAAGAAATTTTTTGGTTATTAAAGTTTGTAAGGAAGGTATCATAGTCTGTTCCAGCATAACCAATCGTTAAACCACCTGTTTCATGGTCACCTGTTACAATGATTAACGTTTCATCTGGATTTTCTTCATAGAACTTTACAGCTTCCTGTACTGCATTATCCAAAGCAATTGTATCTGTGATTGTAGATGTAGCATCATTTGCATGACATGCCCAGTCAATCTTACCACCTTCTACCATCATAAAGAAGCCTTCTTCATTATCTAATACTTCGATTCCCTTCTTTACATAATCTGCCAATGCCCATTGTCCATCCTGAAGGTCAATCTGATAGGACATAGAATCACTGTCAGCCAGATGTTCATCAATTACAATTGCCTTTCCATCTTCTGCTGTTAAGCTTTCTGCTTCTGCCTGTGTTCTTACTACTTTATATCCAGCTTCTTCTGCAATTGTATATAAGTCTTTCTGGCTTTCATCTTCTCCAGTTGGGCTTAACAATGCTCCACCAGCAAAATAGTCAAATCCACTTTCCACTAATTCCTGTCCGATTTCATAATAACTGTTTCTAGAAGCTTGATGTGCATAAAAAGCAGCTGGTGTTGCATGATTTAAATTAACACTGGAAATAATTCCGATTTTATAATCTTTCTGCGCTTTTAACTTCTCTGCAATTGTTTCATATTCTTGTGTAAAGTCCTCACTTACATTAATACTTCCACTCCAAGTTTTATTTCCTGTTGCAATCGAAGTTGCTGTAGAAGCAGAGTCTGGTGCAAAGGAAGTACTGTCATAAGTCTGTGCAGAACCAGCTACAGGAAAATTCATCATTGTCAGATTATTTTTGCTAGAAAGAATGGTCTTCTCCTCATCTTCTACGGTTACTGTTTCAGCATTACCTTCTGCTGCATTTGCACTAAGGAAGTAATTGGTAAGCTGTACTTGAGGATAACTCATACCATCTCCAATAAATAAAAAGACATATTTTGGAGCTTCTGCTGTCTGTGTTGATGCTTCTGCATTTGCCTCATCTGTACTCTCTGTCGTTTTACCTGTTGTCGAAGCAGCTGTCGTGTTCTGTGCACTCTCCCCATTTCCACATCCAGCCAATATTCCTGTCATCATCGTTGCTGTCATTAACAATGCCAGTGCTCTTTTCCTCATAATTTCCTCCTAAAATTTCTCTTTCTTTCAATCATTTTTCCCAGCAAAGTAATTATTTTTATTCTCTTCACTGAATCCTCCATGATGCAGGTTGAAGCCTTCCCAATCTTCTAAATATAAGTATTGCTTTCTGTCTCTCTATTTATGCCAGATATCTATGTAATCCTAATGAGAAAAAGAAGACTTCATTCCTACTCGAAACTAAGTATAAAAAAAAGAGCACTTCTCTTCTATCAAATTTTCATCAAATTTATGTAAAATCTATGTAGATTTTTTACCTTCACAGAAAAATACGAACCATCCTAAAAGACAGTTCGTATTTTCTGTATTACCTAATTCAACTTAATCTCGATCCAAATAATTTTCTCCTTTTCGATATTTTTCATCAAATTCTTTTCTATACTGCTCCTTCTTTTTCTTATTAGAATATATTACATCTGATCCTATCATGCAACACAGTGACACTATAGATAGAATAGCAGTTATCCCAGTCTTTCCTTGATTACTAAAAACTATTTGAAGAACGCATAAAATGCACAAAATAATTATACTTATTTTTCTGAATAAAGGCATTGTTTTTCTCCTTTCCCTATTGCTCTTTTTAACGGTTTTTATCTCCCTATTCACACTATTATTGTGATATGCAAAGAGAATCCTATCTTTGTCAACATCCCACCACAAATCACTTATTAAGACTCTTTCCTACTTTTTCCAAAAAGAACAAGAACATAAGGAAACAGAACAATTGCAATTCGATCAATCCAAAAATCCATCATATTTCTATTAATACCTAATATAATACTTCTAATTGATTCATAGACAGAAAATGGATAACTTAACCGCATTTCCAGAAGGACTGCTCCTGGGGTTGAAGTTTCCGTGGCTTCGTAATAAATGCTAAATGCTACCAATATAACAACTATATATACAGCTAAAACCGTTACCGATTTAAAAATTGTTATTTTGTCAAAATCCCATTTTCGCAACAGAATTCCCATCAAAATAATTAAAACAACACTAACAGCAAATATAATATAGTTATAGCCACCACCAGATTCTATTATCTGACCCTCTGGCGTTGTTATATACATAATCATATCCATAATCCGAACTATAACACGAAAAACTAAATTTGATATCACACCTGCAACTAAACTTAAAATTGGTACTACAAAAATATTTTTTTTCATACTACTTCACCTCTTTTTATGATTTATATAACCATTGGAGAATTTTTATCAAACCTAATGTTTATTATAAATCTTTTTACCATTATAAATAGTTTAAAAAAATTTTCATCTTGCTTCAAGAATATTTGAAAAAGTAATAAACAGAGGATCCGTCTAAATTAATATATCATTTGTATGCCTCATAAATACATATACTGACGCCTGCTATTAGTACCAACATAGAAATTATAAAAGGAAGTAACGTATTATTCCCAAGAAAGGATGCCAGTAATCCTTCACTGTCATTATAAACCATAAATGGATTATAAATTGTACGGATAAAGCAAACAAATGAAAACATGAAACCTATTACACATAAGATTATTCCACAGATAAATTTTTTCAATTTCTTCTTTCCTCCTACACTTATTGATATTATTGTTACATCTCTATATAAAAAAGCTTCCATCTTCTACAACTTGGTCATATGCAAAGAAACTTGAAATCCAATACAACCCAAAGTGTCAACTATCCATCATCGAAAGGTAATGGGCTTGTAACTACCAGTCGTAGTAATAGCTTACACCTCCGACCTTTATCCCCGATAGATGCTTTCGTAGCGTTACATCATAGGATAACACAACTCTTCCGCATGTTTACAAAAAAACGCTTCTGTGTAAGAGAATCATCTCCATTCCATACAAGGTCATACTGTGACTTTTTGAAACTTAGTTTGATCTATTCCTTTTAATTTTTGAGAACGATCTAATTATGAATATATCAATTTACTTTGCTATCAATTGTATACGCTGAATATTCTATTGGATTTCTAAAAGTACCACTTATATTTAGTGTTTGTCCTGTGTCATGAACACGATAACCCTCATATGTACCATCTTCAGCAAAGAATCGGACTCTATAACTTCTGCTGTTATAAGATGAGTTCTCTGGAGGACCTGTAAACGTTGCACCTACAGAGTATTTTTTAGTTATACTATCATTCAATTGTAATGGTGTCTTTGCATCACTATGTGTAACCGAAAATGAAAGAGTTTTTGACCATTCTACTTTTAATGTAAATGTAGATCCTTTCGCCACAGACGCTACGAAATAATCAGCATATACATATTTAGGTTTTGTTATAGTCTTTTTAGTGATTACAGTAGCAATAACAAATCGTGGAGAAATTTCTGGTACAGCTTTAACATATTCAGAAATTGTTATAAGAGTGTTCGGATTTTCTTTTGCAATTTGATCGACATATTCTTGAGGTATATGCAACGCATCTTTCTCTATAATAACTTCGGTATTATTTTCCATAGAAAAATACCTTTTATCATTAGGTTTTTGAGAATCAGCCGCCAAAGATTGAATAAACATTGATGCTAAAATTAGTACACATAATAAAAGAATTGTCATTTTTCTTTTTCTATTCATAAAAATCCTCCTTTCTCTTTAACCTATATTTAGGTGATTGCGAAACTATGAAATTTTTACAGATACATTTTTTGAATCGAAACTTCCTCTTATTCACAAATCACTTATCAAAAATACATTCACGAACTGTCACACATACAATTATTTACGTTCCTAATAACAAAAATCATCTAATATTTTCTTTACAGTTTTTATTATTCTCTATACAGAATATCCTTTACTATAAAGATGTTTCCCGTCTGCATTGTTATCTCCTCCCTTCCCCGTTACTTTTGTATTACTAATTTATCATATTATCTTATAATTTTGAATCGATTCGTAATAATTAGAACTTAATTCGCAATAATTGGTATTCAACTCCTATATTATCATTTTTCAATCATTTATCTCCATAATTTTTCCTTTATCTCCGCTTTCCCTCTAGCCATTTTCTTAGCTCAGTTTTTATGTCAGAACTATATTTTTTAGAAATCGGAATTAATTCTCCATTGCTCAATTGGATTGAATTTTCTTCGATTTTCACGATATATTCTGGATTTACAAGATACGACTGATGTGTCCGAATAAAAGACTGCAATACTACTTGTTCTCTTAGTTGGTTCATTTTTCCTACAAATTGCTCTATTTTATCAATTGTAACCATTTCGATTATTCTGAGATTACTTTGAAAGTATAGAATGTTTTTTATTCGTTCTTCATAATTAACCCCATATATGGTATATCGAAATTTTTGTTCTCCTATTATCCGTACACGAAATAGTTTATCCAATAATTGAAAGATTTTTTTCTCCGTCGGTGGCTTTAAGAGAAAGTCAAATGGTCGGTTTTGGAACAGTTCTGCCAGATGTTGTTCATCTTTGGCCATATAAATAATTTCCGTTCTTTCATTTTTCTTTGTTTCACGAAGCCATTTTCCTACTTCAATGCCATTTCTTCCTTCCATTTCAATATCCAAAAAAATGACATCAAAGAACATTCCCAATTCTATCCTTTTTTCCAGAGATGTACCATCTTTAAACGGATACAATCTTATATCTATTTCATTTGCCTTTCTGTACTGATCAATCACTCTAATTACGGCTTCTTCCTTATCACAAACAGCAAATTGAGTCATTGCTCTTTCCTCCCCATCACATAACTACTCACACTTCCCTTTATAGTGGTGATTCAACCGCTGGGCAAATCCTGTCCATTTACTATAGATTTTTGTATATATTATACTATTTTTATCGAAATATTTCAACTATTAATTGTAAAAATCACGAATTTTTGCAACAAAAGGAACCTCCACTAGAGCTTCCTTTTGCATATCACGATAAAAAAATTGCTGTATAGTTAGGAATATTGCTACTTCCTTCTATACAGCATTGATTGGATGTTTTTGTTATCCTATGTTTTTCTGGCAAATATCTTCTAAACAGCATTTCTCACAATGTGGTTTTGTTCTTGCGGTGCAGACTTCTCTTCCATGAAATACGAGTCTATGGCAGAAGTCGCTTCCCTCTTCTGGAGGGATTATTTTCCAAAGTTCCATTTCTACTTTCTTTGGTTCTTTGATTCCATCTACCAATCCGATACGATTTACAAGGCGAATACAATGGGTATCGGTTACGATTGCTGGCTTTTTAAATACATCTCCCATAATTAAGTTTGCACTTTTCCGTCCTACTCCTGGCAGTTTTAATAATGCGTTGAAATCATCAGGAACTGCTCCTTGATATTGATCGCGCAATACTTTCATACATGCACTGATATCTCTTGCCTTACTACGTCCCAACCCGCATGGTCTTACAATTTCCTCAATATCCTGTACATCTGCCTCAGCCAATGCATTGACATCTGGATATTTGGCATAGAGATCTTCCACTACTACATTTACTCTGGCGTCCGTACATTGGGCTGCCAATCGTACACTAACTAATAATTTCCATGCCTCATTATAATCCAGTGTACAGCCTACCTCTGGATATTCTTTTTTTAAACGCTTGATAACTTCTAATGCTAATTCTTTCTTTTCCATATCGTTCACCAAGTTTTTTCTATTTATCCTTCCTTATGATTCTTCGTTTAAGTATCCTAAATCCGTTAAATACCATTTACCATCTTTATTCACAAAATACCATCTCATATTTCCAGGAAGAGATTCTTGTTCTACTGTGAAGTTTTGGAATTTCACATGAAAATTATACTGTACATCACAGCTAAAACAACTGTCAGAATAGTAATTAAAATTTGATACATTCATAGAGTCAAATCCATAACTAGCAATATATTTCGTTGGATAAAATCCAGTTACGGTTAATTTAA
Source organism: Clostridiales bacterium CHKCI001 (assembly GCA_900045905.1). Classification (GTDB taxonomy): domain Bacteria; phylum Bacillota; class Clostridia; order Lachnospirales; family Lachnospiraceae; genus Fimimorpha. The sequence goes on along the minus strand of FCNS01000038.1, from coordinate 175,791 downwards.
TATTCTCTTCTAGCTCTGATCCTGGCATAATATAGTTATAAATTTGCTTACTGACATCAATAAAATTCATTGCATAACTATTTACAACTCCTTCTGCCATTGTTTTAAGAGGAGCAATTTCTGCATCTGACATTGCATAGGAAAACGCATAGTTATGGTCATCTTTTTTCAATATTAGTCCCCTTCCATTTTCACTCGCTGCGACGATTTCTGGCTCATTTAATAGTCCCGATACTTTATAAGTGGTACTAAGAGGAATTTCAGATAAGTAAGTTTGAATATTGGATAACTCTGAATACACGACATCATTTTCGGTAATATATTCTTCTCCTAATACATGTCCATTCACAGTAACAGCAACTCCCTTTGGTACGTTTATCGTATAAGTTGCAGTTTCAGGTAGATATTCCGATACATCCAATCGATCAAATCCCCATAAATTGAACTTGAATGCATTTTTTCCTGTTACTTTTAGAGTCACTTTTCCGACTGGCTGATCGTCTGCTTTTACGAGATAAGTAGGAGTTGTAGCAGTATTTTCCCTTGCTTCTTCAAATGTAAGTTGCTTTCCTCTGATCTGATCTTGATACCAGCTTACCCAAACGGAAGAATCTTCCAATGCACCAGCATTGCCAAAAGTTTGATCGCTGATCAGATTCGTAATCTGTTCTTCATTAAAGGATTCCATTGTGCGTTCCATTCCATGTACTGGCATACCATTCTCATAATCTTGAATAAAAAACCAGAATACCGTTAAACCAACTGCCAACGCTGCTAACATCACTGCCATATAAATAAGAAGTCCCTTTTTAAACTTCGATTGTTTTTTTTCTTTTTTCATTGTTTTCCTCCTAAACGGATATGATTCGCCCAGCGGTCGAATCACCACTATTAATGAAAGTCGATGTCTTCGGGCTGTGCACTCTCGACATCGCCACCTGTATTCACAATCCGAGCTATCACTCTCCTTGTTCATACAGGTTAGCCCATCCAATATCCATGAACCATCCTGTGTAAACACAGTTTGGTCCATGGATACTGTTCGGGACTTTTATAGTAATTTACGGTGCTACAAGATAGGCAGTTGGACAGGTTCTTGGTCCTGTTGGAGAATATGGACTATTAACAACCTCTCCATTGTAAACCATCTGTGTGGAAGTTCCTCCATCCATTGCTGCTGCATTGACTGCCCCATAGTCTTGCATAATATAAACAAGCTCTTTAAACGTTGCACCAATACTATTTGCTTGTCTTCCATCCACAGTTAAGAGTAATACGGAACCATCTGCCCGTTGTCCAATCGCAGTTCTTGGATTTTTGCCTCCTCCATAAACGGATGTATCTGGAACAGAAAGAGGCTCTCCATTAATAATTAAAAATGGCCCTGTTTCATGTAATGTATGTACACAATCTCGAATTCCCATTTCAATTGCCTGACGCAATGTCATCTTTCCAACTACGAGAATATTGTCTTTGTTAAATCCAGTGATATTATAGACTTCGTCCATATTTCCCGCTAGTACATTTCCCTGAGAAACGACACAGCCAACTGGCATTGCAGAATAGGCATAGCTTCCCATATCGACAAACTCACCGCCGTTAATTCCTCCAACTGCACCATAGCGTTTTGCAATATCTGCAACAACTTGTCCTGTTCCTTCTTTAAACTCTTCCACTGTACCAACAAAAATACGAGATGGATCTTTGACAATCATCATTTTCCCACGATATGTCGTTCCCATCACATCTTCAATCTGAATCTCTGGTTCTTCCTGCGGTGCTCCATTCACTTCTGCATTTGGATCCTCTGTATTCCCTTCTTGTTCTGCAATATGAATTAGATCCGTATCCGATACCGTGCCTTGTGCCACTTCCTGCATTCGATTTTTTTCTAATATTTCATCAATCTCTGCCTGAGATAAATATAGATTTGCTACCCATCCCATCGCACTGGACTCTTGAACTGCACAGACAAATTGTTGTTTTGCCGCAGAAGAAGGTCCTTTCACGAGTATCCACATAACGCCATACAAACCAATAACAAGCAGCAGTAACGTTACGAAAATAACGGATAAAATCCGCAATATAAGTTTCTTCATAACTCCGTTTTTCTCCTTTTTCTTGTAACTTTAAACACTTTTGTTTACTTTTTAAATATCCACTTCTTTTGAATCTGATAACTAAATAAAAATAAAATACAATCTACAATTACTTTTACTAAAACACTCGCTCCATAACGCTCTAATTGCAAAACAGAAACAATTCCCCATACGCCTCCATAGGATAATAACATCTGACAAATACAAAGAATATAATATTTTACAATCGTATGTTTGGCTGGTTCTTTGGAATGAAACACAAGGGTCTGATTCAATGTGAAATTAAACAAAGAAGATCCCACTCTAGCTAATACCGTTGCCACAAAAATGGATTGCTTGAGTGAAAAGAATGATTTAACTACCATTCCTATCACAGTATAAAGCCCTAAATCTAAGAGACAAGATGCAGCAGAACTAAATACAAATTTGAAGAAATAGGCAAAAATTAGTTTGTAAATCTTAAAAGAATCTACAATTGGATTAAAATGAGAAGAAGCATTTTCTTCTATATAAACCGTTTCAATCGTAACTTCTCGAAATGGGATTTTTTTCTCCTTTAAGCACAACAACATATTCGTTTCATATTCAAATCGTTCTCCTCTTAGCTCAATAAAATCGGCTAAATACTGCCTTGGAATTGCTCGAAGACCAGTTTGTGTATCCGTTATTTTTAACCCACATATATAACGAAATACCCAGCTGGTCATATTGTTGCCAAACTTACTTCTAGGAGGTACATGATCTCCCGAAAAGTCTCTGCATCCTAAAATCACCTGATCTTTTGTTTTTAACATAGCTTCTGCACAGGCAGCAATGTCTTTTGCTGTATGCTGATTATCTCCATCAACTGTCACAACTCCTAAACAGCTTGGGCGATTTTCTAAGATATAAGAAAATGCAGTTTTCAAGGCTCTTCCTTTTCCCTTATTCTGTTCATGTGTTAAAATTGTGCATTGAGAATACTGAGAAACAGTCTGAAATGGCTGCATATGATCTCGATCACTTCCATCATTCACTAATATAATATCGTTAAATCCAGCCTGTGTTAATCCTTCTACTACTTGAATCAACTTTTGATCTGGATTTAACGAAGGTATAATAATCGATACATTACCTTCCATTTGTACTCCTTTCAAAGACAAAATCTCCACAACTAGAGTAAGTTTTATCTTTTTACAATTACTATTTTTTCCTAAATATCTTCAGGCCAAACGACCCCTTATTGGGTAACTCATATTATAATCCATCAATTACATAAGTACAAGACATTTTTCCTTATTTTTCGATCCTTTCTTTCAATTTTCTCATTGAGATATTCTCAACTAAATGCTACAATATGTGTAACTATTTATTTTTTTATATTTGGAGTATTTATCATGAATCATGTATTAAGGTTTCGCTTATATCATTTTCCTTTTTTTATGCTGCTAGTGTTTTTCTTATCTTTAAAAACCTTTGCCCATGCAGAAGAAACTGCTCAAACTCTGGAAGCTCAGATTTCAATTAGTGATGGAAATGATGCCTCTGTTTTGAAAGACCAATATGTATCCTCTAAAATAGCTCTCGTCTCTGGTACCCAAATTACAATCCAGTCTTCTTCTGAAATTGGTTCTATTTACCTAATCTGGGACACTCCAGTTCCTGGATGGACACTACAAGCAGACGGTAAAACAAGCATACATGGAGAAAATGGATTTCTACATGAATATGTAGCTTTAGACAATCCATCCCAATCTATCACTATTCAAATTCTAGAAAGCGGAGCCGTTCTTTGTGATATTACCGTTTTATCTCCTGGTACACCGCCTTCTCATGTTCAAGTCTGGGAACCTCCTTGTGAGAAAGCAGATCTTCTGCTTTTATCCACTCATGCAGATGATGAACATTTATTTTTTGGCGGTACTATGCCTTACTATGCTGGCGAAAAGGGATTACGTGTTCAATTAGTATATTTTTGCAGTCATACTGCCAATGAACCTTATCGAGAACACGAAAAACTCAATGGAATGTGGCTGGAAGGAGTAAAAAATTATCCAGTTATGGGAACCTTTCCTGACGAATATTCCATGGATTTGGAAACTGCTTTAACACAATATAATTATGATGAAGCCGTTAAGTTTATTGTAACTCAACTAAGACGATTTCAACCGCTAGTCGTTCTTGGACAAGATCTCAATGGAGAATATGGACATGGTGCCCATCGTTTAACTGCTAAGGCATTAACCGATGCGGTGCAGCTCTCTAATCGATCTGATTATGACCTGGAAACTGTAAATGAATATGGTCTATGGGATGTCCCAAAAACATATCTTCATCTTTATACAGAAAATCGTATCCACATGAATTGGAATATTCTGTTGGAACGTTTTGGCGGTCAAACTGCTCTGCAAATGGCAGATGCAGGATATAAATTGCATGAATCTCAGCAATGGTGCTGGTTTTATGTCTCGGACTCTTATGAATACAGCTGTGCAGAATTTGGGTTATTCCGCAGTTTAGTCGGTCCAGACATAATCGGCGGCGATTTTATGGAAAATCTAATTCCTTATGACCAACGGCCAGAAGAAACAACTCCTGCTGAAACTACCCAAGAAACAACTCCAAAAATGACCACTAAAACTGCTGATTCCAAAACCTTAGGGCAATCCAAGGAAAAAAGTAATCCAAAAACAAGTTCCGATTTAAACGTTGAAACAGCAAACAAAACAACTTCCAAAACAGCTATGACTCTTTTTAGCACAATTCCAATTAATACAGGTATACTTATTGCAGGCATTATCATTATAATCGTTGTGATCGTTTTAATTATCATATGTAAAAAGAATCGTTAATGTATTTGGAAATCACTACTATAGTCTAACAAAACTGCTGCAAAATGATTTTTCCACAGCAACTTACATAAGAAATGTTCGAAAAAATGCGTCTTGAAATGGCTTTTGCTGCCAAATCACGATGCATTTTTTATACTACTTTTTCAATTTCAATAGGCTATTTTGCAGCAATCTTGTTTATGTAAATATTTTTAGTTATTTTTTTAACGTTTTTTCTATTTTATTTCTCACTGTTGCTTTTAAATTAACGAATACCCCGTAAATCCCTTTCGTTTTCTTCTGTTTTTTCAAACTATTTTTTCTTAAATATTTTTTGAAATTAAGAAAAAAGGCTTGACAAGCACAGTGTTCCGTATTATAATTCAATTCATGAAATCGTTATTTTTTTAACGTTAACTTTTTAACATTTTTTTTATTTTATATATACAAGGAGGCATCTCAATGGAGAAAGAAATGAAAACAATTCCAGACATCATTGACACACCAGAGGCATTATCTTTAAAAATGAATGCAATGAAAGAAGCACAAAAAGTATTTGCTTCTTATTCCCAAGAACAAGTGGATAAAATTTTTAAAGCTGCTGCAATTGCTGCCAATAAAATGAGAATTCCACTTGCTAAGATGGCAGTGGAAGAAACTGGAATGGGGATCGTAGAAGACAAAGTAATTAAAAATCATTATGCATCAGAATATATTTATAATTTTTATAAAAACACCAAAACTTGCGGCGTGATTGAAGAAGATGAAATTTATGGTATCAAAAAGATAGCAGAACCAATTGGTCTGGTCGCTGCAGTTATTCCTACTACGAATCCAACCTCAACTGCAATTTTCAAATCTTTGATTTGCCTCAAAACACGTAATGCAATTATTATCAGTCCTCATCCTCGTGCAAAACGCTCCACAATCGAAGCTGCTAAAGTCGTTTTAGATGCTGCAATCAAGGCTGGAGCTCCAGAGGGAATTATTGGCTGGATTGATGTTCCAAGTCTAGAACTCACCAATCAAGTTATGAGAGACGCAGATATCATCTTGGCCACAGGTGGTCCTGGTATGGTAACGGCTGCATACTCCTCTGGAAAACCTGCATTAGGCGTTGGAGCAGGCAACACTCCAGTTATTATTGATGAAACAGCTGATATTCGTCTAGCAGTCAATTCTATTATTCATTCCAAAACATTTGACAATGGTATGATTTGTGCATCCGAACAATCCGTTACTGTATTGGAAAGCATCTATGACGAAGTAAAGAAAGAATTTGCTTATCGTGGCTGTTATTTCTTAAATGAGGACGAGTTAAATAAAGTTCGAAAGACGATTCTTATTAACGGGTCATTAAATGCCAGAATTGTAGGACAAAAGGCTGCTACAATTGCGAAAATGGCAGGTGTTACCGTTCCTGAAGAAACAAAAATTTTAATTGGAGAAGTAGAATCCGTTGATATTTCCGAAGAATTCGCACATGAAAAACTATCTCCAGTATTGGCAATGTATAAAGCCAAAACATTTGATGAAGCATTGGAAAAAGCGGAACATTTAGTAGAAGATGGTGGTTTTGGTCATACTTCTTCATTATTTATTAACATATCAGAAAAAGAAAAAATGGCAAAACATGCCGCTGCGATGAAAACATGCCGTATTTTAGTAAATTGTCCAGCAGCACAGGGTGGTATTGGAGATTTATACAACTTTAAATTAGTCCCTTCCTTTACACTTGGATGTGGTTCCTGGGGCGGAAACTCCGTATCAGAAAACGTAGGTGTAAAACATTTGTTAAATATTAAAACGGTTGCTGAAAGGAGAGAAAATATGCTCTGGGTAAGAGTTCCAGAAAAGGTTTACTTTAAGAAGGGTTGTATGCCTGTTGCACTGGATGAGTTAGGTACTGTAATGAATAAAAAACGCTGCTTTATCGTAACAGACAGCTTCCTTTATAAAAATGGATATACTAAGACAATTGAATCGAAATTAGATCAGCTTGGAATTGTTCACACATGTTTCTACGATGTTGCACCAGATCCATCTTTAGCATCGGCTCAATCAGGTGCTGCTGCAATGCGTATGTTTGAACCAGATTGTATTATTGCGCTCGGCGGCGGTTCTGCGATTGATGCAGCTAAGATTATGTGGGTATTATATGAACATCCAGACGTTAACTTTGAAGATATGGCTATGGATTTCATGGATATCCGCAAGAGAACTTATACCTTCCCTAAGATGGGTAACAAAGCTTATTTTGTAGCAATTCCAACTTCTTCTGGCACTGGTTCAGAAGTTACACCATTTGCAGTTATCACAGACCAGAATACTGGTGTAAAATGGCCATTGGCTGATTATGAGTTAATGCCAAATATGGCAATTGTAGATACAAACAACATGATGAGCCAACCAAAAGGCTTAACTTCCGCTTCTGGTATTGATGTTATGACACATGCAATTGAAGCTTATGTATCGGTAATGGCTTCTGATTACACTGACAGCTTAGCATTAAAGGCAATCAAACTCGTGTTTGATTACTTACCAAGAGCTTATCAGAATGGTAATGATGTAGAAGCCAGAGATCATATGGCAAACGCATCTTGTATGGCAGGTATGGCATTTGCCAATGCATTCTTGGGTGTAAACCACTCATTAGCTCATAAATTAGGTGCCTTCCACCATATTCCTCATGGAACTGCAAATGCACTAGTATTAACGGAAGTTATGCGGTATAATAGTGCTGAGGCTCCAACAAAAATGGGCACATTCCCTCAGTATCAATATCCTCATACGTTGGCACGTTATGCAGAAATCGGACGTTTCGTAGGTTTAACTGGAGCGGATGATCAAGAAGTATTTGAAAAATTGTTAGAAAAATTAGAACAATTAAAGGCTACAATCGGTATTAAACCTACAATCAAAGATTATGGTGTAGAGGAATCCTATTTCTTAGAAACATTGGATGAAATGGTAGAACAGGCATTTAACGATCAATGTACTCCTGCTAACCCAAGATATCCATTAATGTCTGAGCTGAAAGAAATTTATTTAAAAGCATATTATGGAAAATAATTGTAGTTTTCTTTTCTTATCATGATCTTTCTCTTGTATAATGATAGGAAATCACTACATTGGCTCACTTTATATAATAAAAATAGAAGGGAAGGTATCACTATGAACTTAACGGAAAAAAAGATTTTAATTACCCGTCCTCACAAAATTGTTTATAAGGACGGAGATCGTATTGTAAAAGTATTTTCAAAAGGACATGGCAAAGCAAATGTATTCAATGAAGCTCTTTGCCATACACGTGTAGAGGAAAGTGGCTTAGATATTCCAAAAGTATTGGAGGTAAGTACTTTCGAAGACCAATGGGCCATTGCCATTGAATATGTAGAAGGCAAAACATTGGCACAGCTAATGGAAGAAAATCCAGATAAAATAGAACAATATATTAATCAATTTGTAGATTTACAAATTAAAATGAGTTCTTGCAAGGTGAATCGTCTTACTTTCCAAAAAGACAAGTTTTCCCGTAAAATTAACAGCTTAAAAGATACCATTGATGCAACCGCTCGCTATGAACTTTGCACACGTCTCAACTCCATGCCAGTTCATACGAAACTTTGCCACGGGGACTTCAATCCAACAAATGTAATCGTAAAAGAAGACGGAAGCATGGCAATCGTGGACTGGTCCCATGCTACACAGGGCAATGCCAGCGGCGACGCAGCCATTACTTATCAGGAATTTGCATTGAAAAATCCTGATCTCGCAGATTATTATTTAGACGTATTTTGTAAAAAAACTGATACAGCAAAACAATATGTTCAAAAATGGCTTCCAATCACTGCCGCTGCTCGTCTGACTCAGATTATTACAGATGAAGAAAAGCAATTCTTAATGCGCTGGATTGATGTAATCGATTTCCAATAATTTACTTGTATCAATTATAAAATAAAAGATGTGATAAAACGGCTGAATTCTTTGAATTTTTCTTTGTTTTATCACATCTTTTTACTAATAATGATTCAGTTTTCTGTTCAAGACTCGCTCCTGATACTGAATTGTTGCTCGCTGCCTATAAAGACAGGAGTCACCTCCTGTCTGATATATATTTTTCTGCCTGAGTTGCTGCAACCGCTCCATCTGCAGCAGCCGTTACAAGCTGACGCAATAACTTCGTTCTAAGATCTCCTGCCGCAAACACACCTGGTAAATTTGTCTTGGTCGTTTCTTTTGCAAGAATATATCCATTCTCATCCATGTCCACTTGTCCTTGAAATAATGCAGTATCTGGCTCATATCCTACAAATACAAAAACGCCAAATATTCCATCTTCCTTTGATACTTGATATTCCGTCACTTCACCTGTTTGATTATTTTTAAAAACAGCCCCACTCATTTTCTGTTCACCATACACTTTTATAAGTTCCGTGCAAAATTTTACTTCAATTTTCGGATGTTCCAAAACTTGATCTACCAGTGACTTTGCACACCGGAAATGATCTTTTCGGACAACAATTGTAACTTTCTTTCCGAACCGAGTTAAATACAATGCCTCTTCTGCTGCACTGTATCCACCTCCTATTACAAAAATATCTTTTCCTCGAAAGAAAAATCCATCACAAGTCGCACAATAGCCTACTCCCCTTCCTCGAAACTGTTCTTCTCCTTCAAATCCCAGTTTTTTTGGATTTGCTCCAGTTGCCAGTATAACCGTTCGGCTCCGATAAATTCCTTGGTCAGTTTCTATTTCTTTTATTTCCTTATCCAGACTTACATTTGTGATATTTGCCATTAAGATTTCACATCCAAATTCTTTCACTTGAGCTAATATATTTTCCATTAATTCTGGCCCTGTAATTTGAAAAAAACCTGGATAATTCGCAATTATATCTGTAGTAACAGCCTGTCCTCCGATTTGCTTCCGCTCTACAATCATCGTTTTCAATTTAGCTCTTCCTGCATAAAGTCCAGCTGTCAATCCAGCACATCCAGCTCCTAAAATAATTACGTCATAAATTTCTGAATTTTCTAGGAAATTTTGACTAGCTAATGTCTCATCTATCTCTGCCATTCCAAGTCCTCCTTTTTCTTACTTTTCATTATTCTTATTTTTCTTTATTTTATTCCAATCATTCTCAATAACTCAAAAATTTCCTCTAGGTTCTTCTTTTGCATATCACGATAACAAAAAACACCTTTGAAGGCTATAGTAATCATTAACCTTCAAAGGCATTTTTTAAGAATGTTTATTTTTTGCTCTGATACCTTTCACTTATTACACTGGAGGCTGTTTTCCTCTTTCCACAAGTACAATACGAATTCCTTCTAAACGTAAACTTTTTCCTGTCGTACCAGCTGTCTCTCCATTTTTCACCCAGTCCTGTCATCCTTCATTTTGTACATGTACTCGATAATATACATCATAATACTGTGCAAGTTCTTCTGTTAGGCGAATCTGGATTCCCTCCAGACGCAGACTGTACTGGTCAAGCATTTTGGTAACACTTCGTTCGAAAAATTCACCATTTATTTCGTGCTTCAAAAGGTGTCATCCAGTTATCGTACAAATGCAGTCTAACGTGCTTGTACCAAACAAATACATATTGTGCTACCGCATCATCCAATGCTTTCACATTTATAAAATGATACCTATATACCAGTTCATCCTTAAATGTTTTATAAAACCGCTCTATAGGAGCATTATCATAAGGACACCCTGCTTTACTCATGCTCTGGATAATTTCCTGAGATTTACAATAATCCATAAATTTCCATGAGGTAAACTGGCACCCCTGGTCACTATGCAGAATCAAACCAGCCCCCGTTTTTTCATTGTTTATAGCTCTTTTGAGTGTATTAACAGCAAGTTCCGTATTGATATAGCTAGAATTTAACGTTGCTACTACACAACTGTCATATAGATCAATCATCGTGCAGTTGTACCGCATTTTCCCATTGGATAACCCAATGTATGTAAAATCTGTGCACCATATTTTATTTTTTTCATCTGCTGTAAAGTTCTGTTTTAAAAGGTTAGGAAATATTTCATTTCTTTCTCCACGTACATAGGTTCCCTTTTTTCGCATGGTTACTGCATGCAGATTCAGTTCCTGATTCATATATCTGTGAACGGTAGTTTTGCTCAGATATATTCCTTTTCGTGCCAGAAATATCTTCATTCCATGGTGACCAATGATCCTGTTATGGTTATAGTAAATACGTTTGATCTTTTCATATAGTTTCTGTTTTTGCTTGCAGTATCCAGCCTTATTGTCTTTTAAATAGTTATAATAGGCATTTGGTGCCATATTAAAATGTCTGAAAAGCCATCTCAGACCAAATATATCTTTATTTTCATCAATGAACTAATAAATCACTAATCGAGTTCCTTTGCGAAGAATGCTGCAGCTTTTTTTTAGAAAAGGTTCTCCTTTTCCAGTTCAGCAATTTTTTTATTAAGATCATGAATCTCTTTTGCATAAGGATTATCGGATTGTGATTTAGAAGTATATTTGCATTCTTGGCTGTATTTCTTTACCCATCCTGAAATAGTGGATTTAGCAACACCGTACTCTTTTTCGAGTTGTGAGTAGCTTGTTCCCTGCATATAAGCATGGACTAATTGTTTTTTTAATTCTACATCATACTTTTTTGTCATAATGGTAATCTCCTTGTTCATCTTATTATATATTATCCGAACAAGGTGTTACAAGATTAGTATACCACTACACAGCTCCTTTGCGGTTCAATATTCAATTTTCGGTTCTGATGTGCCTTGCCGCTGTTCATCAGCGGCGGGGTTATCTTTGTCAAAGGATTTCCGGCAGCATATCAAGGTTCTTTCCAATCGTAGTAAATTAAAATTCAGCCTACAATCCTCTAAAAATGCCCGTAAATCAAGGGCAGGGCGGGATAATCAACTGATTTTTCATCAATATACTTATAGCACTTCGCAACCTGCCAATGGTATACTTGTTCTTACAAATGAAGATATTGAAAATGATCCTCTGCGGTTTTTATGCAGAGGATGGTGTTTTTATCCAGATGAACTTCTCACTCCAAAGGACTTTGCACAGGCTAATCCGTCTGAATATATGGTATATCGAAATATCGGAGAACAAACAAATTTTGCATCCAACTATAATGTTACTCCACATGGCTGTGCTACTTATGTCCTGCATCTATTTTTGCCTGATACAGAAGCTTCTTACTCCTTAGAATCACCAGAAATTTACTCTGCTTATCGCTTATACATTAATGAAGCATTAATACTTGAGGTAGGAAACCAAGATCCAGACTCTTCTCAGCCATTGACACAAAATCGTATGATTACATTTAAAGCTGCTGGTATGACTACAATTTTATTGGCAGTCAGTGACTATTCCCATTTTTACAGCGGACTTGTTTATCCTCCAGCTTTTGGAACTACGCTTGCTTTAAATATCACACGTTTTATTCGATTATGTATCTCTGTAATTATTTGTACAAGCTCTCTTATCATTGGATTATTATCAATTTATTTTGGTATTCATACAAAACATCCATCCTCTTGGCTATTTGCTCTGCTCTGTGCTTGTACTGGAATCTCTCATAGTTATATACTGGTACATTCCCTGTTTGCCCTACCTATTTTTCCATGGTATGGACTTGAAATTTTCTTTATATATATCACCACATTACTGATCATTATATTACAAAATCGAATTTGTAATATACCCAAGCGATTTGCTTTCATTAGTAATAGCATCTGTGTTTTATTTGCTAGTTTTTCGCTTTTTTATGGCCTTTCTTCTAGTTCCCTCACAGTGCCGTTTATGCAGCAATTTTCTCGGAGCTTAGTCATATTCAAAGCGATCGTTGCAGTCTATCTTCTTATCACAACATTCTTTTCTATTTTTAAGCTAGAAAAGAAGACCTTCCCTCTGATCAATGCATCCATCTTTTATGGATCTGCGTTTCTTTGGGATCGGTTACTGCCTGATTATGAGCCAATTTATGGCGGTTGTTTTGCAGAATGGGGCAGCCTAATTTTTGTTTTTGCGATTGGCTATACATTATGGAACGACATGGTACAAGGCTATTCTTATGGAATCCTCTTTGCAGAACAAAACCGCCAAATGTCAAAACAATTGGCAATGCAGGTAAGTTATTCCCAACAAATTCAGGAACAAATTGAATCAAACCGCAAATTAAATCATGACTTTCGCCATCATTTACGTGTCCTTAACACAATTGCTCAGGAAAGTAATGATAAAAATATACTCAACTATCTTAAGGAAATTGATTCATTTGTTCAAACAAATATTCCGACTACTCCAATCTCCTTTTGTAATCATCCTACTGTGGATGCTCTCTTGCGTTATTATTATAGCTTTGCCAAAGAAAATCAAATAGAAATATCACTCCAAATTGCAATTCCAGAAAATCTTCCCCTTTCCGACATAGAACTATGTTCTATTTTAGGAAACTTACTGGAAAATGCGATAGAGGCCTGCCTTAGACAATCCGATCCTCCTCGCAGTATTACATTGAAAACTCACGAAAACAAATTTACTTTCTTTCTATTAATTGAAAATACATACAATGGCCGATTGGAAAAGCAAAATGATCGGTTCATTTCCCAAAAAAATAGAACTCACTCACGGTTTGGTATTGGTATTGAATCCGTTCGTGGCATTTTAAACCATTATCATGGAACAATGGATATTTACCCTGAACAATTATTATTTAAAATTGGAATTACCCTTCCACTTTCTAAATAGATTGCTTCCTCTGTAATTAGTAAAAATTCTGATGACTTCTGTTTACCAGCTATTTTGGTTCAAAGTGCATCCTTTCTTTTATTCAGGGGACTTTCTATATTCTATTATTTTAAGGTTAAACCCCAGAAACATAAAACATGGTTCTATTAGCTACTACTGCTGCTAAAACCATGTTTTATTTTATTTCAGTAATCCGTTTTTATATCATTAAATCACTTTGAGTTTGTTCTATCGTTCTGCTCTTTTCTGCTTCTAATGATAAATACATATCTTTATAGTCCTTGGGAGAAATTCCATACTCTTTCTTAAAAGCTCGATAGAAACTGGAATAGTCTGAGAATCCATATTGTTCATAAACCTTAGTGATACTATTTTCTCCCAGTATCGCATCTTGACATACCTTTAGTCTTTTTTTCGTTATATATTGATGAATGGATATCCCCATTTTCTCTTTAAATACATGAGAAATATGATATTTACTCACAAAAAATTCTTTCGCCATTCGCTCTAAAGATAAATCTTCTTCTAAGTGATCTTCAATAAAATCGCATAGATTTAAATAAAGTGCTCGCTCAATTTGAGGATTTTTCTTATTTTTCCTCTCATAAACGATTCGGTTCAAGTGTAAAATCAAAGAATTTAACTGCAATTTAATTTCTGCCTGTTTTCCAAACCGATTGCTTTTCATTTCCTGTATCAATCGAAACAGCATTGACGTGATTGTATTAAACGCAATCGTATCATTGTGAAAAATATATTCTTTATGAATCACTACATACTGCATTAAATATCCATAATCGATGCTTTGTTTTATAAGATTATTGCAATAATCCATACTAATCCAAAGCACAAATCTACGGTATGGCTTTTTCCAACTTAAAAAATGCGGATAATGATTTGTGTCTGGAGGCAATAATATAATATCTCCTGAATTCACCTTATATGGTGTTTCGTTAATTGAGATTTCGATATCTCCCTCCATAAAAAAATAAAACTCATAGCAATCATGTTTATGACTTTTTACAGGATCTAGTCTTGTATCACTGTAATAATAAAGTTCAAAATCTTTTTCTAACATATATTGACGACGATTAAATTCCGTTTGAAGCTTTTTTTTCATAATATTTCTCACTCTTTCTTTTCTATTTTTTGAAAATATTTCGTTTTCGAAAACAATACTTTTTTGCCATTGAAATTGTTCATGCATTTTTGCTATTTCTTTCAATATTCCGTTCATTTTATTTCGTTATTTTGCACGATTATCTTTTTTGTTTTCCTCTATTTTTTCTTATTATATCCAAAACTAGCAATTTTTGCAATATATACAACAACTCTTCCAATTGGATATTTTCGTTAATTGGATATAATAAAAATAACAACAAACAAATACAAAATCTTTCTTACTCAAGGAATGACTCGACTATAGGTTTTGTAACCAAAAATCCAATAAAGAGAGGTAAATTTTATGGAAATGACATTAAGATGGTATGGTTCCAAATTTGACACAGTTACGTTAAAGCAAATTAGACAGATTCCTGGTGTAACTGGAGTTATCACAACATTGTACGACACAGCTCCTGGAGATGTATGGAGCAGAGAAGCAATTCGTGCATTAAAAGAAGAAGTTGCTGCATCGGGCCTTCATATTTCTGGAATTGAAAGTGTTAATGTTCACGATGCAATTAAAGTAGGAACTCCTGATCGTGATCAATATATTGATAATTATATCACTACATTGGAGAATTTAGGAAAAGAAGATATTCATTTAGTATGCTATAATTTTATGCCAGTATTTGACTGGACTCGTACCGAATTGGCAAGAGTAAGACCAGATGGATCTACCGTTTTGGCTTACACACAAGAAGCCGTTGATAATTTAAATCCTGAAGATATGTTCAACTCCATTTCTGGCGATATGAACGGAACGATTATGCCAGGATGGGAACCAGAACGAATGGCAAAAATTAAAGAACTGTTTGCTATGTACAAAGACGTAGATGATGAAAAATTATTTGCCAATCTAAAATATTTCTTAGAAAGAATTATGCCGACTTGTGATAAATACGATATCAACATGGCAATTCATCCAGACGATCCAGCATGGAGCGTATTTGGACTTCCTCGTATTATTATTAATAAGACAAACATTTTACGTATGATGAAGATGGTTGATAATCCACATAATGGAGTTACATTCTGCTCTGGTTCTTACGGAACCAATTTACAAAATGATTTGCCAGATATGATTCGTTCTTTAAAGGGAAGAATTCATTTTGCTCATGTTAGAAACTTAAAATTTAATAGTCCAACCGATTTTGAAGAAGCTGCTCACTTATCTTCCGATGGAAATTTTGATATGTATGAAATCATGAAAGCATTATACGATATTGGATTTGATGGACCAATTCGTCCAGACCATGGAAGAATGATTTGGGATGAAGTAGCAATGCCTGGATACGGACTTTACGATCGTGCTTTAGGTGCCACTTACTTAAATGGTCTTTGGGAAGCAATTGTAAAAAGCAATCGGTAACTGTTCCTAATTCAGCCTTTTGATAAAGATTAAAAATGAATCGGAGAAGGTTTTAAGATAAGACTTCTTTATCAAAAGGGCTATTTAATTAAGCATGGAGGAAATAAGAATGAAATTAAATGAAGTTGGGTTAAAAGATACAAAAATTTGGGAAGACGCTGGATTCGCTCTGCCTCAATTTGATCGTGCAGCAATTACGAAAAAAACAAAAGAACATCCATTTTGGGTTCATTTCGGTGCTGGAAATATTTTTCGTGCATTCCAAGCGAATGTTATTCAGAACTTATTAAATGATGGGGTATTGGATCGTGGATTAATTGTAGCAGAAGGATTCGACTATGAAATCATTGAAAAAATGTATAAGCCTCATGATGATTACGGTATTGTCGTAACATTAAAAGCAGATGGTACCGTCGATAAAACAGTTGTTGGAAGTGTTGTAGAATCCGTTACCGTTGACAGTGAAAATGAAACTGATTTTGCTCGTTTAAAAGAAATTTTTGAAAATGATTCTCTTCAAATGGTAAGCTTTACGATAACAGAAAAAGGCTATAGTCTCGTAAATGGACGCGGAGAGATGCTTCCTTCCGTACAAGCCGATATGAAAAATGGTCCTGAAAAACCAGAAAGTTATATTGGAAAAGTAGTTTCTTTATTATATACACGTTTCCTATCTGGAGAAAAACCAATTGCAATGGTTAGTATGGATAACTGCTCTCATAATGGAACAAAACTTTATGAAGCAGTTGAAGCATTTGCAAAACAGTGGGAAGAAGCAGCACTTGTAAAAGAAGGTTTTCATGCTTACATCAATGATCCAAAGAAAGTTTCATTCCCTTGGACAATGATTGATAAGATTACCCCAAGACCAGATCCTTCTGTTCGGGATATCTTAGCAAATGATGGCGTAGAAGAATTGGATCCTGTTATTACATCGAAAAATACCTATGTTGCTCCATTCGTAAATGCAGAAGAATGTGAATATCTCGTTATCGAAGATGCATTTCCAAATGGAAGACCAGAGCTGGAAAAAGGCGGCTTAATGTTTACTACTCGTGAAACGGTTGATAAAGTGGAAAAAATGAAAGTATGTACCTGTTTAAATCCACTTCATACTGCATTAGCGATATTTGGATGCTTATTAGATTATGATTTAATTTCCAAAGAAATGAAAAATCCTGCCCTGAAAAAATTAGTGGAAGGCATTGGATACAAAGAAGGACTTCCAGTTGTAATTAATCCAGGTATCTTAGATCCAAAGACATTCATTGACCAAGTATTGAATGTACGTATTCCAAATCCATTTATGCCAGATACTCCTCAGAGAATCGCAACCGACACTTCTCAAAAATTAGCAATTCGCTTCGGTGAGACAATTAAAGCATATGAAGCTTCCGATTCTCTTAATGTAAATGATTTAAAATTAATTCCACTTGTATTTGCAGGATGGTGCCGTTATCTGATGGCAATTGACGATCAAGGCAAAGCATTCACGTTAAGCTCTGACCCATTATTAGATACCGTATGCCCATATGTAAAGGATATTCAATTAGGTGACACCGCAGGTGCAGCAACTGTATTAAAACCAATCTTAGAAAATAAGAAAATTTTCGGCGTAGATCTCTATGAGATTGGTATGGCAGAAAAAGTTTGCCAATACTTCACAGAATTAATTGCAGGTCCAGGTGCAGTACAAAAAACCTTAGAAAAATATGTTGGTTAGTTTTTCTTTAAGATTAGAAAAAATTTTTAAATAAACTATTGCTTTTGAAATTTTCTTTATAAAATTTTAACAGCACTCCGATCATTACCTAAAGGTAGTGATCGGAGTGCTATCTTTCTTTATAAAATTCTGTTTAAACTTTTATCAATTATATAAATCTCTTCCATTCACCTTTTAATATTTATTGATTGGACTTAGAGATTTTTTTAATCATTGCAATAATCCTACTAGCACAGGCGCGAATATCTTTTTCAGAAAGCTTTCCTTCTGCATACGCTTTTCGAATATTTTCATCGTCACAGATATTCCCAGGCATAATAATATCATTACCAGCAGCCACACATTTCCACGGAACGCTTCCATCCTTTGGAACCGTCGTATTCCAATCCGACATAATTACTCCCTCGAATCCCCATTCTTCTCGAGCAACTACTGTACATAAATCTCGGCTGTTTGCAGAATGAATTCCATTAATCAAATTATAGGAAGTCATTATCGCTTGAGGTGCACTGCTTTTTACGGCAATTTCAAAACCTCGCAAATATATTTCACGTAAAGTCCGTTCTGATACACATACATTTACTCCCATACGGTTGTCTTCCTGATTATTGCAAGAAAAGTGCTTGATTGTGACACCGCATCCAGATCGACTCTGAACTCCCAGTGTAATAGCTGCGGCCATCATCCCAGATAACAGCGGATCTTCAGAAAAATATTCAAAATTTCGACCACAGAGAGGATTTCTCTGTATGTTCATCCCTGGCGCCAACCAAAGATCTACTTGATATTCCTCCATTTCTTCCGCAATCGCCTGTCCAAATTCCTTGAGTAATGCAAAATCCCATGTTTGTGCTAACTCAGTACCAACTGGAAACGCTGTACAATATTGATAGTAAGTATCTGCATTTTCATGATACTCCAATGGAAGCAGAAATCCATTTTCCAGAGATCCTAGAACCCCTGTACCATAAACCGTATCACTCTCCCTATCAACCTGATAACTCTGTCTAAGTCGGAGCCCAGCTGGTCCATCTGCCATGATCAGCGAACGTATGCCATACTTTTCTTCTAGTGCTTCTGTAGTTTCACCTGCAGAACCTGGTACACGAACACCAGATGAGCCAAGTGTACTAGCACCAGACGTTATATTTCCATATAAAAGCGGAATCAATTCTTCTACTGGATATTCACATTCAATAAGTTCTTTATATATTTTTTCCTGCTCCATACGTGGCAAAAACTCATATACTGGTACGTTACATCGTTTTCCTTCCTCTAACCATAAGCCTTCCTGCTCTACAGCATATTGGGCAATATCTAATTTTTCAAAATTTTCTTTCTGTATACAAATTTTATGCGTTTTTTCAATAGTACTATCTTTAGAAACGTTAACGAATGCAGAAAGTTTTGTAGTGGCAGAGCTATTCCCAATCCATATTCCATAAATTCCCTTTTCTACCAACCACTCCTGTTGTGCTTCTGAAAAGACTGCCAGTTGTTTCTGATGAATCTGTATCGAAATAGTTTCACCCTCTCCTGGCTGCAGCAAATCAGTTTTTGCAAAACCTATAAGTCTCTGGTACTCTTTTGCCATTCCGCTTTGTGGAAGCGTCGCATAAACCTGCACTACTTCTCTTCCGGCAAACTTCTCTCCTGTATTTTCCACCAAAACCTTTAGTTGCATGGAATGTTCTTTTATTTGTAATTCCTGGAAATTTATTTTAAACGATGTATAAGAAAGACCATACCCAAATGGAAACAGTGGCTCCACACCAAAACTGTCAAAATACCGATACCCGACGTAGATCTCTTCTCCATACTCTTCTTTTTCTAAATCGCCATTAAGATAACTGTAATTTGAAGCAAAAGGATAATCTTCATATCTTCTAGCCCACGTTGCTGTCAGCTTTCCTTCTGGTACAGCTTTTCCATAAAGGATGTCTGCAACTGCATATCCTCCTTCCTGACCTGGCTGAGAAATGTTTAAAACAGCACGGACATTTTCCGCCTCCTGAAGAATATCGGTAATTTCAATAGGACCGCCAGCATTTATAATCAGAATTATTGGAATTCCATATGTGTTAAGATAAAGGATATCCTCACTCTCTTTCAAGCTTAAATAGTAATCTCCTTTTTCCAGTCTCCGATCTTTCCCCTCTCCAGAAATTCTACTAACTACATAGACTATTGACAAAGCTCCTTCTAGGTCTTTTTCTATAATTTGACGTCCTTCTGGAAAATTAAACGGATTCGCTGCATATGCATCAAATGGATTTTCTACATTTTGAGCTTCTTCTAGAATCTTCTCTTTCCATTTCTGTCTGGCAGCTTCGTAGCGTTTATCATAATCTTGTATCCAGTTTTCACTTGTAATGATAGCTCCATCTTCTTTCATTCCTTTGTAAATAGATACATTTCTTCGATTATTGACATCTCCCGAACCAATTCCTCCTTTTACTGTTTTTTCTGCACCATTTCCAAATATTGCAACTGGATCAGATATATTAAGTGGAAGAACCGCTTCATTTTTTAATAAGACAATTCCTTCAACTGCTACTTTTCTCGCCAAGCATTGGTGTTCCCGTTCACGAGCTGATAATACTGTAGTCGTACTGCCACTATGTTTCCATTCTTTTACCATCGTAAGTTCTCCTCTTCATAAAATTCCAAATAGAATAAAAAAACTGTCATAGTTTTTCTCCAATTAAATGGGGACTTTCTATGACAGTTTTTATCATAGCATAGCTTCTTTATTCCTTAACACCACCAAGTGTAACTCCTGCTATAATATACTTAGAAAGAATAAGATACACAATAATAATTGGTATAATTGCAACCGTAATCATCGTATAAATTTTTCCCATATCAAAATTCATATAATCTGCACCTCGGAGTGTAGCAATCAAAATTGGAACGGTCATCTTTTCTTTCGACTGAATTACAAGAGCTGGAACAAAATAATTATTCCATGAACCAACAAATGAGAAAATAGCTTGTACTGCAATAGCAGGTTTCATGATTGGAAGTACAACTCTATTAAACGTCATAAATTCTCCAGAACCATCAATTCTTGCTGCTTCTACCAAAGATAGAGGAAGCGATGACTGTAAGTAGCTATACATAAAGTAAAATATGGCTGGAGATGCGATCGAAGGTATAATAAGTGGCAGTAACGAATCATACATTCCCATATTTGTAACCAAACGCAAGAATCCCATCGCTGTAACCTGAGTTGGCATAACAAGAATTGCCATAATAAACGTAAACGCTACTTTTTTCGCTTTAAAATCGTATGCATACAAACCGTATGCTGTCAATGATGAAAAATATGTACAAAGAGCAGCGGAACATCCTGATACAATCAAACTATTCACAATTCCTCTAAACATTGGAAAACTTCCATCATTAGCAACATTTTTTAAATTTTCCAAAAGGTATGTCCCTGGAATAGCCGAAAATCCCTTCTGCAAATCTCCATGAGACCGTGTTGAATTAACGATCAGTATATAGAAGAAAAACAGACATAAAAATGATAAAATAATAAGTACTATATGAGCTAAAATACTCTGTACATGTTTTGGTTTTTTTGACTTCATCGTCCATTTCCCCCTTTATTTACCTTTTTTAGTTACTTTCTTTAAATGATCTCCGTTATCTCCATTTGTCATCTTATATACAAAGAAACAAAGAATTGCACTTACAATAAATAAGTATACGGATAATGCACCTGCCATACCATAATTCCTGCTCTTCAAATGACTATTCAAGAACATAATCAAAGTCATTGAAGTACGGTCTGGATTTCCTTGACCATTTGTAAGGATTTGAGGCACATCAAACATCTGCAAACCACCAATAATAGAAGTAATCAGAGTATATGCCAAAATTGGTCTAATCAATGGAAGCGTAATGTAAAAGAACCTCTTACTACTAGTACAACCGTCCAATTCACATGCTTCAAATATATCTGGACTAATACCCATTATTGCAGCCATAAGCATAATCGTTGTGTTTCCAAACCACATCAAAAAATTCATTAAACCAACTAATGATCTAGTTCCAAATACGGACCCGAGAAAATCGATTGGTTCCTTAATCCATCCTACTGAAGTTAGAATTGAATTAATTGGTCCATTTGTAGAAAACATTGCAAAAAATAACATTGCGAATGCTGATGCCATAATTAGATTTGGCAGATAAATAATAACTTTAAAAAACTGCTTGCCGTGAATCTTCAAACGAATATCTGTAAACCAGTTTGCAAGAAGTAATGCAACCACAATCTGCGGAACAAATCCAATAACCCATAAAATCAATGTGTTACCTGCATATTTCAGCATATCTGATTTCAAAAGGCTGATATAATTTTCTAATCCAATGAAATTAGGACCTATTTCTTTAATTCCAGATCGATAATACTCAAAAAAGCTGTATCGAATCGTGTCAATCAAAGGGATGAACGAAAAAATAAAAAAACATACGAAAAATGGAAGAATAAATATGTATCCCCATTTAGCATAGCTGACACTTTTGCGCTTTTTTTTCATAGATTATAACTCCTTTCCATAAAAATCAACATATTAACCTATTTCACAATACGGCATTCTATGCATCCTTTTACTCTGGCCACTGAATTTCTGTAATGTCAGGATAACGTTCCCGAATGGCTGTTTCGAAATTTTCTTTTGCTCTATCAAAATCTATATTTCCTTGGAAATAATCTCCAAATGAATTCTGAATTAATTCTACACATCCTTGATCATAAGAGGAAAGAGGTGCCATCTTAATATTCTCCGCAACTGGCGCAAAATATTTATATGGATTCTGTCCACCAAGGAAATCTGATGCAAATTCTTCATCATTATCTGCTACTTCCTGCATTCCACTCACTGTATTTGTAAAGTCAAGATAATCTTTTGAAATCTTTAATAAATTGTCTTTATTGGCAGTAAGGGAAAGAATAATATCTTTTACATGTTCTATATTATCTGTACCAGTTGCCGCATGAATATAAGAACCGCCCCAATTGTATTCCTGTGGTGGATTTGTTACTCCCCATGCGCCATCATCACCATCCCAGTTAGGTTTCAATGTAAAATCAATTCCCCATGCTGGCAGTAAAAATGCAAAAACACTCGAAGAGGAACTCATTGCTTTATTCCAGTCATCATTAAACTGACCTTTTACTGTTTTATTAAAATATCCTGCATCCAACCATTCCTTTGAATCACTAATCCAGTTCATAATATTCTGATTTACTTTGACAACTGTTTCTCCCTCAGTAACCCATGGTTCATCAATACTATTTCCATAGAGGCGGAATGTATCTGCATAGGAGGAAAATGTGAAATATCCCTTTTCTTTCAATTCTTTCGCAGTTTCCTTAAGAGTATCCCAATCTTTTACCTTCTCACCTACAGTTTCAGGATCATCTGTACCAAATACATCTTTTGCTATATCACGGCGATATACTAGTAGTCCAGGACAACACTGCCATGTAGAACCTCTCTGAACACCATTTTGATCAGAAGCAGTAGTTTTTGTAAAATCATACTGATCTTTTAGATCCGTATCTGGGTCAATACCCAAGTCTTTTAGCGGCATAGCAATATCCGCATCCGCATCTGTGTACTTGAAAACATAATCTGTCTCAGACAGGAAAATATCTACTTTATCATCCGCAGCTGCATCTGCCTGATTGAGAAGTGCTTCATCAAGTTTCTGTTGATACACACCATCCTGATTTGGATTGATAATCCAGTGAATCTCTGTTCCATCCTTTAAAGTTGTTATTGTACCATCTTCAGAACTGCCCTCAACTTCTGGATAAATCGCTTCCAATCTGGTACGAAATTCATCATTCCAACTATAAATATTAATAACTTTTCCTTCTACTGCTGAATCTGTTTCGTTTCCATTATTCCCTCCACATCCCGATAACAATCCAGCAACTGTTACAGTTGTCATTAAAGCAGCAAATATTCTCTTTTTCATTGTTATACCTCCTAATTTTTTAAAGTGCGCACTCTATTAAGATGAAGTCATTATAGCTCAATTAAATTATATGATATATTATAAATTTCACAAAAATATCATATTTATGACTATTTTTTCACTACACTCATTTTATGTCATAAATATGATATTTTTACACACTTCTTTTTATTATATAAAAATTGATATATTATACTATTATAATTAAATGCACAAGACAAAGTAGATATGATAGGCAGTGTTAAACGTATCCTAAGACCTCGTCCAAATTTAGATGCTATCTGTTAGGCAAACTGTAAGAAAATAGACTTTGTTTCAACGACTCCGTACACTTAACATGCTTAGTAGCTTAATCTGAATTTGTGGCTTCAGATTCAATATCCCACTGAATCATATAATACTTATCACGGTATTTTTTTGGAGTCATTCCTACCACTTCACGAAACTGTTGTATAAAATGACTCTGTGATGAAAATGATAGTCTATTGGCAATTTCAACCATTGAATAGTCACTGAATCTAAGCAGGTTTTTAGCCATATCGATTTTTTGTCTCCTTATATATACACTCACTGAGACTCCTGTTTCTTTTTTAAATAAACGGGAAAGATAACTCGCTGAGACTCCAAGTTCATTTGCAAGATCTTCTATCGCGATGCGATCTTTTATATGAGCATAGATATATTCTTTACATGCATTTATATGTTTGGAATTAATATCGCCACGCAAACAGTTGTTCATTCTCTTTGCGTAATCCATAACCATTTCATCATGTAGTTTATGAATTTCTTTTTCTGTATAAATATCATCCAACTTCCGAATATAAAAATCACTCAAGCGAAATGCTTTTTCTAATTCCATACCATTCTGTCTACATAACCGTGTAACCATTGCAGTTGTAATTACAAAATGATATTTCAAGTTAATCACTGGATTTCTTGAAAGAACTCCGACTCCCTCATCCTCCATAAATCGATCTTGTTCACAGTTCGCTTTAACTTTATCAATGTCTCCGTTAGCTACTGCCTTATAAAATAAGAATTCTTCTGTCATTTCTCTATGTTCAATCTCATCCATATTATCATCTGCTTCTAATAGAAACCATTCATTTCTGTAACTCATAAATCCACTCCCTAGTATAATAATAGTGTAGTCAATCAATACTACATGGTTAATAATTTTATACTTAATAGATAACAGAAGAAGAGATTCTTCTTTCATCTCTATGCTTTCAAAAATTGTAATAACCATTTGAGCATAGCTTGAAACGTCTTAAGCGCTAGCGGACACCAAATCCATTATGATGTTATTCTATAAATGGATATTGATCGAATCGAGTACCTTTGCGAAAAATGTGGCAACTTTTTTTAAGAATTGATTTTCCTTTTTTAATTCCTCCAGTTCTTTTTTAGTTGTCTGATTTCTGCCAGTGTATCTAATTCTTCTTTTGCTGATGTGATATTTGCGCATTCTTCCGGATACTTGCGTTCTCAGATACACACAGTACCGTCACCTAGATGGTATTTTTCGTTAATACTCTCAATAATTCTTCCGCTTTCCAGATAAAGACGTGCTATTTTTCTTTTGAATTTTGGTTCATACTTTTTATTTGTATTGACCATAAGTAACTATCTCTTTTTCTACAAATATATTATTTATTTCTAGTTTGATGCTACAATTTTATTATACCATCTCAATCATGAAAATCAATCAGAAATGGGAAGAGCCGGAAGCAGCTTTCATTATCGTTGTTGTAAAGAACTTTATAAAGAGTTCGTTTTGTATGGGATCAATCTAAATTTCAATAAATATTATCGTTTTGTACATGGGAAGTTGAAAAATACACAAAGATAGCAGAGAAAAAATAGCATAAAAGAAAAAGTGTTTTTTATGGATTCCTATTCAAAAAAATCCCTATAAGAATCTGTAGAATTGTTTTCCACATCTGATTCCTATAGGGATTTCTCGATTGGGCATCAGAAAGACTAAAATTTATTAATTTCCCTATAGCCCCCATTTTTTACCATTCAACCCTGAAAGGCAGGAACTATAACATCAATACTTCCAAAATTTAATCTTTTTATAATAGACATAAATATGTCCCTCCTAAGTAACCAGTTCTATCATTTAACTCGTCTGCTTAGAAAGGGACATATTAATTAGGGATCCATTTATTACTTTTGTCTTCTCTTATTTTTTATTGTTGTTTAGCAATAATATTATGATATAATTAACTCAACTTCTGTCTGTTCTGTCATGCAATCTACTGGAATATAATTTTCTTCCATTTCTATTCCGTTTACAATCATCTTTTTATATCCGCATTCTGCATGTGCTGGATTGCGAATGATAATATGTAAATGATTTCCTCGGAAGTCTTTATCTATCTCAACATAATTCCATTCTTTTGGAATAGATGGTTCAATTCTAATTCCATAAAAATCAGGACGCATACCGAGGATTCCTTCTACGCAACCTACCATAATTGTAGATGCTGTTCCAGTAAGCCAATGCACATGTGAACGTCCAAAATGAGGACTATCTTTTCCTTCTGTAAACTGCCCATAACAATATGGCTCCAGTTTACGAATTTCCGCACAATCATTCTGTGCTGCTGGTGCATTTTCCATAAAGTAGGTAAATGCACGCTCACCATGCCCACGTAACGCCTCTGCAAGAATAATCCATCCTTGTGACTGTGAGAAAATACCTGAATTTTCTTTTGTTCCCGCATTATAAATCACCGCAAGTGCTCCATCAAATGCATGCATATGATAAGGAGGATCCATTAAAATTGCTCCATATTTTGTATTTAACCGTTCATATACTGTATCAAGTATTTTATCTGCCTGCTGTTCAGTAGCAAGACCACTAATTACTGCCCAGCTTTGTGGATTCAACCATATATTTGCCTCTGGATCTGTACGTTTTCCAATTATCTCTCCTTTTTCTGTAAATCCACGAATGAATCGATCTTCATTCCAACACAATTTATTCATTATTTCTCCCAGTTTCTTCTGGTTTTCATCAAGATAATTGATATAGATCTGATCCTTTTTATATTCTGCAAATTTTCTCATAATTGTCATTGCAAGATAAAACTGCATTGATACAAAGGAAGATTCACCATATTTTCCAAGTCTTAAACAGTCATTCCAGTCAGCGTATAATCCTGCTGGCATACCATGTGGTCCCAGATGATTCATTGAAAAATCAATCGCTCGCTTTAAATGTTCATATACACTGCCTTCATCCTTATTTGCAAACGGGATCACCTCATCAATAAAGGAAAGATTTCCTGATTCAGAAATATATTTATAAATCGTTGGGAATAACCATAAGGCATCATCTGCTCGATATTCTGGATGTCCTGTCTCCTCTACATAGGAAGGATCCTCTGGAGTGTTTTCATTTCCTGGATTATGAGTAAATTTCACAAGTGGTAACCCTCCGCCATGATCTACTTGTGCTGAAAGCATAAAACGGATTTTCTCCAACGCCATTTCTGGTGCCAGATGAATAATTCCCTGAATATCTTGTACCGTATCCCGATACCCATATCCATTACGGAGACCACAGTAAATAAAGGAAGCTGCACGTGACCAAATAAATGTCATAAAGCAATTATATGCATTCCATGTGTTAATCATGGTGTCAAATTCTTTGCTCGGCGTTTTTACTTGGAAATGAGAAAGTTTTTCATTCCAATAAGAAACTAATTCTTTCCACTCATTTTTGCAAACTTGTTCCGAATTCTTATACTGTTTTAAAATTTCCTCTGCTTCAGCGTTTGGTTTCATTCCTAAAATAAAAGTCAAGTATTTGCTTTCCCCTGCTTTCAATGAAATTGTTGAACAAAGCGTACCACATCCATTTTCATTATAGTTCAGTGTATTCCCAAGATCTCCTCTGATTACTCCAATTGGGTTTCCGTAATTATGATAACGACCAAGAAAATCTTCTCTGTTTCCACAATAAGAGGATACTTCTGCTCCAGCCAGACCAAAAAAACGTTCTACAACAATTTTATTATCTACGTCTTCTCCATCCTTTATTCCATCTAAGTTTCCATGAATTGCCTGACAAATTCTATCGCCATAAAAAGATGTTCTCGTAATAAATTGTGAATACTGTAAATTAACTTGATCCTGCTCATAATTATTATTATTTGTAAATTCTGCATATCCCGTAATACTTAAATTTCTTATCTCATCCGAACAATTTGTTATTTTCACAGCCCAAACTTCATATGACTTTTCTAGAGGAACATAGTATAATACTTCCGAATGAATATCGCTATAATCTGCAATCATTTTTGTATATGCGATTCCATGGCGACATTCACTTTTATACACTTCAA
This sequence comes from Clostridiales bacterium CHKCI001, assembly GCA_900045905.1. Classification (GTDB taxonomy): domain Bacteria; phylum Bacillota; class Clostridia; order Lachnospirales; family Lachnospiraceae; genus Fimimorpha. The sequence goes on along the minus strand of FCNS01000038.1, from coordinate 147,503 downwards.
GATCCTTCCCAACTGGCTGCCAAGAAGCGGACCAATAATCATTCTTATCATTGTCACGAATATAAATATAGCGCCCTGGTTGATCAAAATTATTAAAAATATAACGTAGGATTCGACCATTTGCACCCGATTTAGCAAAGCTATATCCTCCCGCATTATTCGATATAATTGCACCGTACTCTGGAGAGCCAAGATAATTTGCCCAAGGAGCTGGCGTATCTGGTCTAGTAATGACATATTCCCGATTTTCATCATCAAAATATCCAAACTTCATACATTTATTCCTCTCTATCTCTATTTTTTATGTACAATTAGACGCAAGATCTACTGTAATTTCATGTATCCCTTTTCCCATAGCACTTAAATCTATATAATTGATAACAGCTTGTACACCATCCAAAATTTGTAATGGTATTCCATCACAATTTGCCTGGCTTACTTTATATTCCCCAAACTCCAATCCACTTGGATTTTGGAAAGTAATTTTAAACTCTTTCCCTCCAAAATATAATTGAATCATCGCCTGATTATTTTCATCAAACTGTTCCTTCACTAATTTTGGCTTTATTACAAGATCTCCTGTTTCGCCATGAATTCCAAATACTTCTGTAATCATAGTCATCATATACCAACTAGCCGCACCTGTCAGATAATGATACATTCCTCGTCCTTCACCATTGAAGTATTCTGGAATACCAGGATAGATTTTACTAGTATCAAAGTCAAGCGCTGTATCTGCCAGTGCCTTTAATGCCCGATACCCTTCTTTTACAAAATCTCTTTTATAAAGAGCATTTGCATACATAACTGTCATATGAGAAAATACTGCTCCGTTTTCCTTCTCTCCATAGGCAAATCCAAACATTCTTCCCATATCAAATTTAAGTTCTTTAAAGTTGGTATTCAGACGATATCCTCCAATCGCTGCATTATATAAATAATGATCCGCACTCTTACAAATCTGTTTTGTCTGATCCTGTGTTGCCGTTTTGCTCATTATGGCAAATACCTGTCCAGTTAACATCATTCGAACCTGATCCCCAAAAACGCCTTCTACAGCATTTTTATGATTGTCATAATAACTATTAAACCATCCTTCATCTTCTGTCGTACTAATCCATTCTTGTTTGCGAATATGTTGCATCATCCAATTCGATTTTTGCTCCAGATTTTTAATTAGGTCATCAATCGGTACAAAGATCGTTTTTCCTCTGACATTATGCCTGCATGAATACAAATATTCGGTTAATATTTTTTGTTTCTTTTCTATACTTTTATAGATTTCTTCATCATCCTGTAGTAAAATACTTATTTCTTCTAATAGCTCAATATCTTTACAGCATGTTTTATCTTTCAGAATGCGCAGACAATCTGCAATCTGTTTCATATTTCCTGCATATGCACAGGTAAAAGCAACACTTTCGCCATATTCTTCTGCCATATCCAGTGCATCGTTCCAATCTGCCCCTCTGAGACGAATCTCATTATGTTCTCCTACCTCATAAAATGCACATAAGTGTTCCAATAAAATATGTTCAAGAATTGTTCCGTTATATATATTTCCATTCTTTGTTCTCTGCTGCATTCCGTACTCATTATTCCAAGCACAATCAATATCCATTCCTCTCTGTGACTGGGCATCTTTAAAATAGGTCACTTTTTCCATTAAAACTTGAATATCACCAGTCTGATCTATATAGAGTTTTGTTGTCATAAATGGCCAAACACCATGATCCATCCAAACACGACTGATACCATTTCGATCTGAGACAAATTCTCCCTGTTTATGGCCAATAATTGTCGCATTTGTTCCATCTATTCGTACTCCACCATAATTTCCCACAATCATCTGGCGTACACCACTTGGATCCATTAGTAACAGGGAAAGACAATCTTGCCATAAGTCTCTCCATCCTCTTCCCCCTCTTCCATAATCATGATGTGGTAAAAAAGAACATCCATAAATTCGTCTTAAAAATGGCTGAAAGCTAATCCAACGCATCAAGAAATCAAAATCTTGATTTCCCGTATGATATCTAACATTTACTTTTTGCTGCCAGTATTCTTTGACTGATTGAAAAGCCTGCTGTATTTTTTGTGATGAATGATATTTGAGCAAAATCTTTTCTATTTTGTTTTCCTGATCCGTAATTCCAATAAAAATATTGTATTCTGCAGTTTCATTCGATTTAAGCACTATTGTTTTAAAACGAATTCCCCCCATTGCTTCTTTTCCATCAATCTGAGTTCCAAATGGCATTCCAATTTTATCTTTATAAACTGCCTGTGGATGCGTGAAGCTTCCTCCTTCTCCAATAAAAGAATCTACAGTAGGATAAAATGATTCTGGCTTTTCTCCATTTCCTTCTTGCCCTGCCACATAATATATGAGATGATTAATTCGGTGTCCTTTTTCATCAAATGACATCGTTGGCTTTACTAAGACACCTGACTCTTGTGTATGAATTCTGTGAAGCATAGAAGTAACATTTCTATGATCCCTAATATTATCTGCACTTCTTCCATAAATTGGAATCGCCGCAATTGGTGTAATTTTTTGCTCCACCTTTGCTTTATTGCAGATTTTTACTTTCATTATTTCTACATTCTCATTTACAAGAACAAAGGAAGTAATCTCTGCTTCCAATTGATATTTTAAGGAGCTTCTTTTCATTGTCTGCCACATAAGACCAGCAGTCAATGTACTGGAATCCTGCTCTTTTGTAAATTTTTTATTTTCTTCTTCTGCAGATGCCCCTGTTGCTGACCAGCATCCAACTCCGTCTACACTACACCAGAAATTTCTCGTAGAACGATTGTTATGTAGATTTTCTGAACTTACTGGTTCTAATAAAAAGGATTCTTGATCCACTTTACTGTCACCGCCTAGATTCGGTGTCAAAGAGCTTTTTAATCCCATTTCTCCTGCAATTGGAAAGTAAAGATAGCTGTAATTCTCTGGATTTTGAATGGAAAATGTTCCATCTTGATCCATAAACTGTATTTTTCTCATAGACTGACCTCCTCATTATATTCTCCCGCAAAAGCATTCTACAACTGTTTTGCGGGAGAGTTCTTAGTTCTTATCTTATAGATGGTTCCTTTGTACTTTCTGGAGCCTTCTGTCCTTTTTCTACTAATTGAATTTCTACTGCTTCCATGCGAAGACCACGTCCTATACTTCCAGCAATTTCTCCATTCTTTGCCCAACCAAGCCAGCCATAGTTTTGTACATGGGTACGATAATAGATATCGTAACGCTCTGCCATATGTTCGGTTATCTCTACCTTGATTGCTTCCATACGTAACGATTTTCCTTTTGTTCCTGCCAATTGTCCTGATTCTACAAAATCCTGCCAACCAATATTTTGCACATGTGCAGCATAACGGATTCCTCCCTTAATTCCATCCGTATCCAAATTCACCTTCAACGCTTCCATACGTAACGATTTTCCCTTTGTTCCGCATAATTGACCATTTGTTACCTCTGACTGCCAACCAATATTTTGCACATGCGCTGTATAGGAAAGTTTTGGATTCGGCTTTTTATTTCCTGCCTTTATAAATGCTTCCTTCGTGCTTTCTGGACCATTTTCCCCTTTCTTTACAAGCTGGATTTGTATTCCCTCCATACGAAGTCCATATCCCTGACTTCCTGATTTTTCTCCATTTTTTGCCCAACCAAGCCAGCCATAATTCTGTACATGGGTACGATAATAAATATCATATTGCTCAGCTACTTCTTCTGTCAAATTTATTTCGATTGCCTCTAAGCGTTTTGATTTTCCCTTTGTTCCTGCTATTTCATCCTCAAAAACAAAATCCTGCCAACCAATATCCTGTACATGAGTACGATATGTAATACTACCCTTTAATGAATTATTCTCCAAACGAATACGAACTGCCTCTAAGCGTTTTGATTTTCCCTTTGTTCCTGCTAATTCACCATCTACTACAAAATCCTGCCAACCAATATCCTGCACATGCGCAGAATAACTTACAGATAATTCTTTTGGCACAGGTGCTTCAATTTTTTCCAGTTTAATATTATCAATACATACACGGTGCTTTTGTGAAATCTGAATTCCATCAATAGCTCCCATAGAAATACTTAATATCGTCTTTAAATCAGTTTCGTCCTTCATTTGGAACACAATGTCATAAGTCTGATAATCATTTTTTAAATCTATAATCTTTTCTCCAGAATAAGGATTCCAGTTATTATCTACACTTCCATCTCTTTGAAGTGCAAACATAATTTTTCTTTGAATACTTGACTTAGCATCTAAAGAAAGTCGATACCACTGTCCTTTCTCCAACTCTATATTGTTTTGCTTCAACTGAATCTTCCATGCAGCATCACCAGTATTTCCAATTGTAAAATCAGCTGCATTGTCTTCATTGAGACTGTCTACCACATAGGAAACTTCAGAGGAAATACTGCCATCCACAAAGCACTCATATCCTGAGAATCCTGCTGTAAAGCTTCCATTTTTAATCAAACTATCCTCAACAATACGGATATCATCCAAATAAAAGATTCCTGGCTCGCTCACTTGTAGTACAATATCTTGATTCTTCAAATTTTCTTCTGTAGTAAACTTATATGTATAAACTTGTTCTTCTCCAGTAAGTTCTGCCTCAAAAGGCTGTCCCGCTGCAATTACTTGAACTTTTTTTCCAGCCTCTCCTTCTGCCATAAAACTTAATTGGTATTTCTTTCCGCCCACTAAGGCCAGTTCGCTTTGAGAAATGACTGCTGGATTTTGTGCCGATACACTGTCTGATGCTACAATCTTCAACTTTCTTATATTATTTTCATTCGTTACACTAATTTCTGCACCATTATGTTCCTTCACATCCCAATATCCCAAACGATTTTTTCCCTCTTGAAAACTTCCGTTATAAACATAATTACCATCGGCGAGTATGTTTTTTTTGTCATCTTCAATTACAATCTCAGATATCTTTTTTAAAGAAACATTTCCGATCTTAACACTCGCTTTCGATCCCGCTGCACCTAAATTAAATTCTAATCGACCATTCGCATCATCATCATTTGTCATCGTAAATTCATATGTATAAGTCTTCTTTTCTGGTGACAACTCTACGATTGTATCCTGCATATAACGCATATAGGAACGATCTGGTGCCGAAACCCCTACCTTCATTGTTCTGTCTTCCTCCGCATAGGCATCAAAAGTAAGCTGATATACTCCGCCCTTTTTCATCGGAAGATTTGGTTGCACTAACTGCACACTATAATCGACAGTTCCCTCATTTATTGTATCAATATGAATTTCTTTCCCTTTGATTTGTGCAGTTGCCTCTCCCTCCAAAGCAGTAAGGAAGATCCAGTCTTCTGTATCTGACAAATTCTCCTCAACAGAAAAGTCACCATTGATCATATAATTACCATTTTCATCTGGATCTCTTAGAATTACTTCTTTTTCTGGCTTTTCTACATTTTCATCATAGCTATCTTTCTGATATATTCTTACATAGTCAATGCTATATTCTGCATTTTCAAAATCAGTTGTATCATCTGGATTTCCAGGCCAATTACCACCAACAGCTAGATTTAAAATCACATAGAAAGGCTGATCAAATGGAGCTGGATACGTAAGCTCTCCTTGTCCTTCTGTTGCAGAATACCAATCATCTGCTGTATGAATCAGTTTACCATCTACATACCAACGAATCTTTCCTGGTTCCCACTCTACACTGAATTTATGGTACTCGTCTGAAAAACTTCCAGTATCAAGAGTATAGTTTCCCTGTCGTTCACTATGTGGATTACCAAAATGAATTGTTCCATATGAAGTATCTGTCTTATCTCCAAGTACTTCCATGATATCAATTTCACCACATCTAGGCCATTGGCCATATAAATTTTCATTTGTAGGCATCATCCAAAACGCTGGTAAAAATCCCTTTCCTTCTGGAACCTTTGCACTTGCCTCAAAAATCCCATACTTAAAATCATGTTTGTTTTGTGTATTGACTCTTCCAGATGTATACGATACCTTTCCATTTTTATCTACTTTTTTAATTGGTTTTAATACTAATTTTCCATCCTTAACATAGATATTATCAGAAGAATTTGTATACTCCTGTAACTCATTATTCACCCATCCTGGATCATGAGTTTCAATATTCCAATCATCTAAATTCAAAGAATCTCCATTAAAGGAATCTTCCCACTTTAAGGTATATCCTTCATATGACAACTCACTTTTCACCTCTTCATTCTCCTTTTTTGCCGTTTTTGCTGAATCAGAATTTTGAGATTTGCCTTCTTTTACATTCAAAATTGGAGCAGCTGTAACCGTCGATACTGATCCAATTACCGAGCATACACTCAAAAAAATCGCTAACACTCTGGCCGTTGTTTTATTCTTTTTCAACATACGTCCTCCTCCTTTTCATTATTTACTTTTTCATGATCTTCAAGTCCTGATTCCATTTTATAATCCATTCTGAAGATCATTTTCATCGTTCGCCCTGCACAAATTAGAATCTCTTCCTCTCAAAGTTTTCCTCAGATATATACCTCATAAATATTTTTAACATTTCTACATTCTGATAATACTATCATTTCCATCAGCAATATATTGCCATGGAATACCGTTATCTCTGTAGTGACTACTCTACCAAATTTTCTTACTTGTTTTATATTCCATATCTATGCCAATGTTATTCCAATTAAAGATGTTATATAATATCAACAGTAAATATCAATATCCTTATGCAGTTCCATTGGTTCTAAAAAACCATTTTTCAATGTTTCCATCATTTTTCACCCTTTAACTCTTAAAGTCAGGTTCTATTAAGATAACTAGATTATAAAATAAATTCCCTATCTAATATATTATAAATCATAATAAAATATCAGATTTATGACCTATTTTTCATTTCATCATTATGGATGATACCAAATTTTCTTATCACTATCATAGTTTTAAATTAATTCTTGCTCTATTTCAAATTTAATCGTTGAAAACCTGTAAAAAACACAAAGAATCCCTATATTTTAAAATATAAATTTTAAATTTAGAGTATAAACTGCTTTATTTTTGCCATTTCAAAGGTTTCATTAGAATTACAAGACCTAATCAATTCTCAACAAAGAGGGATCGTATTCTTTCAATCTTATAGAAATCAAGCAAAAAACTGTCTATGGTAAAATAGTTATTAAATAAAATACAAAAATCAGACAATATGGCCTCTATTCGTGATTTCATGAAGAAGAAACGGACACTCTACAACTTTGTATAGCCGTGATGTGAGTGACATCCATGACCAGCTTCAGAGCCTTTAGTCAGCAGAAATAGTCAGTAAGACCACACATAAGATCCTCCCAGCTTAAGAAGTTGCAGTCACACCCTCAACTCAGTTTATCTATTTGTTTTTATAGGCTGTATCCATTACAAAGTCCGAAAGGATATCAGGATCTTGAACCATGCTGCCTATATGGTTCTTGATATTACAGTGGAATATTCCAAAGATACCCATATACTGCATGGTTCTTTCAAATATGTAAATTATAATAACATAAAAAATTTTTCTTCGATTTCAAGGCAGTATAGAATGCCCTAAATGAAACGGCTTTGAAAAAGCTGCTGTATCTTGCTAGTGAAAATACATCTAAGAAATGAACGCAGAGATATCAGAACTGAGATCAAATATCGAACCAGCGGATCACTTTGTACAGAGAACGGCTTACAGATTATCCATAAAACCATAACAGCCGAGCAGCTAGATTTTCCTCTAACTGCTCAGCTGTTTTAGGTCTATTTTGAGAAAATTATATAATAAGGAGAAAACTCCATATTACCATTTTAAATATAAGAGATTATTCTACTGGTATTTCCACCTGTGACTGATCCTGTGTATACGTAAGGATTACCGATTGGATATTATCAACGTCTATAATCTTTTCTAACCTTACAAGCATATCTGCCTTTGTCATCTCTTTGTCTTTATATCCAGGTCCCTCTGCTGTGACAAAACCACTTTCTATAACCGTACCATCTTTCATTCTAAAATGTGTAGGTAAAAACGGTGTTTCAAAATATTGGTATTCGGTTACTCCATACCGTTCAAACAGCGACCAGTCATATTCCATTAGCAAAGAAATTGGCGAAATCTCAATATTTCTCATCACTGTTCCATACTGTGGCAATTCCCAATCTTTAATATAAATTTGCTTGTCTGTGGTTTTCATCTCCCAAGTCAATTTCCATTCGCCTTCTCGTTTTATTTCCTCTGGCTTTGGAATTTTCTTGCTCCAAGCTTCCCAGTCAATATCATCTTCATAGAAATAACCTTCACTTTCTCCCAAAGCTTCCAGACCAGCTTGTTTCATTATTTGGTTTTCCCATTTTCTCACTTTATCTCCTTCTGGGAAAATATCTTTTAATGTAAATGTGACTGTCTGTTCATTAATATCTGCCTCATCTTCATAATATCTCCCTAAAAACTCACAATAAAAACTATGTTCATCTTCCGCTGGATAAATTTTAGGTACATTGGTAAAAATTTCTTCTCCCCCTTCATCCACAATCATAGTTGCCTCTCCAATGCTTGGAGAAATTTCATATACAGTACCCATTATTTCTTTTGCTTCTTTTGGAATATCCGCTTCTTTAAACGGAAATACCGTTCCGTCTGTTGCTGTAACCTTTAATAACAAATAAAAGAATCTGCTGTCTGCAATTGATTGCACCATTTCTACGTTAATATTGTCAAGCGATGCAATGTTGGCTTCTGGCTTATCGGAAAGTCCAATTTGATCCATCTTTTCTTGCATCTGTTCATCTGCTCCAAATAACCAAGTCATAATCGGATGCCAATTTCCAATCGAATATGCCACACCAGTAACTCCTGCACAAACAAGAATCAATACTCCAATCGCTACAATTGATGTTTTCCAATGTATTTTTTTCCTATATTGAGTTATCCCATCGTTTTCTCTGCTTCTTTGATAATTTGGTTTTATTTGTTCAAACGCATCATCAATCTTTTGATTCACGATATTGGATAATTCAATCTCTTTTTTTAATATATGTTTCATTTCTTTTCGTGAATAATTTTTTTTCATGGTAAAATCTCCTTTCTTTTCAACTCAAAATTACCTTTTTTACTTATATTCGTTCTGAAACCTTTTGTATCAGATTATTTTTTACTAAATTTACCTCCTCATATTCCTTTTTTAAACTCTTTCTTGCACGAGACAACCGAGTTTTTACTGTATTTTGATTTATTCCCAACAACTGACTAATCTCAGAAATTTTAAATCCTTCCACATAATACAACACAACAATGAGCCGATATTTTTCATCCAATGTATTTAACAACTCTACTAATTCTAAATCAGATGTAACAGAGTTTGGATCCGCCATCTCTGGATAAACATCACTCATCAAGTATTCTTTCTGATTTTGACGGATGATATCATTACAAGTATTAATTAAAATACGTATCAGCCAAGTTTTAAAATATTTTGGATGTTGAAGCGTATCTAGTTTTTCAAAACAAACTAATATTGTTTCCTGCATCGCATCTGCAACATCTTCTTCATTTTTTAAGATGGCTTTTGCGACTTTATACATATCTTTTGTATTGCACTCCATTAATTCTAAAAATGCATCGGTGTCCTGCTGCATCGCGCGCTTTACTAATTGCTTCACCTTCATCACCACCTATTCTTTTACTACCTTTTTATAGCTATAATAAGTCGTCCTTTTTTTATTTACACTTATTAGACTCTCAAAGTAAAAAAAAGGTTTCACTTTTAAAACTTTTTTTATTTTTTCTTTTAATATTCCAAAACTTTTGATCCTTCATTATAATAAATCATCCTTGCTTGACATACTGCATACCATAGTATTAAGATAAAAGTAAATAATAAATCATTTATGAATTAGATTCATTTTTACTTATAATCATACAAAACGAATCCATTCGAGAATATTTGGAGGAAGATATGAGATTTAAGAAATTAATCAGAAATTTCTGTGGACATTTTACTACAATCACTCGACATAAAATTGTAGTGATGAAACACTGTTTTAAAGTAGGCTTATATAAACAAGGCTTACTCCACGACCTTTCTAAATATAGTCCAACCGAATTTATTCCAGGTGTAAAATATTTTCAGGGTAATAAAAGCCCAAACAATCAACAGCGTCTTGTAGAAGGATGTTCCGAGGCATGGCTGCACCACAAAGGCAGAAATAAACATCATTTTGAATATTGGATGGATTATCCACTAAATAGCCGTGAGGTACATAAACTCATCGGAATTGAAATGCCAATTCGTTATGTGGCAGAAATGTTTTGCGATAGAGTGGCTGCCAGTAAAATTTATAGTAAAGATGCTTATACCGATCGTTCTCCGCTAGAATATTATGAACAAGGTCCAGCCAAAGGCATTATGAATGAAAGAACCGCCGCTCTTTTACACCATTTATTAATTATGCTCGCAGAAAAGGGAGAAGAAAAAACTTTCCATTATATAAGAACGAAACTGTTAAAAAAGGGACGACGCCATCATTTAAAAAAGAGGAGAATCCAAAATTCACCTAAACATTCCTAATAAGAGAAAACTTTCATGGAATTTTTCTATATCACGATAACAAAAATACAGCGATCACCAGAAAGGGAAATACGCTGTATTTTTTATCTTCTATATTCTATTTTTTTCGCTTTGTACTGTCAGCTACCGTTTTTTCTTTTGTTTCATTTTCCACTATTTGCAGGAAATCTGCTTCTTTTTTCTTCAAACGAGGAATAAAACGTCGTGCCATCTTTCCTTTTCCTTTACTTCGAATATAAAAATACCCAATAAAAGAGAACACAATAGCACCAACAAAGTTTACAAGTAAATCCTTCATTGTATCATGAAGTCCAATATCCAAATATCCCCCTAGCCCTAAACTTTGTCCATTAATGACTACATCTTGAATATCAGAAATAACCATTGGAACATTCCGTCCTTCTGGGTCTAACATAACAGAGCTAATTGTTTGTATTACGGTATCTTTTTGCATATCAAATTGTAGGATACAGTCCATCCCATATTCAAAAAACTCCCAGATTACTCCAACTGTCATAGAAAAACAAAATGCTACAATGGACATAAATACTGGCGACAATTGAAATTTCATTCGCTCTTCTCGATTTAAAATATCCACCAATGAGAACCCAATCGCAGCCATCAAAAATCCATTCAGCGTATGCAAAATAGTATCCCAAGCACTAATTTTAATATAATACTCTTGTATTTCCCCTAAAATCTCCGCCGCAAATATAAATAACAAGATAATAATTTCCAGTGTGGTAGGTAGTTCAATCTTAAAATTCACCTGAATAAAACTTGGCATCACTAATAAGATTAGAGTCAAAAAGCATAAAAATACATTTTCATAATTTCGATTGAATATTTGTAAAATCATACATAAAATCACTAACGCTCGTAACGCAGCATAGACAAAAAAAGAACTTTTATGCTCCCTTAACTCCATTGTTAGTGCCTTTAGAATACTTCGTATTTTTTTCATTCTGCTCAGCAAAGATGTTTTTCGTCTTTCTCCCATGAAAGGAATCACGAAACATTATCTTTGCATCCTCCTTCTTTATTCTTCTCTTGTTTTCCCAGTATACCATATATCCACACAAAATGCAGTGCATTTTTTTACTTTACTTAATCCTCCAGAATGTCTTTCTTTTTCCTTTTGCATTTCACGATAATATTAGCAGGAAGCAGCCCATTAATATTTGAGCTGCTTCCAATTTTATTCCTATATGCTTATTTTCCTTCCGTTTGCTTTTCTAAAAGATTTAACGTTTCCCATAATTCATCCATTACTGGAATTCCATTTTTTAAATTTTCTTCTCTTGTTATTAATTCTCGTTCTCCTGGATAGTAAATGCTTCCATTTTCTTGAACTGATTCGGATTCCTTTATATCTGTTAAGATTTGATCTACAATCTCATCTGTCAACCCTACTGGATTCATTTTAGATGGGGCAATCGCAATCATAACTTGAGATAAGCCTACCTCTCTCCATTGCTCCCATGTTGAACTTCACACTCTGGAGTCGCATACGGATCAATTTCTCCTTTTTCCAAATAACGAACGACTCTTGGAAAACGGTTCACTCTATGTGAATAAATACCATCCAAACTATTTTGAGCAAACACAACTGCTGCTGCATGAGCATGTTCCTTTTTTAATCCTCTGCTTTCTAAAATTCTTTCAAATTTTGCTAATAGATCCTCATATTGAACTCTCATTCCGATCTCCCATGTTCTTTTTCCTATCTTTTCAGACCACAAGGTCCTTTTCCTTCTGGATCTGGAATGCTGCCGTAACGCAAGTTTTCATAAAATCCATATCCACCAGAAATATTATAACATTCAAAACCATTTTGCTTCAATATTCGGCACGCCAAATAACTACGTAAACCACTCTGGCAATAAACATAAACTTTTTTATCTTTTGGCAGTTCTTCCATTCGATCTCTTATCTCATCCAATGGAATATGCATTACAGAATCCAAATGCCCTCTCCGATATTCCATATCGGTACGTGCATCTAAAATCACCGCATCTTCTGAAATAGAATCAATATCCTGCCAATGAATCTGTTTTACTTTATCTGTTAACAGATTTTCCATTACATAACCAATCATATTTAATGGATCTTTCGCAGAAGAATATGGAGGTGCATATGCCAAATCTAACTCTGTCAGATCATAAGCAGTCATCTTCGCTCTTATTGCAGTTGCTAACACATCAATTCTCTTATCAACTCCTCCAAAACCTACGATCTGTCCTCCTAGAATCCGTCCAGTATTTGTTTCAAATAATACCTTTAATGTGATACTAGCTGCTCCTGGATAATAAGTTGCATGAGATGCAGCATTGATAATTGCATAATCAAAATCCAATCCTATCTTACTAGCCTCTTTTGCATTCAATCCAGTCGATGCAATTGTCATATCAAATAGCTTCAAAACAGACGATCCCTGTGAACCTTTAAATTCGCTTGGAATTCCACAAATATTATCTGCTGCAATTCTTCCTTGCTTATTTGCTGGACCTGCCAGAGAAATGACCGCTTTTTTTCCAGAAACAAAATGTACTACTTCTACTGCATCCCCCACTGCATAAATATCAGCTTCTGAAGTTTGCATATGTGTATTGGTGCAAATTGCTCCCTTCACTCCTAATTCTAATCCAGCCTTCTTCGCTAAACCATTTTCTGGTAAAACTCCCACTGCCAAAATAACCATATCCGTTTCAAACGACGTTTGATTCTTTAAATTCACTTGAATTCCATTGGAAGTCTCTTGAAATGACTCTACGGGAGCATTTAATTTTAAATGAATTCCATTCGCTCTCATATAATTATGCACAATCGCAGCCATATCTGAATCCAAAGGCGGCATAACCTGACCTGATCGCTGTAACAATGTCACATCGATTCCCTTATTTTTTAGATTCTCTGCCATTTCCAGACCGATAAAACCTCCACCAATAATTGTAGCTGTTTTCGGCTGATGTTGCTTTATATAAGCATCAATTTCAAATGTATCTTCCACAGTACGAAGAGTAAAAATTCTATTGCTCTCTATCCCTGGAGTATCTGGAACGACTGGTTTCGCTCCTGGAGACAGGATCAATTTATCATAATGTTCCTGATACTGTGTTCCATCCTCCAACTTGCAAATTGTTACTACTTTATTTTTTGGATCAATTTCAATTACTTCCTGACGTACTCTTACATCAATTCGGAATCGATGATAAAAACTTTCAGGTGTCTGCAAAGTCAAATTTTCCCGTTGTGCAATTTCTCCTCCAATATAATATGGCAAACCACAGTTTGCATAAGAAATGTATCCACTTCTTTCCAAAACAATAATTTCCGCCTGCTCATCCAAACGTCTTAATCGTGCTGCTGCTGTTGCACCACCTGCAACACCCCCGACAATTACTACTTTCAATTCCTCTTCTCCTTCCCTTGGCAAAGTCTTCATCTACTTTATAAAACACTTAATTCATCTCAATCATTGCCTGTATTACCGCCTTTGGTTGAACTCCAACCTTCTTTGCAGTCATTGTTCCATTTTTCATTACTACCAAAGTAGGAATACTCATAATCTGAAACTTCTGTGCCAATTCAGGCTGTTCATCTACATTAACTTTTCCAACAATTATATCGGATCGTTCTGCTGCAATCTCTTCCACAACAGGAGCAATCATTCTGCATGGTCCACACCAAGTTGCCCAAAAATCTAATAAAACAGGTTTCTCACTTTTTAAAACTTCTATGTTAAAATTTTGCTTTGTAATTGTTTTTACTGACATATTCGTCAACTCCTTTTCTATTGATACACTTAGTATATTCCACTCTCGTATATTTTTCTGTAACTGAGTCACAAATAGCCTTTTAACTTTTCTTTATCTATCACAGTTATTTTTCCACGCGAAAGTTTCACAATCCCTTCCTCACTAAAATATTTCAGTGTTCTGGAAACAACTTCTCTTGCACTTCCCATATATCGTGCAATCTGATCATGCGTATAATAAATTGTGTTATCCTTACGTTTTAATATTTCATCCCATAAAAAGATTGCTAACCTTTGATCCGCTTTCATAAATAAAATTTGCTGCATCGTCCACATCACATCAGAAAACCGTTCTGTAGAAGAGCGATACGTGAACAATTCTACATAAACATTTTGTTCCATAAGTTGTTTAAAATAAGAAAGCGGAATTAAAATTACCTCTGTGTCTTCCACGGCTTCAATCAATATATCAAATGCAATTGCATCCAATACACAAGATGCTGAAAGCACACAGTTATCCCCTTGGGACAAACGATATAACGTCACTTCTCGTCCATCTTCCGAAAGAATATAAGCTCTGATTTGACCAGAAAGAATTAATAACACTCCTGCACATTTCTGGTCTGTACGATGGATTAACGTTTCTTTATCAAAACTTACAACAATACTATTCTTTGCAAGCATTCCCCTCTCTAAATCGGATAACCGATCCCAAAATGGAAATCCCTTTTCCAAAACAGGAACCTGTGAATCAGAAATCATACCTCCACTCCTCTCACTATGTTTTCTAACACGAATCAACTGCAAACATCCCATAATAAAACATCACTTCAATTTATCTGTTTTCAGTCTATCATAGCATTTTTCATTTGGCAAGTAATAGAAAATGTATAGAATAGAGTATTTTTGTCACCTTTTTAATACCCCTCACGCTAAAACTTTTTAACAATTGTTGTATCGGCAAAATTAATTACAGTGTTTTCTAATACAATAGTAAAACTTGGTGATTTGTAGGATAGTTTCAATCGCTTATAGTGTTCTCTAATACGGCTTTACAAGTCCATTCTGTCTGACTATTCTGGAATGTTTCAATCACTTATAGTGTTCTCTAATACCCTTTTTCCGTTTTTAAACTGTGTTTGAATGTTACAGTTTCAATCACTTATAGTGTTCTCTAATACTCGGATTATTCCACTACTCATCCTTGCAAAAAGCATAGATGTTTCAATCACTTATAGTGTTCTCTAATACCTATTTCTTTCTCATAATATCATACTTTCTTTAAATTGAAAATACTTTTTATATTTTTTATTATCTCATCTTTTCTTTATTACAAACCATTTTTTCAAAAGTCTATCCCTACCTATTTTTGCACTATTCTACATCGACTTTTCTTTTGACTAAACTTCCAATAATTAAATTACGGAACTCCCTCCTATTTGTTAGATGTCATTTTTTCAGTGACCTCTAACAAATGGGAGCATTCTTGCCAAATCATCAAATAAGTACAACTTTTTTTACAATAATAATTATAAACAATTTATATCTTAAATATAAATACTAATCTTTAAACATTAGAAATAAGTTTATTTTTATTTCATTAAATATCCTACTTTATACGAACACTCAAGATAACTAGGATTTTCATAGTAAAGTCCAGTTTTAAAATCAGAGATCTCATCACTAATAAATGAACAAAAAATTTTTATCAATTCATTAACTTCTTCTCCTTTCTTAGCACAATCTTCAATCATAATACAATACAATTTTCCTATATCCATAAAGTCTGGAATAGAATACTTGCAATTTGTAATAGTATCAAAATCCCCTTCTGAAATTTTATAAGTTTTTATTATTTCATCGCTTACTTGATCAAAGGAGAGGCAATGGTTTACTTCTGCGTCATATAACTGTTTTTCTATTCCCTTTGTTCCCAGTGCTTCTACAATCACACGCCTTCTATTCTTTGTTTTTCTTGCTATATATTCAATTAACGAACATACATAGAATAAATCATCCTTTTCTTTATCTGTCATATATCACTTCACTCCTTTCAAATGTTAGACAATTTAATGCTGCCAAAGTATGAAAACTAATTTGATGTGTTGGATATTTAAATTCTGCCAATATCCAAAACTGTTTCCTAGTTATTTTTCCCGCTACAAAATCATTTACATAATTCCATATTGTATCATCAGCATAGGTCCTTCTACAATATCGTAACGATGAGTTCCACCTCTTCTACATTTAGTAATAAAATCCAGCCATTCTTCTGTCATTTTTTCAAATTTCAAAATAGACAATGTTTTATCAGGCTCGTAATTATAAGTGTTAACAATTGGTATTCCTTCTCCTCGATTGGCCCAACGTACAGCCTGTTCAAATTTGTTTGTACAATAAAATCCCCATGAAAAATCCTTTGTATACCTTGTTTTTCGGACTTCTGGAAATTCAACAATTTCTTTACTTGCATGATACAAAAACATAACTACCTCCATAATCTTTCTTTTATAAATTTGTAGATTTTTCTTACTAATTTATGAATTATTTTCTTATATCTATTCTTCCATTTTAGCTGAAAAAAATAATATTTTAAAGAATAATATCTTGTGTATTTTTTTCTATTCCCATGACTTCTCTCTTAGAATAGTTTAAACTGTTAAATCGATAAATAATTACAGAGTCAGTCTCTTTATCAATCACTTGACCTAATTCTTTTTTTAATTTTTTTAGATTAGCTTCTCCAATATCTCCTTCAAATACAGAATTTTGAATCCATGTTAAATATTTTCTGCATATCTTTAATGCTTTTGCCACTTTTCTCTCTGTGACATCATATACTAAAATTACAAACATATCACACCTACCATTGAGCTACAAATCCATTGTATTCCGCACCTTCTGTTATCATCTTCTGTATTTTATAAACTTCTAATCGAATTACTCTTTTATAACTTACAGTACCTCCAATTGCTTTATGTTGGATTGTAGTCATTAACTTTTTATTATATTCCTCCACAAATCTTTTTCGCCCGTTTTCTTTTAACAAAATTCCACCATAATTTTCATCAAAATCTTTTTCTGTTATCATTTTCTTGTTTATCAGAGAAAATATTACACGATCCACAATTAATGGTTTAAATATTTCTGCTATATCTAAATTCAAAGAAAACCTTCTTTGATTCGTTGTATGAAGATATCCAATTCTAGGATCCATATTTGTTTCATAAATTTGACTAAGCACTGTAGTGTACATTAAAGAATTCCCAAAACTAATCAATGCATTTATTTTGTCTAGTGGAGGACGCCTACTTCTTTTCGAAAAAATAAATGAATCATTCTCTAAAATCTCATTGAATGCTTGATAATATTGTTCCCTAATATTTCCCTCATACGCCATCAAAGCAGGAATATCCTCTACAAATTTCATTTGTTCTCTTTTTTCTGCTATATCATCTATATAAGTTTGCAAGTTTTTCCCCTTTTTCCGATAATATTTCAGAACAATTAAAATATTATCAATAGCTGTCGTAATAATTTGCTTTGCAATAAACAGCCGTTTTTCCCAATCAAGATATGCCTCTACTTGCTTTAATAACACATATCCTGAGTTCAAATGTTCTCGAGGATAAAATGTTCCTATATAGTATTCATAATAATTAAAAAAATGAATCAATATTCCTTTTTGAGACGCATACTCTAAAAATTTCTTGTTTAATGTGATTTCTCCAAATACCCAGACCGAATCTAATTCTTCAATTGGTAAATATTTTTTCTGATCCCCAGTCTGAAAATAGAATGTATTATTCTTTCGTTTTAATTCACCATCATTAAAAATATAAATATCTTTCTTCATAGTTTTATACCATCCTTTTCAAATACAAACGTTCCGTATTTGAAATACACAAATCAAATATTATATCTACAATTTGTGTATATTCCCCTTCTTTCTTATTTTTTCATCACTTCTTCTAATTACTTATATACTATTTTAATGCAAATTTTAAATTGATTTTTTTAACTCTCATTTTCTTTTTTAAGAAAAACAATACTCACGATATCCACATTTTCTGCAAAAGGAGGTTTTCTTGGGTTGAGGTGCCCGTTCTTCTTCTACAATCTGAACAATTTTTTGCTTTATTTGTTCCAATTCTTCTTCTAACTGTTTTGTTAATATAACATCCACCCGTTTCTTTTCTTCTGGATACAAAAGTTGACCTTCTGCATAAATTCCTGCCTTTTTTAATACTTGTAAGTAAAATGCTAACTGGTACCGTGAGGCTTCTTCATATTTAGAAGTTTTTTTCGTTTCTCCAATCACTAACTTATTCTCTGTCTTAAAAATAACATCAAATTTCACATTTCCAAATAATACTTCTTTTTCATTTCTTTGATATGTAGTCTCATGAAGAAAACGTCCGTAATCAATATTATCATCTTTCTGATCAGGAAGAATATTTCTTGCCATTAACCATACTTCTCTTGGACAAATCTTATAAAACCATACTAATGTTCCTGTTACATCAACCTCCATTTTACTCCTCCTTAGAAAATACTATAGCCCTCTTCTTCATTTCTTCTAAATCCTGTTTCTAAACAATAATATTCCTCACAACCTTCTTTTGGTAATGTCCATATCTTTTCCTCTTTCATATGATTAATTCGAGATGCATATTTAACTGGAATAGAAAGCGTATATTCTTCCATTTCTCTTTTCAATCTTCGCTTCATTTGCTGCTGCTTTTGAAAATCTTTCTCCTGGATCATTCTTAAAAATGCTTCATAAACCGCTTCTGCGTTTTCATCAATTTGGAGAAATACATCAATATATCCACTCTTTTCTTGTATTAAAGAAAAATCTTTAATTGGAATTGGCTCCCCCTCCTTAGTATAATTCATCTGTTCAATAGAGCAACAATATTCTTCTGCATCATCATTATTAATTTTCTCAGAGACTTCAGAAAAATAAGTTTCAATTAATTGCAAATAATTTTCTTCTTCAATCTCCTTCGTTTCTCGAAACAGTTCTTGCGTACATTGAATCATTGTATATCCATATACCATCTGTCCATACAATTGTCCTTTTTCATTACAAAAGCATCGAATTTCCACTACTTCCCGATCTCTTTTTCCATGACGATTTTCACGTCCTGCTGCTTGAATAATCGAATCGAATGGAGCAATATCACGAATCACATGGGAAAAATCAAAATCCACACCAGCTTCTACTGATTGTGTAGAAACCAAAATAAATGCTTCTTCCCTTTTTAGTTTTTCTTCTACTTCTTGAATTCTCATTTTTCTATGTATAGGCAGTAGATTAGTAGAAAGATAACAAACATCTCTTCCACAATTTTTTAATTCTTCATATAAATCTAATGACTCCTGAATTGTATTGCAAATGATTAAATACGATTTTTCTTCCATATGTTCCAAAAATTCTTCTGCAAAATCAGCAATTGTAATCTTTTCTTCCTGATATAATAACTTTGTTCGAGAAAACATACGAAAATAACTCTCATGATTTTTTAAAAGCTCAATAGAATCACGTAAAAGAATCGGGCGAGTTGCTGTCATCATAATAATTTTACAGTCCATTTCCTCTACTGCTCGATGCAATACAAAATCAATCACTTTTAATAATTCCAAAGGAAATGCTTGTACTTCATCAAGCAACAATATGGAGTGCTGAAATGAATGAAACTTTTTCAGCATTCTGTTTTTATTACTAATCAGAGTTTCCATCAACTGTACAAATGTGGTTACTACAATCCCTGAAGACCAGTTTTCCATTAGCATTTCTGATTTTACTTGATCTAAATCATAGTATTCTGATTGGTAATCGACATTTTCTAAGTGATGATGTTTCATTAAATATAAAAAACTATTGTTTTCAAATTCTTCCTCTGAGCGTTTTAATAGTTCAAATATAACCTCATAGTTCTGATTAATAATAGAAGTAAATGGAAGAGCATAAATAATTCTTCGATCTTCCTGCAAAACATCTCTTAATTTTTCCGCCGCCAAAAAACCACAAAATGTCTTTCCTGTTCCCGTTGGGGCTGTAATAGAAAATAAACTTGCTTTTTTTCCATATTGCTCTAATTGTTTGTGAACACTTTCAAAAATCGTTTCTCTTATTTGATTTAATTTCTTGATGGATGGATGTTCCTGCCTATTTTTCTGGATCATAGAAACACGTGCCAAATTCAATTTCTCCCAATCCCCATATTTTTCTTGTACCAAAGGTGTATCTGAGGCACTTAATTTATCTGCTGCAATCAATGCAGAATATAATTTTTGGAATCGAAAATATCCTTCTGCATTTTTTCTTAACATTTTCCTATTTTTACGAAATCGTCTACTTAATCCATCAATTATTTCTTTAAACTCTGCTTGTTCTAAAAAATCATAAACAAACTCATTCCATCCCCATGAACGATATTCCTTTACAAGTTGTTCCAGATTTTTACGCATATCCAATCGTTGTTCTTCTGCATCTTTTATCTTTCCCTTTAATAAAGAATCATCATCATACTTACTAAAAAAATGTTGTTCTATATTATCTACACTTCCATGATGGCATATAATTGCATGATAAACAAAACAGGGTAAACAAACATCCTCTTTCTGTACCTGTATAGCAATATATGCCCCTAATAACGCTGAAATAAAAGCATGATTTGCTAATTGACTTTCTATACCATAACGCAATTTATTTTGAAAATATGTGGTATATTTTCCAAAATCATGTGTACCACAAATAATGTTTACCGCATCTTTTTCTTCAGAAAACTGTTTGCCATAGTTCCACACTTCTTTCAAATGTGTCTGAAGCAATTTCTCTGGATGAGAATAGAAATCCATATAATCCCTCTCCCTTCTTAAAACTTTTCATAAATAGTTTTCCTTTATTATAAAACAGCTGCGTGCCGAACAGGACGATTCCCCGACACACAGCATCTTATCATCGTTTTCACTAGAACTATTTTATAAAAATGTAATATATTCTTCTCTGTCTTTATATTGAACCTTTCTTATTTCCCCATTGCACTTCATAATTAGAGGTTTTCCAGTTAATTCTAATAGATAAGAGGAGGCTTCCTCCAGATATCGATTTTCATCAAAATATCTTGGCATCCGTTCTCTAGATAACACGAAACTTCCATTATGAAAATTCACACTTCCCTCTTCAATATCACAAATACGCACTATAGTTGAAAACGCCAATTTTTCTTTATTGTCAATCAACTCTTCTGTTACATAATCTATATTGGTTATATAACATTGAAACGGAGCAGCCCCTAAATAAGGGGCAAAATAATACTTTTGTTCCTTTAAACGTTTTTCTAATTCTGTATAAATACTTGTATCTTTATGTTCAAAATAAATACGATAAGCTACTTTTCTCTGATTTGTTAGAACCTCAAATGGTATTTGTGTATGGTTCGTAGGTGTTCTAAAATCTTTTGTTCCTTCGATTTTCCAATAATTTAATGATTGCATCACCTTACGATTTTTACTTAAAATCCTTACTCCAATTTTAGCATTCTGCGGAGCAAATAGGGAATAATAACTATCCTTCTTCAATCCAAGCATTGCAGCAATCATTCCACAAATTACAGTTCTTGGAGGAGCAGAGTACGTAAGGGAAGAAGAATTTGTATCATATTTACGAAAATGAGCAAACTTTCCCTCTAGATCAAAAATCAACAATCCCATACTTTCACCCGATTTCACAAAGCGTAAATGATTTCATCGCCTCTTCAAAACAAATCTTTTCCTGATTCAATTCTAATACAAGCTGTGGGTTACAGAAATAATGAATTTTAGATATCTTTTCTTTGTTCTGCTCTAAAAACGCTACCAAATCATCCAGTTTCAAAACAACTTCTGAAATATCAGCTAAATCCTCTGTTCTTTCTAACTTCAAATAACTGCGATAATCGCCTAAGACAGTCTCACTATCCTTATATTCCACTCTCATATAAAGTCTTGGATACTGCCCAATTTTACTTCTCGTTGCCTGCTGCGGAATTGCATACTTCAAAGCCTTATCCATCAACATTACATCTTCCTCACGAAGTAATGTCTTTTCCGCTCTTCTTCCAGAAAGAACCCCTGAAAAAGCAATAAGAGAGTATTTTACACGATAATCCTTTCCTATTGTTCCTTGACTTTTTCCCTCTTTTGCAGTAAATGTGGAAGTAATACTATTTTCCATTACATCTACGTTGTTTAGGGAATAACCCCAATTAAACTGTACTGGACCTGTGAACTGTAAATTGTTCTTTTTAATTGGCATTGTAGCTCCAAATAATCTTACATCTATAAAACGATTTAAAATATCTTCAGGCTTCTCCAACTTTAATTTCGTTACACGTTCTTCTGCAGTTACTGATTTTCCCTCTACCTTCTGAACATAAAGTTCATTCCCCAAATCTAAAAAATAGTCTCGTACATAACGTTTTAATCTTAAATCCGTTACTAGATTTATCTCTTCATCCATGCGTGGCCTATTTTCCTCATCTGGATCTCCATTCGGATTAGACAACTTTGCATCATAAATATATAACATCTCACTGCTGTTCATTTTGTTTTCTTTCCTCTCCTTTATTCTCTTTTTTCTTTGTTACTGCCTTTACTGTCAAATATTGATATCCTGCCATTAAATAGAACACATTTTCTGCCTTAGACAGGCCCCATGTCTCTCTATTTTTAATAAAAAGTTCTAAAAATTGTGCATAAAAAACTTCACTGTTTCCATACATTTTTTCTTGGATTAATTTTCCTTGAACCGAATCTCCCAACTTTATAATTTTCTTCTCGTCCATACCATTCATATTAATTTTCTTGAGAATCGGTTTTGTCTCGGTCTGTTTATACTGTTCAATTCCAATTTGCCCAATTACCACACCTAAGAAAAACAATGCAGCCTGTTCTTCCGTAAATTTACCTTCTGTAAGATAAGTTTTCATTTCTTCTGATACTGGAAGTTTCTCCACATCCATACCATTTCCTCCTTCCAAACATCCAACCTCCCTTAAGAACTGCCTCATAGCTATCTGGCTAATACCTGTAAATTCCATCTTCATTTTGTCCTTTGGATCTGTTTTTATATTGTATCCTTCTTTTTCATAATACAAAACCTTAATCCCATTGACAAATTGTTGAATCCAATACTGCTCTGACACTCGTTTCTCCGTCAAAATCGCATCATATAAATTTAACAAATTTCGATATTGTACAATGTCTCTCGTTTTACTATCCTCCCGAATCGGAACTAGATAGTACATCATTTCCAGATTCAAAAAGTATCGTGTTCCAAAGTAAGTTCCAAATCTTATATTTACTACTTCTAAGGCTTTCATGATTGTTGCAAATCGAGATGGATTTATGTCCTGAATCATTCGTTGTATTTTTACCGCTTTTTGACTCTGCTTATAAAAAACTAAATTTAACAAAAAATATGTCTTTTCATCTCTATAATCTTCTACATATTCGTCTATCTGTTTTCTTAACTCTGTTATATTTTTGAAGGATTTCATTGTATTAAACGTTTCTTTTATTCCTCTACATCTCTCTTGCAATTCTTCTTTTTCCATTGCATCTCCTAGAATAAAGTGAGGAAATAAATACACATGAAATTGAGCCAAAAATACACTTAAATTATTTTTAATAAACTTTTCTCCAGCTAGATAGGCATTTAAACATTCTTGACAAAGAATCATATTTTTCTTATAGTTTTTCTTGTCCACATTACTTGCAAATCCATGTAAATTTGTTGTATAACTTTTTATCTCAATATTAATATCATCCCGTAACTGTTCCGTAGAACCACAGCAATAACAATGTCCCTCCTGCATTCTCTTTGCTTTTGGCTTTGATGTTCCTTCCTTTTCCCGCTTCAAAGCATCCTTGTATTCTTTTTGCTTACAAAATGGAATTCCATCAATCTCTATCACATATAATCCAATTTCCTCTAGGCTCATATTGCTTTGCTTTTTAATAAGTTCTTTTAATTGAGTCTGTAACGATTTTTTCAGAACCTCTTTTAATTCCTTATCTGATGACTCCTCATTCTGAGAATAGATTTGTCGTATATCTCCTTCTATGTAAGATGATAGATCCAATGCATACCGATTTTTATTACTTGTAAATCGCTCCCCCAGGTCAATGAAATACTGCTCTACTATCCATTTAATTTTCCGATTCCATTCTTCTCCAAAATCCTGTTTCATTAAATTTGGAATTGTTTCTGTTAAATGATACAGCTCATTCGTAGCAGTAGTATACCACTGGGGCGAATTTGCTCCAGGTGCACTTCCGATATACAAGTATTGTCTACTGCTACTTTTTTTCATCTGCTCACTAATATCAATTCTCAATTCTTTTTTTTCAGTCGAAAAACAGTATTTTAATATATAACGTTGCTTTCCTTTTTTCATAACAGGAACTTCATCCACCAATGACTGGAGAAAATCTTCTCCTTCTGTTATAATTTTTCCAATCTGTATAATCCCTTCCTGCATATCCTCCCTCATTTCTAATTTTATTCAATTTTCATAACACAACCAAATCCTGCAGAATTTCTTTCTCCTAATCCTGCATTTAATGCCAATTCTATCAATTCCTTTGAACCGCTTATTTTAAAAACTCCATTCCAAGCTCTTACCGCCTCTTTTTTATAAAAGACTAGACTTTCTTTTCCCTTCCTTATTAATTCAATATGAAATTCTGAATCTGCTGGATCTTTTTCATAGAAAGCCTTATATTTTCGAATTAAATTATCTCGAAGCATATTCGAATATTCTCTTTCCTTTGGATTATAATAATAACGCTTTTTCGCTCCATCTGCTCTTGTAAGGGTAGATGAAATCGCTATTGGGGAAAGTGTACGAACGTTACAACTATTTCCCTCATATACTTCTTCTATATACTCCACTCTATCCAATGTCAAAGCATAATTTCCTAAAACTAACGGTCTATTAGAAATGATATTTTTAATCGTATACGTCAAGTACCGTTGATCACAGGAGGAAAGATACAAATGAATCGCATCTCGAAAAATAATTTTTTTATTTCTAGTATCCAATTCAAATTTTCCATATATCTTTGAAAAAGTATATAACTTATAAGACCTTTTTCCTAAAGAAAATCCAGTATCATGAAGAAACGTTTGATAAGTTGAATCATCAATCCATGCAAGCAATGCCGATTGCAATATATGCTGATATTGAATCGGCAAAATAATTTCTTCTTTTACTGGAAAAATTAATTTATACTTCATATTATTCACCTTAAATATCTATAAAATTTTTATTTTTCACGACTAACATAACTATTGTATTTTTATCTTATCATATAACAAAATAATTAGCAACATCCAATTAAACATTTTTAAGTATAAAATTCACCATATAATATTAATACCACTAACTTAAGAGACCATTACTTATAGTCTTCTCTAATACGCTCATGGCAGAAAATTCAGCCAAAGTTTTAGCAGGTTTCAATCACTTATAGTGTTCTCTAATACGCAGACCAAACGTTTCTGCACTGACAGAAGCCCAGTTGTTTCAATCACTTATAGTGTTCTCTAATACAAACGCTGTCATCCTATATAACAATGCAGAATACAGGTGTTTCAATCACTTATAGTGTTCTCTAATACTGGAACAATGCAAAGAGCATGTGGAATCAATGCCTTGTTTCAATCACTTATAGTGTTCTCTAATACATTCAAGAAGTCCCAAAATGGCTATACCCAGTTTCCGTGTTTCAATCACTTATAGTGTTCTCTAATACATATACGCCTTGAAAACATTTGTCAACCATAGTTTGTTTCAATCACTTATAGTGTTCTCTAATACCAACAAGATCCAAGCTCTCTTGCTGTGAAAAATTAGTTTCAATCACTTATAGTGTTCTCTAATACGCATAAGCTTTTAGAAGAAATCGGAAACATAGAAGATTGGTTTCAATCACTTATAGTGTTCTCTAATACGAAAATGATTATATTCAAGGTTATATAAAACAATAGTTTCAATCACTTATAGTGTTCTCTAATACCAAAACAATCTTATCCAACTTTTTTCCAGATGTCTGTTTCAATCACTTATAGTGTTCTCTAATACTAATATGTTCTGCTACCATAAATATACTAAGTAAAGTTTCAATCACTTATAGTGTTCTCTAATACTGATAGCGCAAACACTGAATGACACTTACGGGGAATCGTTTCAATCACTTATAGTGTTCTCTAATACAGAAGATATCGAGGAAATCGTGCCTACGGAATATGCGTTTCAATCACTTATAGTGTTCTCTAATACAGTACATTATGTCAAAAAAGCAGCAAGGAAAAATGAAGTTTCAATCACTTATAGTGTTCTCTAATACGTACAGCAGCATAGATATAGAGCTGCTATACCACGCTAGTTTCAATCACTTATAGTGTTCTCTAATACTTTTCAATTTGACTCTCAATGTATTCATTGATCTTAGTTTCAATCACTTATAGTGTTCTCTAATACCGCAATCCATTATCCATTTTACGATTGTACCTAACGCAGTTTCAATCACTTATAGTGTTCTCTAATACAAATGAAGAAATTAGAGGAGAAAAAAGAATGGAAGTGTTTCAATCACTTATAGTGTTCTCTAATACTTTTATGAATCGCTACATCTGGATTATCTATATTTAAGTTTCAATCACTTATAGTGTTCTCTAATACCTGAGTAAAAAACTTAAGCAGATCTCTACCAAGCTTGTTTCAATCACTTATAGTGTTCTCTAATACTTACGACTGGCTAAGGAGGAGGTGGAGATTTTGCAAAGTTTCAATCACTTATAGTGTTCTCTAATACGCTACGATTGTGAAGAAACTAGAGATAAAAGAAAAAAGTTTCAATCACTTATAGTGTTCTCTAATACCTAGACCCTGTGAAGGGAAAGAGATTTCTTTTCCTCCGTTTCAATCACTTATAGTGTTCTCTAATACTTTTTGATACTGTTCATGTATCCCAAAATTGCAAGTTTCAATCACTTATAGTGTTCTCTAATACTATTCTGATATTCAAACACAGTGGATACAAAAGAGTTTCAATCACTTATAGTGTTCTCTAATACTCAAAAATTTGGGGATTTCTAGCAGATGCTATAAAGTTTCAATCACTTATAGTGTTCTCTAATACAGGGATGTCAGAAAAGGCAGAAATCCCAGAACAATTGTTTCAATCACTTATAGTGTTCTCTAATACCACTTGAAGGAGAAGAAGAAAGAGCAAAGGAATATAGTTTCAATCACTTATAGTGTTCTCTAATACATACTTTATCAATGTGATATTGCTATAGATGTACACAAGTTTCAATCACTTATAGTGTTCTCTAATACCCATTTTTTTCTTATAATATCATATATTCTCGAAATTGCAAATACTTTTTATATTTTTTTATTTTACTTTCCTTCCCTATATATAGGACATTTCTTAAAAAGTCCATCCCCTACTATTTTTGCACTATTATAGGTAGACTTTTTAATAATCCAACTTCTACCTTTTTTATTTTAATACATAAATACGAGTTTTTCTTTTTCCTTGCTCTTTCAGTTTTTCTTCTTGAAGCATTTTTTCAAAATTCTTTTAGTCGTTGAATGTGTAAATCCCAAAATTTCTCTAGCTTCTTCGTTAGAAATTGATCCATATTTTTGTACATAATCAATTATCTCTTCTTCTCAATTCCAATTTATCGGCTCTTTATCAACTGACCGATAAAAATTCACCCGAAATGTATCCCCAATTTCACAAAACTTTGGATTTGGTAAGCCATATTCTTTTGTTCTCTTTAAAATCCGACGTATTCCTGTTCCCCATTCTTCGATCAATTCCATCCGACTAAATATTTCTGCGACGGCACGATTCCTAATCTTAGAAGGTCCACTCATTACTTCTTCTAAAGTCAATCTTTCATAAAGCATTCCTAGAGAAGTAACTTCAAGTCTATCATCATAAAGAGCCATCTGCACATAAGCATTATCTATAAAGTTCCGATGACACTGAGCATTAATAATCATTTCTCTAATCGCCCCAAGAGGAAGCTCATATCTATCCTTTCTAACTAACCCTTCAATTTCTGTACTTCGATTAATATGACACAATACAAACTGATAAGAGCCTTCAATTTGTTCATATAACAGTCCTACATATTCTTTCTTGTCAATAAATTCATCACGATTATTCCCTTTAAAAATAGCACACTGTATCTTTGCAAAGCGGAAATAACTACTAGTTAGTAAAACAAATGCATTAGTAGCTAAAATTTTTTCATCTACTTTTTTGAAATTTTCCCGTTTAAAAGTTAATCTATTGTAACTTTGGAAATTTCTTTTTTCTTCTTCTGATACAATCGCACAGCTCATATAATCTCGAATATTCAGACATAACTTATTAATGGCTTGCTCTGTAACTGGATATCCAATGCAAATCCGTTCATCCCAAGATAGATTTTCCTCTTCTATCTCTAACCCTTTAATCTTTATATTATCAGCCAAACGTGAAGTATCAACAACTCGAATATAAGTTCCATGTCGTTTTACTACACTTTTCAGATAATATGGACGACTTGCCATAATATTTTTCATTACCAAATACTGAGGAAGTTTTCTGGTTTCAATCACTTATAGTGTCTTCTAATACATATATAGAAACATAGAAATGGAACCAAGGATGAGATTCTAATCACTTATACCATTTTTTAATCTTTGGTTTTGAAATGGAAAACATATTCAATGAGTTAATTTCCATTACCTATAATGTTTTCTATTACTCGTTTCTATAATACTACAATTTTTTCAAATTGCAAATATCTGTCTACTTTTTATTCCTAAACCATTTTCTTTACATTTCATTCCTCCATACTTTTACACTATTATCTATCAACTTTTTCCTTTATTTTCAAGGTGCGGCTGAAACTCCCTTATTGTTTCTTTATTTATGGTTCCATTTGTTTTATTATAGCAGATCTTCTATACCATTACAACAGAACTTTTTCTTTTTTGTCTGGCTATTGTAAAAATGGGTAAAATAGGATAAAATAAGAGAAACAATTCCATTTTAGAGAGGTGGTTATGAGATGATTATTAAGAATGGTCGTGTGATTGATCCTAAGAATAAAATAGATCAGATAATGGATATTAAAATTGAGGATGGAGTTATTACTGCACTTGGCAGTTTTAAGGCTTCTCCGAATGAGGAATGTGTGGATGCATCTGGTTTGGTTGTTGCTCCTGGCTTGATTGATGTACATGTTCATTTTCGTGATCCAGGTTTAACCTATAAGGAGGACATCCATACAGGTGCACTTGCTGCTGCAAAAGGTGGATATACGACGGTGATCTGTATGGCAAATACGAAGCCTGCTGTTGACAATTTGGATACGCTTTCTTATGTTATAAAGAAGGGAGAAAAGGAAAAAGTCCGTGTTCTTACCACAGCTGCGGTTAGTCAGGGATTAAAGGGAGAAAAACTTGTTAAAATGGAAGAATTAGCAGCCAATGGTGCAGTTGGATTTACGGATGATGGAATTCCTTTAATGGATGAGAAGCTTGTTTTAGAAGCAATGCAGCGTGCCAAAGCGTTAAATCTTCCAATTAGTTTTCATGAAGAGGATTCTACTCTTATTATAAACAGTGGTGTAAATCATGGTGCTGTTTCTGAGAAACTTGGCATTTTTGGAGCTCCTGCTGCTGCGGAAGATGTATTAGTTGCAAGAGATTGTATGCTTTCTCTTTACAGCGGGGCAACCATCAATATTCAACATATCAGTTCTGCTAATTCCGTTGCCCTTGTACGCACTGCCAAACAATTAGGTGCTCCTGTTTATGCGGAAGCTACTCCGCATCACTTTTCTTTAACTGAGGAGGCGGTTTTAGAATATGGTACACTTGCCAAAATGAATCCTCCGCTTCGTACACAGGCAGATCAAGAGGCAATTATTCAAGGATTAAAAGATGGAACGATTGACATAATTGCAACTGACCATGCTCCACATAGTGCAGATGAAAAAGCCAGACCATTTTTAAAGGCTCCAAGTGGCATTATTGGATTGGAAACTGCTCTTGCACTTGGTATTACAAATCTTGTAAAGAAGGGTTCGTTATCTCTTTGTGAACTGTTAGAAAAATTAACGATTAATCCTGCAACACTTTATCACTTACCTTATGGAACGATTGAAGTAGGAGCTTGTGCCGATCTTGTTCTTTTTGACGAGAATGAAACTTGGACTCCAACTCAATTTGCTTCCAAGTCTTCCAATAGTCCATTTACTGGAAAACCATTGACTGGAAAAGTAAAGATGACCATTTGCAATGGATTGATTGCATATCAAGATTAATAACCGTTTTTTGTTTAATTACACCTTCGCACAAATGATGAAAAATACGATTATTCCGAAATGTTTTTTCTTTGTGCGAAGGCTTTTTTTCTCTTAATGGAGAAATATACAACTGGTGCAGCAAAGACACTTAAATAAATCATATATCCTAACGTATCTTTTAATACTTCCAGAAATTCATCTCCTGCACTCACAAATGCAAATACCATACATAACACTGCAATAAATTCAATTCCTTTATTCATACACTTCATAATTCTTTCCTCTTTCTTTTTTATTTTTACCTCCTAATGCCACAGGCATATAGTTAGAGGTGGTGGAACGTTTCTTTTAATCTTATCCTAACAAGAGACTGTTTCAGTATTATCTCAATTTAAGAAAACTTTGTTACAGTATTGAAATATTTGAGAATTTCTGTGATAATAAGAGCAGAATGATGAAAATAGGAGGCAGTATTATGAGCAAAATACTAGTTGTAGAAGACGATGAAATGCTAAATGCTGGAATATGCTTTAATCTGCAAAAGGCTGGTCACGAGCCTATTCCAGCCAACGACTTAACCAGTGCCCAGCCTTTTATAAAAAAACAAGCCGTTGATTTAATCTTATTAGACGTAAATTTACCAGATGGCAATGGATTTGAATTTGCCAGAAAAATCAAATCTTACAATCGGAAACCTTTTATCTTTATTACTGCACATGAATTAGATGACGAAATGATAAAAGGGTTTGAATTAGGTGCCGATGATTATATTACAAAACCATTTAATATTAAAGTCGTAATGCAGCGAATCCAAGCAGTGCTTCGAAGAGTCGGGGGAACCTCTCACGACACTGCATTCACTTGTGGAAATCTTACGATTGACTTTGAAACTCATACCGTGAAAAAAAGCGGTGAAAATCTTTCCTTAACTCCTACTGAGTTTAAATTATTATATGTATTTGTCAAAAACTCAGGAATGGCATTAACCCGTTCATTGTTATTGGAAAAGTTATGGGATAATGAGGGAAATTTTGTGGATGAACATACATTAACGATTAATATTAGCAGACTTCGTTCCAAAATATCAGATGAAACTTACCATTATATTAAAACGATTTATGGAATGGGCTATCAATGGATTGGTGATGCACATGAATAAAAGAAGATTTTCTATTGATTCCATACTTTTGGTTATTTTTGTTGCGCTTGTTTTATTTTTTGGATATCGCTTTTACCTAGCTTCTTCCATAGAAACATTAAGAACTCTTTGCCTTTTATTCCTTATTCTTATGGTTTTCATGTTTTTTATCTTATATATGGTATTCCGAAAACTTTTTTTAAAGTATTCAGAAGTTGTATGTCACCATGTAGATGCATTAGCTATGGGGAAAATACCTGAACAATCCACGGATGAGGATACACTTACTTCCAAAATCCAAACAAAACTGGATAAGCTTTCTGATATCACTTATTCCAATTTATCCCAACAAGCACAGCAAAAACAAGAAATCCAGCAGATTGTTTCGGATATTTCCCATCAGTTAAAAACACCAATTGCCAATATTACTTTATATAGTTCCATGCTGGAAGAAGAGGAATTATCCAAAGAGCAGACCGCACAGTTTTTAGGTATCATTCATGGACAGGTTAAAAAACTGGAATTTTTAATTGATTCTTTAATGAAAATGTCACGCTTAGAAAACCATTTTATCTCTCTAGTCATACAGCCCTATCGAATTTTTGATACAATCGTTCAGGCAGTATCTCAAGTTTCAACATCTGCACAAAAGAAAGAAATTCAATTAGAAATTCAGTGTGATGAGACAATTTTATTACCTCATGATCCTAAATGGACAACAGAAGCTCTCTTTAATATCATTGATAATGCCGTCAAGTACACAAATCCTGGCGGACATATATGGATTCGTGTAGAACCGTGGGAAATTTTTACTAGAATTGAGATTCAAGATACTGGAATTGGGATTAAAACAGAACATTTTAATGATATTTTCCAACGCTTTTATCGGGAAGGGAAAGTACATAATATCGAAGGTGCAGGGATTGGACTTTATTTAAGCCGTCAGATTATTAGCCAGCAAGGCGGTTATATTAAAGTAAAATCTCAAGAAAATGTTGGTTCTATTTTTTCTGTCTTTCTGCCAAATGAACCTTAATTTCATTACTTTCCCAAATCTACGTTTCGTAGATTGCCATATTTTAAGATAAAATATAAAATTTACTCATAATAATGAAAAGAGGTATGTATTGTAACTTCGGGGACTTTTGGAATTATTAAACTTTATCCAGAACAGGATATTTCGGTAAGATTTAGAAACAAAGGTCATGGAATCCTTTATGCTTTCTGCAATAAACATGGAATGTTTCAACAACGCATTTAATTATGGCAACAAGGAGAACAGGTCATGTTTTTTCATGCAAACATGACCTAGAAAATTGTAAAAATATATTATTGTTTTATTCATCCATTTTTAATCGTTCCATAATCGTTTTCTTTGAAAGTCTATGATATAAATAATAGGAAAGACATAACGGCATTACAATCATACTAATGGTATAAATTCCAATCACCCATAATGGTAATTGATAGGTCATTGTCGCCTGACTTACTCCCATAAAAGAAACCGTTAGACATCCAAGAACTTCTCCAAGTATAATTGAAATAAAAATCGAAGGTAACGTCAGATAAAGACTCTCATATAATAACATCTTCTTAATTTGTTTTTCCTGCATTCCAATTGCTTCCAACAACGCCAGTTCTTTGTCCCTCGTAATCATCGTTGTTAAGGTTGTATTTAACATGTTAATAACACTAAATAATATTCCAAATATAGAAATAACAATCAAAATCTGCTGTATTAATTGGAGCTGACGACTTCTTTCTTGTACTTGCTCATAAAATGTCATAACGGATAATAATGGATGCTTCTTAACTATATTTGAAACAGTTTCATCTAATTCTTTGTTATATACTCCATCCACTGTGTTAACATACAGTTCTTCCGTCATGTCGATTCCAGGCATCATAAGATTCATTATTTCTTCAGGAATTAAAATTCCTCCATCTATAAAATGATCTGCCAGATACTCCCGGTCTGTAAATCCTGCCATTACTACTTCTTCTGTGTCATTTTCCGTTCCATTATAATATTCTAATTTTACAGGATCTCCAGCCGAAAATTTTGCTCCATACATGAGTTCTGTGTCTTCATTTCTCGTATAAATGATTCCTTTTTGCTGTACCAATTCTTCATAAGTAAGTGTTTGCTCCAATAGATAAGGTAATATTTCCCGTTCAAATCTCTCTTTATTTATCACAGAAACATCTTCATTAATAATATAGCCTTCTATATCAAATGATACAATGGTTCCTTGCCTTCGTTCCACAGATTCTACTTCTGGAATCTGTTCTAATTCTTCTATTAAGTCTTTCGTAAATAGTTTTTGTTTTTGCATATCTGTCAGATCAACATTGTCATAATATAAATCTTCTCCTATCGTTGTAAATGTTATAATATATTCACAATCTCTAAAATACCCATTTCTCGCAAATGTTTCCACATCAATGGAACAAATATAAATGGCACTTACGAAAAATAAAATTCCTCCCACAATCAAAGATAACATAGTAAAGAAGACTTTTTTTCGATCTCGGCAAAACCGAATGGAAGCAATGGAACGTGGTGTTATGTTATGAGTTTTTAGTATCATTTTATTTCGTTTCCCATTGACCAGATCATACCGTACTGCTTCAATCGGTGAAATATTTGCAGCCATTGAGACTGGTTTTTGAATGGAAAGCATAATAATTAGCGTTGTCATAATGCTTACTACAACAGATACTCCAAGAAAGATATTAAAATTCCAGTAGGCAGTTATAAGGATATAAGAAAAAATTCCAGAACCAATAACCCCCAATGCTGTTCCTAATATACTAAGACGCAGTCCTTCTTCATTTACAAAATGTTTTATCTGTCTTCTGCTCATCCCAATCGTGCTCAATTGTCCAAACAATGGAATCCTGGAAATAACAGAAATATAAAAAACACTATAAATTACAAGAATTCCAGCCAATAAAATACTTAAGTCGATAAAAACATAGAAAAAAATTTGTTCTGCTGTAAAATGCATTGAATATAAGTACATCGTATTAACATTAACATAATCAGAATCAATATTAACATCTTCTGCAATTTCCAACAATGTTTGTACTACATCCTCTTTACTCATACCATTTTTCTGTTGTATTTTTACACGCATTTGATATGGTCTCTGTTTGAAAGAAACTCCTTCTTCTGCATAAGACTGAGAAACATACAACTTTGGTATGGAATCTTCGTCTCCAATCGTTTCGCTCATACCACAGATTATAAATGTCTCCTTTTCATCTTCTGTGACATTTAATACGATCGAATCTCCAATAGAGAGCTTCAATTGATCCATTATTTTCTTTTCTAAAACAACTTCATTCCTTTTTTCTGGTAGATTCCCCTCTAGCAAGCGATATGGAATAATATCTTTTTCGCTATATTCTGTATAACCCAATCGTACAAAGGTATCGTTAATTCGGATTGCTGGTCCCTGTTTTTCCAGTACGGTACAAAGCAGTTCCGAATTATTTTTTAATTGTATAATTTGTTCTGTGTTTAATTTTTGAAAACTAGCTTGTTCCTGCATATCCACAATATCCAGATCAATTTGAAAACTGGCAGAATTCAATACTGGTACTAAAATCATTAATATCGTACATATGGTAATTGTAATTAAAATACACCCATTTCGGAATGGATTTACCTTTAAACTTCGCTTTGCCAGTTTACGAATTACTTTATTATTGTTATTGCTATTTAAAGACATGGCTCTCCCCACTTCCTTGTTACAATCTTTCCATCCTCGATACGTATGGTACGATCTGCCATTTGAGCAATTTCTTCATTATGAGTAATCATAATAATTGTCTGATCCAATTTCATACTGCTTGCCTTTAGTAATCCAATGACATCTTGACTTGTTCTGCTGTCTAAATTTCCAGTTGGCTCATCGCATAATAAGAGCACAGGTTTTATTGCAAGTGCTCTTGCAATTGCAACTCGCTGCTTTTGACCTCCTGACAACTGATTCACATTACGTTCCAACTTGTCATGTAACCCCAACAATTTGGTTATTTCCTCTATAAATTCCTGATCTACAGTATTTCCATCAATTTCTACAGGAAAAACAATGTTTTCATATACATTTAACATAGAAATCAAATTGTAATTTTGATATACCACGCCCACATTTCTTCGGCGATAAATCGCGGCCTGATCCCGATTTAACATAGACAAATCTCTGCCTGCTACCCGAATCGTTCCACTTGTAGGCTGATCCAAACCACCAATCAAATGCAGCAGCGTAGACTTTCCACTTCCACTGGCTCCTACAATCGCCGTAAATGTCCCCTTTTGAATATCCAATGTGATTCCATCCAATGCTTTTACAATTAGTGGTTCTTTCCCATAGTATTTTTTTATATCTCTGATTTGAACAATTACATCCTCTTTCATGCTTACCTCCTAATACCACTGTAACATAACTTCTAATATCAGTGAACGTTTCTTTTCACCTTGAGATTTTTTATTATTATTATTCTATCATAAAATTCTATCAACATTGTTTCATCTTGCTTGTCCAATTCTCTCAATTTTGTAACAATTCCTCCACACTGTTTTTACCATAACATTGTCCTATCTTATTCAAAATCCCTCCACGCTGTACAAGCTGCTTGTTTTATCTGAGTATCCTAGGAAATTATTCGCTCTGTATTAAAATGTTTCAATATTGTTATAATTTTTTCTTAAAATGAGAGATTATTGAAACACTAGCTTGTTATTCTGTTAATAGAAAGGAAATCACAAAGGAGGATTTTTATATGAATAAGAATAATATTTCGTTTTATTTATCCGTTATTGTATTTGCATTAGCAATCATTACTACATTCAATCAATTTTTTTCTACAATAAAAGGACTTTGCATTTATATTCCATATTTTACCATATTATGTACTCCTGCAATCCTTGTATTTCGAAGTAAACTAAGAAGTCTACATAAAGAAATGAACAAGCTTTCCGTTCAATAAGATACTTCACATAGATGAAAAAATCTTTATAGAACCTAGGATAATTGGGCACTCTATAAGCATACCATAAGAAAGGGGATTTATCATGAGTTTAGCGAAGAAAAATTATACAACATTAATTAGCATATTACTTTTACTTATTTTAGCAATCATAGGATTCCAGAGCGGAATTTTCTCATCTTCCGATAAGATGCAGCTGTACTTAGAAAAAGCTGGAATCTGGGCTCCAATTCTATTTCTTGTTATACAAATCGTTCAAGTTGTTGTTCCGATTATTCCAGGAGGTGTTAGCTGTGCCATTAGTGTGATTGTATTTGGACCAGTATATGGATTTCTTTACAATTATATTGGTATCGTTATTGGCTCTACGATCAACTTTTTACTTGCTAAACAATATGGGAAACCTTTTATCTTAAAAATTGTCTCTATAGATACTTATGAAAAATATGTTTCATGGATTGAAAAGGGAAAGAAATTTGATATTTTATTTACATTAGCCATTTTATTTCCTGGTGCCCCAGATGATTTATTATGTTTAATCGCTGGATTAACTCCTATGTCCCTGAAAAAATTTATCCTTATTTTGCTCTTAACAAAGCCTTTTTCTTTAGCTATTTATAGCATTGGGCTTACTGCAATTTTAAATTGGCTTACAACAATTCTATAAAATGATCTCATATGATAATGACAAATATAACCCAATATAGTATAATTTCCTTCAGAAAACAGTTTTATTGTTTTACTGGAGGGATTTTTATGCAAACAACAACTTCATTATTCCAAAAAGGAAAGAAAATTTTTACTACTTTTTACCATATACTGCCTTATTTATTATTATTTGAATTCATTTATAAAGCACTCAGCTTATTTATCTTTGTACCAATCGGTAAAGAATTAATTACTATGATGATGGATATTAATGGAGATACTGTCCTATTCAATTACAGTATGTTAAAACTGATTCTTAGTTTACCTGGAATTGCTGCTATTATCCTTATCTTTTTATGTTCCACTCTTTTGATATATTTGGAATTTTCGATCCTTATCATCCGAATTTATAAAGAGTATACTCAAACCTATACGAATTTCCAAGATACTCTTCGAGATGCACTAACGAGCTTCTCTTGTCTGACTAATAAAGGCATTTTAGGATTTTTTGTATATGCGGTACTCCTTCTTCCATTCATACATATTGGATTTATTAATTCCTTAATTCCAACGGTTCATATTCCATATTTTGTTACAGGAGAACTGCTTCGTCGTTCCTACGGTTCTATTCTTTTAAACAGTATTTCTATCCTTCTTTTTCTTTTATACTGTCTTCTTTTATTTGTATTGCCAATTATGGTATTAAAACAGAACCGCTTTCTTTCTTCTTGCAAATGCAGTATTCAGCTATGGAGAAAAATGAAACTTCCTTTTGCGCTTTTCTTATTTGGACTTATTTTTGTATGGGCAGTTTTGTTTTTTTCTGGAATAATACCGACCGACTTTAGTACATTAATGGAGGAGAACTTATTAAAAACGATTTGTACTATTTTCTTTTCTCCTTCTGCATTAGCGAAGCTACTCCTTGCAATTGTTGTATGGGGTATACAGACCATCCTTATGCTCTTATTTTTATGTATTTTAATCAATACCTTGCTATCACTCGACCCATCGCTTTCTTTTGACACGATGTTTCCTTCCTCGGTACATCAAGCACTTGAAAAAACACAGACCAATATTCACGGTATCGGAATACGAGTTTACAACTATTTTTCTCCACTCTTTCCTAAAATAGTCAAGTTAAAAAAGAAGCTCCTTCTTTTAAGTCCTATTCTCGTTACTGTTATGCTTGTATTAATGTATCTTTACGCCCAAAAGCCTCCTGTCATCCATAAACCAATTTCGATTGGTCATCGGTGCAGTGATCTTGGAGTAGAAAATACATTAGATTCTTTACAAGGAGCCATTGATAGTGGTGCCGATTATGCAGAAATTGATATTCAGTTGACAAGCGAAGGAATTCCTGTGATTCACCATGATGCTAACTTACAACGGCTCGCTGGAACAAATCAAGCAGTCAGTGACCTTTCTCTAGCCGAACTAAAGCAATTAGAATTGCGTCAGGGAGAAATGACTAGCTCCATCGCCACATTGCAAGAGATGATGGACTATTGCGGCAATAATATTAAATTGCTTATTGAGTTAAAAGCATCCAGTGGGCAAAAAGAAGCTCTTGTTGATACAGTATTAGAAACAATTCAAGAAAATAAATTCGCCAACAAATGTATTCTTATGTCCTTGGATTATGAGTTAGTCGAATTAATCCGAAAAAAGAATCCAGATCTTAATGTGGGTTACTGTCTTTTTGGTAACTTGGGAAATATTGATGTACGAGCGTTGATTGAATTAAATGTAGACTTTTTAGTAATTGAAGAAGGTGTTGTGACAAGCGATTTTATCGCAAATTGTAAAAGAGCATGGCTGCCTGTCTATGTATGGACTGTAGATGACTTGAATAAAATGAATAAATATTTAGAAATGGGAATCAACGGGATTATTTCCGACAAACCTTATGTAACAAAAGAAGCGTTAGCTCCCTATACACAGGGACACGATTCGGATTCCTATTATTTTGAATAAAAACATTGAATAATGATAAGAAGATTCCACTGCTTATACAGCAATGGGATCTCCTTGATTTATCGTGATATGTAAAAGGAAACTATAGCGAAAGTTCCTTTTATCAAAGATTCCAATAAATTGGTTTCATTTTCTCAAATGTACAAAATGTTTGGAATCCGATTCCTTTTAAAATACTCCGCACTTCCAAAATATGATCACCTAAATGCTGTGTTTCATGTGTATCGGAGCCAATTGTAAGGATACGTCCTCCTAGCTCATAATAACGCCGTAAAATATTTCTGGAAGGCATTAAATCTTTTAATCCATATTTAAAACTAGATGTATTTAATTCAATTCCCTTTCCATCCTGAATTACTTGTTTTAAAATACAATCTACAAGTTCCATAATCTTTTCATCTGGATAATCTCCATATGGATCATAACGCTTAATCATATCCAAATGTCCTAATACAGAATACCCTTTATACCGCTGCACAACCTCATAAATTGCTTCATAGTATGCCATCTGGAATTCTTCTTGACTTTTTCCTTCCTGAAATGCATAATTCCAAAATTCTTTATTATTTACTTGATGATTGCTCAAAATAATAAAATCAAATGGATAAGTCTCAAAATCCTCTTGGAACAATGGAATTGTTTGCACTTGAACACCGAATTCAATACCAGCTTTTATTGCAATCGTTCCATCATAACGCTGTTTTAGATGTTCTATCTCTTTAAAATACTTCTCATAATTACAATTCAAATCTGTCTTTACTCCATAATCTACATGTTCCGTAAAAGCTATTTCATCTAATCCGATCGCAATTGCCTTTTTTATCATATCTTCCATAGGACATTCTGAATCATCACTATAATAGGTATGTGTATGATAATCGGCTAACATTATCAAAATCCTCCTTATTTGGGCTAGTTATTTTTTCTTTTTTCTTATATAATAATAACAAATTTATTGCTGTATTTCTATCACAAAAATATACAATAATTACCAGAATCATATTTTGAGGAGGTTTCGATGAAAATTAATACAAACGTTATGAATGATGCTTCCGAAATTATAGCCTACGATAACGCTGATATTCCGTTATATATTCGCCATGGCAAGTTATCCGATTATACGAATATGAAAGCGTTATGTCACTGGCATGAGGATATCGAACTTATCTATATATTGAAGGGAGAAATGGGATACTATATAAATGGAAATGAAATCACTATAAAAGAACATGATGGAATTATTATTAATTCCAAACAAATGCATTATGGTTTTTCCTATAATAACCAAGACTGTACTTTTATCTGTATCATCTTTCATCCTTCTCTTTTAAATTCTTGTGACAAGATTTATCA
The DNA here is from genome assembly GCA_900045905.1 of Clostridiales bacterium CHKCI001. Taxonomy (GTDB): domain Bacteria; phylum Bacillota; class Clostridia; order Lachnospirales; family Lachnospiraceae; genus Fimimorpha. Next base: position 106,654 of record FCNS01000038.1, on the reverse strand, counting down.
GAAATTTATTTCTCCTGTCCTGAATGATTCTTGTTTTGAATTTTATTACTTAGATTCTTTACAGGACAAAGACCAATCCACTCTGCTTGCCATTGAACAAATCGTTCATCTGAAACAAGAAAACGAAACTGGCTACCAATTAAACGTTATTGGACTTTTATTCCAAATATGGAAAAACCTTTTGGGACTGCTTCCAGAAGAACTTCGTGTAGGTACATTGCCATATTATGACGATCTTGCCATCCAAAGAACTATGGTTTCCTATATTCATCAAAACTATTCTTCTAAGCTAACGTTGTCCCAAATCGCTTCGTCTGGTGGAGTCTGCAAAAGCAAATGCTGCCAGATTTTCAAAAAATATTCCAATCAATCTCCAATTGACTTTCTTAATACATACCGATTAGAGGTCAGCAAAAACTTATTAAAAGAAACGGATAAAAATATTACTGAAATTGCGACTTCTTGTGGATTTAATCATCTAAGTTATTATGCCAGTATGTTCCAAAATCGATATGGAACACCTCCAAGCGAATATAGAAAGTTGGAAAAACACTCTGTATTAAGTAAATCTCACAGCACTAATAACTTTTAAATTACACTGATAGAAATAGAAGTTTTATAAGGAAATGGTATTTTGCGTTCTAATCATTATAAGCGAAGCAAAGCCTATCGACTTTGGCAAATAAGAATCTTATTGGGTAGTGTTATCCTATTGGTTTATAGTCTTACAGGATGGGCGGTTCTATTGGCAATTTCTAAACAATATGGCAGTATACTTTACATTCTCATCGGGATATTGTTATACCTAATCTTGCGAAAGCCCATTTTTTTACATGACTGGACATGCCCCCATTGTAAGAAAAGTATTCTAAAATCTTTTTCCGATCAATCTTAACTGAAACAATTATTCTACTTATGCATAAGAGGACTTGAACGCATACCGCATTACAAGTCCTCCTATCTATGACAGATTTACATTTGTTGAAAAAAACAATTTTTAATCAACTGTATTTCAAATGATACCTATGTTCTTAACCGAAATGTCTTTGGTGCAAACCGATAAATCAAAATGCACGCAATAATACAATATACAACACAAAATGCAATTGCCATCAATCCAAATAGAAAAATTGGCAGTTTTAACTGCATCATAAAGAAACAAACCAAGTAAGTTACCGATAGCACAAGCTGGTATGTTCCACTTTTAATCTCGGTACTAATATTATAAGGCTGTAACAGATAATAAATAGTCAAGTAATGTACGGAAAAAAACATACTCATACATAAAATAGATACAATTAAAATTCCATAATTCAATGGATTATCAGTTCCACCCGAAACATAAAGCAAGATGGCAAGACCAATGCCAATAATCATTGCTGGAAGCAAATTAATCTTTACAATTTCTCTTAGACGAATTTGAAACAGTTTTAGTACAAATTTCGGCTGTTTATAAAAGGAATAGGTTAATAAACTATGATCACAATTCATAAATAACGCACGGGTAAAACCAGTCCCACGATTAATTGCGTACATAATAAATACAAAATAAGGTAGAAATGTCATTAATACCTCATTTGTTCTTTGTTTCATTTCTGGAACTAAATAAAATCCCAATAACATTCCTAATAGGATACATAAACATATCACAGCAATTCTTCTTGAAGACTTCCAAAGTATTTTTTGATGTCTTTTAATAAATAGCTCATTCAAATATTCAAATCCTTTTCTCTGACTCGTGATTCCTGTGTCAGTAGAAATTGTTTTATAACTTTGTTCTCTTACGACTTTTTTTGCCTGATCCACCTGGTCCATAGACTGTGCCAAAATGATCTGATACATTTCCCGATAATTGGAAAAACAAATGATTTTTCGTGCTGTAATAATACCTGTAAGAATCGATATTATCATAACAACTAATACAACTATATTAGGTAATACAAATCCAACTGCTGGCAATCCATAGGCAGCAGCTAAGAGCAAAATAAGTCCAATCCAAGCAAATTTCTGAAGCTTATTCTCATTGTTTACTTCTCCTGTCTTCTCATAATGGTAAAGTGAAGTAGAAGCTAATGTAATCTTTAACCCAGCAATAAAAAATGGAATGAGAATACATTGCCAAAGTGGGATTCCCTGATTCAATCCCAACAAAATGGTAAATGGTAAAAATCCAATGATGACTTTTAATATAGAGTATCCATAATTAATCAATGTATATTCTTTTGCATTCATACGCATTAGAACCATAGCATAATACTTATCCCTCGTTGGATTAAACATATAAGTATTTGTAAAGGCTCCAATAATCGTAAGGAAAACAATTATATGTAAAAACAATTGATTTTTTGGCACTGTCTCATATAACGCTCCAATTCCAATTACCATTATAATAAGGTACAGGAATTTTCCTAAAAAGGCTGAGACAACTTCCCAAATCACAGAAAGAATATTTGCAAAAATCTTTAACCCCCGTACTTTATACAATGCTTGAGGCAGCAGCTTTTTGATTAATGGAATCTGCTTTAACGAATACAAAATGCTGTTTACTCGGTATGTATTTTTTAAAGAAAATGAAATTTGTAGCGTTTTATTCATGAACTTCCTCCCTTAAAGCTGCAATAATCTTTTCCTTAAATTCTTGATTATCCAAATTGGATTTATCTACTACTTCTAGTTCTCCATGATTTAATAATACAATCTCATCACATAAATCCAAAGCCAAATCCATAATATGAGTAGAAAAGATCGTAATTCGGCCACTTTTTAAAGAACGAAGCAACTGTTTCATTTCTTCTGCCACTACTACATCAAGAGATGTTAATGGTTCATCTAAAAGCAAAATATTCGGCTGAGCAATCATATTAATCAGCATCTGCATTTTGTTTTTCATACCATGTGAATAGTCTTTTAAAAGCTTATCCCTATCTTCTAGGTCAATACTCATATCATCAAAATATTCATCAATTGACTTTGTATGTGAGATTACTTTTTCATTAATATCCAAAAAGAACTTTAGAAACTCTCTCCCTGTTAAAAACTCTGGTACCGTCGGCGTGGATAACACGTACCCGATATCTTCTGCCGATACTTCTCTCCTCTGTCCGTTTTCTTCTAAATAAAAACTTCCACTATCCATTTTAATATCTCGATTCAGGCAATTAAACAGTGTTGTTTTACCAGCACCATTTCTACCTAAAAGACCATAAATTTTACCGCTTTCAAAAGTAAAATCAATATCTTTCAAAACCTCTTTTTTTTCAAAATGTTTTGATAAATGTGAAATTACAAACTTCATATAAAAAATTTTTCCTCCATGTTTGCATTATTTCTCTGTATTATATCATAACCCTATATTAAAGTCACTCTTTTTATCTTGTCAGATAGAATAAAATTTTCATATTCCTCACTCTTTTTAACTATTTTCGTTATAAATTTAATCGATATCCAACTCCCCAGACTGTTTCAATAATTTTAGGATTTCTTGCATCATCTTCGATTTTTTCTCTCAAGCGATTAATATGCACAGCTACAGTCGCTGCATCTGAAACATAGTCATATCCCCAAATCGTTTCAAATAACTGTTCTTTGGAAAACACTAAATTAGGATGTTCGGCTAAAAAACGAAGTAATTCAAATTCTCGGTTTGGAAGCTTTATTTCCTTTCCCTCTTTCAAGACTTTCCATGTCTTTGGTTCAATTACAATATTTTGTATTCGAATTTGTTCGGCATTCTCTTTTTTTCGTATTTCATTATGCGAACCAGATGTTAAACGCTCATATCTCTTTAAATGGGCTCGAACTCTTGCTACCAACTGAGATGGATCAAATGGCTTTGTAATATAATCGTCTGCACCTAGCCCTAAACCACGAATCACATCAACTCCTTCACTTCTTGCCGTCACCATAAGGATCGGAATATCAATTTTATCCCGTATTTCCCTGCATATATCATATCCACTGTAATTTGGAAGCATAATATCCAACAAAAGCAAGCCGTAATCTCCCGTTTTTAATGCTTCTACCACCAACGCTCCATCTGATATAATCTGAGTCTCAAACCCATTGATTTCCAAATAGTCCTTCTCTAATTGAGCAATTTTTTCATCATCTTCTGCAATCAATATCTTCATCTTTATCAATCTCCTTTTGGAAAATATAATTGAAACATAAGTCCACCTGCGTTTTTTGCAGTAATTTTCCCCCCATGTTGTTCTACAATATATTTTACCACATACAAGCCAACTCCGCTTCCTTTTTTTGTTCGAGCTTCGTCACATCGATAAAATTTTTGAAAAATATTTCCCAACTTTTCTTCTGGCACGCCGTTTCCATTATCCCTCCATCGTAAAACTACATAGGAACCTTCTTCATAAATATAAATTTTAATTTCTATTTGGTCTTTACTTACATATTTGATACTATTTTCTAAAAGATTATCAAATATCCGTCTCATTTGTTCGATATCCATATAAATTTCTGGCAGTATCTCCGCTCCCTTTGTTAAGGAAATAGTAACTCGATTGGAATCTATAACTAATTCCTTCTGCGCTACATAAGCAGCCGCAAATTCTGCCAAATCTCCCTTTATTCTATGAAATGGCATCTGTCCGCTTTCTAATCGACAAAAATCAAATAATTTTTGCAGTAGGACATTCATTTCCTTGGTTGCCTCATATGCAGTTTGAAGATACACTTTCTTTTTTTCCTCTGTATCTGCAACACCATCTAAAATTCCTTTAATATATCCTTGGATGGATGTTAATGGCGTACGCAGATCATGGGAGATTCCTGTTACCATATCCATTCTTGCTTTTTCATCTTTTAAACGCTGTTCCATGTCTTGAAGCACTGTTTTTTGCATTGCATTAAATGTATTACATACATTTTCAAATTCTTCGTCCCCTTTATAATAAATATCCTCATTTAGATTCCCAGCTTGAATTCGCTTTGCACCTTTTATCAATACATTCAATGGCTCCATAATCCGATGACCTAATATTTTAGTAAAAAAACTAGAAAAAAATAAAATCACACCAATTGCCGCAACTCCAATGATAATAAAAACAATGAAAAATACCGAGAATGAGTGACGAAAGGAACTAAGCCACCATTTCTCTCCTAAGAAATGTACTGCCATTGCATATTCACCACTATCTTGTATGTACTTTCCTACAACTGTTGTTTTTTTATGGTAAAATAATTCTACTCCAGAACCTGTACCAATATCTGTCTCTTCATCAAAACTTTGCAGAAGTTCTTCCTGCTCTTCTCCAAAATTTCCATATACCATCATTCCATCCTTTAATACTAATAGCTCATAATCATAACCTTCTAATTTTTGTTCCAAAGCATCCCAGTCCATCGTATCTTCTTGATTCATAATTTGCATAATAGAGGTAACATTTTCATCTAACTTTGCATTATCCATTGATTCAAAATCTTTTAAAAGCGCATCTTCAAACACTGCTACCACAACTAAAGCAATAAACATAAGTGTAAGAAGTGCTAAAAAAAGAATTATCATATTATCCCGAAACATTCTTTTTTTTAGTGACATTTCTACCTCCTAACAAAATAGATCCTTCTTTTTATTACAAAGCCGCGGTAATTGAATTCGCATGCTCCATTTTCTATATGGCTGCTCCTCCTATTACCGCGACAAATATTTTACTCTATCTTTAATTATTCATTGCATAGCGTCGCTTCGCAATCATATGTCTTGTTTTTCTCCATTTAAAAATAATTTGAATAATTAATCCCATACTAATAAATGCAGTAAACAAATATCTTATCATACCTGTAGTTATCGCAGATATTTCAAACATAGATGGAAGAATCGCCAATGCCGCAAATGCTCCAACCGTCATCGTTACACAAATAAAACTACGCAATTTTGTAAATGGAATACAACTCCTTACAACCGCAAACATAGAAGTCATAATTAAAAGAAGATACATAATGGTATGATTTTCTGATTCCGAAAATGGAACCGACAAGCTGACCACCATAATCATTGCTGTTATGACAACAGCAAATGGAGCTGCATTTCCTAGCACTTTTCTTAAAAAGCTTCCCTCTATTCTCCTTGTGTCCGACTCAAAGATTGTTAAGAAAGATGGATAAGCTTCAATAAAAGCATCAATTAATGTAATCTGTATCGGAATAAACGGAAATGGAATGTTGAATCCCAAACATAATAACGATACCAATACAGAGTATATGGTTTTAATAAAGAATACTCCAGCAGTTCGTGTTACGTTATTAATTACCTTTCGTCCCTCCAAAACAACTTGAGGAAGATGCGTAAAATCAGAATCTAACAATACAATTTGAGAAATTTGACGGCTTGCATCACTTCCTTCTGCAACCGCAATCGAACAATCAGCTTCTCGAAGTGCCAATAAATCATTCACTCCGTCTCCTGTCATTGCGACATGATGCCCCTGACGTTTCAATGCCTGCACTAACTGCTGTTTTTGTTTTGGCGTTACTCTTGCAAACACTGCATATTTTTGACAAAGTTCATCAAAGTCTGCATCCTCTCCAATCGTGGAAAGATCAATTGCATCCTTCCATCGCTCCAATCCAGCCTGTTTTGCAATCATGGAAACTGTTTTTATATGATCGCCCGATATCACTTTAATATCCACACCTTCACATCGGAAATACTCCAATGTTTCACGAGTATGATTACGAATTGTATCTTCCAATGTAATCATATAAAGCGGAACAATATCTTCTGGAAGCTGTTCTTCTTTATCCCAAATACTTGGGCTGTACCCAACTGCAATAACACGATATCCTCGTTCCATTTGTGCTTCTGCTTCTACAGAAAGTGATTTTAGAATACGCTCTGGAGCTCCTAAAAATACAGTTCCTATTTGCTCAAAGCTAATTGCTCCCCATTTCCGTTTGGAAGAAAATGGAATCTTATTAACTGGCTGATAAAATAGCTTTGGAGAAAATTCTTTCTTTAATGCTTGAATCGTTGCATTATTATCATCACTTGCAGCCAAATAAGAAGAAAGAAAGGCGTTTATATCCATCTGTGGAAAGCGGTTCATAGGAATTACAGCGTTTACCTTCATATTACCATCAGTTATGGTTCCCGTTTTATCAAGGCAAAGTACATCCACATGAGCCAATGTTTCCAAAGAATAAATATTTTGTACTAAAATTTTCATCTTAGCCAACCGTATTACTCCAGTTGCAAGTGACACTGAAATTAATAAAACCAATCCCTTTGGCAACATTCCTAACAGTGCTGCGGAAGAAGATATAATGGCTTGATCGAATTGTGCCTGTCTCATCACAACTGCCTCTAGAAAAAGCAAGATTCCAAGTGGAACAATTAAAAAACTAGTAAAACGAGTCACTTTTTTCATTGAACCTAACAATTCTGACTCTATTTTCTTTTCTTTCTTTACATCCATAGCAAGCTTCGTCGCATAGTTTTCATTGCCTACATGAATTACTTTTGCATAACATTTTCCTGAAATCACAGAGCTTCCCGAATAAAGCTGATCTCCTGCTTTTTTTATGATTGGATCACTCTCACCTGTCAAAAGAGATTCATTCATTTCCACATTGCCTGTCAAAACAACTGCATCATTACAAACCTGTCTTCCACTCTCTAAAACGATCACATCATCTTTTACAATTTCATCTGCCTTAACAACAGATTCCCTTCCCTCTCTCAATACTGTAATCTGAGGGCGATTCAAGATGGACAAATCGTCCACCAACTTTTTTGCTTTTAATTCCTGCGCAATTCCAATCCCGATATTGCATAAAATAATTACAATAAAAAACAGATTCGAATAAGCTCCTACTGAGAAAAGCAATAACGCAATTACAAAATTTAATAAATTAAATAATGTAAAAATGTTTTCTTTCAAGATTTGAGTTTTTGTCTTTGTAATAGAATCTGGAGATTTTCCTCCTTCTCCCATTTCTCTGCGCTTTTCCACTTCTAAATGTGTTAAGCCTAACATTGACTCCTGCATCGTATTCCCTCCATTATCCTATTGAATCTATATATTTAAGTTTAACAATCTACGAATCTTTAAATAATATCTCTTCAATATCATTCCTTTTATAACAAAATTCTTATAAGCTATATTTTTTACGCTGAAAAGAATAACATACAGAAATAAATAATTTTCTATAAAATTTTAAACAATTTTTAAACTTCTATTTCTAACACGTAAAACCGACACTCGGAATCCGCTTCTCTACTTCCTTATGAACACGGGCTGGCAGCTTAGTGGACTTTTCTAATTTTCCGCCTAGTGCTCTACGTACTTAAAGCGGGGACTACCCATTCTGCATTCAAATAGTTTTTCTTCTGTTTATTACAATAGCACAGAATAATCGCCCATCCATTCGGCATTACTCTGTGCTATTTCATCATTTTATATACAGTTTATTATAGGCATTCTCCATTTGTCTCAATCACATGCTTGTACCATTCAAATGATTTCTTCTTGCTTCGCATCAAACTTCCTGAGCCATCCTCTTGTTTATCCACATAGATAAATCCATATCTTTTTCGCATTTCTCCCGTACCTGCACTAATTAAATCAATCGGAGCCCATGAGGTATAACCCATTAATTCTACACCGTCCTCTTCTACTGCCTGACGCATTGCCCGAATATGATCTCGAAGATATTCAATACGGTAATCATCCTCTATAAATCCGTCTTCATTTGGTTTATCCAATGCTCCTAACCCATTTTCTACGATAAAAAGTGGCTTCTGATAACGGTCATACACTTGATTTAATGTAATACGCAGTCCTAATGGATCAATTGGCCATCCCCATTCACTAAATTTTAAATAAGGATTTTTAACCGATTGAAATAAGTTTCCTTCTGCGATTTCCGTTTCTTCTCCTGGTGCTGCAATACATCTGCTATTATAATAGGAAAACGAAATAAAATCGACTGGATACTGTTTTAATATTTCTTCATCCCCATCTTCCATCAATGGGAATACCCCTTTCTTATGCAAACGTTTGATTGCATAATTTGGATAATATCCTCTCGCTTGTACATCTACAAAGAAATAATTTTCCTGATCCGTTAATAAAGCTTCCCAAACATCCTTTGGCTTACAAGAATATGGATAAGCAGCTCCTGCTGCAAACATACATCCAATTTTGTTTTCTGGATTGATTTCATGAGCCATTTTCGTTGCTAAAGCACTTGCAATCAATTCATGGTGTGCTGCCTGATATTTAATTTGTTCTTCATTCTCTCCATTTTCAAAATAAATTCCTGCTCCCATAAATGGTGCATGTAAGATCATATTAATTTCATTAAACGTCAGCCAGTGAGTTACATATTCTTTATAACGTGTAAATAATACTTCACATAAATGGAGATAGAAATCAATCATCTTTCGATTTCTCCATCCTCCATATTTCTTTATCAAGCCAATCGGACAATCAAAATGGGAGATTGTGACAAGAGGCATAATCTGATATTTCTGGCATTCTTTAAATATCTCTTCATAGAAGTGAATTCCTGCTTCATTTGGGTTTTCTTCATCACCGTTTGGAAAAATCCGAGTCCATGCAATACTCATTCGATACACACGAAATCCCATCTCTGCAAATAAACGGATATCTTCCCGAAAATGATGATACATATCAATTGCTTCTGCAGCTGGATAGACATGAGCTTCATCAAATTCCAGCATTTTCATATGTCCCGTAATGACTGCATTTCTATCAGCTCCTGCTGGGCATACATCGACGTTTGCTAAACCTCTTCCATCTTCAAAAATGCCGCCTTCACATTGGTTCGCTGCTGTAGCTCCACCCCATAAAAAATCTTTTGGAAATCCCATACATCCACCTCCTTACTGCAATACCGTAATCAAGCAATCTCCTGGAGAAACTTGTGCCTGCTTTGTTTCGATCACTTCCAGGAAATCATCCGAATTTGTAACTAGCACAGGAGTCTCCAAACAGAATCCCTTACTTTCGATAAATTCTTTATCAAAGGTAACTAAAAGCTGTCCTTTCTTTACTCGATCACCCTGTTTTACCATTGCTTGGAATCCTTCTCCATTTAACTGTACCGTATCCAGTCCAATATGAATTAATAATTCCAATCCATTATCTGCCTGCATTCCAATCGCATGAAGCGTTGGAAACAATGCGGTAATCACACCATCCGCTGGTGCAAATACCTTTCCTTCTTCTGGTATAATCGCTGCGCCTTTTCCAAGTACCCCAGACGCAAATGCATCATCTTTCATCTTTTCTAATTTTAATACGCTTCCTTTGATTGGACTTGCTATTTCCAGTTGTTTTACCATCTTATTTTCAGAATGTTCCTGCTGTTTTTTCTCCGTAATCGAACTTGTTTCCTTGCCTTCCTGTTTTGGAGTTTCATCTTTATATAATATCATTGTTGCAACAAACGCAAGGATCATCGTAATAATAACTCCTACAATTGCAACAATTAAGTTTCCCATACTTCCATCTGGTTCAATCATAGCTGGAAATTCAAAAATTCCCATTCCGCCCATCATAAACTTACGGAAGTTAAATGCTCCATAGAATCCACCACCAATTCCTCCTACGATACAGCTAATAATAAATGGTTTTTTCAATGGAAGTAAAATACCATAGATGGCAGGTTCTGTAACTCCAAAAATACCAGAAATAAAGTTTGGCAATGCCATTTCTTTTAATTGTTTATTTTTTGTCTTAAAGAAAATCGCCAATACAACCGCCGATGTAGCAAATGTACAAGCAAAGAATGGCATCATAACATTATCAAAACCATTCATTTGAATATTATTAATATAAACTGGAATAAATCCCCAATGTAAACCAAAAATAACTAAAATTTGCCATGTAAGACCTACAATTGCTCCTGCCAGCAATGGACTGAAGTTTCGGACTGTCATAACTGCTTCTGCAATAATCGTAGAAGCAAATGTTGCAACTGGACCAAGAATTAAAAGACCAACTGGAATCGAAATCAGTAATGTCAACATTGGTACAAAGAAAAATTTTACTAAATCTGGAATAAACTTGCTGAAAAACTTATCACATTTCGATGCAAAGTATACGACAAAAATAACTGGAATTACCGTTCCCGTATAATCCATTGCAATCAATGGAATTCCAAAAAAGTCTGTGTAAACTTCTGATTCAAACATCGTACCAGAAAACAGCGTATAAAGAGCTTCTCCTCCATTAGACAATGCAGTGTTTTGAATCGTTGGATAACACATAATCGCACCGATTACTAAACCAATCATTGGTTTTAAATTAAATTTTTTTGCTGCTGTGTAACCTAAAAACAATGGCAGAAAATTAAATAATCCATCGCCAATTGCATTTAATACTAAATATCCCCCACAAGTTTCTGGATACCATCCAAGTGCTACAAATAATGCATTTAGTCCCTTTACCATACCACAGGCTGCCATAATACCTAAAATTGGCTGGAAAATACCCGAAATTATATCAATTGCTCGATTAAATAAGTTTCCTGATGGTGCATCTTCTGCACGATCGGCACTTCCCTCTTCCATTCCGAGCAATGGCATTACATCTGCGTATACTTCTGGCACATGATTTCCAATTACAACTTGGTATTGACCACCGCTTTTCATAACCGTAACTACGCCGTCCATATCTTTGATTACTTGGTCGTTTGCTTTACTCTCATCTTTTAACTTAAAGCGAAGTCTTGTAATACAATGTGTCAGACTGCTAACATTCTCCTTTCCTCCTATGTTCTTGACAATCTCTTTTGCCAGACTTTCATACTTACCCATATTCATTCCTCCAATTATAAAATTTTATATTTATGAAGGTTTGGCCAACTTAATGTCACCATCCTGGCATACAAGTTATTTTTTTGTTTTCATTATCACTCTTTCAATATGAATCGTTAAATATAACTGCTCTTCTTTGGAAAGATCATAATGATATTTTTTACGAATAAACTGTGTAATTTTTTCTACACAATGATACGTATTTTGATATTTCTCTTTAATTACATCTAATAAATCATCATTTTCTTCATCACGATAAATCTTCTTTTCCACTAACCGCTTCGCAAAAAATCTTAAGTGAGTAATAAAGCGATAATAATAAACATCATCTTCATCAAACTCAACCTTAAAGAAGTATTTGACGATATTAACTACTTCCTGCATCACACGAGTAATCTCATACATATCATGCATGACTTGCTCGTCCATCTGTGCATTTGCAATATGCAGTGCAATAAACCCAGCTTCATCTTCTGGCAAACGAACTTGACAAACTTCCCAAATTCGTTCCAACGCCCATAAACCGATTTGAAATTCCTCTTTATAAAATCTCCTTATATCCCATAACAGCACATTCTTTACAAAAACTCCCTCCTGACAACGAACAATGGAAGTATGCACATGATCAATTAAGGAAATATAAATCATATCATTCAATTTCTTTTTCAGACGTGTTCTGGCTTCTGAAATAATTTCTTCACCAAGTATAATATGCTCCATTGGAACATCTTGAATTAACATTTGAAATTTGCTGTTTGCTTCCGATGTTTTAAGAAAAAATGTTTTATCAACTACTTCTTCTGAAATTTCCTCTCCGACTTTTCTTTTAAAGCAAATTCCCTTTCCCATAACAATCTTTTCTTGTCCTTTTCCATCCCGAACAACCGCCACATTGTTATTTAGAATCTTGAAAATTCTCATTTCCTATTCCTCCTATGAAATAAAAAGACCTATACACAGAAAAATAGCCGAGAGCAACTACTCTTAGTTATATTTCTATATATAGGTCTAGCTTGTTTTCACAATCACTATCCTTTTACTATTAAAAGGATAACATAACGTCCAAAATAAGTCAATCTTACTAATACTTTTTATTTCATTTTCTCTATTTTTCATAAATTTTATTGATATACTTTGTATAATATATCCAAATTTCATATCTTTGAGTAAATTCTTATATTCCCTCATCACATACCTTTATTCATACTTATTCTATATTTTACATATATAATAAATATTATCACCTCATTTCCCTTCTCAATCTTATTGATTGAATACTTTTCATTATAGCAATCGATTCCCTTTCTCACAGATCTCATAGATCTCGTCATATTTTTCTTCGATAAGAGGTGCAATCTTTGCTGTCTGTTTTCTAATTATTTTTTTATATAAAAAATAGGGAAATATCCATCCAAGAAATCCTGGTATGGCAAGTACGATACACAATATAATATGGGATGGCTGTGCCGTTACCGCAAAAGTAGAACCAGCCATAAATGCTGTACCCAAAATTGCCAGAATCAGTGCATACATAGTTGCCACAGAAGTTTTGGATTTTTCCAATTCTTCGATTTCATGGATACATGCTTCAAAATTTCTCTGAAGACGTGTAAGTTCCATTTTATTGACGATTTTTCGATTACGTTTCATCCGTATCATCACTTTCTTTGGATTCGCTCCTTGAGAAATACTTGATAGATTGTCATCCTGCTCCCATCCAAAATTTTCATATCCATCCATTAAAAAAGAAGCTTTATCCATATCTGTTATAATTTCTTTGTATTCATATCCTTTAAACTCTTTTCGACTATTTTCCATATAGCTCGTCATTTTCCTCCATTTCCATTTGCTGATCAGATTCTCTTGGGATAGGTAATATTACTGTAAATGTACTTCCCTTCCCTTGTTCACTAACAACCTGAATCTCTCCATCCAAAAGTTGAAGTATCCTGTGTACCAATGCAAGACCAAGCCCATTTCCTTCTGTGGAATGTGAAGTATCTCCTTGATAAAACTTGTCAAAAATATGTTTTTTACTTTCCTGACTCATACCACACCCAGTATCTGACACTGATACTCTGATATAATCCCCATCCGATATTTGGTGAATCTTAATCGCTCCTCCTGGCTGCGTAAATTTGATCGCATTTGATAAAAGATTGTTCCAGACTAATTCCATTAATTGTTTGTCTGCTTGGATCATTGCCGTATCCTCCAGATCCATTTCTAATTCGAGTTCCTTTTCTTCCCATTTGTTTTCAAATTGAATCACACAATCACAAAGCTGCCTACATACATCATAAGTTTCTGTTTTGGGAGCAATTTTCTGATTTTCTAACTTATTCAATTTTAAAATGTTGGTAATTAAATCAGAAAGTCTTCCTGCTGCGTTTTCAATTGTTTTGGCATATTCTAACTTTTGCTTTTCTGAAACCGTTCCCATTTGCAGCAATTGAGCTGAATTTTTGATTACTGCAATCGGTGTTTTCATCTCATGGGATACGTTAGACACAAAATCTGTCTTTAGTGTTTCAATACTTCCTAATTCTTCCACCATTTTATTGAAATCTAGAATCATTACATCCAGATAATCCAACTTGTCCCGCGTATGAAGTGTTGGTACATAGATAGAAAAATCACCGTTTGCCACCTTCCTTGTCGCTTCTGCCAGCTTATGAATTGGTTCTTCATAAGTGTCTTTCATCTTTTTTCTTGTAAACAAAGTAAGTCCTACTGCAACTAGACTCCAATACCCAATTGGAATAATACTTTGCAGTACATCATTCCAGTATAATACATCCATAAACACAATAATCCCTGTATGAATTCCAGACATTAAAAGCAGAATTACTAGAAAAATGGCAAAAAGCGATGCGGGAAAACGACTTTTCTTTATTTTACCATAACTGCTCATATTTTGATTTCTCATTGCAGCACCACCTTATATCCAAGCCCCCTTACAGTCACAATTTTAAATCCATCACAATCGGATAATTTATCTCTAAGCTTTGTCACATATACGTCCACTGCTCGAAGACTTGTATCGCTGTCTATTCCCCAAAACTCGTCCATAAGCTGTGCTCTGGAAAATGTTTTTTTCGGATAAGATAACAATTTATAAATGATATTGAATTCTCTTGTCGTAAGATTTATTTCTTTACCATTAATTTCCGCACTCATTCCATCTGCATCTAACTCTAAATTCCCTACTATAATTTTTCTCTCCATTCCAATATTGGCCCGACGCAAAAGTGCTCTCACTCGAAGCACTAGTTCATCTAATTCTATCGGCTTAACCATATAGTCATCAATCCCAAGCTGAAATCCTCTTTGTTTGGATGGCAGATCGTCCTTTGCTGACATAAATAAAATTGGAATCGTTTTATTTACTTGTCTGATTGTCTGGGCAAATTCAAACCCATCAATTTCTGGCATCATAATATCTGAAATAATCAGTTCATACAAATTATTATACATTTCCTCATATGCCGCATTTGCATTTAGACATCCCTTTGCCTGAAAACCACTGTCATTTAAATAAGTACAAACAAGCTGATTCAACTTTATATCATCTTCCACTACCAAAATTTTAATCATCATTCATTCCCTCCTGTTTTCATTTTCTGTGATAAACATATCCCTTGAATTCCCATGAATACTACAAGTATACATACAACAAATCCAGTAATCCCATTCATCAACTTTATAAACGCTTCCTGTCCATCTCCAAACGAAGCAAACATTGCAGTTTGAAGTGTCAAGATAGAAACACATGCATCGATATATCCAATTTTTCGGATTATTGTAAGTAGTGGGGATTTTTGTTTTCCAACTTTTATCATATTAATTGTGGATATAATAATCTTATAAAAAGCATATGCCGCCACCGCATATATTGTAAATCCTGGATAATTCTTCCCTCCGATAGAATGTTCTAGCAAAATAACCGCTCCGCCAAGTACCAATGCCATGAATAAAAATAAGATACTATTTTTTTTATAAACAGAAATTTCTTCTTTCCTGCGCTTTTTTATGTCTTTTATCTGCAATAGTTTTCTCTCCCTATTCACTACCCCAATCCTCATAATACTTAATAAGATATAATAAGCAGCTAACGTGCCAAACCACGCGGAATGGCTCATAATTCCTACTACTCCATTAAAAACTGCAAATAGAATATTACTAATCATACCTGGTACTAAAAAAAGAATTGTACGCAGTCTATATTCTGTTATAACTCTTCTGGCAACAGTATTGGATAAAGCCAGTTGTTTTATCTTTCTAATATTATATTTTATGTTTGTAATCAAATAATAGCAGCTGACCGATAAGGTGCCAGCCGCCAAAACATAAAATATAATTCCAATCTCATATGGAAAATACTCTGTCATTACATGAAATAGAGAAAATCCAATACAAACAAGCGTTATCAAATAGAATAACAATCTATCACGTAATCTTAAAGCTGGAATCTGTATTTTCCGCCCCTTTTTCTCAAGCTGATTCATTTTTCTCATCCTAACATTTCCCCTTATAAGGCGTTCACGCCGTTTTTTCTATTATATCTTATGTTTATTTGTACTTTGTTTGTATTTTATGTCCAAATTGTGAACAAAAGAAACTTCCAGTAGATTTTTCTTTTCCATTTTTTCTCTATTGCAATCCTTTTACAAATGGAATCAAGCACAAAAGAACCACAATTCCTACGATTCCTATTACAATTCCTATGATCATATGGCTCCAAACCATAGTAAGGCACATTCCTACTCCCAAGAGTAAAGCCCCCATAATTCCTATTAATATAGCACCGATTGTTTTCCCAGATAGTTTAATCGGAGCTTTATTTTCCATTTTTCTCCATACCAACACCATAATAAGTAATACAACAACTCCAATTGCACCTATTACAACGCCAGGTCGAAACGCATTCCATTCTGGTATCAATGCCATACACATACCCAACGCAAATAAAATTCCTCCAATCGTTCCTAAAATCATTGCTACAAATAAACTCTTTTTCATTCTCAAATTCCTACCTTTCTTCTCTTTTTTTCTGTTCTGCTGCAAGTCTTATTTTTGCTTCTTCCACTGACTCTCCCTCGTTTATCAAAAAACAACCCACAAACTTGTCAGTAATTTTATTGAATCCCCCTACCACTTCCTCCTCAATTTTCTTATATCCATCCACCACCCTTTCCGCAATTTTTTCATTTACCTTTACTAATTTCGATTTTACCATATCTGCTAATCTCCTTTTCTTTATTAAATTGTTTTTGTTTCATTGGATGGTAGAAGAATAACACTTCATTATTTGCGCAATGTTTCACTTTTGTTTCCATAATATTAATTCTTAATATGAAAATGGATATCAGACAAACATAGTACAAGTTTCCTTTCCTAATTACAATAAAGATAAAAGTCCCCCATTCTAATGCCAACGGCATAAATGGGGGACTTTAGTAAAACGGACGCTCAAAATCTGCTTTGCTATTTAGAAAGTACATTCTATTCTTATCTTTTTATATTCCCTATTCGTAGCTTACTTGCCTTTTTCTTGACCTTTTACTCATAATGAAAAAGATAATTCCGACAATTGTTACTAACAATTCCGTTGCTGGGAATGCACACCATACTCCTGTAATTTGAGCAATTGAGGATAAAAGGAATGCCATTGGAATAATGACAAGAAACCCTCTTAAAATAGAAATAATATTCGCTGGAACTGGATACTCTGTAGAAGTAAAGTAAATGGAAATAATAATGTTAAATCCTGCAAATGGACAAGCAATAAAATATAATTTTAGTCCATCTACTGCAATCGTTTGCAGCAATTCATTTTGTTCGCTATTGAAGATTGCTGCAATCTGTCCAGCGCCTAAAAATACTCCTATATAGACAATAACGGATAAAACCAACATTGTTACCAATGCATACCGTAAAATAGATTGGATATTTCGACGATTTCCTATCCCATAATTACTGCTCATAATTGGTTGAACTCCCTGAGCAATTCCCGTATAGATTGCAACAATTACAAGCGATAAGTTTGCAATTACACCGTATGCAGCCACACCTACATTTCCTTCAAGTCTCAGGATGATAGAGTTGAATACAATAATAACAATTCCCGATGATACTTCTGTAATCAGAGAAGGAATACCACTGGAACAGATACCCACTGCCATCCTTCCTTCCAACTTACACTTAGTCAAATAGAACTGGTTTCTCTTTTTTATAAAATGTGGTGATAATATCAACATACTAATGATTGGAGCCAACCCAGTCGCAAACACCGCACCAAAAATTCCCATTTGACATGGAAAGATAAAAACATAATCCAAAACAACATTTGACAAGCTTCCCCCTATCATAGCTGCCATGGACAACTGTGGTGCTCCATCATTACGAACAAAACAAAGCAGTACATTATTCGTTAAAAAAGCTGGTGCAAACAGTAAAATAACTTGTAAATATGTTTTTGTCATTTGATATACTGTTTCATCTGCTCCTAATAATGTTACAATATCACCAGAAAAAAATATACCAATCAATACAAAAACGACAGCAAATAAAGCTGCAATTTTAATTACATTTGTGAAAATACAATTTGCAGCCTCATGTTTGCCTTGACTTTTTTGAATGGAATATTTTGTACCTCCACCCATACCAATCATCAATCCACTTCCATGAATAAAACTGTAAATAGGAATTGCCAGATTTAAAGCAGTCAGACCATTTGTACCAAGCCCTTTGGATATAAAAAAAGTATCTGCCAATATATAACAAGATAACCCAATCATTCCTAATACATTCAGAGAAGAATATTTAACAAAATCCTGAAAACAATTTGACTTTTGCATAATTAAAACCTTTCTATGTATCAATTTTAGGTCTGCATTGTATAACGCAGACCTATTGCATAATTAATTACTATGACACTTAATCTTTGTCTATCTTTTGTTTCTTCTTTACCAATTCAATGGCTTCTTTTCCCGTCATGTGTTCTACTGTTAATTCCAGCATACACAATGGTTTCCATTCTCGTTCAATCGCTTTTTTTCGATTTTCAACACTGTCATCAGGCGCATATTTCATAGCCAACCGCTCAATGGCTCTGTATTTCTCCTGTTCATCTTCCATAATGCGTACTTTTCCAAAGACAATAACACTTCTAAAATAGGATGTATACTCTTCTGGAACTACATGGTCTTGGTCAATGACACAAAAAGAAGCCTTACTATTTTGTTTGATCGCATCAATTTTATGGCCACTTTTGGCACTATGGAAATAGATTTTCTCATCTTCATACAAATAGCTAATTGGAACAGCATATGGATAAGCTTCCTCTCCTAAAACAGCCAATACTCCAGATGTTCCTTTTTTTAGAATCGTCACACATTCTTCTACCGATAAACATTGTTTTTTTCGTCTCATATCACGAAACATGATATATGCACCTCCAACTGATTATTGATTACGGATTGCTGCTTGCTGTATCGATTCTGTAATGCAGCAAGAAGCATGAATGAATTATAAATAGTTCCTATTGATCCGTCAAGAGAATTTGCTTTAATCTTTCACCCCTTCCCAAATTTAATCTTTTCTTTTATATCTGCTTAATATAACAAAAAGCGCCGAATCTCGTATCTTCTATGGCCTAACGATACGATATCCAACGCTCCATACTCCCCGGCGGTGAGTTGCTATATATTAACGTTTGTGAGTGTATCACAGGATAATAAAAAAGTCAACTAGTTTATTAAAAGGAACCTTTATTATAGCTATCACAATAGCAAAAGAGGCTCACCAGCTAATCTGATGAACCTCTCCATACTTAAAATCTATCGATTCTAAGAAGTTTCTTATTTGTTATTGATAGCAGCCTGTGCAGCAGCTAATCTTGCGATTGGTACACGGAATGGGGAACAAGATACATAGTTTAAACCAATCTTATGGCAGAATTCTACAGAACTTGGATCTCCACCATGTTCTCCACAGATACCAATGTGTAAGTTTGGATTTACTGGCTTACCTAATTCGATTGCCATCTTCATTAACTTACCAACACCAATTTGATCTAACTTAGCGAATGGATCGTTTTCAAGAATCTTAGCATCGTAGTAAGCATTTAAGAACTTACCAGCATCATCACGGGAGAATCCGTATGTCATCTGTGTTAAGTCGTTTGTACCAAAGCAGAAGAAATCAGCTTCCTTAGCAATTTCATCAGCTGTAAGAGCAGCTCTTGGAATTTCGATCATTGTACCTACTTCATACTTCAGATCAATACCAGCTGCTGCGATTTCAGCATCTGCTGTTTCTACAACAAACTTCTTAACATATTTTAATTCCTTAACTTCACCAACTAATGGAATCATAATTTCTGGAGCTACTGTCCAATCTGGATGAGCTTTCTGAACATTGATTGCTGCACGGATAACAGCCTTTGTCTGCATCTTAGCAATTTCTGGATATGTTACAGCCAAACGGCATCCACGATGACCCATCATTGGGTTAAATTCATGTAAGGAGTCAATAATTGTCTTAATCTGCTCAACTGTCTTACCCTGAGCATCTGCTAACTTCTTAATATCTTCTTCTTCTGTTGGAACGAATTCATGTAAAGGTGGATCCAAGAAACGAATTGTAACTGGGTTACCTTCCAATGCTTCGTATAACTTCTCAAAGTCTCCCTGCTGTTCTGGAAGAATCTTATCCAAAGCTGCTTCTCTTTCTTCTACTGTTTCAGCACAGATCATTTCACGGAATGCATCAATTCTGTTGCCTTCAAAGAACATATGCTCTGTACGGCAAAGACCAATACCTTCTGCTCCTAATTCACGAGCCTTCTTAGCATCTGCTGGAGTATCTGCATTTGTACGAACCTTCATTGTTCTGTACTTATCAGCCCATGCCATGATACGTCCGAATTCTCCAGCAATTGTAGCATCTACAGTTGGAATAATTCCATCATAGATATTACCTGTTGTTCCATCGATAGAAATTGGATCTCCTTCATGGAATTCTTTTCCAGCTAATGTGAACTTCTTATTTGCTTCGTCCATTGCGATATCGCCACATCCAGATACACAGCAGGAACCCATACCACGAGCAACTACTGCTGCGTGAGATGTCATACCACCACGAACCGTTAAGATACCCTGTGCAGACTTCATACCTGTGATATCTTCTGGAGATGTCTCAAGACGAACTAAAACAACTTTTTCACCTCTTGCAGCCCATTCTACAGCGTCTTCTGCTGAGAATACGATCTTACCACAAGCAGCTCCTGGAGAAGCACCAAGACCTTTTCCAAGTGGTGTAGCAGCCTTCAATGCTGCTGCGTCAAACTGTGGATGAAGAAGTGTATCAAGGTTACGTGGGTCGATCATTGCAACAGCTTCTTCTTCTGTTCTCATTCCCTCATCAACAAGGTCACAAGCAATCTTTAATGCAGCCTGAGCAGTTCTCTTACCATTACGTGTCTGAAGCATATACAGTTTACCATGTTCTACAGTAAACTCCATATCCTGCATGTCTCTATAATGTTCTTCCAAAATCTTGCATACATTCTTGAATTGTACGAATGCTTCTGGGAATTTTTCTTCCATTTCGGAAATATGCATAGGAGTACGAACACCAGCAACAACGTCTTCACCTTGTGCATTTGTAAGGAATTCGCCGAAGAGTCCATTTTCTCCAGTAGCTGGGTCACGTGTAAATGCAACACCTGTACCACAGTCATCTCCCATATTACCAAATGCCATCATCTGTACGTTAACAGCAGTTCCCCAAGAATATGGAATATCATTATCACGACGATATACATTTGCTCTTGGGTTGTCCCATGAACGGAATACAGCCTTGATTGCTCCCATTAACTGTTCTTTTGCATCAGATGGGAAATCTGTACCGATCTTTTCTTTGTACTCAGCCTTGAACTGTCCAGCCAGAGCCTTTAAATCTTCTGCTGTCAATTCAACGTCTAATTTTACACCTTTTTCCTCTTTCATCTTGTCGATAAGCTCTTCAAAGTACTTCTTACCAACTTCCATAACAACGTCAGAGTACATCTGAATAAATCTTCTGTAGCAATCCCATGCCCAACGAGGATTTCCAGACTGTTTTGCCAATACTTCTACTACTTCTTCATTTAAACCAAGGTTTAAGATTGTATCCATCATACCTGGCATAGAAGCTCTAGCGCCAGAACGTACAGAAACTAACAGAGGATTTTCTGTGTCACCGAATTTCTTTCCAGTAACTTCTTCCATCTTTGTAATAGCTTCCATGATCTGAACCATGATTTCATCGTTAATCTTTCTTCCGTCTTCGTAATACTGAGTACAAGCTTCTGTTGTAATTGTGAAGCCCTGTGGCACTGGCAAGCCTAATTTTGTCATTTCAGCTAAGTTTGCACCTTTACCACCAAGAAGGTTTCTCATTGTTGCGTCACCTTCTGTAAACATATAAACCCATTTAGCCATTTTGAACCTCCTAAAATAGTTCTACAAAGTTTTGCTTTGTACTTTATCTGTGTTCCCTCCGGATGTTGTGGGAATACACTGTTTATATTATATCATATTTTTGAACGGAGTAAAGTAATTTTTTTTAAAATATGGAATTTTTATACTATATCTAGTGCTTTTCCACTATCCTTTTCTATTTTCTCGTTATTAATAGTTAAATTATTATCATACATCTGCTATTTTTGTATAAAAATATATTTCTTTCTATAACTTGACGAGAATTCGAGTTTGTTATAAAATAATCCGTAAATACCATTGAAAGAAATGAGGTTTTTCTATGAAATCACTTATTCAAACTATGCCTCACGATCATGGTGACATTTCTTTTGTTCTTGAGACAATGCCAAACCGAGATATCTGTATACAAACGTCCGAACGTTTCAAACAACTTTCGGATCCCACCCGTTTACAGATCTTTTGGCTACTTTGCCACAGTGAAGAGTGTGTATTAAACATTGCTGCTGCTATCGATATGAGTCCTCCCGCTGTTTCTCATCATCTGCGTTGTCTAAGACAAGCAGGTTTAATTAGCGGAAAACGTGTGGGAAAAGAAGTTCGCTATTCACTGGCCGATACAGAAGAAGCACAATTACTTCATCAAATTGTCGATAAATTATTAAAATCCATTTGTCCGAAAGGAGCACCATGTCATGAACATACCGACTGATCCAGTTATATTACTCAGCTACGTTAACACGAAATTAAGAGATTGCTACTCCTCTCTTGATGCATTTTGTGAAGATACTGGCTGCGATAAATTTGACATCACAGCAAAACTCTCCGCTATTAACTATGTTTATAGCGAAGCACGTAATCAATTCGTATAGAAGTACCATCCAACAGAATCTTTTTTGTTTTTCTAGTAATATTTGTACTGTCTTCGCTGACACAAAAATGACCTCGCCCTTTCAAAGAGACAAGGTCATTTTTTTATTCTAATTTTTATAAAATGCCTTTATCAAATAAAACAAATTAATATTATCATTTTATCTTACTGTATAGAAATCATTTTTTCTTTTTGTTCTTTTATTTCAGGTAAACTTTGAATATAGGCATCCATCGCTTCTGCTACCTTCTTAGAATGTGCGACTGCTTCTACTACCGTCCTCGCTCCATTTACTACATCGCCACTTGCAAATATCTCTGGTCGAGTCGTATGTCCATTTTCGTCCGCTAAGAGCAGTCCTCTCTCGCTTACACTTAGCCCTTGTGTTGAATTAACGATACGATTTCTAGGGCCTTGGCTAACAGAAATAATAACACTATCTGCTGGATACAATTTTTCCGTTCCAGGAATCTCTACATAAGTACCATCTTCTTGCTTTTCTCTGTCTATAAAAATAACTCCCTCATCTACAATTTCCTTCGGAGCCTTACAATAGATAAATTCCACACCCTCCAATATAGCATAGTCAGACTCATGTTTACTTGCCTGAACCGTATCACTTCTAGAAAAGCACTGTACATAGCGTGCACCTTTTCGCATTGCTGTACGTGCCACATCCATTGCTGCATTTCCAGCACCAATTACAATTACACGCTCACCCAAATGAAAACTATCTGGATTATTTAAATAATTAATTCCAAAGTGAACATGCCCCAATGTCTCACCTTTAATATGTAATGTATTTGGCTGCCAAACTCCTGTTCCTACAAAGATTGCTTTATAACCATCTCTTAATAAGTCATCAATTCCGATTGCCCCTCCAATACTTGTATTTGGACGTACTTTAATATCTTTTAATCGCAAATGACGATATTCAAAGTCATCCAAAATGCTCTTTGGCAAGCGGAATTCTGGAATTCCATACCGAAGAACTCCTCCAATTTTGTCCTTTCCCTCAAAAATAGTTACTTGATACCCCTTACGTGCTAAGATTACAGCAATCGTTAATCCCGCTGGACCAGAGCCAATAATCGCCACACGAATTCCATTCGATGCAGCTGGTCCATGAACCATTTTACTGCTATAAGTTGTGGAAATATAATTTTCAATCGCAGAAAAATGTACAGGTGCTCCCTTTCGTCCCAATACACAATGCCCCTCACATTGTCCCTCATGATTACAAACAAGACTACATACCGTTGTCAGTGGATTGTTTTCAAATAAAGTTTTTCCAGCCTCATCCAGCTTTCCATTCAGCATAAGCTGAATTACTTGCGGAATTGGTGTATGAATCGGGCATCCCTTCTGACATTGCGGCACTTTACAATTAAGGCATCTATGTGCCTCATCTAATACATGTATTGCCATAAAACCTCCTTCTCCAAACATTATTTGGATCTTTTTGCTACAGTTTTATTATATCATAGGCTTTTTTACAATAAAAAGACTATCCTTGCTATTTTTCGGAAAATCTTGTAATAACTATTGCTATTTTAGCTTTTAATTGGCCTCTCACCTTATGCCTTCACGCAAAAAAGAGGTGCTGTTTTCACAACACCTCCATTGTTTCATAACCTATCCTATTAATAAATTATACAATACCTTGTGCATTCATTGCATCTACTACTTTTTCAAAACCTGCAATGTTGGCACCAGCAACGTAATTCTTTTCTAAGTCATACTTCTTAGATGCCTCGTCAACCTTTTTGAAGATATCTACCATAATCTGATGTAACTTAGAATCTACTTCTTCAAATGTCCAGCTCATTCTCTGGCTGTTTTGGCTCATTTCTAATGCGGATGTAGCAACACCACCTGCGTTAGCAGCCTTACCTGGCATAAACAGCATGTCATTCTCTAAGAAGAAATCAGTTGCTTCTCTTGTAGATGGCATATTTGCACCTTCTGCAACTGCAAAGCATCCATTTGCCTTTAATGTCTTAGCATCTTCTAAGTCTAATTCATTCTGAGTTGCACATGGAAGAGCAACATCACATGGAATTGTCCATACACCCTTACCTTCTGTGTACTGAGCACTTGCCTTAGCTTCTGCATATTCTTTAATTCTTCCACGTCTTACTTCTTTGATTTCTTTTACTAAATCTAAATCAATACCTTCTGGATCATATACATAACCATTGGAATCACTCATACTAACAACCTTAGCACCTAACTGCATTGCCTTCTGTGCAGCATAGATTGCTACATTACCAGAACCAGAGATAACAACTGTCTTACCAGCTAACTCTTTTCCATTTGCCTTTAACATTTCTTCTGTAATATAAACAAGTCCATATCCTGTAGCTTCTGTTCTTGTTAAAGATCCACCATATGTTAAACCTTTACCTGTTAAAACACCTTCATATAAACCTGTAATTCTCTTATACTGTCCATATAAGAAACCAATTTCTCTTCCGCCAACACCGATATCACCAGCTGGAACATCAGTATCTTTGCCAATATATTTATATAATTCAGTCATAAAGCTCTGGCAGAATGCCATAACTTCTCTATCAGATTTACCCTTTGGATCAAAATCGGAACCACCTTTGCCACCGCCAATTGGAAGTCCTGTTAAAGAATTCTTAAAGATCTGTTCAAAACCTAAGAACTTAATAATACCCTGATTTACAGATGGATGGAATCTTAAACCACCCTTATATGGTCCAATTGAACTAGAGAACTGAACTCTAAAACCACGATTTACTTGTACCTGACCTTTATCATCCACCCATGGAACACGGAAAGAAACAACTCTTTCTGGCTCTGTAATACGCTCTAATACTGCGTTCTTACGGAACTTCTCTTCATTCTTTTCAATCACAATACGTAAAGAATCTAATACTTCTTTTACAGCCTGATGGAATTCTTTTTCACTTGGATTCTTCGCAATTACGCGCTCCATTACCTCATCAACATATGACATTGGTATTACCTCCTTAATTATCACAAATGCAATATTATATTCTTATTTTAACGATGTCTATCTTAAACTGTCTCCTCTGCATACACTTTTGTATCTCTGTGTCAGACATCTGTCTGCTTCATATTATAAGCGACAAATAATGCAACGTCAATAGTTTTTATTATTTTTTGCACTTTTGTATAATTGTATACTGCTATACATATTGTATTCTTTTATTCCAATTGCATAAAAGATTAA
This sequence comes from Clostridiales bacterium CHKCI001, assembly GCA_900045905.1. GTDB lineage: Bacteria > Bacillota > Clostridia > Lachnospirales > Lachnospiraceae > Fimimorpha. Next base: position 80,273 of record FCNS01000038.1, on the reverse strand, counting down.
AAATTTGCCCTAAATCCAAGGTTTTTGAATAAAAAAAGTTGTCTCAAACGGAAAGTTCTATCGTTCCCGTTTTTAGACAACTTTTTATTTCTTGTATAAAATTACCATATTAAGAGAATCATCCTTGTACAAAATTTCATTAAGGGCTTTCTATTCACCTATTTATTCTCTTTCTTTGGAACTACTTCCAACCAATATCCATCTGGATCTTGGATAAAATAAATTCCCATTGCTTCATTCTCAAAACAAATACATCCCATTGCTTTATGTTTTTCATGGGCAGCCTCAAAATCCTCCGCTTCAAATGCTAAATGGAATTCACAGTCTCCTAAATTATATGGACGTTCCATATCACGCATCCATGTTAATTCTAATTCAAAATTATCTATCCCTGTACCCATATATACAATAATAAAGCTGCCATCTTCTGCCTCAATTCGACGTGTTTCATGCATATTCAATGCATCCTCATAAAATTTAATAGAACGCTTTAAGTCATATACATTATAATTTTCATGAACCATTTTAAATGCCATAATAAACCTCCTTCACTCATCAAAACAAAATGTGAGTTTTTCTATTTTTTCCATTCATCTGATATAAGAACAAAGTGTGCAAGCCCACTTTGTGCGCCGAGCATGGTTGCGAAGCAACAATTCCCCTACATGCGAGTGCGCATCCTGCACGGAGTGCTTTTTTATCTCATAGGAAATAGATCCTATGAGATAAAAAAAGGAACTCCTTGCGGAATCCCAGAAGAAAAGCGCGAGACGGGATTCGAACCCGCGACCCTCGCCTTGGCAAGGCGATACTCCACCACTGAGCCACTCGCGCATAATAAAACTATTTAATTATACAAGCGGGTGATGGGAATCGAACCCACGTATCTAGCTTGGAAGGCTAGTGTTCTACCATTGAACTACACCCGCACAGTGCCCAAAGCCGGAATCGAACCAGCGACACGAGGATTTTCAGTCCTCTGCTCTACCAACTGAGCTATCTGGGCATTTTCAGTTTATTCTCTCTTCTGCTCAGTTGGCTCTGTAGTTCTTTCTCACTTCGTTCGTAAGAACTGCTTTCGTACTAAGCTTGCTTCGTCGTACTACTCCTCGCTTACTAAGAACTCAATGCATGAGCTATCTGGGCATCTCTGGCTTGTCAGTATTAGATGCCGGCGACCGGAATCGAACCGGTACGGGAGTATAAGTCCCGCAGGATTTTAAGTCCTGTGCGTCTGCCAGTTCCGCCACGCCGGCATATGGATGGAGGTGGATTCGAACCACCGAAGCATGTTGCAGCAGATTTACAGTCTGTCCCCTTTGGCCACTCGGGAATCCATCCGAACATCTCTCTGACAGTGATAAACTATATCATACTTCTGAAAAAAATGCAAGTTTTTTTTCAAAAAAAATTGTATTAATTTTCATACACAATTAAATCACCTTACTCGCTTCTCTTCCTTTCCGTCATATAAAGCTTATCACTCTAATCAAAAGAAAGAAGTTCCTTCTCTCAAATCAAGCAAAGAACCTCTTTCATTATCTTTTTTAGATTATTACTTATCTTTTCTCATCTTTAAAACAATACAGAGATCTGAAGTTTAACTATCCCTCATAGCCATTCCACTCCAAAATACTGCACTCGTTTTTCTGTAAACACTCACTATTTTGATTCCATTACATAAACAGTAGCTGATACTGGAGGTACCTCTACAACTAAATATCCCTCCTCATATCCCTCTGCTTTATATCCTACATTATAGCCATTTCGACTTGTTTGCATTACTCGTGTCATAACTCCATTTTCTGGTAAATTAATTTCCCAGATTGGAACTTTCACAGTACGATAATATTCTGCATTATTAACGATAACAACTGCAGCATCCTCTTTACAAAATCTTCCATATACAACTAACTGATATTCACCAAGTAAATCCTTATAGGAACCAGCACGCAAACAACGATATTTTTTGTGAATACCAATCATATATTTATGGAATTCAATTAATTCCCAATCTTCCTTTCCCCAAGGATAAGTACGGCGATTATCTGGATCTGTCCATCCAACTTGACCAGCTTCATCTCCATAATAAACCGTCGGTGCTCCAGGCCATGTCATTTGCATAACAACTGCCTCTCGAAATACACCCTTGCAGATTCCCTCTCCTGCTGCTTCTGGACCAAGCGAAGCAGTTCGTCCTACTTTACGATTGGTTCTTGTTAGAAAACGGGAATGATCGTGATTCGACAATTCATTCATTGCCACATCCAACGATTGCCTCTGAAATTTACTCATATTATAACGCATTGTATTAAAAAACCAACCTGAGTTTCCATAAAGCTGATCATTAATATGATCACTATGTTTTTCTATACCAGTTAAGAACCAAGTAATTGGTTCCATAAATGCATCATAATTCATTACTGTGTCCCATTGATCTCCTTCCAGCCAGGAGCTTGGATCTCCGTAATGTTCTGCAAGAATAATTGCATTAGGATTTATTTCCTTTACAGCTTGACGAAATTTTCTCCAGAATTCATGATTATAAGATACACTGTGTCCAAGGTCTGCGGCGACATCTAAACGCCACCCATCGATATTATAAGGAGCTGACACCCATTTTCTTCCAATATTCAGCACATATTCTTCCACTTCTGCCGAATCTTCATAGTTCAACTTTGGCAATGTGTCATGCCCCCACCAACCATCATAATCTTTATTATATGGCCAATGATCGGAATGAAAACTAAAAAAATTATGATATGGGCTGTTTTTATCTATATAAGCTCCTGGTTCATATCCTTTTTCATGTTCATAAATCTGCTCTCGATCCAACCACTTATTAAACGATCCACAGTGATTGAATACACCATCCAAGATAACCTTCATTCCTCTTTTATGAATTTCTTCTACTAAATCTGCGAAATAAGCATTACTCGCCTCCAGATTTTTTTTTGAAGCAACCCTTGTAATATAGCGTCTGGCATGTTTATTTTTTAAATCTCCTTCTGCCAGCACTTCTTCACAATCATCTTTGATAATTCCAAAGTGAGGATCAATATAATCATAATCTTGAATATCATATTTATGATTGGAAGGAGAAACAAATAACGGATTAAAATAAATGACCTCCACACCAAGTTCTTGAAGATAGTCTAACTTTTGTCTCACACCTTGCAAATCACCGCCATAAAAACAACGCACATCAAACGCTTCTGGATATTTTTCCCAATTTGTTACACGGACACAAGGGCCTCCAATATAGGCATATTCCCTATCCACTGGATCATTACTTGGTTCTCCATTACAAAACCGATCCACAAAAATCTGATAGAAAACAGCTCCCTTTGCCCACTCAGGAGTATGAAAACCTGGCGTAATTGAAAAATGATACATAGTTTGAAGATCTGCAGTTGGTCCTAATTTATTATAAAAACAAGTCTCTTTTCCAAGATTAATTTCAAAATAATAGAATATCCTATCATTCTTTACACTTAATTTCGTTTGATAATAGTCAAAACGTCCCGCAGTTTCCACCTTTTCCATCTTTACTTCTGTATTACTATAAATCAAATACACTTGGTCTACATTGTCTTTTGCTGTTCGGAAACGAATGGTAACTTCTTGATTACACTCTGGCTCTGCTGGAAAACGATACTCTGCGGTTTCGTCACAAAAAAGAGCCCGTTTGTCTATATGATATTTAGGGTTCATACTTATACTCCATTTCCTCGTTATCCTGATTCCTGTAGTCATTTTCTTTTATTTATTTTGCAATAAGTCAGGGTCTACTTTTCATTTTATAATATATCTACCATTTGTACAACTAGATTTTAGAAGTTTTTCAAAATTCGTGATTTTGTCCAAGTGAACATTCAATATGAAATTTTTTTAACAAGCTTTTTATCATAATTTTTCTACTTTTTTAAATTTTTTTGTGTTTTCTTAGAATAAAGAGAAAAGGACGGCTGGGTGGCCGTCCTTTTCTGGAGAAGGTATTTCATTTCTTATGGGGTGTAGCAAAAAACTATACAATGTATTGGGGGTTTACGGTTATTATTATAACATCAGTTACAGATAAAGTCTGCACAAAAATACATATTTTATTTTTGTTATTTTGTGCAGGTTCACATTTGATAAATTTCTTTTGTGAAACATTTATCAAAACATTGCTTCAAATTCTTCCGTGCCAATCTTTTCCTTTTCTAAAAGTAAGTTTGCACACTGATGCAATACGTCCATATTTTCTTGGATATGACGTTTTGCCTCTGAATAACAATAATCTATAATCTTCTTTACTTCAGTGTCAATTTCCGAAGCTACTTTTTCACCATAACTTCTTGTATGCGCCAAATCTCTTCCAATAAATACCTCATCTTCGTCATTGTCATAATTAATTAACCCAATTTTTTCTGACATACCATACTTTGTTACCATAGCACGTGCTAATTGCGTTGCTTGTTTAATATCTTGAGATGCACCTGTTGTAATATCATCAAATATTAATTCTTCTGCAATTCGTCCGCCAAGTGCTACCATAATATCTTGCAGCATCTTTCCCTTTGTATTAAACATTTCATCCTTTTCTGGAAGCGGCATTGTATATCCAGCAGCTCCCATTCCCGTAGGAATAATGGAAATGGTATGCACAGGTCCTACATCTGGCAGAACATGGAATAAAATGGCATGCCCTGTTTCATGATAAGCTGTAATTTTTTTCTCTTTATCACTAATTACCTTGGAATGCTTCTCTGCTCCAATGCCAACTTTAATAAATGCTTTTTCAATATTTTCCTGACAAATACAAGGTGATTTCTCTTTTGCTGCTAAGATCGCTGCCTCATTCATTAGGTTTTCCAAATCTGCGCCTGTAAATCCAGCTGTTGTTTGAGCAATCCGATGAATATCCACATCATCACTCATTGGTTTATTTTTCGTATGAACATTTAAAATTTCTTCTCGTCCTTTCACATCAGGACGTCCTACTGCTACTTTACGGTCAAACCGACCTGGACGCAAAATGGCAGGGTCTAAAATATCGACACGGTTCGTTGCAGACATAACGATAATTCCTTCATTAACTCCGAAGCCATCCATTTCAACTAACATCTGATTTAATGTCTGCTCACGCTCATCATGTCCTCCTCCCATACCAGTTCCTCTTCTTCTTGCTACTGCATCAATTTCATCAATGAAGACAATACATGGTGCATTTTTTTTCGCTTCTGCAAATAAATCTCTTACACGAGATGCACCAACACCTACAAACATCTCTACGAAGTCAGAACCAGAAATACTAAAAAATGGAACACCTGCCTCACCTGCAACTGCTTTAGCCAATAAGGTTTTACCTGTTCCTGGAGGACCTACTAATAAAATTCCCTTTGGAATTCTGGCTCCCAGATCCGTATAACGTTTTGGATTACTTAAAAAATCTACTACCTCTTCCAACTCTTCTTTTTCTTCTTCTAGACCTGCAACGTCTTTAAAAGTCACTTTCTTACTAGATGGAATCATCAATCTAGCCCGACTTTTTCCAAAATTCAGCATAGCATTTCCGCTGTTTCCTCCGCCTGCACGTCCCGACATAACAGAAAATAAAAGGAAACATCCAACAAGTACTAATAAGGTTGGAACAATACTTGTCATAAAATAATTTTCTTGTGGAACATCTTCAAATCTTGTTACCAAATTATAATTGTCCAAATATTGTTTCTCTGCAATAACATCTGGAACAACTACTACCATAGTTGTCTCATCATTTAAAGTTAAACGGATCTTTCCTGTCGGCGTTTGCTTGTTTTGAGAAATAACTGCCGATTGAACCATTCCGTTTTCCACCATTTGCTGGTATTCTGCATAAGTACAAGTTCTTCCCTGAAACAAGGAATCTTGAAATGTACTTATAATCATAATTAATACGAGCAAAATGATCAGATAAAAGCCAAATCCTTTTGATTGCCTATTCACTTGTTACCTCCTAAACATAACTCTCTTATAATTCTACCACTCCAATATATGGCAAATTCCTATATTTTTGAGCATAATCCAGCCCATATCCTACTACAAATTCATCAGGAATTTCAAATCCAACATAATCTACTACAACTTGTTTTTTTACACGTCGCTCTGGTTTATCTAATAGCGTACAAATATGAATACTATTTGGATTTCTTTGTTTCAGTACCTCTAGCAGATAGCTTAATGTACGCCCAGAATCAATAATATCTTCTACTATAATAACATCTTTTCCTTCCAATGGCTCATCTAAGTCTTTTACAATTTTAACTACTCCACTTGATTTTGTATCTGCTCCATAACTGGAAACTGACATAAAATCCATAGATACTGGCACTGATATTCTCTTTGCAAGTTCACACATAAAGAACACCCCACCTTTTAAAACACAAATTAAGTGGACACATTTCCCAGCATAATCCTTGCTAATTTGTTCCCCGATTTCTCTAATCTTCTTATCTACATCTTCCTCTGATACTAATACACGGATCTTATCTTCCATCTTTTGTTCCTCCTTTTATTGATTTGACACGTTTAATTGAATTTGCAAAACAGTCTTTGTCTCATCAGTTATTTTATATGCTTCATTTATCCGATAGCCAACCACCCACATAACATCCGCCCCATCTGCCACTAATGGGATATGATCTCTTATTTCGCGTGGTATTTTTGCATCAATCATATAATCTTTGAGTTTTTTACTGCCATGCTCGGACAATACCTGAATTCTATCTCCTGTTTTTCGTGTTCTTAATTGAAATCCAACTTTTATTTTATCATAATCAAACCATTTCGTATAGACGTTTTGTATTATTTTTTGTCCTTTTTCATATGGAAAACAACAATAATTCATTTCCAAATTAGGATAAAAAATGTCCATCTTTTGTTTTTTCCCAATATGGATCGCTTCATAATCAATCCAAACTTTCATGCCTGCTGGCAAATCCAATTGTTTTCCAGTCCCCTTCAATCTTAGCACAGCTTCTACATGCTCTGCTGTTAAATCTTTTAAACTCCCTGTCAAACCATCAATTTCACTACGAATCACATATCGTTTTAAAGCTGGATGTAATTCGTCCCATTTTTTCCTCGGAAAACTACTCTCATTTTGTTGACGAAATGCATATTCTTGCATCCATTTTTGTGCTTCATTTTTTAAATATTCATCTGCGTCATAAAAAATTCGAGTATTATTGGTAATTCTTTGACAAAATCCAGCTACTAGATTTTGCTCAATCCATGGCAACAGCTGGTGTCTTAACTTATTTCTTGTATAGTCTACCGTTTCGTTTGTGGAATCATTTCTCCACGGAATCTTCTCTTGCTGCATCCATTGCTCAATTTGGGATCTTTTTACTTCTAACAACGGACGAATCAGCATTCCTCTGACAGGCTCCATTCCTGCCAATCCTCTTAAACCGCTTCCTCTTAAGAAATTCCACATAATTGTTTCTGCATTATCATTCTGGTGATGTGCAACTGCAATTTTCTGATATCCTTCCTGTTCGCATATTTGATAAAAAGTCTCATATCTTACTAATCTTCCAGCCTCCTCCTCCGAAATTCCCTGTTCAGATGCTAGCTTTGGAACATTCTTTTTTATCAAGCGATATTCCACATTTCGTTCTCTGCATAGTTCTTCTGTAAACGCTGCATCCTCATCTGCTTCCTTTCCTCTGATTCCATGATGAATATGAACTGCAAGAAGCCTCAGGCAATATTCTGCCTGAAGCTTCCAAAGAATATGAAGCAAACATACGGAGTCCGCTCCGCCTGATACTCCTATTACTACAGAATCTCCCTTTTGCAGCATATGATACTGCTCAATCAAATGTTTTACTGTTAAAATCATAATCAATCCTCAAAACAGTAGCTCACCTGTTTCTTATTTTTCATCCAAATATATCCAAACAAAAGAAACCTCCACTGGATGACATATCACGATAATAAAAGAAACAAGCTGTCTACTATGTTCATCTATAGAGAAATTATTCTCTTTTTATTTTAACTAATATATCATTTTTTCCAGATTCCTGCAACTAATACTGTCATATCATCTTTTGCTATGCGATTTTCCTCCTGACCAATTGCAAATTCTAGTACTTTATCTGCAATTTCTCTCGGATTTCTTCCCTGCTGTGTCAAACAAAACTCTTTTAATACATCCTCCTTTTTATTTCCCTGAATTGCTTCCAATACTCCATCCGTCATCATGATAACAAGATCCCCATCTTTTAAGCGGTAAAGGCTTTCCATTGGCAGCGTTTCTTGCAAAATTCCAATCGGTAATGTTTCAGATTGAAGAATTTCTATTTGTTCGCCATGTCGGATAAACGTAACTGCTGCTCCAGACTTTGTAAAATCACAAAGTCCCGTATATAAATCTGCCACTGCCACATCAATCGCAATTGGATGGAATTCTTCATTCATAACAAATGCTTGGTTTACAAGCCTTAACACAGTTTGCGGATGGAATCCTGCTTCAATCAATTGTTCGACTAATTCAATAGCTCTTCGACTTTCTTCAAATGCTCGTTCTCCAGAGCCCATTCCATCACAAAGACTCATCAATACCTTTCCTCCTGATAGTTCCAAAAATGAAAAGCTATCTCCAGAACATTCACTTTCTTCTTTTACTGTACGTGCCACCCCATAAAGCATTTGAAACTGTGTTTCTTCTTCTAATCGTATTGTTTTTAGCTGTGCTCCAACTGCTCCTGCACGATCTCCCTGTGGGCGCAGCTTTCTTCCAATCGCCCTGCTTAACTGTTCTGCAATCTCTTTTACTGAAACACTTTGTCCAAATTCTGCACACAGTGTTATAATTAATTCCGAACGTTTATTTTCCCCTTCTACCATGGAGATCCGATCTACTTTTAAATTCATCTCTGTTAATCTCTCTCGGATCGCTTGATTTACTTGCATTGTAATATCCGTTGAACGACCAAGTTCTTCTCGAAAGCTTCTGATCATTTCAGCTAATTCCATCATTTGCTCTCCAAATACCATTCGATTTTCCATATACCGACACCTCCATAACATTTCTTCTTCTCCTAAAGCAGGTTCTACCTCTAATCCAGCAAATAACTTCGATAATTCCAAAAATGCTTCTTCTATTTTCCGAAGCCTCATACCGATGCTACCATCAAAATCATTCATAGGTGGCGCAATTGTCACAACCGTCTGCCTTTTTTCTTCTGGCATCGTAAGGTATCCTGGTAAGATCCAAAACAGTACAACACCGATTCCAAGTTCTATCCAAGAATTCTTCAGTATTTCTAAAGAGTACAACATTCCAATTCCAGCTGCGGTCGTTACAAAACCAACCACTGATCCAATTTTTCCAAGCGCACGAAAAGCTCCTGACATTAAGCCAAGTATTGCCAGCATCGCTAAATAGTTTAATTGTCCTGTGAAAAATGAAATACACATTCCACAGATTGTCGCACAAATTGTCCCTGCCCCCGCTCCATATCGATATCCAAAAAATAGTACACTAAATAACACTAAAACTTCTATTGTAGAATATCCAGCACTTTTACTGTCAAACAGACTAAATATCACCCAGATTGCAACTCCAGTCATACCGACCCATTTGCCCCAGGTGTTCAGCTTTTCTTTCCACTGTTCCACAATTCGTCCTCCCCTTTATCCATATTTTTCCATCATCATACTCCAAAATAGTTGAAAAGTCTGTCAAAGTCCGTCTACTGCCAGATAAAATTCATCGCAATTCCAAAAGAAAATCGACAGAAAATCCTCCACAGAAGCTTCTTTTTACATATCACGATAACAAAAAAGGTTATCACACAACCTTTCTGTGTAATAACCTTTCTACGGTATTATTCTATACACTGCTTTAATATAGCAATCATTTTATCCACATGCTCTTTTTGAATAATCAACGGAGGAACAAAACGAATTACATTATTTCCAGCAGAGATTACAATTAATCCTTTTTCCTGTGCTTTTTGAATTACTGTTCCTGGAGCCTCATTAAGCTCAATTCCTTGTATCAGTCCCATACCTCGATGTGCTACAATCTTGTCAGTTTCTGCTGTCAATTTCTCCAGCTCTTCATATAGGTAAGTTCCTACTTCTTGAACATGTTCGACAATATGATCCTGTTCAAAAATATCCAGCACCTTGCTCGCTGCAGCACAAACGAGAGGATTGCCTCCATAAGTCGTTCCATGATCTCCTGGTGTCAGGGAAGCTGCTTTCTCTGTACATAAAAACGCTCCAATTGGTACGCCGCATCCAAGTGCTTTTGCCACTGTAACAATATCTGGACAGATATTGTAGTTTTGATAACAGAACATACTGCCCGTACGTCCCATACCACATTGGATTTCATCACAGATCAATAAAATATCGTTTTCATCACAGAGTTGTCTCAATCCTTTTATAAATGCTTCTTCTGCAACATAAACTCCGCCTTCTCCCTGTAATGTTTCCAAAATGATCGCACATGTTTTTTCATTTACCAATGCTCTTACACTATCTAAGTCATTATACTCTGCAAACTTTACCCCACCAATCATTGGCTTAAATGGTTCTTGATAATGTTCATTTCCAGTTACGGATAATGCTCCCATACTTCTGCCATGGAAGGAATGCTTCATTGCAATAATCTCATGATCGTGCTTTCCATCTTTTAACCATGCATATTTTCTTGCAGATTTAATTGCCCCCTCAATTGCTTCGGTTCCACTATTCGTAAAAAATACACGATCCATTCCTGATGCCTTTTTTAATTTCTCTGCTGCTTCTGCCACTGGAACACTATAAAACAAATTGGACGTATGAATCAACTTATCAACTTGATTTTTTACTGCTTCATCATAACCTGGATAATGATATCCAAGTGCAAATACTGCAATTCCCGCTGCAAAGTCTAAATATTTTTTTCCATCCAGATCATATAAATAAACTCCCTCTCCATGATCCAGAACAATTGGAAAACGATTATAAGTATGTAATAATGCGTGTTCTGCCTCATCAATATAGGCTTGTTTACTTTTCTTCATGATAATATCTCTCCTCACCATCTTTTAAAATTGCAGTACCAATACCTCTATTTGTAAAGATTTCCAAGAGTAAACAATGTGCAATACGGCCATCCATAATATGCACACGAGAAACCCCATTATTCACCGCATCCAAACAATTTTTCAGCTTTGGAAGCATACCACCTCCAACATTGCCACTGTTTAGTAATTCTTCCATCTGATCTGTCGTTAATTCCGAAATCAGGGAAGTAGAATCATATGGATTTGCATATACCCCCTCTACGTCCGTTAAGAAAGCCAATTTCTCTGCATGTACAGCTGTAGCAATTGCACAAGCCGCATCATCTGCATTAATATTATAACTGTTAAATTCATCATCAAATCCAATTGGACAGATAATTGGCAAAAAGTCTTTTTCCAGCAAATCATAAATAATTTCAGGATTGACTTCTTTTACTTCTCCAACAAATCCAATGTCTTTTCCATCTGATAACTTTTTATCTACACGAAGTAGCATACCATCTTTACCAGATATACCAACTGCCTTTACACCCAATTCATGTACCATGGAGACAAGACTCTTGTTTACCCGATTCAGAACCATTTCTGCAATTTCCATGGTTGGTTCATCCGTTACACGAAGGCCATTCACAAAATGAGGCTCCATCCCTGTCTTTGTCACCCATTTACTAATTTCCTTTCCCCCTCCATGTACAATAATTGGTTTAAATCCTACTAATTTTAGTAATACTACATCTTTAATAACATTCTTTTTTAATTCCTCATCTGCCATGGCACTTCCGCCATATTTCACTACAATAATTTTACGATTAAAACGCTGAATATATGGAAGTGCTTCAATCAGTGTCGCTGCTTTTTCCATAATTTTTTGATCAAACTGCATAATATTTTTTCTCTCCTCTTTCTCACTTATATTCACTTAATAATCATAGTGATGTACTTATTAGCTCCTATAATCTCCATTAATTTTTACATAGTCGTAAGTTAAATCACAGCCCCATGCGGTTGCAGTTTCTGTTCCCATTTTTATATCTGCAATTGCAGTTACTTCTTCCTGTGATAAAATTTCGGTTGCCTTTTCTTCGCTGTATCCAGTATCGACTCCATTCTCTACAATTTTCAGATTTCCAGCCTTACTCTTAAAATAGATATCCACCTTCTCTGGATCAAACTGTACTCCAGAATATCCCATTGCGCAGAGGATTCTTCCCCAGTTTGCATCATGGCCAAAAATAGCTGCTTTTGTCAAATTGGAACATACAATGGATTTTGCTAACGTTCTCGCCTGTTCTTTCGTTTCAGCACCATTAACTGTCACTTCAAACAGACAGGTACAACCTTCTCCGTCTCCTGCAATCTTTTTAGAAAGCTCTGTCATTACTTCATGTAATGCTTCGCAGAACTTATTATAATCTTCGCCTTCTTCTGTAATCTCTGAATTCTCTGCCAGACCATTTGCCAACACTAATACACTATCATTCGTGGAAGTATCTCCATCAACAGAAATCATATTAAATGTATCCACCACATCTTCACTCAATGCTTTTTGCAGCATTTTATGAGAAATAGCAGCATCTGTCGTTACAAAGCAAAGCATCGTAGCCATATTTGGATGAATCATACCTGAACCTTTACACATACCTGCTACTGTAACCATTTTACCATCGATTTCTGTCTCCACTGCGACTTCTTTTGATTTCGTATCCGTGGTCATAATCGCTTCTGCTGCCTGCAATGCATGTTCTCTTGTATCTCCAAGCATTGGAACTAACGTATGGATTCCCTCTTTAATTTTGTCCATTGGAAGCTGACGTCCAATCACTCCAGTCGAAGCAACCAATACGGTATGGGTTGGAAGATTCAACTCGATTCCAACTTCCTGTGCCATATCAACACAGTATTGATATCCTTCTTCTCCTGTACATGCATTTGCTACTCCGCTATTAATTACAACTGCCTGCACATAATTCGCCTCTTCTACAACGAATTTATCCCATTTTACGGGAGCCGCTTTTACTACATTTGTTGTAAATACACCTGCTCCATTACATGGAACATTACTATATACTAAAGCCATATCTTTTTTTTCTTCTGCTTTAATCCCAGCTGCACATCCTGCTGCCAAAAAGCCCTGTGGTGCTGTTACACCTCCATCAATCCGTTTCATAATTACTCTCCTCTCTTTTATGGAAACATTGGAACTTGTTCTAATCCCTGTGTTTCTGGAAGTCCAAACATTAAATTCATGTTCTGAACTGCCTGACCTGCCGCTCCTTTTACAAGATTGTCCATCGCTCCCATCATAATAATACGATTGGTTCTTGGATCAATTTTAAAGTTTACATCTACATAGTTACTTCCCTCTACCCAGCGTGTCTCTGGTGGTACATCTTTTTCTAACACACGGACAAATGGTTCCGTCTTATAATAGTTATCATAAACTGCTTTTATCTCTTCGTATGTAACCTTTTTTGTCAAGGAAGCATAGGCTGTAATTAAAATTCCACGATTCATTGGTACCAAATGAGGGGTAAAGTTAATCGTAACCTTTGTACCTGCCGCATATCCAAGTTGTTCTTCAATTTCAGGAGTATGACGATGTGTCCCCACTCCATATGCTTTTATATTTTCATTGACTTCACAATACAAATTATTGACCTTCGCACCTCGTCCTGCACCCGACGTACCAGACTTTGCATCTACAATAATCGTATTTGGATCAATCAAACCTTCCTTTAATAATGGATAAATAGAAAGTGTTGTACAAGTCGGGTAACAGCCCGGATTTGCAACAATTCGAGCATTTCTTACCTGTTCCCGATTTATCTCACAAAGTCCATAAACAGCCTCTTTAATAAATTGAGGACTCTTATGTTTGATCCCATACCAAGCTTCATAAATTTCTACATCTTTAATACGAAAATCTGCACTTAAATCTATAATTTTTGTCTGGTTTAAAATATCTTCTGTTACTAATGATGCACAAAGCCCTTGTGGCGTTGCAGTAAAGATTACATCCGCCTGCTCTGCAAGTGCTTCCATATTGTCATCCAGACATGTTGCATCCACTAATTGAAACATATTGCGATAAACCGACGCATATCTTTCCTCAATATAACTTCTAGAACCATACCATATAATTTCAGTGTCTTTATGCTGAAGCAAAAGACGAACCAATTCATTTCCTGCATAACCAGTTGATCCAATAATTCCTACTTTAATCATAATCTCCTCTTCCTTTTTTCATAATCTGTAACAGCTTAGAAAATCCTAAATTTTATTTGAATTTTCCTTGGCTATTTTAACTCTTGTTTTCTGCTTTGTACAGCCTTTCCAGGATTTTCATTCTTTCTACTTTTATAAATTATGCATTATTATTGATTATATTCATTAAATCCTGCTATTTTATTCATATATGATACATCTTTTGTGCATAATATGCAACTATTTTTTAATTTTTTTTGTTTTTTCTACTTGCAATCTCCTCCTCAATGTTGTATAGTATGAAATGTCAGCAGGAAAGAAGCAAAAAAGAAAGCCCCTTCCTTTCCACTGATACAAAACAAAGTGGGCAACCCCACTTCAGCTCTCCCCCCCCTCACTCATGAGGGTCTTGCACACTTTGTGCGCCGAGCATGGTTGAGAAGCAACAATTTCCCTACATGCGAGTGTGCATCCTGCATGGAGTGCTTTTTATCTCATAGGATCGTTACTTTAACGCTTTAATTTAGAATATTATTTCCTATGAGATAAAATAAGATGCCAATATTCGATTGACACCTTCTTTAAAAGGAAATAAAATAGAATTGTTTTAAAAATAGGAAGATGCATAACACTAGTTATGACATTAGGAGGTAAAGTAATTATGAAAGAAAAAGTTGTATTAGCATATTCAGGCGGATTGGACACAACAGCCATTATTCCTTGGTTAAAGGAAAACTATAATTATGATGTCATTTGCTGTTGTATTGATGTTGGACAAGGAAACGAATTAGACGGTTTAGAAGAAAGAGCAAAATTATCTGGTGCTGAAAAATTATATGTATTAGACGTTGTAGATGAATTCTGTGACGAATATGTGGTTCCATGTGTTCAAGCAAATGCCGTTTATGAAAATAAATATTTATTAGGAACTTCTATGGCTCGTCCATTAATCGCTAAAAAACTAGTAGAAGTGGCAAGAAAAGAAGGTGCTGTTGCTATTTGTCATGGTGCTACTGGTAAGGGTAATGACCAAGTTCGTTTTGAATTAGGAATTAAAGCATTAGCTCCAGACTTAAAGATTATTGCACCTTGGAGATGCAATGAAACATGGGGTATGAGTTCCCGTGAGGAAGAAATTGAGTACTGCAAGCAACATGGAATTGACCTTCCATTCTCCGCAGATTCCAGCTACAGCCGTGACCGTAACTTATGGCATATCAGCCATGAAGGTTTGGAATTGGAAGATCCTGCACAGGCTCCTAACTATGACCACTTATTAGTATTAGGTGTAACTCCAGAAAAAGCTCCAGAAGAAGGCGAAATTATCTCCTTAACATTTGAAAAAGGTGTTCCTGTAGCCATTAATGGAGAAAAGAAAAAAGTTTCTGATATTGTAAAGGACTTAAATGCACTTGGCGGAAAACATGGCATTGGTATTTGCGATATCGTAGAAAACCGTGTAGTAGGAATGAAGTCCCGTGGGGTATATGAAACACCAGGCGGAACAATCTTAATCGAAGCTCATCAGCAATTAGAAGAACTCGTATTAGACCGTGACACAATGGCATTTAAGAAAACAATTGACAATCGTTTTGCAGACTTAGTATATGAAGGAAAATGGTTCACACCACTCTGTGATGCATTACAGGCATTCATCACTTCTACCCAAGAATATGTTACAGGCGAAGTTAAAATGAAGTTATATAAGGGTAACATCATTAAACAGGGAACAACTTCTCCATACAGCTTATATAATGAAAGCATTGCATCTTTCACAACAGGTGATTTATACGATCATCATGATGCAGAAGGATTCATCAATCTGTTTGGACTTTCCTTAAAGGTTCGTGCAATGAAGATGGCAGAAATTGAAAAAAATAAATAAAACTTTGAACGCTTTACTCATAAGCCAAATGAGAATAAATAGATTCTCATTTGGCTTATTTTATACAAAAATAAGCAGGCAGATGGAGAGAGTTTCTGCCTGCTCATTTATAATGATGTGAAACAATTATTTTAGATAAATCCAAACACTTTTCATGTATCTTCATGGAAAATTATCTTTCTTTTATCTACACAAAGAAAATAGCACTATTTTTTCTATTTTTAGAATTCAAACTAAATTTTCTTTGTATTTTTATTATAGCTGTTTTTTATTTATCATTCAAGTGTTATATTATTACAATTTTCTTACAAATCTATTACTATTAATTTTTATAAATACTTCCTTTTTTCTTTTCCAATATAATGATTAATTCAAAGTAAGCACACAGAGGGAGAGGCCTTCTGTGTGCTTACTTTATTCAATTCATTAGAATTTTGAAAGGTCCTTATTTTTTGTTAAACTGCTTCAAACTTAACAACTTAACTTAAGCTTCAGAATTTCTCCTTCACTTATACATTCTTTATTATATAAAAACTCAATTATAAAGTAAAGGGAAGTTTTCCGATATTGGACTAGTTTCAGAAAACTTCCTATTTTTCTACAAACAAAAATCAATGAAATATTTTTTACATATAATTTATTTGTTCTTTTTTAAAGCCTCCCATAGTTCTTCTGGCTTCATCTTTTGTAATCTTCGATATCCAAATCCTTCGAGACGGCTGTCAAACCCACAGATCGATTTAAACTCACAGTATTCACAAGAATTTGTCTTTTTATATTCATAAGGATTGATTGCTATATTCCCAGAAAGCATTTCTTTTCCAAGCTGTGTCGCCTTTTTTAATCCAAATTGACAAAGCTGTTTCATCTGGTTACAGTCTGCCACCATAGAACGGCTTGTTGCTTTCCCATCCTCTCTTCGTTCCAGATTTTTGACAATTTCTGATTTTTTATTACCTGAATGATCAATACGATCTAAAATTTCTGGATCGGAGTTTGTTAACCCGTCCATTCTAAGTTCTCTTTTTACCGCCTTTTGTACCGCTTGTTTATCTTCTGGATTGTCTTGTTCTACAATTGGATCTTTGATATGATAATAATAGATTCCAGCTGGAACAATCGTCTTATCTGGATGTTTCTTTTTCTCCATTTCTAATGCAGCTTCCAGATAAATAATCAATTGAAGCTGAAGTCCATGATAGATTTTCGTTAAATCAAAATCGGTACTTCCCGATTTATAATCAATAACTTTTACATAGACATTTTCCTCATCTTCTGCTACATCGACTCGATCAATTCGCCCTTGTAATGCCATCGTAACTCCTTCCTCCAATGGCAGCTTCATTCCTTCTAATTCATCACTCGATGTAAATCCAGCTTCACTTAACGACTGTTCAAAGTTCCCATCTTTCCACTGTTCTGCCAATGCCCAAACCGTCCGATCGGTCATTCGCTGCAAACGCTGTACTAAATACTGATTTCTGGCAGAACTTTGCAAAATAGTATTACCATAATCCTTTGCAACTTCTTGCACACACTCATTCACGGTCTGTATTCGCTGAGATACATTTAATTGTGTCCAATCCAGCTGCTTTTCTTTTACCTTTCCAAAGAAATACTCGATTGAACGATGAAAAATGTTCCCATAATCCACTGCTGCGAGCTGATACTGAACTCTTGGTTCTAAATTCAGCCCATATGCCAGAAAATGAGCATAAGCACAAGAGGCAAACATCTCTAAACGTGTAACATGATTCATCGGAGTTTCCCAAAAAAGACGTTTCGCAATTGTTTTGGAAATCATCTCTTTTTTATAGCCATAAAATGCCGCATCCAAAATTTGTTCCATCTTTTTTTCATAACTTGGATTCCTTCGATACCAGCTATACAACTCTTCCCACCAGGTACATTCTTCTCCATTTAAATATTGATGAAGCCCTTGAATCAAAACGCCAAAACTATTTTCAGGTTTTTGCAAACTTTGAATTCCACTTATCTTTTGTTCTGCAATTTCTTCCTTTAAGTTTGGAAAAAGTCTCTTAACTGTAGAGATTAGATAAGAAGGTCGGATTGCTTTTCCTTCTCGATCAAGTCTGCTATAGCAAAGATATAACATCTCAGTTGGCTTTGTCAGCATTAAATACATATAAAATTTCTGCGTGAACGCATCTTCTTTTGCAGTTGGAGCCAATTCTACATCCATATTGCGAATCAATTCTCGATCGCTATCAGAAAGAATTCCTCCTTTTTCTGTATTGGCTGGAAGTAATCCATCATTTACTCCAATTACAAAAAGGGTACGTACCTTTCCAAGACGTGTACGCATTAGATCTCCTGCTAAAAGTCGATCAAGCGTAGCCGGAATTAAACCAACTTGAATATCTTGCAGACCAGAATCCAGAATTTCACCATATTCTTCTACTGAAACTTCCTCTTCTCCCATTAACTCTACCATTTGATCCAATAAATCCAATACTTTTTTATAAGTCTGCTCATACTCTTTTTGGCGATGAAATTCTCCTATTTCGCCAAACTGTCTTGCCATTTCATCCAATTGTTTTTCAATCTGAATCGAATCCATAAAATAAAACAATGCTTTGGAACGTTCCCTTACTGTCCATTTCCCTTCTTCTGGTTTTGCATCCATTAGAATACGAAGCGGTGCTAAAATAGTTTCTCGTATTTCATTCAGTCGTTTGAGATTTTCCTTTGGCAATCCACGATAAACACGAGTCCACTCTGCTTCCCATGCTTTTTTCCCTCGAATTCCTGTTGCAACAATATAGTTTTCTATTTCATCCACTACTTCTCTCTCAACTGGTACGAATGGATTTCTTAAATAAGAAACAATTGCCTCATACGAGAATCGATGAGAAATTACTGCAATCACACTTCTTACTAGTTCTGCCAATGGATGTCTTGATAGATTTTTTTTCTGATCAATAAAAAATGGAATCCCTGCCTTTGTAAACTGATAAGTCAAAATCGGCTCATAAATGTTAAGATCTCCTGTCACAATACCAATTTCTCGATACTGATATCCTTCTTCTCGAACCAATCTAAGTATTTCTTGCAATACAAACTGTACTTCTTGTTCGGGATTTTTCGCAGAATAAATCCAGTGTCTCTGCACTTCTTTTTTCCATTGTATATTTGGATAACGGAAAATTTGCTGTTCCATGTGCTGCATTTCTGCCTGTATTACATTTGCATATTTTCCCTTTGCTCCATTGTTCTTCTGATATGAACGTTCCCATGTTTTTGGTATTTCTTTATCTTTTCCATAAGAGATATGATTTTTAATTGCCATTTCCCTCAATTTTTCTACAATCAGATGACTCATATAAAAAAGCTCATGGGATGCTATCTTTTGATATGGATCCATTCCACTACCCACAGTAACGGAACATACCACATGACGAGCATGAATTAATAATAATTCCAGCACCTGATACTGAATTGGCGTAAAACCAGTAAATTCATCTAATAAAATTACACTATTTTTTATTATTTCAGAACGACCAATATGGTTACAAAGTACCATTAATTGTTCTTCTGCTGTAATATATTCATTTTGCAGTTTCTTTTGAAACGCAGCATGAATAACGGACAAATCTTGTAGTTTTAACTGCAATAACGGATGTCGGCTCATCTGACATATTAAAGATCCCAACTGTTCTTCTTTAATTCCATACTGATATAGCTCCGAAATCATCGATTTTAATTCCTGAATAAATCCATTTTGAGACAAGTTCTTTCGGAAGGCATTCATTTCACTTTTCTTCTCTTCTGCAACTTTTCTTAAAATCATTGCCTTTCCTGTATCATCCAATATATTTAACATTGGCACACATAATTCATCAAAAATCCGATAAGCCAAACGCTGAAAACTTAATACATCGATATTTCCAAGTGCATGTCTAGGATGCTGATCCACTAACCCCTTTTGCGTCATTAGCGTCGCCTGCTCTGGTACAAGGAACAAATAATTCCAATCTGGATGTTTTTGTGCCTGTTCGATTATCACTTTATATACATACTCTGACTTTCCGCAAATGGAATTTCCAAAAATAAATTGTAATGCCATAAAGTCTCCTTACTATTTATTCCCCCCTATACTCGTTGATATTAATATGAGGGGCTTGCTTGACAAGTTTCTTTTTTATAGTATAACATAATTTTCTTCTTTCACGCAAAAAAAGATACTACCAACTTACAAATTTGGAATCAACTAAAAAATTCCATTCTTTTGAAAGAAATTCGTGACAATCCTGCATTCCTGTATTATAATAAAACTGGCTGTAATGCCAGATGAACAGAATAATTATGAATTCGTCATCGCCTTATTTCTCATAATTATTTCTCTACTAACAAAAAGAACCTCCACTGGAGCTTCTTTTTGCATATCACGATAATAAAAGAAAGGTGGAATTTTCATTGTACTGTACAAGAAAAGTAACTGATACTATCTGGTGGGTAGGTGGCAATGATCGCCGTCTTGCCTTATTTGAAAACTTATTTCCAATCCCACGCGGTGTATCCTATAACTCCTATGTTATTATGGATGAAAAGACCGCATTGATGGATACTACAGATCCATCCATCACACCATTATTTCTCGCCAACGTTGCTCATACATTGAACGGACGTAAATTAGACTACTTAATCATTAATCATATGGAACCTGACCACTGCTCGAATATCGAAGAGATTATGCACCGTTATCCAGAAGCAACATTAGTTTGCAATGCAAAGGTACTGCAAATGATTGGCCAGTTCTATGATCTGGACTTAACAGGACGTACTATGATAATCAAAGAAGGGGATACCTTATCTCTGGGATCTCATACACTTCATTTTGTTGCAGCACCAATGGTTCATTGGCCAGAGGTTATGATGGTTTATGAAGATTCTGAAAAGATTTTATTCTCCGCTGACGGTTTTGGCTCATTTGGCGCATTAAACGGCAACCTGTTTAATGATGAAGTTAACTTTGACCGCGATTGGCTCGATGATGCAAGACGTTATTATACAAATATTGTTGGTAAATATGGAGTTCAGGTACAAGCTGTATTAAAAAAGGCTTCTGGATTAGATATCCAGATGATCTGCCCTTTGCATGGTCCAGTTTGGCGCAATAATCTCGGATATATTTTAGACAAGTATGTAAAATGGAGTACCTATGAACCAGAAGATAAGTCAGTTGCAATTATGTATGGTTCTATGTATGGAAATACCGAAAGAGCCGCTGATATTTTAGCAACCGCTCTGTCTACTGCAGGAGTAAAAGATGTGCGTGTTTATGATATTTCTAATACACATGTATCGGAATTAATTTCAGAAGCATTCCGTTGCAGCCATATCGTAATCGCATCTCCAACCTATAACGGAGGTCTCTACCCAGTTGTAGAAAGTCTTTTGAATGATATGAAGGCATTAAATTTACAGAACCGTACCTTCGCTTTAATTGAAAATGGTACATGGGCAGCTACTTCAAACAAACATATGCGTGCTATTGTAGAAACTATGAAGAATATGACCATTTTAGATACTACTGTTACAGTGAAATCATCTGTAAAAGAAGCTCAAATTGAAACACTTCAAAAATTAGCAAAAGAAATTGTGGATTCTCTTACATAATTTCTTTTAGGCCAACAAAAGAAACCTCTACTAGAGCTTTCTTTTGCATATCACGATAATAAAAAAATATCTTCTTTCAACGATTGTTTGGATGAATGCAGTTCCTTATATTTGCAATTATTAGAAATAAATTATTCGTTGAAAGAAGATATTTTTATTCAAATTTTAAAACTATAATACCATAAAATGATAATTACTTACTCTTAAATATAGGTCATTTTGCAACTTTGTTTCCTATATCGTTGGAGCTTCTATCGTACCATTCACATCCATTATATGTTGCATTAATTCTTTCTTATTTACGGTTGCTCACAAATTCCGATAAATAAGCAATTTCCATTTTTCTTAATTCCATAGATAAATGGATGATCCAAATTCATGGAAACCGTTTGTTCCGTTAATGCTGCCTCTTCATCCATCATAATTTCCGTATAGGCAGCAGCCTCTACCCCCTTTTCATCTATCATAATTTTACTTTTTTGTATGATTTTGTCTATATACATTTCCGTATCTGTCATATTTTCAAATCCATCGCTTCTTTCAAAGGCAGAAACTACACCGAGTTCTTTTACGACTTGATCCAAATTTTCGATTGATGTTTCATAATTAAATTTAGGAACTCTCCAAATTACCTGACATCTCGTTTCCCCGTCTTCTGTCAAAATCTGATTTAATGTTTCTTCTGATTTTATTAATTGATGTACGTCAATTCCTGGCTTTGGCAATACAAAAAACATTTCCGAATCTTTTAATTGCAAGGAAGCCTGCAAAAACTGGTCGGTTTCTTTCACATTTGCCTGATTCTCCGTATTCATAAAACTGCATTTGACTTTCGATTGATCTGCTTTTGTAAATTCTCCTTCTTCTGTTAACTGCTCTGGAAAACGATTCACCCACTGATCTCTGTAATAGACTGCGTTAATTAATGCAAGATCCCATTCCACTGGCTTTTTGCTGGACGTTGGATTAAGGAATCCATTCGTTTGTTTGGAAATCCATTGAGCAATCCGATCTTCTGCTTCTATCCGTTTTACCTCGTAAATAGAGGAAAATAACTGCTCACTTGCATCTTTTATATAAGTTTCCTTTAATGCGATTGCTTCTTCTCCCTCATCATAAGCTTTCCAAATCGAATTCGCCAGCTGAATTACTGACTCATTCGTATCAGTGTACAATATATGATACAACTTATCACATTGATCTTTTAATACCTCTCTGTTTTCTACTCCAAGTAACGTTAATAATTCCTGTTCTGTCTGTCCACTCGATCCAATTGCAGCTAAAGACAATGCATAATAAAGGCTAATTGGAGAATAACATAAATTTTCATTATTTCTTTCCATTACTTTCGCTGTTGTTTTCGCTGCGAACTGAACCAAAGCATTTTGAAATGCTTGATCCAGCTGGTATTGACTCCAATCAACCGAATTACCATCCCAATAAATCTCTTCACTGTCCATTCCTTTTTCATGCATAATATAATCTGGTTTTTTCGCTTCTGCAACGGTAACTACTTCATTTTTTTGAATATTCGCTTCAGAAGGATTCAATCCTATTCCTCCACAGCCCCCTATTAACATTGCTCCGATACATAATAATACTAAAATTCGCTTCTTCATATGTTCCACTCCTCTCTCAATTTTTTGTACTGCTTATTTAAAATTTTTTATTTATCAGCTGAAATAGCTGCTTTTTTCCTCTCCGCAGTTCTGTCTTTACAGTATTATGATTTTTTCCTAATACATCCGCAATTTCTTTTGTTGTAAGTTGATTTAAAAAATGAAGACATAACACATCCCGATAATTTTCTTTCAGTTGATAGATCGCATCCAACACTTGTTTCACTTCTTCTTTTATACACATTGTTTCTTGAATATTATCTGGTGTTGACAACGCAATCTCATCCCAACTTACCGTTTCCTTTCTACTCCGAATCAAATTTAATGCTCTATTTTTTACTGTTTTCATTAAATATAATCCTGTTCGAGCTTCTCCTACATTACCAATCGAAGAGATATGTCTCGCAATCGCTAAAAATGAATCTTGTACAACATCTTCTGCATCCTGTTGATTATTTAAAATTTGATATGCTACATACAGCATCTTTTTTTGATAAGCCTCATACAGTTTTTTAAATTTTTCTTTATCTGTCTCACTGTCAATCAGCATAAAAAAACTGATCATACTTTCCTCCTAATTCCACTTTTGCTGCTGTGCAGATTTTATCTATGATCTCAATGGATTTTCACAAATTCCTAAAAACACGAAACGTCCATTTTGCTCAATTCCATAGAAGAATGGACGATTTAAAAACATCTCTTCTGATTCCAGACCATTTTCTTGGATTGCTGTTTCAGAAGCACTACTTGAATTCACGCCATATTCATTCAACTCAATCGACACTGTTTGCAGCAACTGTGTTAGACTTAATGGCTGATCTGAAATCCCTCCCAATTGAGATTCATTTGTAAAAATATGTTCTAATCCATTGGATATTAATGCGTTCCTTGCCGATATACTATTTTTATAGAAAAATTTTGGAATCTTCCATGTTACATTTTTTCTCTGTCCTTCTTGACATAACATCTTATTAATAATTTCATTTAACTGTGAAGAAGACTGACAGATTTCTTGTATTGTTGCATTCTCTTTTGGAAGAACAAAAAACATAGATCCATGATCCATTTCTAATGAAGATGCCCAATATATTTCCCCTTCCAGTATCCGACTTACTTGTACTTGATTCATAAATTCACAGATCTCTTCTGTTCCATCTTCACGAATAAAACCCTCTAATGTATTTTGTGTTGGATCAAAACTATGATTCCATTTCATTTCTAAGTCAATGGTATTCAAAATATAAATCTGACTATCTGGTTCTATCTCCACTTCTAAGTTTGGCAGAATATCCTGGTGACTTTTCAACCACTGGTTCATTTGCTCTATAGGGCGCATCCCAAAATCTACTTGATATATATCTGCTTTTTGGGATACATTCGCAATAAATTCTGGATTTATATTAATTTCTTCTCCATTATACGTCTGTGCAATCCAAAGAGCGGATGATATTCCTGCCGTGTTTTCTGCGCTTGTTCCATCTAATTCCCCCTCTTCTAATGTAGTTTCTGATTGTGCTAATAAATTTAATAATTCCTGCTTTGTTTCTTTTTCTGCTCCTCCAGAAAGTATTTTTAATACATCATAAAGTGCAGATGGCGAATAACCAACATTATAACGATTCTCTTTTATGATTGGTATTCCAATATTGACAGCAAACTCTACCAAAGATTCCCCCTGTAATCCATCATATTCCTGCACCAGACTTTCTCCATCTACTCTTTCAGGCATTTCCCAAAAATCATTCTCCTCACCTATGGAACTGTTTTCCATCTCAACACCAGAATTCGTCTGCTCTGCCCCTCCAGTTTCCTGATCTACCTGTTCGGTTTCACTTATTTCATTAGTAGATTTGTCAATATTCGTTTCTTCTTCACTTGATGTATATATTCCTAGTGTCTCCCCATATCTATCATTTTTCCTCTGATACATATAAGCTCCTAGCACGATACAAAACATCACTGCCGTTGTAATGGATGCTTTCCAGATTCTGCGCTGTTGTAAATGTTTGAATTGTTTCTGTGCATCTTGCTGCTGCAAATGTTTTTCCAGATTCTGTTCAAATTGTGGTGTAACACTTTGATCAATCTGCAAATCATCTGGGATTTTCTTCATCTCTAATTCCGCATAAGACAAAAAAGCCTGCTGAATTAATTTTTTCTTTCTCATAATCTGCACCAAACCTTTCCACACCAAATTAAAAATACGCATCCCCTCCCATCATTAGTATCTACTACATTGGAAGTTAGGGATTGCTTGTCCCGCCTAGTGCTCCACGCACTTGAACCAGGGGACTGCCTATTCTGCATTCAAAAGGTGATTTTTGTACTTTTCTTTACTATAATATATAACACTTAATTTCCCAGTTTAGGTGCATTTTTTATATAGAAACAAAAGAAACCTTCTCTGGAACTTCTTTTTACATACCACAACAAAAGAAACCTCCATTTAAGCTTTCTTTTGCATATCATGATAACAAGAAAGAAACCGCTGGAAGGTTCAGTTCCAACGGTTTCTTTCTTAAGGCAAACAAGGGTTTATATTCAAATTTTGGATATTAGCTTTTTGTTCTGTTGTAGTATATCATATTCTGATTGACTTCATTTTATAACAAAGAATTAATTTTTTTGTGTTAACGGTTTTTTCAAAATTGCTAGCAACGTCATTGCAATCAATGAACCAATGATTAATGCAATCACATACCCTACTACATTTCCAACTACTGGAAATACAAATACACCTCCATGAGGTGCCCGTAACGTACATCCCATTGCCATAGAGATTCCTCCTGCCACTGCCGAACCAACAATACATGAAGGAAGTACATGAAGTGGATCGGATGCCGCAAATGGAATCGCTCCTTCTGTAATAAAGCAAAGTCCCATCACATAGTTTGCCACACCAGACTTACGCTCATTTTCCGTAAAACGATTCTTAAAAAAGGTAGTACAAAGTGCAATTGCAATTGGAGGTACCATACCGCCAATCATAACGGCTGCCATAATATCATAATCTCCATTAGAAATAGCAGCTGTACCAAACACATACGCAGCTTTATTAAATGGACCACCCATATCAATTGACATCATACCGCCTAAAATACATCCTAGTAAAATTTTACTGCTTCCACCCATAGAATTCAATCCATTTGTTAAGGCATTATTTAACATTGCAAAAAATGGATTTACTGCACACATAATGGCACCCATAAGCAAGACGCCCAATACTGGATAAATCAAAGTTGGTTTAATTCCCTCTAGCGCTGACGGCAAATGATCACATAGTTTGCGAATTCCAACCATTAAATATCCTGCTAAAAATCCTGCAAATAATGCACCAATAAATCCAGCTGACATTCCTTCTTCCAAGTTTGTAAATGTAATACCACTAGAAGCTAATGTGCCGCCAATAAATCCAGCTACTAAACCAGGACGATCTGCAATACTCATTGCAATATAACCAGCTAAAATTGGAAGCATGAAACTAAATGCTGTATCTCCAATCGTCTTAAAGAACGCTGCAACTGGAGTATTTTTACCAAAATTAGATGGATCAATATTTGGATCATCCAATAGGAAGGCGATTGCGATTAAGATACCTCCACCGATAACAAATGGAAGCATATGAGAAACACCATTCATCAAGTGCTTATAGATCTTTCTTCCAACGCTCTCATCATCTTGTTCTTCGGATACTGTAGAATTTCCGGAATGATGATAAACAGGTGCATCTCCATTTACAATACGTTGAATTAATTCCTCTGGCTTATGAATTCCATCTGCCACTTTTGTTTTTAATACTTTCTTTCCATCAAAACGAGCCAAATCTACATTTTTATCGGCTGCAATAATGATACCATCGGCTGCCTCAATTTCCTCTCTGGTCAAAATATTCTTTGCACCGCCAGATCCCTGTGTTTCTGCTTTTACTGGAATTCCAAGTTCTTTTCCTTTTGTCTCCAATGCTTCTGCTGCCATATAGGTATGTGCAATACCTGTCGGACACGCTGTGATTGCCAAGACACGATATCCTCCTGCTGCCACAGGTGCATTTTCTTTTTTCTCTTCCTGTTCTTCTTCTCCGAACTTCTCTTTTTCTGCCTTATCAATTACTTTTAAATATTCATCTGCATTTTTAGCTGCTAACAAATTGGTACGAAACTTTGTATCCATCAGCAATGTAGAAAGCCTTGCCAATGCATCCAAATGTACATCTGCCCCATCTTTTGGAGCTGCAATCATAAAGAATAAATTAGATGGCTCCCCATCCATAGAATCATAGTCCACTCCTGCTGGCACTGTCATAGATGCAATGCCAGCTTTTTTTACTGCTGCATTTTTGCTATGAGGAATTGCAATCCCCTCTCCAATTGCAGTGGTTCCTTCTTCTTCTCTTTCTAAAATACCAGCTTTATACTGCGCCTTATCTGTAATATTTCCAACTTTAGCATGTAATCCAACCAGAATATCAATCGCTTCATTTTTATCTTTTGGTGCAGCACCAAGCAGAATGGCGTCTTTTTTCAGTAACTCCGTAATACGCATAGAAATACCCCTTTCTTAATATTCGTTATACTTCTTGAAGTAATCGTTCAATCTCTTCTTTTACAGCAAGTCCTTTTGAAAATGCAGTTGCACTTCCAGATGCCGTCCCAAGTCGCAGGGCATAAAGATAGTCTTTCTTTTCTAAGTATCCTGCCACAAATCCAGCTACCATAGAATCTCCCGCTCCAACTGAATTCTGAACCGTTCCTTTTGGTACTCCAATCTGATGAATTTCTCCATTTTCATCTACCAGTATAGCACCATCTCCAGCCATAGAGATTAATACATTTCTAGCTCCCATTTGCTGCAATTTTTTGGCAGCTTCTATAATTTCATCGCTTGTCTTTAACACAGTATGGAAAATCTCTCCAAGTTCATGATTATTTGGCTTTACTAAAAATGGATGATACTTTAATACATTCACAAGTAAATTTTGAGTTGCATCTACTACTGTTAAAATACCTTTTTTATCCAGTCTCTTCATAATCTGCTCATAACTGTCTTCTGGCATAGAAGATGGAATACTTCCTGCTAAAATAAGCACATCCCCTTCTTTAAGTAAATCTAACTTTTTGAATAGTGTATCTAGTGCTGATGCATCAATATGTGGTCCCTGTGCATTGATTTCCGTTTCTTGCTGCGCTTTAATTTTTACATTAATGCGGGACATTCCTTCTTTTAAACAAATAAAATCTGTTTGAATTCCCTGTTCTTTCAGTCCCTGTGCAATCTCATTTCCAGTAAAACCAGCAATGAATCCAAGTGCAACGGAATCTTGTCCTAATTCTTTTAAAACAGTTGAAACATTAATTCCCTTGCCCCCATAGTAAATTTCTTCCGCAATTGTACGATTCACAGTGTCCAGAATAAATTGATCCATCCGAACAACATAGTCAATCGCTGGATTAAATGTTACTGTGTAAATCATTTGAGTACCTCCTTAACTACTGTTATGTCCCGATATGACTCATCAGGCAGTTCATCGGTAATAATACATGCTTGACGCAATTTCCCAAATACAGTAGCGGAAACTGCATCAAATTTAGAATGATCCGCTAATATAAATGAAACAAAGCTTCGTTTTATTGCTTCTGCTTTTACCAAACCCTCTTCCACATCTGGTGTTGTGTAACCACAAATCTTATCAATCCCATTGGTTCCCAAAAAACATTTTGTAAAATTAAATGTTTCAATGCATTTTAATGCCTGTGCCCCTATAATCGCTTCGGTAACAGGTTTAAACTGTCCTCCAATTACATAAACTTTACATCCTTTTTGGGTTAACTTTCTTGCATGAATAATTCCATTGGTCACATAAGTTACATTGATATTGTTAATTACATCTACCAGCTTATCTGTTGTGCTTCCTGCATCAATATAAATAAAATCTCCATCTCGTATAAGAGATGCAGCATATTGAGCGATTTCTTCCTTTTCTCTCTGAAACCGCTGAGATTTTACCTGCATATCTTCTTCATCTTGCATAACCCTTTCCAATGCAGTTGCTCCACCATGGACTTTATTTAATTTTCCAAGTTTTGCTAAAGCATTTAAATCTCGGCGAATCGTGGATTCTGAAGTTTTGAGAAGCTTAGTTAATTCTACAACCGTAACAGCCCCCTTACTATTCAACAAATCCAAGATTTCATGATAGCGTTCTTCTGTTAACATGTCTTTTTCTCCTTTGATGTTTTTATTATAGCATAGATTTTTGAAATGTCAATCATTTTCTCTCAAAAACATTCAAAATCATTCACATTTTTATCGATTATATGATTGATATTGATCGATTTACGTATTGGTCCGACTTACTGTACTACTATGCTTCACATTTTCTATTATAATTATACTCTGATATTCAATCAAAATCCATCAAATTCACTCAAATTTTCATTAAAAATCCCTCAGATCGTATTCTTATTTAATGAGAATACAATCTGAGGGATATGGCCACATTTTACTTAATTATACTTATTTTTTCTCTTTTAAATTTAAATGCTTCACTTCATCTGCAAGACTTTTCCACATTGATATTAAGGTTATTTTCTGCTTCTTTAATGTTTCTGATACTGTATTTGGAACCTCTTCCTCTTTTTTCTGATCTGGTTTTTTCAAAAACTCTTCCCAATCAAATGCATTTGCTTTTTTCTTTTCTTCTTCCTCTGCTTTTTGTGCTTCTTTCTTTACTCCCATTCGATCAAATCCAATTGATACTCGGAATAAATCTCCATCTAAATAAAGTTCAAATGTTCCATTCATTAATTCAGTTAAACTTTTAGCAATCGAAAGTCCAAGTCCGCTTCCCTCTGTTGTTCGCGCTACATCTCCTCGAATAAATCGCTCTGTCAGTTCTGAAGCAGGAATATTTAATGGATTTTCTGAAATGTTTTTAATTGTAACGGTTGTTTTTTTTGATGTTGTAACCGATTCAATATAAACACGAGTCTGTGGCATGGCATATTTATAAATATTTTGCAAAAGATTTTCCATTACACGCCAAACTCTTCTTCCATCCGCATAAATCCAAACAGGACTCTTATCCAGCTTAATCACTGTTTTTAACTGTCGTTCCTCAAACTTATCCTGAAACTCTCCTATTGTTTGATGAATCAACTGCATAAAGTCAATTTTTTCCATATCCAATGTTAAATTACCCGTGTTTGCTTTCGATGCTTCCACTAAGTCCTCTGTTAAATGTTTCAGCCGCTGAGACTTCTCATCTAAAACTTTAATATATTCCTTCACCTTTTCATTTTCTATATTTTCTCGTTTAATCAAATCCACATAATTAATAATTGAAGTAAGCGGTGTTTTAATATCATGAGAAACATTGGTAATCAGCTCTGACTTCAACCTTTCATTTTTGGTAGCCTGTGTCACTGCTATTTGCAATCCTTCTCCTAAATTATTAATTTGTTCCCCTGCTTTTTTTTCATTTGATTTCATTCCATCTAAGTCTATTTTATATCCAGGATCGCCCTCTGCAATATGATTAATTCCCTCATAAATACGATTTCTCCAAATAGCTTCTTGAATTAATCTCTTTAACATAAAAAATGGAATAAAAACCATTCCCAAAACTCCCAGAGCGGCCATCAATCCCGAACCAGATGCAAAAGCGGAACAGATGAAAAAGCACACAGTACCTCCAATTAATAATAATAAAAGCCTTCCTACCTCTTTACGT
Source organism: Clostridiales bacterium CHKCI001 (assembly GCA_900045905.1). Taxonomy (GTDB): domain Bacteria; phylum Bacillota; class Clostridia; order Lachnospirales; family Lachnospiraceae; genus Fimimorpha. The sequence goes on along the minus strand of FCNS01000038.1, from coordinate 49,145 downwards.
GCATCATACATGCAAACTGCTTTCTCTCCAAGTATATGAAAAATACTAGTATCCCAATATCCAATTCCCGCTTTTCGTCTTCGTACTATCCGCATCAGTACAATCAAAAAAAATAAATATTCAGCAAAAATTACACCTAATATTGTAAGAGTTGCTAAAATCAACTCAGTAGGATTGAAAAGATAATAATCCATGTATATGATATAGTCCACTGTACTAGTAAAGTTAAAAACGAAACCAGAAAGACTGAAAAAAATACCTGCCATGATTACAATTAAAACAATCAGTTCACCTGGAATTTTATCGTAACGACTTAAATAAATCTGCGCAGACCCTTTCCGACGTCCTGCTGAAACAATTAAATAAATCAGTGAAATAAGAAGTACAATTGTTTCCAATGGAATTAATCTCACCATTGTGTTAACATTTCTAGCAAAAGAATAATTCCAACCCACTAATATACTTCTTATCTCTCGATTTTCTTGAAAAACAATGTACAAAACTACAGAGAATAAAATTAACAGAAAACAAATAATATTGATAATCCACATACTTACTCTCCAACTATTGGAACGCTTCCACATAGGCACCTTCTCCTCTCTTTATTTAATACTTTTCTACTTTGTATCCAATTCCCCATACTACTTTTAAATATCTCGGATCTCTTGGGTTAATTTCAATTTTTTCCCGGATTCTCCGAATATGCACTGCAACCGTATTGTCTGCTGCAAAGGCTTGCTCCTTCCAGACTGTTTCATAGATTTCTTCAATTGAAAATACTTTTCCTGCGTTTTTTAAAAGAAGTAACAAAATCTTATAATCAATTGGCGTTAATTTTACTTCTTCATCATCTACCATGACAATTTTTTTATCATTATCAATCCAAAGTCCGCCAGAACGATAGATCTCATTCTCTTTTGCCTGCTGCATTGTTCCAAAAGAAGTATAACGACGGATTTGAGAACGAACTCTTGCAATTAATTCTAATGGGTTGAATGGTTTCGTAATATAATCATCTGCCCCAATATTCAACCCTAATATTTTATCCGTATCTTCTGATTTTGCAGATAAAATAATAACTGGAATCTGACTTTCCTCTCTTAATTTTAATGTTGCACGAATCCCATCCATCTTTGGCATCATAATGTCAATTAACAATAAATGAATTTCATTTTCTTGGATTATCTTTAATGCTTCAATTCCATTATAGGCCTTTAAGATTTCATAACCTTCTTGTTTTAAGTATATTTCAATCGCATCTACGATTTCCTTGTCATCATCACAGACTAAAATACGATACATGATGTTCCCCTCCTGAATGTCTTATTTCTCGTTTCTAATCATACCAAAAGAAACTGTTAAAAATTTAAAAAATTTTCTTAAATATTTCTTACATTTACTCGATTTATCGGTTTAACAATTACTTTCCTGTTTGATTCACTCATGTAAGTTCAATTCTCACATACAGGTGTATCATAGAATTTATGATAAATCAACTGATTCTCATAATTTATTTGTACACACATAGCCTTTTATCCCATCTTTACACTCATTCAGAAAAGATATATAATTAAATTATCAGAGCCAAAGAGCACTCTCTTTGCACTGAACTTATCTATTATCTGGGGGTTTTTTATATGAAACAAGAAAAGCATGTATCAGATTCTAAAACGGAACAGGTTTACATTTTGCATCCACAGCATATGAATACGTATGGCCGATTATTTGGAGGTATTCTTATGCAATGGATTGATGAAATTGCCGCAATCGTTGCCAAACGTCATGCTCAATGCGAAGTAACTACTGCTGCAATTGATAATCTAAATTTTAAAGCTGGTGCATCCATTAATGATATGGTCGTATTAATTGCTCATCTTACTTATGTCGGAACTTCTTCTATGGAAGTCCGAGTTGATACGTATACGGAAGATTTATCAGGAGAGCGTCACTCTATTAACCGTGCCTACCTTATTTTCGTAGCAATTGATAAAGATGGACATCCTGTCAAAGTACCTGGTTTGATTATTGAAACAGAGAGCGAGAAAGCAGAATGGGAAGGCGGAAAAAAGCGTTATGAACTAAGGAAACAAAGACGACGAGAAGGTTATTAAACATTATACTACAAAAATAATGGGCAGTTGAAAAAGTTGTAAAACAACCATTTCAACTGCCCATATTTTTTTATTATCGTGATATGCAAAAGACATCCAGTGGATGTTTTTTTCGTTTTATTCTTCTGGATGTTCCATTGGAATAAAGATTCGACCAATCATTTCTTTTTCTTGTTTTTCAGCAGCTGCTGCCTCTTCACAAAATACTTCTTGTGAATTAATGGATGGCTTACCGCGACGATCCACACGTTCATAATGTCCATCTTTTTGTAAAATACGTGCTTTTATTGTATCATCTAATTCTACTTGTAAAATATGCTTTACCGCTTCTTTTAAATTTGGATCTTCCACTGGGAATAGAATTTCTACTCGTTTGTCCAAATTACGAGGCATCCAGTCCGCACTTCCCATATAGACTTCTTCCGCTCCTCCATTATGGAAATAAAAAATACGGCTATGCTCTAGGAAATTACCTACAATGGAACGCACTGAAATATTTTCACTAATTCCAGGAATACCAACCTTCAAGCAACAAATTCCTCGAATAATCAATTCAATCTTAACACCTGCTCTACTTGCTTCATACAACGTAGCAATAATCTCTTTATCACACAAAGAATTCATCTTAGCTACAATATGTGCCTCTTTTCCTTCTTTTGCGTATTGCATTTCTCTATGAATCAAACGGATAAAGCGATGACGCAGCCAAAGCGGAGCGACTGAAAGGCGATTCCATCCAAGCGGTTCTGAATATCCTGATAACATGTTAAATACGGCTGTTGCATCTTCTCCAATGGCTGGATTGCAAGTAAGTAATCCACAATCTGTATACAACTTAGCCGTTGCATCATTGTAATTACCAGTTCCAAGATGCACATAACGCCGAATTCCCTCTTCTTCATCTCTTACCACAAGTGTAATTTTACTGTGTGTCTTTAATCCAAGCAAACCATAAATAACATGACACCCTGCCTTTTCCAGCATCTTTGCCCAGATAATGTTGTTTTCCTCATCGAAACGAGCCTTTAATTCTACCAGTACCGTTACTTGTTTTCCATTTTCTGCTGCTCGTGCAAGTGCTGCAATAATCGGTGAATTTCCACTAACACGGTATAGTGTCTGTTTAATTGCCAAAACTTGAGGATCCATAGAAGCCTGACGAATAAAATCCACAACAGGATCAAACGTCTGATATGGATGATGAAGCAGAATATCACCTTTTCTTATATTTTCAAAGATTGATAGCTCTGGATTAATTTGAGGAACCTTCTTTGGAATATACTTTGGTGTTTTTAAGTGATCATATCCATCAATTCCATATACTTTCATCAAGAATGTAAGATCCAACGGACCTCCGATATAATAAATATCATCTTCTTTTGTATTTAATTCTTTTTTCAGAATACGAAGTAGATCTTTACTGATTTTCTCATCTACTTCCAATTTAATTACTTCACCCCATTGCCTTTTCTTTAACTGTTTCTGAATCTCTTTCAGCAAATCTGCAGCTTCTTCTTCATCGATACTAAGATCTGCATTTCGCTCAATTCGATACGGATGGGCACATACTACATCATAGTTCAGATAAAGCTTATGGATATTTCGTTCAATGATTTGTTCCAACAATATGATCGCAATTCCATTTTCAGATGGAATTTTTACAATACGTGGAAGTACCGATGGAACCTGTACAGTGGCAAAATCCAATTCGGCATCTGCTTCTCCTTTTTTACGGATTAACGATGCAATATTTAAAGTTTTATTCCGAATCAATGGAAATGGACGAGAAGAATCAACTGCCATTGGTGTCAAAACAGGATAAACATTTTTCATGAAATAGTCATCCACAAATTTTTTCTGCTCTTTATTTAATTTTTTATGAGACGTAAGAATTGTTATATTTTCCTGTTCCAATAAAGGCAGTAAACTGCGATTATACGTGGAGTATTGTAATTCTACAAACCCATGCAGCTCTTTTGATATTTTTTCTAACTGCTCCTCTGGCTTTAATCCAGCAATATCTGGTTTTTTATATTTGGCATGAACCATATCTTTCAAAGATGCGACACGTACCATGAAAAATTCATCTAAATTAGAAGCAGTAATACTTAAAAATTTAAGACGCTCAAATAATGGCAGTGTCTTGTCTCTGGCCTCTTCCAATACACGATAATTAAATTGAATCCAACTTAGTTCTCGGTTGCGATAATATTCTGGTTTTAATAATTCATCATCCATTTAGCAGACCCCCTTCTTTTGCTTTAATACAGGACGAATACCAAACACTTCTTCAAAAAAGTCTGCTTTTTCCTTAAACAGTACTCGTTCCAGTGAAATGTCTTCCATTGATTCTGTTGTAATCGTTAATAATTGATTTTTTACTGATGTTTTAATATTTTTAAACTTTTGCTTATGGCTTCGATCCATTGCATTGGTAATGCGAAGAATTGCAGTTAATTTTAGTACCGTCATATACTGTGCTTCTGACATTTTCCCGTCAAATCTTTCATATGGTGGGAAACTTACCGTATTATATCGTACAATATTAGCTACCATTTCTCTCTCTGTATGAGACAATCCAATTATTTCTGTAGACATAATGATATCATAGGCACAGTTTCCTGGTGCACTCATACTAATATATTTTCCGCAATCATGGAGCACCGCTGAAATTTGAAGCAATAACCGTTCTCTTTTTCCCATTCCATGATACTGCTTCATACTGTCAAAAATTTTCGTAGCATTATTTTGCATTAGCAGCCCATGACTCTTACTTCCCATATAACGTTTACTGATATTTACTGCTGCCATTATAATATCGGAAGAAAAATCATGTTCCAAATGAATTAACTTCTTTTGATCCGCCAAGTCTGCAATAACTCCATCACAAATATTAATATCTGGTATCCATACCATCTCTGCATTCGTAAAATCAATTACCTTTTTACAAAGCATCATCGTTGGAAGTACAAGGGATGCCGATGCAACTGGGATATTTAATCGATCTGCCATAGTACGTGCAGAACTTCCGACAACATAATTATAAACTTCATTAAATTCTTGTACTGTCATCCATTCTGGAGAATTTTCATTTAATTTTTTAAGAAAATAAACTAATACATTACCAATGCAAATAACATTTTTGGTTTCTCTATCTTTTAAAAACATTTTTTTAAAAGTTGTCATATCATTATCAATTAACTCACCTACTAATTTGGAGATTGTTCTGTCATCCCCCACTTTAGATAACATTTCCCGAATTCTCATTGCTCCAAGCTTAAAGTTTTGAGTCGTAACTAATGATTTCTTATCAAACAATGAAATCTGCATACTTCCTGAACCAATATCTACAAACGCAGCACCTTTTTGAATCAAACGGTTAAAGTTATGCTTCCTTGCAGCTACTGCTTTATAGCAGATATAACGTTGTTCTGAATTGCTTAATACTTGTACATGAATCCCTGTACGAAGTCGTATCTGATCGAGTACAACACTGTTATTTTCTGCTTCACGCAATGCACTTGTTCCGACAACTCGATATTCATTTACACGATATCCCTCCATAATTTCCACAAAGCGTTTTAAAACTTTGCAAATTTCATCCAGGACTTGATAACTGATTCGTTTCAAACGATAAGTATCTTGTCCAAGAGCTACCGCATGACGAATTCGATCTACTTGAACAATCCCCTTTGCTGCTGATACATCAAAGATTTCCAGATCTAATTCGTGAGAACCAATATCTATGACCGCCATTCTTGTCACTGCCATATCCTCACAATCCTTTCTTAATCAGATAATTTTATCATACTTTCTAAGTACCTATTACATTTGTGTCCTACAAATTCCCAATAAAATGTTTTTTTGCACTTTGGCACTTATCACTCCTATGCAACAATGGCAAAACCGCCATATCATTTATTATTATATCATGTTTTCTTTATAATTGTTAGATTAAGTTATAGATTATAGGTTAATTTTTTGTAAATTCTAAAAAAGTTTGATTCCTAGTCTTCTTGTCCCTTAACGTAGTCAATAAATTGCTGAGCCGTCCTTCCAGACAATCCTCCATGGCTTAATTCCCATTTGTTCGCTTCTGCCAATAATGTTTCTTCATCCATATGAATATCAGCTTGCTTTGCCAAATAGCGTACAATTCCCTGGAATTGCTTTTTATCTGGTGCTCCAAAATAAATTGTAACTCCAAATCGAGCAACTAACGAGAGTTTTTCTTGTACTGTATCAGAAGAGTGAAGTTCTGGATTATAATCCTTTGTATCATCAAAGCTTTCTTTGATTAGATGTCTACGGTTAGAAGTTGCATAGATAAGTACATTATCTGGACGCCGCTCCAGTCCACCTTCAATGACTGCCTTTAAATATTTATATTCAATCTCAAATTCTTCAAATGATAAATCATCCATATAAATAATAAATTTATAGTTTCTATCTTTAATTTGTGCGATTACCGAAGATAAATCCCGAAATTGATGCTTATACACTTCAATCATACGCAGTCCCTGAGAATAATACTCATTCAGAATTGCCTTAATACTAGAAGATTTTCCTGTTCCGCTATCTCCAAATAATAATACATTATTGGCAGGCTTTCCATCAATAAAATTCTTTGTGTTATCAATCAGTTTTTTCTTTTGCCGCTCATACCCTACCAAATCGTTCAATGTTCGATGTTCAGTACATGTAATCGGTTCAATAATCACTTCATCTTGCTCATCATGCTTAATCCGAAATGCTTTATGAAGCCCTAAACTTCCTACCCCAAATTCTTTGTAGAACTCCGAGACACAGCAGGCAAAACTTTCCTCATCCTGCATATCTGCCAAATGGCAGGCCAATTCACAAATACGATCACGAATTCTACGATTAAATACATTTCCATTCTGATTTGTATTTTTGTAATTCTTTAATATATACCCTACTTTTGTATCAAATGCCTGATCCAATCGCTCTAAATCAAATGCAAACAATTCTCGGAATACTGCAAAGTCTATTTTTGCAAATTCCCATATACTTCCATCTACTTTTCCAGTCATTTCACATGCAATTGAAAACGCATTTTCATCATTTGCAATTACAAATGCTAAATACGCGTGCCATAAATTACCCTCTAATCCATAATGAGCAGATAACTCAATCAGTTCATTTACGCACTCAAAATACAATGCTTTCACATCTTCTTTATTATAAAATTTATCTTCGTAATGTTCCATTACCCACGTCATATCCACGAAAAAACTTTCATGCGGCGCATTCTTATATAAGATTAAATCTGTTGTATTCATATCTGATCTCCTTGTTAATAATTTCCAAGTATTTTCAAGCTCATTACTTCTTCTTTCATTCCTCTTAATGCGTTTTGGACACTAGAATCACTTAAATTGCCTTCCATATCAATAAAGAAACGATATTCCCAAGCTTTATCCGGAATTGGACGAGACTCTATTTTTGTCATATTTAAATCATTATAAATAATATGAGATAACGTCTGATACAAAGATCCGCTTTCATGAGCAATTTCTAAGCAAATACTCAACTTTTTTGCATCTTTGCGGTAAATCTTCTTTGGAGCAATAATCAAAAAACGGGTTGTATTGTCTTTTTCATCGTTAATTCCATGTTCCAATATTTTTAATCCATATAAATCCGCTGCTAGTTCACTCGCAATCGCAGCCTTCGATGGATCTTTTTGTTCTAGGACAGTCTGAGCACTTAACGCTGTATTATTAAGACTAATTGTCTCCCACTCTTTATGTGACTCTAAGTAATCTGCACATTGCATGAATCCCTGTGGATGAGAGTATACGGTCCGAATTTGTTCCATTGAAGCATCTGGCAGACCCATCAACGCATGTTCTACTTTTAAATAGCATTCATCGACAATTGTATTATTATATTTTATTAATAAGTCGCATACATCTCCAACCATTCCCGCACTAGAATTCTCAATTGGTAATACTGCATAGTCTGCTTTTCCACTAGATACTGCCTTCATTGCATCATCCCACGTATGTACCGAATAGTGTCGAATCTGTTTTCCAAAATATTGAAACATGGCACTCTGGCTATAAGCTCCAGAGACTCCTTGATACACAACTGTGACATCCGTCTTTTTTATTTGATCAATTTCCTGAAAATGAATCGCATCCAACCTATTATGTTCTGCCAATATCTGGTACTGCAATTTCCGGCTTACTGCCATAATCTGTTTAAACACATCTTCTACACCGCTGCGATTTAAATCTCCATTTACTTGATTTTTCAGCACTTTTAACTTATTTTGCTCACGTTTGCGATCTAATACTTGCTTTCCTGTTTCAATTTTGAACTCAGCTACGTCTTTACAAAGCTGCATTCGTTTCTCAAATAATGTAACTATTTCACTATCAATTTCATCTAATTGTTCTCTGATTAATTCTAGATCCAGCATAGTTTCCTCCTAAGATTTTTTAGTGAATTCCCTGTAACAACTCCAATAGTTCTTTCATTGTTTGTCCTGTAACTGGATGTCGATAATAAGGTGCAATTTCTACCATTGGTTTTAATACAAACGTTCTTTTTTGTATTTCTGGATGTGGCAAGTTCAAATGTTCACTATTCATAATCTGATTATCGTAGAATAATAAATCCAAATCCAACGTTCTAGGTCCCCAATGAACGATTCGTTCTCTATGTGCCTCTTGTTCTAACTGCTGCATAAAATCCAATAATTCCAATGGTTCCAATATCGTTTTTATTTTTAAACATCCATTTAGAAAAACATCTTGTTTTATTCCCCCGTATGGTTGAGTCTCTATAATAGAAGAAACTTGTTCCACACAAATACATGGATGCGTCCGAATTCTATCAATGGCATGTTGAATATATCCCATTTTATCTCCCATATTTGAGCCAAATGCAATATAAGCCTCATGCCATCCCCTTGTAATTTCTACCGATACGGTTTTAAGAGGAAGTCCCACTGGTGCCCAAGGTTTTTTTATTTCTAATGTAATCTGTTCTAAACCTTTTGTATGAAGAAGTAAATTTTCTGCCAGTTTCTCTGCTGCGGCTTCGATTAATTGGAATGTATTTTCCTTCAAAAATGTTGTAATCTGTGTTGCAATCCTTCCATAATCAATGGAGCATTCCAGATTATCACTCCTTCCTGCTGCTCTCGTACTAGTATACAAAACCGCATTGACAAGAAACTTCTGCCCTAATTTCTGTTCTTCTTCAAACACTCCATGATTTGCAAATACTTCTAGATCTATAATTTTAATCTTATCCATATTTTTACCAAGCCTTTCTATCTACTATTTCTTAGATTAGGAATGTATAATTGCCTCCGTCATTTCAATGGCACGTCGATTTGCCTCCACATTATGAACCCGAACAAACGCACATCCTTTCATAACTGCCATAACGGTTGTAACAATAGTTCCTTCTTCTCGCTCTTGTACTGGAAGGTTTAACGTTAATCCAATCATAGACTTCCGGCTTGTGCCAAGCAAAAGTGGATATCCAAGTTTTAAAAGAGATTCCATATGATTGGTTAATTGTAAATTATGTTCTAAGGTTTTTCCAAATCCGATTCCTGGATCTAAGATAATTTTATCATTAGAAATTCCTGCTTGTTTCGCAATAGAAACACTCTCTTCTAAGTCGGTATAAACATCTTGTAAAAAATTCTGATATATCGCTTCGGATCGATTATGCATCAGACAACAGAAAACCTCTGCTTGTGCAATCAACTTTGCCATATTCGAATCATATTTTAATCCCCATATATCATTAACCATATCGGCTCCTGCTTCAATTGCCGCAGATGCTACATTCGATTTATACGTATCGATAGAAATAGGAATATCAAATCGTTTTTTTATCTCACAAATCACCGGTACAACACGTTCGATTTCTTCTTCGTCACTTACTTGTATATGCCCTGGCCTTGTTGACTCTCCTCCAACGTCTAATATAGCAGCTCCCTGCTGTACCATTTCTTCTGCATGATAGAGTGCTCGATCGATTTGATTCCACTGCCCTCCATCTGAAAAGGAATCTGGTGTCATATTTAAGATTCCCATAATATACGTATGATTTTCAATATCAAACCATTTATTTCTAATTTTCATAATCTCCTCCATTTTAGTCCTTTATCATTTGAAAAACACGATTCACTTTTGATTCATCGTGTTCAAAACAGCCTCTACATACATAACTTACTGTTTTTGTTCCTGGCTTTTTCACACCTCTCATTGTCATACACATATGCTCTGCTTCAATTACAACCATAACTCCCTTTGGTTTCAAATAATGTTCCAAAGCATCTGCTATTTGTGCGGTTAGTTGTTCTTGAATCTGAGGCCGTCTTGCAAATACTTCTACTGTACGGGCCAACTTACTTAATCCTACCACTTTTCCATCTGGAATATAGGCAATATGTGCCTTTCCATAAAACGGAAGTAAATGATGCTCACAAGTGGAGTACAAAGCAATATCCTTTTCTAATACCATTTCATTATTCGAGGCAGTAAATGTTTTATTTAAATGTTGTGCTGGGTTCATTGCCAAACCGCCATAAATCTCTTCAAACATTCTGGCCACTCGAGAAGGAGTTTCTAAAAGTCCCTCTCGATTAATATCTTCTCCAATTCCTTCTAATAATAGTCGAACTCCTTGTTCAATTTTTTCTTTATCCATTTCTACTTTCTTTTTCTCCCTATTTTTCTTATTTTCTCTCCCATGCTCTCTCTATTACAATTAAGAATTGGAAGATATCTTTTTTTCTGCTTTCCATTCCTTAATACAACGATCTAACTCCCCTAAAAAGGATAAAGAACCACAAATCACAGTAATCTCTCCTTCTTTTTTTACTGCCATATCCCATGCCTCTTTTAAGCTGGACGCGACTTTTACATTCATTAACGGCATAATATTCTTAACAGCTTCTTTTAACGTTTGAGCTGGAAGTGCCCGTTTCCCTTGTGGAGTAATCGTAATTACATCTTTTGCTTTTGGCAAAAGAATTTCCAGCATAGCTGGATAATCCTTATCCATAAGTACCCCTATAATCAAATGATACTTATCACCAGCAAAATATTGCTCCAACGATTTTTTTAATTTATAAGCACCATCTGGATTATGGGCCCCATCCATAAAGATAAGTGGAGAACTGCTAATTCGCTCCATTCTACCTCTCCATCTCGTATTGGTAATCCCATCTCTAAGCTGCTGATCAGTAATGAAATATCCTAAATTTCGCAACACTTCTACTGTTTCAATTACAACTGCAATATTGTCCGCCTGAAAAACACCAAGCAAATGAGTAAGCAACTTTTCATATTTTTTATAGAAAATGACCTGACTGCGTACTGTAGCAAACAAAATTCTAGCATCTTTTCCGTCGGCTTCCACCAACTTACAATGCAATTCTTCACACCTCTTTTTAATCACCAATTCTGCTTCTTCTGATTGTTTTAGCATAACTACGGGGGTATTTTTCTTAATAATACCTGCTTTATGCTCTGCAATTTCCTTTAATGTATTGCCAAGTATATTTTTATGATCGAAACTAATGGAAGTAATCACAGAACAAATCGTAGTCGTAACAATATTTGTAGCATCCAAGTCTCCTCCAAGTCCCGTCTCCAATACAACAATCTCACAAGCTTCTCTCTCAAAAAACCAAAACGCAAGTGCTGTTTCAACTTCAAATACAGTAGGATTAATTTGAAGTTCTTCAATTGCATTTCGAATTTCTGTTAAGCCTTCTGCAACCATCTGCTTTGAAATATTTTTCCCATTCACTTGAATTTTTTCTTCATAAGAGAATAAAGCAGGGGAACAATAAATTCCTGTTCGATATCCAGCTTCCTTTAATATAGTAGAAAGATATGCTAACACAGAGCCTTTCCCATTTGTTCCTGCTATATGAATAAATTTTAACTGCTCTTGTGGATTACCGAGTGCCTGCATTAATGCCCGCATTGTATCTAATCCAAACACCATACCCTGTCCTTCTAGACTGTATATATATTCTCTCGCTTCTCTATAATCCATATTAACCTCCTACATCCTATTTAATCTGAATAGAATGAATTTCTACAGGAAACGAATCAGACAGTATCTGCCTAAACAAGGCTACTGTGTCAACTTTCGTTTCTATGATTATTATCGGTTTTCAGTATAGTACAAATCCAAAAACTATTCAATACATAGCTAGAAAGAAAAAAACATTGTATAAATTTTTCCTCTTGGCAAATACTATGCATATGAAAAATAATTTTATTAAATGTGGGATTACTGGCTGGTGCTTAGAAGTATTATTCACTGGCATTCATTCATTGATTCAAAAAGATTTTCGTCTTATGAGTCAAACTTCAATATTAATGTTTCCAATTTATGGAGCGGCTGCATTCCTTCGCCCAATTTATCGATTAACCCAAAACCGCAACATTTTATTTCGAGGAGGTATTTACACTTGCTGTATTTTTTTAACTGAATACATTAGCGGTAGTCTTTTAAAAAAGAAGGGTATTTGTCCATGGGATTACAGCGGCAGTCCTCTTAATATAAGAGGTATTATCCGTTTGGATTATGCTCCATTTTGGTTTGGAGCTGGATTGTTATTTGAACGTATGATAAAATGAAATCGTTTTCAATTATATTGGCACCCTTTTCGCAATTTTTTTCAATATTTCTCATCTATTATTAACAAATTTTATTTTGTTTTTTGGAAAGCTTTTTTTCAAAAAATCCTTTTTTTTCCATTCATACGTTCGAATTTTTCATTGAGTTTCTAAATTTTATTTTATTTAGGATTGTACTCTTGTATACATTGCTATAATTTCTGTGTTTTTTCAATGATTTTGACGTTTTTTTCTGAGTATTGACAAATCCACCCTTATAATGCATAATATGGGTGTAACCAAAAAGAACACAGCATTTCAATATCACTTGAAAGAAGGGTAATGTAATGAATAAAAAAGATTTAACAACTATTTTAAATTCAATGAAGTATATAAATACAGAATTGATGAGTGATAAAAAAGTTTCTGCTGTAGCTCCAATGGATACATTTCGAAAACAATACGAAGCTGCACAAAAATGTAAGTCGCTTATCTCTAAGTCAAGACGGCTTGCTGGCAATTAATTTGTTATCGTTTTCACTAGCCGACGACTCTAGTTTTTTTTACTAGTTTAATATACACATACTATTATACCTTTTCCCCCTTTCTCTGGAATCTCCCTTCAGTATTTAAACTGTCAATTGATCCAGAGAGTAACACCGCAGTATAGCTTCCGAATACTGCGGTGTTTTTTATTGTCGTGACATGCAAAAAGAAGCTCCAGTGGAAATTCTTTTTATTATCGTGATGTACAAAAGCATAAGGCAACCAGAAATACTTATATTTCCATATTACTCAATACTTTTCAATGACTCTACCATATCGATTTTCTTTAGCTTATAGTACATGGAATAATTTACTAATAAGGAGAAGAGACAAGTTAATCCTGCACTCATAAGATAACTTATTACAGATACCTGCCTTCCAAACATAACCATATCTACTTCAACCGTTACAATAACAAATTGATGCAAAATCATTCCCAGAAATACTCCAAATCCTGCTCCAATTAATGTAAGCCATATGTTTTCTCGATATACATAGGCAGCAACTTCGCTATCATAAAATCCCAATACTTTTAATGTAGCTAATTCTCTGCGTCTTTCGGTAATGTTAATATTATTCAAATTATAAAGTACAACAAATGCTAATAATCCCGCTGAAATAATCAGCACAACAATAACAATATTTAGACTCCCAAGCATTTGTTCAATCGTTTCTCGATTTGTACTGACATAAGTCATCGCATATGCCGCAGGCTGATCCAGAATTGCTTTTCCAATCGCTTCCTCATCTTCCAATTGATCATCTGCTAGATCAATTAACATCATATCATAAGAAGGATCTTCCCCATATAATTGTTTGTAAAGATCTTTCGTCATATAGACATAATGCATCATATAATTTTCTGTAATATGTCCAACTGTTACTTTTTTTTCTGCTTCTTCTCCACTTTTTAGGGAAATCTCATCACCTTCTTTTACATTCAAAGCATTTGCCATCTGTTCTGTTATAATGACGGTATTATCTGAAAGCTTATATCTCTCTCCAGAAGTACGACTTTGAAATTTAATATATTGGGACAATTCCTGTTCCGATTCTGGAACAACGAGATAGGCAGTACGTGTTACATCATTTTGCACTACATCAACTGATTTCATAAATGTAGCAACTGCATTTTCAATCTCACTCTGATCATCTAAATATTTTGCTAGTTCCTCTCTCTCTTCTTTAGATGAATCACTATGTAAACTAAGCATAGCATCATAGAGCTGAATTTGATTATACTGAATCTCTGCAATATGTATAATCGAATCTCTCAAACCAAACCCTACAATTAAAAGAGCCATACATCCCCCAATCCCAAAGATAGTCATGAAAAATCTTTTTTTATACCGGATCAGATTTCGTATTGTTGCTTTCTGGCTAAAACTCAATCGTTTCCACAGAAAGCCAATTCGCTCCATCAATACTCTTTTTCCTGATTTTGGTGCGGCTGGACGCATTAATTGTGCAGGTTGTGCAGCTAGTTCCTTATAACACGCTGCAATTGTCGCCGTTACCGTACAGGCTAATGCTAATCCAGTTCCAAGCAAAGCATAATATAAATTGTATGGAACCACCACTCCTTCCAAAGAAGGATACATAATTTTATAAGATATAATTATAATAAATGGTAAAATCTTCTCTCCTACCAGCACTCCAATGACACTGCCTCCTAGTGTTGTCAGTAATGCATATCCAATGTATTTCATTGCAATGTCTATTTTATTATATCCTAATGCTTTCAATGTACCAATCTGCGTTCGCTGTTCTTCTACCATACGGGTCATTGTTGTTAAACTGACAAGAGCTGCTACAAGGAAAAAAATAACAGGGAACACTTCTCCAATTGCTCCAATTCGATCTGCATTTTGTCCAAACTCAGAATAGGCAGGAAGGGATTCTCTTCCATAAATATACCATTCTGCTGGCTCCATTTCATCCAATGCCTGTTCTGCCTTTTCAATCTGCTCCTCACCATCCTGAATCTGCTTGGCTGCTTCCTGCTCCCCTTCCTCATATTGTTGTTTTGCATCTGCAATTTCTGCTTCTGCCTGTTCGAGTTGTTTTTCAGCATCATTCATCTGCGTTTGTCCATCTTCAATCTGCTGTTTTGCCTCTTCTAATGCCTTTTCACCTTCCTCAATCTCTTGTTCCCCTCTTGCAATTTCTGCCTCATTTGCCGTGATCTGTGCCTTTCCAGATTCCACTTGAGCCTCTGCGGCAGCCATTTGCTCTTTTGCCTGACTTAACTGCGCCTCCCCTTCTGCAATCATTGCCTGAAGATCTTCGATTGAAAGTAATGCATTCGGAACTTTTGCTTTTGTAAGTTCCAATTCCGCCTCTGCATTGGCGATCTCGGCCTTTGCTTTAGCCACCTCCACTTCTGCTGCATTTACCGTCATCTTGGCCTGTGTAAGCTGTGTTTTTCCATCCTCTATTTCTTTTTTTGCTTCAGCCAGTTGTTTCTCATTATCTTCAATCTGCCGTTTTCCATCTTCTAATTCTTTCTTTTTTTGCTCCAGCTCTTGTTTTCCATCCTGGATTTCCTTTTCCCCATCTTCGATCTGCTGTTTTGCCTCAGACAGTTCTTTTTCTGATTCTTTTTTTCCGTCTTCTAATTCTTTTTTGGCATCGCGAATTTGTTTTTCTGTATCTTCATAAAGCGTTTCATAACGCCATTCACAGCGTTCTTGCTCAATTGCCTCGACTCTTTCCTTTACTATATCTACAATTTCGTCGTACTCTTCTGAATGGCTTACTACATTCTCTGCACCATCCACTCTCATTTCTATCTGTGTATATGCCTCTGTTACAAACGTTTTTTCAGGTACAATTGCAAACCCACTAATCGTTCCACTCCCAATCGTAGTGCTGCCACGATCAAACGAAATAAAATATGGACTATTTCCAAATCCTATCACTTCAAATTCCGTTACAGCCAACGAATCCGTTAATTCATCCTCCGAATAAACAGTAATCGTTTCTCCAATTCGATGACTAGAAGAAAGCGCACTATCCAAAAGACATTCATTTTCATTTTTTGGCATTCTTCCTTCTGTCACCTGCAAATGATTCATTTTTTCAGGAGCAGAATAAAACCGAATTACTTCTTGTGAATCTTGTGTATCACATAGTACATCAATCATATATCCAGCTTCAACTTCTGATATCCCAGATATCTGTTCTAACGCGTCTATGTCCTCTTCAACAAAGCCTAGTGTACTAATGATACGCACGTCCATCAATTCTGACTCATCATAATAACGATCTGCGGTAAGACGCATATCTGGCTCTGAAGCACGCACTCCTGAAAAAAATGCAACTCCAAGTGCCACAATTAACAAAATGGAAAAAAATCTGCTTTTGCTCTTTTTAATTTCTTGCCAGAAATCTTTGTGCAATGCCCGTTTTTTCATTTTTACCTCTTGTTATTCTTGTTTTAGCAAAACTTCTTCTAAACTTCTTTTTGGAACATGATGAACTGCATTTTCATCTCTCCAATAAACTACATTATCATCTTTCATTTCTTCTATTACAACGGTTTCTTTTGGCACTCCAAGCGCAATGACCATGCTAATTGCAAAGCGATCCTCGTCCAGCTCTAAATACTCCATTAACTTCTTACGATCACAATTCATCATCATACATCCTCCGAGTCCCATGTCTGTGGCTCCAAGGAAAATGCTTTGTGCAGCAATACCTTCATCTACAGTTACACTTGAATTAATAAGCCGATCTCTTAAAAGAATAATATATGCAGCAGGACGTTCTCCCTTTTCAGGACCATCCCAATCTTTATAATATCCTGCCCATGCAACACAACGATATACTTGCTCGTTTTTTTCTGGAGTACAAACAGTAACATACTTAATATACTGTTTATTAGCACCACATGGAGACAACCGTCCCAAATCTACCAATTCTTCTAGTTGTTCTTTGGTTACAGGACATTCCTCATGAAATCTGCGTACAGAACGACTCTTTCTTACTAGTTCTTTTATCATCATTAATCACCTTTCCCTTTTCTATTCTTTCTATCTTATCTTTAGTATAGCGTCAGTATTTGATCGAATCAATAAAAATTTTATAAATAAACAGTAAAATATCCTTCATCTATAAGTTTTGGTTTTTGAGTTGATTTCTTTGTTTATTTATTTTATACTAATTATTAAAATAGAAAAATAGGAGGATAGTTACATGAACGTAATTCATACAGAAAAAGCACCTGCTGCAATTGGGCCTTATTCTCAAGCCATGACAACTGGAAATTTACTATTTACATCTGGCCAAATCCCAATTAACCCTTCCACTGGAGATATCACCGGTACAACTATTCAAGAACAGACTGAACAAGTTATGAAAAACCTTGGTGAAGTTCTTTTTGCAGCTGGCAGTTCTTATGATAAAGTAATAAAAACAACTTGTTTCTTAGCAAATATGGATGATTTTGCTGCATTCAATGAAGTATATGCAAAATACTTCACAAGTAAACCAGCCCGTTCCTGTGTAGCAGTAAAAACATTACCAAAAAATGTTCTTTGTGAAGTGGAATTGATTGCAGAACTTTAATATAGTAAAAAGTATATTTATTTCATCATCTTATATTTTTACAGTATACTCGTATACCCAAAACCTACTTTTATAAAAGTAGGTTTTTTTATATCAATCCTATTTAAAAATCTTAAATTTTTGTGAACACCTTGACATCCTTTTACAGCATGTTATAATTACACCATAATAAGTAGTTTTTAAAACTATATGTTATGGTTTTTATATTTTTATTATACTAATTAATATAAAACAAGAGTCAAAAGGTAATGCACTTCATGCCAGCATGAAAAAGCATGAGTTTAGGACTCGCAAAAACATTAAAAATAAACCCAATCGGGTGATTTTGAATGTTTTTAGGATTTCGTGAGCACAAAGTGCATAGAAATCCATAGTATTATTATATATAATACAGTCGTCTTAATTATTTATAACTATATGTTAAGGAGGTTTGATTATGAAGAAAATACATGCAAAAGATCCAGGCAGCGCAATTACTCATTTTATCGGAATGATCGCCGCAATCGCCGCCACTGCACCGCTTCTCCTACGTGCCGCACAAAATAGTCTGATTCATGTTATCGCATTTTCTATTTTTATGCTAAGCATGATTTTACTCTATGCTGCTAGTACAACGTATCATACCTTTGATATTTCTCCTTCTATTAATAAACGTCTGAAGAAATTAGATCATGCTATGATTTCTGTTTTAATTGCAGGCAGCTATACTCCTGTTTGCCTTATTGTGTTAGAACCTCCAATGGGATATTTCCTCTGTGCACTTGTTTGGACTATTGCACTAGCTGGTATTATTATCAAAATGGTTTGGATTTATTGTCCAAAGTGGTTTTCCTCTGTCCTTTATATTGCAATGGGATGGCTTTGTATTATTGCCTTTGGACAGTTATTAGATAACCTCACTCCAGCTGCTTTTACATGGTTATTAATCGGTGGAATTTTATACACAGTAGGTGGAATAATCTACGCATTAAAACTTTCTGTTTTTAATTCTCTTCATAAGAACTTTGGAAGCCATGAAATTTTCCATGTATTTGTAATGGCGGGAAGTTTTTGCCATTTTATGTTCATGTTTTTATATGTTGCCAATATGCCTTTATCTCATTAATGTGAAACATTAAGTTAAAAACAACCGATTCAACCTTTATTACAAAATCTGCCCCTTCTCCTGCCGAATTTGTCGAGCGGTTCTTCGTGCATTTTGCGAAAGATTTGTTATAATAAGATTACAGTATAATTTCAGGTAATTGTTTTAAAATTCACTTTAATCATGCATAAGCTCATTAAAATAGTGTTTTCAAGAACCTGATATAAAATTACTGGAAAGGGGAAGTTTATGAGTGAAACACGTTATATGATTTCCGATGCTTCAAAGAAAGTAAATGTAGAAGCTCATGTCCTTCGATATTGGGAAGATGAATTAGAATTGACAATTCCAAGAAATGAAATGGGACATCGTTATTATACGGAAGCACATATACGCACGTTTAAACAGATTAAAGAACTAAAAGAGAATGGCTATCAATTAAAAGCAATCAAAATGATCTTGCCAAAACTGACTAATGTGGATGAAGAAGAATTTCATCTTTTAACTGCACTTTCAGAAGAAATGAATCGACGGGCTTGTGAAGAAAATACTTCTACCCATTCCCCTACGCAAGAAAAACAACCATCTGAAAAGAATACTCCAGCAAACGTCATTCCAATTTCCCGACAAACACTTACTGCTGCATCCGATGAACGATATGAACAGTTTCAACAACTTATGAATGATATTGTTTCCCATGCATTGCTCTCTAACACACAACTACTTGGAGACTATCTTGGAAATTATATTGGACAGGCCGTATCGGATCGCTTAGTAGAAGAAATTGCCTATCAATTCCAAAACCGCGAAGAATTACAAGAAGCACGCTTCAAACAGCTAGACGAAGCAATCCGCATGCATCAAAAAAATAATTTGGAAGCAGCTGCAACCAAAGCTCCAAGAGAAAAGAAAAAACATTTATTTTTCCGCAAAGAAAAAGAAATGCTTGATGATTAATACAATTTTGCATATCATGATAATCTAAAAAGAGATACCGCCTAAAACGAATCCCGTTTTCTGGCAGTATCTCTTTTTACGTCAATTATTTATGTAGTAAATGTCAGATTAATTATTCTTCTTCAATAGCGCCTGTTGGACATACGCCTGCACATGTACCGCAGCTGATGCAGCTATCTGCATCGATAACGTACTGTCCATCTCCTTCAGAGATAGCACCTACTGGACATTCACCTGCACATGTACCACAAGATACACAAGCGTCAGAAATCTTATATGCCATAGTTTTATCCTCCTTATATATTTCTAATCATCCATATACGCTATGGATTGTCTTCTCTAATATTGTAATACACAATAGCTGATTTTTCAAGTGAATTTTTAGAAAATCTTGTATCTCTTAACAAACAAAAGAAGCCTCCACTGAAGTTTTCTTTTGCATATCACGATAACAACGGAAAGAAAAGGAAATCCCTTTCTTTCCGCTATTATACTAAAATACCTATGATTTACTTTTTCTTTTAACCTCTCTATACGCTCGTAGAATAATATCTTTTGCTTTCACTGCGTCTGTTTTCTCAAGCGCAGGCACTCCCTTTAATGGATAATCCAAACCTAGATTTTCATACTTTACGATTCCCATTGTATGATAAGGCAATACATCTAACGCTTTTACATTACCAAGTGTCGCAATAAACTCCCCAAGTCGTTTTAAATAAACTTCTTGATAAGTAATACCTGGCACAACAACGTGACGAATCCAAACTTCTACTTTTTTCTCAGACAAGTAACGAGCAAATGCCAAAATCGGAACATTACTCTGTTTTGTCAGTTTTTTATGCTCTTCTTCATCTATATGCTTAATATCCAGCATAACTAAATCGGTTACTCTTATCAGTTGATCCATTTTAGCTAATTGCTCAGGATTTGTTGAGAATGTAATCCCTGAGGTATCCAAACAGGTATGAATCTTTTTTTCCTTTGCTTTTTGAAACAATTGAGTTACAAAATCAATTTGAAGAAGGGGCTCACCCCCCGTTACCGTGAGGCCGCCCTTCTTATAGTATTCTTTATTTCGTTCATATTCATCTAGAACTTCATCTACTGAAATAGGTTTTCCACCATCTACTGCCCAAGTATCCGGATTATGGCAGTAAGCACACCGCATAGGACACCCCTGCATAAAAACAACCATCCGAATACCTGGTCCATCTACGGTGCCAAACGTCTCAACAGAATGAATCCGTCCTATATTACATGGACTCATGGAATGTTCTGGAAATTACATCGTCCTGCTGTTCTTTTGTTAACTTAATAAAGTTAACTGCGTATCCGGATACACGAACAGTCAGCTGAGGATATTTTTCTGGATGTTTTTGTGCATCCAATAACGTTTCTCTTGTAAATACATTTACATTTAAATGATGTCCGCCTTTTTCTGCATATCCATCCAATAAGGCTACTAAGTTATCTACTTGCTGTGTATTTGCACTCATAATACTTCCTCCTATATTCAACTTCGAATTCTCAAGGATCAATGACTCCATCCTCTAAGTTTGGAATCTTGCAGGCAAGATCTCCCACTGCACAATCCGTACTATTGGTACGGATTTCTTGCTTAATGCTACCATCTTCCTCTACTTGAATATTCATATGCCCTCCACCATCCATAATAAATTGGTCGAGCATAGCCACAATATCTTCTACTCGTGGATCTGCCATCTGCTTCACCTTTCTATCTTAATTAGTCTAAATCTACTTCTAAGTCTCCCATAAATACCTGATCGTCTTTTCCAAGTGCTCCTGGAACAATTGAGAATGTATTAGAAATACCATCCTGTGCATCCTTGAATGAAATTTTAGCTACAGAAGACAGAGAAGCGACTGCTCCATGTGTATCACGTCCATGCATTGGGTTAGCACCTGGTGCTAAAGGTTCACCCTGACGTCTTCCGCAAGGTGTGTTACCAGTATGTTTTCCATAAACAACATTAGATGTAATTGTTAAGATGGACATAGTTGGAACACCTCCACGATAAGTATGGTTTCCACGAATCTTCTGCATAAACTTGTGTACGATCTCAGTCGCAATCTTATCTACTCTTTCATCGTTGTTTCCATACTTAGGGAAGTCTCCTTCCACCTCATAGTCTACTACAACGCCATTTTCATCACGGATTGCCTTAACCTTTGCATACTTAATTGCACTTAAAGAGTCAGCAACAACGGAAAGACCAGCAATACCAGTTGCAAAGTAGCGTTTTACATTTTTATCATGTAATGCCATCTGAATCTTTTCGTAGCAATATTTATCATGCATATAATGAATAATATTTAATGCATTGACATAAACCTTTGCAAGCCATGTCATCATATCGTCATAACGATCCATTACTTCATCATAATCTAAATATTCCGATGTAATTGGACGATATTTTGGTCCAATCTGTTTCTTACTAATTTCATCTACTCCACCATTAATTGCATAAAGTAAACACTTAGCCAGATTTGCACGAGCACCAAAGAACTGCATTTCCTTACCAACACGCATCGAAGATACACAACAAGCGATTGCATAATCATCTCCATGTGTTACACGCATCAAATCATCATTCTCATACTGGATGGATGAAGTTTGAATTGACATCTTTGCACAGTAACGCTTAAAGTTTTCTGGTAAACGTGTAGACCAGAGAACCGTCATGTTTGGTTCTGGTGCAGTACCAAGGTTCGTCAATGTATGCAGATAACGGAACGAAGTCTTTGTAACGAGAGGACGTCCGTCAATACCAATACCTCCGATTGACTCAGTTACCCATGTTGGATCACCAGAGAATAATGCATTATATTCTGGTGTACGAGCAAACTTCACCATACGTAACTTCATAATAAAATGATCAATAAACTCTTGAATTTGTTCTTCAGTAAATGTACCGTTCTTCAAATCTCTTTCTGCATAAATATCAATAAATGTAGATGTACGTCCTAAGGACATTGCAGCACCGTTCTGTTCTTTTACTGCTGCTAAGTATCCAAAATAAACTGCCTGAATTGCTTCCTGTACATTAGTAGCAGGTTTAGAAATATCTAAACCATAGATTTCAGCCAATTTCTTTAATTCTCCAAGTGCACGAATCTGCTCGGATAATTCTTCTCTTTCACGAATAACATCTGAATACATAATTGTACGTGTATTATCTTTTTGATCTTTCTTATCTTCAATCAAACGATCCACGCCATACAGAGCAACACGACGATAATCACCAATAATACGTCCACGACCATACGCATCTGGCAATCCAGTAATAATATGACTGGAACGGCAAGCTCTCATTTCTGGTGTATAAGCATCAAATACACCTGCATTGTGTGTTTTTCTATGAATGGTAAAGAATTTTACTAATTCTGGATCAACTTCATATCCATACTGTTCACATGCCTTCTGTGCTACACGAATACCACCATAAGGTTGGAAAGAACGCTTAAAAGGCTTATCTGTCTGAAATCCTACAATTTTTTCTTTTGATTTATCTAAATATCCAGGTCCATGAGAAGTGATTGTGGAAACAATATTTGTATCCATATCCAACACTCCGCCTGCTTCTCTTTCCTTCTTGGATAAATCTAATACCTGCTGCCATAAATCTTCTGTATCTTTTGTAGGACCAGCAAGAAATGATTCATCTCCCTCATATGGAGTATAATTTCTCTGAATGAAATCTCTTACATTAATTTCATTTTCCCAGGTTCCGCCGTTAAAGCCTGTCCATTCTGTTCTCATACAGTTTTCTTCCTCCTAAATAAATAAAATTGTACTTGAGGCGAAGTAAAGCGGTTCAGTCAAGCAGATATTCGCAATCCGCTTCGCTACTTGCTCATAACCGAATCGCCACTACGTGGCTTCTCAGAAGCCCTCCTGAGACAAGTAAGTCCCCGCCCACTGCTTATTGATTTTCGCAATTGAAGCAGGGGACTTCCTTGATTCGGTTAAATTCCTGCTTTCGTTGCAGAAGACTATATTCGCCATTACGTGGTCATCAACTTTTATGCTTTAATTTTGGCAAATTATACCATATATAGTTGTTATTTTTCCGACAGCTACATTATATGCAATTTTCACTCATTCGTCAATGGATATTTTGTATCTAATTCAATACTTTATATGAAACTATTTCTTATTGACTCTGAATGTCTGTTACGGTATATCCATTCCGAGTAATAATACAACGTAAAGTTTCCTCAGGAATCGGATCTTTCATGCGTACCAAAGCTGATTTTGACTTTAGATTTACTTGAGCCCAGACACCATCTTCTGCATTAAGAGCATTTTCTACCCTTAGTTTACAATGACTGCAAGTCATACCTTCCACTCCGATTTTAACACAATATGGATAATGTGCTGCATTTTTATCCTTAACACGGATTTTCTTTTCGTCATCGCCACCTGCCCCACAACATCCATGCGCCAGTTTTTTCGTATAGCTTTTAATCGCATAAATGCAAATTATAACTAGCATCAAAACAATAATCGCGGTTCCCATAAAAATCCCTCCTTTTGATAAATAGCCGCCGCACACTCGTGACTTTAGTCGTGAGTTAGGCGGCTTTTCTTGAAATATCCACAAACATATGATATAATATAGATATGGATAAAATAGTATATTTTTCAATATCTAAAGACGTTACACATGGTCGCGGCTATCTATACTCATTGCAGTATCCTATTGTATGGGTTACTAAATATAGAAAATCCATATTTGTAGGCGATATTGAAGCAGAGGTCAAAGATTATCTGCTTAAAACGCTTAAATCTATCGATATGACACCGATTGCAATGGAGAGAATGCCTGACCATATACACCTGCTTGTAGATTGTAAGCCGCAATTGCGTCTGTCAGATGCAATTAAGATACTAAAGGGTAACACAGCAAGGTGGTTATTCCTAAAACATTCTGAGAGAAAGAAACAGCTCTGGGGTGGCCATTTGTGGAATCCATCCTATTTTGTGGCTACCGTAAGTGATAGGACACTCGAACAGGTAAAACATTCTATCGATGATCAAAAGCAAGAGTAATCTAAGGAAAGGGGCTTGTGGTATGAAGATAGATTCGACATACAGCGTTAAGATAAAACACTATAACCATATCTTCAAGGATACCCTATCCCTTTACCGCGATGCCGTGGATTTCCTTATCGATGTTTGCCTTAATGAATGGGATCATCTATCTGCCATTAACGGCAACCTCTTGCAACAGCAATATGTTGAGCGTCTGTGCCACGAAACAGCATATAATCAAGATCCGAAATACCGCACCTTTGACAAGAAGTTCTATAAGTTTCCGAGCTACTTAAGGCGTGGAGCGATCCATGAGGCGATCGGTAAGGTATCATCCTATAAAAGTGGTCTGACCAACTGGGAATCTGTCGATACGAAAACCCGTGGAAAAAAGCCATCCTACCCAAGAGCAGGATATGGATACCCCTGTATGTACAAGACGGTTATGTATGAGCAGACGGACCGATATGAGGCGAGGATGAAAGTCTTTATCCGTAATACATGGGATTGGATCACGGTAGAGCTTCGCAGATCCGATATGGATTATATTTACAGATATTGCAAAACACGGAAGCAATGTGCCCCCACATTACAAAAACGTGGAAAAGAATGGTTTCTAGACTTCCCTTTTGAAGAAAAGGTCACACTTACTAACACAGATGTTTCCAACCAGACGATTGTCGCTGTAGACTTAGGTATAAATACTGCTGCTACGGTGAGTGTAATGCGTTCGGATAGCACTATTCTTGGGAGATATTTTTGTAAGCTCCCAAAAGAAACAGACCATCTTACGCATAGTATTAACCGTATAAAGAAAGCACAGCAGCATGGGAATCGTAACATGCCCAGACTTTGGGCAAAGGCGAAAGGTGTTAACGATGATATAGCCGTTAAGACCGCAAGCTTTCTCATGGACATAGCTGTTTTGCACAATGCAGACGTAATCGTCTTTGAGCATTTAGACCGAAGGGGTAGAAAACGTGGCTCAAAGAAACAGAAGCTCCATATGTGGCGCAGTCAGTACGTTCAGTCCATGATAGAACACAAAGCTCATAGGCTTGGTATGCGTATAAGCCGCATTTGTGCATGGGGGACATCACGCCTTGCCTTCGATGGCAGTGGAAGTGTCCTTCGTGGTAAAGATGCAGATCTTGACTCATACAGTGTATGCAGGTTCCAAAGTGGCAAAGTCTACAACTGCGACCTTTCCGCATCCTATAACATCGGCAGTAGATATTTTGTACGTGAGAGATTAAAATCCTTGCCCGCAAGGGAGAGGTTGGCACTTGAGGCAAAAGTTCCTGGGGTCGCTAAGAGAAGCACCTGCACATTCTCTACGCTAATTCGCTTAAATGCGGAGCTTACGTCCTTAGTGGCGTAAATCTCTGAGTTTTAGCTGTATGGTAGAAATGTAATTCCCGTCTCCTAAAGAGACTACGTGTAGAAATACACTTATGGGAAGCACGCGACTTTAGTCGTGTGAGGCTTCACTTATGAGCGAAAACTAAAACAGATATTTTAAATCTACACTTTCTTTTTAAGCAATAGTGATTATTTGCATATTTTGGCTCATAACTGTCTACTTTTCGTATACCACGTTTAAAAGTAGTTTACAGAATTCTCACAAAATTATTGTTAGTTCTTAAGATCTAGTTAGTTATTACTAACCATTTTTCTTAAAAAAATCGTCTTGAAAATTCTCCTTTAAGAGAACTCTACATAGACGTTGTACAACCATTACTGTATAGATAATTCTGCTCTTTCTTTTATTTACATTCTACTGCACAGTATAGTATTTGTCAAGCAGTCTTTTTGTAAAGAATAATATATAAAGGAATGTTTTTCAATCACACAGTAGTTGACTCTACAACTTCATTGAGGCACATTTTTTATAGAAAACATTACCATACTAAGCCAGTATAAATGCTTTCTTAGCCCCTCATTAAGGTTGTAGAGCTAACTACCATTGATTTACTCAATTTTTATACTTCAAATAATAAGTCTCCATAAGACGGCATTGGCCACATCGATTTATCTACAATCATTTCCAATTCATCCACTGGTTTTCTAAGTGCCTCCATAGCTGGAAGTACATAATCATGATAAGTTCTGGCCTGCTCCTCTACATTCTCGATTTGCAGAGCCTGTTCCGTCTGAACCTTTAATTCTTCCAAAGCACCCTTTGTCTCTGCAAGTAAAGCAGAAGTTTGAATTAAAAGTTCCTTTTGAACGCTCACATCGGCTTCTGGACAAATGCTGCTAACTGACTTCATAGAATCTGCCAATCCCTGTATCGCCTTAATAACAGCTGGAATAATTTGCTTTCCAGCCATATCAATCATTGTTCTTGCTTCAATATTACGAACTTTCGCATAAGTTTCATACTGAATTTCCGCACGGGATTCTAATTCTGCTCTTGTATAAATTCCAAATTTTTCATATAGCGCAACTGCCTTATCCGTTACTAAAGCTGGAATTGCATCCACCATAGATGGAAGATTCGGTAATCCTCTGCGCTCTGCTTCTTCTACCCATTCCTGAGAATAACCATTACCATTAAATATAATGCGACGATGCTTTGCAATGTACTCCTTAATCAGATCGTGTACTGCCATATCAAAATTTTCCGCATGTTCCAAACGATCCGCTGCCTCTTGAAATGCTTCTGCTACAATTGCGTTTAATACAACATTTGGCTCTGCCACAGAATCTCTTGAGCCAAGAGAACGGAATTCAAATTTATTATTCGTAAATGCAAACGGAGAAGTACGATTCCGATCGGTTGCATCTTTTACCAGGGAAGGAAGGGTTGCAACACCTGTATGCAATTTACCTCCCTTTAAGGAACGATGTGCTTCTCCAGTGTTTACTAATTGTTCCAGCACATCATCTAACTGGTCACCTAAGAAGATAGAAATAATCGCTGGTGGAGCCTCATGAGCTCCTAAACGATGATCATTTCCTACATCAGCAGCCGACTCACGAAGCAATTCTGCATGCGTATCTACTGCTTTCAAAATACATGCTAAAATCAATAAAAATTGTACATTTTCATGTGGTGTTTTTCCTGGGTCTAATAAATTAATTCCATCATCCGTGGTCAATGACCAGTTATTATGCTTACCAGATCCATTCACACCATCAAATGGTTTTTCATGAAGAAGACAGCGGAGTCCATGTTTTTCTGCTACCGATTTTAACGTAGACATAACAAGCTGATTATGATCGACTGCAATATTAACTTGTGCATAAATCGGAGCTAACTCGTGCTGTCCAGGAGCGACTTCATTATGCTGTGTCTTAGCAGTAACCCCAAGCTTCCACAATTCTATGTTTACATCTTTCATAAATGATCCAACTCGTTCTCGAATTGCTCCAAAATAGTGATCATCCATCTCTTGTCCTTTAGGTGGCATTGCTCCAAATAACGTACGTCCAGTAAAAATTAAATCTTTTCTTTGTAAAAATTTCTTTTGATCTACAAGAAAATATTCTTGTTCTGGTCCTACAGATGGAATTACCTTTTTACTTGTTGTATTGCCAAATAAACGTAAAATACGAAGTGCCTGTGTATTAATTGCTTCCATAGAACGAAGCAATGGAGTTTTCTTATCCAAAGCTTCTCCTTTATAGGAGCAAAATGCGGTCGGAATACAAAGAATTGCTCCAGTTCCCGTTTCCCGAATAAATGCTGGAGAGGTACAATCCCATGTCGTATATCCTCTTGCCTCAAATGTTGCACGCAAACCGCCAGATGGAAAAGAAGATGCATCTGGTTCTCCTTTAATTAATTCTTTTCCTGAGAATTCCATTAACACCTTTCCATTTTCCTTTGGTGCTGAAATAAACGAATCGTGTTTCTCTGCTGTTACACCAGTCAATGGCTGGAACCAATGGGTATAATGGGTTGCTCCTTTCTCAATTGCCCAATCTTTCATAGCATTTGCCACAACATCTGCTACAACAGGATTTAACTCTGCTCCATCATCAATTGTTCTCTTTAATTCTTCATAAACCTTCTTTGGCAAACGCTCTTTCATTGCCTCATCGCCAAATACATTCTGCCCAAAAATTTCGGCTGCATTGACTTTTTCGTTCATATTTACCTCCTCATATAAAAAACAAAACGATCCGACGAATTACTTCGCCGAAATCGTCTTTGATTTCAAAACTCAAATGAAGTATCTCAATCTGACACCATACGTGAGTATGAGAAACACGCAAAGCGTGTTTCTCATCGCCTTCATTATGTTACATTCTACTATTCTGCTTTGCCAATGGAACCGAATAATTCCATCTTTTCTTTAACGGTAGCCTTAATTGCTTCTGTACCAGGAGCTAACAACTTACGTGGGTCAAATCCTTTACCTTGAAGATCTTTACCTTCTTCAATATACTTACGAGTAGCAGCAGCAAAGGACAACTGGCATTCTGTATTAACATTAATCTTAGCTACGCCAAGAGAGATAGCCTTTTTAATCTGATCTTCTGGAATACCTGTACCACCATGAAGTACCAATGGCATATCACCTGTCAATTCACTTACAGCCTGTAATGTTTCAAAGCTTAAACCTTCCCAGTTTGCAGGATATTTACCATGAATATTACCAATACCAGCTGCTAACATTGTAACGCCTAAATCAGCAATCTTCTTGCATTCCTGAGGATCTGCGCATTCACCCTTACCAATAACACCGTCTTCTTCACCGCCAATGGAACCAACTTCTGCTTCTAAGGACATTCCCTTTTCTGCACAAATCTTAACCAATTCAGTTGTCTTTTCTACATTTTCGTCAATTGGGAAGTGAGAACCATCAAACATGATAGAAGAAAATCCAGCTTCAATACACTTCATACATCCTTCATAGCTACCATGATCTAAGTGAAGAGCAACTGGAACTGTAATATTTAACTCTTCCATCATACCATTAACCATACCAACAACGGTCTTATATCCTGTCATGTACTTTCCAGCGCCTTCTGATACACCTAAAATAACAGGGGACTTTAATTCCTGTGCAGTTAACAGAATAGCTTTTGTCCATTCTAAGTTATTAATATTGAACTGACCAACTGCGTACTTGCCAGCTTTTGCCTTCTGTAACATTTCTTTTGCTGATACTAACATAATTTACCTCCGTATGAATGATTTCTCTAGTGTAACCTTTTTATCTGACATTGGGGTGCGTCAAAAAACCGTTCCACTAATTCTTTTTAATTATAACGCATTTTATAAAAAAAAGAAATAGTTTTTTTGCTATTATTTATACTTAGCTATATCTTGAGTTATCAATTATATCTCTTATAGTTACTGTAACCATTTTTTTATTTATTATGCAGATTTTTGCATATTATATGTATAAAAAATACATTATGATTGCATTTTTTACTCATTCCTTATATAATTAAGGAATTAGGCATTTTATGGTACATGATCCTATTTACATATAAATGAACACAAATGCCCTAAACCATAAAATTTACTCGTCATTATTAAACGATGTTAAAGCAAAGGAGCTCTTATGAATTATTATCTTGCCCCAATGGAAGGTATTACTCGTTATGTATATCGTAATGCATATGCACAATTCTATGGCCATATTGATAAATATTTTTCTCCATTTATCGCACCAAGTCATACGCATTGTTTTAACACAAGAGAAAGACAAGATATTTCTCCAGACAATAATAAAATGATTCATTTAATCCCACAGATTTTAACAAACTGTGCGGA
Organism: Clostridiales bacterium CHKCI001; assembly: GCA_900045905.1. GTDB lineage: Bacteria > Bacillota > Clostridia > Lachnospirales > Lachnospiraceae > Fimimorpha. Next base: position 18,460 of record FCNS01000038.1, on the reverse strand, counting down.
TGACTTTATAAGGACTGCCAATGAACTTATTTCACTTGGTTATTCTGAAATCAATCTCAACCTTGGCTGTCCATCTGGAACTGTTGTATCCAAATACAAAGGTTCTGGCTTTTTAGCAATTCCCAATGAATTGGATCGTTTTTTATACGAGATTTTTTCTAAATTAACAGTAAATATTTCCATTAAAACTCGCATCGGAAAAGAAGACCCGAAAGAGTTTATTCAGTTAATGAAAATTTATAATCAATATCCATTAAAAGAACTAATTATTCACCCAAGAACTCAAACAGATTTTTATAAAAACACCCCTAACTGGACCGTATTTAGAGAAGCACTTTCTATCAGCAAACACCCCATCTGTTATAATGGAGATATTTTTACCAAAGAGGACTATGAACAGTTCTGTAAGACATTTCCAACTATAACATCGATTATGGTTGGACGAGGAATTATTACAAATCCATCTTTGATCTGTGAAATTAAAAATCTCCCTCATACAAAGCAAATGCTCTGGAATTTTCATGAACAAATTTATCACGGATATCGTTCTATTTTAATGGGAGATCGAAATGTATTGTTTAAGATGAAAGAACTTTGGTTTTATATGATTCATCTATTTGAAAACAGTCAAAAAGCAGGTAAAAAGATCAAGAAAGCTACACGAAGCTCTGATTATGAAGCTGCCATTTTGGATCTATTTCAGAATTATCAATTGGCAGAGCATGTGGATACAAGTTTTCTCAGAAAATAGTGTCCACACTGTCGGTTCTATGCTATTCCCTATTGATTGGAAGCCATACTTCAAAAACACTGCCTTTTCCAACAACACTTTTTACTTGAATTTCACCATTATAAAATTGTACAATATGTTTTACAATGGATAACCCAAGTCCAGTTCCCCCGATTTTTTTATTACGCCCTTTATCCACGCGATAGAATCGTTCAAAAATACGATCTAACGATTCTTTCGGAATTCCAACTCCAGTATCTGCCACAGAAATATATAATTTTTTTTGATATTCTTCCATTTTAATTTTTACCATTCCACCTGGATGGTTATATTTAATCGCATTTCCAATCAAATTATTTAGCAGCTCTTGAATTTGATGAAGATTTGCGTAAATACAAACAGGTTTGCAGTCTATCTTAATTGTAATATTCATATTTTTTGCCATTGTTTCAAAAGAAGTCAGTACATCCTGTAAAAGTGGATACATTCGCACTTCACTAAATACTACCTCCGCTTCTTTTGTTTCCAGACGTGATACCATTAAAATGTCATTAATTAAATGCGTCATATTCTCTGTTTCTTTTTTAATTCTTTTGAAAAATTCCTCCTTTTGTGCCTCATCTGTTACAATTCCACTTTCCATTAGTTCAATATATCCACGTACCGAAGTCAATGGTGTTTTTAATTCATGGGATGCATTAGAAAAAAATTCTTGTCGTATCGTTTTTTCTTTTTCTAATTTTTGAATCGCTGACTGAATTTCCTTTGACATATTTGCTGTTGTCTCAGCAATAATATTTAACTCTGGATATGGATATTCTTTATAATCAAATTTAGGAGAGGCTTCTTGAATCTTTTGAATTTCTCTTGAAATTTCCTTAAGAGGAAGTGCCACTGTCTTTGCAAAACGTGCTGCAAGACTAATTGCTACCAATGTTGATATGATAAAACTTACCAGAATCGATGGCAGAAGCAATTTAACATAGACTCCCAAACCAATAAACGGTATTGCAACCCGCAATATTAATTGGTGATTCTTAGAATAATGCGTAACATAAAGCATTGAGATATCCAGCGTATCTGATTTTCTAACTGCTACTCCGTTTTCTCCCTCCAGTGCCTCTTGTACTTCAATTCGATCGCTATGATCGTACATCCTTGAAATATCTTCTACCTCACTATCTGCATAGACCGTTCCATCCAATCCAATAATTGTAAAACGTGCTTTTTCATTATTAACAACTTGAGGCAATGCCTCCACTTGTTCCTGTAAATCTTTATCCATATCTAATGAAGCATCCCAAAAACTTAGAACATATTGCATATGTTCTTCTGTATTCTCCATTAAAATCCGACTAATCATAAAACAGGAAATAGCACTGCTCAATGACAGTGCTACAAATAAAACAATCATACATTTCCAAAAGACTGCTTTTTTCATTTTATTTTTTTACCTCCTGATGCCACATTACTGTGACATTAATTCTGGAATGGAGGATACCTTGTTTTCAGTCTTTCCTCCTACAAAACGGTATCCTACTCCACGAATTGTTTTAATATATTCTTGTCCGCTTTCTCCAAGTTTCTGTCTAAGCGTCCTTACATGAATATCCAAGGTTCTGGTTTCTCCGTCATACTCATATCCCCACACAGAATCCAGAAGCTCTTCCCGCGACACGACTCGATCTTGATGTTTCCAAAGATACTGCAACAACTCATACTCTTTATAAGTCAATTCCAGCAGTTTTTTGTCAAACCATACTTCTCTTGTACGGAAGTTCCATTCCAAACGCCCAATCGTTACAATATCTTTTTCTGATTCGCTTTCTCCACTGGATCGACGAAGCAGCGAACGCACTCTGGCAGCCAATTCTAATATCCCAAATGGCTTGGTCATATAATCGTCTGCTCCTCCATCTAGCCCGCATACTTTATCAATTTCTTTATCTTTGGCAGTCAAAATCATAATAGGGACTTTTGGACAAAGATCACCACTTCGTATTTGTTGAATCGCAGTTACACCATCCATACCTGGCAACATCCGATCAAATATCATTAAATCTGGTACTTTTTCTTTAATTGCCTCCAACGCCTCTTCTGCACTTTCCCATGCACTTACTTGATATCCAAATCCTTCTAAAGCAATTTTTATCAAATCTCTGATGTTTATCTCATCCTCAATGACATAAATTGTCCCCATTTTGTCTCCTCTTTTCTAATCATTTTACAACAGACGAACATGCTTTACGCTACCTGTTGCTTGGAACTCCGTCCATTCACAAATATTAACCGCATGATCCCCAATTCGTTCCAAATATTTGGTTATCATCATAATATCAATCGCAAGGTCAACTTTACTTCTATCATTCTTAGCAAATTCGATTACATCCATTTTGGCTTTATCAAATAATTGATCAATCACATCATCTCGTTTCATAATCTCTTTTGCTCGTTCTAAGTCTAACAAAATAAATGCTTCTACTGCATCACGCACCATTTCTTGTGCCTCTTTTGCCATTTGTAATATATCTTGATTATCGGAAAGCTGTTCAATATTATTGGAACGCAGTGCCAATTCTGCGATATCTGCTGCGTGGTCTCCAATTCGTTCCATATCTGTTACAACTTTTAGTGCAGTAGAAACACTTCTTAAATCTTTTGCCACTGGCTGCTGTTTTAACATAAGTTCTAGACAATGAGATTCAATCGTACGCTCCATATCATTTAATGCACGATCTCCATGAATTACACTTGTTGCTAAATCTGGGTTTTTATTTTTTAAAGCACGGATCACTTTTTCAATTGCTTCTTCTGCCATTCCTCCCATTTCTGCTAACTCATGCTTTAATTCTCTCATGTCGTTCGTAAAATTCATACGAGCCATTTTACTTCCTCCATTATAAAATACTTTCTTTTATGCGTCAACCATCAACCAAAACGACCTGTAATATAATCTTCGGTTTCTGGTTTCTTTGGCATTGAGAAGATTTGGTTGGTTTCTCCAAATTCAATTACTTCTCCATTTAAGAAAAATGCAGTATAATCCGAAATTCTGGCAGCCTGCTGCATATTATGCGTTACAATAACAACGGTATATTTTTGCTTTAACTCTTCCATTAAATCTTCAATCTTTAATGTAGAGATTGGATCCAATGCAGAGGTTGGTTCATCCATTAAAAGTACCTCTGGCTCTACTGACAATGCTCTTGCAATACAAAGACGCTGCTGCTGTCCACCTGACATTCCAAGTGCTGGCTTTTTCAAACGGTCTTTTACTTCTTCCCAAAGCGCTGCACCTTTCAAACTTTTCTCTACAATTTCATCCAAACGTTCTTTTGATTTAATACCATGGATCTTTGGTCCATATGTAATATTATCATAAATACTCATTGGAAATGGGTTTGGCTGCTGGAACACCATTCCAACTTTCTTTCTAAGTAAAGTTACATCCACTCTTGGATCATAAATATTTTCTTCATTAATTGTAATACTTCCATCAATTTTTACGCTTGGAATAAGATCATTCATTCGGTTTAATGTTTTCAAAAAGGTTGACTTTCCACATCCAGATGGACCAATTAACGCCGTAATTGCTTGTTCCTTCATATTCATAGAAACATCTTTCAATGCATGATGTTCTCCATAGTACAAATTCAGTTTTTCTGCTTTTATCTTATCTTTTAGCATAACTCCTCCTAGTTTACTATAAAAGTGTAGTCAATGATCAGACAGGCAGGGAATTTATACCCTGTACTGGCTTGTCATTCGACGACCTGACCTGTATGAGCAAGTAAGGCATTTGTCTAGATTGCGAATACGGGCAGCGATTGCGGGAGCACCAAAGTGCGGAGCAATCGACTTTCATTTATAGTGGTGATTCGACCGCTGGGCGAATCCTATTCGTTTACCAACCAACAATAACTCATTTTCTATTTTTTAATTACTCTGTCTGTAACCTCTTTGCAACTAATTTTGTAATATAATTAATAATAAACACAACAATAAGTAAGATAGTTGCAATACCAAATGCCTGATCATATTCTGCATTGGACATAGAAAGGTAAAGCTGAATCGTAAGGCTACCACCTGGCTGCCCAATTTTTTCAATTAATCCTTCTCCATACTGTCCAAAGAATGGGAGAGTCTGTGCACTTCCTGCTGTAAATAATAATGCTGCGGATTCTCCAACGATTCGTCCAATTGCTAAGACAACTCCTGTTACAATTCCTGGCATTGCAGATGGCAACAGAATGGTACGAATCAAATACCATTTTTCAGCACCCATTCCAAGTGCTCCGATTCGATACGAATCTGGCACTGTCTTTAAAGCTTCCTGAGTATTTCTTGTAATCAAAGGAAGTACCATTAATGCAAGTGTAATTGCACCAGCAATAATTGAATATCCAAAGAGAGAGCCAAACACAACCATACCAAACAAACCAAAGATAATGGATGGGATTCCTGATAAAGTTTCTGTTGTAAACTCGATAATCCTTACAATTTTTCCTGGGCGAGCATACTCATTTAAGTAAATTGCTGCACCTACACCAATTGGTGTAACAATTAATAACGTAATTATAATTAAATAAAGCGTATTTACAATATTTCCTGCGATACCAAATGTATCATTGATAAAGCTTGGAACTGTACTTAAGAATTGCCAGTCAATTACTCCAATTCCATGATAAAAAACATATCCTGTAATTCCCACTAAAAGTAAGATTGAAAACAATGCACAAATATTAATTAGTACCTGAGCAATTCCGTCTTTCACTCGAACCTTTTTCTGGAAAATGCTCTCACTTCCCATTACTGTTGCTGTCATACCACTTTCCATTGCATTCTTTCCAAGCGTTTTTTTATTATCTTCAAAAACTCTGCTTTCCATATTGGTTTCCTTTCCTAATCATCACTTGCCATTACTCTTCTGTCCCTTTTTTCAATATTCTTGTTACTACAATGTTAATTATCATAATAAATAGGAATAATACAAGTCCAATCGTAAATAACACTTGTCTATGCAAACCAGAAGAATAGGACATTTCACTTACAATTGCAGTTGTTAAGAAACGCACTGAATTAAATGGAAGAGGAAGATTTGCTACACTTCCTGATACAAGACTAATTGCCATTGCCTCTCCAACGGCTCTTCCGATTCCCAGTACAACTGCTGCGGCAATTCCTGAACGAGCTGCTGGCAATACTACTTTAAAAATTGTCTGAATCTTAGTTGCTCCCAAAGCAAGTGAACTGCTTCTTAAATGATCTGGAACCGCACGGATTGCAGATTCACTAATATTAATTACAGTTGGTAAAATCATAATTGCAAGTACCAATACTGCTGAAAGTAAATTTGCTCCACCTGTGAATTCATGAGAAGGATCTCCGCTATAAATAAGAAGTTCCAGCTTATACATAATTGGATTTAATATTAAAAGTCCTAAAAGTCCATATACAACCGATGGAATACCTGCTAGTAATTCTACTGCTGGTCGAACAATTGATGCCAAACGCTTTGGTGCTGTTTCTGCTAAAAATACTGCTGTCAATACTCCAATCGGTACTCCAATCAGAACCGCTGCTGCTGTTCCTACAATTGATGTTAAAATAACATTTAAAATTCCATACTCTGGTACACTTCCAGTTGGATTCCAAGTTGATGAGAATAAAATATCAGTTATTCCAACTTGAAACAACGCTGGTGTACCACTGATAATCATATAAAGTGTAATAGAAGCAACTGCTGCAACTGCTGCAAAAGCACAGACTACAAAAATTATTTCTGCAATTCTCTCTGATGCTTTTTTTCCTGCACTTCCCTTACTCATAACACTGACACTATTCGCCATTATTTTCATCCTTTCTTAAATTGCCTGTGATTCGGAACTTGCAAATTACCAATCCTTTGTTAACAATTCCAGAATGTATCCAAATGAATACAAATTCTGGAATCCATTTATTTTTTTAATTTAATCGCTTTTTAAATTTTACTGTTTAGTCTACTGTGATTAAACCTACTTGCTCAATAACAGCCTTTCCTTCATCTGACTTTAAAAATTCAAAGTATGCTTGAATGATATCTTCTTGTTCTTCGATTTCTCCTTTTGTTCCCATAACAAATGGACGCTGCAAGAAATAAGTTCCATTTTTAATATTTTCTGCTGTTGCTTCTACACCATCCATTTTTAATGCTTTTACAGAATCATCAATAACATCTAAGGAAACATATCCAATTGCACCCTTTACTGCACTTACCTTTGCAATAACTGCTCCTGTATTATCCAACTCATTGCTATAGCTGCAATCTTCCAGCTCCAAAATATCTTCAAATGCTTCTCTTGTTCCAGAAGATGCTTCACGTCCAATTACTACAATAGGTTCATCGCTTCCGCCTACTTCACTCCAGTTCTTAATTTCACCTGTATAAATATCTGCTAATTGTTCTTTTGTTAAATCATCCACTTCATTCGATGGATTTACAACTACTCCGATTCCATCAATTGCTACAATATTTTCAACAATTCCCTTTTCTTTTTCTTCATCGGTCAAATTTCTGGATACATTTGCTACTTTTGCACTTCCTGATAAAACGGACTCGATACCCGCACCAGAACCGATAAATTCCGCAGTTACGTTCGTACCTGGGTATGTATTCATAAATACTTCATTCGTTGCTCTTGCCATCTTTTCCATAGAGGTGGAACCTGCCATTGTAAAAGAACCTTTTACACTTCCAGCTGCCTGAGAGCCTGATCCCTGACTTCCATTACTTGCTGCCTGATTTCCACATCCTGCAACCATTGTCACAACTGCTGCTGCCACTGCTGCCAATACTACGTTTTTCTTTTTCATAATAATTCCTCCAAATTGATTTTTTACTATTTAGCAATCATAAAACTCGACTACCTTTATTGTATATTTTGCTTTTGTTTTCAATTTATTATCAAACATCTACTTGCCAAATTTTGTTAACAATTTTTGTTTGATTACGATTCCTAATTTATCAAAGCATTCTCTATGCAGCTATCAATAATTTGTATAAATTTTGTAAAGTTTAAGTAAATTTATTACTACAAATATAATTTTAAAATTTCCTATTATTTCATAAAACATACAATAAATTCAAACAAATTATCCAGACTTGACTGGCTAACAGCTTTGTGGTGAGAGGCGTCCGTCTGGGAAACAACTGCGGTTGGCAATCCCCAAGAAAGAAGTAAGAGAGCTGTTTATTGATCTCGTTAAAGATTGGTTTAAAGAAACATCCAGAGCGGATTGGTCAAGAACAGAGAAGTTCTGTACAGCATTTCCAAAAGGAATGAAAAAAAATCATTAAATATGGAATGGCATTCTGTGAAAAAGAATGCATGGTAGTAATGGCATAAAGCTGGAAAGCCCACTGGATGGCACTCTAACCTAGAAATAAAATCCAGGCAAGAAGACAGTCCAGTGGGCTTCTCTTGGTTTTATAATTATGTTATAATAATTTATAATATTTTTAATTAAGGAGGCAGAAAACATGATATTTCAAAAAATACAGTCGGAAGCTGATATTGAACTGCTCGCAGCTACCGCAAATGAGATTTGGCATGAATATTTCCCATGTATTTTAACCAAAGAGCAAATTGACTATATGGTTGCTAAATTTCAATCCAAACAACCTATGACAGAACAAATTGCAGATGGATACTTATATTATCTTGTCAAACTAAATGACACCATTATTGGATATATCGGATTACATCCTGAAGAAAAAAAATTATTCCTAAGCAAACTCTATCTAAAAAATGAAGCACGTAACCATGGATATGCCAGTCAAATGCTTGAATTTATCGAACAAGTTGCACGTGATCTTGGATTATCTTCCATTTACTTAACTGTTAACAAATATAATGAACATAGTATCGCTGTATACAAAAAGAAAGGCTTCCTGACCATAAAAGACCAGGTAGCCGATATCGGAAATGGATTTGTAATGGATGATTATATTATGGAAAAAACCATTGCATAAATCCTTATTATAATTATTCCGTTTTCTCATTATAAAGAAAGAGACTGCTAGAAACCCCAGTATAACTTTCAATTAGAACCACTTTATACTGCAACATCCTTTACAGTCTCTTTCCATAATTTTCCTTTATCTTTTACTGTTTTATACACCGATCTCGTTCCCTTTTAATTCGACAGTATCCTCTGGCATGGTTTTTCCCATCTCTAACCGAACGAATCACGATCTCCACTTCTGCATCACAGATTCTGATATCTAACACTGTTCCCGCTTTCCATTCAGATGACTGAATTATCTCATTTGATATCAGATACTAGGGAAGATTCATCAGGTTTCTTTTCGGCTTCATAATAATAAGTACTTCTGTTTATTTGTAGGACGCGGCACATTGCTGATACAGAGTATTTGTGGGCATTTGCCTTAATCATATTTACTTTCGTCCTAAGATCAGCGCCGCTTATTTTAAAATATTATTCTCCATTTTGAGCTGCTGGTTTTCCTTGCGAAGTTTTATGAGTTCTTCCTGTTGTGGAGTCCAGTTATCTTTTTCATGAAAGGAACCAGAATTGTCCGACTGCTTCACTCATTTATCAAATATAGAAGTGGAAATATCATATTCCCTACAAATATCGCATCTGCGTCTGCTGAAATGATATAAACCTATTAGTTATTTTTTAAATTCGTCTGTATAGTTACCAGGTTTTCTTCTTTGCTTCTGTTCAATCCTATTTCGTTGCTCCTTTATTCCTTTATTTTATAATATATGACCTAAAAAATCTGTCCAGTTTATTATAACCTATCCAAGTTCATTGATAATCAGACAAAGATGACACAGGTATCACAGTATGAGCTGACGCTTCATAAGGATAGCAACTGGAAAATTATAGGATAGTCAAGGAAGCGTGTATTTCCTCATTGGAGTACACGCTTCCTTTTTCCTCCGCTAAATTATATCTATTGACAGCATAGTGTATATAGTGTATAGTGTTTATATAGAAACATCACACTAAGGGGGTACGATATGAAAATCCTTATTTCCAATACATCAGACACTCCCCTTTACCAGCAGATAAAGGAACAGATTATTGACGCTATCTTAAAAGGCGAACTGGTTGAGGGAGACACGTTACCGTCTATTCGGGCATTTGCCAATGATTTGAAAGTAAGTGTCTTAACAATACGACGGGTTTATGATGATTTAGAAAAAGAGGGATTTGTTAATAGTCAAGTAGGTATCGGAACATTTGTTTCCACAAGTAACATAGAACTTCTGCGAGATTCCAAACGTCGCCTTGTGGAGCAAAAAATGTTAGATATGATACAGACTGCAAAATCACTTGGAATTACACAACAGGAATTAAACGATATGATGAATATTCTATTTGAGGAGGAATAACATGGAAAATATTTTAGAAGTCAAAAGACTGAATAAGACCTATCAAGACTTTTCCTTGCATGACATTTCGTTCTCGTTGCCAGAAGGGTGTATCACTGGCTTTATCGGAATAAACGGAGCTGGAAAAACAACTACACTGAAGTCGATTTTAGGTTTGACACCTAAAACTTCTGGCGATATTCGATTGTTTGGTATGGATATGGCTACAAACGAAAAAGCAATTAAAGAACGTATCGGAATAGTCCTTGATGACGGTGGTTTTTATGATGAATTAAGTCTATCAGAAATGAAAAACATTGTAGCTTCTGCGTATAAGTCATGGAACGAAAACGAATATAAAGCGTATCTTGAACGTTTTTCACTCAACCCGAAACAGAAAATCGGTACATTGTCAAAAGGTATGCGAATGAAATATGCGTTAGCTCTTGCCCTCTCTCACAAGGCGGAGTTGTTAATCATGGACGAACCGACTAGCGGACTTGACCCTTTTATCAGAAGTCAATTACTCGATATTCTGAAAGAATTTATGGATAAAGGGGGACGTGGAGTATTCTTTTCTACACATATAACGTCTGACTTGGATAAAGTTGCCGATATGTTGATAATGATTGACGGTGGGCGAATTGTCTTTCAAGAGGAAAAAGATATTTTACTGGACAGTTACAGGATAGTAAAAGGCGATATAAAAGATTTGGATACAGATACTGAAAAGCTGTTTATGAATATGGATAAAACAGTTTTTGGCTTTACAGCCATTACAAAATATGCTGATGAAGTTAGAAAGGCTATGCCCGACAGTATTATTGAGCGTCCAGCGATAGAGGACATCATGCTCTGCAATATAAAAGGAGGAAGATAAAATGTTACTGCAATTAGTAAAAAAGGACTTTCTAATCGTAAAAAAATATGTGTTACTCATGTTTTTGGTATGTATTATTTTCCCACTATTCTTGATATGGCGTTCGCCAGAATATGCGGGCATACTCGGCTTTGTACTGATAACGATTTTTTCAATTTTCATGCTTTTGCAATATGTATCTTTGAAAGAAACGCAATATCCTAAAGCGTCAACCTTGCTGTGTGCATTACCGTTTTCAAGAAAAAATATTGTGCTATCAAAGTATATCTTCTGCATACTGATATACCTTGCCTGTTGTCTGATTTTTGGAATTGAAACCCTTTTGTTTCCACAGCTTCGAAATGTGGGATATGAAGTGCCAATTCTTTTGTTCTTGGTGGTATCGTTATTTTTAGGCGTTTATCTACCAATACAATATAAACTGGGTTATGAAAAAACAAAACTGTTTTTTGTAGTGCTTATCATGGCTTCTCCGTTTGTATTTGCACAGTCTTTGAAAATGGAAAACAGTTTAAGTATGAGTTTTTTGTCAAACATAAATCCTGTGCTTTTGTTAGCTGGAAGTTTGATAACAAGCGTGCTGGTTTTGGTTATATCTTCCGCTATTTCAGTAAGAATTTACAAAAAAGCTGATTTATCATAATTTTTCGAGGTGCTTAATCATGGATAAGGAAGTTATTTTTTTAGTCGTTATAGCTCTATTCGCTCTTGGATTTTGTGTTGTGAATATTGTTTCCTATTTGGCAAATAAAAGCCACTCCAAAGAAACACAAGGAACAATCATCTCACTGAAAACACTGAACCCTTCAACAGAAAAAATGCGAAATTCAAAGTGGGCTATCGTAACATACAATGTTGCTGGAAAGAACTATACTTCAAAAAAGCAAATACAAGTTTCTATGTCGGCAGATATTGGAAGTCATGTTCAAGTACGTTATGATACGAACCAACCTGAAAAACTATATTGTTTTTCAACAAAGCGTATAGCTATTTCAGCTTTAATTGTAATCGGGTGCTTGCTAATTATCGGTTTCAAAATAGTATGTTAAAGGGGGTATTGAAATGCCACATTTTCCAGAATGGTTTGTTGCTATTTGTGTTCTGTTACCAATAGGAAATTTTATCTATCGAAAATGGAAAGAGAATAAAAAGAAATGAAGGTGATGTGGTATAAAAAAGTTGGCATCCCATTGTCAAGGACTGGGTATATAATACAGAAAACAGGCAATATAACCACGAATACAAAGTACAGGCAGTCAAGCTCACAAAAGAAATCGGACAAGCGAGGGATACTCAAGAATACCATATATGGCTGGGTAAGAGCCAACTGGCTTGGCACTCTTGATCTAGGAGCAGGAAAAAGAGATGCGCCGTTTGAAGAAAAAAACGACTTTCTCAAGGAAGCCAGTATACCAGCCAGATTTATCAGAATGCGATCTGCAAATATGGCATACAGCAAAGTATGAACAGCGCTGAAGGAAGATGCCACGACAACACCCGCTGTAAAAATATGTGAGCCAGAACGAAATCAGAGCTGCTGTATGACCGTTATGACACTGAGAAAATGACCAACGATGAACTTAAGACAATCATCTGGAGATATTTCATCAGCTACTGGAATAACTGGAGAATCTGCTCTGCCAATGGAGGACTCCCCCCGATGGTCAAACGACAGCAGTACTATGATTCCCTGAAAGAAGCAGCATAGGATACAAAATCCTTGAGGAAAATGTGTCAACTAATCTTGACAAAATCAACTTTGGGGATATATGAAAAGATGTAAAAAGTTAATTGGAAATTAAGTTTAAATTTATTGTATCAATATAAATTCTAACATAAATTCTTTGTTTTCAACGTTTGACAGATCAAAGCTGTTGATATCCAAATTTGTTAGTTTTCTGCAATTGCAGAACATCCATGCCATATTGACTACTTTCGATGTATTAAATCCACTCACATCAAGTGCAGTTAAACTTCTGCAATCACCAAACATAAATTCCATATTTGTCACTTTAGAAGTGTCAAAACTGCTCACATCTAAACTCTCTAATTTCTTACAAGCATTGAACATGCCTTCCATATGGGTTACATTGGATGTATCAAACTCACTAATATCTAAATCTGTTAAATTCATACATTCAAAAAACATCCATGCCATATTAATTACTTTTGATGTATTAAACTCACTTAGATCTAATTTTTTTAACTTTTCACACTGATAAAACATCTCTCCCATACCTACTACTTTTGATGTATCTAAGCTACTAAGATCTAGACTGTTTAATTCTTTGCATCCTTTAAACATAGCTCTCATATCCGTGGTGTTTGATGTATCAAAGCAATCATTAAATTCAATTTCCTTTACGTTTTCATATCCAGCAAATAACTCTTTACATGATTGATTCGCTGTTATTTTACCATTTGCAGCAATGTATAAATCATATCCATCTCCATTCTTTTCTGTCCATGCCATTACTGCTTCGTTTTTATCTTCTGATACATCCCAAGCTTTTTTTGGAATTTCTTTTAAATCATCTAAAAATGTAATGGTTAAAATTTCTTTTCTTTCTATCTTACTTCCCAATACTGTTGTTTTTTTAGATTTATCTGTGTACGAATCCGCAATTAAGGTACGATTCTCTGTTATTTGCTTTTGAGGTTTGGAAGTTTCTTTTTCTGTATTCGTCTCTTTTTCTTCTTTGATATGTTCTGTTTTGTTTGTACTTTCCTCTGCGCGAGTTTCTCTCTCTAATTCGCTTGTTTTTTCTGATTCAATATGTCCTAATTGGCTGCCTTGGCTATTATTCCTTAAAACTACATCTTGCTTATCTTTATTTATTTTCCAAGTTCCTACAGCTAAAAGCAGTATACATACAGCTGCAACTGGTATCACTTTGTTTGGAAATACTTTTCGTCTGCCATGAAACTCATGCTCCTTAATTACACCATAGTTTTGACCTTCCGCTACTTTTTCCTGCTCTGTATTAGGCTTTTTTTCTCTCGGCCAATATCCCTCATAAATTCCTCTATGTAATTCATCCATAGTCTGATAGCGGTCCTGTTTTAGAATCGCTAGTCCCTTCATCAGGCATCGTTCTTGCTGTTTACTTATTTGGATATCAAATGCAGACGGTAGTTTAATCTGATCCTCATATCTTCTTTCCAAAGCTTCCTCTGGCACTACTCCTGTGATCACTCGGTATATCGTTGCACATAATAAATAAACATCCGTCCATGCACCCTGTTCTCCACGACTCCGATACTGTTCTTCTGGAGCATACCCTGGATTTAATACCATCGAAAAACTTCTTTCCTTTTCCATAATAAAGCTTCTAACTGATGCAAAATTAATTAATTTGGCTACTCCACTTCCGCTAACTAGAATATTATCAGGATGAATATTACGATGAATGATTCCAGCACGGTGGATTGCAGACAATGATGTAATAATTGGTTCCATCATCCTCATCACAACATCAACACTTAATTTTTCATCATTCTTTTTTAGTACCTGAGTTAGAGTAATTCCCTCTATAAACTCCATGACCATATATGCCGTTTGATTTTCTTTGAAGCAATCGTTTATAGAAACAATACCTGGTAGATTCTGAAATTTTTTAAGTCCCTCTGCTTCTTCTATAAATTTGTGAAGTCCATCTTCATAAATAACTTCTTCTGCTTCCTTCACTATTATAATCGGATCATCCAGTTTTCTTACCACATATCTATTTGGATAATATTCTTTTATTGCTAATTTCCGCTCCCTCTTTAAATCCCATCCAATATAAGTAATTCCAAATTGATCTTCTTCTAGCACTTTGCCAACTAGGTATGTTTCATTTAGAATTGTATTAGGATTTAAATGATGCAGGCTTGGCTTGTATTGAACTTCATCCAATCCACAATATGGACATGGACCATCCAAATTCTTCTCCTTCATACATCCTATACAAAGATTTCTTTTCACTTGGGCTCCCTCCATTTGTCTTTCTTCTCAATAGCTTTCCTATTATTTAACTTTAGTATTATAAATTCTATTACTACTAAGAATACCACAAATAACAATATAATAAAAGCATTTAATCATTATCCACAAAAGAACAATTCTCACCCATTAGCTTTTTTTCATATTTGTTATAGAGAGAAATTTTCACCTTTGTATATATTAACTTCTAAAAACTCTACTGTTCTAACCTAGAACTTATTTTTTAATTTTCAAAATTTATTTTTAACAGATTTGATACAACTGTATAAACATCTTTCATATGCTGCTTTACACGTCCTGGAAATAATCCCTCTATTTTATCCAGATTATCCCATTCGGTATGCATGACTTGACCACCTGTGTTTTCTAACTGTTCCTCGTTCGTCTGATAATGGCATGTTTGATTTGTCTTTTCATTCCCACCACTGCCATCTTCTTCACACCAGCGATTGGCTTCGATATAAATATACGGAATTTTCCACACGGAATTAAAATAATGATGATCGCTGCCTGTTTCGCGGGCTGGAGAGCGGAATCCTGTTACTGCTTCACTCGCATTAGGATTAGAAACTTCTTCTGGAAGACATTTTAAGTCAATTCCATTTTGAAATGCCACTCTTCTTGCCCACTGATACATCCCTGTTCTAGTCAAACCACCATTTTCCCATGCTCCTCCATAGACAAACAATTCATCTCCTGCGGCAATGCTGTCAATATTAATATAGGCAACTGCATCTTTTTTTCGTTCTATATGGGTATTGCAAAAGTTACAGCTTCCTGCATATCCCAGTTTCGTTTTAAAACTTTCCTCTCCATCAAAAAAGCAAAACTGAATCGTATATGGAGTGGAAATGGAATAAAATCGCTTTGCTAATTCCAGCACTACACAAAGTCCAGAACCATTATCATCAATTCCATAAGTATTTACACTATCATAATGTGCTCCTACATAGAGTGTTTTTTTACTTTGCCCTGGCTTCATTACAAAATAATTATAAAACGTATATCCATTTTGCTCAAATGACTCTTCTTTCACAGTATATCCAACCGACTCCAATTCCTTAACAAGCCACTGTGCAGCTGCACGGTTTGTTTGTGTACCAACTTGCCTGTCAGAAAACTGTTCTTGAATATAACTTAGATTTTGATACATTGCATCTGCGGCTGTAGTTTCATTTTTACTTGCATTTACAGGAAGGATTGATATAAGAATCAAAACAGCACTCATTCTTTGGACTAGACGGCATAACTTTTTTCTTTTCATGGTTTCTCCTAACCCCACATTCTCAGTGGTACAAGTCTGATAAAGCTTCTCGTTTTTTATTTAACAATACTATGAGATTCCGATAAGAAATGATCCACTTGAAGATTAAACTTCTTCCAATTCTCTCTTGCTACGGAATGACCTCCTGATAAGATCACTAACTTGCTATCTGGAATCCATTCTGCAATCTTTCTCGTATGTCGCTCAGAAATCAAGTCCTTATCACCTACAATAACAAGTGTTGGAGCTTTAATTTTCCAAAGATCCGTCCATTTTAATCTCGGCTCTTTCGTCATAAGTCCAACAAGTTCCTTTTCATGCTGAAGTTTCGTTGTCTTTTTGGGACATAAAACCAAAGTATAATACCGCTTAAATATGGAAAACTCTACCTTTTTCTTCATACCATTTGGAAAAATATTGGCTCCATTCACGATTAATTTCTTCACATAACTCGGATAAACAATAGCAAAAATCAGAGCAATATTTCCCCCGTCACTGAAACCAAGTAGATTTACTTTTTTCAGTCCCATTTGGTCCAAAAGCTGTTTTAAATCTTTTGCGAACTGAATCAATGTAAATGGTTTTGTCCCTCTTGGCGATTTTCCATGTCCTCTCGTATCTACTGCGATCACATGATATTTCTGAGAAAAATACGGAATTTGATATTGAAAATAGGAAGAGTTCTCTCCATTCCCATGTAATAATACAAGTGCTTCTCCACTACCTGCTTCTCTTACATATAATTTCATAATTGATACCAACCTTTCTTTTTCATTTTCCAAGCCACTCCATCAATCCAGTTTCTAGTAGTACTGACTACTCCTACAAGCAAGCCTGTGGGGTTCTTACTACCAAGTTTAGCCTGTAATCGTACATCATTTTCAGACTTTGGAATACAGGTATAAATCTATTTGAGTAAGAACTTTTATTACCAAGCAGTCCTACGACCACATTAACGGTAATTTTCTATCTCTCGATAAGGAAGTATAGTCAATCTCCCCGATATAGTTTTATGCTATCTTAATTCCACTATTCAGTATTTTTATATTATTTGCCTTAATCCATTCAATTAAGGCTTTTTCTTTGTCGTAACAGGTATGGAACTCAGTGATGCATTTGTTTTTATCTATCTCTTTCGTTCTACAATTGTAACAATACAATAAAAAGGAGGAATACCAATCCCGCTGCACCAAAGTCCCGTCTGCTAAGTGATACATTCTCTCAGATAATTTCTTTTTGATGTAATCATCCACCGTGTGGTCATACTGACTTGCTCGGTAATTGCTCGGTACTTCTATATATCTACCACCAGAAACCTTAAATTTCCATTCTACCGTAGTCTGAAATTTGGAAGGGCATCGATTCTTTATGGATTTACCAAATCTCTTTTTCTTATTGCATTTGCCTTTACGATTAACGGTGGTTTCTTTTGCCCGTTTCATAAGCTTACCGGCATTTTTCGGTTCTGTTACAAATGTATCTCCAAGGCTGCGCAAATGGTTCGCATCTTCATTGATGGCGAATTGCCTATTTACAGCGTTAATACGGCATAATTCGGTATGTTTGGCTCTTAGTCTTTTATAGTGATTGGAATAATTCCAGGTTTTTTTCCCTTTCTTGATCGTACCATCGACATTATAATTTTGTCGGTTCGTTGCTCGTCTTGACCGATCCATAGCACGATAATAGATTCTTTCCAATCGTTCTGATTTTTGAATCCTGTTACCACGTTCCGACAAGTTTTTAAGACCCACCTCTGTATCCGATGTGTATGCGACTGTTTGAGTGCCTATGTCTGCACCAATGATTCCTTTCCCAAACCGATGTCTTGGATGATTGAATTTATCATATTTCGGTTTTGCTTTCCCCTCAATCGTCAGATGTAAGTATATTCTATATTTTCCACGAATTACCTTTGGTACGAGAGTAGCATAGCAAGGTCGGTACGTATCGATGCAATATGCTTTGTCTAATAATGTCTTAATAGCTTTCTTATCTATGATTTCCGATTCGGCTAAGTAAGAAAGAACCGCGTTAACTTCATCGTTTTGAAATCTATCCTTAACCTTAATTCCAAATGGTTTCCTGCCCAGTTTGAAATACAACTGATTATCCTTAACAGACAGTGGGATACCACGATCGATCTGCTTTGCTCTAATACAGGGTAATTCTCCATATTTTGAAAAGTGTAATTTTTTCCCATTCGCATAAAGACATT
>FCNS01000037.1 GCA_900045905.1 Clostridiales bacterium CHKCI001 | reverse complement strand
GGGCAGTACATATATAGAAGTACCGAGCAATTACCGAGCAAGTCAGTATGACCACACGGTAGATGATTACAGGAAAAAGAAACTATCGGACAGAATGTATCACTTAGCAGACGGGACTTTGGTGCAGAGGGATTGGTATTCCTCCTTTTTGTTGTACTGTTACGATTACAGAACGAAAGAGATAGATAAAAACAAATGTATCACCGAGTTCCATACCTGTTACGACAAAGAAAAAGCCTTAATCGAATGGATTCGGGCAAATAATATTAAAATACTTAATAGTGGAATTAAGATAGCATAAAAAAATATAGGGGAGATTGACTATACTTCCTTATCGAAAAATAGAAAATTACCGTCAATGTGGTCGTAGGACTGCTTGGTAATAAAAGTTTTTACTCAAATAGACCTATACCTGTATTCCAAAGTCTGAAAATGATGTATGATTATAGGCTAAACTTGGTAGTAAGAACCCCACAGGCTTGCCTGTGGGAGTAGTCAGGATAAAGAAACAAAAGAACATGCTTGCAAAATAGAAGTTTTAAAATAATAGTCTATAAGGGAATATAAGAATGCCAGATTTATTGTTTTAATAAAATCATAATTCTGGCATTTTTTATGTTGTAATATAGAACATATGTACTTTTCTCTTGCGAATTACTTTTCTCTATGTTATGATAGGAAAAGCAGTAGAAAACGGGAAGGGAAGAAGTTTGGAATTCCTTTTCTGTAGAAGGAGTATGGTATGATTTCGTATATTAGAGGTGAACTTTCGGAAGTTTTGGAGGATGTGATTGTGTTGGAGTCAGGTTCTGTTGGGTTTAATATCCGAGTTCCTAGTTCTGTACTTTCGCAGCTGCCTTCCATTGGAACGGAGATGAAGTTATATACTTATTTACAGGTGCGGGAAGATGCGATGAGTCTCTTTGGCTTTTTAAGTCGAGACGATTTGGAGCTTTTTAAGCAGTTATTAGGGGTCAATGGTGTAGGACCGAAGGCGGCACTTGGGATTTTATCGGTAATTCCACCCGATGATTTTCGGTTTGCGGTATTAGCTGGAGATGCAAAGGCGATTTCCCGTGCGCCAGGAATTGGTGCGAAGACTGCTCAAAAGATTATTTTGGAGTTAAAAGATCGAATGACATTGGAGGAAGCATTTGAACAAAAAACAGAACATATACAGGCGGCAGTTTCCAGTAATGTTTCAGGAAGTAATAAGCAAGAGGCAGTATTGGCATTAACCGCACTTGGATATTCCAATTCAGAAGCATTAAAAGCAGTATCCAAAGTAAAAGATGCGAGTCAGTTAAGTGTAGAAGAGATTTTGAAAGCTGCATTAAAACAGATTACAAGTTTCTGAAAAAATAGAAGACTAGGTATAACATGATTCTGCAAAAGGAGATATTTATGAAGCGAAGAATTGTAACGACTGAGATGGCTGAGGAAGATAAAGCAGCAGAAGGCAGCCTGCGTCCTCAGCATCTTTATGAATATATTGGTCAAGAGAAAACGAAGCATAACCTTCAAGTATATATTGAGGCGGCGAAGGCGAGGGGAGAAGCGCTGGACCATGTATTGTTTTATGGCCCTCCTGGGCTTGGAAAGACGACATTGGCTGGAATTATTGCCAATGAGATGGGCAGTAATTTGAAAATCACATCTGGACCAGCCATTGAAAAACCTGGAGAAATGGCAGCAATCTTGAATAATTTACAGGAACATGATGTATTATTTGTAGATGAAATTCACCGTTTAAATCGTCAGGTAGAAGAGGTATTATATCCTGCAATGGAAGATTTTGCGATTGATATTGTAATTGGGAAGGGTGCTACGGCACGTTCCATTCGGCTGGATTTGCCAAAGTTTACATTAGTTGGAGCTACAACTAGAGCAGGTCTTTTAACGGCTCCGTTAAGAGACCGATTTGGCGTAATCAATCGTTTGGAATTTTATACAGTGGAAGAGCTTTGTACCATTTTGCTGCGTTCCGCACAAGTGCTGGGTGTAACACTGGATGAAGAAGGTGCTTTAGAAATGGCACGGCGATCGAGAGGAACTCCTCGTCTTGCAAATCGTTTATTAAAACGGGTTAGAGATTTTGCACAAGTCAAGTATGATGGAGTGATTACAAAGGAAGTAGCACAGTTTGCATTGGATTTGTTGGATGTGGACAAACTTGGTTTGGATAATGGAGATCGAGCAATTTTAACAACAATTATTCAGAAATTTGCTGGAGGACCAGTTGGAGTAGAAACATTGGCTGCGGCAATCGGTGAAGATGTTGGAACACTGGAGGAAGTATATGAACCATATTTGATTCAGAATGGATTGATTCAACGGACCCCAAGAGGACGGGTTGCAACGGAACTGGCGATGGAGCATTTGAAAATGATGTAAAGTTCGATTGCGAGACTTAAGTGATTTATGGTCTGATTATTTAGAAATCCTTAAGTATTTTTTTAAAGTCAACAAAACTAGTTGAGATATGAAAAATTTTCGTGTATAATCAGACATAGATGTCATAAAAAGGTGATATACATTAAGAGAACTTGAGATGAGGTGGAGTGATAAAAAAATGAGTAACTATGTAGACGTAATTATTGATGAGAAAGTATATTCTTTAGGTGGTTCTGACAATAGCGATTATATCCAAATGGTTGCAGCATATATCAATGATAAGATTCAAGCGTTAAAGGCACAGCCATATTATTATAAGCAGTCGACCGATACGAGAAACGTAATGGCAATGCTGAGTATTGCGGACGATTATTTTGAAACAAGACAAGTTGTAGAAGATCTAAAGAAAGAATTACAGGCACATGCTCCAGAAGTAAACAAACTAAAAAAACAGATTTTGGATGTCAATTCTATGTTAGAAAAGATGGAGCGTCAGTTAAATGCTGGAGCTGCAAGAGAGGAACAGGCAAAAGCTGAAATTGCCTCTTTAGAAGAAGTGAAACAAGCATTAGAGGCGCATGTAGAAAAAGATCTGGAAGACATGGAAGGACTTAAAGAAACCATTGCTAATTTAGAGGCACAACTAGAAGAATGTAAAACTGGTGATATTTATCAGATCAAACAAGAATTGGAACAAGCCAAACAGCAGGTGGCTGGCTTAGACAGTGATTTGCAAGAAACAAAGGCACAAAAGGAAGAGGCTGAAACATCTTTAGAGCAGGCTAAGACAGATATTACTGCTCATGAAACAACAATTGAAGAATTAAATCAGCTTGTAGAAGAGTTAAGAACACAGCTTTCCAGCAGTAAAGAACAAGAAGCCCAGACAAGAAAAGAACTGGATGAAACGACAGCTGAAAAGGAAACACATCGAATCAACGAAGAAGAATTGCAGCGGTTGTTGGATGAAGTAAGTGCAGAATTAGAAGATGTAAGAGAAAAAGAAGTAAAAGCTCGTGAGTTAGCAGAAAAAAATGCAGCAAAAGCAAAAAAAGCAAATGAAGAAAAAGTTGCTCATATCAATGCAGTTACGAAAGAAAAGGAGACAAGTATTCGTCAATTAACGGAAGAAAAAGATGCGAAGATTGCAGAGCTAGAGAAAAGAATAACACAGTTATTGGAAGAAAAAGAGCAATCAGAACAACGTCTGCAAGCGGAAAGAGATGAAAAGATTCAGAAAATTACAAGAGATAAAAATATTGCTGTGCAAATGCTGACAGCAGAAAAAGCTGGGGCAATTCAGATGCTGACTCAAGAAAAAGAAGATGCTTTAAAGGCATTGACGGAAGAAAAAGAGGAAAAAATTCAGCAGTTAAAGACGGAAAAGAAGGATCTTCAAAAGCAATTATTAACAGAAACAGATAAGCTGAAAAAACAGATTGTAAGTGAAACTGAGGCAGTGAGAGCAGAATTAACCAAAGAAAAAGATGCAGTAGAAAAGAAATTGAATGCAGAGATTGAAGCATTAAAGAAACAGCTAGAGGAAGAAAAGAAAGCAATGCACACTGCGTTAACTACGGAAACAGAAGCATTAAAGAAGCAGTTGACAGCAGAAACTGAAGCAGTAAAGAAACAGCTGACTACGGAGAAAGATAATGTTCAAAAGAAACTGACGGGTGAAAAGAAAGAATTAGAAAAACAGTTAACGGAACGAACCGAGAAGCTGCAAAAAGCAGAAGCATCCATAGGAAGTGCAAATGCACGAATAGCAGAATTAAAATCCGAAGTTGCTGCTGCGAAGAAGAGAGAAGAAAGAGCACAGAAGGATTTAAATGCATTAAAGGCAATCCGTGAAGTGTTAGATGGATTAAATAAGTAAAAAAGAAATCGGATGTCGAAAAACAGGAAGGCTGGTTTGACATCCTTTCTTTATCAAATTTTAGGCAGAATACTCCTACCTCTACAGGTGGGAGAAGAATGCCCAATATTTTTGTTGAAATGATTCGTAATCAGTTAAAAAATGTGATAGAATCAATGTATAGGAAACACTCGAAATCTGAGAGAAAGGAGAAAATGATGTATCTTACAGTAAAATAACAAGCGAAACATCTGTCAAAAGAAGAGTACTGCATTCTAAGGGAACTTTGTCAATATTCCATATGGAAAATTACGTTCAAAACTGGAATATCTTTGTGAATTAAATGGTCTTGCTTTTGTGAAACAGGAGGAAAGCTATACCTCAAAAGCATCTTTTTGGGATAAGGATGAGATACCCGTGTACCATGCAGATCATCCGCAAAGCTACCATTTTAGTGGAAAACGCATACAAAGAGGGTTGTATCAAACATCGGATGGAAAACGGTTGAATGCAGATGTAAATGGTGCATTGAATCTATTGAGAAAAAGTAGGGTTGTGGACGTAAGCGTCCTATACCGTAGTGGCGAAGTGGATACGCCTGTAAGAATAAGGGTAACCTAAAAAGGTGGAGACTGAAACACCAATCTTCTTACGAAGTCTCCACCTCTTTCGGTGGAGGAGGTTTTATGCAGAATAAAAAAGTGGAATTGTTAGCTCCAGCAGGATCTTATGAAAGTATGAAAGCAGCAGTGGCAGCAGGAGCAGATGCAGTTTATATGGGTGGCAGTCAATTTGGGGCAAGAGCATATGCGGATAACCCAGATCAGGATCTGTTATTAGATGCAATTCGATATGTACATTTGCATGATCGAAAATTATATTTAACGATTAATACATTAATGAAAGAATCGGAATTGGAGCAAGAATTGTATCCATTTTTAAAGCCATACTATGAAGCTGGAGTGGATGCAGTAATCGTTCAAGATCTTGGCGTCTTCTTATATATAAAAAAATATTTTCCTGATTTGCCAATTCATGCAAGTACACAAATGACAATAACAGGAGAACTTGGTGCTAAGATGTTAGAAGAGCTTGGTGCAGAGCGAATTGTAACAGCGAGAGAGTTGTCTTTAGAGGAAATTCGTGAGATTAGAAAGCACTGTAATGTAGAAATTGAAAGTTTTGTGCATGGAGCGTTATGTTATTGCTATTCTGGACAATGCTTGTTCAGTAGTCTTGCTGGTGGAAGAAGTGGAAATCGAGGCAGATGTGCACAGCCATGTCGAATGTCTTATGAGGTTTATCAAAATCGCGAACGACTAAATTCTTCTAAAGAAGGATTTGTACTAAGTCCAAAAGATTTAAATACACTTGCAATTTTACCTGAAATTATTGAAGCAGGTGTTTATTCTCTAAAGATTGAAGGAAGAATGAAAAAACCAGAGTATACTGCTGGTGTAGTAAGTATTTACCGCAAATATATTGACCGATATCTTCAGTATGGAAAAGATGGATATTATGTAGAAAAAGAAGATCAGAAAAAACTTATGGCGTTGTTTAACCGAAAAGGCTTTACACAGGGGTATTATAAAAAACATAATGGAAAAGATATGATTACGTTAACGAAGCCAGATTTTCGTGAAGGAGCAGAGGAATATAATCAGCAATTGAGAGAACACTATTTAAACATAGAATTGAAAGAAAAAATACAGGGAAATTTAATAATTTTTAAAGATCTTCCTGTTATAATAAAGCTGTCATTACGTAATATGGAGGTGGAAGTACAGGGAGAGTGTCCAGTGGAAGCACAAAAAAAACCTTTGACAAAGGAAACAGTAGAGAAACAGATAAGAAAAACTGGAAACACACCATTTGAATTTGAAACGTTAAATATACAGCTAGGAGAGGGATTATTTGTACCCATTGTGCAGTTAAATCAACTAAGACGTCAGGCATTGGAAAAGTTAGAAAAAAGAGTCGCCGATCAGTATAGGAGGAAAATACCAGATATAATCACAAATTGTTCTATTTCTAATAATCCAAAACAGGAAAAAATAGAGGTAGAAGATTTGATTCCGTTTCATAATAGTAAGATGCAGTTAAATGTGTCAGTGGAAACAGTCGAACAGCTGAAAACGGTCTGTAAACAAGAAGAAATTTCACGGATTTATATTGATAGCGAGCTCTTGACTATTATGGATGAATATGAGATGATAAATTTGGTGTGTCAGGCAAAGAAAGAATGTTGGCTGATGCTGCCGCAAATTTTCCGCACAGAGGCAAAACAGGTATTGGGTCAGAAGGATTGGTCTAAAATTGGATTTGATGGCTGTTTGATTCGTTCTATGGAAGAGATTGAATGGTTAAAAGAAAGAGGATTTTCAAAGCCAATCAAAGCAGATCATATGCTGTACACATATAATCGTAAGGCAATGCAGATGTGGAACGATCAAGGATTGATCTCTGATACGATACCAGTGGAATTAAATGCCAGAGAAATTTGGCAAAGGGGTACCAAAAACAGTGAAATGATTGTATATGGAAGAATACCGATGATGGTTTCCGCACAGTGTATCAAACGGACTGTGAAGCGATGCGATCAAAAACCAGAAGTTCTAACAATAAAAGATCGTATGGGAAATTTCTTTCCAGTAAAAAATCATTGTGTTTATTGTTATAATACGATCTATAATAGTAAACCGCTGTCACTGCCCGATCTTCCATTTGAAAAAATGGAATTGTCTGCTGTAAGACTTAGTTTTACGGTAGAAGAGGGAAAGGAAATAGAAAGAGTTGTAAAACACTTTACAGATATTATCTATCATGGGAAGAAACCAGAGCAGATTGGAAAGGATTTTACAAGAGGACATTATAAAAGAGGAGTTGAGTAGGTGATGAGTTGGCAGGCGTAGTTACTACAATTTGTAAGTATATTATGATCGTTTTAGCGATACTGTATACAATAGGAGCAATTTCTGCCGTATTCAAAAATAAAGTACGAAAGCTAGAATGGAGTTACTACAGACAGAATTTACTTGTTTTTTTGATGCATGCAGTTGGATATTTTACTATTGTAATTAATACACAAAAGGTACAAATGGTTGTCTTCTATGTTGCACAAGTTTTGTTTTTTGTAATTTATCTATCTTTATATCGAGGTATTTATCGAAAAGCCTGTACTGTGCTTTTGAATCATATGCTGTTTTTATTGAGCATTAGTTTCATTATGTTGGCACGTCTTTCTTTTGATAAAGCGTTAAGACAATTTATAATTGTATGTGTTGCTGCAATTGTAACATTAGTGGTGCCAAAGATGTTTGCTAAGCTGAAAGCAGCAAGGAAATGGGCAGCAGTGACTGGAATTATCGGAATTTTACTGCTTTGCCTTGTGTTAGCTTCAGAAAAAATTTTTGGAGCGAATCTGGCGATTGAAATTGGACCAATTTCGGTTCAACCATCCGAATTTGTTAAAATTAGTTATGTACTTTTGATCGCCGTTTTGTTCCGAGAACGTTCTGATTTTAGACGAGTGCTGTTTGGAACTGCGATTGCTGGGGCACATGTATTAATATTAGTATTGGCGACTGATTTAGGAGGAGCCTTAATTTATTTTTTCAGTTACTTATGTATTATTTTAGTTGCAACAAAAAAGCCAGCATACTTTCTAGGAGGGTTGGGGCTTGGAGCTGGAGCCGCAGTAATTGCGTACTTCTTGTTTGGACACGTAAGGGCTCGTGTGGCTGCATGGCAAGACCCGTGGAGTATTTTTTATGATGCTGGAAATCAGCTTGGAAATTCTTTATTCGGACTTGCGTCAGGAGGCTGGTTTGGTCAGGGACTATATCAAGGAAGTCCTAGAAAGATTGGAGTTGTAGAAAAAGATTTTATTTTTTCAGCAATTACAGAAGAGATGGGAGCGATTGTAGCGATCTGTGTTTTAATTGTCAGTCTATGTTGTGTATTAATGTTTATTAAGGTAGCAATTAATCTTTATATTCCATTTTATAAATTGGTGGGAGTCGGACTGGCTTGTATTTATGGTGTTCAAGTATTTTTAAGTGTCGGTGGAAATATCCGTTTTATTCCATCCACAGGTGTAACGATCCCATTGGTTAGCTATGGAGGAAGTTCCATTCTTAGTACTTTTATTATTTTTGGTATTATTCAGGAACTGTATATAAAAAGGCGGAATGAGGAAGATCGAATTGAGAAAAGGAAAAAAGAAGACATTATCCACGCAAGAAGAGATTTGGCGTGAAGTAGAAAAAGAAGAAAAAAAGAAAAGAAGAATTGAGAATAAGTATTATTATATCATTGGTGTATTATTTGCACTTATGTTTTGCAGTATGATTGGATATTTTAGCTATTTTCTTGTCTATGGCAGAGAAGATATCATTAACAATCAATATAATACACGAACAAATGATATGGCAAAAAATATTATTCGAGGTGATATTTTAGCAAATGATGAGACAACTATATTGGCAAAAAGTGAGGAAGATATTGACGGAACGGTTCATAGAACTTATCCATTTGCAAATGTTTTTGCACACCCAATTGGATATTCCACAAAGGGAATGACAGGAATTGAAAGGCAAGAAAATTCATTACTTACAAAAGTAGATGTTGGAATATGGGAACAGATTGTAAATGATATTACTGGAAAAAAAGTTAAGGGAAATAATGTTGTTACAACGTTAGATGTTGGATTACAGCAATTTTGTTATAATGCACTTGGAGATCATATCGGGGCAGTTGTTGCAATGAATCCGAAAACAGGTGAAGTGCTTGCAATGGTATCCAAACCAGACTTTGATCCAAATCCAGAAGCTTTGGACGCTGCTTGGGAATCTCTTACATCAAAAGAAAATACAAGTGCAAACTTGATGAATCGTGCAACACAGGGACATTATCCTCCAGGCTCTACATTTAAGATACTTACAGATATTGAATATCTTCGCGAAAATCCAGATACATGGCAAAACTTTTCTTATACTTGTAATGGAACGTTTTACTATAATGATTTAGTTATGAATTGTCACGAAGGACATGCGCATGGAACGGTGAATCCACGTACCGCGTTATCGCTTTCTTGTAATGGAGCGTTTGCTACAATGGGCTTGAGCTTAAATCGCTCCAATTTTACAGAACTATGTGAAGCATTTGGATTTAATCGACAGCTCGATACAGAAATTGCACATAAGACAAGTTCTCTTATATTTTCAGATGAGTCATCCGATTGGGATATTATACAAACATCCATTGGTCAGGGAAAAACAATGGTATCCCCACTTCATATGGCAATGATTACCTCTGCAATTGCAAATGATGGGAAGATGGTATCTCCATATCTTGTGAAAAAAGTTGTAACAGAAGATGGTACAGTAGTAAAGGAAGCCACTATAAAAGAAAGTGACCCATTGATTAGTGAAGAGGAACGAGAAAAAATTGTGGACTTTATGACTGCTGTTGTAACAGAAGGAAGCGGCTATCGTGCAGGGAGTAAATATGCGCAAGTAGCTGGAAAGACAGGATCTGCACAGTATGGTACAGAAGGAAAAATGCATGCTTGGTTTACTGGGTTTGCACCAGTGGAAGATCCGCAAATTGCGATTACGATCATTCTAGAAGGCGGTGGTTCTGGCGGTGATGTTGCAGCTCCAATTATGGGTCAGATTTATGACTATTATTTTAGTACACATCCAGTAGAATAAACAATTAAAAACTTAGCATTTCGCACAAAAACATTAAAATAGAAAAAATATTTTGTTGCAACACTCCTGTAAAAGAGGTATACTATTAGCAGGTTAATAACACACCAAGACAGGAGGGTTTGCAATGATCGAGGCAACGAGCTGCGGTGGTGTGGTAATATTTCGCGGTAAGATTTTGGTCTTGTATAAAAATTACAGAAATAAATATGAAGGCTGGGTATTGCCGAAGGGAACAGTGGAGCCTGGAGAAGAATACAGGCAGACTGCATTACGGGAAGTATATGAAGAAACAGGAGTTCATGCTTCTATTATTAAGTATGTTGGAAAAAGCCAATATACGTTTCATATTCCACAGGATGTTGTAGATAAAGAGGTACATTGGTACCTTATGATGTCAGACAGTTATGCAAGCAAACCTCAGAGAGAGGAATTCTTTGTAGATTCTGGTTACTACAAATTCCATGAGGCATACCATCTGCTGAAGTTCTCTAACGAAAAACAGATACTGGAAAAAGCATATAGTGAGTATTTGGATTTGAAGCAAGCAAATCTATGGGGAACGAAGAAATATTTTTAGTTGTCAAAATCAAGACAACGGGAAAATCCACTTGCAACGAAAAAGATTCTTTCTCTCTTATGAAAGAATCTTTTTGTGTTTTACAGAGAATAAAATGGAAAGGAGAATGCAAAGGGTTACTTTGCAGAATGAATAATGAAATTTCGTCCATGTATTGATATTCACAATGGAAAGATAAAACAGATTATAGGAGGAAGTCTTTCAGATGTTGGAAATAAGGCGAAAGAAAATTTTGTAGCAGACCAAGATGGGACTTATTATGCAAATTTTTATAAAAAAGATGGACTAAAGGGCGGTCATATTATTTTATTGAATGCTGTAAATTCAGAATATTATGAAGCGACAAAAGGGCAGGCTTTATTAGCTTTAAATGCTTATCCAGGAGGATTTCAGATTGGTGGTGGAATTACGGATCAAAATGCAGAGTTCTATTTGAAGCATGGAGCCTCTCATGTAATTGTTACTTCCTTTGTATTTAAAAACGGTGTTGTAAACTATGAAAATTTGAATAAAATTTATCAGGTGACAGGAAAAGAGAGACTGGTATTAGATTTAAGCTGTCGTAAAAAAGAAGGAGATTATTATATCGTTACTGATCGGTGGCAAAAGTTTACAAATGAGAGAATAACATTAGAACTATTGGAACAATTATCCAACTATTGCAGTGAATTTTTAATTCATGCAGTAGATGTAGAGGGAAAAGCAAATGGTATTGAGAAACCTCTTGTACAAATGCTTGGCAGTTGGGGGAAAATCCCGATTACTTATGCTGGAGGGGTAGGAAGTTTTGAAGATCTGGAAGCATTACGCATGCTTGGGAACAATCATTTGGATGTAACAATTGGAAGTGCATTAGATCTTTTTGGAGGAAATATGCCTTACCAAGCAGTATTAGAAACCTGTGATTCATCAAAGAAATAAATTTACAATCAAAGGAGGAAAACGGGTATGGCAAAATATAAGTGTAGTGTGTGTGGCTATATTCACGATGAAGAAGCATCAGGTGCCATAAGTAACTTGGAGAAATGTCCAGTCTGTGGACAGCCAGTTCGTGTATTTCAAAAATTAGAAAAAAGCACAGCCACAGTAGTGGAAGTAAACGAAGAAAAAAATCCACTCAGTTGTGATGCAACGTATGCGAGAGTGGATGAAAAATGCCGTTATATGAAGGAAATCCATCAAATGGCAATGACTGGAAAGTCAATTATTGAAGCAATGGGAACACAGATGCCAATGCCGAACTGGGATGATATTTTGATTTTAGGCGCTCAGTTAAATCCGCTGCCATTGGATGAACATGAGGAAATAGATACAACCACAATTATAGGGACAAATGCAAAGCGTCCAATGGTATTGAAAAATCCAGTTTACATATCCCATATGTCATTTGGTGCATTATCAAAAGAAACAAAGGTTGCACTGGCTAGAGGAACAGCAATGGCAGGTTCTGCAATGTGCAGTGGAGAAGGAGGAATTCTTCCAGAAGAGATGGCAGCAGCTGATCGTTATATTTTTGAGTATGTTCCGAATCGCTATAGTGTGACACCAGAAAATCTTTGTAATGCAGATGCGATTGAGATTAAAATTGGACAAGGTACAAAACCTGGTATGGGAGGACATCTTCCAGGAGATAAAGTAACACCAGAAATTGCGAAGATAAGAAATAAGCCATTGGGAAAAGATGTAATTAGTCCTTCTAAATTTTCAGATGTTAATTCAAAAGAAGACCTGAAAGAATTAGTTGATATGCTGCGGTTTGCATCCGATGGACGCCCAATTGGAATTAAAATTGCAGCTGGAAGAATTGAAAAAGATCTGGAATACTGTGTTTTCGCTCAGCCTGACTTTATTACAATTGACGGAAGAGGAGGAGCAACAGGAGCAAGTCCGAAATTAGTTCGAGATGCAACTAGCGTGCCAACGATATTTGCATTATATCGTGCTAGAAAGTATTTGGATGAAGCAGGAGAAACTGCAAAACATATTCAGCTTGTTATTACAGGAGGACTTCGAGTATCTTCTGATTTTGCAAAGGCAATTGCAATGGGAGCCGACGCAATTGCAATTGCCTCCGCAGGTTTGATTGCAGCTGCCTGTCAGCAGTATCGAATTTGTGGAACTGGAAAATGTCCTGTTGGAGTTGCTACGCAAGACCCAGAGCTTAGAAAACGTTTTTCCCAAGATGCTGCAGTACAGCGAGTTGCAAATTTCCTAAATGTATCACTAGAGGAGTTAAAAACATTTGCACGAATTACAGGGCATAAAAAGTTACATGATTTGAACGTTTCAGATCTTTGTACCATTTGTGGAGAAATCTCAAATCATACAAATATTCCACATGTATAAGTTTAGCTTATAAAGTTTGTTTTTATAGGGGAATAAAAGCTCAATTTCGTATAAAAGTAATTGTAAAAAACAATTAAGCGAGACATACTACGAAAAAGCACGATTTTAGCGGCTGTAATAGCTACTAGAATCGTGCTTTTATGAAAATAAAATGCATAGTTTTGTATCTGATTAATTGGTTAACAGTAAAGTTCTTTTAATTTCTGATTTACTGTTTCCCGTAGTTGAATCAGGTAATTTGCATCGGTTGGATAACAATCAAAAGTAATTGGTTCAATGTCCTTTTCGATCAATTCTATAACAGCATCATATCCAATCCGCTCTTCTAATAAAGATAAGGCACTAATATCAGAAAATGCCTCTTCCAATACCATCATACGGATGGAATCTTTTGGAGTTTGATCGATACCAGGATATACCAAAAATGCATCTCCCGATGGAAGAACTCCATCTGCATCTGTGCAGATATAAGGATTGATTGGACTAAGAGATAAGAAACTATTATAGAAATTATATCCCCAGTGAAGGAATCCCTTGATTTGATATTTATAAAGCTGAACACCAAGAATACGATTCTGAGAAGAAGGCATTGCGAAGAAACGATTACTTACTTTGCTATCTTGTGCACAGCAATAATACATCCATAAATTAGAAATTTCAGCGTCCAAAAATGGAGTAATTGCATCCGATGCGGCAGCTGGATAAGAAATAAGACCTTCCTTATAATAAGCGACGTCGCTGATTGCGTCGATAATACGGAAACTCTTTAAATATTTACCAAATTGGTTCTGAATCCAGCGATACTGTTCCATGCAGGTAGCGTTTGGCTCATCAAAAATATGAAAATACGTGTGAGAAGCCATGTTTAAATCTACAAGTTTACTTGTCAATGCTGGCAAGAACGAATCCAAGAAAGCAATATAGGCTTCTGAATTGGATGGAGTATGCCAGCCAAATTGTTTCACCATTCCAAGAAAGCGTTGTTTTTGGACGAACTCTGTTCTAGTAATGATCTTAGTCTTTTTAAAGTTTTCATCTACTTCGATATCCAGTTCCGATTTTTCCTCTGGATCTGTGTTTTCTTTTTCTCGGCTTAATTTTGCTTTTAACGCCTCAAGTTCCTCTTCAGTTAATGGAACTTCTTCCTCGATTGTGACTTCTTCTTCATAAGTTTCATATTGATTTACATAAATATTCGGAGCAAATGCACCATCCCACTGACTAAACAGATGAGAAAGCTCAAAATTGCGGATTCCAGCCTGGCGACAAATAAAAACCCAACGTTCTAATTTATCAAAATTGAAATCGTATTGGTTCGTTGTTACATTATAGTCGATATCCGTTAATTGAATATTCGTACGTTCTCTTCCTTTTGCGGTATCTAATGGAGGATTCAATACTGGTGTCAGCATCATATTAATGCTGTGTTGAGCAGCATGAGAAATAAAGTTTTCTGTGATTGTCCACCACTGTTCAGAAAATGGTTCCACGTGATAATAATTCGCCAAACAATCGGTGTGAAGCCATTCCGTATGAAGAATCTGCTGTTTTGGCAGTTCAATTGGAATTACCTCGATAGAAAGCGAAAGAGAAGCACAAGTTTGCCCATCAATCGTCTGAAATGTAAAGTGAATTGGATAAGTTCCAACTTCTTTTGTATCAGGTTTTATGTCAATCCATAGGCTATGCCATTGTATTGTTGCAGTTAATGTACCATTGCAATCGTCTAAAAGATCAGGAAACAGTCCTCCGTCTGAGCTAGCTGCATGATAAGTCGGACGGGTGGATGGAACATAACATACGTTACGTATTTGATAATGTTCTAATTCTGTATCGGTACAAACCGTTAATGGAACCACAGCTTGGTCGATTGTACGATAAGCGATCTGGAAAGAAACAGTTTCTCCCTGTAATACAGATAATTTTTGACAATAGGTCCAAGTATTACTATCCGAGTTTGGAAATACCTTTTCTAATGAATGAATCAAATGAAACTCACAGGAATTTGTAGTTTGGGTCATAAAAAATGCCTCCTTTTCTTATTTTTCAGTGACAGAATCCCCTAATTTCTGACACTGTAGTGCCATAAGAAAAATAGTAAAGCCTCCTATAAATAGACATAATTTTGTCGAATTCGTAGAATGATTTCTCTCTTGTATGGCTCATAAGTATAAAAATTATATCATAAAAAAGAGGCTTTTGCAATTTATATTAACAAAATGACAGAAAATGTTTTAGTTCTTGATAAAGTCGTGCAATTGGGAGTCCAACGACATTATTATAGTCACCATGGATTTTTTGAATATAAATCGCACAGCGACCTTGGATACCATAAGCCCCTGCCTTAACTGAATGTCATATATGGAATACAAGATAAAAAAATTAAATGAATTTCCAATAGATTGATACTTTATCATTATCTATTTCAATTCGGTTTATCAAACTTTCAATAACCATTCGAGTTTCATTAAAATCTGCTTTTTTTAAAACCTCTTTAAATGAACAAGCTAACTCATATGCCTCTTCTTCAGATAATTCAGATTCATACTTGCTTAAAGAGGAAAGCTCTATTTCTAAGTTATTTCTTGATTGACCAAGAGATTGTAGTTTCTGACTAATAATATCAATTGATACATTGTCGAGTGAATATAAGTCCATTAACTTGGAAATCTGAGCGTCTATTTTTTTAATTTCGTTGCGAAGAAGCTGTATTTTTGCTGTATTATCAGTATCGCTTTGATTTTCCTTTTTTAATTCGCTTATCACACTTCTATCAAGAGCCAGTTCTTTAATTCTATCAAAAACCAGATTGTTTAGTTCTTCCATCTTATAGTTTTTGTTTTTGCAGTTTGGGTCCTTTATCATTGCTTTTACCTTCTTAGATCTTGAATAACAGGTATAGTAGAGCGGAGCAGGGTTTCCTTTCCATTTTCTTCCTGATTGCTTTGTATATCTTCCCCCACAGTGTTTACAATAAATAAGACCACCTAATAGACTAGTTTGAATTCCTGGCTTGATACCAGTTTGTTTAAAAGCATCAGAACGAATTTTAAGTAGCTTAACAGCTTGCTCAAATGTATCTTCGTCTATTATAGGTTGATGCTGACCTTTATAAAAAGTATCATGATGATTAATATAGCCTAGATTAGTTTTATTTTTCATTACTCGTTTCATAGTTTTAGGATTCCAGTTCCCATATTTATGACGATATCCCTTTTTTATAAAAAGAGTTTCAATTGCCCGAAGCGGCATACCCTGTACAAATAAGTGATACACTTCACATACTTGGAGTTTTTCATAATCGTTTACAACTAATTGACCATTAACATAATCGTATCCAATTGGTAACCATTTAGAACCGTGATATAAGCCCTCTTTTGCACGTCCTTCTTTTCCGATACACATACGCTCTTTAATTTGCTCTCGTTCTAATTGAGCAAACACTGCTAATATTCCGATCATTGCTCGACCAAAAGGAGTTGCAGTGTCAAAGTTCTCCGACATGGATACAAAATCTACTCCGTTTGCAAGAAAAACTTTTTCGATCAAATATAATGTATCTAATTGCGAACGAGAAAGGCGATCCAACTTATAAACGACTACTTTGGATACCCTCTTTAGTTTAATATCTTTAATCATCTCTTGTAGTCCAGGACGTTGTGTATTAGCTCCAGAATACCCAGGATCACTATATATCTTATATATATGCCATCCCATTGCGTCACAATATTTGGTTAATCGGTCAATCTGTTCTCGGATTGAATATCCTTCTTTTGCTTGCTCGGCTGTAGATACACGAGGATATAGTGCCACATTCATTAATTATTCCCCCTTCGTTGTAAGTGTTATTATAAGCCGCCTCTGTGTGTCGGCACAGGGACGGCTTTTCACTTTTACTCAATCGCTAAATCAATACTAACTTCCTCACCGATTGTTTCATAATTGGAATTAGATGGTGCATCAATATGTAAGGAGACCTGTGTAATATCTTCTGCACTTGAATTTTTAAGTATGTATACTAAGTTTCCAGAATGTATTACATTCCCTATAAATTCTCCATCAATATATTCGCTTAAAAACATATCGCTTTCAACTTGTTCTTTTGTATTACTGGTGAGAGTTGCTTGACCTAGAAAGAAATTTACTGTATCATCAGATGTATTTTCAGCGGAAGCATTAATAACAACGATAGCAACTTCTTTATCTTTTTCAATTCCTAATAATGTAGCAGCTTCATCAGTTGTAGCGGTTAGCTTTGAAATTTGTATATCTTCAATTGTGTATTTTAAAGGTCCTGTTTCCCCTGTTTTATTTAAACCTTTTTTCGTTACTACAGGTTCTTTTCTCATTCCATTTTCTTCAACAACTTCACCACTTTCTTCAGTACTTTCCTTCTCAGTACTTTTTTCCTCACTGCTTGTCTCTTCAGTAGTTTTTTCTGTTTCTTGAGAATTGATTGCAGTTCCCTCAGTAGTAGTATTTGTCTCTGTTCCACATGCTGTCAGTGATAACATTGCAATCATTGCAATTGTTAATAATGTTTTTCTTCTCATAAGAATCCTCCTTTGTTCTTTTGACGTTTCTATATAAGAAGTATACTAAAGACAAAGAAAAAAGTCTATACAGAAAGAAAAAAATACAATAAAAATGTGCTAATTGGTAATTTTACAGTGCTAAAAAACCGCCCACCTTTTTACATAGGAATATGGTAATATATACCTACAGCGTACTTTCATTATTATTTCTCACATTGACCATATTAATAGCGAGGTGATCGCTATGAGAAATAATCTATTAAAGTACATGGAATTACGTAATTACACAGCTGGAAAATTAGCATTGTATTCTGGATTGTCCAGGCAAACAATAACTCGGATCATAAACCAAGAAGCTGATCCAAAACAATCACAAATGCTTGCAATTGCATCTACACTAAAAGTGGAGGTTTGGGAGCTATTTGATTTAGATTATCGTAAATACAGAAGGTAGATCTACACATATTGTAAAGAAAGGGGATATACGTATGAATAAAAACGACTATATTAGCTGCATAGTAAAAATGCTAAAAAAATTGGACGTCAAATCAGTGGAGCGTATTTTTAATTATGTACATAGTATTTTTATCAAGAGGATGGGGGAATAACCCATCCTTTATTCTTGCACAAAAATACTCTTTAAATATTCCTTTAGGACTTTTCTTTGTTCTGCATCTAATTCTAAATATTTTTCAATTATTTTCTTGTCAATATCGTCTAGGTCATATTGCTCTACTAATTCTTCCACAACTGTTTCAGGAGTAGAAGTAAACATTTCTCCCTTTCCTTCGGTTAGCCAGAAATAGTTTACTCGAAATTCTCTGCATATAGAAAGAATGGTTTGTTCAGATGGATTGCGTTCCCCTTTTTCTATTCTTGTTATGGCAGCTCCTGTCAATCCTATTTTTTCAGCAAATGCAGTTTGTGTTAGTTTTAGTGTTTTCCTTAATTCTTTAATTCTGAAATTCACGATATTTTCCTCCTTCAAATATAAGATAACACAAAAAACTTACTTAGTCAATAATTTTATAAAAAAGCATTGACAAAACTGACAAAGTAAGTTATTATACTAACATAGGAAGTTTAAAGGAGGTGAGATATATGACAAAGAGAAAAATACTTCGCCAACAGCTAGAACTATTAACAAGGAGGCGAAAATGGAGAGAGAAATTTTTACAAAATCTATCTCATATGCAGATAATATTGTGTTTCGCATAGAGTTACTGATTTCTTTACCGCCCCACGATTGGTATATATTTGAAAATCAACCTTTTTACCAGGAGCTAATTGATTTTCTCCACAATATACAAACTCAAGAAAACAATAAATCCCCTCATGAGCAGATAAGTGGATAGGGAATGAAGGAGTTTTTAATGTTGCAGACGGAGTTTTTCTTATTAATTTTGGAAATAGTTCACAGTAATAATTTTTCTCAAAATGAATGGATATGGATGTTATCGTAATAGCGGCTGAAGAATTGTTTTGCAATAAGCAAAATACCTGATTTACTTGATGAATAGGAGCATAAGCATGATCAAGAATATCAAAGCTTATTTTTCTGCGTGAACTAACAAACTGAATAAGAATAGATAAAGAAGACATGAGAAAACTCAAGACAGCAATCAAAAACGTAATATTGTCTCTTGTTAGAATTTCTGAAATTTTAGAAATATGTGTAGTAGCATTTAATGGAAACATATGTAATTATGACCTTTCTATAGATATTTGGCATGGCAGTGCCTGTAATTGAATTATAAAGGAAGGAAGAAAAAAATAACAGTAGATTTTATAAAAATATAGAAAGAGGTGAAAAATGGGAGAAGTATTATTGGTATTAAGCGTTTGGATTGTTGCCATAATAGGAATTTGAATTAGCTAAAAAAGTAGGAGTCACAAGAAGAGCAATCCAATATTGGGAATCTGGTGGTAGGGGAATTAGTTTAGAAAATGCTGATAAAGTTTTAGATGCATTAAATATAAGCATCGTAATAGGAAAGAAGGAGAAATGATAAATATGAAAGACACATTACAAAATCGAACCCGTGATACAGAAGAGCTTATCAATGATGTACTTAAAAAAATTAAACCAGAAACAAAAGTAAGGGTTTTAGACATCATTACAGGATTGAGTTTAGCAGAGTGCAATAAGATAGAAAAACAGCCTGCTTAATGGCAGGCTGGGAAAGGAGAAGTAATGATAGTAGTAGAACATATTATGGCAGACGGAACAATCAGGAAAGACATAAAAGGATTAGTGGTTCCTGTAAATGAAAGTACATATCCCTTATATGTCATGATTGCTAGGATGGGAAAGAAAAACAATACTAAGAAAGTTGAGGAACAAAGGAATGAGAAAAAGTAATGTAATCGCAACAACATTCATTTTGATTGTAATAATTGCAGCAGTAATACTTATAATCAAAATTGCTCCAGTAGTTTTATTTTTATTTGAATTTATTATAAACATGGCAGGAGGAAAATAAGGTGAAGATTAAAAGAATTCGGTCTGGTTTAAAGATAACAGGAAATAAAGAAGAATTGTTAGATGCTATGTTACTGGCATCCAGCATGGAAATCCGTAACTATAAGCAAAGAGGAGAACTGATTATTGCAAGTAGCGGAAGACGCTTAGAAAGTTTAGAGAAGTTTGAAAAGAAATTAAAGAAAGCCCATCGGGTGCAGTAACACCCGACAGGCAAACAGAAAAAATCATAACGTATATATCATAACAGAAAACGGAGAAAAAAGCAATGAAAACAGAAAAAATAAGTGCAGTTGTAGATACTATGAACAAGTGTTGTATCTGTGGGAATCCACATGTACAAATCCATCACATTTTTTATGGAACGGCAAATCGGATACATTCTGATCGTTATAACTTGATTGTTCCGTTATGTCTTGCTCATCACACGGGGACAAATGGAGTACATAACAACAAAGAGCTAGACACTTTCCTAAAAAGGAAAGGACAACGAGCATTTGAACAACAATATGGTCATGAAAAATTCATGGCCATATTTGGAAAAAACTATTTGTAGGGAGGATGTCATGAATTATATTGCAGAAATCAATGCATTTGAACAATTTGTAGAGAGTAATTATCTATCTTCCATGGCACAGCTGCTATGGTACAAGCTAATGCAAAAATGTAATCGTTCTGGATGGCAGGAGCAAATCCAGATTAGCAACTTAAGATTAATGGCAGATTTACATATTGGTAGCGAAAAAACCCTTATAAAAGCAAGAAAAGAATTAGAAGAAGCTGGATTAATTGAAGTCATAAAAGGAAAAAAAGGATGCCCGAACCAATATAAGTTAATTCCAATTAAAAACACTGTAAATAATACAGTGCAAAGTGAAGCAGAAAACCCTGTAGAAAATACTGTAATTAATACAGTACAAATAGAAAACCCAGTAGAAAACCCTTCCAGAAACACTGTAAAAAATACAGCCATATATAAACAAAACAAAAACAATAAAAAGAAAGATACTAACGTATCAAAAGAAAAGTCTGCTGCCAGTAATCGTTTTATTCCCCCAACACTACAAGAGGTACAGGCTTATTGTCAGGAAAGAGAGAACAAGGTAGATGCAGAGCAGTTTGTCAACTTCTATTCTGCAAAGGGCTGGTATGTTGGCAAAAACAAGATGAAAGACTGGAAAGCCTGTGTAAGAACTTGGGAGAGGAATCATTTGACAAAGACAAATAGGGTCATAAGCTTTAACAATTTTCAGCAAAGAAACACGGATTATAATGCATTAGTGAGGGACTATTATGAAAAAGCCTTACTCGGATGATGAAAGAGATCTCATTATGACTCTTATACGGCAAAAAGAGGATAACGAGACAATAGCAAAGATAACGAAACGGTCAGTAGATGCAGTAAGAGCATTTCGAAGACAATACGACTGGCTCAGAAAAGAATGGAGGTTTAAAACATGAGAAAGATGATTTTGATTCCACAAGAGCAATATTACAAGATGTTAGAAACTTACGATCAAATTGTAGAAGAAGTAGTCTCTTTGAGAGAACAATTAGAGGTACTGAAATTAACAGGTGTGAAATCGAGTGAAATTCAACAAGTAAAAGTTGAAATCTTGATGAAATCTAAAGATCAAAACTGAAAGAATTGGCGTGAAATCCTTGAAATTTCAATGCTTTTTCAACACGTAAGAACTTTTTTCAAGAAAAGAGAAAGAGGGTAGTAGTGATGAGAACAAAACGTAAGATAATAGCAGCAGCAATCATCTTAGAGCTGATTTGTTGCAGCAGGATTTTGTGTCTTTGGAAATATGGATGGACAAGCTATGGACTATATACGCTCTTACAGATTTTCTACACAGTAATTGCAATGGTTTTGGTGTTTGCGATTGTGAGCGTAATCATAGACCGATGCCAAGATAGATGGAAATGTAAAGAAATTGATGAACGTGCCTATGAAGTATCCAGATTAAACAAGAAATTACAAAAATACAATTCCGAATGGATTCAGGAAGGAAATACTTACACACGAAAAAAAGACCCTGCCTGGCAAGAAGACAAAAACATGATTAAAACCTATTTGATTCGCTTTCGCAATATAAAACCAGCGAAGTCAACAGTAGAAGCATGTGAATGGTCCTACTGGCTTGGCTATCATCGTGCAACCTTACAATACAAACAAGCAAAAGCAGCAGAAGAAAAGCTGATTCATGACGAGATCGAAGAGATAAAAGATGAGCAAATGACAAAAGAATGCCTGGAATACATAAATGAAATATATCCAAAAGAACAAGAACAAATTGAAACGACATTCTACCCAACGGGAAATTTGGAAGAGGATATCAAGTCGCTTCTGAAAATGGGAGTGCAAGGGAAAGACATTGCAGAGGTTTTACATACAAGCCCTGCGAAAGTAAGCAGAGTAAAAAAGAAAATAGCTTAAGGAGTGATGTTATGTTGTACCTGGCAGTACAAGCGGATCAGTACGAGTTGCCAATTGCAGTAGCAGAATCCGTCAGCTCGCTGGCCAGAATATTAAAGGTAAGTGAAATGAGTATTTATGCAGCAATATCAAAGCACTATTCTGGGAGAAATACAGGAATAAAATATTTGAGAATTGGAGAAAAAGAAATGAATCATTATGTTTACAGAGAATTAGAGTTAAAGAGGCCAATCACACAAGGAGAAATCCAGCGGATCAAAGATAGAATTCAAGTTGGAGATCGGATAAAGAAAAAAGTAGTAGATTATGGATTCTACACTGGAAAGCTAGGTGAAAAAGAAAAGACCTATAACTGTCGTGTTCTTGAAAAATGCAAGTACGGAGTATTAGTAGAGCGCACTGTAAGAAAAGGATTATATATAAAAGATTTCATCACTTACGTTGATCTGACTAGCTGTTAAAAAGCTTCTTGAAGGAAATAATAATATATTACAATTAAACATTGCCCCAGGAAGAAACTGGGACAGAAAGGAAAAAATAATGAAAAATTTGAAACTTATGTTAATTATGGCAGCAGGAAACTTATCTATAATTTTAATGTGTGTATTTGGAATACAATCTATCCAAAATAAGGCGATTGGACTAGCTGATAAAATGGATATAAATGGAAATATGGAAGATGTAAATACAGCAATACAAGGAATTGTGTGTTTTCTGTTATTTTGAGAATAGATGGTTAGGGGTAAGACATGAATAAAGAAGTTTTAAATCAGTATATAGATGCCTGTGAGCTAGTTAGGGAAACACAAGAAGACATAAGAAGACTCCAACAAAGAGGCACAGTACAAAATGACAGTGTAAAAGGAAGTATGACAGATTTCCCATACATAGAAAAAACCTTCCACATTCAAGGGATTGACGTAGAAAATGAGCAGCAGATAGAAAGAGAAAAGGAACTGTTGCAACAAAGATTAGAGCAGGCCAAAGAGCTCAAAAACGAAGTAGAAGCGTATCTAAATACAATTCCGCTGCGAATGCAACGAATCATTCGATATAAAATATTTGAACAAATGACTTGGGAGCAAGTTGCAAGAAAGATGGGAAGGAGAAGTACAGGAGAAAGTGTACGCAAAGAATTTGAAGCGTTTATAAAAAAATAAAAAGTTTTTCCGCTTTTTCCGTTTTTTCCTGATTAGAGATGTTATAGTATAAACTAGGAAGCTGATAGGCTTGCTGAATAAATCTCCCTAAATATATTTTTAGACACTTTGCAACAGCAGAGTGTCTTTTTTATTTTCTTTAGTTTAAGCTTGATTTTTTTTGGAATAAATTGTAAAATAAGAAGAAAATAAGTTAGGGAGGGAA
This sequence comes from Clostridiales bacterium CHKCI001, assembly GCA_900045905.1. Classification (GTDB taxonomy): domain Bacteria; phylum Bacillota; class Clostridia; order Lachnospirales; family Lachnospiraceae; genus Fimimorpha. The sequence goes on along the minus strand of FCNS01000037.1, from coordinate 297,136 downwards.
AAAGGTGAAGAAAGTAATTATTGGTGGGATTTTTTCGGTGATAGTGGCTGTTGTAACAGGAGTATTTTCATTGCATGCAGGACAGGCTCAGATTATAAATATAATTTCTCCAGATAATCAAGATAAAGATTATGTTGCTGTGGCAGAAAATCTACTTAATGATTATAACCAAAACAAAAAAGAAATAGAAGAATTAAAAGAAGAAAACAATTCATTATCGGAATCTGGGCAAGCTTTATCTGAGATACAACAAGAGAAAGAGCTGTTGGAAGAAGACCTAAAAAATGAACAACAAAAAAATCAAGAATTACAAGAACAAAATCAGAGTCTGCAAGAACAGGTTAAGAATACGCCATCAATTGAATATAAGACTATAAAGTCATACTTGGATGGAGTGGAGATGACAGAAATTGAAAAACCAATAGCTCTTGTAAATGGAAAGTCATTTTATAATGAAGATTTAATTAAGCAGGTATTTGGTCACTATAATACAGGTTTTGAGTTAGAAACAGATAAATTATATATTGGAGAAAAGAAATTATTAGACTCGTTGCCATTGTCAAAAGCTACTTTATATGATAAGGGTGATAGCACAAGTATTAATAGCGGAGAGTGTAAAGATTTAAGTGGGAATAAATTTTCAGGTATATTAATTACTAATGACCATTATGGCAGGTATATTTCATTTTTAGTAAATAAAAATTATAATAAAATAAGTGGAGTTATTCATGTATCAGATCAGACTCCAAATGGAAATGAAGCAAAAATAGAAATATATACTATTGATGAAAATAGTAATGAAGTAAAAGTATTTTCATCACCTACACTGACGAATCTATCAGAACCAGTTGTATTTTCAGGAGTAGATATTACAAACGCTAAAATAGTAAAGATACGGCAATCAGGACCAGGACTTGGTGTACATGCTGTGATATCTGATGCATATTTTTATAATGAATAAGATCAAGAGATGCATATTGCATCTCTTTTTCTATATAAAATTGGAGGTAGTCATGATTGATTATCAAGGAAGTAAATGGAAAAAGAAAAGGAAGAAAATATTAAGACGTGATGGATATGAAGATAAAGTAGCTAAATATTTTGGTAGAGCAATAGATGCTAATACAGTTCATCATATCTATCCGGTTGACGAATATCCAGAATATCAATGGTGTGATTGGAATTTAATTAGTGTGAGCAAAGAGACGCATAATAAATTAGAAAATAGAAAAACAGGCGAATTGACGAAACTTGGAAGATGGCTGATGCAAATAACTAGGATACCAGAGGAATATAAGAAGATCCCCCCCTACCTAAGATATGAGAAATTTAAAAAAATCTACTGGGATAGGGTAGGATCTTCCAAATCTAAGCAATTTTAAAAAAAGGGGGTCTTAAATTTGGAGAGTGCAAAAAAAAGAAAAGCTAAGACAACAAAGAAGTTTAATAAAACAGTTGAAAACATGCAAATTCTTGGCACATATAAACCAGAATTTGAGGCTCCTGTGCGAAGATATGCTGAGATGAGTATTCAATATGACATTCTGTTAGATAAATGGTATGAGGATGATTGTAAAATTACTGAGGAATATACAAATAAGGCTGGAGCTACAAATCTGAGAAAGACTTCACTATACTTGGCTCTGGAAACTCTGCGTAAAGAGCTAATAGATATGGAAAATCTTTTTGGACTAACCCCAAAGGGATTAAAAGCAATAAAGACAAAGGGATTAGAAAAGCCTAAAGAGAGTGCTTTAGATAGAATGTTAAATGGCTAAATATGAAAATTGGGATATTGCTTTTGGTTACGCAGAGGATATAATAAATGGGAAAAGGATTGCAAACAAGTACAGAAAGAAAGCTTGCAAAAGGTTTTTAGACGATTATAATAACGAAAAATATGATTTTGATCCAAAAGATGCTGAGTTTGTAATTAGGATTATTGAAAAAACATTTTGCCACCAGCAAGGAGAAGATAAATATGGAAATTCATTACGAGGAAGCCCATTTTTATTGATGCCATTTCATAAGTTTATTATCTACAATTTACTTGGATTTAAAGTAAAAGGCACTGGAATTAACCGATTCCATGAGTGCCTTATTTTTATACCCAGGAAAAATGTAAAAACTTCCTTTGCTGGAGCATTAGCATATGCGCTTGGGATTTTGAATCGGTTATCGGGATCAAAAATATATGTAGTGGCAGCAGCATTGAAGCAAACAATGGAGACTTTTGAATTTGTAAAGTACAACATTCAAAATATGGGTGAAGATGATGCAGATGGTGGTCATTTCCATATTATTGATAACAATAATGAGCATTCCATTACTGCTGAGAATATTGCTGGGGGAATGGTTGAATTAAACGCTTTAGCTGCGAATCCAGACGTACAAGACAGTTTTAACTGTAACGTTGCTATAGCAGATGAAATCCATGCTTTTAAAAAGCCAAAACAATATAATTTATTCAAAGAGGCAATGAAAGCATATCGAAATAAATTAATGATTGGAATTTCCACCGCAGGCGATGACCCGAATGGCTTTTTAGCTCAGAGAGTGAAATACTGCAAACGTGTCCTGGATAAAGAGATCGAGGATGAACAGTATTTTATTTTTATCTGTGAAGCGGATGCGACTAAGAGCGAAGACGGAACTGAGTTTATCGATTATACAAACCCTATAATTCACGAAATGGCAAATCCGGCTTACAACGAATCCGTGCAAGCAGAAGACTTGATGAACGATGCATTGCAGGCACAAAACGACCCACAACAACGAAAAGATTTTTTTGCAAAGTCATTAAATGTGTTCACAGCCGCAATAGAAACCTATTTTGACATGGTTATCGTGAGAAGTTCAGACGAAAAATACAACTGGACACTGGACGAACTAGCGAAAATGCCGATTGTTTGGTATGGCGGTGCAGACTTATCGAAGATGCATGACCTAACAGGGGTAGCACTGCATGGACGGTACAAAGATGTCGATATTAGCATCACACATGCTTTTATACCAGTTGCAACAGCTCACATAAAAGCGGAAGAAGACAACATACCGTTCTTTTGGTGGAAAGAAAAGGGCTGGCTCACATTGTGTAACTCTGCCGTGATCGAATATGAAGAACCAGTGAAATGGTTTATCGAAATGAAAAAAAAAGGCTTTAAAATTAAGTGGGTTGGATACGACCGCCGATACAGTAGAGAGTTTGTCTTGAAAATGAAAAAGGCAGGCTTTAAAATGCGTGATCAATCACAACGGTATACAGAAAAGACGGAAGCCTTTAGAGAAATTGAAAATAAATATATCGAACAAAAATTTTATTATTGCCATAACAAAGCCTATGAATACTGCATTGAAAACGTAAAGGCGATTGAAGACAGCGATGATTTTGTTCGGTTTGAAAAAGTTGAAAAAACACATAGAATTGATCTCTTTGATGCTGATGTAATTGCAACAAAACAGATGTTGATTGATATTGAGAAATCACAAAAAGCAAGTAGCTGGTTTGAGTAAGGAGAAAAAATGGGAAAAAAACAGAAAAAAGTAAGAGCAGAGCCGACACAAAAAAAAAGTGCGGCTTTTTTGTGTGATTTAAAAAATTATGACATATTATGCTCAACAGGATATACAAAGTTATCGGAAAATCCTGAGATCATGGCAGCGGTTAATAAGATAGCAGATTTAATTTCAAACATGACGATTTATTTAATGAGTAATACAGAAAATGGAGATGTAAGAATCAAAAATGAATTGTCAAGAAAAATTGATATTAGCCCAAATGATTATATGACACGAAAAACATTTATTGCAGCCATAGTAAGAGTGTTATTACTAGAAGGTAGAGGAAATGCATTTGTAATACCTATAACGAAAAATGGATATATTGATAATCTTGTTATACCGCCTCCAGGGATTACAGCAATGATTCAAGACAATTACGGATACAAAGTGTTAATAAATGGATTGGAATGTAATCCTAATGAAATGATTCATATCGTTTTGAATCCAGATCCAGATTTTCCTTGGCAGGGCGTAGGATATCAAACAACGCTATCCGATGTTGCAAAAGCTTTAAAACAAGCAGCAAAAACGAAAAAAGGATTCATGGAATCAAAGTGGCAACCGTCAATCATTGTGAAGGTCGATGGACTTACAGATGAGTTTGCAAATAAGGAAGGACGGAAAAAATTACTCGAACAGTATATTGAAAGTTCCGAGGCAGGAGAGCCTTGGATGATTCCTTCTGAACAATTTTCTGTAGAACAAGTAAAACCTTTGTCCTTAACTGATATAGCACTTCCCGAGTCTATTAAACTTGATAAACGAACTATAGCGGCAATTCTTGATGTACCACCTTTTCTCGTTGGAGAAGGAGAATTCAATGAGGGAGCCTGGAACAATTTCATAAATACTCGTATACGAGGAATTTGCACTGCAATCGAGCAAGAATTTACAAAAAAACTGTTAATTAGCACAGATTGGTATTTTCGTTTTAATGTACGTTCACTGTATAGTTACGATATCGAAAAATTGAGTCGAGTAGGAGATGATAATTATACAAGAGGTATTATGACAGGAAATGAAGTGAGGGATTGGATTGGGTTGAGTCCAATGGAAGGATTAGACAAACTTGTTATACTTGAAAATTATATACCAGCTGGCATGATTGGAGATCAGAAAAAGCTAGGAGGAAATGATGAATAATAAAAGAAAAATGAGACAATTGAGAGGTGTTTTTTCTGAATTCCAAACTAGAACAGAAGAAACTGGGGATTTATATATAAGTGGATACTTTGCTGTATTTAATTCAAATTACGAAGTTTGGAGTGGAGCAACAGAGAGTATTGCTGAAACCGCTTTTGATGGAGCATTAGCGGATGATATACGATGTTTAATTAATCACGAAACGAGACTTGTATTAGGAAGAACGAAATCAGGAACGCTTATCTTAAAAACAGATAGTCGAGGGCTTTGGGGAGAAGTGAAAATTAATCCAAATGATCAAGACGCAATAAATCTATATGAAAGAGTAAAGCGTGGGGATGTGGATCAATGCAGTTTTGGTTTTGAGATTTTAGACGAAGAATTTGAAGATAGAGGTGACTCTGTACACTGGACAATCAAGAAGGTGAAACTCTATGAAGTATCTGTTGTAACATTTCCAGCTTATACTGATACAAGCGTGAGTGCGAGGAAATTGGAACTAGAAGAAATAAAAAGACGCTCGTTTGAAATGTGGAAAGATAAAGTAACTAAAAAATTGAAAGGAGAAGTATAATGGCATTAAAAGTATTATTGCTGAGGAGTAAATCAGACGCAAAAAAGAAAGAATTACAAAAACTGAGGGAAAAAGATGCAGAATTACAAAAAAGGGAAAAAGAGCTTGAAGATGCTGTCAACGAAATGACAGCAGAGACTTCCGAAGAAGATCGAGCAGAAGTGGAAAAACAAGTAGAGGATTTTGAAAGAGAAAAACAAGAACACGAAGATTTAAGAAAAAGTCTTGAGGCAGAAATTGAAGAGATTGAAAATGAAATCAAAGAAGATGAACAGCGCCAAGGGAAAATAGGAACAAAAAAAGAATATAAGGAGCAAGTCGTGGAAAATAGAACAAATTTTTTCGGAATGAGCATTCAAGAGAGAAATGCTTTTTTTGCAGATGAAGGAATGAAAACATTTCTGCAAAATGTAAGAAGTTGTATTAGAGAACAAAGGGCATTAACAAATGTGGGACTTACTATTCCCGATATTGCGTTGCCGCTAATTAAGCAAATCGCAGAAGAAACATCAAAATTAATGAAATATGTAACAAAGCGTCCTGTATCTGGAACATCAAGACAAAATATTATGGGGGAGATTCCTGAAGCGTATTGGGATGAAATGTGCGCAACGCTAAAAGAACTTGATTTAGCATTTTATAACATGGAAATGGATGGATATAAAGTTTCTGGATATTTTGCAGTATGTAATGCAATTTTAGAAGACAATGATGTAAACCTTGCAAGTGAATTACTTAATGCGATTGGAAAGGCGATTGGAAAAGCAATAGACAAGGCTATTTTGTATGGTAAGGGAGTAAAAATGCCAATGGGGATTGTTACATCATTAACTACAAAAACAGCTCCATCCGATTATCCATCAACTGGAAGGAAATGGGATGATCTTTCTACTAAAAATGTATTAACTGGTAAGACAACTAGTGGAGTGGCATTATTTCAAGATATTGTGATGAATACTGGAATAATTGATAATGACTATGACACAGGAACAATTGTATGGGTTATGAATAAGAAAACTCATACAACACTAATTTCTGAAAGCATGGGGGTAAATTCCGCTGCTGCTATTGTTGCAGGAACGGGAAATACAATGCCAGTAATTGGAGGGAATATTGTAGAACTAAAATATATTCCAGACGATACAATTATTTTTGGATATTTTAAAAACTATGTTTTGGCAGAAAGAGCAGGAACAAAATTAGGGCAATCTGAACATGTAAAATTTATTGAGGATCAAACAGTATTCCGAGGTACTGCAAGATACGATGGAAAACCAGCAATTCGTGAGGCTTTTGCTATTTATGGAATTGGTAAAGCACCAGTGACTACCGCACCTAAATTTGCTGGTGAAGCGGGGGAATAACACCGCCTGCCAAATCAGCCATTGTTGGTAGAGCGGTAGTAGGAATGGCGATGTTAGGAGAAGAGGGATAATATGGATGAGAACTCAAAACTTAGCATACTAAAGAAAGATTTGCAAAAAATTACGGATGCAGATGATGATTATTTAAAATTTCTTCTTCAGTGCGGAAGAAAAGCAATGGAACGAGAAGGAATTAAGATAAATGAAGATTTGGAGTGTGATATGATACAGATTCATTATGCCGCATACTTATTCCGAAAACGAGCATCTCCTGACACAACGATGCCACGATTTCTTAGATATGATTTAAACAATCTTTTGTTTTCTCAGAAAGGTAAAATAAATGACATTTGACGATGGAATTTTAACAATATATGAAGTAAATAATACTGCGAAACCTGGAAACAAACCCCAAATAGGACTAGTAAAAAAATCTCAACATTATTTTGGATTTGAAACTGTAGGAGTTAATCGTTATTATACAGCGTTACAGGCAAAGCAGCAAATTGAAGCACTGGTACATATTTGGCAAGATAGACAGATTCATCCACAAGATATCTGTGTGTTAGAGGATGGAGAACAATATAAAATTGTTATGGTTCAGCATACAGATATTGATGGACTGCGTGTAACGAAGCTCTCGTTAGAAAGGATAGTAGAAGAATATGATATCAGATAAAATGAAAAGAATACGAGATAGCTTACTTTCTGTGACAGAAGATGTATTTCATTATGAAGCATTAAAAAAGCCTGATAAGTACATCGTTTGGGCAGAGGATTTAGAAGGAAACAGTTTACATACAGACAATAAGAAGAAGATTCCAGTCATTCAAGGCTCTGTAGATTACTTTACTAAACAAGAATTTGACAGCAAGGTAGATGAAATACAGAAAGCTTTAAGTGATGTAGGAATCTCTTTTTATTTAAATTCTTCACAGTATGAAGAAGAGACAGGATATATTCATTATGAATGGATATTTGAGGTGAGTTGATGGCTAAGTTTATAAGAGATCATGAATTGGATATTTACTCAGGAATGATAGAACGTTTTGCAAGAAAAAATTCAAAAAGAGTGATTGGAGAAGCGATTTATAAAGGGGCAGAAGTCGTAGCAGATGCAATAAAGGAAGGAATACAAGATCTTCCAACGGAAGGGGGAAATGGTATTACTCAAACTCAGAAACGAGATTTAATCAATTCGTTTGGTATCGCTTCATTAAGAGAAGAAAAGGATTATTTGAATGTAAAACTTGGATTTGATGGATATGGAAGTAAACCAACAAAGAATTATCCAAAGGGACTGCCAAATCAATTACTTGCGCGTAGCATTGAATCTGGAACAAGTTTCCGAAAGAAAAATCCATTTATTAGAAAAGCAGTCACAAAAACCGCTAAAAAATCAATTCAAGTGATGCAAGAAGTGTTAGAAGAGGAAACAAAAAAGTATTTAGGTTAAAGGAGTGAAACAATATGGCGAAAAAAGGGTTATCCATTCCTGTCATTGCGGATTATGAAAATACAGGAAGTGTTGTGAATTATTCAAATGCTCAGGTATTTGAGAATGCAGTAGAATATAGTGTGTCCATAGAGACAACAGAAGATAATAATTTACGAGCAGATAATAAAATAAAGGAAACCGATAAAGGAAGGTTCCAATCTGGTGAACTTACACTTTCTACAGCAGATCTAGGAGCTGAAAGTTCAAAACGCATATTAGGAATTAAGGAAGTGGAACGTTCTGTAGGTTCAAAAAAGGTAACAGAGTTAGTATACGATGATGATGCAAAAGCACCATTCTTAGGATTTGGAATTATAGAAGAGCATCAGATTGATAATGTAGATAAATACAGGGCAGTTGCGCTCACAAAAATAGTGTTTAATGTTCCCGAAGAGGCTTGTACAACACGAGAAGAAGAAATTGAATGGCAAGTACCAGAAATTACAGCAACAATTTATCAATCGGATCAAGTTGACGAAAGCTATAAGCATCCTTGGAAATTTGAGGCGTGGCTAGATACAGAAGAAGAAGCAAAAGCATACTTGTTAGCTGTATTTGGAAGCCAGGGGGAATAACACCGCCTGCCAAATTTGCGTTCGTTGGCAGTGCGGTAGTAGGAACAGCAATATTAGGAAAAATATCGGAGTGAGATTATGCATTATTTAAAAATTGCAGGAAAAGAGGCACCAGCAACTTTTTCAGCTGGTGCGTTGAAAGAATTAACAGAAAATTATGGTGGAATGGAAAATCTAACTAAAAAGATGAAAGTGGCAGCCGAGGGAGAAATGATGGACATGTTTTTTGAAGTAGCGGAGTGTCTAATTCGCCATGGTGTTGCATATGTCAATTTATTTTGTCCAGATATTATACCAGATCCAGAAAAATATCATTGTAAAGAAGGAAAGTTTATGCCTCTTACATACGAACAAATCTACTATGGAACATCTGCTGTTGAATTCACAGATATGGCAGGAGCAGTGATGCAGATTATTAATGGAGATCAAGAAAAAGAAATTGAGACCAAAGAAATTAAAAAAAAGGAAAGCGAAGGATAATTCATCGTACTGATTTGGGTGTAATAAAATGGCTGGAATATTTTGGGAGGCAATCTGGACTCTCAAGTTTAGAAATTAAATACATGAAATTAGGGGAATTGAGTGATTGTGCAGATATCTACAAAATTTATAATGGACTTGTAGAGGAGAAAGATAATAGCACAGGCTCAATTCCTTATTGATTTAGAAGAGGTGTTTTTTGGCAACTGATATTGGACCAAGAATAGGAATAAAGGGAGAAGCAGAATTTAATAGAGCAATCAATAATATTAATAATTCTTTAAAAGAACTTGGATCTGAAATGAAGGTGCTGGAAAGCACCTTTGATGGAAATGCAAGAAGCCAAGAGGAACTAAGTACAAAAGGAGAATTGCTCTCAAGACAATACGAACTCCAAAAGGCGAAACTAAATGAATTAGTGGCACAGCATGAAAAACAAGAGAATGAGCTGTCAAGTGTTACGAAGGCATTGGAAGAGGCAAGACAAAAATTTGGAGAAAATTCAAAAGAAGCAGCGAAAGCAGAAACTGTTTATAATAAACAAGTACAAACAGTAAGCAAGTTGAAGATTGCAGTTAATGAAATGACCGCAACTTTAAACAAAACAGGAACAGATATACGGAAAAATAATGAAAGCCTTGAGTTGTTAAATAATACAGCTCAAGGCTTTGATGTTTCTAAAATAGACAATGCAATGAAAAAATTGTCTAACTCTCAGGCAGAAGAGGCTATAAAAAACACAGACAGGGCAATTGAAAGTTTAGAAAAACAATTAGAACGTTTAAGGGAAAAAACAATTGATAGTTCAGGAAAACTTTCTGATTTTGTGAAGAAGAATGAATTACTAGGACAAGTTCAGACAGAACAGAAGCAAAAAATAGCAATTATTGCAGATGAATATGAAAAGCAAAAAAGAAATCTTGAGCAATTAAGTAATGTACTACAAGAAGCAAAAGAGAAGACAGGAAATAGTTCAGAAGCTTCTAAACGGGCGGAAGAAGCTTACGAAGCACAAGCTTCAGCGGTAAAAGAACTGGAAGATAGTCTTAAAAATGCAAATGCAGCACTACAAGATACCACAACGGAAATGAGCGAAACAGCTGAAAATATAAACAATATTAAGTTTGAAAAAATTTCTCAGGGTGCTGAAACAGTTGGGAAAGTAACTGGAGTTGCAATGGGAGCCGCAGGAGCAGCAATTGGTGTTGCTTCAAAAAGTGTGCTGGATTTTACGTCAGATTATCAAAACGCAAATAAAATAATTTGGAGCCAAACGGGGATAACCTCTGGAAAATTTGTAGAATTAAGCGTTGCTGCCAGAGAAGTATTTGCAGACAACTTTGGAGAAAGTTTGACAGAAGTAGCAGAGAATATTGCTGAAATAAATAGACAGACAGGAGAAACTGACCCTAGTAAACTAAAAGAGTTAGCAGAAGGAGCCTATACATTAAGGGATGCCTATGGTGCAGAGATACCTGAAAGTATGCGAGCAGTTAATCAACTTATGAATCAATTTGGATTAAGTGCTACAGAGGCGTTTAATTTAATTGTTCAGGGATACCAAAGAGGATTGGATAAAAACGGGAACTTTTTAGATTCTCTAAATGAGTATGGCCCTAAGTATGCTCAATTAGGCTTGTCCGCAGAAGAAATGTTTAATTCATTGGCTGCTGGTGCAGAAGGTGGAGTCTTTGATATTGATAAACTCGGAGATGCAATGAATGAATTTACAATCCGAGTAAAAGATTCTGATGCAGACGAAGCTATGATTGCACTTGGATTAGCAACAGAAGATGTATCAGAGCAACTTCAAGGGGCACAGGGAAATGTACAAACCTATCAGGAAAAAGTACAAGACTTAGAACAAAAATTAGGTCTTGCACAATTAAAGCAATCTGAATTTAATGATAAAACAAAAGAATCTACAAAAATTCAATCTGCAAATACGATTGCAAAATATAGCAAAGAACTGGAAGAGGCACGACAGAAACTTGCAGAAGCCAGTACAGAAGTATCAAATTTAACAGAAAAGCAGAATGCTGGAGGTATTTCGCTAGATGAATTTAAGCGAAAATTTGCAGAAGGTGGCGAAACTGGTAGAGAAGCTTTTTTACAATTAGTTGCAGCACTAAAGCAAGTAGAAGATCCGTTAGAACAGAATAAACTAGGCGTACAACTATTTGGGTCTATGTGGGAAGATACTGGAGGAACTGCCATTCTAGCAATGACAGATATTCAAGGGGAAATTGATCGAACAAATAACGCAATGGCTGAATTACAAGGAACTCAATATAATAGCAGTCTTTCTGATACGTTTAGTTCAATGGGAAGACAATTGAAATTGTCGGTTATTGAGCCAATTAGTATGGATTTACTTCCTCTATTCCAGCAGTTAGCAGGAAAAGCGAAAGAAGCATTTAATAGTCCAGAAATGCAAAGTTCTCTAGCTAATCTGAGAGAATCTTTAGGAGAAGTAATAGAAAAAATTACAAATTTCGTAGTGGATCATATGCCACAGATAACGAATGCTATCAGTGTACTACTAAGTAACTTAGATAAACTTCCTCCAGTTTTAGGTGTAATTGGTGGATTATTTGCAACAGTCAAAATAGTCCAATTTGGAAAAAGTGTAATTAATACATTTCAATCAGTAGCAAATGTTTTCAGCTTTCTAGCAAGTAATGTTGATAAGATAAAAGTGGTTTTGGCTGGGCTAAAAGGAGTTGTGACAGGAGTATTTTCTGTTATTCAAGCCCATCCTGTTATAGCTGCTATAACCGCAATTATAGGCATTGTTGTATTGCTATATAACAAATGTGAGTGGTTCCGAGATGGAGTAAATGCAGTATTAAGCAAAGTAAAAGAAACGTTTGGAAATGCAATAGAAGGCATAAAAAACTTTCTAAGCGGGTTCCCAGAATGGTGGAATGGAATTTGGTCTAGTGTAAGTGAATTTTTTTCATCTACATGGGAAAAAATAGTAGAATTTTTCACTGTTACTATTCCAGATGCTTGGAATACAACAAAAGAATTTTTTGCAGGAATCCCAGAATGGTGGAATGGAATTTGGTCTAATGTAGGAGAATTCTTCTCATCCACATGGGAAAAAATAGTAGAATTTTTCACTGTTACTATTCCAGATGCTTGGAATACAACAAAAGAATTTTTTGCAGGAATCCCAGAATGGTGGAATGGAATTTGGTCTAATGTAGGAGAATTCTTCTCATCCACATGGGAAAAAATAGTAGAATTTTTCACTGTTACTATTCCAGATGCTTGGAATATAACAAAAGAATTTTTTGCAGGAATTCCAGAGTGGTGGAATGGAATTTGGTCTAGTCTAAAAGAGAACTTTTCTAATATTTGGAATACAATGCTAGAAAATCCGATCATAAAAACTATTGTCAACAACATAAAAGCTGATTTTGAATTATTAAAAGAAAATCTTTCTATCATTTGGCAGACTATTCAAACGGTGGCAGGCAATGCTTGGGAACTTATTAAAAATATTATATTGGCTCCAGTGCTTTTATTAATAGATTTAGTAACAGGAGATTTTAATAAATTAAAAGAGGATGCAGCAAATATTTGGAATAACATTAAAGAGGCTGCATTAAATATCTGGAATGCGTTAAAAGAAGCTGTTGCACAAATTGTAATAAATTTTGTAGAGAATATAAAAGAAAAACTGAACAATTTAAAACAAGGTGCAACGGAAGCTTGGGAAAATATAAAAGCGAATGCAGCACAGGCTTGGGAAAATATAAAAAATACAGTAATTCAAATTACACTAAATTTTGTTGAAGGTATAAAAGAAAAAATAAATAATTTAAAACAAAGTGCAGCCGAAGCTTGGGAAAATATAAAAGCGAATGCAGCACAAACCTGGGAAAATATAAAAACTTCTGTTGTTAATAAGGCAAATGAACTATGGCAGGGAGCAAAAGAGAAATTTGAATCGCTAAAAACATTTCTTTGGGAGTTGCTTCCAAATATTCTAAATTTTCTATCGGAAAAATGGAATGAGATAAAGAAAAATGTTTCAGATAAAATAGAAGAAATGAAAACAAATGCTATAAATACGTTTAACAACATGAAACAATCGATTTCAGAAAAGATAGATTCTATAAAAAGTACGATTGTAAAAGGAATCCAAGAAGCGGTTGATTTTATTACATCTCTTCCAGGCAAAGCTGTTCAGTGGGGTAGGGATTTCATTGATGGACTAAAAAAAGGTGTAGAAGAACGTGTAAATGGAATTATTGATGCTGTAAAAGGTATAGGAGATAAAATACGATCTTTCTTACATTTCTCTCGTCCTGATGAAGGTCCACTTCGAGAGTATGAGAAATGGATGCCAGATTTTATGTCAGGATTAGGTAAAGGAATTAAGAATAATACTTGGCGTGTTATTGATCCTATTAAAAACCTATCTGATCAAATGAGTCTACAAATGCAGGGAATGGATTTTAAATTATCAGAAGGGATAGTAGAAAGTGCATATAATGCTGGGTATGAACAAATAATCGAAGTGCATACTGTAACAAATTTAGATGGAAAAGTGATAGGAAATACCGTAACGCCAGTGGTCGTTGAAAATATTAGTAGACAGCAACGTTCTAAAAGTAAAGTGAGGGGCGGTAAAATCTGATGTATGATATAATATCTAATGGCATTAGTGCAAGTAGTTTAGGAATTTATGTGGTTAAACGTCCAGATTATCCTGAGATTACGGAAAAGAAGGAAGCGTATAATATACCTAGTAGAGATGGAATTTTATATTTTCATACAAAAATGTATAACGATGCTGAAATAGAAGTGTCAGTAAATTTTATGGCAGAGAATGAGAATTCCTTTGGGATTATGTGCAGAAAATTAAAAGCATGGGTTATTGGTACATATAATAAAAAATTAGAATTTTCGGATGATTTTAATTTCTTTAGAAAAGTAAAATATGCAGAAATTTCAGTAATCCAAAGAAGCGGAAGACTTGGAAATGCTGAGATTAAGTTTGTATGCGATCCATATATGTATCTTGTAAATTCGGATCAATTCCAGAGTTTTTCAGGGAACATAATGAATAATTACATGTTATCGAAGCCAGTTTATAAAATAGAAGGAAACGGATTGTGCGTATTAAAGAAAGATGCAAAAGAATTTCAAATTCAGGTACCTGGTGCAATTTTTATTGATTCGGAAAAGATGATTGCGTACACAGAAGATAAAGTAGCTAATACAAATGTGAAAGGATTTTATTCTACACTTTTTTTAGAACCAGGCATAAATACATTTAGCATAACAACAGGATTCAATGTTATGATAGCACCATATTGGAGGACGTTATGATACAACTTTATAAAATTGAAAATGAGGACTTTCAACACAACGGAGACCATATATTATTTCCAACAAAATGCGAGCTAGATATAAATCTAAATGGAAGTTGGATACTAGATATAGAAGTGCCAATTAATTATGAAGTAGCAGAAGACTGGAATTCAGGAGCAATAGTATCCGTCCCAACACCATATGGAACACAACTTTTTCGATTAGAAAATATAGATAAAACAGATTATTATCTAACAGGGTCTGCATACCCTGTTTTTTTAGACGCTGGAAATGAAGTATTTTTGGAAGATGTAAGACCAACAGGAAAGACTGGGCAAGAAGCGTTAAATATAATGCTTTCTGGAAGTAAATTTGCAGCAGAATCGAATATAACAACCGCAAATACAGCTTATTATGTAAGAAAGAATTTTCTTGAGGCCTTGTCAGGGGATGATGATCAAGCATTTTTAAATCGCTGGGGTGGAGAGGTTCTATATGATAATTTCAAAATAAAGGTATACGACCGTGTGGGTGGCGATTATGGATTTCGTGCAGAGTTTGGAAAAAATATAAATGGAATAAGTATTAAAATCGATAATTCTGAGTTAATTACACGTATTTACCCAATTGCTTATAATGGAGTGATGCTATCAACAGATAAAAAGTATATTGATTCTCCTAGAATTGGAAATTATCCAGTTGTTTATACCTCGTTACAAAAATTTGAATCTTTAAAATTAGAAACAGATGCACAGAGCTCAGAAGAAGGATATACGCAAGAAGAATTAAATCTGACTTTGAGAAAAGAAGTTCAGAGACTTTTCGATTCTGGAGTCGATATACCAAAAATGACAGTGGAGATTGACATTATATCCTTATCGGAAACACCAGAATACAAAGAATTTAAATTTTCAGAAGATGTGAAGCTTGGTGATACAGTTACATGTACTTATGATCCTTATAATTTGGAGTTCCAGGCAAGAACAATAAGAGTTTTATACGATTGTATTTTAGAAAGAAATTTATCTATTACAATTGGATCATATAAATATGATTATTTTACTCAGTTAGATAAAGATCATAATAAAATAGAAAATACAATACGGCCAGATGGATCTTTAATGGCTGAAAAAGTACAAGGAATCTTAAATGGAATTTATACTCAGTTGCGTTTACAATCTACTGTTGCAGAGAAAGTAGAAGGACGTGCTTTTGTAGTAGAGGATACTGATCCAGAAAGTGTCTTATATGGTTGTATGGTATGGGGAACGCAAGGATTGCAGATTGCTGTACAAAGGACAGCAGATGGAAGAGATTGGGATTTCACAACCGCAATAACAGCAAAAGGAATTGTAGCGAATGCAATTATTACAGGTATTTTGTCTGATAAATTAGGAAGGAATTACTGGAATCTTGATACTGGAGAATTCCGATTATCAGGAGATGCTTTTAAGGTCGATGAACAGACAGTACAGGATTATGTAGATGGAAAGATAGATGATAAAATTGCCAAAATCCGAACACTAACAATGCAGCTGTCAAATGAATTTCAGGGTATTGCGACAGATTCTGAGGGAAGTAATGGCGATTATACAGAATGTTATACTGATGTAAAAGTATTTATTGGAACAATAGATATAACTAATAGTGAAGCTGTGGAATATGACATATCTCCTTCTATAGGGATAACAGGTAGCTGGAATGATGTGCTCAAACGTTACAAGGTAGATTACCTTGCTACTGACAACGGATACGTGGAGATAGTAGCATTTTATGCAAACCTTGCTATCTCAAAACGTTTTTCGATCTCAAAAACAAAACAGGGGTCAACTGGACTTCCTGGGCAAGACGGAGTAGATGGAAAAACAAGCTATCTGCATATCAAGTATAGCGATGATGGTGGAATAAATTTTACATCAAACAACGGAGAAACACCTGGGAAATATATTGGACAGTATGTAGATTTTACACAAGCGGATAGCACAGATGTAAACAGCTACACGTGGTCACTAGCAAAAGGGGCGGATGGAAGAAGTTATATGTTGCAAGCTGACACGCTTGTAATAAAACAAGGGGCGGATGATGTATATTCCCCGAAATCAGTCACATTTACGGCTTTTTACAGGGATGGCACAAGTGCAGAACGGACTAATTACAGCGGTCGTTTTATCGTGTCTGAAACAACCGATGGAACAAATTACGTGCAAAAATACAAATCAAGCAGTAATGAGCACTCTCATATTCATACTCCAACATCAAATAATGTAAAAAATATACGTTGCATTTTATATGCAGCAGGAGGAACGACACAAACGTTAGATATGCAAGGCGTTGCAATTGTAAGAGATGTAGATAATTTAACTCAATCAGAAGTATTTAACATTTTAACTAATAATGGAAAGCTGCAGGGGATTTTCATGAAAGACGGACAACTATACATAAATGGTACTTATATTGCAGTATCAGATTGGTCCGAACTTTCAAAAACGTTATCTGGATTTAAATTATCGACAAAGCGGATCTACGGACAATCGGAAGACTACTGCAATGGTATGAGTACAGGAGTGGATAACATCTATGCATTTTGGGCAGGAGAAACAAATGAAAAACTGGGGAGTGGTAACACAGACGCTCCATACAAAGTATCCAGAAATGGTACCGTATGGGCGAAACGTCTTTATGCTGGGAATGTATTCGATTTTTACGATGACACTGCTACGTGGAAGGGTGATCTGTTAAATATTTTCCGTGAGGACGGAATATTGAAGATCAAGCAAAACCATCATACAAATGGGAAAACAATTCTTATGTTGGATCAGGCAGGAGGGGAGGCTCAACTAGTCTTTAACTACGCAGGATCACCACATGGAACAGTCTATTTTTACAGCGGCTACAATAGTTCCACATATGTTGGAATGTATCACAAAGAGCGAAATAATGGTGCTGGAGGTGCGATCTGGAGATACCACACCGATGGAAAATTCCATATCGATGCATCTACAGTTGCGAATGCAATCGAATGTACAACATTAACTCAGACAAGTACAGAAAAAGCCAAAAAAGATATAAGAGTAACTAATCCAGATGAGGCGTTGCAAATAATCAAAAATTCTCGAGTATTCAATTACACACTGAAAGGATTTGAAGATTTAGGAGAACAAACTGGGCTGATAATTGAAAGAGATTGCCCTGAAGAAATAGTTACGCCCGATGGCACGGCAATTAACCTGTACTCTTACGTTTCGATTGTATGTAACGCCTTAAAAGCTCTATCAAAACAAGTTGATTTCTGTACAAATAAAATAGATATACTGTCAAAAATGCGAAAGGATAGAGGAGGTTACAGCATGTACGAAATCATAAAGTTTACAATTGAATCTAGGAATTTTGTTGTAAGCGATATAAAAAATAAAGTGGATACATTGTGGATCGAAGGGGTACTCACAAGTGAACAGAGAGAAGAACTTATACAATTGATATCTGAGTATGCTAATCCAGATACGCAAGCTCCAGAATTGGAAAGCCTGATTGCAATAGTATTACAAGAAATCGAAACCATTAAGGATAGAATTGAAAAACTGGAAGGGGGTAATGAAACAGGTACAGAGCAGCCTAATATCATTCCAGAGTGGAAAGCGTGGGATGGTGTTTCTAGTGAGTATCAACCAGGCGCAGTAGTTACGCATAATGGCAAGTATTATCAAAATGCTTTAGATATACAAAATACCTGGGAACCAGGTGGAGAAGGTATAGATGAGAGATTTTGGAAAGAGATTACAAAAGAAGAGGCAGAAAAACTAATAAATGAATGAGAGGGATAATGGTATGTACGAAAAGAAGATATGGGAAAATGGAGAAGTAATTCAAGCGAAAGACTTAAATAATATGGAAGAAGGGATACTGAAAAACTCAAACAAAATAAACGACATTGTAAATATGTTAGGAATGGTAGACAACTGGAAGGTCGTACAACAATTGATCAAAGAAGGATATGGAGCAGATGTATTTCCGATTGGCACTCAGCTACGGTGTTCTCATTCTGTGTATGGAGAAATAATCTGGGATGTAGTAGCCCATGATTATAACTTGGAAGAAGAAAGTGAACATAGCATGACACTTCTAAGTCATGATTGTATTGTTAATTCAATGCAATATGATGCAGTAGAAGCTTTGTATTATGCAGAAACACAATTAGTAGCAGGAACCTATTACTTTTCGTTACTGTCTGGATATGATACAAACTATGGTGGAGGGAAGAATATTCAATTCACTCTCACCAGACCTGTTCCAGCTGGCGGTGTAATTATGTTTCCATGGGCATATAATACACAATCTACAGCTACAAAAATAAGCACATATTCTTCACGGGAAAGTACATCTGCTTTAGAAACGGTTACTGTCACAGAGGGAACATCAGGTACAAATCTCGGAACAACTGACGGAAAAACGGCGAATATGAATCATATTCATCGTGTTAGATACGGTTCCAATAATTGGGAAGAAAGTGCTATAAGACAGTTCCTAAACAGTAATGTAGAAGCAGGGTCTGTTTGGACACCACAAACTAAGTTTGATCGTCCTCCATCATGGACTGCAAATACAGATGGATTTATGAAAGGATTTGATGAAGATTTTTTGTCTGTTGTAAGTGAATGTGATCATTTAACAAAGACAAATTCTGTATTTGAAATTGACGGAAATCTGAGTAAGATATATACAACGAAGGATCGGTTCTATTTAGCGTCTCATTCTGAGATATTCGGTGGTAGTGAAAATAATCTTGCAGATGGTACACAATTTCCATATTATAATGAAGCAACAAATACAGATCGTATCAAATATAATGCAGAAACTGCTCGGTACTGGTGGTTGCGTAGCCCGATTCCTTCGTATGCGCATTTCGTGCGCCTTGTGCCTACAGATGGTTCTCTTTCGAACGCCAATGCGAGCAGCAGTTACGGCGTGGCTGTGGCTTGTGTTATCTGTTAATCTAAAAAATCCTAGATTGCAGCACCGATAGGTGATGAATCTAGGAAGGAGGAGATGAAGTGAGTGTAATAAAAGCAAAAAGGCAAGAAGGAAAGCTAAGTGTATTGGTAAAGGCACGTGAGATGTGCGTTTATACAATAACAATCTGCAAAAATGAAAAAAACTTTCCAAAGCGTGATCGTTGGATTCTTACTCAACCGATTGTAAGCGAAGCGTTAGCAATAATGAGCTGTATCAGAAGAGCAAATGCTGTCAATGTGGAGACAAAAGAAGATTATATTTATCGGAGGCAACAACAAATTGAGGCATATAGTAGATGTGAGGCAATGTTAACGCTTATGGAAATTGCTTATAAAGTTCTCTCAATAGATTCAGAAAGAATTGAGTGCTGGACAGGCTTAGTAGTTGAGACAGAGAGTTTATTACAACGATGGAAACGTAGTGATAAAGAACGCTATGTTTTTTAATTGAATGAGTGTAGTGCTATTAGCTCGGTACTGGTGGTTGCGTAGCCCGAATCCTTCGAATGCGAATAACGTGCGCAATGTGAATACAGATGGTTCTCTTTCGAACAACAATGCGAACAACAGTAACGGCGTGGCTGTGGATTGTGAGAAAAGCCAGTTTAAAGTAGACTCTAGTTGAAATCCGTGCAACTCACACAAGGAGTACTACACTCACCTCGAAAGGGGGAATAAGAGCCAGTGACGTGATTATCTTACGAGATAGTATCAGTATTAGCACTGGACATATTATGGGAAAAGAATATGAACATGCAATTAGTTTTCATGAACTTTACAAAGGTCTACAAAAGAGCCAGCGAAACGTTATGTGGAAAGATTCTGTAGCTGGATATTCTATCAATGCACTGAAGAATACTTACAAGCTACGGCAGTCTCTCTTAAATGGCACTTATAAAATGTCTCAATATCAACGGTTTAAAATTTATGAGCCAAAGAAAAGGGACATTCTGGCTACACGTATTCAAGATAGGCAGTATCAACGAAGCATTTGTGATAATATCTTATATCCACAGACAACAAAAAGATATATTCGTGATAATTGTGCCTGCCAAAAAGGAAAGGGAGTGGATGATGCATTAGATAGACTTGCCATCCATTTACGGAGATATTTTCGAAAAAATAAGACGTCTGATGGATGGGTATTGCAATGTGATATACAGAAGTTTTTCCCATCCACACAGCATGTTGTTGCACAGAAAGCTTTATGTAGAGCCATAGAGGATGAAGAAGCAGTAGCAAGTTCATGTGTAATCATTGAAAGTTTTTGTACTCCTTTAATTGAAGATAAGCTTATTGAATTTGGAGTAAAAGAAGAAAATGCAGGTAAAATTGCATATTCTCTTGCATTAGAAAGAATGAAAGTTATAGATGCAAAAATAAAAACTCCAGGTAAGGTAGATGAAATGATTATGATATCACACAAAAAGATGGAGGATCTTCTTTTAAAGACTGATTTGAAATTGGAAAATCAGGAGTTTATCTTTGAATGGATTACAAGGGAAACGTTTTCAGGTATTGGATTAGGAAGCCAAGTTTCACAGATAACAGAACTATCTGTTTTAAATGGATTAGATCATTTTATAAAAGAACGGCTGCACATAAAACATTATGTTCGCTATATGGATGATTTTCTACTCATTCATAATGACAAGAAATATTTAAGTTATTGTTATGATGAAATTAAACATTATGTTGAAACATTAAATCTTGCACTTAACAAAAAGAGTGGAATATATAGAATTTCTCAAGGAGTAAAGTTTTTAAAATGGAGATATATTCTCACAAATACAGGAAAAGTTGTACGAAAAATGAATAAAAAATCAATCATAAAGCAGCGTAGAAAGATGAGAAAATTCAAAGAAAAATTGGAAACTGGAGAAATTACAATGAAAGCAGTTCAAGATAATTTTCGTTCCTGGTGTGCAAATGCTGAGCGTGGCAATACAAAAGCAATGATACATAAAATGAGAAAATATTATTATGAATTATATAAGGAGGTAGCACCGTATGGAAATTGTAGTAAAAAAAGAAGAACGGTTACGAAAGATGGAAAAGATTGCAGAGAGTATCCAGGCAAATACAATAGAGATACAAGAAAAAGCACTTAGCAACGCCATAAAGCAACAGGATGAGGAGGCCGCTGCTACTATTGCACGGTCTATTAGAAATCGACTTTTGAATGAAAGTGATAAAGAAGTTATATTGGATAGGTTTAAACTTAAAGTTCCAAATAAACCTGAGACAGTTGAGGAATGGCTCACTTTTCTTAAAGAGCTGGGAGAAGTTCTGACGAATGAATGGGCGTTATATAGACAAGCTCTTAGAGATTTGCCGAAGCAGGAGGGATTTCCTTTTGAAATTGAGTGGCCAGTAAAACCGAGTGATAAGAATGACAAAGTTGAAAATAATATCTAAACTATGGTCATGTATATATGATCTGAAAATGTTCATCAATAATACAGGAACAAAGACAATGGAGGAAATTGATGCAGATTTAAAGGAAATAGAATCATATTGCTGTGATTATACAGATATGGATGATATGGAAATTTAAGAAGGAATGATGGATATGGAGATTCGAGCAAGACCTTAGGGGTCTTATTTTTATGTAGAAAAGAATAGAAAGGGAAAGATAAATGGATGAAAGAGACATAGCAATTGCAGAACTAAAAAAAGAGGTAAAGTCCCTAGAACATAGAGTGAATGATGTAGAAAAAATTGTAGAAGTAATTCATCATCTTGCACAGGAGATGGTTGGGTTAAACAAAGAAGTAAGTTTTATGAATAATAATATTGCTCAATTAACAAACAAAGTATCTAATTTAGAACAAACACCAGGAAAACGCTGGGAGGGTCTCATTGGTGCGCTAATTGGTGCAATAGCAGGAGCGATTAGTTCTATGATGTTCAAGTAGAAAGGAGAAAGAAATGGAAAATATTTTGAATAACACAGCACTATTATTTACAATCATTGGAGGGTTAGCATTCCTTGTAACAATTATTACAGAGTTTACAAAAAAAATTGGATTCCTGGATAAGATTCCAACGGATTTACAAGTTTTGTCAGTTTCTATCTTGCTGTCTGTACTAGGAATTGTAGTGTATATCCAATACAACAATGCAAAAATGATTTGGTATTATATTGTAGGAGCAATTATTTTAGGTTTTGTGGTAGGATATGTGGCCATGTACGGATGGGAAAAGTTTACAGAAATTCTTAATCGTTTTAAAAAATAGTAGATAAAAAGCAGTCCTTCGGGGCTGCTATTTTATGTGCGACGTCGCACAGAAAGGAGCTTTATGAAAAAAATATTATTAACATTTTGTGTGGTTTTCTGTTGTATTTTTACGATAGATGCAGCTAAAGCAGCAAACGTTAACCAAGTGGAGATTCGTAATACAGAATTTTCCGAAGAAGAAATTTGTAATAGAAATGGGAAATTGTTAATTGAGTGTCGTTTAGCTTGGGTAGGATATGGTGGTGGAAATGCATTCTATTTAGATAATGGACAGTCCATATATATTGGGCGAGGAAAATACACAAGTGGAGATATTGTGGAGATTGTTATGATCTGGAATCCTGGAAGCAATTATTCCGATGATTGCATATATTATTGTAATCCGATCAGAACATTGAAAGGATTGAAAGGAACGGTGATTGAATGAAGGATTATATAGGAAGAGTAGTAAGAGTATTTGAGTCTGGCAATAAAGGGAGTTTAAGTGTTGGACAAAGTGGGGTTGATTGCGGATGCAGTTTTGGGACGTATCAGTTTGTATTAAGGTATGGAGTAGTAATTGATTTTTTAAAAAGATTTTTCCCAGAGGAAGCTAAGAATCTGTACTACAATGGACCTGATGTTGCTTCACAAGAGTGGCCAGGAAAAGACTATAGCAGTTCTCCAGACGATGTGAAAAAAGTATGGCTCAAGTGTTATGAAAAAGCTGGGGCAGAACAGTTCTTTTATTATGAGCATGAGCAAATTAAAGATATTTGTTACCTTCCATGTAAGACTCAAATTCAAAAGAAGTTAGGACTTGATGTAGATAATGTAAGCAGAGCGTTCCAAGAAGCAGTATGGAGTGGTTCCGTTCACTTTGGAGCTGTTACTGCTGCGAATATGTTGCTTACTGCAATTGAAGAGATTGGGAATGATTGGGGAGCAAGACAAGAAGAAACTTTTAATAAATTTTACGAAAAGCGTTATGAAGCGACAGGATATGAGAGATATAAGACAGGAATTTATAATGGTAACAGTGAGGTCGAAACATTAAGACCATATTTGACTACTACGCCTTTGAGAAATGAAAAAAGTGAGGAAAAGAAAATGAAGAAAGTTATGATTGATCCAGGACATTATGGAAGCTACTATAATCAAAGTCCAGTAAATCCAGCTTATTATGAGAGTAATTTTACATGGGAGCTAGCATTAAAAATTGGAGCCTATTTAAAACAATTTGGTTTTGGTGCAGCTTTAACACGTGATAAAAAAGATAGTGATCCTGGCTTAGTAGAACGTGGCAATATGGCAGTTGGATATGATTTATTTCTTTCTGTCCATAGTAATGGTGTAGCAGATAATGCCATGAATAGAAGGGAAGAAATTGATTATCCTGTAGCATACTGCATGGTAGATGATAATCGGTTCTCTTTTGATGAAGTGAGTCGTGAAATTGGATTAAAGCTGGCACAAGGAGTACAAGAAGTCTTGCAAACGAAACAGAAAGCAGAAGTGTACTTATGGCGTGCAGATTGGGATAGAGATGGAAATGGAATGTTGGATGATAATTACCTTGGTGTACTTCATGGTGCTAGACTTGCTAGAGTACCAGGAGTAGTTTTGGAGCATAGTTTTCACACAAATACAGCCATGACAAATAAATTACTACAAGAGTCCTATGTAGAAGCATTGGCTAAAAAAGATGCGGAAGTAATTGCAGAATTCTTTGGTATGTATAAGAAGCCAAGTGTTCAAATGACAAGTTTTGGGCTTTGTGATAATACTGTATCAGTAACAGCTGATAATATTCCTTTATACAAAGATGCGTCCATGTATAATCAAATCGGAACACTTAAGAAAAACGAAAAATGGCGAGCAGTGCAATCTTATAGTTTGTCAGATGGTCGTAAAGGATTCCGTTTAGAAACTGGATATTATATCAATGGGGCACAAGGAATTAAGGTTACGAAGAATCAGATGCCTAAGACTGTTAAAGCTGTAAATAGTCCAGATGGAATGTTAAATGTTAGAGATTTCCCAAATAGTAATGGTGGCAGTGTTTTATATCAATTAAGAAATGATAATTTGTTTGATGTAATTGGAGAATGCTATAATAATGGAGATCATTGGCTCTTAGCTCATATTAAGAATGAAACTGTAAATATTACAGGTTTTGTTGCCGCTCAATATACTAAATAAGGAGGCATTAAGCCTCCTTAAATAAATCTAATTTAAGGTGAAGTCAGTTAATAAAACAGAGTTGTTTTGACCATAACCACCTTCTTGTTGTACGACAATTTTTAAAAATTTTGCACTACTTATGTCAACAGAAAAAGAAAATCTTTCAGTTTTTCTGTTAATAGAAGAAAAGGTTTGTATAAGGGCATCATCTCCATATATAGAGACAGAAGAAGTTGCACGTTCACCCATATCTGAATGGGCTGCAATCGTTCCAGTTAAAGTTTTATATTGCTTATTTATGTAATACTCGCCGTATCCAGAATACTGTGTGACAATATAAGATTTAGCCTCACTATAGTCCATTTCTAAGGAATCTTCTAATCCACCTTCATTGATTGACCAATAACTCTTGTTAACAGGGGTCAAAGTTGTTAACTGAACTCCCGAAGAGTTAGGATTTTGTGGTGTGTCATCAGATGGTTGTTCATTTGTATTAGCTGATGACTCTTTTAGGTTTTTAAGTTCTTCTTCTAAAGTACTTTGCTGTTCTTTTAAGGAGGTGTTTTCTTGTTCAAGATCAGAATATTGTTTTTTTAATGATGAATAATTAGAAGTTAATTCATCATTCTTTTCTTTCAAACTATCATAGTTGTTTTCTAATGATGAATACTGTGAATCCAACTCTCTATAGTTATCGAATATTTTAATAAAAGTATCTTCAATATTTTTATCAGATGAGATAGTAATATTCATCTCTTTTGCAGCAAGATTCATTTGCTGTTCAAGTTCTTTTTCTGTATGTTCTTTACCCCCAAAATATCCAGCAACTATTGAACAAACACCAGTAATTAATGCAATAATAATTTTAGATGTGCTTTTCTCCATACTCATTTTTATCCTTTCAATGTATAATTATAATGAGCTAATTATATCTGGATAGAAGAAGAAAGTCTATGTTCAAAATATAAAAAAAGTAACAGAAAATATGGATATATTATACAAAAAGAGAGCCGAAGCCCTCTTGCGACATATGATATTATTCTGAATTACGGATAAAGCTTTTTAGTTCTTGATAAAGACGCGAGATTGGAAGTCCAACGACATTATTATAATCACCATTGATTTTTTTTATATATTTTGCACCAAATGATGTTTGAATACCATATCCTCCAGCCTTATCTTCCCATTGATAGCTAATATTTTTTGTATTCCATATATGGACATTAGTTTTATCCATAGGATCTTTGGTGGAAATATAAGAATGAATCTCTTCTTCCGTCATTGGATACATGGTAACTTCCGTACATTCAGAAAATGTAAGGAAACGAGGATTATCCTGCCGTAAAAAAATAGTAACGCCTGTGTAAACCTGATGGGTTTGTCCTTGAAGGGAATGAAGCATTTGAAAAGCATGTTCTTCGTTGACTGGTTTTCCCATAATTGTTCCGTTTAAGGAAACAATGGTATCTGCTCCAATAATCAATGCAGGTTCTGTTTGCTTTAACGCAATGTCTTGGGCTTTTTGGAAAGAAAGTTCTTCAACAATTTCGTTTGGAATCGTGCGAGTAATAATCTCTTCTTTTTGACTAGGAATTACAGTAAAAGAAAATCCAGCTTGTTCTAATAGTTCTTTGCGCCTTGGGGATGCAGAAGCAAGAATTATATTTGGTAAATACATGGAAAAGTCCTCCTCATATTAATTCGACAGACTCATTTGAACACAGAAAGTAGCCAAGCGGATTCCGAGTGTCTGCTTTATTACTGTTTTCTATTTCTCCTATGAGTCTGCCGAGTGAAGATTATATTTTGTTATAAAAATTGTTCCCTATTTTTTCTTATTCATTCTCAAAGAGTGGGGTAGAGAAGTAGCGTTCGGCGGTATCTGGAAGAATGGTTACAACCGTTTTTCCTTTGCCTAGTTTTCTAGCAAGCTGACGTGCCGCTGCTACATTTGTACCACTGGAGATGCCAGCCATAAGGCCTTCTAAGCGTGCAAGATCTTTGGCTGTCTGGATTGCTTCCTCGTCCGATACAATGTAAATATTACTATAAATCTGTGTATTTAAAATATCTGGAATAAGACCATCTCCAATTCCCATTTGAAGATGCGTTCCAACGGTTCCTCCAGCTAGAATTGCTGCATTTTCTGGTTCTACTGCCCAAATTTCAATCTCTGGATTTTGAGCTTTTAATACTTCTCCAATTCCAGTAATTGTACCGCCTGTTCCAATTCCTGAGCAAAAGCCATGGATAGGACCTGCTACCTGTTCCATAATCTCCAAACCTGTATGATGGCGGTGAACCATTGGATTGGCAGGATTCTCAAACTGCTGTGGAACATAGACATTTGGATTTTCTTTTGCCATACGCAAAGCAGTAGCCAAACATTCATCAATACAATCTCCAATATTTCCCGCATCGTGAATTAAAATTACCTCAGCACCATAATGACGAACTAGTTTTCTACGTTCTTCGCTAACAGAATCAGGCATAATAATAATTGTCTTATAGCCTTTTACTGCACCGACTAAAGCTAAACCAATTCCTTGATTTCCGCTGGTCGGTTCTACGATAATGGTATCAGGATGAATTAATCCCTGTTTTTCAGCCGCAGTAATCATATTAAAGGCAGTTCTGGTTTTAATCGAACCACCAACATTTAATCCCTCAAACTTTACTAAAATTTCTGCGCTATCAGGTTCCGATAGCCGATTTAAGCGAATCATTGGTGTGTGTCCAATTGCTTCTAAAATATTATTATAAATCATAAATAAGTTCCTCCCATTTTTTTAACGATATACGTTTTCTGGTATTTAGGTTATGCATAAACAAACGGATTTCCACATAAAGGAAAAGCACCGAATCCAAAAAAAGAATTCAGTGCTTTGTGCCTGTGCCCCTGCCAAGGAATGCGGATGGCGGGACTTGAACCCGCACGAGGTCGCCCTCGTCAGATTTTGAGTCTGATGCGTCTGCCATTCCGCCACATCCGCCTCTCAACGACAAGATGTATTTTAGCATAACATGGAAAAAAAATCAAGAGTTTTTTCAAAAAAATTTCAAAAAATTTTTTGAATTATTTTTACTGAGTATTTTATATATTTTTTTGAGTTAGTTTATAAAATTCAGTTCTTGTAGTTCCATAAAAGTATTAAATTATATTGTGCTGTGATAATTCCATAAGAATTTTTTTAGATTAATAGGATAAAATTTCTAATGAATTTTATCTTATTGACAGTTTATGGTTGCATTTGGTCAAAATCAATTTCAAGATCGTCATAGATATTGACTTTTATTTTGTCATGAAAGGTGTGTTCTTCCATAAAATCATCTGAAAAGTAATATATAGTAATTCGATCTTTTAACGGGTGAACAATCCAATATTCTTTTACTCCAGGAGTGCGATATTTGAATAGCTTTACCATATAATCAATCCGTTTGCTATTGGTGGTATAATTCCAATAATCCAATCAGAGGAATCTTTGCAACTTCGATCATCCAGCTATTTTTATCACAAATAACTGAAATATCAGGCTCTATATAGTTTCCGTCATCTTCATTCAAAAATATAGCAAATGGAGCAGCATATACTTCATATTCTCCATTCTTTACATTAATATAATTTGTAATAGTGTAATATAGATTTCTGGATAGTATTTGATGTTTCCTGCTAGGAGGAGCCATAGAATAGATCTGTCCATTAGTTCCGCTCTTTCTCCATCTGGTAGTTTATAATATCCGTGATTGTATAAATTCTTTCTTGTTGTAATGCCATATTATCCCGCACTTTCTGTGTTGGCAGCAGATGCCAACTTTCTCTTATCTTGTAGTGACATATGCAAAAGAAGATGGTATAATAGAACAAAATGATGTTGGGATCAAAAGGTATTTTACTCCCATGATGCCTCGGATTTCTCCGTACTGCGTGCTATCCAAATCCTCAAAACATTCAAAATCTGCCCTGATCGGGCTGTTTTAGAGGGCTCCAAAGTTATGCATTTCCATGCCAGCATGGAATGCATGACCTTTTGACCCTGGCGTCACAAAACAGGAGGTAATTATGTCAGCTTTTTTAGAAGATATTCGTCCGTTTTATGGAAATAGAGAACGCAATGATATGGGACAAACATTAGAAGAGTTTTTGGAGGCATATGATCCAAAACGTTATGAACAGCCAAGTGTGACTGTGGATACATTAGTTGTACAGCATCCAAAACAATTTGATACAGTGAATCAAGGATTAAAAGTATTGATGATTCAAAGAGGCAATCATCCAAGCATTGGGAAATGGGCGCTGCCAGGTGGATTTATTGAGATGAGAGAGGATGGAATTGAGTCGGCCAAACGAGAATTACAGGAAGAAACAGGGTTGACAGGAATTCCAATTGAGCAGATTCATGCATGGGATCAATGGAAGCGAGATCCACGTTCTCGTATTGTAACCATTGCATATTTAGCTTTGGTAGAAGAGGAATTGCATCCAAAAGCGGGTGATGATGCAGCAGATGCAGGCTTCTTTGATGTGGAATTTAATCTTATAAAAAAAGAGCAGGACAAGGAAAAAAGTTATGACACATATCATCTTGCACTTTCCAATAAAGGGAAGGAAACCATTCTTTCTGCAACGCTTGTACTGTCTCAGAATTGTAATTCGCTGATTCGTCAAAAACATCTGGAAATTATTGAAAATAATGGGTTCGCCTGCGATCATGCCAGAATTATTACGCAGGGTTTACTTTATATTGAAAATTTATTAAAACAGCAGAGAAAAGAGGATTGATAAGCAAATGAAGGGAAAAACGAATGCAATGCGTCTTCTGGAACAGGCAAAAATTCCGTTTTCAACGGTGGAGTATGAAGTGGATGAGTCTGATTTATCTGGAGAACATGTGGCAGCACAGCTTGGTCAGCCTGTAGAGCAAGTGTTTAAAACACTTGTTGTACGAGGAGAAAAAAATGGAATTATGGTATGTTGTATTCCAGTTGCAGAAGAATTAGATATGAAAAAGGTTGCCATATTAACGAAGGATAAAAAAGTAGAGATGATCCATGTAAAGGAATTGCTTGGATTGACAGGATATATTCGTGGAGGATGTTCTCCAATTGGAATGAAGAAGAAATATCCAACTTATATTGATGAGACTGCAATCTTATTTGATGAGATTTATATTAGTGCTGGAGTAAGAGGAGCGCAAATTGTAATCAGTCCAGAACAGCTTATTTCTTATGTTGATGCGAAGGAAGCAGATCTTGTAAAAGAAAAATAACATGAGTGCCCTCTTTACTGAATCTGCAAAGCTAAATCCTATGTGTATTTATAAAAAACTAATTCAAAAATAGAGTAACTTTTTATTAAGAAAAACCTCTTTACAATTCGTTGAAAATGTGGTACTATCTAATGCGTATACGCCAATCCTCAGCTCTTGGATACTCCAACCATCGCTTGGGATTTGGTCAGAATAAAAATTAAGGAGGAAATCATCATGATTTCAAAGGAAAAGAAAGCAGCTATCATCGCTGAATATGGAAAGAAGCCTGGAGATACAGGTTCACCAGAAGTACAGATTGCTTTATTAACAGCTAGAATCACAGAGTTAACAGAGCATTTAAAAGTTAATCCAAAGGATCACCATTCCAGAAGAGGTCTTTTGATGATGGTAGGTCATAGAAGAGGTTTACTTGATTACTTAAAGTCTAAAGATATCGAAGGATACCGTGCTTTAATTAACAAATTAGGAATCAGAAAGTAAAACACATTAGGGTGGAGGAATCCACCCTATCTTTGCTCTATAAGTTTCTATGGTGTTTGAACTGCTTTGATAGAAGGAGTTTCCGAGACCGCTGAAAACCACATAAGCACTGGTTTGTGTTGTTTTCAGTAGTTTCGGCGTCTTCTATCCGTATAAGAAATATGATAGAGCTATCTAGACTTATATTTAGAGTCATTACAAAATTTTGAAAATTAAAGGAGTTTATTATGTATAAGAGTTTTTCTATGGAGCTGGCTGGGAGAACATTAACAGTTGATGTTGGAAGAGTCGCAGCACAGGCAAATGGTGCAGCATTTATGCATTATGGGGATACGGTTGTACTTTCTACTGCAACAGCATCAGAAGAACCAAGAGAGGGAATTGATTTCTTCCCATTAAGTGTAGAATATGAAGAAAAGTTGTATTCTGTTGGAAAAATTCCAGGAGGATTTAATCGAAGAGAGGGAAAAGCATCGGAAAATGCTATTTTGACTTCCCGTGTCATTGACCGTCCAATGCGTCCTTTGTTCCCAAAGGATTATCGAAACGATGTAACATTAAATAATATGGTAATGTCCGTAGATCCTGAGTGTAGTCCAGAATTGACTGCAATGCTTGGCTCTGCAATTGCAGTTGCAATTTCTGATATTCCATTTGATGGTCCAACTGCCAGTACACAGGTTGGAATGATTGATGGAGAATTTATTTTTAATCCGACTTCTGAACAAAAAAAGATTTCTGACTTGGCGTTGACTGTGGCATCTACAAAAGAAAAGGTTATTATGATTGAAGCTGGTGCGAATGAGATTCCAGAAGCTAAAATGATTGAAGCAATTTTTGCTGCTCATGAAGTGAATCAAACGATTATTGAATTTATTGAGAAGATTGTAGCGGAGTGTGGAAAACCAAAACATTCTTATGAGAGTTGTGATGTTCCAGCTGATTTATGGGAAGATATGACTTCTGTAATTAGTTCCGATGAAATGGAAACAGCAGTGTTTACCGATGAAAAGCAAAAAAGAGAAGCCAATATTCATGAATTAAAGGTAAAATTAGAAGAGCGCTATGAAGAGGAACATCCAGAGTGGATGCCTTTGATTGGGGAAGCATTATATAAATACCAAAAGAAAACCGTTCGTAAGATGATCTTAAAGGATCATAAGCGTCCAGATGGACGTGCAATTAATCAGATTCGTCCGTTAGCTGCAGAAATTGATTTATTGCCACGTGTTCATGGTTCTGCAATGTTTACAAGAGGTCAGACACAAATCTGTACGGTTACGACGTTGGCACCATTATCAGAAGCACAGCGTCTGGATGGTTTGGATGAAAATGAAACAAGTAAACGATATATGCATCATTATAATTTCCCATCTTATTCTGTTGGAGAGACAAAACCATCCAGAGGACCAGGAAGACGTGAAATTGGACATGGAGCATTGGCAGAACGTGCACTTGTGCCAGTTCTTCCAACCGAAGCAGAGTTTCCATATGCAATTCGTACTGTATCTGAGACATTTGAATCCAATGGTTCTACGTCGCAAGCTTCCATCTGTGCATCTTCCCTGTCTTTAATGGCAGCAGGTGTTCCAATTCATAGTGCAGTGGCAGGTATTTCAGCTGGTCTTGTTACAGGAGAGACGGATGACGACTATATTGTTTTAACAGATATTCAGGGACTGGAAGATTTCTTTGGAGACATGGACTTTAAGGTAGCGGGTACCCATAAAGGTATTACAGCAATCCAGATGGATATTAAAATCCATGGTTTGACAAGACCAATTATTGAAGAGGCAATTGCACGTACAAGAGAAGCGAGAACTTATATTTTGGACAATGTTATGGCTCCATGTATTGCAGAGCCAAGAAAAGAAGTTGGAAAATATGCACCTAAGATTGAGCAAATTCAGATTGATCCAGATAAGATTGGAGACGTTGTTGGTAAGCAAGGAAAAGTAATTAATCGTATCATTGATGAAACAGGAGTAAAGATTGATATTTCTGAAGATGGTTTAGTTTCTATTTGTGGTACAGATGCAGAGATGATCCAGAGAGCAGTAAATGCAGTAGATTTACTTGGTCATGACTTTGAAGAGGGACAAGTGTTACAAGGAAAAGTAGTAAGTATTAAAGAATTTGGCGCATTTTTAGAGTTTGCACCTGGAAAAGAAGGTATGGTGCATATTTCTAAGATCTCAAAGCAGAGAATTAATCGTGTTGAAGATGTTTTAACGCTTGGAGATGTTGTAACAGCAGTTTGTCTTGGAAAAGATAAAATGGGCAGAGTAAGTTTCAGTATTAAAGATGTAAAATAAGAAAGAACAGTGAGGCTGTTGTCACTTCACTCAGAAACATATGGCTCACGAATGAGAGTAATGTGTCTGAGAAGGGAAACAGCCTTTTCTTTATCCCTTATGCAGGTTAGATAGAAGTTTTATAAAAAATGGACGTTAGAAAGGATTGGTAGAAAGAATGAGGAAACTTATCAATTTAATTACAGATAAAGTGAGTAAGGCATTTGAAGATGCTGGTTATGATGCATCTTATGGAAAGGTAAATAACTCAAATCGACCAGATTTATGTGAGTATCAGTGCAATGGTGCCATGGCAGGTGCAAAAATGTATCATAAAGCTCCCATTATGATTGCAAATGATGTAGTAATGCGTTTGCAAGGAGACGATATGTTTGAAGAGGTAAATGCAGTAAAACCAGGTTTTATTAATATAAAGTTATCAGGTAGTTTTGTAACAGATTATCTGAGAAAAATGAGAGAGGCTGATAAGTTTGGATTAGAGGCACCTGAGAAAGTTGAGACAATCATTATTGATTATGGCGGACCAAATGTGGCCAAGCCATTGCATGTAGGTCATCTACGTTCTGCAATTATCGGAGAAAGTATTAAACGAATGAATCGTTATCAAGGACATAATGTGATTGGAGATGTTCATTTAGGAGATTGGGGACTTCAAATGGGTCTAATCATTGAAGAACTGAAAGAACGCAAACCAGATTTATGTTATTTTGATGAGGATTATACAGGAGAATATCCAAAAGAAGCTCCTTTTACAATATCGGAATTGGAAGAAATCTATCCTTGTGCAAGTGCTAAGTCTAAAGTGGACGAATCTTTTGCGCAAAAAGCACATGAAGCGACATTCCAACTTCAAAATGGAACTCGTGGATATAAAGCTCTTTGGAATCACATTATGAATGTATCAGTTACTGATTTAAAGAAGAATTACAGCAATTTGAATGTAGAGTTTGATCTTTGGAAGACAGAGAGTGACGCACAGCCATATATTCCAGATATGATTCAAATGATGAAAGAAAAAGGCTTGGCATATATGAGTGAGGGGGCACTAGTTGTAGATGTAAAAGAAGATGGTGATACAAAAGAAGTTCCTCCTTGTATTTTAGTAAAATCCGATGGAGCTACCCTGTATTCTACTACGGATCTTGCTACAATTGTAGAACGTATGAAGTTATTTGATCCAACTGAGATTATCTATGTAGTAGATAAACGTCAAGAAATGCATTTTACACAGGTATTCCGTTGTTCCAGAAAGGCAGGAACAGTAAAGGAAGATACAAAGCTGAAATTCCTTGGTTTTGGTACCATGAATGGAAAGGATGGAAAGCCATTTAAAACGAGAGACGGCGGTGTTATGCGTCTGGAGACATTGATTGCAGAAATTAATCAGGCTGTATATGAGAAAATTATGGAAAATCGTGCGATTTCCGAAGAAGAAGCGAGGAAAACAGCGAAAATTATTGGGCTTGCAGCAATCAAATATGGAGATTTGTCTAATCAAGCTTCCAAAGACTATGTGTTTGATGTAGATCGCTTTACCTCATTTGAAGGAAATACAGGACCATATATTCTTTATACAATTGTAAGAATTAAGTCGATTGTAAAGAAGTATAAAGAACTGAATGAAGAAAAAGAAACATTTCAGCTGCTTCCTCCAGTGAGTGTGAGTGAAAAAGAACTGATGTTAGAACTTACAAAGTTCAATGAGATACTGGAACAAAGTATAGCGGAGCTTGCACCGCATAAAATCTGTGCTTATATTTATGATTTAGCGAATAAGTTTAATAGTTTCTACCATGAGACAAAAATTCTGTCGGAAGAAAATAGGCAAAAGCAGGAAGGATATATTGCTTTGATTCTGCTTACACAGCAAATTTTAGAAACTTGTATTGATTTACTTGGATTTGAAGCACCAGAACGTATGTAAGAGGTAAAAATGAGTGATTATAATGTGACACAAAAGTTTATATTTATGATACATCGTTATAAAAAAATAATGGAAAAGGAATTAGTTGAAACGGGCATTCATCGAGGACAGCATTATCTTTTAATGTATTTAGCCCATCATTCCGATGCTTCGCAGACTGAGATTGCAAATTGTCTGAAAGTCTCTACTGCAACGATTGCTGTGGCAACGAAACGATTGGAAAAAGGCGGTTATATTAATAAAGCTGTGGATGGTAATGATAACCGCTTTAACAAAGTAATGCTAACAGAGAAGGGAACGTGTGTTGTAAAACAGAGTGAACAAATCGTAAAGAGTTTGACAGAAGAAATGTATCATGGTTTTTCAGAAAAAGAATTAATGCAGTTAGGTGATTTTTTAGATCGTATTTATGAAAACTTAGGGGAAATTATGGAGGAAAAAACGGGTGAAACGCTATAAAAAGTATATTATGCCGTATTGGGTTTATTTTGTATTAGGTCCAGTTGGTATGATTGTAGAAGTATTGGGAGAGGTCTTCTTGCCGTGGTTTTTATCTCAGATTCAGGATAAGGGAATCGTGAATGCAGACGTGACCTTTATTATAGGAATTGGAGTCTGTATGATAATTACTGCTATTTGTATGGCAGCAGGAGGTGTGATGGGCGCCTATTATGCATCAAAGGCGGCAATGTCTTTTGGAGCTGATTTGCGTCTGGATATTTTTAAAAAAATTCAGCAATTTTCATTTAAAAATATTGATGAGTTTAGTACAGGTTCTCTTGTAACTCGTTTAACAAATGATATTACACAAGTTCAAAATCTAATTATGCTGTTTTTAAGGCTCTGCCTTCGGGCACCAGGTATGTTAATTGGAGCCTTAATTATGGCGTTTGTTATGAATGCAAAATTAGCAATTGTAATTTTAGTTGTAATTCCAATTCTTGTTGCTGCAATTTCAATTATTATTAGGATTGGCTATCCTAGATTTGAACTGATGCAAAAGAAAATCGACCGATTGAATTCTGGTATTCAGGAGAGTCTTGTAAATATTCGTGTGATTAAGTCCTTTGTCAGAAGTGATTTTGAAGAAGAAAAGTTTCAGAAGTTAAATAAAGATTTAAAGGAAACGAGTATGCGTGCATTTAAGGTTGTAATTTTTAATATGCCAGTTATGATGCTTGCAATGAATATTACAACAATAGCAGTAGTATGGTTTGGCGGTAATATGATTGTAGCTGGGACAATGACAGTTGGTGATTTAATGGCATTCACTACATACATTGTGCAGATTTTAATGTCCTTGATGATGCTGGCTATGGTATTTTTGAATAGTTCTCGTGCAATGGCATCCTTAAAACGTATTACAGAAGTATTGGATAAAGAAATCGATCTCACAGATGAAAAGGCATCCTGTAAAGACCGCAATGTAGAAAATGGAAGTGTTGAATTCAGAAATGTAAAATATCGATATTATAAAAACTCGAGTGAATGGATTTTGAATGATATTAATTTTAAAATTAAAGCGGGACAGACGGTTGGAATTATTGGGCCAACTGGATGCGGAAAAAGTACACTTGTATCCATGATTCCTCGTCTTTATGATGTGGATGAGGGAGAAGTTCTGGTGGATGGTATTGATGTGAAAGACTATTCACTAAGAAATCTGCGTGAAGGTGTTGGCATGG
The DNA here is from genome assembly GCA_900045905.1 of Clostridiales bacterium CHKCI001. GTDB lineage: Bacteria > Bacillota > Clostridia > Lachnospirales > Lachnospiraceae > Fimimorpha. The sequence continues at coordinate 260,525 of FCNS01000037.1, read as the reverse complement.
TACTCCAGAAAAATGTGCTGTTTTCTGGAGATATTATGGAAAACTTACGTTGGGGAGATGAAAATGCTTCCGATGAAGAAGTGTTTGAAGTATCCAAGCGTGCACAGGCACATGACTTTGTTATGGCATTTCCAGACCAGTATGGAACAGAACTTGGACAAGGGGGAAGTAACGTTTCAGGTGGACAGAAACAGAGACTTTGTATTGCCCGTGCATTGCTGAAAAAACCGAAAATTTTGATATTAGATGATAGTACGAGTGCGGTAGATACTGCAACAGAAGCGAAAATTAGAGAAACTTTCTCTACGAGTTTGAAGAATGCGACAAAAATTATTATTGCTCAAAGAATCACATCTGTAATGGATGCAGATCAGATTTTGGTAATGGAAGATGGAAGAATTGTAGATCAGGGTATTCATACAGAATTGATGGAGCGGTGTAACGAGTATCGCGAAATTTATGATTCGCAAATGCGTAGGGAGGTGACTGCATAATGCCAGGACCAAGAGGGAAACAAGTAATAATAGGAAAGAAACCAAAAAATGTCAAAGGATCTATCCTGCGATTGCTTACTTATATTAAAGATGATAAATGGTTATTTGGGATTGCCATGATATGTGTCGTTGTAAATACAGGAGCATCGCTGCTTGGCTCTTATATGCTTCGTCCAATTTTAAACAATTATATCGTTCCAGAAAACGGAGTAGGAGATATTGCAGGACTTGCTAAAGCCTTAATTGTTATGGGATGTGTTTATCTTGCAGGGGTCATAGCTGCTTATTTTCAAGCTAGAATTATGATTGGTATTTCACAAAGGGCGTTAATGAAGCTGAGAGAAGAATTATTTGTAAAAATGCAGAAAATGCCAGTTCGTTTTTTTGATACAACACCAAATGGAGAATTGATGAGCCGTTATACTAATGATGTGGATGCAGTTGGAGAAATGCTGAATAATACATTAATCCAATTGTTTGCAGGAATGATTCAAATTGTTGGAACAATTGGATTTATGGTTTATACAAATATATGGCTTACGATTTTAACCCTTGTAATGACACCAATTATGCTCAAAGCAGGAGGTTTTGTGGCTGGACGCAGCCAGAAATTCTATCGAGAGCAGCAGGCGGCGATTGGTAAGTTAAATGGATACATTGAAGAAACTATTTCAGGACAGAAAGTTGTCAAAGTATTCAATCATGAAGATCAGGCAATTGAAGATTTCACAGAACTGAATTATGATTTAAGAGATAAACAGATGAAGGCACAGTTCTTTGGTGGAATTATGGGACCAGTAATGGGGAATCTAAGTCAAGTTAGTTATTCTTTGACTGCTGCAATCGGTGGTATTTTATGTGTTATGCACGGATTTGATAGGGGAGGTTTATTAATTTTTGTAAACTACTCTAGGCAGTTTTCCAGACCGATTAATGAAATCTCTATGCAGGTAAATACAATTTTTTCTGCACTTGCAGGTATTGAACGAGTATTTGATATTTTAGATATGGAAGAAGAACCAGAGTTCGGCACAATTCCAAAAGAAGATCAGAGTCCAACCGATCGGTTAATTTATAAACTGGATCATGTGGAAGGAGAAATTGTACTGCAAAATGTAACATTTGGTTATAATCCAGATAAAGTTATTTTAAAAGATATTACACTTTATGCCAAAAAAGGACAGAAAATTGCTTTTGTTGGTTCAACTGGAGCAGGAAAAACAACCGTTACGAATCTGTTAAGTCGTTTTTATGAGATCTCCAAAGGACGTATTTCCATTGATACCATTGATGTTCGAAATATAGCAAAAGATGAATTGAGAAGAAATATTGCACTTGTGTTGCAAGATACTCATTTATTTACAGGAACGGTGATGGAAAATATTCGGTATGGAAGATTAGATGCTACGGATGAAGAAGTAATTGCGGCTGCTAAAATTGCAAATGCGGATGGCTTTATTCGTCATTTAGCAAATGGATATCATACAATGTTAGAAGGCGATGGCTCTAATTTAAGTCAAGGCCAGCGGCAACTTTTAAATATTGCCCGTGCAGCATTGTCGAAGGCTCCAATTCTCATTTTGGATGAGGCAACAAGTTCCGTTGACACCCGTACTGAACAACTGATTCAAAAAGGAATGGATGCATTAATGGCAAGTCGTACTACATTTGTGATTGCCCACCGCCTTTCTACAATACGAAATTCTAAGGCAATTATTGTATTAGAACATGGACAAATTATTGAACGTGGCACACATGAACAACTGATGGAAAAGAAGGGACGTTACTATCAGCTTTATACAGGAAAAGCGGAATTAGATTAAACGGTTTTAGCTGCTGCATGGGAAAATCCCAGATGCAGCAGCTTTCTGCTATTATAATATAAAATTTGCCTTATACTTGTATAAAAAGCAGTAGTCCTTGCTTGCAATCATTGATTTTAGGTACGGATTGTGGTATATCAATAGATGAGGAGGTAAATATGGATAAACAAAAATTAAATGATATATTATTAGGGACAAAGTTTGATAAAGCGAAAATGGATGCGTTAACATTCGATGAGTTAATAGAAATTTATGAGACTGCACTTTATTCTATGATTCGGAATAAAGGACAAGAACGAAGAGCAAAATTTTTTCAGAGTCGTGCACAAGTTTTTTATATGTTAATTTTAGAACGAATGATGATTGTGGATCAGATATTTGTTTTGTTCTCCAATGTGAGTAAACTTCCATATGTTGTCTGTGATGAAAAAACATTTGACGATCAAATTTATATTTTTATGGAAGAAGATCAGGCAACTGCGAAAAAAGAGAGTAATAAGTTTCAATCTGTCGTAAAACTGGAAAGAAATCAACTAAAAAACTTTTATTTAAGTTTATACCCGCTTGGTATCAATGCTTTGGTTGTAAATGCGGGGGAAAAGGTAATTCGTATTCAGCTAAAAGAAATTTGTAAAGAACCAGATTATTCCAAAATACCAGAAGAAAAGCGTCCAGTTACAAATCCAGAACTTCAATTAACTTCGATTTATTATGTTCAGCAACTAAGAGAACAGATTCAAAATGGAGAAAAAAAAGATTTAACAGAAATGTTAGAAGAGATTCATGCAAATCTGAAAAGTGGAAAGTTTTTCCTAATCTATCGTAATGCAGAAAATGAAGATGGAACGCCGTCCAAGGAAAAAATTGAATTTCCATCTGTAAAGCTAAAAAACGGAGAAATTTTTCATCCAATCTTTACCGATTTAAATGAAGTATTAAAATTCCCAAATGTAAAAACGTTCCATCCGATGATTTTAGACTTGAAGAGTATTTTTAAACTCTTGGCACCAGAGGTAAAAGGTGTGATTTTAAATCCACAGAGTGTTCAGATTATGGTGACAAGAGAAGTTGTAAACAAAGAGAAATAAGGTTTGAAATTAAATGAAGAAAAAAAGATTAGTAATCGGAATTCTTGCTCATGTAGATGCAGGAAAAACAACATTGGCAGAAAGTATGCTTTATTTAAGCGGAGCGATTCGGAAACTGGGACGAGTTGACCATAAAGATGCTTTTTTGGATATGAATGAACTGGAACGTGCTAGAGGAATTACCATTTTTTCTAAGCAGGCAGAGTTAATGTTTGGAACAACAGAAGTGACATTACTGGATACTCCAGGGCATGTAGATTTTTCAGCAGAAATGGAACGTACCTTACAAGTATTGGATTATGCTATTTTGGTGATTAGTGGTGCAGATGGAGTTCAAGGACATGTTCAAACATTGTGGAGATTGTTAGAGCAGTATCAGATTCCAGTCTTTTTGTTTATAAATAAAATGGACCAAGAAGGAACCAATTCTGAGAAGATTATGCACGAACTCCAAAAAAGTCTGGATGAACGATGTATTGCATTTGGAAGAGAGCAAGATCAGGAAGTATTTATGGAAAATTTAGCAGTATGCGATGAATCAGTGTTGGAATATTATTTGGAAAAAGGTTTTCTTTCCCATAAGCAAATTGTAAAAATGATTACCGAAAGAAAAGTATTTCCTTGTTATTTTGGCTCTGCATTAAAGATGACTGGCGTAAAAGAATTTATGAAAGAGATAAAGTCTTATACGGAATGTCCACAGTATCCAGAACAATTTGGAGCAAAAGTTTATAAAATAGCAAGGGATGCACAGGGAAATCGTTTGACTTATATGAAAATTACTGGAGGAACACTGAAAGTAAAGATGGCATTGACAAATGCTGTTAGTAATTCACATTCCAATTCATCCGATGAAATTTGGGAAGAAAAAGTAGATCAAATACGAATTTATTCGGGAAGTCAATTTAAAACAATGGATGAGGCAGAAGCTGGAATGGTTTGTGCTGTAACAGGACTCACGAAAACGTATTCTGGACAGGGACTTGGAATCGAAGAAGCGTCAGATATGCCAATACTGGAACCTGTTTTGACTTATAAAATTCAGCTTCCGCAAGGAAGTAATGTGCATGATATGTTTATAAAGCTTCGTCAGTTAGAAGAAGAGGAACCGCAGCTTCATATTGTTTGGAATGAATCATTAAACGAGATCCATGCTCAGGTAATGGGAGAAGTGCAGATTGAGATTTTAAAACATATGATTCAGGAACGATTTGGAGTTTCAGTAGAGTTTGGAGAAGGAGCCATTGTATATAAAGAAACAATTAAAAATACAGTGGAAGGAGTCGGCCATTTTGAACCCCTTCGTCATTATGCAGAAGTCCACTTGATTTTAGAGCCTGGAGAACCAGGAAGTGGTATGACGTTTGACAGCATATGTAGTGAAGATCGTTTAGACCGCAATTGGCAGCGATTAATTTTAACTCATCTGGAAGAAAAAAAGCATTTAGGTGTACTGACTGGATCAGAAATTACAGATATGAAAATCACGCTTGCTTCTGGAAAAGCGCATTTAAAGCATACAGAAGGAGGAGATTTTCGACAGGCAACCTATCGTGCTGTGCGTCATGGACTAAAAAAGGCAGAATCCGTCTTATTAGAACCAGTCTATGAATTCCGCCTGGAATTGCCGTCCGATATGGTTGGACGTGCAATGACTGACATTCAAAAAATGCATGGACGGTTTCAGCCTCCAATGATAGATCAAGATCGAACCATTCTTATAGGTACTGCTCCAGTTGTAACGATGAGAGATTATCAGACAGAAGTAACTGCATATACAAAGGGAGCGGGAAGACTTTTTTGTGATTTAAAAGGATATGAACCATGTCATAACGCAGAAGAAGTAATTGAGAAAATTGGGTATGATCCAGACGCCGATTTAGAAAACCCAACAGGTTCCGTATTTTGTGCACATGGAGCTGGTTTTGTTGTTAATTGGGATCAAGTAGAAGATTATATGCATTTGGAATCGGTATTGGAGCCAATCAAAGAAGAGAAATCAGAAAAGGAAATAAGCGTTTCTCCATCACAGCCAGTTAAAAGTTTTACGAGCTGGGGGGATGACAAAGAACTGGAGGAGATTTTTAACCGTACTTATAAGTCTGATTCCTCAAAACGACGCAGTTGGAGTCGGGAAACTGGTCCAGTTACAAGAGAATTTAATAAAACCCCAAAACCAAAGAAAGAAGTTCCCGAAGAATATTTGCTTGTAGATGGATATAATGTAATTTTTGCATGGGAAGAACTCAAAGAATTGGCAGAAGTTAGTATTGAAAGTGCAAGGGATAAATTGATGGATATTCTTTGTGATTATCAGGGCTATAAAAAAATGACATTAATACTGGTGTTTGATGCCTATAAAGTAAAAGGAAATCCAGGTTCTGTCATAAAATACCATAATATTCATGTAATTTATACGAAAGAGGCTGAGACAGCGGATCAGTATATTGAAAAGGCAGTTCATGCAATTGGAAGACAGCATAAGGTAACGGTGGCGACGTCGGATGGATTGGAACAGGTGATTATTATGGGACAAGGAGCGCAGAGACTTTCTTCGCTTGGGTTAAAAGAAGAGATCGACGAAATGAAAAAGGAAATTCGGAAGGAATATTTAGATAAGCCTTCTAATAAGAAAACTTATTTCTTAGATCATGCTTCGGAAGAAATTACTGATTTAATGGAAGAGGTACGGCTTGGAAAGAAAACACTTTAAAAAATAAATGATACTGGAAAGGAATGGTGCAGAAATGGAATATATTGATATGCATGTGCACTCTACATTCTCAGATGGTACCTGTACTCCAGAAGAGTTAGTGCAGATTGCGCAGGAAAAAAAGTTAAAGGCATTTGTATTAACTGATCATGATACCGTTGCAGGTGTGGAACGAACAATAAAGGCAGCAGAGGGCAGTGGAGTCTTAGTGCTTCCAGGGATTGAAGTTTCGGCAGTTTATCAGGGGAGAGATATTCACATCTTAGGATATGATGTAGATATTCATAACAAAGAGTTTTTAGAACAGTTGGATCATTATCAAAAAGAGCGGGAAAACCGTAATGACCGAATGATTCAGTTATTGGCAGAACATGGGTTTTCGATTAGTAAGCAAAAGATAGAAGAACGTTTTCCAGGGGCTGTAATGACACGAGCTCATTTTGCTCGATATCTGTTTGATGAAGGGCAGATTTCATCTGTGAAGGAGGCGTTTGAAAAATATATTGGAGTGGGATGCCCTTGCTATTTACCAAAAAAAGAAATTACACCAGAAGAAGCGATGAGGTGTATCCGAATCGCTGGTGGACATCCTGTCTTAGCACATCCGATGCTCTATCATATGGAACGGAATGAGATTGAAACATTGGTTCATTATTTAATTTCCTTGGGATTGGAAGGAATTGAGACGATCTACTCCAATAATTCAAAAGAAGAAGAGCAATATTTACGTCAACTCGCAAAAAAATTCGGTCTTTATATTACAGGAGGATCGGATTTTCATGGAAGCAATAAGCCTGCCATTCAAATGGGAACTGGAAAAAATAATATTCGTGTGCCAGAAGAACTGTTAAAAAACATATGGAAAAATTAGTAATAGAGTAGGCACATTACAAAAGAGTTGGATAGAGTGAATTTGACTTTATCAAAGTGTTATGAGGTGATGGGAATGCATGATACGACAAAGAAAAAAATTGATTTTATTGTTCAGGTTGTATATGTGGCGATTGTGATTTTACTTTGTTATATAGGACTACGGATTGCTATATTGGTTTGGCCGTTCTTTTTAGCGCTACTGCTTGTAGCATGCATTAATCCTCTTGTACGACTTATTTATCGAAAGCTAAAAATTAATCAACAGTTAACATCAGTAATTATCCTAGTGGCTTTGTATTCTGGAGTTGGATTTTTGATTTTTACTATTTGTACAAAAATTATTTTTGAAATTAAAGCAGTATTTAGCCAGCTTCCGATTTATTATCAAGAAACATTAAAACCAGCGTTGGATAATTTTGCAGGATGGACCGAGGGATGGCTTGTAAATATACGGATTGAGCAACTCCAAAATATTGAAAGTATTGGAAATAGTATTTCGTCTGCTCTTACAAATTTTATTCGTTCTATTTCGGATTATGGTATTGCATTGGTTACGGACTTAATTGGTGGAATTCCTGGCTTGCTAATTTCTGTTGCTTTTGCCATTTTGTTGTCTTTTTTTATTAGTCTGGAGTACGATAAAATGATGGAATTTTTGAAAACCCAGATTCCAGATAAGATTATTTGCAAGACAAGTGAATTAAAAACCTTATGTAAAGATACCATTTTTAAATATATAAGAGCACTGATAATTCTTATGATATGCACATTTGTAGAGTTGAGTATTGGCTTTTTTGTGATTGGAATTAATAATCCAATTGGAAAAGCAGCAGGAATTGCTATTTTTGATGCATTACCTGTTTTTGGTACAGGTGGAATTATGATTCCATGGATTATAATAGAATTATTTCAAATGAATTATAAGATTTCTTTTAGTCTTGCTATTTTATATATTATTGTGACAGCTATTCGAAATATGATTGAACCAAAAGTGGTAGGAGATCAGCTTGGATTAAATCCTGTGGTTTCGCTAATTTCTATTTATGCTGGATATCGATTATTAGGAGTCATGGGAATGATTTTATTTCCGATCTTAGCTCAAATTTTATTAACACTTCACAAAAATGGAACAATACAGCTGTATAAAGAACATAACAAAAAGAACCTCCACTAGAGGTTCTTTTTGTATATAAAATTACTTTTCATATGGATTTTTGGTTGGAACAAATAGTTCTTGTCTTAATTGTTGTAATGAGATATCTTCTTCCACAGCAATTTGAGCCAGAGAAGAGAAGTCTGGTTTTTGTTTTGTAACTCCATAACCATGTCCTTTGCGCATTGTAATCGGTCCATATAAAGTATTAACGTTTTCCAAAGAAGCAGTCATACAATAACGATCACAGATAGTTTTTCGGATATTCCAAGCTGTCGTATGTTTTAGTAAAACTTTAGCGAGATGATTGGCGTATTCTGGACGACAAATACAGCAAAGCATTTGTCCTGGGTGACTTTTTTTCATTTGGATTGGGGTTGTCCATACATCGACAGCACCATTATGCCAAAGCTGATCGCAGGCAAAACTAATATCCTCTCCGCTCATATCATCTAAATTGCAGGAAAGTTGAACGACTGTATCATTTGAATCATCAAAAGAAGCTGGAAGCTGGGCACTATCAGGTAGTGCAGGATCGGTATTTTCAACAACGGTACCTGAAAAAACACGAACACAGTTCGCCATATCATAATCTTTTTCTCCAATTCCACAGCCTATCTTTTCTATTGTCATAACTGGGAGATAGCCAAATTCATCTGCAAAATAAGTTAAAATTGCAGCTCCTTCCGTTGTACATAATTCATCGGTAATTGGACCTCCATAAGATGGAGCTCCTTGAAGTAAATAGGCAACTTCTGGGGTTGGAACAGGGATTACTCCATAATCTCGTGTCACAGAGCCACTTCCTATATGGATTGGAGAGACAATAATACGTTCTGGTTTTAGTTTTTCAATCAGTAGGCAGACTCCGATAATGGAAGTGATTCTTTCAGGATAGGCAGTTTCTTCCAGAGAAAAACAATTGCAGGCAGTCATCTTTGCTTCCGCAATCATTTCATAGATCGTGGCGGCGTCTTCTTTTACTTTTTTACTAAAAGGAAGTGATAGGATAAACTCCTTTATGCTGGATAAATCATGCTGAGAAAAGGAAAATTCACTTGGCGTAGAAATAGTAAGTTTCGTTCCCTGAACGTTGCATTTCGAAGATGGGATAGCAGAAATAGAAGTATTTAAACTGCCAAGCTGATTCATTGTATCCAAAAATTGTTGTTGTTCTTCTTGCGGCAGCAGCTCATACAATGCAGACATTAGCCGATTGGCAGAAGCACCCATATTACATTCAATATAAAATTCCCTCATTTATTTTGGCAGGGATCTCGATTTTTTAAATAATGTTCTCGTAGTTGAGAAGTTTGTTTTGTTTCGTATCCCTGCACCCTCCTTTCTATAAGAATAGTATAATGCCGTTAAATATCAAATAAGATATGATAAAAGGTATATGATTTAACAATATTATACTTTTATGATACTACAGTTTTCCGGATTCCAAAGTCATACTTTTTGACCCTTGTATTATCAAAATACTAATTACAGTATAGTGTTAGGAAACTGTGGTGTCAAGAAAAGGAATTATAAAAAACATCTTAAAAATTTATTATAAAAATGGAATATTCTTTACTTTTATTATAAAAATGAGGTATAGTAAAAATGAGAATAAATGGAATCTATTTTTCCAGTTGACAGGAAAGTGAGGGAAAATCGAGATGATAAAAGCAGGGCTAGTTTTAGAAGGTGGAGCAAAACGAGGAATTTTTACTGCTGGTGTTCTAGACTATTTAATGGAACAAGAAATTTGGTTGGAGTATGCAGTCGGTGTATCGGCTGGTTCTTGCAATTTAGTAGATTATATTTCGAAACAAATTGGGAGAACAAAAAGATGCTTTCTTCCAAAATATAGCTATACAAAATGGAAGGATATTGTTCAAAGAAAAGGATTGTTGGATATGGATCTTTTATTTGATAAATATCCAAATGAAATTTATCCGTTTGATTTTCAAACTTATAGTCACTCCAAAATAAAGGCTGATATTGTTGTGACAAATTGCCTTACTGGAAAGGCTGAATATATGGATGAACGAACCGATAAAAAGAGATCACTTCAAATTGTACGGGCATCCAGCAGCATGCCGTTAGTTTCTCCAATGGTTTATTTGGATGGAGTTCCTTACTTAGATGGAGGATTAGCAGATTCGATCCCGCTTCACCGTTCCATACAAAGAGGATATAAGAAAAATGTACTAATTTTAACAAGAAGAAAAGGGTATCGAAAGAAAGTAAGCCATAAATTAGATCCGTTTTATCGGCTTATGTATCGTGAATATCCAGAGTTGAGAAAAACGATTCAAAAAAGACCATTGAGTTATAATCGAACAATGGATTGGATTGAACGGTTAGAAGCAGAAGGCAAAGTGTTTGTTATTCGCCCAAGACTTCCTGAGGTGTCGCGTCTGGAAAGTGATTATGATACATTAGTACATTTTTATCGACATGGATATCGAGAAGCACAAAAACAATTTAAAAATTTGATAAACTATCTTAAAATTCAGTAAATTAGCACTCACATCTTGACAGTGCTAATTCTAAGAGTTATAGTTCAAATAGAGAAAAGGGAAAATGATTTCCTATCTCTAAATTTATACTATAGCAGATAGGCTGCTAGAAAAGAAAAATTAAATCAATGGAGGTTGGCGTATGAAAGAGATTAAAACACCAAAGAAGCCGATGATTATATATGTTCTAATCGCTTTACTTGTATTAATGATTTTTAATACAGTTATTTCTCCAATGTTATTTGGACAAAAAGTAGAAGAAATTTCTTATAATCAATTTTTGGATATGGTTGAATCCAATCAAATCAAACAGGCGGAGATTCAAGATCAACAGGTTATATTTATTGATAAACAGAATCCACCGAACTATTATAAAACAGGAAAAGTGGAAGATAATACGACTATTTCCCAGCGTCTTTATGAAGCAGGGGTAGTCTATGATAGTCCAATTGTAGAGCAGGCATCTCCACTGATTAGTTTTCTGTTTTCCTGGATTTTGCCATTTGTATTAATTTTTGCATTTGGACAGTTATTAATGCGTTCTCTGACCAAAAAAATGGGAGGTGGTATGGGAAATGCCATGAGTTTTGGAAAGAGTAATGCGAAAATTTATGTTCAGTCTACAACTGGAATTAAGTTTTCGGATGTAGCAGGAGAAGATGAGGCAAAGGAGATTTTAACAGAGTTGGTTGATTTCCTGCATAATCCAGCCAAATATACAGAAATCGGTGCTACGATGCCAAAAGGAGCTTTGTTAGTGGGTCCTCCTGGAACAGGTAAGACATTATTAGCAAAGGCAGTTGCTGGAGAAGCAAACGTACCATTTTTTTCTATTTCAGGTTCTGAATTTGTAGAAATGTTTGTTGGTATGGGTGCTGCCAAAGTAAGAGATTTATTCAAACAAGCAGATGAAAAAGCACCATGTATTGTATTTATCGATGAGATTGATACGATTGGTAAGAAACGTGATGGTGCAGGATTTACTGGAAATGACGAGCGTGAGCAGACGTTAAACCAGCTTCTGACAGAAATGGACGGTTTTGATGGAAGAAAAGGTGTTATTATTTTAGCTGCTACAAACCGACCAGATTCTTTGGACCCTGCATTACTTCGACCAGGACGTTTTGACCGTCGTGTGCCAGTGGAACTTCCTGATTTAAAAGGTAGAGAAGAAATATTAAAAGTACATGCAAAGAAGATTAGAATTAGCGATACCGTTGATTTTGGTGCAATTGCAAGAGCGGCTGCTGGAGCATCTGGTGCTGATTTGGCGAATATTATTAATGAAGCAGCACTTCGTGCAGTTCGGGACGGTAGAAAGTTTGTAGTACAGGCAGATTTGGAAGAAAGTGTAGAAGTTGTTATTGCTGGATATCAAAAGAAGAATAAAGTATTAACAACAAAGGAAAAATTAATTGTAGCTTATCATGAGATTGGACATGCATTAGTTGCTGCACTGCAAACACATTCCGCTCCAGTTACGAAAATTACAATTATTCCAAGAACTTCAGGTGCACTTGGATATACCATGCAAGTGGATGAAGGAGAACATAATCTTATGAGCAAAGAAGAACTGGAAAATAAGATTGCGACGCTTACAGGAGGTCGTGTAGCTGAGGAATTGGTGTTCCAGTCGATTACGACAGGTGCATCCAATGATATTGAGCAGGCAACCAAACTTGCAAGAGCAATGATTACCCGTTTTGGTATGACGGATGAATTTGATATGGTAGCTTTGGAAACAGTATCCAACCAATATTTGGGAGGAGATACTTCCCTAGCATGTTCTGCCGACACAGCCACATTAATTGATCAAAAAGTAGTGGAAGTAGTAAAAACACAGCATGATAAAGCAAGGAAGTTAATTCAAGACAATATGCCAAAAATGCATGAACTAGCAAAATACTTATATGAGAAAGAGACAATTACAGGCGATGAATTTATGGAAATCTTAAATCGTCCATTGCCTCAAATTCCAGCACAGGAAGCATAAAAAATAAGGCAGAGATAAAATATAGATGAGAAGATTTTATCTCTGCCGTTTTATATTATCGTGATATGCAAAAGAAAGTTCCAGTGGAAGTTTCTTTTGTTTTCCTTTTTGGATCTCACAGTTGTTATTCTTAAGCAGTGGTAATATAATGAAAACGATAAATGATTGTAAAAAAGAAAAATGAGAAAGGAAATACCATGAGACGTAGTGACAGAGAAATTAAAAATAGAGATGAAATCCTTCAAGTGATGAGGAAATGTGATGTATGTAGGCTTGCTTTAAATGACAGTGACTATCCTTATATTTTGCCTCTAAATTTTGGTATGGAAGTTAAAAATGATCAAATTATTTTGTATTTCCATGGAGCTTTGGAAGGGAAAAAATATGAATTGATTGCAAGAGATAATCGTGCTAGTTTTGAGATGGATTGCTCGCATCGGTTAGTAACAGACTCGTCTAATAAAAGTTGTACAATGGAATATGAAAGTGTGATTGGACGTGGAATCATTGAACTTGTACCAGATGATAAGAAATATGATGCATTATGTGTATTAATGAAGCATTATCACAAGGAAGATTTTCCATTTAATCCAGCAGTTATACCAAAGACAATAGTATTCCAGCTTGTTGTAGAGCAAATCACTGGAAAACGACGTATGAAAAGAAAGTAATCAGAGTGACAAATAGAAAATTTGTGAAAGGAACTAAGATGGCATATATCGAATTTGATGACGTAGTAAAAGAATATAAAATGGGGGAAGTTCGTATTCGTGCGTTGGATGGGGCTGATTTTGAGGTGGAAATGGGAGAATTAGCAGTAATTCTTGGATCAAGTGGAGCAGGGAAAACAACTGCATTAAATATTTTAGGTGGGATGGATACCGCTACAAGCGGAGAAGTATGGGTAGATAATAAGGAGATTACAAAATTAAATAATAAAGAACTGGTTCGTTATCGCAGAGAAGATATTGGATTTGTGTTCCAGTTCTATAATTTAGTTCCAAACTTAACTGCTTTAGAAAACGTAGAATTGGCATCACAAATTTGTAAGAAAGCACTCCCAGCGGATAAAGTTCTCCAAAGAGTTGGATTAGGAGAACGAATGAATAACTTTCCAGCTCAGCTTTCAGGTGGAGAACAGCAGCGAGTCGCAATTGCTAGGGCACTTGCGAAAAATCCCAAATTATTACTTTGCGATGAACCAACAGGTGCATTGGATTATAATACAGGAAAACAGATTTTAAAGTTGCTTCAAGATACTTGTAGAAGAGATAATATTACGGTTATTATTATCACACATAATTCTGCAATTGCACCGATGGCAGATAAGGTAATTCGATTTAAAAGTGGTAGAGTGTTGGAAACAACATTGAATGAAATGCCAATTCCAGTAGAAGATATTGAATGGTAGAGATTTTGTAATAAATGTAAATCAATTGTAATTTTTTTCACTATTTTTCGTGAAAATAATCGGCATGGGATTGTGAATTTCTATTGCCTTTGGATTTCAATCAATGGTATAATAATATTGATATTATGACTGCTAAATCGTTCTAATGTAGTTTATGATACAATTATCAAATTCTAATGGAGGAAATCATGAGCGTTAAGAGAGTATATGTTGAGAAAAAGGAACCTTTCGCAGTAAAGGCAAAGGAACTGAAGGAAGAGATCAGCAGTTATCTGGGAATTCATACCGTATCAAATGTACGAGTATTAATTCGCTATGATATTGAAAATCTTTCGGATGAAACTTATGAAAAGAGCAAAGGAACGGTATTTTCTGAACCACCAGTAGATCGGTTATATGAGACAGAATTTCCGCATGATGAGAATGATGTTGTATTTTCTGTTGAGTATCTGCCAGGTCAGTTCGATCAGAGAGCAGATTCTGCCGTGCAATGTGTAAAGTTATTAAATGAGAATGAAGAGCCAGTCATTCGTTCTGCTACCACGTATGTAATTACGGGATCTTTGACCAAAGAAGAAATAGAACGTTTGGAGGCACATTGTATTAATCCAGTGGATTCCAGAAAAGCAGATGCAAAAATTCCAGATACGTTAGTTACCGTGTTTGATGAGCCAGCCGATATATTAATTTTTGAAGGATTTCAATCGATGCCAGAAGAGGAATTAAAGAAGCTGTATGATTCTTTAAATTTAGCTATGACATTTAAAGACTTCCTTCATATTCAGAATTATTTTAAGAATGAAGAGCATAGAGATCCATCTATGACAGAGATTCGTGTATTGGATACGTATTGGTCTGACCACTGTCGTCATACAACATTCCAAACAGAGCTGAAAAATATTACATTTGAAGATGGATATTATCGTCCTGTTATGGAAAAGACATTCCAACATTATTATAACACCCATAAAGAAATCTTTAAGGGAAGAGAGGATAAGTTTGTCTGCTTAATGGATGTCGCTTTAATGGCAATGCGTAAATTAAAAAAAGAAGGCAAATTAGAAGATCAGGAAGAATCCGATGAAATCAATGCATGTTCGATTGTAGTACCTGTAGAAGTAGATGGAAAAGTCGAAGAATGGTTAGTTAATTTCAAAAATGAAACCCATAATCATCCAACGGAAATTGAACCATTTGGTGGAGCTGCTACTTGTCTGGGTGGTGCGATTCGTGATCCATTGTCGGGACGTACTTAT
This sequence comes from Clostridiales bacterium CHKCI001, assembly GCA_900045905.1. Taxonomy (GTDB): domain Bacteria; phylum Bacillota; class Clostridia; order Lachnospirales; family Lachnospiraceae; genus Fimimorpha. The sequence continues at coordinate 245,211 of FCNS01000037.1, read as the reverse complement.
GTTTATCAGGCAATGCGTATTACAGGTGCAGCTGACCCAACAAAGTCTTTAAAGGAAACATTGAAGGGAAAACTGCCGCAGAAAAAGATTGTGCGTGGTGCTGCAAGCGGATATAGCTCCTATGGAAATCAAATTGGTCTGGCAACTGGATATGTAAAGGAAATTTATCATCCAAATTATGTGGCAAAACGTATGGAAATCGGTGCAGTTATGGGAGCTGCTCCTCGTCGTGCAGTAATTCGTGAAACATCCGATCCAGGTGATATCATTATTTTATTAGGTGGAAGAACAGGACGTGATGGCTGTGGTGGTGCAACTGGTTCTTCTAAAGTTCATACAGAAGCGTCGATTGAGACATGTGGTGCAGAAGTACAAAAAGGTAATCCACCAACAGAACGTAAAATTCAGCGTTTGTTCCGCCGTGAGGAAGTCAGCCATTTAATTAAAAAATGTAATGACTTTGGTGCAGGTGGAGTATCCGTTGCAATTGGAGAATTGGCAGATGGATTAGTCGTAGAATTGGATAAAGTTCCAAAGAAATATGCTGGTTTGGATGGCACAGAAATCGCTATTTCAGAATCTCAGGAGCGTATGGCAGTCGTTGTAGATCCAAAGGACGTGGATCAGTTCTTAGCTTATGCAGAAGAAGAAAACTTGGAAGCAATTCCAGTTGCAGTTGTAACAAAAGAACCTCGTCTTGTATTAAACTGGAGAGGAAAAGATATTGTAAATTTAAGTCGTGCATTTCTCAATACAAACGGTGCACATCAAGAGACCGATGTTACAGTGACGATTCCTGCAAAGGAAGATTCCTATTTTGTAAAGAAGGAAGTTACAGACGTAAAGAGTACATGGATGAACATGCTGAAAGATCTGAATGTATGCTCTCAGAAGGGATTGGTTGAAATGTTTGACGGTTCCATCGGAGCAGGTTCGGTATTGATGCCTTATGGCGGAAAATATCAACTGACAGAAACACAGTCCATGGTTGCAAAACTTCCTGTCATGACTGGTAAGACGGATGTTGTAACGATGATGAGCTATGGATACGATCCATATTTGTCAAGCTGGAGCCCATATCATGGTGCAATCTATGCAGTTGTAGAATCAATTTCCAAGATCGTAGCAGGCGGAGGAGATTTCAGTAAAATCCGTATGACCTATCAGGAATACTTTAAGCGTATGACATCCGATCCAAAGACATGGGGAGAACCACTGTCCGCATTATTAGGTGCTTATCAGGCACAGATTGGATTTGGCCTTCCTTCCATTGGCGGTAAAGATTCTATGTCAGGTACATTCAATGATATTAGCGTACCTCCAACATTAGTATCCTTTGCGGTAGACGTCGCTACCGATAAGACAATGATTACACCAGAATTAAAGAAGGCAGGAAATAAATTAGTTCTGTTCACAATTGAGAAAGATGAATATGACTTGCCAAATTATGAGCAGATTATGAAGTTATATGGTGATATCTATGAATCCATTCAAGCAGGTCAAATTGTTTCTGCCTATGCAATTTGTGCACATGGTGTAGCCGAAGCGGTTAGTAAAATGGCATTCGGTAATGATATGGGTGTAACCTTATATGATACATTGGAAAAAGAGTGCTTGTTTGCACCTGGTTTTGGAAATATTATTGCAGAAGTTCCAGCAGATCAAGTGCATTCCTTAATTGCAAAGGGCAGCGTAATTGGTGAAGTTACAAAAGAAGCACAACTGGTTTATGGAGATGTGGTTATTACTGTAGATGAAGCAGTAGCTGCTTGGAAGGCACCTTTGGAAAAAGTATTCCCATCAGTATCAGGAGAAGCACAGCCAAAAGTAGATACTCCAATTTATAAAACGGATCGTATTTATGTATGTAAGAATAAAGTAGCAAAACCAACCGTATTTATTCCAGTCTTCCCAGGAACCAACTGTGAATATGACAGTGCAAAGGCATTTGAACGTGCAGGTGCCAATGTTATTGTTAAGGTTATGAAAAATATGACAGCAGAAAACATTCGTGATTCGGTAGATGAATTTGAAAAAGCAATTAGCCAGTCTCAAATCATTATGTTCCCAGGCGGTTTCTCCGCAGGTGATGAGCCAGAAGGCTCTGCAAAATTCTTCGCAAACGCATTCCGTAATGCAAAAATGAAGGAAGCAGTGAACAAACTTCTGAATGAAAGAGACGGTTTGATGCTCGGTATTTGTAATGGATTCCAAGCTTTGATTAAGTTAGGTTTGGTACCTTATGGTGAGATTCGTACACAGACAGAAGATTCTCCTACATTGACAATGAATACCGTAGGCCGTCATATTTCTAAGATGGTTTACTTAAAAGTAGTGACGAACAAATCTCCATGGCTGCAAAAAGCGCAACTTGGCGGTGTGTACTGTAACCCAGCTTCTCATGGTGAAGGTCGTTTCGTAGCAAACGAAGAATGGATTCAGAAACTGTTTGCAAATGGACAAGTTGCTACGCAATATGTAGATGTAAATGGAAATCTGGCACAAGAAGAAGAATGGAATATCAATGGCTCCTATGCCGCAATCGAAGGTATTACAAGTCCTGACGGACGTATTCTTGGTAAGATGGCACATTCGGAACGTATTGGTACATCTGTAGCAATTAATATCTACGGAGAGCAAGATATGAAGATTTTTGAATCTGGTGTAGAATACTTTAAATAAGAAAAAGCAAGACCTGCAATGGATTTAGGACGGTATGCCTTATGTCCCTTTGCGGGTCTTTTTCTATCGTGATATGCCATCCAGTGGAGGTTTCTTTTGTTAAAAGGAGGGGAAGTGTATGAATAGAGAGATAAATTCTGTACAAAAATCTAATTTAAATGAAGACCAAGGTACCAATATTCCTGTGAGACGTTATTTTGCCAGATGGCTGGATGGTCTCATTTATTCTACAATCTGGTCGCTTTTCTTAACGGTTGTAATGAAGATAAATGTTTTAAACTCCAGTAGGTGGATGACGATATTCGATATAGTTGTAGGAATGGTGCTTGTTTTATTGATAGAGCCAGTTTTGCTTTCTGCTTTTGGTACAACAATAGGAAAATGGATTTTAGGAATACGAATTACAGATCTCGATGGCAGACGACTAAGTTATGCAAAGGCATGCAGCCGAGTTGCAGTGATGCTTTGGAGAGGAAATGGATTCCATATTCCAATTTATGATGCTGTGCGTTTATGGAAAAGTTTTTCCGATTGTGAGGATGGAAAGACATTGGAGTGGGAATATGACTCTGTAATTCATCTAAAAGACCGAAGAAAATGGCGAATTGGAATTTATATTGGAGCTTGTATCGCTATGTTTGGGGTGACAGTATTAGGTATATCCATAGCAAAAATGCCAAAATATCGGGGAGATATTACAATAGCACAGTTTTGTGAAAATTATAATGAGTTTGCTAAATATTATGAATTACAGGAAAATTATCGTTTGGATCAAACTGGAAAATGGATCAAACTGGATACCAGTTCTTATGTGATAGGCGAAGAAGATCCAATTGAAATGAATTTTACTGAAGAAAATGGTATTATGACAGGGCTTAATTTTTCCATCCATGTTCAAGACGGGCGAAAGATCGTTTCATCCTATCAAGATGAACGAATCTTGTCAATTTTAGCCTTTGTTCAAGCACAACCATCATGTTCTCTAATTTTTAATGAAGCAGATGGTATGGTTCGAAAAATTCAAAAATCCCCATTTGAGAATTTTGAATTTGAAGAATGCGGGGTAAAAGTTACTTGTACAATCAAACGTTTGGGATATCTTGAAATACAAAATATGGGAATCCTTTATCGGGATGAAGAAGTTGAAGGAGAATACTTTTTTGAGTTTTCAGTGGAAAAAGAAGAATGATGCGAATAGATAGGGAGATGATGGAATGAACCGCACAATTGCAGTAATTGATGATGATGTTTATATCGGAGACATGATAGAACGGGTTTTGAAGAAAGAAGGGTATCTGGTACTTCGGGCATACTCTGGGACAGAGGCATTGTTACTATTGGATCAGAAAAGACCCGATTTGATCTTATTGGATTTGATGCTTCCAGGGCTTTCAGGAGAAGCCATTTTGCCAAAGATTTCAGATATTCCTGTCATTGTAATTAGTGCGAAAGTAGATGTTCAGGATAAAGTGAAACTACTGCTAAATGGTGCTTCCGACTATCTGACAAAGCCATTTGAAATTCAAGAACTGCTTGCAAGAATTACAGTGCAGTTTCGAAATAAAAAGAAAGAAACAAAAACCACAAGTCTTGCAATAGGTGATTTAAAATTAGATACAGCATTGCATGAATTATATGTGGAGCAAACATTAGTACGATTAACGAAGACAGAATATGCAATTTTAAAATTGCTAATGCAAAATCCAAAGCAAGTAATTACAAAATCAGCAATGCTAGAACGAATCAGTGAAGATACACCCGATTGCGTGGAAAGTTCACTAAAAGTGCATATTAGCAACTTACGAAAAAAACTGAGAGAAGTCAATGGAAAAGACTATATTGAGGCAGTTTGGGGAATTGGATTTAAATTAAGAGAATAGTTTTGCAAATATCCGATGGAGTATTTTTTCTTAGATAGGAACGGAATATCTTGCAATAAAACGTAAGGCATATGTGGGAGCATCGATCAACGAATTGGTCGATGCTCCCAGTTTTAAAGTTATGTAAATGAAGAATCTTTTGTAAAAATAGAACAAAATTGTTGTAAGTAAATAGAATTAATGTTAAAATAAAAATAAGTGATTGTGGCCGTAGAAAAATAAATGATTATGAGAGGATGGGGATAATGTGATAATGATTGTGATACGTGTAATGAATTGAAAAAATTATTGATTCAATATAGTATAAAAAATGACGTGGATTTGAAAATTCAATGTTTTCTTTCAGCGGAGGAATGTTGTAAAGCAATCGAACAGAAAGAATATCAGATTGTATTTATAAAGATTGTATTAAAAGGAAAAGATAGAATAGAAGTAGGAGTCCAGTTAAGGAGAAGGTATCCTTCTTCCATTACTCAATTAATTTATATTTTAGATAATACAGAGTATTCGGTAAATTTATTTCAAAATCAACCATTTTATTTTTTAAATAAGCCATTTAAAGAGGAAGTATTGAAAGCAGTGATGGATTGCTGGTGGAGAGATTTTGGAAATGAAAACCATCTGTTTTGGTATCGGTAGATGTCCATTAGCGGATGATAAGAGGGGAATTGTAGCATTTAGAAAGGAGTGGTAAGTATGAAGAAAAGGATATGGATTCTCTTAATTTTATTAGGAGTTATCGTAATAGGAGTAGGGAGTTTCCTGATATCTAAAAAAGAAGAAAGTAATGTTGATGCAGTGAGCAATAATACAACGAGTCAAGGAGTAAGTGAAAAAAGACATGAATTTATTTATTTGAACTGGGATAGAATTAGTTCGTTGGAGGAATTAGAAAATGGATCGGAATGTATTGTACGAGTAAAAAAAGAGGGTGAAGGTGAGGCAGTGGTTTCAGATCATAATGTATTTAGTTATACAATAGGGCAAGTGAGCATTCAAGAAATATTTCGTAATACGTTAGGAGATGCAATTCAGAAAGATAAGATCATAGAAGTACAGGAAAACGAATATCCAGATGGAGATGTCATTTGTCATTTGGAAGGATATGAAAAAATGGAAATAGGAAAAGAGTATATTCTGTTTTTAAAAAGATCTGAAGGTTCCCTTGGTATTTTTGGGGGAGCCTATGGAAAGGTCTCTGTACTGGAAGAACCAGATTCTGAATTTGCGAAACGTTATGCGACTAGTATGGATTCGAACGTAAAAACAATTGCAGCACAGGTAAGAGAAAAATATGTACAAAAGGAAACCAGTACAACAAGTGAGAAGAGAGATGAGTATATTCCAGCAAAAGCGGAGGGCTTTTCTTCGTTAGAAGAAATGGAAAATGCATCGGAATGTATTGTACGAGTAAAAAAAGAGAGCGAAGATGTAATTCCAAGTGGAACAGATACAACAGGACATACAATGGCACAAGTAAGAATTCAAGAGATATTTCAAAATACATTAGGGGATGCAATTCGGGAAGATAAGATCATAGAGATATGGGAAAACGAGTTTCCAGATGGAGATGTTATTTGTCATTTGGAAGGATATGAAAAAATGGAAATAGGAAAAGAGTATCTTCTGTTTTTAAGAAGATCTACAACGGATGATTGTTTTCTAACTCTTGGAGTAACTTATGGAAAGATTTCGGTAGTAGAAGAACCAGATTCTGAATTTATAAAACTTCATGAGGCTAGTATGGATCCAAACGTAAAAACAATTGCAGCACAGGCAAGAGCAAAATATGTACAATAGTAAATTATTTGGAAAAATATAGGAAGAAATTCCTATAGCAAATGCGGATACGATTGAGAGTATTCCATTTGTATATTACTCTGGTGAAATACCATTGGAATATTCTTTTTTAGATAGGAATGGAACTATCTTGCAATAGAACGTAAGGCATATGTGGGAACACTGGTCAACGAATTGATCGATGCTCCCACTTTTAAAATTATATAGATTAAAAATATTTTGAAAAAAGTAAAACAAAATTGTTGTAAAAAATAGAATTAATGTTAAAATAAAAATAAGTGATTGTGATGCATGTAATGAATTGAAAAAATTATTGATTCAATATAGTATAAAGAGGACGTTAAAATAGGATAATCTTTACGATTTCTTTACCATTCTCTTTACCAGTTGCTTAACCAATTATTATTATAATATGCCTATAAGATGATGTTGGGGTCAAAAGCCCCAACTATGAGGAGGTTAGCAAATGGAATATGTTTTAAAAACAAATGCGCTTTCCAAACAATATGGGCATTTTAAAGCATTAAATGGACTTTCCATGAATGTGCCAAAGGGAGCGATCTACGGATTTGTAGGGAAAAATGGAGCTGGAAAAACGACGTTGATTCGTTTGATTTGTGGTTTGCAGGCACCGACAGAAGGAGAGTATTTTTTATATGGAAAGAGGCATACGCAAAAGAATATAGTAAAATCTCGAAGGAGAATGGGAGCCGTAGTAGAAACTCCATCTGTTTATATGGATATGACGGCGAGAGAAAATTTAAAGCAGCAGTGCATGATATTAGGATGTCCTTCCTTCGACGGAATTGATGAATTGCTGGAATTGGTAGGGCTTTCTCATACAGGGAAGAAGAAGGCGAAACATTTTTCTCTGGGTATGCGTCAGAGACTGGGAATTGCAATTGCATTAGTGGGGAATCCTGATTTTTTAGTATTGGATGAACCTGTAAATGGATTAGACCCACAGGGAATTATAGAGATAAGAGAACTGATTTTAAAGTTAAATCGAGAATATCAAATTACTGTTTTAGTTTCCAGTCATATTTTGGATGAGCTTTCCAAGTTAGCGACACACTATGGATTTATTGATCAAGGGCATATAGTGAGAGAAATTAGTGCAAAAGAGTTAGAACAGGCTTGTAGAAAATGCGTTCAAATCGAAGTGTCTAGTACAAAAATATTGGCGTATGTATTGGATGAATGGGGAATGGAATACACAATTCTTTCTGATACGAAAGCAGAGCTATTCGGAAAAATAAATGTAACAGAGTTGACGATAAGACTTGCAAAGGAACACTGTGAAGTGAAATCCATGCAAGAAAAAGAAGAAAGTCTAGAAAGTTACTATATTCGTTTAATAGGAGGAAGAAAGGATGAGTAAATTATTACATTCAAACTTTGCACGCTTGAAAAGATATCCGATTTTTTGGATTGAAATGATACTGGCGATTGGCTATTCGATATTTGTATGTATGACTTTGTATCAGGATATGATACGTTATGAGGAATCAGTTGCTATGGAATCCATTCTCTTTAATTTTCTTGTTCTGATTGGAATTGTAATGGCTGTGTTTTGCAGTTTATTTATAGGAACTGAATATAGTGATGGAACGATACGAAACAAATTAATTATAGGTCATTCGAGAAACAATATTTTTATTTCTAACTTTATTTTATGTATGATAGTAGGACTTCTAATTTATTTGACGGCTGTAATAACAACTTGTGCAGTTGGAGTTCCATTGTTTGGATGGATACAGATAAAATGGTCTTCTTGTCTTTTGTTATTTGTGGATGGAGCTCTTTTATGTATCGCTTATGCAGCAATTTATAATGTTATTGCTATGTTAACTACAAATAAAGCCCATACTGCGATTATTAGTACCCTTGTGGCCTTTGGTTTATTATTTGTAACAATTTGGCTTTATCAATCTTTGCAGCAGCCTGAAATGATGCAGCAGGCAGTGATGGAGGGTGGAGAAATTGAATTAGAGACCGTAAGAAATCCTAATTATTTAACAGGATTAAAAAGAGAGATTTACCAGTTTATATTAGATTTTATACCGTCAGGTCAGGCAACTCAAATTTCTAGTTTGGAAGTGGTGCATCCGTATTGGATGGGAATTTACTCCATTATTATTATATTCGTATTTAATTTGATTGGAATGATTTGTTTTCAAAAGAAAGATCTAAAATAGAAGGAGAAGTTATGTTGGTCTTAATTAGTATCTTATGTATGATATTAGTCATAGTCTGTATTTTACTGGTTGTAAAAGTTTTTGCAATTCGTCGGGCAGCAGAACAACTGCGCCTAGAATTTTCAAGACGACTAAGAGAAGATACAAACGTTGGGATCGACATTTCTACTTCTGATAAAACAATGAGACGTTTGGCAGCTGATCTAAATAAGGATTTAAAATTGCTTCGAAAAGAACATATCCGATATATCCGTGGTGATCAGGAGTTAAAAAATGCAATTACTAATATATCCCATGATCTAAGAACCCCATTGACTGCGATATGTGGCTATATGGATTTGCTACAGCAGGAAGATGTTTCAGAGACTGTTCGAGAATATCTGAATATTATTTATAACCGTGTTGTGGCATTAAAGGAACTAACCGAAGAATTATTCCAGTATTCTATCATTGTATCAGCGGATCATAGTACAGAAAAAGAAGAGATTTCTTTGAATGCTATGTTAGAAGAGTGTTTTGCTGCTTATTATGGGGCATTAAAAGAGGCACAAATCGAGCCACAAATTTTTATCCCAGAGACTGTAGTGAAACGTAAGTTAAATAAAAAAGCATTTATGCGGATTGTTTCCAATATTATTAGCAATGCAATTAAATATAGTGATGGAGATTTTAATGTTTTATTGGAAGAAAATGGAACCATTCAATTTTCTAATAGAGCAAGTAAACTGGATGAAATTCAAGTGGGGCATTTATTTGACCGTTTTTATACAGTCGAAAATGTTCAGAATGCAACGGGGTTAGGACTGTCCATAGCCAAAACGTTAACAGAAGAAATGAAAGGGCATATTGATGCAATATATAAAGACGGAGTGTTAAAGATTACACTTATATTTTGAAAAAATGAGTGAATAATTTCAGATTTTTTATAATTCGATCAATACCACATAAAAAGAAGTAGTCTTATTTTGATATGTCCGCTTAAAAAAGCAGATTTATTTTATTTTTGTTAAGACTACTTCTTTTGGTAGAGTTGTAAAATTATGCTCAAATGGGCAAGCAGAAATTATTTCATCTGATTATTATAAATTAAGAAGAATCCTCTGCTGAGTTATGAACCGTACAAGTCGATTTTAATAAATCCTCTGGAAGAGCATGTTTGGAATCTTCGGTTTCGGTTTCATTTAAATCTTTGGTATCAATAATCAAATATACATTTTCTTTTATTTTATCCGCTGGACAATTTTTTCCTGCCTGCATGTTGGATTGTGTACAAATATTAACTTTTGTGTGACGGTTACAGTATTGGGTTGGAACCGTACCTTTTTCAAACCATTCGGTGTAGACGACACTGTTGCTTGTCTCATGATTGCAAGTACCTTCAATTGCAAGCAAACCAGACTTACTGCATATCTGGGCAGATTCCAAATTCTCAGAATAAAGAAATCCAGGATCAGAAAAATCTTTGTGTGTTTGTTCCATTATTTTTTGCCAGATCTGTTTGTAATATCCATTATAAGTTGTAATTGGACTGGAATCATCATAACCAGACCAAATTCCGCATGTCATGTAAGGAGAATAGCCAACGAACCAATAATCTCCTGTAGCAAGTGAAACTCCAGATTTACCAGCGATGCTCATTCCCTCTACTTGACATTGTGTTCCTGTTGGTTCCATATCATAGTTTTCCCAATAATTTTCTCCAGAGACACTATCTTCCAATGCATGAGTGAGTAAAGAAGCAGTCGTATCTTTCATAACAATGGAAGTAGAATGTTCCTTTTCCAGAATGGTCTTTCCATTACGATCTACAACCGTTGTATAAAAAATTGGTTCTGTGTAAACTCCATCGTTGGCAATTGCTGCATATGCAGCAGTCATTTCCAAGTTTGTAACCCCATTTGTCAGATTTCCAGTAGCTAACGTAATGGATTTATCTTCTGGAGAAAGAGAAGAAAAACTAAATTGTGAAAGGTAATCATAGCTTGTGGATGGAGTAACCGATTCAGATAAACATCTAGCTGCTACAACATTCATAGAAAACTCGATTGCCTGATGAATATTTGTATATCCCATATAGTTGTCATTCCAAGAGTTAGTAAAACTTTGTTCAGAGGTATGGAATGGGCTATCATAGTAAGTAGAAGCGAGAGTAGACCCACAAATATCAAGGGCTGGAGCAAAAGTAGACAGCACAGAAAAAGCAGCTCCAGGCTGGCGGAGAGAGTCAGAAGCACGATTTAACCCTAAATTATTAGACCGTTCTCCTCGACCACCAGATAATGCAAGTACATAACCATTCCTCTGATCTAGAACTACCATAGATGCCTGTGGCTGTGGGATCATTTTTATTGTTTCGTCAAGTATTGTATCCTGTTTATGCAGGGTAGAGTGTTTAAAAGAGTCAATGACTTGATTCATCTCTGTTTCATTAGAAAAAATATTTTGAAAATCCGATTTATTTAATGTAGTTTGATAATAATCTTTAATGTTCGATTCTGTGTAAGTCTCTGTAGTTCCGTCTGGATGTGAAACGACTAGTGTATAACTAAGAGAGAAATCCTCTTCAGGATAGTTATCTGAGGAATTTAGTTCTTTGTCTACGGTAGCTTGAACTTCAGCATTCATTGGTGTATAAATAGAAAGCCCTCCATAATAAACTAAGTTGTATGCCTGTGTTTCACTGTAGCCGAGTTCATTTTGTAAATCGGCTAAAACGGAATTAATGACTTCTTCATTATAATAGGAAAGGATAGATGTATCATTTTCAGTATTATAAGAAGAAGTTTGAAGGCGAGCGTATACATTATCGAAAACAGCTTCTTGATATTCTTCGTTTGAAATAAGTTGCGCAGTGAGCATTTGATTTAAAATACGTAGTCGTTGCTCAGCATTATTTTGTTGCTGTCTGAATGGATTACAGCGAGACGGATTATAAGCAGTGGCTGCAAGTACACTACATTCCGATAACGTCAATTCCGAAACATTTTTATTAAAATAGTGCATGGCTGCTGATTGAATACCAAGCGTATTACTGCCAAGGTTAATACTGTTCAAGTAAAGTTCTAAAATTTCTGTTTTATCCATTTGTTTTTCTAGCTGTAGTGATAAATATCCTTCTTGAATAATTTGTTCCAACTTTTCTCCAAAAGACTTTTGTACTCCTCCATTAAACACAGTATTGCGGATTAATTGTTGTGTAATTGTTCCAAATGTGTCAGATGTAGTATTATTAAAGAGATCATAACTAAACTGATACAGAAACTGTCTTGCATCGTTTCCTTTATGATAAAAAAAATTCGGATCTTCTGTAAGGATGAATGCCTCAATTAAGTGTTCTGGTATATCAGAAAAGGATACTTTTTTTTGTTTTTGTTCCTGTTGTTCTAGTGATGCAGTAACATGATTGGAAGCATCATAAATTTTAGTTATATATCCAGTAGGTTCCATATTAATCGAAGAAATATCTGGTGCAGAATTGATAATGCCTCGAAACATACCATAAACAGACACAACTCCTACGACAAGAAAAATAAGGAAACAAAATAAAGTAAGTTTAAAAAAAGAAAAGCCGATTCGCCGAAACTTTCGTGAATGCTGAAAGGATGAATTCAGCCGTTCCTTAACAGAAATATTTCCAAAATCCATAAAATCCCCTCTATCGTAAAAGAATATGATTCCCCCAGTGGTCGAATCATCACTATAAATGAAAGTCGATTGCTCCGCACTTTGGTGCTCCCACAATCGCCACCTGTATTCACAATCCGAGCGGTCACTCTTTTTGTTTATACAGGTTAGCCCGTCCAATATCCATGAGCCATCCCGTGTAAACACGGTCTGTTTCATGGCTGTTGTTCAGGACTTTTATAATAAATTAACAAGTAAAATTCATAAAAAACGTCTAATTTTTCAAATGCATACAATAACCATAGTATACCAAAAAAAAGACGAATATTCCAGTAGAAAATTAGAAAAAACGATTTTGATAGATAAGTATCTGAGAATACAATGAAATAGATAATTGGTTAATATATATAAAATATAGGTCATGTATAGAAAAATATTACAATAATATATAAGAAATTGAGATAATATAAAAAAATACTGTAAATCAACCAAAACTATTGTAATAAAATAGGTATATGCTAAAATATAAATAAAACTATTGGGAAATTAGTAGAGATAAATAAAAAATAATTTAATAATCTAGATTTTTATTGTGGGTAATTTAGGATAGCGGTATAATAATTTTGTAAATTGGAGGCTATAAACAAGATAACTCAAAATGGAAATTTTTGACTTTAACAGGGAGAAGTATAAAAAAGCTCCCAAATATTTTGTAGAATCAATATTAATGCTAAAAACAGAGTGTTTATTGGGGCATTAGAAAGTTAATAAGCAGATAGAAAATAGATGTTTATGCTAAATTAGTATTGACTTTCCAATTAAAAAGAGATATATTTGTTATATAAAGATACAAAAATGTCACTTTTGGAGGTTAATATTATGTCAAAGAAACAAATTAAAAAACTTGTTTTTATAGGAATTGGTTTGATTATTTTATTAATTACAGGAATTATATACTCTGTTCTTTTTAATGAGGGACGATTTGTAAATAAGATGGATCTGTCGGAATATATATTTTCTGTAAAAGATATTCCTATGTTGATGATAGGTGCTCTTATTGCTTTTTATGTAATTTACTTAACAATTATTGTTTTTAAAGCTTCCATGATGAAGAAAAATATTAGAAAGAAGTATACGAGAAAAGTCCCACCTTATTTCGGAATATTTGGAATATTTGGTTTCTTAGGATTTATGGGATTTTGGACCTATGATAAGTGGGGAATTATTTATCCTTTTATATTTTTTGTCTTCTTTGGTCTTTTTGGGCTTTTTTTTGAAGGAAAGCTTTCAAATACGTTAGAAGATGAACTTTATCAGGAAAATAAAAGAAAGGCAGAAGTGAAAGCATATAGAACAGGATTTGTGTTGTTGTTTGTTGTAATATGGTTAGTTGGGATGGGTATGCTCTCACAAAATATAGAGTGGTGTGCAATCTTCATGTTAATTTCTATTTCCCTTATTTATGGGCTTGTTCTTTTCCTTAGTAGCTATTTGTTATATCGCTATGAAAAAGAGGAGTAATCTATGGGGACAGAATTTAGATGTAATTTAAAAATGTATCGAGTTGCTCAGGGATTAACACAGCAGCAGCTGGCAGAGATTGTAGGAGTAAGACGCGAAACGATAATGCGGTTGGAAAAAGCTCAGTATAACCCATCATTGAAATTAGCAATTGATATTTCAAGGGCTGTGAAAGCACCAATAGAGGATATCTTTCTATTTGACAAATAGGTTATTATGTTATGTTCTGGGGTAAAGAAGTGAAAAATTAAAGGGAGGGATCACTATGTTTAAGCGCGAATTTGGATTTATTATTTTATTGTTGCTTGGAATCTTTATGGTATGGAAACCAAATTTATTGTGGAAGATTACACACTGCCTTTCAGTAAAAGATGGAGAGCCGACTGGGTTTTATTTGTATGTTGTGAGATTAGTTGGAACAATTGGAATTGTTATTGCAGTTATATGGGCTGCGGTTTATCTATTTAGTAAAATCTAAAGGAGTTAAGTATGGTAAAGGATTATAAGACAATTTATGAGGGTGGAGTAGGAGAGATTGTGGAAAAGAAATCTCGTTTTATTGGTACGATTGCTCATGTGGAAAGTGAAGAAGAGGCGATTGCATTTATTGAACGGATAAAGAAACAATATTGGGATGCAAGACATAATTGTTCTGCCTATATTATTGGAGAGAGACAAGAGATCATGCGTTGTAGTGATGATGGAGAGCCAGCACAGACCGCAGGAAAGCCAATGCTGGATGTGCTGAGTGGTCAGGGACTTTGTAATGTGGTGGCAGTTGTGACGAGGTATTTTGGAGGAACTCTGCTTGGGACAGGAGGACTAGTAAGGGCTTATTCTAAGGCAGTACAGGAGGGACTTGCTCATTCTGTCATTATAGAGAAACATCTGGCAGATGAGCTGGTTATTACAACTGATTACAATGGAATTGGGAAAATACAATATTTACTCGCACAGGAAGGAGTGGTATCAACAGATACCGAATACACGGATGTTGTTGTGGTGACTGTGCCTATCCCAGTGGATCGAACGACACAACTGAAAACAAAAATAATAGAGGGAACAAATGGTAGAGCAAAGATTCAAGTAAAACGTCAGCTCTATTATGGAATGGTTGGAAAAGAAACGATTTTGTTTGATTGACAATGCTGTTATTTTTGAATAAAAACATCTAGAGTTAGAATAGTTTAGAAAGATACAGAAGAATAAAATAGAGAAAATCGTTGAAACTCTCTATTTAAGGAGGTAGAAGGAGTATGATTAAAGTTGGTATTTGTGATGATGATCAGAGGTTTTTAAGTCAAATGGAACAATCCATAGAGGAATTAGAGAAAAAATATCATTATGAAATACAAATAGAACTTTATTCGGATGGAAAGGAATTATTAGAAGATTTTGAAAAGGGCATTGGATTTGATCTGGTTTTTTTAGATATTGAAATGAAACAAGTGGATGGCATTGAAACAGCTCGAAAAATAAGAGAAAAAGACTACCATATGCTAATTGTCTATATATCAAGCTATGAGGAATATTTAATGCAGTTGTTTGAAGTAGAGCCATTTCGATTCTTGAAAAAGCCACTCCAAAAGGAACAATTAGAAGATGTATTTTTAAAGGCACAGAAACGAATTGAAGAAAAGCAGAAGTCATATTACCGTTTTCAGTTTGGAAAAACGATGATACAAGTGTTGCAAAAAGATATTTTGTATTTTGAAAGCGCAGGAAGAAAAGTGGTCGTGCATACAATGGAAAAACAATATGAGTATTATGATAAGTTGGATAAAGTAGAAGAAAAATTGAAGGATGGGCGTTTCCTTCGAATTCACAAAGCATATCTTGTGAATGTGGATAATATTGAAGCATTTCAATATGAACGAGTTGCCTTAATTGATGGGACGCTTCTAAATATTAGTGAAAAAAATAGGGTAAGAGTTCGGAATGAGTTTTGGGAATATTATAAGTATGTGGAGAAAACAGAAAATCACTAAAAATATACGGAGAGGAATAAAATGGATGATATTTTAATGGCATTATTGGCTAATGGTTTTTTCCTTTATTTGACTTACGGCTACTATAAACTGCTCTGGAAAAGGCATCCTTATCGCAGGCCTTATTATGTTCTGGCATGGGGAATGATTTGGATTATATTAAACGTTTCTTCCTATCTGTTTTTTACACAAAAAGGAATACTAGAAATAACGGCAATGATTGGAATTACGACACTTTTAACAATATTAGTTATTATTCAGCATATATTGGAACGTATTATTGTTGTGAAAAAAGAAATGCAGCAGCAATTAACCAATCAGCAGGTACTTTATTATACGAAGCAATATCAAGAAATTGCACATAGCCAAGAGGAAACAAGAAGACAGCGACATGAGCTGAAGAATAGTTATCTAGCATTAGAAGTCATGGCGAAGCAGGGAGACTTACAAGGTATTCAGACGTTTATAACGAAAGCACTTCATCGTTTGGATAATGGTAAAATGATTGCACATACGGGAAATTTCACGGTTGATGCAGTTGTCAATTATAAGCTTCGTGTGGCCAAAAAACTTGGAATCCGAGTGAATTGTAATTTAAATATCCCTACAGAATTATTAGTCAGTGATGTGATTTTATGTGGAATTCTTGGAAATGCATTAGATAATGCAATAGATGCATGTAGATATCTTCCAAGAACAGAACGTTATATAAAAATCAATATGAGTATAGAGAAGAAAAATTTATTTCTTCAAGTGACAAATGCATTTGATGGAATTGTAAAAACGGATAGAAACGGAAACCTGGTAACAAGAAAAGAAGAAGTGGCACAGCATGGATTTGGCTATCAGACTATGAAGCGACTGCTTCAAGATAATAATGGGACGATGGATCAAGTCTGGGATGAAAGAGAGTTTACATTAAGAGTAGTATTATATCATGTACTTTAAATCATAAAAAAATATGAAAAGATAAATAGAAAAATTATTTTATTCATGATGATTCCCGCAATTATTACAAAAATATAGGGTAGTTATGACATCAATCGATAGAAAATAAACATTATGCTATGATAAGAATAACTTAAGAAAATGAAAAATACAATTACCATAAATCAATAAAAGAAACCTCCACTGGAGCTTTCTTTTACATATCACAATAATAAAAACGGAGTATTTTATCATTGCTTAAAATATATAGAAAGGGGGAGCTTATATGGCATATGTTTATTGGTTGATCGTATTTGTTATACTTGTTGCATTTGAAATTGCAACATTACAATTAGTATCAATTTGGTTTGCTGTAGGAGCGATTGGGGGATTGATTGTTTCATTGCTTGGCGGAAGCTTGGAAATTCAGCTTTGTGTATTTTTAGCACTTTCCCTTATATTGTTGCTAGCAGTGAAACCATTTGCAGATCAGATGTTGAAAAAGAAAATAACAAAGACGAACGTAGATAGTTTGATTGGTCAAACTGCAAAAGTTACATCTATGATTGATAATAACAACGGATTTGGAACTGTTGTTGTGAAAGGGCAGGAATGGACAGCAATGTCAGCGAATGATGATGTTGTAATTCCTCCAGGAAAACTAGTAGTGATTGTGAGAATCAGCGGAGTGAAATTGATTGTAGAAGAAAAAAGATAAAAGGAGTGGATAATTATGTTAACAGCAGCAATTAGTGTAGGGTTTATTGTAGTAGTAGTGCTAATATTTGTAATTTTATTAGTGCTTGCATCTTGTGTTAAGATTGTTCCTCAAGCTTCGGCGTATGTAATGGAACGTCTTGGTGGATATTTAACAACATGGGGAGTAGGACTTCATTTAAAAGCCCCATTTATTGACCATGTAGCAAAAAAAGTAGATATGAAAGAACAAGTAGTGGATTTTCCTCCACAGCCAGTTATCACAAAGGATAATGTAACGATGAAGATTGATACTGTAGTATACTATCAGATTACTGACCCAAAGATGTATACATATGGTGTAGCAAATCCTATGATGGCAATTGAAAATCTGACAGCAACTACACTTCGTAATATTATTGGTGATTTGGAATTAGACCAGACATTAACTTCTAGAGAAACAATTAATACAAAAATGCGTGCTTCTTTGGATGTGGCAACGGACCCATGGGGAATTAAAGTAACTCGTGTGGAATTAAAGAATATTATTCCACCTCCAGCAATTCAAGATGCAATGGAAAAACAGATGAAGGCAGAACGTGAAAGACGTGAAGCAATTCTGAAGGCTGAAGGAGAGAAGAAATCCACAATTCTGGTAGCAGAAGGTAAGAAAGCTTCCATGATCTTAGATGCAGAAGGAGAAAAACAGGCAGCAATCCTTCGTGCAGAAGCTAAGAAGGAAGCAATGATTCGAGAGGCAGAAGGTCAAGCAGAAGCAATTCTAAAAGTACAACAGGCAAATGCAGATGGTCTTCAGTTTATTAAGAATGTTCAGGCAGATAATTCAGTCATTCAACTAAAGAGTTTGGAAGCATTTGCAAAGGCTGCCGATGGAAAGGCTACAAAGATTATTATTCCGTCCGAGATTCAGGGATTGGCAGGAATGGTTCGTTTCTTAACTGAAGTTGGCGCAGTAGATAAATAAAAATAATTTAGGCATAGGGGTTGCCCCTATGTCTATTTATGTTATCGGGATAGGTTATCCAGTAGAGGTTTCTTTTGTTATTATCGTGTGGATAAATAAAAAAATCTTGCATTTTAAGAAAAACCTTGTTACAATAGAAAACCGTGGAGTAAGTAATTATAATTCAAAAAGAAAAGAGAAAAACCTATGAAAACCAAGAGAGAGAATATTAGAAATGTTGCAATTATTGCACATGTAGATCATGGTAAAACAACATTAGTAGATGAATTATTAAAACAAAGCGGTGTATTTCGTGCAAATCAAGAAGTTCAGGAACGAGTAATGGATTCCAATGATATTGAAAGAGAACGTGGAATTACGATTCTTTCCAAGAATACCGCAGTATTTTATAAGGATACGAAAATTAATATTATCGACACACCAGGGCATGCAGATTTCGGCGGCGAAGTAGAACGTGTGTTAAAAATGGTAAATGGTGTAATTCTTGTAGTAGATGCATTTGAAGGACCAATGCCTCAGACAAAGTTTGTGCTACGCAAAGCGTTAGAACTGGACTTATCTGTAATTGTATGTATTAATAAAATTGATCGTCCAGAAGCCAGACCAGACGAAGTAATTGATGAAGTATTGGAATTATTGATGGATTTAGATGCTAGTGATGAGCAATTAGATTGTCCATTTGTATTTGCTTCTGCAAAGGCTGGATTTGCAGTTCGCGATTTGAATGATAAGCATGAAAATATGGTTCCGTTATTTGAGACAATTTTGGAACATATTCCAGCCCCAGAAGGAGATCCAGAAGCTGGTACACAGGTACTGATAAGTACGATTGATTATAATGAGTATGTAGGACGAATTGGGGTTGGTAAAGTTGATAATGGAAGCATTAAGGTAAATCAGGAATGCGTCATTGTTAATGCCCATGATTTAGATAAAAAGAAAAAAGTAAAAATTAGCAAACTGTATGAGTTTGATGGCTTAAAGAAAGTAGAAGTTACAGAAGCGGGAATTGGTTCGATTGTAGCAATTTCAGGTATTGCAGATATTCATATTGGGGATACGATTTGCTCTCCAGAAAATCCAGAGCCAATTCCATTTCAGAAAATTTCAGAACCTACGATTGCAATGCAATTTATGGTAAATGATAGTCCATTAGCAGGTCAAGAAGGTAAGTTTATCACATCCCGCCATTTGCGTGAGCGATTATTCCGTGAATTAAATACAGATGTATCACTTCGTGTGGAAGAGACGGACAGTCCAGATTGTTTTAAAGTTTCTGGTCGTGGAGAATTACATTTATCCGTATTAATTGAAAATATGCGTCGAGAGGGATATGAATTTGCAGTCAGTAAGGCAGAGGTTCTTACAAAGAGAGATGAGAGAAACCGTTTGTTGGAGCCGATGGAGCTTGCCTATATTGATGTTCCAGATGAATTTTCTGGCAGTGTAATCCAAAAATTAAGTTCTCGCAAAGGAGAGTTACAAGGAATGAGCACTGCTAATGGTGGATATACACGTCTGGAATTTTTAATTCCATCCCGTGGATTAATTGGCTATCGTGGTGAATTTATGACGGATACAAAGGGCAACGGTATTTTGAATACAATATTTGAGGGATATGAATTATATCGCGGTGATATTCAATATCGTAAATCAGGTTCTTTAATTGCGTTTGAAACAGGAGAATCCATCACATACGGTCTGTTCAATGCACAAGAAAGAGGAACCTTATTCATTGGACCTGGTGAAAAAGTCTATGCTGGAATGGTAATTGGTCAAAATGGAAAACCAGAAGATGTAGAAGTAAATGTATGTAAGAAGAAACAGTTAACAAATACACGTGCTTCAGGTTCTGATGATGCACTTCGTTTGACAACACCAAAGATTATGAGTCTGGAACAGTGTTTAGACTTTATCGATACGGATGAACTTTTGGAAGTAACACCAAAGAATTTAAGAATCCGTAAAAAAATCTTAGATCCAACAATGAGAAAACGAGCATCTTTTAAAAAATAGATAAAGAAAACATTCCCCAAAATGCATCTTGAAATGCTTTTTATTGAGCAAATCCAGATGCATTTTTTTATCATGGTATGCAAACAAGAGTTCTGGTAACGGTTTTTTATTGATGTGTATATATTTTTTGTGGTATCAAGAAAAAAGAGAAAAAAATAAGAAATACAAGGAAGAATTGATTGACAAAGATAAGAGAATTTTATATAATCTAATTAGATAAATTTCTAAATAGATATGCAGAAAATAGTAAACAGTTTCGCTTTGAGAAAGAAGAGATGAGAATGGCATTTGTGGATACTTTTAAGGCTTTATCCGATCCAGTAAGGAGGGAAATACTGGTTCTGCTGAAAAATGGGCGTATGTCTGCGGGAGAAATTGGAAGTAATTTTGATATGACCGCAGCAACGATTTCTTATCATCTAAACCTATTAAAAAAAGCAGATCTTGTATTTGAAACAAAATATAAAAATTATATTTATTATGAACTAAATATTTCAGTAGTGGAAGAAATTATGCTTTGGCTTTCACAATTGAAAGGAGAGTGAACGATATGAAAAATAAAAAAAATTGGAAAGAATTTAGAACTACGATTATTTTAACGAGTCTAATTACAATGATTCCTGTGTTAATAGGAGTAATCTTGTGGAGTCAACTTCCAGATACAATTGCAACGCATTTTGGAACAGATAATGTACCAAATGGATGGAGTAGTAAGCCATTTACAGTGTTTGGATTGCCAGGAATTTTATTACTTGTGCAGTGGGTTTGTGCATTTGCAATATTAAATGATCCAAAGAAGAAAAATATAAGCAATAAGATATTAGGGTTAATATTATGGATTGTTCCAGTTGTCTCACTAATTATCTGTGCTCAAATTTATGCAATTGCACTTGGATATCAAGTGGACATTGGACTATTTACGAACTTAATTATTGGTATTTTATTTGTGGCGATCGGAAACTATCTTCCAAAATGCAAGCAAAACTATACCGTTGGAATTCGTCTTCCATGGACACTTTCCAGTGAAGAAAATTGGAATCGGACACACCGCTTTGCAAGCTGGATTTGGATATTGGGAGGAGTCGTATTTATTTTAAACGCATTTTGGCAGTCAGAATGGATATTAGCAATTATAATTGTCCTAGTTGTACTTCCAACCGCTTATTCTTTTTTATTATATCGAAAAGGAATTTAAATTGTAAAGTGAAGGGGGATTTTTATTGATAAAAAGATAGTGGTGCTTAGATGAACTAACTTTATAATGAGGTATTTTATATGGATCATGGAAGAGTAATAGGAACAGAGAAAAAATAATAGAAAATACTAATCTATATCTCAATAATGTGATAGAATGGGCCAAAGAAAATGGTGTTATTCTATCACATTATTTTTTGTATCATCTTAATATGAAAGAAAGCTTTAGCAGAAGCTTCTTTATTTTATCATGATATGTATTCAGTGGAGGTTTCTTTTATTAAAGTAAACTTATAAGAAAATGCAATAATAAGTGGTCAGGAATGAGATTTGGTGTTATAATGAGAGCTATTGAAATGGGCAAAGGAATATTGGAATAATAAAAGAGGTGCAAATTATGAATTTATTAAAAATAAGGGATCTTGTATTGGGAGAAGGGATTCCAAAAATTTGTGTTCCAATTGTAGGGACAACGTGGGAAGAAATAAAGGAGCAGGCAGAAGAGATTGTGAAACTTCCTGTAGATTTAGTGGAATGGAGAATGGATTGGTATGAAAACGTAACGGAGGAAAGCTCTGTAATAAATATATTAGGATCGCTGAGGGAACTATTAGGAGATCTTCCATTGCTGGCAACATTTCGTACAAAGCAAGAAGGAGGAATGCAGGAATTTTCAGAACAAGAGTATTGTGTGTTAATGAATACGGTGTTGACAAGTGGATATGTAGATTTAGCAGATGTGGAGTTATTTTTGGGTGAGGAATTAGTAAAAGAATTGATCGAAGTTGCTCATCGAGCTGGAGTTTTTGTTATCGCATCGAATCATGACTTTTCTAAAACTCCGACGAAAGGTGAAATGATTCAACGTTTATGTAAGATGCAGGATTTAGGAGCGGATGTGCTAAAAATTGCAGTGATGCCGAATACAAACAGGGATGTTTTAACCTTGCTGGAGACAACAGTGGAAATGAATGAAATTTATGCCAAGAAGCCATTGATTACAATGGCAATGTCTCGAATGGGAGTTATCAGTCGTTTGTCAGGAGAATGTTTTGGTTCAGCTGTAACATTTGGAGCAGCGCAGAAAGCTTCTGCTCCAGGGCAAATTGGAGCAGAAGAATTGAGTGAGATTTTGCAGGTATTACATGGGAAGGAGGAATAAGAGCTATGGCAAAAAAGAAGCATATTTTTTTAATTGGATTTATGGGGGTTGGAAAAAGTACGATTTCCTCAGAACTGAGTCGGTTAAGTAAACGAAAGGAAATTGATACAGATGCTCAGATTATAAAAGAGCAAAAAATGACAATTCCAGAATTGTTTGAGAAAAAGGGAGAAGCATACTTTAGAAACTGTGAAACCAATCTATTAGAACGCTTAAAAGAAAAAGAAGAAGCATTGATTATTTCTTGTGGAGGAGGTATGGCAATGCGTAAACAAAACGCTGCACTTATGAAAGAAAGTGGCATTGTAGTTTGGCTAACAGCGACTCCTGAGACAATTCTGGAGCGAGTGCGTGAGAATCAGGATCGTCCAATCTTAAAAGGAAATATGAATGTGGAGTTTATCGCAGAATTAATGGAACAGAGACGGAAGAAATATGAAGCTGCTGCCGATATTATAGTTCGCACAGATAACCGAACAGTAGAAGAAATTTGTAGAGAAATTATGAGTCAGGCTGTAAATGATTAGGAGGATTCCGAATGGAACAGGAAGAAAAGGAAACGGGCAGACGAAAATCGAATCTGGAATTATTGCGTATTGTTAGTATGGTTTTGATTGTGGCACATCATTATTCCATACATGGAGGATTTATATTGCCAGAGATGAATTTTAATAAAGCCTTGATACAAGTTCTTTCTTTGGGAGGAAAGCTGGGAGTAGACTGTTTCGTACTGATTACAGGTTATTTTATGATCGAATCCAAATTCCGTTTGGAAAAGGCAGTAAAACTTTGGGCTCAGATATGGTTTTATTCGATTCTATTTATGACAATTTTTTATGGATTTGGTATAGTCGAGTTTAATGCCGATACATTTATAAAAAATCTGATGCCAATTACGTATTCAATGTATTGGTTTGCTACCACATATTTAGTATTGTATATTCTAACTTTGTTTTTAAATCCAGCTGTAAAAGCAATGTCTAGGAAACGCCACCTAGCATTGATTTGTACTTTAGGAATTCTTTGGTCTGTTCTTCCAACTGTTACAAATGGAGATTTTGGATATTCTACCCTTGGATTATTTATATTGTTATATTTAATTGGTGGCTACATTCGGTTATATCCAAATCGGTGGATAGGACGGTGCAGGAGTAATTTTCTATTTGGAATTATTATGTATGGAATTATAATTGTTTCTGCTTTTTTAGTAGATTGTTTGGAAAGTTCCATTCCACAGTTAGTTGGGTTCGAGTCTTATCTTGCAGGAGAAAATAAAATAACTACGATTTTATGCGCGATTGGGTTGTTTCTAGGGTTTAAAAATTTAAGGATGAGATATCATCCATGGCTCAATCGACTTGCTGCTTCTATGTTTAGTGTTTATTTGATTCAAGAAAACAGTTTTATTCATCCACTGCTTTGGTCAAAATGGTTTAAGAATCGTCTCTATAGTTGGTCATCCGATCTTTGGATTCATGCAATTGTTTGTATTGCAATGGTTATAGTGATTTGTACAGCAATAGACCAAATTCGAATTTATTGGATTGAAAGGCCGATATTTGGAGCATTTCACAGGAGACATGTATGGGAACGAGCGGAGCAAAAGTTATTATCATGGCAAAAAGAAGAGGAATAATAAAAGATCAGAATAAGTTGGAATAATTACCAATTTATTCTGGTTTTTTTGTGAGTAATATTTTTAAAAAACCGCCCATTTGTCCTTTTTTCTGTTTGAAATTTTACTTATAATATAATAGAAGATATTAAACTATAACATACCAAAAAATCTTTCTGATAGGTACAAAACTAGAAAGAAAAAATTTTATAAGAAAAGTATCATTAATAACGATACAAAAATATATAGAAACTCAAGATTAAGAAAGGAGTACTTGCTGACATTTTATGAAAACAGAGAAGAAACTATCACTATACTGTTGGCTTTTTGGCGTAAATTTTTTTATTAGTGCATTTACTTTTGGAGGAGGGTATGTCGTTATTCCTATGATTCGGAAGTTTTTTGTCCAGAAAAAACAGTTAATTCGAGAAGAGGAAATAATGGATATGTCTGCAATTGCACAATCTTCTCCAGGCGCAATTGCAATTAACTTAGCAGTATTAGCTGGATATCGAGTGGCAGGCTTTGTAGGAGCAGTTATTAGTTGTGTTTCGGCGGTACTTCCACCGCTTATTATTTTGTCTTTAATTTCCGCTTGTTATCAAATTGTGAGAGATAATGTAGTGATTTCTGCTGTTTTAAAAGGAATGGAAGCAGGAGTTGCAGCACTGATTGTAGACTTAGTAGTTGATATGTGTCACATGATTATAAAAGATAAGGATTGCTTTCTTACATTGCTTATGCCAGCAGCATTTCTTGCGAGTTTCTTTTTCCAAGTGAATGTAGCACTCATTATAGGAATTTGTGTTGTCTTATGTGTATTAAATACTTGGTATAAGAAGAGGAGGAAAAGATAATGGAAGTTTTAATTATATTGTTAATTAGCTTTCTACAAATAGGATTGTTTAGTATTGGAGGCGGATATGCAACCATTCCATTGATCCAGGAGCAGGTAGTAAATTTACATTCATGGCTGAGCATTCAGGAATTTACAGATATTATTACAATCTCTCAAATGACGCCAGGTCCATTAGCGGTTAATACATCGACATTTGTAGGAATAAGGATTGCAGGAATCTTAGGAGCTGTGGTAGCCACGTTTGGATGTGTGTTTTCTGGATTTGTAATCTCTTTAATTTTATACCGATTTTTTGATAAATACCGCAGTGCAGAAACTGTTTTGAATATTTTAAAAGGTTTGAAATCTTGCTCGGTTGGATTAATTGCAGCATCTGCTTCTACGATTTTAATGATTGCATTTTTCGGTACGAGTACGTTAGATGTGGCAGCGTTTCAATGGAATCTATTTGCGATTGGAATTTTTGTTACAGCACTTATATTGCTTAGAAAACTACATTTAAATCCAATTTTAGTTATGATATTATCAGGAGTAGCAGGATATTTTATTTATGCATAAAATATCCTGTGTACAGTGTTCTGGAAAACTCAGAAATATGGTAAATCATTTTACATAATAGTGGATTTCTTTTAGAGCTCGTTCATACTGTATTTTGTTCATTGTAATTTTACCTTTTTGTATACCAATTAAATCGTCTTCTTTTAATCGTTTGATTGTACGATTAATTGTTTTAATTGTAATTCCAAGTTCTTCGTAAAGTTGTTGCCTTGTTTTAGGAAGAATAATTCCTTTCTCAGTAATTTTTTTCCCTTTTATGTATTTGATGAGGTAATCGAGTAAGAGAAAGGTAGGAGGATAAAATAATCGATCTCCTCGGTTGTAAGAAGAACGATATAGTTTATAAGCAACCTTCTGAGAAACTAAACGTAAAAAATGAATATCACAAGCAATCCACTGTTCAAAATCTTTGCGAGAGAAATATAAGATAGTACATTCGGTCAATGTTTCAATTGTGACAGAGGATTCTTTCTTATTTGCGAGGATTGTAACTTCTCCAATAAAATCAATCGGCTCATTCTTTTCTATCATAAATACATTTCCATTCTCAAATTCATTAATTACCCGATGTTCTCCTTTGCATACAATACCGAAATAATCTAAAATAGCATGTTTTTGATGAATAATTACTCCAGGAGGGATAATACGAATCGTATAACGATGGTTTAATTCCTCTGGCATATAGCGAATGTATTCCTCTAAGTCAGGTACTTCTTTTAATAATTGTTCTAGTGTCATAATGTTCTCCGCAAATATATCATTGTATTGATTTATGACTGGGAAATTCCAAGTAATTGGGCGGCATTCTTTCCTAAAATCAATGAAAGTTCGTGTTCACTGAAGTTAAGACTACGAATGGCATCGAGAGATTCTTTTTGTCCATCCCATGGACTATCGGTTGCAAATAAGATCCGATTTACACCGTGATTACGAATGATACGCATAAATTGTTCCGATGACATAAAACGTATACTAAATGCAGTATCAAAATAAACATCTCGTCCTACAAGTTTTTCTTCCACCTCATCCCAAAGTTTCCAACCTCCTGTATGAGCCAGTATAAGCTTTGGGGGCTGAACTTCTTGAAGAACATGTAACACTGAGTTAGGGGTGCAATGAACAGGATCTGGTAATCCGATGTCCACACCAGCATGAGTAACAATGATAAAACCAAGTTCACTTGCGTAATCGATGATTCTCATGTAACGAATATCATCAAAATTAACATCCTGATAATCAGGGTGAAGTTTAATTCCTAAAAAACCCATTGATTTTAGTTCGCGTAACTCTGCTTTGTAGTTAGAGGAATCTGGATGTATTCCTCCAAATGAGATAATATCGTGATTTAAATTAGAAAAATCCTTTGCCGATTGTTCTAAAGCAAATCGGTTAGTGGAAGAAAATTGAGATGGAGAAGTTAAGACTGGCAGTGCAACACTACATGTTATATTAGCTTCTCTCATAGAGCGTTTTAAATCAGAAACAGTTCCATTTACATATGGAGTAGAGTGTGCTTTGGCGGCCATTTGAGGAATGGCTTTGGCAGCCAATTTATCTGGAAAAATATGAGTATGAAAATCAATAATAAGTGAATTTGTCATAATTTACACCAAGTCATTCAAACATAAGTTTGTTTATATCGTTCCTTTCTTAAATATTTTTGTTTTAAAAATTTATTTTATTACTTATTAATTATTTATTATACATTAAAAAAAACGAGTTGACTAGAAAAAAATAATTAATTCGTACATCAATGCGTTAAATAAATAAAGAAAAACAAAAAAACTACTATAAATTTTCCTAATTTAATGGTATACTATTGGTACCATATCTTTGACAGGTATATCTACTGTTATCAAAGGAGTAATTTACGATCGATCAGATGGACCTGTTTTTTCATCTGACACTGTATCCAAACATGAGAGACTAGTTATATGCCTTATCGTTTATTACTCAAAAATAAAATATATTGGAGTTAAAAATTATGATTTGGTCAAAAAATGAGACAATGTCTCGTGAAGAGATTGAAGAGATTCAATTAAGCCGGTTAAAAGAGACAGTGTCCTATATTTATGAAAGAGTACCGGCTTATAAAAAGAAAATGGATGAAGTAGGAGTTCGTCCAGAGCATATTCAAACTTTAAAAGACTTACAAAAGCTTCCTTTTAATACAAAGGAAGATTTTCGACAAAATTACCCAACTGGACTGTTTGCTGTACCGAAGAAAGAACTCGTCCGTGTTCATGCTTCTTCAGGAACGACAGGAAAGCCAACGATTGTTGGTTATACGAGAAGGGATCTAGATATTTGGACGAATAACGTATCACGTGTCGCTTGTATGGGTGGAGCTACAGGGGATGATATTGCACAGATTGCATTTGGATATGGTATGTTTACTGGTGCGCTTGGTCTTCATGCAGGATTAGAAAATATTGGAGCTACAGTATTACCATCTTCTTCTGGTCATACACAAAAACAGATTATGTATATGAGAGATATGGGAACGACATTGTTAGTAGCAACTCCATCCTATGCCCTATATTTAGGAGAAACGGCTAGAAACATGGGGCTTGATCCACAAAAGGACTTACAGGTAAAAACAGGTCTGTTTGGAGGAGAAGGAATGACAGAACCAATGCGTGCGGAGATGCATCGTATTTGGGGAGATTCCTTTAACTGTACACAAAACTATGGACTGAGTGAGTTGTGTGGCCCTGGTGTATCAGGAGAATGTTTGGAATTACAGGGAATGCATGTAAATGAAGACTTTTTTATTCCAGAAATCATTAATCCAAAGACAGGAGAGGTACTTCCTCCAGGAGAAAAAGGAGAATTAGTTATTACACGTCTTAGCACACAGGCGTTACCATTGCTTCGTTACCGCACAAAGGATATTAGTGCGTTGCATTATGAACCATGTAAGTGCGGACGTACGACATGTCGTATGGAAAATATTTCTGGACGCTCGGATGATATGTTGATTATCCGTGGTGTAAACGTATTCCCAACTCAAATAGAAGAGGTATTATTGGCGATTAATGAGATTGGACCTCATTATGAGATTACAGTGGAACGTGTAAACCGTTTGGATGTTATGACAATCACCGTAGAGTTAATTGATGATCGTTTATTGGATTCTTACTCTAGTTTGGATGCATTAAGAAAGAAGATCCAAGTAAAATTAAAGAGTATGTTAGGATTAGATGCAATTATTAAATTGGTAGCTCCAATGAGTTTGACACGCTTTGAAGGAAAAGCGAGAAGAGTAAATGATTTGAGAAAGGATGGTCTGTAAAATGGCAGAAAAAGTAATTATGCTTGGAAATGCAGCGATTGCTCGAGGTGCTTATGAAGCTGGAGTAAAAGTCTCTGCTGCATATCCAGGAACTCCAAGTACAGAAATCAGTGAAAATCTGGTTCAATATAAAGATTCTCTTTATTGTGAATGGTCTCCGAATGAAAAGGTCGCAATGGAAGTTGCAATAGGAGCTTCTATGAGTGGTGTACGTGCAATGGCATCTATGAAACATGTCGGTGTAAATGTAGCTGCAGACCCACTATATACCGTTTCTTATATTGGAGCAAATGGAGGGCTTGTTTTAGTTGCTGCGGATGATCCAGGACTTTATAGTTCCCAAAACGAACAAGATACTCGTATGATTGGGCGTGCAGCACATGTACCAGTGTTGGAACCATCAGATAGCCAAGAAGCAAAAGATTTTATGAAGTTTGCGTTTGAGATGAGTGAACAATATGATACACCTGTTATTTTGCGAACGACAACTCGTCTTTCTCACTCACAGGGTTTGGTGGAACTTTGTGAACGGCAGGAAATAGAAGATAAGCCATATAAAAGAAATCCACAGAAAAACGTTATGATGCCAGGTAATGCAAAGGGGCGTCATGTATTTGTGGAACAGAGAGAAAATCAGTTAATTGAAGATGGATGTGATTTTCCAATTAATCGAATTGAATGGAATGACAAAAAGATTGGAGTCATTACAAGTGGAATTCCTTACCAGTATGTAAAGGAAGCACTTCCACAGGCATCTGTCTTAAAATTAGGTATTGTCTATCCACTGCCAAAGAAGCTGATTGAACAGTTTGCCTCGGAAGTTGAGACATTATATGTAGTGGAAGAGTTAGAGCCAATGATTGAGGAACAGGTAAAATCTTGGGGAATTCCTGCAATTGGAAAGGAAATCTTTACCGTTCAAGGAGAATACAGTGCAAATCTGTTAAGAACAGCAGTGCTTGGACAGAAATTAGAATTGAAGTCCCCAGCACAAGTACCAGGAAGACCACCAATTCTTTGCCCAGGCTGTCCGCATAGAAGTGTTTATTCTGTTTTAAATAAACTGAAAATCCATGCAGCAGGTGATATTGGATGTTATACATTAGGTGCAGTAGCTCCTCTAAGCGTTGTAGATACCACCATTTGTATGGGAGCAAGTATTAGTAGTCTGCATGGAATGGAAAAAGCAAAAGGGAAAGAATATATTAAAAACTGGGTTGCAGTTATTGGTGATTCTACATTTTTACATACAGGTATTAATTCCCTGATGAATATGGTTTATAATCAAAGTACAGGAACGGTTATTATTTTAGATAATTCCACAACTGGTATGACGGGGCATCAGGATCATGCTGCAACTGGAAAGACATTGCAGGGAGACCCAACATGGGCCATTGATATTCCAGGTGTCTGTCGGGCTATGGGCATTAAAAATGTAATTGAAGTAAATGCATTTGCATTAAAGGAATTGGAACGAGTAATAAAAGAAGAAGTAGCAAAAGATGAAATTTCTGTGATTATTACAAAGTCTCCATGTGTACTTCTAGATAAAAAGAGAGTATACACTCCGTATGTGTGTGATAGTGAAAAATGTAAAAAGTGCGGTATGTGTATGAAACCAGGATGCCCTGCCATGACAAAAAAAGCAGATGGTACCATTTTAATTGATGATACGATGTGTACTGGCTGTGGACTATGTGAACAGCTTTGTAAGTTTGGTGCAATTCGAAAGGCGGGTGAATAACAATGGAAACAAAAAATATTATGATTGTTGGTGTAGGCGGACAAGGAACCCTCTTAACAAGCCGTATCTTAGGTGGCTTAGCATTAGAAGCAGGATATGATGTAAAATTGTCAGAAGTTCATGGAATGGCACAGAGAGGCGGAAGTGTTGTTACTTATGTACGCTATGGAGAGAATGTAGCAGAACCAATCGTAGAAGAGGGCTGTGCAGATGTATTGATTGCATTTGAGCAATTAGAAGCAATGCGTTATGTTCATTTTTTAAAGAAGGATGGAGTATTGATTTGTAATACACAAGAAATTGATCCAATGCCAGTTGTAATTGGAGCTGCTTCTTATCCAGAAAATATTTTACCGCAATTGTCAGAAGAGTATACGGTTTATTCTATTGATGCAATGAATGAAGCCAAACAATTAGGAAATTCACGCGTTTTTAACACAATTGTATTAGGAATTGCTGCACAACATATGGACTTTACAAAAGAGCAGTGGTATGATGTAATTAAGAAGACGGTCCCAGTTAAGAGCATTGATATCAATTTACAGGCATTTGAGACTGGGTATCAGTTGTCTTAAATTATTAAATTATCCCATAGAAAACATTCATAAAAATTTCTGTTGGGAATCATTAATGAGGAGAATGAAAAATGAAACAATTATCAATACTTGTAGTAAATAAGGCAGGAAGTTTAAGAGAAGCAAGCACAGTATTATCTGATAGTGGAGTAAATATCCGTGCTGTAGCAGCATTTGACACACCAGAGTTTGGAATTTTACGTATGGTAGTAGATGATTGTGCGAAAGCAAAAGACGTATTAACACAGAAGGGGTTTGTAGTGCGGCTCAACGATGTAATCGGAATTGAGTTAGAAGATAAAAAGGGTAATTTAACTGCAATGTTAGATATTTTAGCAGATGCGAATATTAGTATTGACTTTATTTATTCTTTTGTCATTCGTGAAAATCAAGCTCCAGTTATTGTAATTCATACCGATGATTTACAAGTATCCGCATCAATGCTGAAAGATCATGGCTTTAAGGTAGTAGATGAATTAGAATAAATAACGCTCACGGCTATGACGTGTTTTGCTTCTATGAAAAAACAACTTCGTCAAATTTGGGGTTAGAAAGGAGAATGGGATATGATCGTAAAACAGGTAACGGTTTCTTTAGAAAATCGAATGGGAAGTCTGGAAGAAATACTGAAAGTCCTAGCTGATAACGATATTAATCTAACAGCGATTAATCTGGCAGATGCAGGAAAAGAAGGAGTCTTTCGGATGATGGCATCGGAACCAGAGAAAGCACAAGAAGTGTTGAGTGAAAAAGGAATTCCAGTAACATTGGTAGATGTCATTTGCATTCGAGTCAGTCATGCAGTAGGGTCTTTGTATAAAGCAATGAAGGTGCTGCATGAAGGTGGCATTAATGTAGATTATATGTATGCATTTGCCAATGGAGATGATGCTTCAGCTGTTATGAAATGTCAGGATTTAGAGAAAGCAATTCAGCTATTAGAAGACCATGAAATGAGTGTATTTAATTTAGAAGATGTCTATAAGTACCTGTAGAGTGAAGGAAGTTTGGTTTATCCGAAATGATAGAAAAATCTTTGCTACCGTTAACAACAAAAAATGATTGTAATATGGATATTCACAAATTCAACATATTTGTTTGTTAAACTGAAAAGCAGCGGATAAAACCATAAAATGATTCAATGATTGCTGATACAAGAGAGACTGCTGCTAGCCATATTTGGTTTATTCTGCGGCAGTCTCTTTTTATATCATGGTGGTGCCTGCAAAGCGGGCGTGGAAGTTTACTATAAAAAATAATGGAGGTTTAGTGATGGCACGGATAAAAATATTAGTGGTAGATGATGAGGCAAGAATGAGGAAAATTGTGCGGGATTTTTTAGTTCATAAAGACTTTGATGTAATAGAAGCAGAAAATGGAGAGCAAGCAGTTGATATATTTTTCAAAAATAAAAATATTGCATTAATTATACTAGAT
The DNA here is from genome assembly GCA_900045905.1 of Clostridiales bacterium CHKCI001. GTDB lineage: Bacteria > Bacillota > Clostridia > Lachnospirales > Lachnospiraceae > Fimimorpha. Next base: position 212,455 of record FCNS01000037.1, on the reverse strand, counting down.
GTTATGATGCCGAAAATGGATGGATGGCAAGTAGTACGTACGATAAGAGGATATTCTCAAGTACCAATTATTATGTTAACGGCAAAAGGAGAAGAAAGAGATGAGCTGCAAGGGTTTCAATTAGGTGTAGATGAATATATTTCCAAGCCATTTAGCCCTAAGATACTTGTAGCAAGAGTAGAGGCTATCTTGCGTCGAACAAATCAAGCACAGGAAGATTTAATTAGTGCAGGAGGAATTGTGTTAGATAAAGCCGCACATATTGTAAAGATTGATGAAAAGCCAATTGAGTTAAGTTATAAAGAATTTGAATTATTGACTTATTTTATGGAAAATCAAGGGATTGCACTTTCAAGGGAAAAGATCTTAAATCATGTATGGAACTATGATTATTTTGGAGATGCAAGAACGATTGATACACATGTCAAAAAATTAAGGAGTAAAATGGGAAGTAAGGGAGAGTATATTAAAACAATTTGGGGAATGGGATATAAATTTGAGGTAGAGGGATAAAAGTCTTCATTGAAGCAAACATATAAAAGTTTTCAGTCCCAGTTGTTATTTCAAAAATCTCAGTTTGATGAAGTTACGTATCGTATTAGGAGGTAATGATGAAACATTCAATTCGTGTAAAAATTGTTTCAATCTGTGTAGGTGTACTTGTAATTACATTACTTTGTTTGTGGGGATTGAATACATTTTTTTTGGAAGATTATTATTGTACAAAAAAAACAGAAGCTTTTATAATGAGCTATAATGAGATTGATAAGATGCTGACTCAAAAAACTAATATTACAAGAGTAGATCGTACGCTTCAAAAGATTCGTGATACGAATAATATTGCATTTTTGCGTGTGGATAATGAAGGCTGGAACTTGCAGCAGTATACAACTTCCCCATCTGAAACGAAGATGTTGTTAGAACGATTACAAGCAAATCAGTTTGGATTAATCAGTGAAAAAGAAGTTAAGGTACTCTATCAGCAAAACAACTATAAAATTCAAAAGTATTTTGACTATGATACGAATTCATATTACTTAGAATGTTTTGGATTATTTAGTGATACAAGTAGCTTTATTATGTTTACTCCGCTGGAATCGATTAAGGACAGTGTAGAAATTTCCAATCAATTTTTGTTGCAAGTGGGAATTGTATTATTGCTTCTCTCTGCAATTGCAATTTATGCAGTGACAACAAAGATGACAAGTCCAATTTTAACTCTAGCCAATATATCCAATCGAATGGCTCATCTGGATTTTGACGCTCGTTATGAGGGAAATGAGGATGATGAGTTGGGAGTGCTTGGAAAGAGTATTAATGATATGTCACAGCAGTTGGAACGGACGATTTCAGAATTACAAAAAGCAAATTTACAGCTGAAAAAGGATATCGAAGAGAAAATTCAGATTGATGAGATGCGAAAAGAATTTTTATCAAATGTTTCACATGAATTAAAAACTCCAATTGCATTAATTCAAGGTTATGCGGAAGGGCTTCAAGAACTTGCCGATGATCCAGAAAGCAGAGATTATTATACGGAAGTAATTATTGATGAGGCAGGAAAGATGAACCGCATGGTGAAAAAGCTGCTGACATTAAATCATATTGAATTTGGACAAGAAGAACTAATTATGGAAGAGTTTAATATTATTGAGTTAGTGAAAAGTGTTGTAGATGCATCTAAAATTATGATTGAACAGAAACAGGTACAAGTAGAAATGTTGACTCCTGAAACTGTAACAGTAATTGGCGATGAATTTAAAATTGAAGAAGTCGTAACGAATTATATTAGTAATGCATTGAATCATATTGATTATGATCGAAAGATTACGATTTGGACAGAAGATAAAGGAGAAAAAGTGCGTATTTTGGTTCATAATACAGGTGATCCAATTCCAACAGAAGATTTAGAAAAAGTATGGATTAAATTTTTCAAAGTGGATAAAGCCAGAACGAGAGCTTATGGAGGCAGTGGGATTGGACTTTCTATTGTAAAAGCGATTATGGACTCTATGGGACAACAAGTTGGAGTGCGCAATGAAAATGGAGGTGTTACCTTCTGGTTCGAGATGCAAAAAAAGAAGTAAAGGGAAAAAGTGATGGAAAATATATATGAAGATATTTTAAATGCAGAGATGCTTTTAATTGGAATTGGAGAAGAGATCTCTGAACAAAAGTGCAAACAAGAAGATTTAGAAAAAACTTATCCCATATTGGAGAAACTTTTAAAAGGGAGAAATTATTTTATTCTTACTTCCAATGCGGATGGAGCGATTCATAACACAAAGCTGATTCCGATGTTAATTGCAGCTCCATGTGAAGAAAACGGTGAGTCACAATGGCAAAGCTATATGAATTGGATTTCTTGTACATTGGGACATTCTCTGATTTTATTGGAATTAGGAGAAGGATTTAAAAATCCTCAAATTATGCGTTGGCCATTTGAGAGGATGGCAATGGTTCATCAAAAATCAAAGTTAATTCGTGTCAATGAAAAATTTCCTCAGATTCCAAGAGAATTGGGAGATCGTGCAGTGTCAGTCAAGATGAATAGTAGAGCCTTCTTGAAAGAATTAGAACAGCAGTTGTAGAATAGCATGACTTATGATAAAATAAATAAATACCCAATGATTCATTTTAAGATTAAATGATGATGATTTTAAAGATTTGGGTGACTAGCTTAAGAAAAAGGGAAGTGACAAGGATGATTGCAATTATTGACTATGATGCTGGTAATTTAAAAAGCGTAGAAAAGGCATTAAAGTTTCTTGGGGAAGATGTGGTAATCACAAGAGAGAAAGAAGAGATTCTTAATGCGGATAAAGTAATCTTGCCAGGGGTTGGAGCGTTTGGGGATGCAATGCATAATTTAGAACAATTTGGGTTAATTGATGTAATAAAAGAAGTGGTAGAATTAGGAAAACCATTTCTTGGAATTTGCTTAGGATTACAGCTTTTATTTGAACGAAGTGAAGAATCGCCAGGAGTAGAGGGGCTTGGAATTTTAAAAGGAGAAATCTTAAGGATTCCAGATTGTCCAGGACTGAAAATTCCTCATATGGGATGGAATTCGCTGAAAATAAAGCCAGAAGCGAAATTATTAAAAGATTTAGAAGATCCATATGTATACTTTGTACATTCTTATTATTTAAAAGCAGCAGATGAGAACATTGTGGCAGCGACTACGGAATATAGTACAACGATTCATGCGTCTGTACAATCAGGGAATGTATTTGCATGTCAATTCCATCCAGAAAAGAGCAGCAGAGTTGGGCTTCAGATTTTGCGTAATTTTGCAGAGATCGAAAAGGGGGAAGCGTAATGTTTACAAAAAGAATAATCCCATGCTTGGATGTACATGCAGGACGTGTAGTAAAAGGTGTGAATTTTGTTAATTTAAGGGATGCAGGAGATCCAGTGGAAATCGCAGCAGCATATGATGAATCTGGAGCAGATGAGTTAGTGTTTTTAGACATTACTGCTTCCTCAGATGCTAGGAATATTATGATTGATATGGTACGGCGTGTGGCAGAAAAAGTATTTATTCCGTTTACAGTCGGAGGTGGTATCCGCAGTGTAGAAGACTTTAAAGTTATTTTGAGAGAGGGAGCAGATAAAATATCTATTAATTCCTCTGCAATCAATACACCGCGTTTAATTAGTGATGCCGCAGATAAATTTGGAAGTCAATGTGTTGTTGTTGCAATTGACGCCAGAAGAAGAGAGGATGGAAGTGGATGGAATGTATTTAAGAATGGAGGGAGAATTGATACTGGCTTAGATGCAGTAGAATGGGCAATAAAGGCTAATCAGTTAGGAGCAGGAGAAATCCTTTTAACAAGTATGGATTGCGATGGGACGAAAGCAGGATACGATAATGAGTTAACATCTATCATTGCAAGTAATGTTTCAATTCCAGTTATTGCCTCTGGAGGAGCTGGTACAATGGAGCATTTCTATGATGCATTAACAGTTGGAGGAGCTGATGCAGCACTAGCAGCAAGTTTATTTCACTATAAAGAACTGGAAATTCGAACATTAAAACAATATCTTGCAGAAAGAGGAATTTCTGTAAGACAATAACATACAAATAGGATAAAGGAGAATGTTATGGGAGCAATTTCAAATGATTGGCTTGGTCCAATGAGCGCGGAGTTTAAAAAGCCGTATTACGCAAAATTATATCGAACTGTATTAAATGAGTATCAAACGAAGCAAATCTTTCCAGCATCAGATGATATTTTTAACGCATTTAACTTAACACCGTTATCAAAAGTAAAAGTAGTGATTTTAGGTCAAGACCCATATCACGGAGATGGTCAGGCACATGGGCTGAGTTTTTCTGTTCGACCAAATGTTGCAATCCCACCGTCACTGTTAAATATTTATCAAGAATTGGAGTCTGATTGTGGATGTTATATTCCTAATAATGGATATTTAGAAAAATGGGCCAAGCAAGGTGTACTTTTGCTTAATACAGTGCTTACAGTACAGGCACATAAAGCATTTTCTCATAGAGGAATTGGATGGGAGGAATTTACAGATGCCGCAATAAGGGCTGTAAATGAACAAGATCGTCCAATTGTCTATTTGCTCTGGGGAAAACCTGCACAAAGCAAAAAATCTATGTTGAATAATCCAAAACATTTGATTCTAGAAGCACCTCATCCGAGTCCACTATCTGCTTATCGTGGATTCTTTGGATGTCATCACTTTAGTAAAGCAAATGAATTTTTGGAAGAGCATGGTGAAACACCAATTGATTGGCAAATAGAAAATATTTAAGAAAAAAGTAAGATTTAAAAAATCATATTTGTGATATGATAGAGGAGACCTGATGCTATTAGTTTAGCGCATTATGGGGGAAGGTTGAACAAAAAGTTCATCCATCCCCTAGTTTATGCCGCATTAAATGTGGTATTATAAGGGAAATATGAAAAACCTGGAGGATTATTTATGAATATTATCGAATGGCTTAGAGTTATTTTTCTAGGGATTGTAGAAGGAATCACAGAATGGCTTCCAGTCAGCAGTACTGGACATTTGATTTTGGTGGATGAGTTTTGGAAGACATCTGCGCCAGCGGTATTTACAGAAGAATTTAAAAACATGTTTGAGGTTGTAATTCAGCTCGGTGCGATTTTGGCAGTTGTCACAATCTTTTTCCATAAATTAAATCCATTCTCCCCAAGAAAAACAAAGCAGCAAAAGCAGACGACGTTACAGCTTTGGGGTAAAGTAATTATTGGCTGTATTCCAGCGGCAGTAATCGGATTGTTATTTAATGATTGGATGGAAGCACATTTGATGAGTTGGCAAGTAGTAGCTGCGATGCTTATTTTATATGGTGTTGCTTTTATTATATTAGAGACCTATTATAAAAATAGAGAATTTAAGATTTGCAGACTTTCCGACTTAAGCTATCAAACAGCTTGGTGGATTGGAGTAATTCAGCTCCTATCATTAATACCAGGAACCTCTCGTTCGGGTGTTACAATTGTTGGTGCGATGCTGTTAGGCTGTTCTCGTTACATAGCAGCTGAGTACACGTTTTATCTTGCAATTCCAGTTATGTTTGGAGCAAGTGGATTAAAGCTTGTGAAGTTCTTTATTGATGGAGGAGGATTTACTGGTCCACAATTTCCTGTATTAATTGTGGCAATGCTTGTAGCCTATGTGGTTTCTGTTATTGTAATTAAATTCTTAATGTCTTATATTAAACGTCATGACTTTAAAGTATTTGGTGCATACCGAATTGCTCTTGGTTTAGTAGTAATATTAGCGTTTAGTTTTGTACTATAATTTTATATAAGATTATAAGCGATTGATAATGATTGCCATATGCAAAAGGAAGCTCCAGTGGAGTTTCCTTTTGTTAATTTTGTATGGAGTTGTTTTGTAACTCCAATAATGTTTGATAAATAACGGGATAGTCTTTTTTTAATCGAACAGGTTTAAAGTTTTTGTCTAAAAAACAATGACTGGAACTGCCTGTTGCATGTAGAATTGTTCGATCTTTGGAGTAGATTTTGTAAGAAAGTGTGAAGCGAAGTCCATTGAATTGTTCTAATTCTGTTTCAATGACAATTGTATCGTCATAGTGAACAAGTGTTTGATAATTACAGGATACGCTTAGTACAGGAATCAGCAAGTTGGCTTGCTCGATAGAGCGATAATTTAAACCAATTTGATTTAATAAGTCTAATCTGGCTTCTTCCATCCATCGAATGTAGTTGGAATGATGAATAATTGCCATCTGGTCTGTTTCATAATAATAGGCAGTTCGTATATATGGTTTTAAAAACATAAAAATTCCTCTCTTAAATAGGGATAGTCTAATGGGTTTATTTATGAAAAAGTTATACTATCTAAAGAGACTGAGATTGCATAAAATAAGGAGGTGTGTTACACCTCCTTTTTATGTTATCGTGATATGCAAAAGACATCCAGTGGAGATTTCTTTTGTTGTCGCTCAAACATAAAAGTTTGCTAGAACTATAACTGTTCAAAACATTTAGAAAAATTTGTTTGGGTGATTACTCTTCTTCACCAAGAGCGGCCATAATATCAGCGATCTTTGTATTTTTTAATACTTCGGCTGTATGTTCTTTTTCTGCTAAATAATTGGAATTGCGAATTAAATATTTTACATTTGGTACTTCACCAGCTGACATAGAAAACTCGTCCAATCCCATGCCAAGAAGCAGTTTGGCTGCTCTTGCATCACTTGCAAATTCACCACACATACCACATTTAACATTATATTTATGAGCTGCATTGATAACAGTTTGAATACTATTTAGTACAGCTGGATGGAAGGAGTTGTACATACTTGCCAATTTCTTATTACCACGATCCACACAAAGCATGTATTGTGTTAAGTCGTTTGTACCAATACTAAAGAAATCTACCATTTGAGCAAATTGTTCTACACATGCTACAGATGCAGGTGTTTCAATCATAATACCAATCTGAATATTTTCATCGTATGGAATACCAGCAAGTTTTAAATCCTGCTTACATTCTTCTAGAACAGCTTTTGCAGCTTCTAATTCTTCAACAGAAATAATCATTGGGAACATAATACGGATATAGCCATATGCGCTTGCACGTAACAGTGCTTTTAACTGTGCTTTGAATACATCTTTTAAATCGAGAGAAATACGAATTGCTCTCCATCCAAGGAATGGATTTTCCTCTGGATCAAATGTATAATATGGCAAACTCTTGTCACCGCCGATATCAAGAGTACGAATTGTAACTTCTTTTCCTTCAAGTAACTCAGCAGCTTCTTTATATACTTTAAATTGTTCTTCTTCTGTTGGGAAGTGAGAATTTTCCATATATAAGAACTCACTTCTAAATAAGCCAATGCCGTCAATATTATTTTTGAGAGCTTGTTTAATCTCATCAATATTACCAACATTTGCACAAAGAGATACGTGATGACCATCAATTGTAACAGGTGGGAGATGATTTAATTCCTTTAACATTGCTTGATGTTTGCGGAATTCTTCTGCCAATTTTTCATACTTAGCAATTGTTTGTGAATCAGGATTAATAATGATGGTTCCTTTTCCAGCATCCATAATAATTGTATCATCTTTTTTTACAGCATTCATAATGCCGTTAACTCCTACCAGTGCTGGAAGTTCTAGATTACGTGCGATGATAGAAACGTGGCTAGTAACACCGCCTAATTCAGTAATGAAACCCATTACATAATTTAAATCGATGATGGCTGTATCAGATGGAGCCAAATCTTTGGCAACTAAAATTACTTTCTCTTTGATATCGGAGAGAGAACTGCCTGCAATTCCCTTTAACTTTCTCATAACGCGATTGCCGACATCTTTTACATCGGCACTACGTTCTTTCATATACTCGTCTTCCATCATCTCAAAGATCATGGCGAATTCAGAAACGGTATCTTCCAAAGCAACTTGAGCATTGGAACCTTCGTTAATTTTGGCAATAACTGCATCGGAAAGAGAACTATCCATTGCAATCATTAAATGACCTTCAAAGATATCGGAAGCAGCAGCTAATTCACTCAATTCGTCCTGTGTTTTTTCTAATGCGTCTTCAAATAAAGCGATCTCAGCAGCAGCATCTTTAGAAGGTGTACGGTCAGCAGAAAGATCTGGATTCTCAACAATAAAAGGTTTACCAATGACAATACCTTTGGAAGAAGTCTTTTTTACAGATAAAGTGGTCATAATACCTCCTTATTCTCCTAATCCGCTTTCAATTAATTCAGTTAAAGTAGCGAGATCTTCTGCCTCTGTAGGACCGTCACATTGTAAAACGATTTCAGAACCTGTCTTGATTCCAGCTGCCATAATATTTAAAACACTCTTACAAGCAATTGTTTTGCCATTATAGAGGATTGTAACGTCAGATGCGCACTTTCCAGCAGCTTTTGCAAGAACTCCAGCTGGTCTTAAATGAAGTCCTGAAGGGTTTTTAACTGTTAATGTTTTTGATACCATAATAAAATCTCCTTTTCTATGCTATTTGTTTTGTACTATTATAGTATATTTTGTGGAGAAAAGCAATAATTATTTATAGATTTTTGCTTAAATTTAAAAAAAATGGATACCATCTATTCCCATATTGAAAAATGAGTTGAAAGAATTGTACATAGGGAAGAAATAAGAAAAAATTTTTTTAGAGAAAATATGAAAACAGAGACATCTAAAAATACAGTATACAAAAAAACGAAAAAATAGGGAAGATGAAAACGATTACAAGATAGAAAGAAGAATAATTGTTGATATGGTTTCATAGGATGGAATAAAGGAGGGAGTATGTGTTTATGAAGAAAAAATGGATTATTTTTATAATTACTGTCAGTTTGATTCTATCTATTGTGTCAGTAACGAATCAAGCAAAGGGAAAAGAAGCTAATTTAGAGTTAAAAATTGTAGCAAAACAAAGTGAAATTGAGCAAGGAAAAGAGATAGAAATTGAGTTTTATATTGAAAATGCAGGACAAGTACCAATTAGTAATATTGTGTTATACTCAAAGAGTCAAAACTATGTCACAAGAATTGCTATGTTACAGCCAGGAGAATGTTATGTTTTTACGAGAGGAGAGTCGGAAAAGCTAGTAGTAACAAAGCAGGAAACAGGCAGTTTAAATGTGACAGTCTGTGCAGAGGGAGTTGCAAAAATAGATGGAAAACAGCAAAAAGTAAAGGATGAAAAGATAGCAAAAATAAGTGTAAAAAGATAGTAAGTAGATTTTAGAAGGAATTTTAATTTATTAGATAAATGGTTGACAGGGTTGTATAAAAAATAATTTTTGCTATAATTTGAACGTAAAGTTTTTATAGTAAAAGAGGAATTACATATATGAAGGAACAATGGAAAATCTATGCAAAGAAAGCAGATTTTAATAGAATTGCAGAACAATATGGAATTACACCTGTATTGGCACGTATTATTCGGAATCGAGATATTATAGGAGAACAAGAAATTGAAAATTATTTATATGGAGGTGTTGAAGATTTATTTTCTCCATATCAAATGAAAGATATAAAAAAAGCGGCTTTGTTAATAGAAAGAGCAATTAAAAATCAGATTCGGATTCTTGTTGCAAGTGATTATGATGATGATGGAATCTTTGCAAGTATGATTTTATATGAGGCAATTAAGAAATTGGGAGGAATTGTAACCGTTGATATGCCATCTCGTGTAAAAGAAGGATATGGATTAAATGAACGTATGATCGAAGAAGCGTTTGAGAATGGGGTCCGTATGATTGTGACTTGTGATAATGGAATTGCTGCGACGGAGGCAGTTGCCTATGCAAAATCGCTTGGAATTATAGTTGTAGTAACCGATCATCATGAAGTTCCGTTTAAAGAGGAAATGGGAACACGCAGCTATGTTTTACCGAATGCGGATGCAATTGTAAATCCAAAACAAAAGGATTGTAATTATCCATTTAAAGGGCTTTGTGGCGCTGGTGTAGCCTATAAACTGGTACAAGTATTATATGAAAATGCAAAATTATCCTCAGAGGAATTGTATCAATTTTTAGAATATGCAGCCATTGCGACAGTGGCAGATGTTATGGATCTCGTTGGAGAAAATCGTATCATTGTAAAAGAAGGATTGAGAAGACTCCGCAGAACAGATAATATTGGATTATTAGCAATTATGGAAGCCAGTAAAATTATACCATCTCAAATTAACTCATATCATATTGGATTTATTATTGGTCCAGCATTTAATGCAGCAGGGCGGTTGGAAACAGCTCAGATGGCAGTAGATCTATTAAGGGAAACAGATTTCAATCGTGCCAGACAAATGGCACTAGAATTAACGGAGTTGAATAATCGAAGAAAAGATATGACTGCAAAAGGAGTAGAAGATGCGATACAGATCATTGAGCAATCCGAATGGAGAAATGATCGAATTTTACTTGTCTATTTAAAAGAATGTCATGAAAGTATTGCAGGAATTATTGCAGGTAGATTGAGAGAAAAATATTATCGTCCTGTTTATGTATTCACAGACGCAGAAAGGGGGATGAAAGGTTCTGGTCGTTCAATTGAAACATATCATATGTTTGAAGGATTAGTTGCTTGTAAAGACCTGCTGGATCGTTTTGGGGGACATGCAATGGCAGCAGGCTTGTCTTTAAAAAAAGAAAATTTGGAATTGCTCCGAAAGCGTCTAAATGAAGAATGTACGTTAGACGAAGAGGCATTTATTCCAAAGGTTATGATTGATGTGCCAATGCCTTTAAGCTATATTAGTGAAGGATTTATTGAGCAGCTTCAATATTTGGAACCATTTGGAAAAGGAAATCCAAAACCTTTGTTTGCGAGACAGCATTTTCGTATTCTCAGTGCCAGAATTTTAGGAAAGAATAAAAATGTTTGTAAAATGCGCGTAGCGGATACCGATGGAACGACAATGGATGCTTTATATTTTGGAGATGTGCATCAATTTTTAAACGATATTGAACGAGAATATGGAGCAGATGAAATACAAAAAATGATGCAGGGCGTTGCGAACCAAGTGGATATGGCGTTTACCTATTATCCATCTATCAATGAATTTAGAGGAGTAAGAAGCTTACAGATTGTGGTACAAAACTATTGCAGAATTTGTTGAAACCAGCTATACTAAACAGTGATAATAGAAACTTTCGTCTGGTTTAAAATAACAGAAAAAACACAAAATGAAAAGAAAACGATTGCATTTTTTGGAAAAACTATCTATAATAGACCAAAACAATGAAAGCCATACAAAAAGCCAGAAAGGAATGATCTCTGGCTTTTCTGTTCAGGAAAGATATTGGGATAAATTTTAAAGGAGGCGGTATGATATGACAGAAACATTAGAAATGATACAGGAATTAAATCAAAAGGATAAACCAAAACCAGCTGTGACAGCACCCGAGGATTTTACTGATCCAGATCAGCTGTATCAAATCCTTATAAAGACAATTAAAAAATATCATCCGTCTGATGATATTTCCATGATTGAAAAAGCATATCATGTTGCAAAGGAATCCCACGGAGATCAAAAAAGAAAATCTGGTGAACCTTATATTATTCACCCAATTTGTGTAGCCATTATTTTAGCTGAGTTGGAATTGGATAAAGAAAGTATCATTGCAGGACTTTTACATGATGTAGTGGAAGATACTGCAATGACAAATGAAGATATGAGACGAGAATTTGGAGAAGAAATTGCACTGCTTGTAGATGGTGTAACAAAGCTGACCCAAATCAAATGGTATAAAGATAAGGTGGAAGTACAGGCGGAAAATCTGCGAAAAATGTTTTTAGCAATGGCAAAAGATATTCGTGTAATTATGATTAAACTTGCCGACCGTCTCCACAATATGCGTACATTACAATACATGAAGCCAGAAAAGCAAAAGGAAAAAGCAAGAGAAACGATGGAAATTTTTGCTCCGATTGCAGAACGGCTTGGTATTTCGAAAATAAAGGTAGAGTTGGATGACTTATCATTGATGTATTTAGAGCCAGAAGTTTATCATGACTTAAAGAAAAAACTGGAACTGACAGCTCCGACCAGAGAACATTTTATTGAAAATATTATTGAAGAAGTCTCAACACGATTGAAACAAGAAAATATTGAAGCCAGTTTAAGTGGACGAGTGAAACATCTTTTTAGTATCTACAAAAAAATGGTAAATCAAAATAAGACATTAGATCAAATCTATGATGTATTTGCGATTCGAGTAATTGTAGAAAATATAAGAGATTGTTATGCCGTGCTTGGTATTATTCATGAAATGTATCAACCAATGCCAAATCGTTTTAAAGATTATATTGCAATGCCAAAACCAAACATGTATCGTTCTTTGCATAATACACTGATTGCAAATAATGGTCAGCCATTTGAAATCCAGATTCGTACCTATGAGATGCATCGTGTGGCAGAATATGGTATTGCAGCACATTGGAAATATAAAGAGCGTGGTTCAGGAAAAACTACGATAAAGGCAGAAGAGAAAAAGCTCAGTTGGTTGCGTCAGATCTTGGAATGGCAAAAGGATATGGATGACAATAAAGAATTTTTAAGTGTTCTGAAAAATGACCTAAATTTGTTTTCCGAAAATATCTATTGTTTTTCACCAAAAGGAGATTTAAAAACGTTACCAATGGGGTCTACACCGATTGATTTTGCTTACAGTATTCACTCTGCGGTTGGAAATCGTATGATTGGTGCAAAAGTGAACGGCAAACTCGTAACAATTGATTATAAATTACAGACAGGGGATCGTGTGGAGATTATTACTTCTCAGAATACAAAAGGTCCAAGTCGTGACTGGTTAAATATTGCAAAGAGTTCACAGGCAAAATCGAAAATTAATCAGTGGTTTAAAGCAGAACGCAAAGAGGAAAATATTGTTCGAGGAAAAGAATTAGTTCAAGCTTATTGTAAGGCAAAAGGAATCCAAATGACAAATATTATGAAGCCAGAGTTTATGCAGAAAGCTTTGGATAAGTATGGATTTAAAGATTGGGATTCTATGATGGCAGCAATTGGGCATGGCGGATTAAAAGAAGGTCAGATTGTTAATAAGATGCAGGAAGAATACACAAAGACGATCAAAAAGACTGTAACCGATCAAGATATTCTGAATGCAGTAAAAGAAAATAATGCAAAACTTCAGGCAGCGGAAAAAGAAAAAGGAAAGCAGAAAGAAAAGCAGAGTCCCGTTTGGATTGAAGGTATGGGAAATATGCCATGTCGTTTTCCAAAGTGTTGTTCTCCAGTTCCAGGAGATGAGATTGTGGGCTATATTACAAGAGGACGTGGAGTAACGGTTCATCGTACGGACTGTACGAATATTATTACTTTGCCAGACTCAGAAAAAGTGCGATTAAAAGAAGCAGAATGGGATCGAAGCGTTCTTCAGAATGTGGATACCAAGTTTACTGTGGAATTACAGATCTACTGTTATAATAGAGTGGGTATGTTAAGTCATATTACTGCATTATTTTCTGATAAGGGAATTAATCTGGAAAATGTTAATACAACATCTGGAAAACAGGGTACGGCTACCATTACAGTTGGGTTTAAAGTAACTGGAATGCAGGAATTGCAGCGAATTACGAATATGCTACAGGCATTAGAAGGTGTGTTAGATGTAAAACGAAATGTGGGATAAGTGATATGGTTTTATGTAGTATTGTGAGGTGAGCTAAAATTAATGAAAAATATGAAGATAAATCAACTTGTAGTTGGAATATGTCAGACAAATTGCTATATTGTATATAATAAGAATACGAAAGAAGCAATGATTGTAGATCCTGGAGATCAAGCAAATGATATTATTATGCGCTGTCGTATGTTAGAGGTAATTCCAAAGGCTATTTTGCTTACACATGGGCATTTTGATCACATGATGGCAGCAGAGAAAGTAAAAGAAGAATTTCATATTCCAATTTATGCAGCAGAAAAAGAAGTCTCACTTCTGGCTGATGCAAGAGCAAATCTTTCTGCTATGTGGGCAAGACCTGTCTGTATCAAACCTGATATTTTGGTAAAAGAAGAAGATAAACTGGACATCTGTGACTTCCATATTACAGTAATCGAAACGCCTGGACATACGGTAGGAGGTGTGTGCTTTTATATTCCAGAAGAAGAGGTTTTACTTAGCGGAGATACGTTGTTCTGTGGTTCTTTTGGAAGAACTGATTTTCCAACAGGAAGTATGTCAGTGTTGGCACGTTCCATTCGTGAGAAGTTATTTCAACTTCCAGATTCTACTGAAGTATATCCAGGTCATGAATCATCTACTACGATCGGATATGAAAAGCGTTATAACCCATTAGGAGGAAGATTCTAAAATAATGGGGATTGAAAAATTTGAATGGAGGATTTTTGCTGCAAGATGAATGAAAATAGAACAATCATTTTGCAGCATTTCTATTGTTATGATTTTACTAAATTTGAATGAAGAGTTATATGAAAATGATTTGCGGGCACTCTTGATGGCTTTTTATCCTGGAAGGGCTATTGTGCGTCAGGAAAGAGAGGGAGTACAAATAAGGTTAACGGTGCTATACGATAGAGAGGCGTCCAATGTGACAATGATATTGGAAACAGAGCATATGGTAATTAAGAAACAGACAGGAGTTGATTTTTCTGATAAAAAACAAGGAAAAATTGACACAAAAACGTTATTATATTATATCTGTGTAGAGGAAACAAAGAGAGAGCTTCCATGGGGAACGTTGACGGGAATTCGTCCTACAAAGATAGCAATGACGATGCTGAGTGAGGGAAAGACCGAACAAGAAATTTGGGATTATATGAGAAATATAATGCTTTGCGGAGAAGAAAAGACAAAGCTGAGTATTCAAATTGCGAAAAAGGAACGAACTATTTTGGAGCAGTTTGATTATAAAAATGGATATAGTCTTTATATAGGAATTCCATTTTGCCCGACTACTTGTGCATATTGTTCCTTTACCTCTTATCCAATTAATAAATGGCAGACACAGGTGGATGAATATTTGGATCATGTGGAATTGGAATTGGATTATATTGCACAGCAATTTCAGGATCGTCCGCTTCATACCGTTTATTTTGGAGGAGGAACTCCAACAACATTGGAACCTTATCAGTTGGATCGGATTCTTACAAAAGTGGAAACAACGTTTGATTTAAGCAATTGTGTGGAATTTTGTGTAGAAGCTGGACGACCAGACAGTATTACAAGACAAAAATTAGAAACGTTAAAACAACATGCGGTAACTCGTATTTCCATCAATCCTCAAACAATGAAAGAGGAGACATTAGCATTAATTGGACGCCGCCATACAGTGGATCAGGTAAAACAAGCCTATCATTTGGCAAGAGAAGTCGGATTTACAAATATAAATATGGATATGATCTTAGGACTTCCAGATGAGACAGAAAAAGATGTTCGCAGTACATTGGAGCAGTTGAAAGAGCTTGCACCTGATAATTTAACCGTGCATTCGCTTGCAATTAAACGGGCAGCTCGCTTAAATACACAAAAAGAAAGTTTTGCCGATAAAAAAAGCATTAATTCAGAAGCAATTGTGGAGATGACAGCTTCTTATGCGAAAGAAATGGGAATGGAACCATATTATTTATATCGTCAAAAAAATATGACTGGAAATATGGAAAATGTTGGTTACGCAATACCTGGCAAAGAGGGAATCTATAATATTTTAATTATGGAAGAGCTTCAAACAATTGCAGGGGCTGGAGCAGGAGCCACAACGAAGGCAGTATTTGGTAATCGAATTGAACGTGCTGAGAATGTAAAAGATGTGGCCACCTATATTCAAAAAACAGAGGAAATGATTGCACGGAAACAAAAGCTGTTTTCGTAGTAAAACTACTTGCAAAATTCACAACTATGTTTAAAATAAAAAAGAGATGCAAAACAAAAGAAATCTTTCTTTTGCATATTATGATAATAAAAAATGAGGAGTTAGAAAAATGGCATTATCAAAACGACCAGTTACTGGTATGAAAGATATTTTACCTGCGGAAATGCAGATTCGAGATTATGTGATTGGGTTAATTAAAGAGACGTATAAAGGGTTTGGTTTTACACCAATTGAAACTCCGTGTGTAGAAAATATTGCTAATCTGAGTAGTAAACAAGGCGGAGAAAATGAAAAGCTAATCTTTAAAATTATGAAGCGTGGTGAGAAGCTGAATTTGGAAAATGCAACCTGTGAAAATGATTTAACAGATAGTGGACTGCGTTATGACTTAACCGTGCCGCTTTCTCGTTTTTATTCCAACAATGCAGCTAATTTGCCAAAGCCATTCAAAGCACTTCAGATTGGACCAGTTTGGAGAGCCGATCGTCCTCAAAAAGGACGTTTTCGTCAGTTTTATCAATGTGATATTGATATTTTGGGAGATCCAACAAATTTGGCAGAGATTGAATTGATCTTAGCAACGACAACGTTACTTGGTAAGTTAGGATTTTCTGGATTTAATGTTCGAATCAATGATCGCCGTATTTTAAAAGCAATGGCAAACTATTCTGGTTTTCCAGAAGCTCAGTTTGATGAAGTATTTATTATTTTAGATAAGATGGATAAAATTGGATTGGATGGTGTTGCAGAAGAATTAAAGAAGGCTGGTTTTGAAGAAAGTAGCATTCAAACTTACTTAGAAATGTTTGAAGAACTGAAAAAGGAAGAAAACGGAATTGCATATATTGGAGAAAAGCTGAAAGATGTAATGGAAGGGAATGCAGCCAATAATTTGCAGCAAATTGTCTCAACCGTGGAGCAGACAACAGAGTCTAGTTTTCATCTGACCTTTGATCCAACACTTGTACGTGGTATGTCTTACTATACAGGTACGATTTTCGAGATTGAAATGGAAGGGTTTCCAGGTTCTGTTGCTGGTGGTGGCCGTTATGACGAAATGGTTGGAAAGTTTACAAATATGCAGACTCCTGCGTGTGGATTTTCAATTGGATTTGAGCGAATTGTTACGATTCTTCTGGAAAATGGATTTGAAGTACCAGGAAGTAAGAAGAAAAAAGCATATTTAATTGAAAAAGGGGTCAGTGCAGAACGTATGGGACAGGCACTTGCAAAAGCGATGCAAGAGCGTGCGAACGGAGAGCAAGTACTCGTAACACAGATGAATAAAAATAAGAAATTCCAGAAAGAACAGTTAATGGCAGATGGTTATACGGAGTTTGAAGAGTTTTATAAAAAAGAATTTTTAAAATAAATGGTAGAATTTTTGAATCCAGATGCAGAAAATTAAAGGTAAAAAGATTGAAAGAAATTTAAGAACAATTGGAGGAAATTATGGCAGAGTCAATGAAAGGAATGAAACGAACCCATAGATGTACAGAAGTAACGGAGCAGATGATTGGTCAAACAGTTACAGTGATGGGTTGGGTGCAAAAGAGAAGAAATTTAGGAAATCTGATTTTTATTGATTTGAGAGATCGTTCTGGTCTGTTGCAACTTGTATTTGATGGAAGTAACGTAGGAGAAGAAGGCTTTTCAAAAGCAGCTACATTGAGAAGTGAATTTGTAGTGGCTGCGACAGGAGAGGTAATCGCACGTTCTGGGGCAGTCAATAAAAATTTGAAAACGGGTACCATTGAAATTAAAGTAACGGAACTTCGTATTTTATCCGAAGCGCAGACTCCTCCGTTTCCAGTGGAAGATGGAATTAATACAAAGGATGAGATTCGTTTGAAGTACCGTTATCTGGATTTAAGAAGACCAGAATTACAGCGTAATTTAATGTTAAGAAGTAAAACTGCAATGGTAATTCGGAATTTCCTCACCGAAGAGGGCTTTTTGGAAATTGAAACTCCAATTTTAGGAAAAAGTACACCAGAAGGTGCAAGAGATTATCTGGTTCCAAGTCGTGTACATCCAGGAAGTTTTTATGGATTACCTCAGTCACCACAGTTATTTAAGCAATTATTAATGTGTTCTGGATATGACCGTTATTTTCAGATTGCAAAATGTTTCCGAGATGAAGATTTGCGTGCGGATCGTCAGCCAGAATTCACACAGATTGATATGGAATTATCATTTGTAGATGTAGATGATGTAATTGATGTAAATGAACGTCTCTTGGCAAGAGTATTTAAGGAAATTTTGGATGTGGATGTGCCACTGCCAATTCCTCGTATGACATGGCAGGAAGCTATGGATCGTTTTGGTTCGGATAAGCCAGATATCCGTTTTGGATTTGAATTAAAAGATATTTCCGATCTTGTAAAAGAGTGTGGATTCGGTGTCTTTACTGGAGCATTAGCAAATGGCGGAAGTGTACGTGGTATTAACGCCAAAGGACAAGGAAAGATGCCAAGAAAGAAAATTGATGCATTGGTGGAATTTGCAAAAACGTATGGTGCAAAGGGATTGGCATATCTTTGTGTAAATGAAGATGGAAGTTATAAATCATCTTTTGCTAAATTTATGAAACCAGAAGAGTTAGATGCCATTGCACAAAGAATGGAAGCAGAACCAGGAGACTTATTATTATTTGCGGCAGATAAGACTTCGGTTGTTTGGACTGTTTTAGGTGCGCTGCGTGTAGAAATTGCTAAAAATCTTGGTTTGATTCATTCGGATGAGTTTAAATTCCTCTGGATTGTGGACTTCCCACTTTTAGAGTATTCTGAAGAACAGGGACGTTTTGTAGCAATGCATCATCCATTTACAATGCCAGTGGAAGAAGATCTTCCATTATTGGATACTGATCCAGGTAAGGTACGTGCAAAGGCATATGATATTACTTTAAATGGTGTAGAATTAGGTGGAGGAAGTGTCCGTATTTTCCAAGATGATGTACAAGAAAAAATGTTTGAAGTGCTTGGATTTACAAAGGAACAGGCACAAGATCGGTTTGGATTTTTATTAGATGCGTTTAAGTATGGAGTTCCGCCTCATGCAGGTCTGGCATATGGTCTTGACCGCTTAATGATGCTGATGTTAGAACAAGAAAGTATTCGCGATGTCATCGCATTCCCGAAGGTAAAAGATGCATCTTGTCTGATGACCAATGCTCCAGACATTGTAGATCAGAAACAATTGGATGAATTGGGAATTGCAATTGCTCAAACAAAAGAAGCGTAAGTGATTGCCTTTATTCAAAGAAACAACCAGAGAAAATTAATTTATTAAGATTGATAAGATACCGCTGTAAAATTCATAATTTGAGTTTTATGGCGGTTTTTTGTGCGATAAACCCGTCAAGCGGACACTGTGCTTGCACAAGTGGACATTTGACGGGCAAGTACAGCGAACGGCTTTGCCGTGAGCTGTGCGGAATCGCATATCGAGTAGGTGGATGAAATCTTCCCTACTCGATTGCGATAAGCCCAGCAAACTTTAATGGAATATTTTTAAATGAAAGAAGCAATAATAAAGGAGGAAACGGTAAAAGTCAGGAGTTTTTGTAGGTAATAAAAGAAAGACATATAAAAAATGATAGGAAAATGTCCAAAGTAAACAATTAAGGAGGTCCATTATAATATGGGAAAAAAGAAAGATCAAAAAATTGATTTAAATAATTTGACGCCAGAAGAACAATTAAAATTAGAAATTGCAGAAGAGATTGGTGTATTTGATAAGGTAATAAAATCTGGCTGGAGAAGCTTATCTGCAAAAGAATCAGGAAAAATTGGAGGTATGATGGCAAAAAGAAAAAAACAGTTAAATAAAGGACAGGAATAAAAATTAATGCCTTATGATTGCATTGGTACTAATTACTGTATTCTAAAAATTAGTATCGATACAATCATGAGGCTTATTTTGGGTGAATGAATACTTATCTTATGTTTGTTAAACGTTTTTGTTTAAAAAGTATTACAGTCATTGTGATGCCTTCTAATACAAATCCTACGATAAGACCGATCCATCCATTATGGAAAATACCTGCGACTAGGAATCCAACGAGACAGCAAGCAGAGACGAGCATTGCATAAGGAATCTGTGTGGATACGTGATCGATATGGTTACACTGTGCACCGGCAGAAGCTAGGATAGTCGTGTCCGAAATAGGAGAGATATGATCTCCACATACGGCACCAGAGAGAGTAGCAGCAACGGTTACAACAAGCATTGGATTGCCGCCTCCAAAAACTGCAACTGCGATTGGAATTAAAATACCAAATGTTCCCCAAGAAGTTCCTGTAGCAAATGCAAGTCCAAGGGAAATTAAGAAAAATAGTGCTGGAAGCATAGTACCGATGGCAGAATCCACACTGATAATAGAACTGACAAATCCACCGATATTTAAATAATCATTGCTGCAAATGCCAGAGAGTGTCCAAGCTAAACAGAGAATCATAATGGCAGGAGTCATAGCCTTAAAACCTTCCACAAAACTAGCGCAAAAATCTCCAAATCTCAAAACCTTTCTTGGAATATATAGTAAAAATGTAAAAATCAATGTAAAGAAAGATCCCAATACAAGACTTTTTGCAGAAGAACAGTTGGCAAATGCTTCGACAATTCCAACACCTTCAAATAATCCACCTGTATAAAGCATTGCTAAAATACATGCTGTAATTAAAACTACAATTGGAAGTACCAAATCAATTACTCGTCCTCTTCCAATGATTGGAAGTTCTGAATTGTTACTTGTATCAAAACCGTTGTGTTTAGAGACTTCATAGGCTTTCATTTTGGAAAAATCAATTTGTGTAAAGATAATAAATAACATAAATGCAATTGTAAGCAGGGCATATAAGTTAAATGGAATCGTCTGTAAAAATAAACTAAATCCATCAATACCACTATCTTCTGGCAAAGAAGAACCAACTGCGGCTGCCCAGCTGGAAATTGGAGCAATAATACAAACGGGAGCTGCTGTTGCATCAATAATATAGGCGAGCTTAGCTCGTGTTACTTTGTATTTATCTGTAACAGGACGCATAACAGTTCCAACTGTTAGACAATTAAAATAGTCATCTACAAAAATTAAAACTCCCAGACAAGTCGTTGCTAAAAGTGCACCTCGTTGGGATTTGATTGTTTTTGTGGCCCAATTACCATACGAGCGAGAAGCTCCCGATTTTGTAATCAAAGCTACAAGAATTCCAAGTAATACTAAAAAAATTAAAATATAAGCGTTTGCCCCAATCTCATTGGACATAATTTCAAATGTGGTTTCTACTGCTGATACTGGATTGGCTCCAGCGAATAGAAATGCTCCTGCTAAAATACCAATTAATAGGGAACTGTAAACTTCCTTTGTAATTAAAGCCAATACGATGGCGATGATTGGTGGAAGTAATGACCAAATAGTTGCTGACATAATTATAATTCCTTTCGTTTATTTATGAAAAAGCATATGCTGTTTCAACTAGTTTCTTCTTGAGAACTCCAAATATCTTCAATTCGCATTTCATCTAAATAAATTCGATTTTTGATTTCCTGCATTTTAGCGTCTGTTTTTGCAATTACATCGGCACATTCTTTTAGTTCACTTACAATATCCTGTGCATGAGGCACGTCTTTTTTATATTTGAGCTGATGTTCCAGGCTTGACCAAAAATCCATAGCAATCGTGCGAAGTTGTACTTCAACACGCATAGGCTGTTTTCGATCGGAAAGAAAAATAGGAATCTCAATAATCATATGATGACTACGGTAGCCGTTTGGTTTTGGGTTACGGATATAGTCTTTTACTTCAATTAGTGAAACATCATCTTGTTTCACAAGCATTTTGGCGATATCATAAATATCATCAATAAAAGAACATACAATACGAATGCCTGCTACATCGTTCAAATTTTGAACGATCGACTCGATTGTGAGAGGATATCCTTTCCGCTGTAGTTTTTCGACGATACTCTCTGGTCGTTTAATTCGAGAAATTATGTATTCAATCGGTTTACGATTGCGGCGATGAGAGAGTTCGTCATCCAATACTTCAAATTTAGTTTGTACTTCTCGAATCGCACAGCGATACATCATCATAATTTCTCGAAATTCAGCTGATTCAGTTAGAGTCCAAAATGCGGCCATATCGGATGAAACTTGTGTAGAGTCATAACTATATTTTCCTGAATTTGAATTTTTTTTCGTCGTATCCATATTAATTTCCTCCTTAAATCGTTTATTATCTATTGCAATCCTTGTAAGATCGTACAGTTATCCATATATACACGCACCTTCTGTATATTCTACCATATTTTTAAAAATAGTACAGAGTAAATTGTCGAAAAATTATAAAATTTGTGCAAAAAGCTTTATAAAGGCTTTATGAAATGTGGTATGATAGAAAAAAGCTTATTAGAAATGGAGGGATGATATGAATATACTTGTGATTGATGTAGGAGGAACGTTTATTAAGTACGCATGGATGAATGAAAATGCACAGATTCTGGACAGAGGAAAAGTTCCAACCCCGTTGGATTGTTTGGATTCCTTTCTAGAAATATTAGAAAATCTTTGGAATCTTAAAAAGGCAGACGGGATTGCTTTGAGTATGCCAGGAATGATTGATGGAGACAGAGGATTCATGTATACAGGAGGAGCACTGAAATATATTCGAAATTTAGAGATGATTACCATATTGCAAAAATACTTTCCTGTACCTGTTGCTTTACAAAATGATGCAAAATGTGCAGCCTTGGCAGAAGTCTGGAAGGGAAATTTATCCGATTGTGAGAACGGGGTTGTGCTAGTTTGTGGTACTGGAATTGGTGGAGCAATTGTATATAAAGGAGAAATTCTTCAAGGGGAACATTTTATGGCAGGAGAGTTTAGTTATATTCAAACAGTGATGAATGATATGGAATTTGATTTAGAATATAGTGCTGCTTGTCAATGTGGAGCGAAAAGTTTAACAAAATTAGTAGCAGATAGCTATGGAATTTCGTTGGAGGAAGCCGAAAAAAATTATACAGGAGAATCGTTATTTAAGCGAGCAGAGGGAGGAGAGGAACGAGCCATCCATGCAATTCGTTTATTTACAAGACGCTTGGCGATTTTGATTAGTAATCTCCAATTTATATTTGATCCACAGAAGTTTTTAATTGGTGGGGGAATTAGTATTCAACCTTTATTTTTAAAGTTTGTGAAAGATGAATTAAAAAAAATAAGAGAAAGGAATCTTGAGGAGTTACCACTGCCAGAAATAGAGGCTTGTAAGTTTTATAATGATGCTAATTTACTAGGTGCTTTATATTGGTGGAAAAAACAGCAGAAGGATTCCTATTGAGAAAAATACCCATTAACGACTCTTGATTTTTCGTATAATGTTTGTTAGTCTTATAGTAGTTAGTAATAGCTAACTATGCGTGAATAAATCATGGAAAACTTCTTCTGTCTTATTATCGTGATATGCAAAAGAAAGCTCTGGTGGAGGTTTCTTTTGTTGGTGCTAAGGCAGAAGAATTCCATGGGAAAGGACTGAATATGAAACATTTAGAAATTGAAAAGGTAATTGGAAGAGAAATTATTGACTCTAGAGGAAATCCTACTGTAGAAGCAGAAGTTTATCTAATTGACGGAACCGTTGGTAGGGGAACGGCACCAAGCGGTGCTTCTACGGGAGAATTTGAAGCACTGGAACTAAGAGATCAAGATAAGAGCCGTTTTGGAGGAAAAGGAGTTTCAAAAGCAGTTGCAAATATTAATACGGTTATATCAGAAGCAATAAAAGGAATGAATGCTGCTGATATTTATGCAGTTGATCAAGCTATGATTAAAGCAGATGGAACAAAAGATAAGTCTAACTTGGGAGCAAATGCAATTTTAGCAGTATCCATTGCAACAGCACGTGCTGCTGCCAATGCTTTGGAAATTCCGTTATATCGCTTTTTGGGCGGTGTGAATGGAAACAGACTTCCTGTTCCAATGATGAATATTTTAAATGGTGGTGCTCATGCTGCAAATACAGTAGATGTACAAGAATTTATGATTATGCCAGCTGGAGCGGAAAGTTTTAGAGAAGGACTTCGCTGGTGTACAGAAGTATTTCATGCGTTGGCAGCCCTGTTAAAAGAGAAAAATTTAGCGACTTCTGTTGGAGATGAAGGTGGCTTTGCACCTGACTTGGGAAGTGATGAAGAGGCAATTGAATATATTTTAGAAGCAGTTAAGAAAGCAGG
Organism: Clostridiales bacterium CHKCI001; assembly: GCA_900045905.1. Taxonomy (GTDB): domain Bacteria; phylum Bacillota; class Clostridia; order Lachnospirales; family Lachnospiraceae; genus Fimimorpha. The sequence continues at coordinate 188,355 of FCNS01000037.1, read as the reverse complement.
ATATGAACCTGGAAAGGATTTTGTACTTGCTATGGATGCAGCATCCAGTGAATGGAAGAGTGGAACAAAGGGAGAATATGTATTGCCAAAATGTGGAAAAAAATATACTTCTGCAGAATTGGTTGCTCACTGGAAGTCACTCTGTGAGAAGTATCCAATCTATTCGATTGAAGATGGATTAGACGAAGAAGATTGGGAAGGTTGGCAGATGATGACAAAAGAACTGGGCGGCAAAGTTCAGTTAGTAGGGGACGATTTATTCGTAACAAATACAAAACGTTTAGCAAAAGGAATCAGTCTTGGTTGCGGAAACTCGATTTTGATTAAATTAAATCAGATTGGTTCCGTTTCTGAAACATTAGAAGCAATTAAGATGGCACATAAAGCAGGTTATACTGCAATTTCTTCTCACCGTTCTGGAGAGACAGAAGATACAACGATTGCAGATTTAGCAGTAGCGTTGAATACATGTCAAATCAAAACTGGTGCACCGAGCAGAAGTGAGCGTGTAGCAAAATACAATCAATTGCTGCGAATTGAAGAAGAATTGGGTGCAGCAGCTATATATCCAGGAATGCAGGCATTTAATATTTCAAAATAAATTGTCCTTTCATTAATAAAAGCAGGTAGTTTTATACTATCTGCTTTTACTTTTTTTATCGTGATATGCAAAAAGAAGCTCCGGTGGAGGTTCTTTTTGCTCGCCAAGAAAATATCTCATCAATTTTTACTTTTTCGCACCTTGATTTTTGACTGCTAACATTTTTTGTTGGACTAATGCTTCGTCTCCTAAGTAATGATGGCAAACTGCTTGTAATTCATCATTTAATTCGTAAACAAGAGGTACTCCAGTAGGAATATTCAATTCTGTAATTTCTTTTTCAGAGAGATGATCCAAATACATAACTAAAGCTCGCAATGAATTTCCATGGGCAGCAATTAAAACTTGTTTTCCATCTTTAATATCCTGTTTGATAATTTCCTCGTAGTATGGAATGACTCTGGCAATCGTATCTTTTAAACTTTCTGCTAAAGGAAGATCTTTGGCATCAATTCCTTGGTACATAGATTGTCGGGCAGGGTTTCTTTCATCTGTTTCTTCCAATTTTGGAGGTTGAATATCAAAAGAACGGCGCCATATTTTCACTTGATCTTCTCCATATTTTTCAGCAGTTTCTGATTTATTAAGTCCCTGTAAAGCCCCATAGTGGCGTTCATTTAATTTCCAAGTTTTAATTACAGGTATCCATTCCTCATCTAGTTGTTCCAGTACATGATTCACAGTATGAATGGCCCGTTTTAAATAAGAAGTATAGCAAACGTTAAAATGAAATCCAGCTTCTTTTAAAAGAATTCCCCCTTGTGTCGCTTCTTTTTTTCCAGTTTCTGACAGATCGACATCTGTCCAACCTGTAAATAAGTTTTTTTTATTCCATACGCTTTCTCCATGTCGAATCATTACTAATTGATAACTCATAATTATTCCTCCTTACTCAATATTTAATAATTATTAAAATGTCGATTGGAATATGGACTGAATATAGGTAATAGTAGTTAGTTATAACTAACTAAGAATAGAATACCTCATTTTAGTGAAAAAATCAAGTGAAAATGTAAATTTTAATGGAGTAAAACTGTGGTCGGAAAATCAATGCAACGAAATTGGTATTGATAAAAATGTTATAATTGGTATTTGATAAAATACCAGATTGCCTTTATAATGGCCATTGTATATACAATAAAAGGATGATCATCTAAAGTAAGAAGAAGGATGAAGAATAATATGGAAAACAATAGATATGAATTAAACAAACAGTTGGCACAGATGTTAAAAGGCGGAGTTATTATGGATGTTACGACGCCAGAGCAGGCTCAGATTGCAGAACAGGCAGGAGCCTGTGCCGTCATGGCATTAGAGCGTATTCCAGCCGATATTCGTGCAGCTGGAGGGGTTTCTCGAATGAGTGATCCGAAAATGATTAAAGGAATTCAGGAGGCAGTTAGCATTCCTGTTATGGCGAAGTGTAGAATTGGACATTTTGTAGAAGCACAGGTATTGGAAGCAATTGAAATTGACTATATTGATGAAAGTGAAGTATTATCTCCAGCAGATGATGTTTATCATATTGATAAAACGAAGTTCCGTGTTCCGTTTGTATGTGGCGCTAAAGATTTGGGAGAGGCACTTCGACGGATTCAGGAAGGGGCTTCTATGATTCGGACAAAAGGAGAGCCAGGAACTGGAGATATTGTGCAGGCGGTTCGTCATATGCGGATGATGAATCGAGAAATTGCAAGATTAACTTCCATGAGAGAGGATGAACTGTTTCAGGCAGCAAAGGAAATGGAAGTTCCATATGCATTAGTGGAATATGTGCATGAAAATGGAAGATTACCAGTCGTTAATTTTGCAGCAGGTGGAGTGGCAACGCCAGCAGATGCCGCACTAATGATGCAGCTTGGAGCAGAAGGAGTGTTTGTTGGATCGGGTATTTTTAAGTCTGGAAATCCAAAAAAGCGTGCTGCAGCGATTGTAAAAGCAGTTACAAACTATACGGATGCAAAACTAATTGCAGAGCTTTCCGAAGATTTGGGAGAGGCAATGGTTGGAATTAATGAAGATGAAATTGCTCTTTTAATGGCAGAAAGAGGAAAATAATATGGTAATTGCAGTATTGGCTGTACAGGGTGCATTTATCGAACATGAAACGATGTTGAATAAAATCGGAGTGGAATGTTTTGAAATCCGAAAGAAAACAGATTTGGAGCGTTCATTTGATGGATTGATTTTGCCAGGAGGAGAAAGCACCGTACAGGGAAAATTATTAAAAGAATTGGATTTATTTAATCCATTAAAGCGAAAAATTGAACAGGGTCTGCCTGTGCTTGGAACTTGTGCGGGGTTAATTTTACTTGCAAAACAGCTGTCCAATGATGAACATAGTTATTTTGGAACACTTCCAGTTATCGTAAAGCGTAACGCCTATGGCAGACAGTTAGGAAGCTTTTGTGTAGAAGCACAAATGAAAGAGATTGGAACAATTCCAATGAATTTTATTCGGGCTCCATATATTGAAAGAGTAGATTCTGGTGTAGAAGTACTTGCGAAAGTAAATCAAAACATTGTGGCAGTACAGTGGAAAAATCAAATTGGGATTTCCTTCCATCCAGAAGTTACAAATTGTACAAAAGTACATGAATATTTCTGCGAATTAATATATAAAATAAAAGGAAAAAGGTGAAGGCATTTTCTGCCTTCACCCTATTATTAATTCATATTGATATTCTCTGCGATTCTCGTCAGAAGAACGGTTTTTTCTGCCTTCATTTATCGCTGTTCGTTTCATTCCAAGTTTCTCCATGACTCGATAGGAGCCAGTATTTTCTGCATCACAATGGGCGATGAAATGTTTTATGTGAAGATGATTAACAGCGAAATCGAACAATGCTTTTGCTGCCTCTGTTGTAATACCTTGATTCCAATATGCTTTGTCAATAATCCATCCAAATTCACCTTCTGTTCTGCTATCATCTAAGTATAAAGATACTGCACCGATATGTTTTTTATCGAATAAAATTGCAAATTCATAGAATGCAGGTTTTTCTTTCTGCCATTCTTTCTCAGCTTTCTGCAAGAAATCCAAGGTTTCTTCGATTGTTTCAGATGGTAAATAGACCATAAATTTAGTTGTGTCAAAATCAGAGGCGTATTGAAAAACGCTGTTTAAATATTGTACTCCGAGAGGTTTTAATACAAGTCGTTTTGTTTTAATTTCCATTGTGCCCTCCTATAACATAAGATTCTTTTATTTTTATTCAGAGACAAGATAATGTTTTTTTCTTAGTTCTTCTTCAATTAAATCTAGTGTCTGTTCGGAATCAGCTGCTACAGTATGATAGTGATAGCCAGATGTAATGTTATTTAAAGGCGTGGAATGACCATTTTTTATATTATTTGCAAAATCTATGGCTTTTTTTCTTGTATTGATATTTAATTCTGCTCGGAGCTGTCCATAGACTTGATGTGCCACAAATACATCGATAATATTTCCGCCAAAATCCACAATTGTATTTAACTCATCTAGAATAGCTTCGTTCGGGTGGCAAACATAAAATGTGCGAACCGCACGAATTGAAGAGTTATAAATATATCCCTTATTTGTGGATAAAATGTTGGCATCAGTTGCACGCAGTAATGCGATATCTTGTACAATAATTTGTCGGCTAACATGAAAGGATTTTGCCAACTCAGTACCAGAAATAGGGGAAGAACTGTCTTGAATTCGTTTCAAGATTTCTTGCCTGCGTTCTACTCCATTCATAATTGATTGAAACCTCCTTTTGCCACAAATTTTAGAATAATAAAAGTCAAGCGGATATTCGCAATCCGCTTCGCTACGTGTTCATAACCGAATAGCCACTACGTGGCTTCTCAGAAGGGGCTTGTACTCCTCCTGAGACAAGTAAGTCCCCACCCACTGTTTATTGATTTTCGCAATCAAAGCAGGGGAATTCCTTGATTCGGTTAAATTGCATGGAGATTTTTTAAGGAGACGTCCAAAATTGGAGCGGAATGAGTCAAGGCACCACTGGAAATATAATCAACACCGATATCTACGAGACGGGTCACATTTTCTTTGGTTACATTACCAGAACATTCGGTTTCTGCTCTTCCATTAATATAAGAAACCGCATCTTTCATCATTTCTGGAGTCATATTGTCGAGCATAATAATATCTGCACCTGCTTCAATTGCTTCTTTTACCATCTCCATAGTTTCCACTTCGACTTCAATTTTACGTACAAATGGTGCATATTCCTTAGCCATTGTGATGGCTTTTTTTACTCCTCCAGCCGCACCAATGTGGTTGTCTTTTAATAAAATTCCATCCGATAAATTGTAACGATGGTTGTATCCACCGCCAACTTTTACTGCATATTTCTCAAATACACGCATATTTGGGGTTGTTTTTCTTGTATCCAACAATTTGGTTTTGCTTCCTTTTAATAAATCCGCAATGGAACGAGTATAAGTAGCGATTCCACTCATCCGCTGTAAATAGTTTAATGCAGTGCGTTCTCCCGAAAGAAGTACCCGAATGTCTCCCGTTACATCGGCCAGAACTTGTTTATTGGTGACACAGTCTCCATCTTTCACATAGAAGGTTACGGTTACTTCTGGATCTAATAGTTGAAAGGTTCTTGCAAATACTTCTAATCCAGCGATCACACCGTCCTGTTTACAGATTAATTGAACGGTTCCAAGCTGATATGTACGCATAACTGCATTGGTAGTAATGTCTTCACTTGTGATATCTTCTTCTAATGCTTGTAAAATCAAATGATCGGCATTTAATTTCATTGTAATGTTATTCATCTGAGTTTTTCTCCCTTTCCATTTCCTCTAAAATCATCGTTTTATATTGCTGCTGAAGTAATTCTACATCATTATATTCCTTCATATTAAGTGATCCGACAAGCTTATTAAATTGAATGTGTTCTGGAAGCTGTTCCATGGATTCTGGAAATTGTTCTGTCATTTGCTGTGCTGCACGTTTGGCGAATACAAGACTTTCCAATAAAGAATTACTGGCAAGACGATTTGCTCCATGAACGCCATTGCAGCTTGTCTCTCCGGCAGCATAAAGCATATCCATAGTGGTTTTGCTAAATGCATCTACATGGATGCCTCCCATAAAATAATGCTGTGCAGGAACGACAGGAATTGGTTCTTTTGTTACATCATAACCTTCTTCCAAACAATGCTGGTAAATATTTGGAAAATGGTTTAAAATCGTTTCTTTTCCAAGTGGAACCATAGATAAATGTACATAAGGCATTTGATCGATGGCCATTTGCTTACGAATTTCTTTGGTTAGTGCATCACGAGGCAGCAGTTCATTGGCAAAACGTTCCCCATTTTTATTATACAGTAAGGCTCCTTCTCCACGTACAGATTCTGAAATTAGAAAGCGACGACCAGGTTTTGTGGAGTATAATGTAGTTGGATGAATTTGGACATAATCAATATGTTCCAATTCAATCTTGTGTTTTAAGCAGATAGCAAGTGCGTCTCCTGTTAAGTGACGGAAATTGGTAGAATGTTTATATAATCCACCTACACCACCACATGCCAATAATGTATAGCAAGCTTCAATCGTAAAGAAATGGCCCTCTTTATCCCGTACTAAAATACCAGCACAGCGATTATTTTGGCAGATTAGATCAACCATAGTACAATACTCCATAATGGTAACATTATCAAGTTTTTTCACCTGAGTCAATAGCTTACTTGTAATTTCTTTACCTGTAATGTCTTCATGGAATAAAATACGAGGTTTGGAATGGGCGCCTTCTCTTGTATAAACTTCTTTTCCATTTTCTTTTGTAAATTCTACTCCATATTGAATGAGATCTTGAATCGTTTCTCTGGAAGAGCGGATCATAATATCAACCGATTCTCTGCGGTTTTTGTAATGACCAGCTTTTAATGTGTCTTCCATAAAACTATCATAGTCGGAATCATCTCGTAAAACACAGATTCCTCCCTGAGCGAGAAAGGAATCACTACTTTCCACATCTTCTTTTGTAATCATTAAAATGTTTTTATCTCTTGGAAGGTTCAATGCACAGTATAAACCAGCAACACCACTTCCTACAATAACAACATCTGTTTTTTGGTTTTCCATTTTCTCCTCCTAATGTGCAGTAATTATGACACAAATTTTTATGTATTTGGAAATTTATTTTTTATTTCGCTAATTCTAACATACGGTTTAATGGCAAATGAGCAGTATGACGAAGCTCGTCACTAACCTCTACATTTCCATTATAAGAAAGTAATACATCTCGGATTTTTTCCAACGTTACTTTTTTCATATCCGTGCAGCATTGGTGATTGGTTACAGTATAGAATGTTTTATTTGGATTTTTTTGTTTTAATTCGTATAAGACTCCAGCCTCTGTTCCGATAATAAATTCATTTTTGGTACTTTTAGAAGCATAATCAATGATTTCTGATGTGCTTCCAATCATATCGGCATAGGCTAGTACATCAGGTGGGCATTCAGGATGAACTAAAAATTCCGCATCAGGATGAAGACGCTTGGCGGTTGTTACGTCGCTGACCGTAATATCTTTATGAATTGGACAATATCCATCATTGAATATAAAATGTTTTTCTGGAACCTGTGTTGCTACATAATGTGCCAGGTTTTGATCTGGGATAAAGAAGATATTTTTATTTGGCAGTGCTTTTACGATTGCAATTGCATTAGAAGAAGTTACACAGACATCGGAGTATGATTTTAATTCGGCTGTCGAATTGATATAACAGACAACTGCTACATCTTTATATTCTGATTTAATTCGTTGAATTGTATCAATGTCTGCCATATGAGCCATTGGACAGTCTGCGGTTATATCTGGGAGAAGGACAGTCTTAGATGGATTTAAAATCTTGGCACTTTCTCCCATAAAAGAAACACCACAAAATACAATGGTATCTTCTTTTACCTTAGTAGCAATTTTACTTAAATAAAAGGAATCACCGATATAGTCAGCAATTGCCTGTACCTCATCAGGAACATAGTAATGTGCCATAATAATGGCATTTTTTTCTTTTTTTAACTGTTGGATTTGTTCCATTAGTGAATTCATAATTAATACGGCCAATCGAAAAAGGCCGTCCTCCCTTCTTAAACTCTTCTTAAATGAATAAGACGATAAGCCTTATTCAATATTACAGGAATTATACAGTAAAAATTAACAACTGACAAGACAGTAAAATGAATAGATGTAAAGTTTATTTGCTTTTCACAAGAAAAGTAAAAAAAAGGGAACAAAAATGTAAAAAATATGATTAGATTTTCAAGTAAGTGAGAAATAGAGCAAAGAAACTTCGCACCAAAAGAAGTTCTTCTCATACAATATAGAGAAAAGAAGAAAAGAAGGAATGAAAAGATGGAATGTTATTATGCAAGAAGAAATAATAACAGGATGTATCGTAATCGTTCTGTGCAGATGGAGCGCAGAGGGATGCGTTCTGGTTCAAATATAAATGATTCCTGTTTGAAAGATGAGAAAAAGGATTGTAATTGCGCAAATATGGAGAGTCGCTGCGGATGTGGCAGATTAGGAAATAACAATACAAGAATGGAAAATAGCTGTGGATGTAACAGAACAGAAAATAACAATACAAGAACAGAAAATGGCTGTGGATGTAATAGATCAGGAAATAATAATACAAGAATGGAAAATAGCTGTGGATGCAACAGATCAGAAAACAACAATACAAGAACAGAAAATGGCTGTGGATGTAATAGATCAGGAAATAATAATACAAGAACAGAAAATGGCTGTGGATGTGATAGATCAGGAAATAATAATACAAGAACAGAGAATGGTTGTGGATGTAATAGGTCAGGAAATAATAATACAAGAACAGAGAATGGATGCGGATGTGGAAGAATGAGAAACCACTGTGCAAAGGAAAGAAATGGCTGTGGTTGTGAAAGAACAGGAAATAACTGTAAAAGAGATGAAAATAATTCAAATCGTTCCGATTGTGACTGTAATAAAATGAAAAAGGACTGTGATAAAGGGGAAGACAATAGTTGCTATCCATGCAAAAAAGATGAATGGAAGAATAGTCCAGTTGGTATGGGTTATGTTCCGTGGCAATGTTTTCGAATGGTAAATGATATGAGAGATGGATTTGAGACAGGAACAATTTTTAAAGAGTTGGATAAACCATTTGAAATTGGATTTTGCGCAAGGAGGTGCGGATGTCAATGAGTGAAAAAGAAACTTTAATGAACCAGTTAAACGAAGCGAGCTTTGCATTAGATGAAGCCGTTTTATTCCTTGATACCCATCCTTGTGATGAAGAAGCATTATGCTATTATAAAAAATGTGCAAAAATGAGAAAAGAAGCGTTAAAAGCATATCAAGAAAAGTTTGAACCACTTCAGAACGATCAAGTAGAGGCTTGTGAACACTGGCACTGGGTTCATGAACCATGGCCATGGGAAAAAGGAGGGAACTGCTGATGTGGAACTATGAAAAGCGATTACAATATCCAGTAAAAATCTCACAGCCAAATCCACAATTGGCTCAAGTAATTATAAGTCAATTTGGAGGTCCAGATGGCGAATTGGCAGCTTCTATGAGATATCTCTCACAGCGCTATACAATGCCATATGCAGAGTGTAAGGCACTTCTAACCGATATTGGTACAGAAGAATTAGCTCACATGGAGATGATCTCTGCAATTGTATATCAACTAACAAGAAATCTTAGTATAGAAGAAATTAAGGAATCAGGATTTGACAAATATTATGTGGATCATACAACCGCACTTTGGCCACAGGCTGCGGGAGGAATTCCATTTAATGCATGTGAATTTCAATCCAAAGGCGATGTAATTACTGATCTGTTCGAGGATCTGGCAGCGGAACAGAAGGCTAGAACCACCTATGACAATATCCTTCGACTTATAAAAGATCCAGAAATATGTGATCCAATCCGTTTCTTAAGACAACGTGAAATTGTACATTTCCAAAGATTCGGTGAGGCACTTCGCATTGTTCAGGAACGTTTGGACAGCAAGAACTTCTATGCATTTAATCCTGAATTTGATCAGTCGAAGTGTAAGTAGGTATTGCGTATGAGAAATGGAATAAAAGAGGTTGCAGAAGTTCTGCAAAAAGAGAAACCAGAATCACATGCTCATTTATATGGCACGGGAGAATTTGCACAGATTTATGGTATTGTATCTTTTTATCCTATTTGGATGGGCACTTTGGTAGTAGTGCATATTGCAGGATTTCCAGTAGAAGAGGGAGAATGCGAAGGGCGTATTTGGGGATTTCATATTCATGAAGGTAGCGAGTGTACTGGAAATGAAACAGATCCGTTTGCCAATACGAAACTTCATTATAATCCAAGTGATTGTCCTCATCCAGAACATGCAGGCGACTTACCGCCATTGTTTTCAAATCATGGAATAGCAATGCAAATCTTTTATACCGATCGCTTCCAGCCAGAAGAAATTATAGGTTGTACCGTTGTAATTCATGATATGCCAGATGATTTTCATACACAGCCTTCTGGGGATTCAGGAAGCAAGATTGCATGTGGAGAAATTGTAAAACAATAATATAAGGGACGAAAGGTCATGTTTTTCATGCTTATATGAAAAAACATGACCTTTCGCCCTGCAAAAACACGAAAAAGTAGCCTAATAGGGCGGATATTGATTCCAATGAATTAGATTCTATGATATATTAGAATGAAATTGACGATAGGAAGACTGAAAGGGAGGGAATAAATAAGAAGATGAAAGAAAAGAGAACATTTCGCCCAATTCCAGGATTGAGTCGGGAAGAAGAAGAAAAACAACTGGCAGAGATTCTGGATGTGGCACAGGAAAACCTTGTAAGAACCGAAGGTTATATTAAGCAATTATCCGATGAATTGCATGATTTGATGGAAACTTACGGACCAAAAGATAAACAGGCACTAGCTCTTTTGCATAATACACAGTCACGATTGCAAGAGAATAAGCGTGATCTGATACGATATCGAAAGGCAAGAAAAAAACCATATTTTGGACGAATTGATTTCAAAGATCCAAATCAGCCTCAAGAGGAGTCTTATTATATCGGACGAGTTGGTATTTCTAAAAATGGATTGGAACCGATTGTTATAGATTGGAGGGCACCCGTGGCATCAGTTTATTACGAAAATGCTTTGGGACCTTGCAGTTATACAGTAAAAAATGAAGGCACCTATAATATTGATCTGAAACGGAAACGTACTTACGAAATTGCAGAAGATAGATTAAAAGATTTCTTTGACTCTGATGTAGTGGCAACCGATGATCTTTTGAACAAGTATCTGGCAAAAAACAAGAAAGCAGTGCTTGGAGAAATTATTGCTACGATACAGAAAGAGCAGAATATGATTATCCGCAAATCACCAAAGACAAATCTGATTGTTCAGGGAGTGGCAGGTTCAGGAAAGACAACAGTGGCGATGCACCGTATTTCTTATATTCTATATAACTATAAGGAAGAATTTCGTCCAGAAGACTTTTATATTATTGGAAGTAATCGAATTCTGCTAAATTATATTACTAGTGTTTTGCCAGATTTGGATGTGTATGGAGTATCACAGATGACGATGGAGCAGTTGTTTGTGCGGCTTCTCTATGAAGATTGGGATCCGAGGATTCATCGCATTTGTTCCGTAGATAAAAAGAATAAAGATATTTGTCTCAAAGGGAGCTATGAATGGTTCCATGATTTGGAACAGTTCTGCAAGGAATATGAGAATACAGTGATTCCTCAAATGGAAGTACGTATGGAAAAAAATGGAGTCCTTCTTATGGACGAAGCGATGATCCATAACTACTTGGAAAATAATCCAAAGATGTCCATGCAGAGTAAGATTAATATGCTAAATGAAATTCTGTTGTCAAAGCTGGAAAATGAATTAACAGGAAAATATATTTCCTATACCTCAGAAGAGAAAAAAGAATTGCAGCGTACCTATCGATGGCATTTCGGAAAAAATGTCTGGGGTGGTTCTATATTTAAAAGTTATCAGAATTTTTTGCAGGTGCAGGAACAGAAAGGAAAGACTGTGCCCTTTATAGAGAATGTTTTTGATATTTATGATTTAGCTGCATTAGCTTATCTATATAAACGTATCAAGGAAACGGATGGTATCCGTGAAGCAAGTCATGTGATTATTGATGAGGCACAGGATTTTGGTATGATGGCATATGGAGCATTGGCATACTGTCTCCGCAGCTGTACTTATACGATTATGGGAGATGTATCACAAAATATTCATTTTGGCTATGGTCTGAATGACTGGAAGGATTTACAGGATCTCATATTAACTGGAAGTTTTGACAGTTTTGGATTATTGAAAAAAAGCTACCGAAATACTGTAGAAATCTCTAACTTTGCAACAGAGATTTTGCGCCATGGAAACTTTTCTATCTATCCAGTAGATCCAATTAGCCGTCATGGAAATGAGGTGCGTGTGACAGAGTGCAGGGATGAAGAAGATATGCTTCAGGAAACGATAAAGACGATTAAGGATTGGCAGAAAGAAGGTTATGAAACGATCGCGGTAATCTGCTGGGATGAAGTGGAGGCATCTATGGTAAGTGGACATCTCAGTGAAAAACTGTCGCTTGTGGACAGCAATTTGGAAACAACGGAATTTGGATGTGGTGTTATGGTACTTCCAGTGGAATATACAAAAGGGCTGGAATTTGATGCAGTATTGATTTATCATCCGTCCGCCGAAAACTATCAGGCAGAAGACCCATATGTAAAGCTTCTATATGTGGCAGCCACTCGTGCACTGCATGAGTTGGCGGTTGTTCATCAGGGAGACTTGACAGACCTGATTGGAAAACCAGTAGCTAAAGAAAAGCGTATGTATTCTTTGGAAAATGAAGGGATAAAGCAGCAAAGTGTAATAATGGGAATTGCTGATAAAGCAAAGAAAAAAAGCAGTAATTGGAAACTTTCAATAAGAAAAAAGGAAGAAGGGAAAATTTCTGTTCCAATTAATCCATCGTGCCATAATTTTGGGGATATTCCGAATAATAATTTGTTGTGCAGCCTAATGCAGTTAAAGGGAAATAATCGTATTGATAATGCAATTCATGCGTTAAAGAAAACAAAAAAATATTTGGATTTGATCAGTAATTACGGAACACTAAGGCTGACACCTCTGGGTGATACAATAATTCGAGTACAGTTTGTGAAAGGTCAAGTGGAAAAATTTGCGGATGGTTATTGGGACTATAAATTGGAAAGTCAAGTTCCATGGACGGCTAGAACTGGAAAAAAACTAGTAGAAGTTGGAACAGGAAAAATTACTGTTAGAATCGATAAAAGAACAGGTGCCATACTGTTTTTTAATAAAAAGGGGAAATTATTGTTGGCAGAGAAAGCAGCATTACCACGGCAAGTGGAATCTGGTGTTGCCTCTCAGACTTGGGTATATTTTGACTGGAATAAGGATGAAAAGCTTTCTGCAAAAGGAATATTGGCAGATGAATTGATACAAATGAATCAGAAGGCGCGATATATTAGTTTTGGCAAACAAAAGCTGCGCATGCCACTTCTGATTTCGAAATATGGGTATGGTATTGGGGTTGCAGCGCAGAAAGATGTAATCTGTTGTAATATACCTATGTATGGGACCTATCTCTATACGGAAGGAATTGGACAGATTGATTATTATTTCTTCTATGGAGAGGATTATGGGGCGATATTAGAATTATATAAGCAATTATAAAGTATATGATACATTATGTTATGAATTCATGAAGAAATTCTATAAAAGGAATTATAAGAACCAATAATATTTTGGGGAAAATGGTTCCCTATTTTTTGATACAATGCTATAATAATTAAAAATCTTTATAAATAAGGATGGCTCTCTTTCTAGATTATATGAAAGAGAAATCTTTAAATTTTATGATATAGAATGGAGAAGTATTATGAAGATTATTATTATTGGATGTGGAAAGGTAGGAATTACACTTGCAGAACAATTGAGTGAGGAAAACCATGACTTAGTGTTAATTGATACATCCGCACAAAAGGTTCAAGAAATACCAGAAAATATTGATGCAATCCGTCTTTATGGCAATGGCGCGAGTATTAATACTCAGATGGAAGCAGGTGTAGATAAAGCAGATATTTTAATTGCAGTCACTGGTTCCGATGAATTGAATTTATTGTGTTGTTTAATTGCGCAGAAAACAGGTAATTGCCAGACAATTGCACGTGTTCGTAATCCGATTTATAGTAAAGAAATTGGATTCATTAAAGAACGGCTGGGAGTTTCAATGATTATTAATCCAGAATATGCGGCAGCATTGGAGATTTCTAGATTGCTGCGTTTTCCTTCCGCAATTAAAATTGATACGTTTGCAAAGGGGCGTGTGGAATTGTTAAAATTTCGTATCCGTCCAGAGTTTCATCTAAATAATGTTCTGATTAAAGATATCCGAAGGAAATTTAATGCGGATATTTTAATTTGTGGTGTAGAAAGAGAAGAGAAAATCTCAATACCAGATGGAGATTTTATATTAAAGGATAATGATGTACTATCTATTATTGCTTCTCCTAAAAATGCAGCAGATTTTTTTAAGAAAATTGGTCTGAAAACAAATCAAGTAAAAAATGCCCTAATTGTAGGGGGAGGAAAGTTAGCACATTATTTGGCTAATTTGTTATTGGATATGAAAATTAAAGTTAGAATTGTGGAGAAAGATAAAGCACGCTGTGATGAATTAAACGAATTGCTGCCAAATGCGGAGATTATATGCGGGGATGGAACAGATAAAAATCTATTGTTGGAGGAAGGACTTCCTCATACAGAAGCATTTGTTACATTGACTAATGTGGATGAAGAAAATATTTTACTTTCGCTTTATGCAAAGGAACATTCGAATGTTAAGCTTGTTACAAAAGTCAATCGAATTGCGTTTGACAATATTATTGAACGGCTAGATCTTGGAAGCGTTATTTATCCAAAGTATATTACAATGGATTATATTTTACAATATGTTCGTGCATTACAAAATTCAATTGGAAGTAATGTGGAAAATTTATATCATATTCTAGATAATCGTGCAGAAGCATTAGAATTTGCAGTACATGAGAAATCTCCAGTAACGGATGTACCATTGTCACAACTTCAGCTGAAAGATAATTTACTGATTGGGTGTATTAATCGTGGTGGAAAAATACATATTGCAAGAGGTAACGATAGTATTCAGTTGGGTGATACAGTTATCGTTGTTACGATACAAAAAGGACTGCGAGATATTCGAGATATTCTGAAGAAATAGAGGGAAAAACAATGAATTATTCCATTATCATATATATTATTGGATGGATTTTAAAGGCAGAAGCAGCATTATTAGTTCTACCAGCATTAACTGCGATTATTTATAAGGAAACGGCTATATGGAGTTTTCTCATTACAATTTTAATTTGTCTTGCAATTGGGATACCACTGACATTAAAAAGACCAAAAAATAAAGTGTTCTATGTAAAAGAAGGTTTTGTAACAGCGGCACTTAGCTGGATTGTGTTGAGCTGTATGGGAGCAGTTCCGTTTGTAATAAGCGGAAGCATTCCAAATCCTGTGGATGCGTTGTTTGAAACCGTTTCTGGTTTTACTACAACAGGAGCAAGTATTTTAGCAGATGTAGAATCACTGCCATACAGTATGATCTTTTGGAAATGTTTTACCCACTGGATTGGAGGTATGGGAGTGCTTGTGCTGCTACTGTCATTGCTTCCTTTAACTGGTGGCTATCATATGAATCTAATGAAAGCAGAAAGTCCAGGTCCATCTGTTAGCCGTTTAGTTCCTAAAGTGCGGTCTACAGCAAAGATTTTATATGGAATTTATTTGACTATGACACTTATAGAAGTTATTTTGCTGTTATTGGGAGGTGCATCTCTGTTTGATTCGCTAACAATATCATTTGGGACAGCTGGTACAGGCGGATTTGGAATTAAAAATGACAGCATGGCAGGATATTCCGTATATATTCAAGTTGTTGTTACGATATTTATGATTTTATTTGGTGTGAACTTTAATGCATATTTTTTAATTATAATGAAAAAACCCAAAAAAGCTATTCTTAATGAAGAAGTTCTGTGGTATTTTGGAATTATTATAGGAGCTATATTGATTATAGGATGGAATATTCGTGGATATTATGCGAATATTTTAATTGCTCTTCAGCAATCGGCATTTCAAGTTGGTTCTATTATTACAACAACGGGATTTGCAACAACCGATTTTAATCTGTGGCCAGAATTTTCCAAGACAATATTAGTAATATTAATGTTTGTTGGTGCATGTGCAGGCAGTACAGGTGGGGGCATAAAAGTATCCCGTTTAGTTATTTTGTTTAAAACAATTCGGAAAGAATTTCATCAGTTTTTACATCCAAGATCTGTGAAGAAAGTAATAATGGATGGAAAGGTAGTGGAGCATGAGGTCATCCGTACAATTAATGTTTTTATGGTCACATATCTTTTAATTTTTACTATATCGGTATTGTTGATTAGTTTAGATAATTATGATTTGATTACAAATTTTACTGCGGTAGCAGCTACATTTAATAATATTGGCCCTGGTCTAGAGCTGGTTGGGCCAACTCAAAACTTTGGATTGTTTTCAAATTGGTCTAAAATTGTATTAATTTTTGACATGTTAGCAGGACGTTTAGAATTGTTCCCATTATTATTATTGTTTGTAAGAGATACATGGAAAAAATTCTAAAAATTTATATTTTTACTGGAGGTAGGAAAGAATCATGAAAAATAAAAAACAGACAGATTTAGGAAGTGGAAGTGTTGGAAAGTTATTATTCCAATTAGCACTTCCTGCTATTACTGCACAAATTGTAAACGTTTTATATAATATGGTAGATCGAATGTATATTGGTCATATTCCAGAAATTGGAGCAGCAGCTTTGACAGGAGTTGGAGTTTGTTTTCCTATTATTATGATTATTTCAGCATTTGCAGCATTAGTTGCGATGGGAGGTGCACCAAGAGCATCCATTATGCTTGGAAAAGGTGATAAAGAGGCAGCTGAAAAAATTCTTGGCAATTGTACTACTGCGACATTTGTTTCTGGTATTGTATTGACGATTGTTTTTTTGATTTTTGGAAGAGATTTACTTTTGGTATTTGGAGCGAGTGAAAATACGATTCAATATGCCGTAGACTATATTCAGATCTATGCATGTGGTACATTATTTGTTCAAATTGCGCTGGGGCTGAACAATTTTATTACATCGCAAGGATTTGCAACGATAAGTATGTTAAGTGTTGTAATTGGAGCTGTTGCGAATATTATTTTAGACCCAATCTTTATTTTTGTATTTAATATGGGAGTTAAGGGAGCAGCACTTGCTACGATTCTCTCTCAGGCGTTGTCAGCATTTTGGGTATTGAAATTTTTGATGGGAAAGAAAACAATCCTTCGTATTAAAAAGCAATATCTGAAAATTGAGCCTAAAATTTACTTACCTTGTTTAGCTTTAGGTATGTCTCCATTTGTAATGCAGTCTACGGAAAGTATTATTTCGGTCTGCTTTAATTCTTCTTTATTAAAATATGGAGGGGATATTGCAGTTGGTTCCATGACAATATTGTCCAGTATTATGCAGTTCTCAATGCTTCCGCTTCAGGGCTTGACACAGGGAGCACAGCCAATTATTAGCTTTAATTATGGAGCAAGAAAAGCAGATCGTGTGAAAAAGGCCTTTTTCCTGCAATTAATTGCGTGTGTTGTATTTTCTGGTTTAATATGGGCAATTGCGATGTTTGTTCCAAATCTATTTATTGGAATTTTTACGCCAGATCCAGAACTGACTGCCTATACAAAATGGGCCATTCGTATTTATATGGCAGTTAGTATTATTTTTGGTTTGCAGATTGGATGTCAACAAACATTCGTTGCGATTGGAAATGCAAAAGTTTCATTGTTCTTAGCTGTATTAAGAAAAATTATTTTATTAATTCCATTTATCTTTCTGCTGCCAAACTTTTTTGAGGATAAGGCGATGGCAGTTTTTCTCGCGGAGCCAGTTGCAGATGTAATTGCAGTGACAACAACGGTATGTATGTTCATGTTCCAGTTTAGAAAAACAATGAAAGAATTGAATGCAAAGTAGAGAAAACAAGTTAAGGAAATAAAATGGAAAATAAGATTGTAAAATTAATAGAAAGAGTAAAAAAACAGTCTCCTTTGGTTCACAATATTATGAATTATGTTGCGATTAATGACTGTGCCAATGTACTGCTGGGAATTGGAGCATCTCCGATTATGGCGGACGCTCCAGAAGAAGTAGAAGAAATCACTGCAATGGCGAATGCGCTTGTTTTGAATACAGGTACCTTAAAAAAATGGTCAAAAGATTCTATGATACGTGCAGGAAGAGTGGCAAATCAGAGAGGGATTCCAGTTATTTTAGATCCAGTCGGAGTACGAGCTTCCTATCTGCGTAAGCAGACTGTCTGGGATATTTTAAATCAAGTCCAAGTAGCTGTGATACGAGGAAATCGTTCTGAAATTGCATGGGTTGCAGAAGAGGAAATGCCATCAACAGGAGTAGACTGCCGTGAAGAAACGTCATTACAAACAGATATAGAAATAGCAAAAAAAGCTGCAAATAAATGGAATACGACGATTGCAGTGACTGGGAAAGTAGATATTATAACAGATGGAAACCAATTAATAAAAGTTTATAGTGGAACTTCCACGTTATCAAAAGTTACAGGAACAGGATGTATGACAACTGCATTGATTGGAGCTTTCTTAACAGAGGAAGATAGTGTTGTGGCTGCAACAGCAGGAATTTCCATTATGGGGATTGCAGGAGAAATTGCACAAGAACAGGCTGGTGCATTGGGCGTGGGAAGTTTTAAAGTAGAATTGATGAATGCACTTAGCCGAATGGATGAAGAGAAAATAAAGGAGAAACTAAAAATTGAAAAAGAGTGAGATTGATTATACATTATATTTGTGTACTGATAGAGATTTAATGAGTACCAATACATTGGAAGAGGCAGTAGAACAAGCAATTCTGGGAGGATGTAGCCTTGTTCAGCTAAGAGAAAAACACAGTTCTTCCAGAGAGTTTTTTGAAATGGCGAAACGTATTAAATGGATCACAGATCAATATCATGTACCATTGATTATTAATGATCGTATTGATATTGCTATGGCAGTCAATGCAGCAGGAGTACACTTAGGACAAGAAGATATTCCTGCAAAAGAGGCGCGTCGCATTATGGGACAAGATAAGATTATTGGGGTATCTGCCCGTACCGTAGAATTGGCTTGCAAAGCAGTAGAAGATGGAGCAGACTATTTGGGAGTTGGAGCAATGTTTGCAACGAACACAAAAGGGAATGCCAAGGTAATTGGAAAAGAAAAATTAAAAGAGATTCGTGCGGCAGTTTCCATTCCTATTGTAGCAATTGGAGGCATTAATCATAATAATGCAGAACAACTTGTGGATACAGGGATTAATGGTCTGGCAGTTGTTTCTTCTGTGATTGGAGCACCTGATATTCAGGCAGCAGCAAGAAAAATGAGAGCAATTTTTATAAAAAAATGAAAAAATACAAGATTATTATTTACTTTATTGCACTAAAATGTTATAATGAAACTAATAAAAAATGTTATTATGTCAGTAAAATAAAAAAATGAAATGGTATTTTTGGACAGAATTACAAAGTTAGGAAAGGAATGAAGACCAATGGAGAATTATTATCAGCCAGAAATTGAATGTGCTTCTAGAGAACAAATTCAAGCATGGCAGGATGAAAGACTTGTAAAACAAGTGAAGCATGTTTATGAACATGTTCCATATTACAGAAAGAAAATGGAAGAAAAAGGAGTTGTACCAGAAGATATTCGATCCACTGCGGATTTACATAAACTTCCATTTTTGACAAAAGATGATTTAAGACAGGCTTACCCATATGGTCTTTTGGCTACTCCGCTAGAAGATGTCGTACGTATTCAATCGACAAGTGGTACAACAGGAAGAAGAGTTGTGGCATTTTATACGCAACATGATATTGATTTATGGGATGAGTGTTGCGCACGTGCGATCATGGCAGCTGGCGGAACAAAGAAAGACGTTGTCCATGTATGTTATGGATATGGATTGTTTACTGGAGGACCTGGATTAAATGGTGGCTCTCATAAAGTTGGAAGTATGACGCTTCCTATGTCATCTGGCAATACAGAACGTCAGATTCAATTTATGTGTGATTTAGGTTCTACAATTCTTTGTTGTACGCCGTCTTATGCAGCTTATTTGGCAGAATCGATCAATGAAAGAGGCCTGAGAGATAAGATTAAATTGAAAGCTGGTATTTTTGGAGCTGAGGCATGGACAGAGGAGATGCGTCGTGATATTGAAAAATCTCTTGGAATTAAGGCATATGATATTTATGGTCTGACTGAGATCTCAGGTCCTGGTGTTTCGTTTGAATGTAGCGAACAAAGAGGTATGCATATCAATGAAGATCATTTTATCGCAGAGATTATTGATCCAGTAACAGGAGAAGTACTTCCAGAAGGAGAAAAGGGAGAGCTTGTATTTACAAGTATTACAAAAGAGGCATTTCCATTGCTTCGTTACCGCACCCGTGATATTTGTGTTTTAAGCCGAGAAAAATGTTCTTGTGGAAGAACACATGTTAGAATGAGTAAGCCAATGGGCAGAAGTGATGACATGATGATTATTAAGGGCGTAAATGTATTCCCATCTCAAATTGAAACCGTATTGTTAAATAAAGGATATCCAGCAAATTATCAGATTATTGTTAATCGAGTAAATAATAGCGATACGTTGGAAGTACAGGTGGAAATGACTCCAGAAATGTTCTCCGATTCCGTTACAAAGATAGCTGCACAGGAAAGAGAGTTAGTAGATGCATTAAAGGCAATGCTTGGTATTTATGCAAGGGTGCGTCTTGTAGAGCCTAAAACGATTGCGAGAAGCGAAGGAAAGGCAGTACGTGTAATTGATAAACGTAACTTATATTAAATAAATAATAATTCTAAGAAAGGAGAACCATATGACAGTAAAACAAATATCTATCTTTTTAGAGAACCGTCCAGGTTCATTGGCAGAGTTAATTGATGTTTTGTCAAAAGAGGAGATAAATATGAGGGCGATGTCTGTAGGAGAGACCGAAGATTTCGGAATACTGCGGATTATTGTACAAGATCCTTATAAAGCTATCTGTGTACTAAAACAGAATGGGTATGTATGTTCAATCACACCAGTCTTAGCCGTTGCTGTTCCAGATGAAGCAGGCAGCTTGCTAAATATTTTAAATATTCTTGGCAAAAATGGAGTAAACTTAGATTATACTTATGCATTTACAATGAAGAAAAAAGATTTTGCTTATATGGTATTTCGTGTACAAGATAATGAAAAGGCCATTGATGTACTCTCTAAAAATAAGATTGAGCTGATTAGTCAGGATGACTTAGCTCAAATGTAGTTAGTTTCTTTTTATTGTAAATGAGTGACACAAAGGTAAGTATCCTTATAAGAGGAGTTTGATGAATGGAAGTACTAGATTTGCATAATGCAAGTGCTTAGTATGACTGGGATCGCGGTAAAGTGAAAACGTCCTCCAAAGGGATACTTACTTTTTGTACCGCTTTTTATAATTGTATTACGACTGCTTCTCTTCAAAAAACTTTGAAAAACGACAAATCTCTCTTGAATTGTACTGCCTTTTGATATAAAATAAAAGCATATGTGCAGTAGAATTAAAAAAGAGAGAGGAGCTGTAACAGCAGTTTCTCCCAGAATTCATGCCGTAGTGAGAGGATAAAATTTTTGTAGAAAAAATAAAATAATCTTAAAATTATGTTGAGTTATGAAAGTTTTATGCTGTTCACTGTAAGTGTGCTATTAGGAGATAGAGCTGAACAAAGGTTCGCTCATCCCTGAATTTATGCCGCAGTAAATGTGGCACTAGGAGGTAAAAATGAATGAACGCATTAATCAAATTGCAAGAGGAACTGTAACTGGTGTAATCCCTCAAATTGTATTCTCAAGTCAAGAATTAAGAGAACAAGTATTAGAAGGGCAAGTACATAATTATGAGTTTTTAATAACAAGTGATAATGAGATTCCCATTGAGGGAATTTTGTATTCTTCGCATGTATGTGTAAATGTAAAGCATAGAGAAATTACTGGAACAATCATCCGAGTATTAATAGAAGTGGATGCTTCTTATGCAGTGGCTGGTGATAGTATTGATGGAGAATTTTGCCTTATAAGTAATGGGGGAGAATATTATCTGCCATATCATTTTAAAGTGACTGTTTTGCAGGATCATGCATCAGAGGTAATACAGGAGTTGAGTCAATTTACTGATCTAGCCAAAAAGGATTTTTCTACTGCTTTGCAAATATTTTTAGATAAAGATTTTATCCGAAGAAAATTTATGAAAGAGATTTCTCATCGTGCTCTTTATTATGGATTGCTTGGTGGAAATAGTGAAGCAAGTGCAATGGAGGAATTTCTTGTTGCATTGCATGAGAAAGAACCTGTACATATTATATTGGAACAATCAGGTGATTCAATTGAAGAGATTACAAGAGAACAAGGCAGAAAGTTACTCGGTGAAATTAAATTAAGTGTAAGTGGATGGGGATATACTCAAATTACATGTGAAACCGATATGCCATGGATTCAGTTTGACAAAAAGCAAGTTACATCAGCGGACTTTAAGGGTGGTTCTTATAACTGGATGTATAAAGTAGAGATTGCAAAGTTGCATCCAGGAAAAAATGATGCATGTATTTGGATAAAAACTCCATATGAGAAACTGACCTACACCGTTCATATCAATGCTCCAGCGAAAGTACGCAAGAAGCGAGAAGAAAATAAAAAAGGTTGGGAAAAAATATATGCACTTTTAATGGCTTATGAAAATAAACAAATGCCAGATAAAGATGCATTAGATGCATTAGAGCAGCAAGCCACCGATATTATGAAGCATGATCCAGATAACGTAAGATTGCATTTACTACGTGCATGGGTGTATTTGTTAGAGAATAAATATCAAATGACTATTCATGTGTTAGAATGGGTAGAAGAGGCAATTAGAAGAGGAAAAGAGGAAGATCCAGAAGCATATTGTTTTATGCTTTACATACGAGCCTTATTGAATAAAGAAGGGACTAGTTTTGCAAGAGAGCAAGTAAACCATTATTTTGAAAAAAAGCCAAATGCATTATTGGCGTATCTGGAATTATGTTTAAATCCTAATTATGCAAAAGAAGAGAATGCCTATCAGTTTTTGAAGATAATGTTTGAAGAGGGAATTCATAGCCCAATTTTATACTCTTTGGCGTGTCGTATTCTAAAAGTGAATCCACGATTACTGGAGCAAGTAGGCCAATTTGAGCTTCAAATGTTATTTTATGGTGTGAAAAACCACTTACTCGATGATAATATTAAGAATCAAATGCTTAGTTTACCGACACCAGATATGAAATTTTTTTCCATTTATTACCGTCTGCTTTGTGCTCTTTATAAAGAAGAGGAAAGCCGTTCGTTACTTGAGGCGATTTGCGGATTGTTGGTACGGAAAGGGAAAACCGATAAAAAATATCAAAAGTGGTATGTACTTGGCATTCAGCGCAATATTTCTCTGACTAGTTTAGAAGAGTATTATATGTATTCTCTTTCTGAAAGCGGACAGGATGAAATACCAGAACGTATTGTAGAATCCTATATGGATAAAGATGGATTAGATGAAAAGAGTAAGTGTATTTTATATACTTATATTGTTAAGAAATACAACAAGAAAAGCCAAATTTATAAAAATTATAAGAAGAGAATGGAAGATTTTGTTAATAATCAAATTCAAAAAGGTAATGTAAATGGGAGAATGAATCGGCTATACCATGAATTTTTATCAGTAGATTCATTAAATGACAGTCAGGCGAAAGTTGTACCAGATTTACTTTTTGCAAAGAAAATCACAACAAGTTTTCCATTTGCTAGGAGAGTTGTAATTCGTTATGCGCAATTGCAGCAGGAAGTGATACGTCCTGTATCTAATCAAGTTGCCTGGGTACCAGTGTATATGGATACTGCTGCTGTTATTTTTGAGGATGAATATGGCAATCGATATACGGATCCATCTTATCAAATAAAAGGAGTATTTCAGGATGATGCATTACTTGCAAGATGTTGTGAACTTTGTCCGACGCATATGATGATTCATCTGGTTCATGCAGAACATTTTGAATATGAGCCAATTAAAGAGGAAGAAGAATTGTATTTGGCAATGAGTTTACTGAATATTACTGTTTTGGAGAATATGTATCGTCAAATGCTACTAGAAGCAATTATTCAATATTGTTTTACGCATCACACACAAGAAACCATTGAATGTGACAGTTTACTTTTAGAATTAAACTGTGAGCGTCTGGAGCCAGATACACGAATTCAGGTAGTGGAGATACTAGTAGAAAGTGGATATTATCCAGAGGCATATGATCGCCTGAAAATGTGTCAATGGAAAAAGATAGACAAGGAAAAACTGTTATATTTATTAACAAGAAGAATTGTGGATTCCATGTATCGTTATGACAGATGGATTGTTATTATTGGATATTGGCTGCAAGAGCGGGGATTTTATAATGAAATTATGCTGTCTTATTTAGCGAAATTTTTTGAAGGAACCAATGAACAGATGTACCATCTTTTGGCAACAGTAAAAAAGACGGACACAGAATACCGTGATCTGCCTGGTAGAGTGTTAGAACAGATTATTGTAACAGGAAATTTCCGTCATATCTGTCAAGTTTATGAATGGTATAGTGAACAGGATTATCCATTAGAAACATTGCAAAAAGCATATTATGTATTGAAATGTCATTGTTATTTTTGTCAAGAGAAGTGGGATCAATTAGATTTATTTACAGCACAGGATGCATCAATACTAGAAGGCTGGTTTCAAACGGAATCTCAATCGTTGCCATTGATTTATGCATTTGCTCTTGTGAAATATTATGCAGCCTGTGAATATTTAGATGAATTGCAAAAAGAGTTGGCACAGCAGATTGTAGGATTACTTTGCCGAAGAAAGAGTTGGATCAAAGAGATTATTGAGTTAGACCGTCATATTTTCTTGCCTTATGAGTTAGAAGGAAGAGGAATCGCACAAGTAGTAACGAAAGAAGAGAAAGTTACAATTGGACTTCGTTATATTCCATATGGAAACGAAGAACGGTTTTATATGGAAGAGGTTTATCCAGGCGTGTTTACAAAGTCATTTGTTTTGTTTGCGGATGAATCACTGTCATATCGTATTTATGCAGGGACGAAGGTAATCATAGAGGATGGAAGATTAGATGGGACAGAGTGTTTTATGTCTCAGGATAGCCGATATGCTTGTTTGAATCGCTCTGTTATGTTGGCACGGAATAAGCAAGATGAGGAGCTTCTAGAACAATTAAAAGAAATTGATGAGGCAGACTATCTAAGAAAACAGTTATTTCCGCTGCTTTAAATTGTAGAAAAAAGAACAGATGAGGAGAGTTATATGGAAGATGGGCTGATTTTAGGTTATGACCTCTGTGAAGAATATAGCAGAATCAGTTGTTATCAAGCGGGGGAATTAGAGCCAGTAGATGTAGAATTTGTCAAAAAGGGAAATCCCTGTGTTATGAAAACTGTAATCTGTAAAAAAAGAGGTGCAGATGAATGGTTAATGGGGCAGGAAGCATATATGGCAGCGTTAAATGGCGAGGGAATTATGGTTGATAAACTTCTCCGCCTAGCTGCTAAAAACGGAACAGCTACAATTGAAGGTATTTGTTATACTGCAGAACAGTTACTTATGATCTATTTACAGATGACATTAAATTATGTTTTTCAGCTATATCAAGAAAAAAATATTCGTATGATTGTAGTGACGATGCAAAATATGAATGAAGCGGTATTAGATATACTAGAACGTTGCTTAGTCAAGTTTGGAGTATCCAAAGAATCAATCCACATATTGAGTCATGCAGAGTGTTTTGCATATTTTGTATTAAGCCAAAAAAAGAATATGTGGTCAAATATGTCTGCCTTATTTGATTTAACACATGAAGGTCTTCATTACTATGAAATGGGAATGGCCAGAAATGTGCATCCAGTTCTTGTAAAAGTGCATCATGAGTCATTGGAAGAGGGCTTTTCATTGGATATTTTAGAACAGACATCTGGAAAAAAACTGGCAGATTCCATTATGTTATCTTGTGCGAAACGGCTGCTTGGGAAAAAGACAATATCTGGTGTGTATTTAAGCGGTATGGGAATGGATCGATGTCAAGAATGGGCAACTGACTTTTTATCCTATATTTGCGGAAGGAGAAAAGTATATTATAGCCAAAATTTGTTTGCAAAAGGAGCTGTCTATGCAGCAATTGACTTTTTGCAGAAAGGAAATGGATATCCGTTTGTATTTTTGTGTGAAGGTAGAATACCAGCTTCTGTAAGCATGGAAGTTGTAGAACGAGGAACAAAAAAGAATTTGATCATTGCTCCAGCAGGAAGTAGTTGGTATGAAGCTAGAGCAGTAATGGATCTAATTCCAGATCGTGCAGATAAACTGGTAATGCGAATAACAAGAATTGGTGAGCGAACTGGAAGAAAGATTTCAATTGGGCTAGAGGGATTTCCTTCTCGTCCAAATAAAACAACGAGATTACGGGTGCTTGTGAGGTTTCTATCGGAAGAAATCATGCAGGTTCGGATAGAAGATAAAGGATTTGGAGAATTTTTCCCTGCCACAGATGCAGTTATTGAAAGGGAATTTAATCTTGTCAAGTAGCAAAGAGGATGAAATATCTACTTTGCTCCTGCTTGGATCATAAAAAGGAGAATCTATGGGACAGTATTTATTAGGAGGAGCAGTTGCTGAGATTCCTTATATAACGAAGGAACTGAATATTCCTCTCTATACAGCAGAAGAATTATGCTATTATATTTATCATAACCTTACTGTGCTGGAGGACGAATTTATTCAAGATGATTTAGTCGAATTTATTCGTACACAGCTTGCGATGCCAGTACTGGCAGAACGAATGGAACGGTATTACCAGTCGCAGCGTGACAGAGATATGATGCTTGTATTGATTTTACGCGAAGTAGCTTATTATAATGAAAAAGATATTGTAGATTTTCAGGAACAGTTAGTGGCGCTTCGCAGAATGAATCCATTAGATCGTAAAAGAGAACAGGCTGATTTGTTTGCTGAAAAAGGAAATTTTCAAAAAGCAATTCGAATTTATGAGAAGATTCTATCTTCAACAAGAGATCTAAAGCTTGGAAGCGGCTTTTACAGCAGAGTGTATCAGCATATGGCAGTCTGCTATGCTGGGCTATTTCAATATGATGAAACAATGAAATGTTTGAGTCTCTCATATAAAGAGGGTAAAAACGATGAAGTGTTAAAACAGATGTATTTTTTATCACGGATGCAAAAAACTGCAATACCAAAAGAAGTACAGGATGCTGATCCAAAAATAATGAGAGACTGGGAATCTGAATGGGTGAATGCAGCATATAAAAGTCGGATTCAGACAGATACCGAAGAAAGAGAAAAGCTATTTGAAGGGGAAGAAGAGACAAAGCGAAAAAATATAGAAAACTACTTAAATGATAAAAAACAAGAATATCGAGAAATGGCTGACTATGTATCAATTTGAATGCAGAACAGTTTTTTAATTTCTCACTGATTTCATACTTATATTGAATATTATGGAAAAGCCAAAGGGTAAAAAGAAGAAAACGAGAAATGAAGTTTTCTTCTTTTTTCGTGAGGTAGGTATCGTTATTGTTTCACTAGACTTTGAGCTTTTCTTTCTTTTAAATAACCAAAGAAAGTTTGAAGCATTCGTTCAATTCCTGATGCAAGAAATAATGTATAAAGAAAAGTCATAATAATAATAATAAAGTACTCAACTGCAAGAAAAGAAGCGTCCATATGTTTGTGCAGCAATCGTGATAAAATAACATGGTGTAATAGAAAGAAAGGGTAGGAACATTGACTTATGTACATACAGATTTTAGAAAGTCTTTTTGAAGTAATAAGAGTAGATAGAGTACAGAGAGCAACAAAGATAAAAATTCCGCTTAACTCAATTTGATCTATAAAAGGAAGTGGAAGTGGACAAAATAGGAAAATAATACTTCCTAAAATAGAAAAATAACCGATAAGAATCGAAAATTTTTTGATATAAGCGATAAAATACATTCCAAGAACAAAGTCAAAGACACGGATTAAAATACTTCGTTCAATTGGAAATAGAGAAAATGAGAATAAACGAGTCCATGCGAAATACCATATAAGCATAACAATAAAAAATATGCGTGGGAATTTCTTCATACACCAATGGAAAAACGGAAATAGAACATATAATATAATAATCATTCCTAAAAACCATTCTCCGATACTATAAAAGGTTGGAAGCACTGCATAAAGATATCCGTCCATACCGATGACTGAGAAAATTAAGTACCAGAGTGGTGTCTCAGAGGCTAAAATTCCTGTATGTTCTGGTACATCAAACCATAAAAAAAGTCCAAGATAAATAAGCCAGAATGCAGGGAAAATACTGAGAAACCGTTTTTTATAAAAGTCTTTTAATGTTTTATATTTGGGATAGGTATAGGTAAGCGAAGCACCCGACAACAATAAGAACAAAGAAACACCAATATGTCCCAACGTTACATTACAAGTATTGGTAAGCAATGGAAATGGCACAGAAATATTAAAATCTTCCATTGCAACATTGAAATGATAAATAAAGATTAATAGGATAGAAACTACACGTATAAAATCTAAATAAAAAACTCGTCGTTGGTTCATAAGTAAAATTCCTTTGTAATATAATAATTTGAATATCTTGATTTTATTATAAATATGGTGTAAAAAAATGTCAATATTATAAGGAATTTCTGCAACATAAAAATTAAATTTGACTTTAAAAAGGCTTGACAAATGGAAAGAGAATGTTTATGCTATTAGCATAGCGATATAATTTACAGGTTTTGAGAAAGAGGAGTATGATTTGCACCCTGTCAGAGAGAACGATTCATTGGCTGAAAGATTGTTTGAGGAAGTGGAATCAGAAGGTAGCTTTTGAACTGGAGTGCTGAAGTGCAGTTGCAGTAGTAAGTGCTCACGTATCATCCCCGTTATCGGATGGATTGGTCATAGGCCATGAGAGAGGGACAGTTTTCTGTCTAAAAAAAGGTGGTACCGCGTAGTTTACGCCCTTTGCATAGTAATATGCAGAGGGCTTTTATATTGTAGCGGTGCTCGCTTTGTTTAAAACGTAAAAGAAAAAGAGAGGAGTTAATTTCATGAAAGAATTGGAAAAAACCTATAGTCCTGCTGATATTGAAGATCGACTTTATCAAAAATGGATGGATAAGAAATATTTTCATGCAGAAGTAGATCGAAGTAAAAAGCCATTTACGATTGTAATGCCGCCTCCAAATGTTACAGGACAATTGCATATGGGACATGCATTGGATGAAACAATGCAAGATATTTTAATTCGTTATAAAAGAATGCAGGGATATAATGCATTATGGCAGCCAGGAACCGACCATGCAGCAATTGCGACAGAGGTAAAAGTAATTGAAAAACTTAGAGAAGAAGGAATTGAGAAAGAAGATCTTGGAAGAGAAGGATTCTTGAAAAAGGCATGGGAATGGAAAGAAGAGTATGGCGGACGTATTATAAAACAGCTTAGAAAATTAGGTGCTTCTGCGGATTGGGATAGGGAACGTTTTACGATGGATGAGGGCTGTTCCAAGGCAGTAGAAGAAGTTTTTATTAAATTATATAAAAAAGGATGGATTTATAAAGGATCTCGTATTGTCAATTGGTGTCCAGTTTGCCAGACGTCGATTTCAGATGCAGAAGTAGAACATGAAATGCAAGACGGACATTTCTGGCATATTAAATATCCAATTGTAGGAAGCAAAGAGGAATATTTGGAAATTGCGACAACACGTCCAGAGACAATGCTGGGAGATACTGCGGTTGCAGTAAATCCAAAAGATGAACGTTACCGCCATTTGGTTGGAAAAACATTGATCCTTCCAATTGTAAATCGCGAAATTCCAATTATTGCAGACTCTTATGTTGATATGGAGTTTGGTACTGGATGTGTAAAAATTACGCCAGCACATGATCCAAATGACTTTGAAGTAGGAAAACGCCATAATCTTCCAGAAATTAATGTTATGAATGACGATGCTACAATCAATAAAAATGGCGGCAAGTTTGCTGGAATGGATCGTTACGAAGCAAGGAAGGCGATTGTAAAAGAATTAGATGATTTAGGACTGCTTGTAAAAGTAGTAGATCATTCTCATAATGTAGGTACACATGATCGCTGTGGCTGTACCGTAGAACCAATGGTAAAGCAACAATGGTTTGTAAAGATGGATGAAATGATTAAACCTGCGGTTGAAGCGGTAAAGAGTGGAGAAATTAAGTTATTTCCACAGCGTATGGAGAAGACTTATTTTAACTGGACCGATAATATTCGAGATTGGTGTATTTCCAGACAGCTTTGGTGGGGACATCGAATTCCAGCTTATTATTGCGATGAATGTGGAGAAGTGATTGTAGATAGAGAAATGCCGAAGGTATGCCCAAAATGTGGATGTACGCATTTTACACAGGATGAAGACACCTTGGATACATGGTTTTCTTCTGCTCTTTGGCCGTTTTCCACACTTGGATGGCCAGAAAAGACAGAAGATTTGGATTATTTCTATCCAACCGATGTGCTTGTAACAGGCTATGATATTATTTTCTTCTGGGTAATTCGTATGATTTTCTCTGGATATGAGCAGACAGGAAAGGCTCCGTTCCATACTGTATTGTTCCACGGATTAGTGAGAGATTCTCAGGGACGTAAGATGAGTAAATCATTAGGTAATGGTATTGACCCATTAGAAGTAATTGAAAAGTATGGAGCAGATGCGCTGCGTATGACTTTGATGACAGGAAATGCTCCAGGAAACGATATGCGATTTTATTGGGAGCGTGTAGAAGCGTCTCGTAATTTTGCGAATAAAGTATGGAATGCGTCGCGTTTTATTATGATGAATATGGAAGAGGTTTCTGCTG
This sequence comes from Clostridiales bacterium CHKCI001, assembly GCA_900045905.1. GTDB lineage: Bacteria > Bacillota > Clostridia > Lachnospirales > Lachnospiraceae > Fimimorpha. Next base: position 157,588 of record FCNS01000037.1, on the reverse strand, counting down.
CTGGGGTATCATTGGATGATTTAACTATGGCAGATAAGTGGATTCTTTCAAAGGTAAATCGTTTGGCAAAAGATGTCACACATCATATGGATCAGTTTGATATGGGAATTGCATTGCAAAAAGTTTATGATTTTGTATGGGAAGAATTCTGTGACTGGTATATTGAAATGGTAAAACCTCGTCTTTGGAATAAGGAAGATACAACAAGAGCAGCTGCAATCTGGACACTAAAGACGGTTTTAATTCAATCGTTAAAGCTGCTGCATCCATTTATTCCATTTGTAACAGAAGAAATTTTCTGCAACTTACAAGAGGAAGAAGAAAGCATTATGATTTCTTCTTGGCCAAAATTCAACGAAGATTGGAATTTTGAAAAAGAAGAAAAAGCAGTAGAAACGATTAAAGAAGCCGTAAGAGGTATTCGTACTGTTCGTACTTCTATGAATGTACCACCGAGTAAAAAAGCAAAGGTATTTGTTGTTTCAGAAAAGGCAGAAATTCGTACGATTTTTGAAGATAGTAAAGTATTTTTTGCAATGCTGGGATATGCAAGTGAAGTATTTATACAGAAAGATAAAACAAACATCGGGGAGGATGCCGTATCTGCGGTAACGGCAGAAGCAGTTATTTATATGCCATTTGCAGAACTGGTAGACATTGAAAAGGAAATTGAGCGGTTAAAGAAAGAAGAAGCTCGCCTGACAAAAGAATTGGCTCGTTCGAATGGTATGTTAAATAATGAGAAATTTACAAGCAAGGCACCAAAAGCAAAGATTGAAGAGGAAAAAGCAAAGCTTGAAAAATACACGGCTATGATGCAGCAAGTACAAGAACGTTTAAGTGCATTGCAGAAGTAGATAGGTTGAAAATAGAAGCATCCAGTAGATTGGATGCTTCTATGCTTTTATCGTGATATGCCATCCAGTGGATGTTTCTTTTGCTAAAACCTTTCTGAATCCTTGGGTTTATGTCGCTGCGAATGTGGTATTAGGAGGTAACGATGCAAGAATTACAAATAAGGGAATGGCTCTTGAGTGAAGCAGAGATGAAGTATCAAACATTTGCCTCTAAGTTGATTCCTGGAGAAAATAAGTTGCTTGGAGTTCGGATTCCCATTTTGCGAAAAAAGGCAAGGCAATTATCAAAACAGAATTGGAAAGAGGCATGCATATACTTTTATAATTGTATTGAAAAAGACAACTGTTATATGGAAGAAAAATTATTATTTGCATTTGTAATTGGATATGCACAAATGTCAGAAGAGGAAAGAGTGAAATGGCTTGACCGATGGATATTATGTATCGATAACTGGTCTGTTTGCGATAGTGGCTGTATGACGTATCAATTTATGAAAAAAAATCCAAAATTTTGGTGGAATTATTTACAGAAATGGTTAAGTTCTTCAAAAGAATTTGAATTACGATTTGGAATTGTAGCATTATTGGATCATTTTATTACAGATAATTATATTGATGATGTATTAGAAAAATTGGCATGTATCGATCATAATGGGTATTATGTAAAAATGGCAGTTGCATGGGCGATATCAGTTTGTTATGTTTTTGATGAAGAAAAGACTTCCAGATTGTTAAAACAGCAAGTATTGGATGAATTTATACAAAATAAATCAATCCAAAAAATATGTGAATCATTGCGTGTCACAAAGGAACAAAAACAGTCAGTACGAGACTGGAAAATTGTGCATGGCAAAAGGTATGGAACGGAATAATGGCTCATATATGATAATAAATAGAAGATGGTCATAGTGGTGAATTATGAAACATTTTATTCGAATAACAATTTTTTTCTGCCTTATTCTTTTCTTAAACTTCCATATTCAACCAGAATTGTCGCTAGAAGTAGGAGGAGGTGCAGATGAACCAGTAAAGGAAAGTGATATGGAAGATAAAATAAAAAGAGTGGCCATTACATTTGATGATGGACCTCATCCAGTTTATACTCCAAGACTTTTAGATGGATTGAAAGAACGAAATGTAAAAGCAATGTTTTTTTTAATTGGAGAAAATATTGTTGGAAGAGAACATATTGTACGGAGAATGGCAGAAGAAGGGCATATTATTGGAAACCATACATTTCATCATGTTCAATTAAATTGTTTAAATGAAGAATTGGCTTGTGAGGAGATTACAAAGACAAATGAAGTAATTGAGCAAATTACAAATAAACCCACCGAGTTTATTCGTCCTCCATTTGGAGCATGGAGTAGTAAAAAGAGCTGTCCAGTAGAATTATTTACAATTTTATGGAATATTGATCCTCTGGACTGGAAAGATCAAGATGCAGATCTTATTGTCCAGAGAGTTCTGTCAGAAGTAAAGGATGGTTCGGTTATATTACTACATGATTCTTACGATACATCAGTAGAGGCGGCTCTGCGAATTATTGATGCATTACAGGCGGAAGGATATGAATTTGTAACTGCAGATCAATTTATATTAAATTAGAAAAGAGGAGAAAAAAAGAATGGACTTGTTTGACTATATGAGAGAAACGTCAAAAGAGAAAGAGTCTCCATTGGCATCTCGTATCCGTCCGACAACTCTGGATGAGATAGTCGGACAAAAACATATTTTAGGAAAAGATAAGTTATTATATCGTGCAATAAAGGCAGATAAATTGAGTTCCGTTATTTTCTATGGTCCGCCAGGAACAGGAAAAACAACACTTGCAAAGGTAATTGCAAATACAACAAGTGCATTATTTAAACAGATCAATGCAACCATTGCAGGAAAAAAAGATATGGAAGGAGTAATTCAAGAAGCCAAAAATGCATTAGGAATGTATGGAAAAAAGACGATTCTATTTATTGATGAAATTCATCGTTTTAATAAAGGACAGCAAGATTACTTACTTCCATTTGTAGAAGATGGAACAATTATTTTAATTGGAGCTACAACGGAAAATCCATATTTCGAGGTGAATCGTGCACTCTTGTCTCGCTCTACTATTTTTGAATTAAAACCACTGGAAAAAGAAGAGATTCAGACAGTTTTAATACGTGCAGTAACCGATTCAGAGCGTGGTATGGGAAGCTATCATGCGAAAATAGAAAAAGATGCTTTGGAATTTCTCAGTGATATTGCTGGCGGAGATGCGAGGATGGCATTAAATGCAATCGAATTGGCAATACTGACAACAAAGCGAAACAAAGATGGATGGATACATCTTACCGTGGAAGTAGTACAGGAATGTATACAAAAGCGAGTGATTCGTTATGATAAGGATGGAGATAATCATTATGATACCATTAGTGCATTTATTAAGAGCATGAGAGGATCAGACCCAGATGCGGCGATTTATTATTTGGCTCGTATGCTTTATGCAGGAGAAGATGTTCACTTCATTGCACGCCGAATTATGATCTGTGCCGCAGAGGATGTTGGAAATGCCGATCCACAAGCCCTCGTAGTTGCTACAGCTGCGGCACAGGCAGTGGAGAGACTTGGAATGCCAGAGGGGAGAATTCCACTTGCACAGGCAGTTGTCTATATTGCGACCGCTCCGAAGAGCAATGCATCCTATATGGCAATCAATAAAGCACTGGAAGTCGTAAAAAACCAACAAATAAAAACAGTACCACCGCATTTACAAGATTGCCATTATAAGGGAGCGAGTAATCTAGGGCATGGAGTAGAATATAAATATGCACATGATTATCCAAACCATTATGTAGAGCAGCAATACTTGCCTGATGAATTAGTTGGGACACAATTTTATCAACCCACAGACAATGGATATGAAGCACAAATAAAAAGATATCTCAGGGATCTTCATGTCGAAGAAAAATAAGTGAATAAAAAAATAATAGGTTTTAATGGAATAATTTAAATATACTAGTTGGAAAATTAAGGAATTTATGATAGAATAAACCCTAAAAGTAGATATAGATAGTGTAAAATTTCGGATGTAAGAGAAAAAATAAAAATTTTATCGGATTTTGCAAGAATTTTATCATATGGTAGATATTCAAGTATGTTTTTGGTAATGTCAAAATGAAATTTTCTTAAAACTGGAGGTTAAGAATATGATTAACAAAAGAATTCAAATGCTCCGCAAAAAAATGGAAGAGCGTGGAATAACAATTTATGTCGTTCCTACCGCAGATTTTCACGAATCAGAGTATGTAGGAGATTATTTTAAGGCAAGGAAATTTATTACTGGTTTTACTGGTTCTGCAGGAACAGCAGTGATTACAATGGATGAAGCAGGTCTATGGACGGATGGAAGATATTTTATCCAAGCTGCCGCTCAATTAGCAGATAGTGAGGTGGAGCTATTTAAGATGGGAGAAGAGAATGTTCCTACCGTAATAGAATTTATTCAGGATCATTTAACTCAAAAGGGAGGTCTAGGATTTGATGGCCGTGTAATAAATGGAATGTTAGGAACGAAGCTAAAAGAATTAACAGAACAAAAGAAGGCATCTCTTCATACATCAGAAGATTTAATTGGAATGATATGGGAGGATCGTCCAGCCATGTCTATGGAACCAATTTTTATTTTAGAAGAGAAGTATACTGGAGAAAGTACAGTTTCAAAAATAAAAAGAGTTCGCAATGAAATGAAAAACGCATGTGCCGATGTTCATATTTTAACTTCATTGGATGATATTGCATGGTTGTTAAATATTCGTGGCAATGATATTTTGCATTTTCCTGTCGTTTTATCGTTTTTAGCCATAACGCAAACCGAATGTTGTCTTTTCATTCATTCTGAAGTGCTTAGCGAAGCAATAAAAACTCAATTGGAACAATGGGGGATAACGATTTGTGATTATGAGGAGATTTATTCCTATGTAGAACAAATAGAAGATAAGAAAACGGTTTGGATGGATTGTAATCGTGTCAACTTTAATATTTGCAGTAAATTGAATTCCAAAGTTACTATACTAAATCGAGAAAATCCGACTGTACAGATGAAGGCAATTAAAAATCCAGTTGAATTAGAAAACTTGCGTAATGCTCATGTGGAAGATGGCGTAGCATTTACAAAATTTATGTACTGGCTAAAAACTAATATTGGAAAGATTCCAATGACAGAGATTACCGCATCTGATTATTTAGCAGAGAGAAGAAAAGAAAGAAAAGGATTTATTGATCTGAGCTTTGATACAATTGCCGCATATGAAGAAAATGGAGCTATGATGCATTATTGTGCAACCCCAGAATCCAAGGCAATATTAGAACCAAAAGGCTTTTTGCTTGTAGATTCGGGAGGACATTATTATCAGGGAACGACTGATATTACCAGAACAATGGCACTTGGTCCAATTACAAAAAAACAGAGAGAACATTTTACGATTGTACTTCGATCGAATTTGAACTTAGCAGCTGCAAAGTTTCTATATGGATGCAATGGACATAACTTGGATATTTTAAGCCGTGGTCCACTTTGGGAACTGGGATTGGACTATAAATGTGGAACAGGCCATGGAGTAGGGTATTTATTAAATGTTCATGAGGCTCCAAATGGTTTTCGTTGGAAAATCGTTCCAGAACGTAAAGACAGTGCCGTCTTTGAAGAAGGCATGGTAACAACGGATGAACCAGGTGTTTATCTGGAAGGAGAATACGGAATTCGTACAGAAAATGAGTTAGTTTGCTGTAAAGCAGAAAAAAATGAATATGGACAGTTTATGAAATTTGAGACGATTACGTATGCACCAATTGATCTGGATGCAATTGATCCTGAACTTCTTACAAAAAGAGAAAAACAGTTGCTGAACGACTATCATCATATGGTATACGAAAAACTATCACCATATTTAACAGAAGAAGAGAAAAAGTGGCTCCAAGTTTACACCAGAGCAATTTAATCGAATCAAGGAAGCAGCAATTCGGTTATGAGTAAGTAGCGAAGCGGATTGCGAATGTCCGCTTGACTCTGATCAAGTGATGAAGTAAATTGTAGATTTTTGCGATAGATTTTTGACTATTTTGCATAAAAAAAATGTAAGTATTGCAATTGTCTGTTTTTATGGTATACTACATGTAGCCACTTTTGAGTTCTGTTAAAGTCAGAAAATATAGCGATAAAAATGAAAACAAAAGAGTAAACGGGGGAGATTACGGGAAAAATATCTGTGAATCCAAGAATATGGTACAAAGAGAGAAAGAAGAGTTTGTGGTTCTTTTAAAAAACAGGAGGAATAAATAATGGATAGAAAAAATGCATGGAAGGAATATAATGAAAAGGAAATAGCAGATTTGCACGAACTGAATGAACGATATAAAACGTTTATTTCAGAATGCAAAACAGAAAGAGAATGCGTAAAGAGTACGATTGCACTTGCAAAACAAAAGGGCTATCGCGATTTGGATGAGATAATTGCTGCAAAAGAAACGATTCATGCTGGAGATCGTGTGTATCGTCAATTGATGGGAAAGACAATTGCCTTATTTCAAATTGGAACGCTTCCATTGGAAGAGGGAATGAATATTTTGGGAGCACATATTGATTCTCCACGTATTGATATTAAGCAAAATCCATTGTATGAAGATGTAGAGTTAGCATATTTAGATACCCATTATTACGGCGGTATTAAGAAGTATCAGTGGGTAGCGTTACCACTTGCAATGCATGGTGTTGTGGCCAAAAAAGATGGTACAGTAGTAGATATCGTAGTGGGAGAAAAGGAAACGGATCCAGTACTTGGAATTACGGATCTTCTTCCACATCTTGCTCAGACGCAATCAGAACGTAAAGCGTCCAAAGTAATAGAAGGTGAAGACTTAAATATTTTAATCGGAAGTCGTCCGCTACAAAAGACAGAAAAAAATGCTGTAAAGGAGCAAATTTTACAGATTTTAAAAGAACAATACAATATAGAAGAAGAAGATTTTCTGTCAGCAGAGCTGGAAATTGTGCCAGCTGGTAAAGCAAGAGACTATGGTTTAGATCGCAGCATGGTAATGGGATATGGCCAAGATGATAGGGTGTGTGCATACACATCTTTAGAAGCTCTTTTAGATACAGAAAAATCAGAACGTACAAGTGTATGCCTGTTAGTAGATAAAGAAGAAATTGGAAGTGTAGGTGCTACAGGAATGCACTCGGTATTCTTTGAAAATACCGTTGCAGAAATTTTGGATCGTATGGGTGTTTACAGTGGTCTTGCTGTGCGCCGTGCTTTACAGCATTCCCGCATGTTATCTTCAGATGTAAGTGCGGCATTTGATCCAATTTATCCGTCAGTAATGGAAAAAGGTAATTGTGCTTATTTCGGTAGGGGGCTGACATTCAACAAATTTACAGGGTCTCGAGGAAAGAGTGGTTCAAATGATGCAAACGCAGAGTATATGGCTCATGTAAGAAGAGTAATGGACGATCATAAAGTGGCATTTCAGACGGCGGAACTTGGTAAAGTAGACCAAGGCGGCGGAGGAACGATTGCCTATATTTCTGCGAATTATGGAATGGAAGTAATTGACAGTGGGGTACCAGTGTTATCGATGCATGCACCGTGGGAAATCTGCAGTAAGGCAGATATTTATGAGGCAAAAAAAGGATATATGGCATTCTTAAGCGAATAAATTAAAATTTCCACAGATAATGTAGGTTTTTGCGATCGATACTAAGAGACCTTCGTCATAATAGCTTCCTTACGGGCATAGAATGAATCGTGCGTATCAGTAAGAAGGAAAAATTCCTTCCTACTGATGTGCAGAATATTAAGGGACCAATTGGAAGGAGAAATACTATGACAGAAAAAACAATTGAAAACAACAAGGTCAGTGTAATTGGAAAGGTAATTTCAGAATTTACATTCAGCCATGAAGTGTTTGGAGAGGGATTTTACATATTAGAAGTAGCAGTAAACCGTCTAAGTGATCAGGCGGACATTATCCCACTCATGATCTCTGAACGTTTGATTGATGTAAAACAGGATTATAGGGGACAGACTATAGAAGCAATCGGACAATTCCGCTCCTATAATCGCCATGAAGGAACAAAGAATCGTCTTGTTCTATCGATATTCGTGAGAGAATATTCCTTTATGGAAGAATTTACAGATTATACGAAAACAAATCAAATCTTTTTAGATGGCTTTATATGTAAAGAGCCAATTTATCGGAAAACTCCATTAGGACGTGAGATAGCAGATCTACTCGTTGCAGTAAATCGTCCATATGGAAAATCAGATTATATTCCTTGCATTGCTTGGGGAAGGAATGCCCGTTATGCTTCTCAGTTTGAGGTTGGTAGTCGCCTACGTATCTGGGGACGTGTGCAGAGTCGAGAGTATACAAAGAAAATAAGTGAGACAGAGAGCGAAAAAAGAGTGGCATATGAAGTATCTGTTAGTAAGTTGGAATTTATAGAAGAACAAGAATAATACATAGAGACGCCTTCAAATCAGATAATGAAACGGTGTCTCCCTCTATCAAAAAGTAGGAAGAATTTCTGAATTTCCAGATTTCTTCCTACTTTTTGGTCTAATAAAACTAATTTATTTTTTGAGGATTCAATCAAATAAGTAGAGTTCAGCTCTATAAACACATTACATAGTTAAAAAGATATTAATTAATACAAAAAAATATGATATAGTATAAATATTAAAAGTGATCGTGAAATTTGATTTAATAAGAAAGGTAGGGGGATTCCAATGTACTATTAACACTATAGTTTTAAGGGGAAAGATTGGATGTGAATTTATTATACGAAGAGGGTATAATTGATGAAAAAGTTAAAAATAATTATAATTCAGATTATGCTTGTATGAATAATTTGTAACTGTACATTGATGGCTAGAGCAGAAAATTTTAACATAAATAATGAAAATAATTTAATGGTATGTAATTTATCTAAAGATCAAGAATTGTTCTTTAATGAGCATGTGAATACTTATTCATTATCTAATCCATTTTATGATTTATATAATGAAGCTGTAGATAAGGGATATGTATATCCTGATATTAATGGACAGATTGTAGTAACTGAAGGAGTGAATCAACTGGCTACAGTAAACATAGTTGAAGAATTTCGGATGGATATGAATCTTATAAATATACTTATTAATGTTGGTTTATGTAGATTAGATTCGTATACATATGAAATTATATTTACGCCTGAAGAGTATCTAAATAATCCAAATTCACCAGCTATCTCTTCAGAAATGTTTTCTAGTTTATGGATTCAGGTTCGGCCGAATGCACAGGAGCCTATTGAAGGAAATCCTCCTACATATATTAATCTGGGAACGCTTGTTCATGATAATTATACATTTATTAAAAATATGTATAATGATGTTGCTAAATATGATCCAGGTCAGGCTTGGCCTGCAATAGTAGGTATTTGGGTTTCATTAGTAAAGAGTGGTGGTGCTTGGAATTATAAAGTTCAACCTGGATATACCCCGTGGAATAAAACTTTTAATGCTCATTTTGGCTTGAATAATTCAAAATATCGTGTTGTAACGTCAGAATTTATTGGGAATTATAATTATGGGTATACTGGAAGATTTCTGTTTAGTTTATCAATTTTAAAAGCGGGTAGTTTTGCGGCATCAGGTTTTGATGAGTTAGACGCCTTAGATCATCCAGCTATAGAAGAGGGGTACAATGATGCAGGAGCAATTGAATAAGAAAAAGAAGAGTCTTCTTAAAAAGCTTTATATTACAATCTTATTTGTAATTTTACTCATGCGATGCTCTACATTGTTTTTTATTGATATATTTATCCCATTCGTTCATTGGATTCTTGGAATTTGTGCATTAATTTTATCAATTTTTTGTTTGATGCATTTAAAGAGGATGTTGATTAAGAATAAGAAATCTGTGGTTTATTTCATCATAGAGGTTGTTGTTACATTTCTATGTTTTATACCAATTGATCAATATTTGAGAGTGATACGATTCCATATTTGGGAAAAAGCAGATAATCATGTTGCCGTACAAATAGAGGAACAAGTTCAAGACTATAAAGGTCAGCTTCAATTAGATTTTCCAGAACAATGTCTCGTTGATTCTAATGGAACAATTTCCTATCAAAAATATGAGAATGACATTATCATTTGTTTTCCAGTATATGTAAATTTTTTCAAACGATATGATCTTGTATATGCGTCGAATCAAGGGCCAGAAATATTTGGCTCATCAAAAATAGCAGCGTTGCTTTTAGATGAAGGTGTGGTAGTGTCAACACAATTTATAAATGAAAAATGGGCATATGTAGAATACAGATAGCTTTATCCCTCCTATATAGGAATTATTACAATTCTATATAGGGGGGAGCTTTACGAGAACGGATAAATGGAAGGTTTTTTTATAAAAAATGAAAAAATAGGGACACAGAAATGGAAAGTTCCATAATATAAAGTAATCATTGCAAAATAATCATACTTTGAAAAAAGAGAGTGAAAATAGATGTAAAAACAATATTTCTGCTTGACATGAGATTATGAAATGTTTATACTAAAAATAAATTAATAGAAAAGTAGAGGTTGCGTGATTGATGAGTAAGCTGTTGGATATGTTCTGGCATAGAAGAAGGCAGTGGAAAGGTGAGAACGCCGAAGGAATGGATGCCAGAATATCAGTTCCTGGGAATATGGTGAATAACCATATAACTGTCATCTGATCAAGTTTCTATCCTAGTGTCAGATGGGGAGCTACTTAGAGCGTTTGTTACGATCTTTAAGAGCTGACCAGGCTGGCGGCTCTTTTTCTATTATCGTGATATGCAAAAGAAAACTCCAGTGAAGGTTTTTTGCTGGTGTGAAGGCATAGAGGATCACATGTGAATATTTATTAAGGAGGATTAAACATGGCTATTTTTAAAGGAGCTGGAGTAGCAATCGTTACACCTTTTACAGCGGACGATAAAGTGGATTATGAAGCACTTGGAAAAATGATTGATTTCCAAATTGAAAATGGGACAGATGCGATTATTATTTGTGGAACAACAGGAGAATCTTCTACATTGACACATGAAGAGCATGATGAATGTATTCGATTTACAGTAGAGTATGTAGCAGGCAGAGTTCCTGTTATTGCAGGAACAGGATCCAATAGTACAGCAGAAGCAATTCGTCTTTCTACTCATGCAGAGAAAGTAGGGGCAGACGCGTTGTTGCTCGTAACTCCATATTATAATAAGGCAACACAAAAAGGATTAATTGAACATTATAAAAAGATTGCAAACAGTGTTACAATTCCAATTATTATGTATAATGTACCGTCTAGAACAGGAGTTAATATTTTACCAGAAACAGCTGTAACATTGGCAAAAGAAGTTGATAATATTGTTGGAATTAAAGAGGCAAGTGGCAATATTGGGCAGGTTGCAAGATTAGCAGCTTTGGCAGATGGATGTATTGATATTTATTCTGGTAATGATGACCAGATTGTACCGTTATTATCACTAGGTGGTATTGGTGTTATTTCAGTTCTTTCTAATATTGCTCCAAAAATGACACATGATATTGTAGCGTCTTACTTAGATGGTGATGTAGAAACAAGCCGCAAGTTACAGTTACAGGCAATGGATCTAAATGATGTATTGTTCTGTGAAGTAAATCCAATTCCAGTAAAAGCAGCATTGAACATGATGGGAATGTGCACAGGAAACCTTCGCTCTCCACTTTGTGAAATGAGCGAAGCACATAAGGAGCAACTGAAGTCTGCATTGGAAAGACATCAGCTTATTTAAGATGGAGGAAGAACAGATGATAAAAGTAATCATAAATGGCTGTAATGGAAAAATGGGAAAGGTACTTCAAGAGGTCATTGCAACAGAGCCAGAGATGGAAATTGTAGCAGGAATTGATATTACAGAAAATTCTGATGTAACGTATCCAATATTTCCATCTGTGGCCCAATGTCCATGTGAAGCGAATGTTGTAATTGATTTTACAGTTGCAAAGATTGTAGATCAGTTATTGGATGATTGTGTGGAAAGAAAAATACCACTTGTGCTTTGTACGACTGGATTAACACCGGAGCAACTAGAACATGTAGAGAAAGCATCCAAAGTAATCCCAATTGTACAATCTTACAATATGTCACTTGGCATTAATACATTGGCAAAAATATTAGAAAGTGTTGCACCAACACTTGCTGATGCAGGATTTGATATAGAAATTATTGAAAAACATCATAATCAAAAAATTGATGCACCGAGCGGAACAGCATTGTTGCTTGCTAATACAGTAAATGCATCATTAAATAATGAATATCATTATAAGTATGACCGTACGATCGAGCGTGTTGCACGTGATAAGAAAGAGATCGGGATTAGTGCGATTCGAGGTGGTACGATTGTTGGAGAACATAGTGTAATATTTGCAGGTCAAGATGAAGTATTAGAATTGACACATGAGGCTCATTCTAAGGCAGTATTTGCAAAGGGAGCAGTTCAAGCGGCTAAGTTTCTTGTAAAAAAACAAAATGGAAGATATACAATGAGAGATGTCATTGCATAGCCTCTAGACAGGTGCTTTTATGTAAAAAGGGGGAGTATTGTACTCCCCCATTCTAATGATATGAATGATGACTAGCAGCAGAATCCGTTATTGCCGCCGCAGAAGCAGCTAAGCAATAAGATCCAGATGAGTACGTTACATCCACAGTCGCTGTCGCCGAAGAAATTAAATCCACTACCGTTGCCGCAACCACAGCCATTGCCGCAGCCACCACAGCATAATAAGATTAATAACAGGAATAAGCAGTTATTTCCTCCGTTATTCTCACAACCACAGTTTCCACAGTTTGTAGCAGCTAAATCGCTCATGCTTTCATACCTCCAGGAGTTTTTTATTTACAGTGTATACTATGTGATAAGGGAATAATGTGTGCATCTTTTTTTAGAATTTTTTTCTTTTATTAGACTGAAATTGGCTTTGCACATTTTTGAAATCTTCTTCTGATATAATTGCAGGGTGAGTTCCTGGAATGCGAATCCAGCATTCTGGAGGAAGATGGATCATTTTCTTACTTTTGTAACTAATTTTCTTTTCTTTTCCTTGAACAAGGGTACCCGTGTAGGTAGGATTTTTTAGAATATTTTTTATTGTACTAACACTCCAGTGAAATGAGCTGTGGGGAGAGCGAAATTTCAATCCTTGCATTTGCTTGTAGATGGATGGAGGCGGAATTTGTTCTGAAGTTAATTGTCGGGCAATGGAAGTGATTCCTGTTCCTGATAGATAGAGGCGATAAATTCGTTGTACGACTTTGGCAGCAGGTTCGTCAATTACAAGGTGATGATGGTCGGCGGGATCTTTTTTGTATCCATAGCAGGCAAATGAGCCGATAAATTGACCATCCTGCATTTTTTTTTGGAAGACGGCACGAATGTTATCAGAAAGATCTTCACAATACCATTCATTGATTAACCCAGTGATTTGACGTGCTTTCTTATTATGGCGCTCAGCGGTATCCACTCCGTCTACAATACCAATAAATCGAATTCCCCAAAGAGGAAAAAGATGATGCAAGTAACGTTCTACGAGTTCCATATCCCTTGTAAATCGAGATTGTGTTTTACAAAGAATTACCTGGAAATAGCCAGCCTGTGCATCGGCTAACATTCGGACGAATGCAGGACGATTGCTGTCTAAACCAGAATAGTCTTCATCCACGTATATAGCAAAAAGTTCATATCCGTGTTTTTTTGCATAATCTAAAAGTAAAAGTTGCTGATTTTGGATACTTTCGCTTATGTTTTTAGAAGAACCACGATTTTCGTCTTCTACTGAAAGTCGACAATAAAGGGCTGCTTTCATAGGCATCACCTAAAAATAAGATATAATTAAAGTATGCAATAAGAAAAAATCGGCAACAATTTTTGGTAAAATAGGAAAAATGAAAAAAATATCACTTCTTAAGAAAATATTAAAGTTTTTCTTATTGCCCTTTTGGAATTTTTGGAGTATGATAATAAAAAATGTAAAAAACTTACATTAATAATTTCATGGTAAACTTCTATGCCCGCTTTGCGGGCACCACCATGATAGAAAAGTTGATGTCTGTGTGCTATGCACTCTCGACATCGTCATCTGTATTCACAATCCGAGCGATTGCTCTCCTTGTTCATACAGGTCAGCCCGTCCAATATCCATGAACCATTCCGTGTAGACACGGTCTGGCTCATGGTTGTTGTCCGGGACTTTTATAGTAAATAGGTGAGACAAGTTGATAAAAAATAATCAGTCAGTTTTAAATCGATTGCATGTTGTGCTGGATGCAATCGTAATACTAACATCTTATTTTCTAGCATATTGGCTGCAATTCTATTATCTTGGCAATGCGCCTAGTTTATTCCCCTATTTGGATAGAGGAATTTGGCCAGCCTGTTTTGTAGCAATTTTTCTATTTTATAATGCAGTGTTTTCTCTGTACCAGCCCAAACGTGTGATGGGACGTCGACTGGAAGCGTCCAATGTGGTGAAAGCGAATGTGCTTGGTATGGCAACCATTATTTTGATCTTATATATATGGATCAAGCAAATTCCATATGCAGAACATTTTTCTCGTATGTTTGCATTCTGGTTTGCAATTATTAATTCAATTCTGACAATTGCAGAAAGAAACTGTTTACGTATTGGTCTAATGTTTATGAGGCGGCGCGGATTCAATTTGAAACATATTTTATTAATTGGATACAGTCGTGCGGCTGAGGGATTTATAGATCGTGTCAATTCCAATCCTCAATGGGGATACAAAATACGTGGTATTTTGGATGATAAGAGAGAGCGTGGAGAAGAATATAAAGGAGTAAAAGTGATCGGTTCTACGGATAACTTGGATATGCTGCTTTCTTTTAACCGTTTGGATGAGATTATTATTACATTAGGATTGGAAGACTATAAGAACTTAGAACAGATTGTAAATAGTTGTGAAAAATCAGGTGTACACACAAAATTTGTTCCGGATTATAACAACATCATTCCAACAAAGCCGTATACAGAAGATTTGCTTGGAATGCCAGTGATTCATATTCGTCATGTACCATTGACAAATGGATGGAATAAACTGATAAAGAGAACAATGGATGTTGTAGGTTCTTTTCTAGCAATTATTCTATTTTCTCCAGTTATGTTAGTTACAGCTATTTTAGTTAAAGCAACCTCTCCAGGGCCATTGATTTTTACACAGGAGAGAGTTGGGTTGCATAACCGACCGTTTAAAATGTATAAGTTTCGCTCTATGGGAGTGCAATCCAGGAAAGAAGAGGCAAAAGGGTGGACAACAAAGAATGATCCCCGTGTCACTTCAGTTGGAAAAATAATTCGAAAGACAAGTATTGATGAACTTCCCCAGTTGTTTAATGTATTAAAAGGAGACATGAGTCTTGTAGGACCACGTCCAGAACGTCCTCAGTACGTGGAAAAATTTAAAGAAGAAATTCCACGTTATATGGTTAAGCATCAGGTACGTCCTGGTATGACAGGATGGGCTCAAGTAAATGGATTCCGAGGAGATACATCCATTCGAGGACGAATTGAACATGATTTATATTATATTGAAAACTGGACAATAGGATTTGATATCAAGATTCTAATATTGACTGTTTTTAAAGGATTTATTAACAAGAATGCATATTAAGAAAAGATAGGGTTAAAAGTTTTACTAATCCTTAAATTCATGCCTTAGTGGTTGTAGCATTAAGAGGTAGGCATGCCACAGTAAATGCGGCATTAGGAGGTAAAGATGACTGAACGTAAAAATACTGGAACAAGAGGAAGAAATGCAAAAGCGGCAAAGATGAGAGAGCGGCGAAAAAAACAACGCCGCCGCCGTCTTATTATTATCGGAGTAGAAGTTGTACTTATGTTAATTTTAGCAGGATGTTGCTATGCGGTTAGTATGATGGGCTTATTACAGCGTCATAAAACAAACAAGGCGAATGTGTACAGACCTTCTTATGAAACTGTTACAGATGAAGAAGGACAGGTAGTGGATTATAGTGAGACATTGGATGAAGGATATCGCAACATACTTGTAATTGGAGTAGATGCGAGAGATAATGAATCCCTTGCTGAATCAGGGGATAATGCCGATGTTATGATGATTGTAAGTATTAATAATAAAACGAAAGATATTCGCTTGCTTTCTGTCTATCGTGATACATATATGCAGATGATAAAAGGCGATAAAGAATATGAAAAAGCAAATCATCAGATGACAGTTGGAACCGCAGAAGATGTTATGAATATGTTGAATATGAATCTGGACCTTAATATCGAAGATTATGTTTTAGTCAATTGGAGTGCAGTAGCAAAAGCAATTGACTTATTAGGCGGCGTTGATGATGTAGAGATTACACAGGAGATGCTGGATGTAGGAAAGATTGATGGATATATTACAAGTGTAGTTGAAAGTACAGGGATTCCTGGAACTCAGCTGAAAGAACCTGGTGTCTATACATTAACAGGTGTACAGGCAGTTGCGTATTGTCGTGTTCGCTATGTTGGGTATGACTATGGACGTACAGAGCGCCAGAGAGAGGTTGTTACAAAGATGGTTCAGAAGTTACAAGATAACTTCTTAGATAAAGTGGATGAAATTGCAAGAGCAGTATTCCCAAATATTGCGACTAATATTGATTTGATGGATATATTGAATTTGGCATCAGATGCTGCAAAATATACGATTGTAGGGCAAAGTGGTTTCCCATTTGATAAATATGCAGAAGAACAATACATTGGAAGTATTCCAACTTCTTATCCAGTGGTGCCTGTAACATTAGAGAGTAATGTGCAAAAATTACACCAATACTTATTTGATGTGAAAGAGTACAATCCTACTGAAAAAGTAAAAGAAATTAGTCAATATATAGAGGAGTTATCAGGAATTCATGAAGGTGAAGTCCCGACTGTAGATATAGAAGAATTAAAAGAAAGTGAATAGGTGTTATTTTAAAGATACTCGCTTTCTTTTCGTTATAATATAATTGTGCATGGGAGAACTCTCCCATGCACTGTTATTATTGTGATATGCAAAAGGAAGCTCCAATGGAGGTTCCTTTTGTTTCTAAGACATAGGAATAGAAAAATAGGAGGATAAATCATAAAAATGAATGGGATGGAAATGAAAGATGCCCGAAATGTCATTGAGGAAGTTAGAAAAGTAATTGTCGGAAAAGATAGTTGTATTTATAAGGTAATGGCAGCTCTTTTAGCACGAGGACATATTTTGATCGAGGATATTCCGGGAGTTGGAAAGACAACGATGGCGATGGCTTTTTCAAAGGCGATGTCATTGAGCCAAAATCGTATGCAATTTACACCAGATGTCCTTCCTTCCGATGTGACAGGATACTTTATGTATGAAAATGGAAGATTTCAATTTCATAAGGGACCAATCTTTTGCCATTTATTTTTGGCGGATGAAATTAATCGTACTTCTCCTAAAACACAATCTGCATTGTTGGAAGTAATGGAAGAAGGTACGGTTACAGTGGATGCTGTGACAGAACCAGTTCCGCAGCCATTTCTTGTAATGGCAACACAAAATCCAATTGGTTCCGCGGGAACACAAATGCTCCCTGAATCACAGTTAGATCGTTTTATGGTAAAAATTAGTATTGGATATCCATCTCCAGAACAAGAAGTGGAAATTATGAAAAACCGTCATAGCAAAGATCCGATGGAACAAGTAAATGCGGTTGTGACTGCAAAGGAAATCGTAACAATGCAGACGATGGTAGAACAGACCTATGTCCATGATCTAATTTATCAATATATTGTGCAGTTAGCTCAGGCAACGCGAACCCATGAAATGATTCAACTTGGTATTAGTCCAAGGGGAACATTAGCAATTGCTAAGATGGCAAAAGCATGTGCATTCTTGAAAGATCGAGACTATGTGATTCCAGATGACGTAATGGATATATTTAAAGATGTTGCAACCCATCGCATTGTGTTAAATGCGAAAGCCAGAATTAGTAAAGTTACAGTAGATCAGATTTTGGAATCAATTTTAAAATCAGTAAAAAAGCCGACAGCAGAAAGTTAAATATTTTACATTGAGGTTTTTCGTTTACAGCGAGAGGTAAAGATGCTTTATAGAAAAATAATCTATTTTATTATAATATTAATTACCGCTTTTATTGTTATTATGTATCCTGGAAGCGTACCTCCTGTACTGCTTGGATTAGAGATTTGTTTCGCAGTGGGGAGTCTTCTTTTTCTTATGTTTGTTGTATCTGGATTTGAGATTAAAATTGAGAAAAGAAAACAAATTGTGTTTGCAAACGAAGAATGGAAAATTCCAATTGTCGCAAAAAATAGTTCTTGGCTGCCAATTCCATATGCTAAACTTTATTTTCTTACATATAACCATATGAGTAAGAAAAAGACATTGCAAACAGTTTTCCTGAAATTACCAGCAAGAGATCAGTTAGAAACAGAATTAATAATGAAAAGTGAATTTTGCGGAATTGTAGAAGTTCAAGCTAAGTCTTGTAGAATTTATGAACCATTTTGTCTATTTGGGTGGACAAAGAAACGATTAGGTATCTATCAACAAATTATTTTACCTAAATTAACGGAACTGAAGATAGAATGTATGGATCAGAATCGGTATTTTATCACAGATGCAAAAGAGTATGATAATAGAAAACCTGGAGAAGATCCATCGGAGATACTAAGATTTCGAGATTATCTACCAGGGGATCGTATGTCACAAATAAATTGGAAATTGAGTGCGAGGAAAAATACACTTTTTGTAAAGGAACGTTCTCTTCCGCTAGGATGTATCGTAGAATTGGCAGTGGATACGAGATACACAAGTCTGAAACAAGCAGATGCGTTGCTGCAAACACTTTATTCCTTTTCTTGGGCTTTTGTGGAACAGAAGATTAGGCATTGTATCTCTTGGTATCAAGAGGGAAGCATTGTAAGTTATAATATAATAAAAGAGGAAGAAATTTTAGAAGTTATAAAAATGCTGATGCTTGTACCAGCCCAAGCGAAAAACTGGCAGCTGGAAGCTTGGGAGCAGAGAAATGATATAATTTATGAACGGATATTGTTAACAGACTTTATTCGAGAGGAAGAAGCAGATTTTATTTTCCATCAGCCAAATTCAAAAAGAAATGTTTTATTTTTGATTCAGGAAGAAGAACGAGATAATCAGAAACTAAAGGAACAATATGGAGAAGATTGTTATGAAATTCATGTTCCAAATATAGAAAATGAATTACCATCCATATGGCTTGTAATATAGGAGGTAGGTATTTGAAAGAACATACTCAGATACAAAATGGAATACAAATTCGAGAAAATAATCTCAAAGCGGGAAAACGAAAAAGTGAAAAATCAATTGGTTTTATCATTCTTTCATTTCTCTGTCTTTGGATGGCGTCTTTTGGTATTTTTTATGGAATAGCTGCAACATTTCGAGCACCAGTTGAAATTCTAGAATATTTTTTCCTATCCTTCGCTATTTGTTTATTTTGGGCTGGTGTATTGCAAATAAAACGGTGGTTTGGATTTGTTTTTGTTCTGATTTTAATTGTATATTTATACATATTTTATATTGTATGGGATAGGACTTTGGGAGGGTTTTCCCAAATTTACAATGCCGTTATTGCTCAGATCAATCAATATTATCAATTGCAGTTAGGGATCATTCCTATCCAATATCCCGTATCTCTGGATGTCCTTTGGGCATTGGGAATTATCTCTTTTCTTCCATCAGGTATTTTAGCAGTTGGAACAATTAAAAAAAATAGGCCAACTTTAATCCTTGTATTAGAGGCGCTTCCAATTGTACTAGCACTGCTTTTAGGTCTTGTAGTACCACTTATTCCATCTATGGCAATGGCATTTTCTTTATTAGGAAGCATTTGGCTTTCTGGTTTGACAAGGAGAAAGAATAAAAATGGGATTTCGATTTATATTAATCAACAAATAACAAAGAAAACAATGGATCAAACGAGTTTTCTTTTTATAATTGTATTTGCAATTGCATCTTTTTTTGCAATGCTGTTTGGAAATCGAGTCTTGGAGCCAAAGCTTAGAGAATTTGATTATATAAGAGTTGATATTCAGAATTCGACTATGGAAGATCTTTGGGTTGAGTTAACGGAAGAGTTAACAAATCGATTGGAATGGTTGCTTCCAGGAGATCTTGTGCAGTCAGGCGGTATTAGTGGCGGAAAAATGGGAAAGATTGAAGCATGGAATAATACAAATGCAGTCCATTTGCGAGTTTATTCGGAATCTGTAGGTATAAGCCGTCTCTATTTAAAAGCTTATGTAGGTTCTTATTATGAAGACAATGAGTGGAGGCCATTGGATTCCTATCCAGACTTACCAGGTTTAGAAATTCAATCAATGGGTTGGAATTCATTAGAAGGAAATGCTTATGGAACGGTGGAGAGTAAAGTCATTGTGGATAATGTAGGCGCCAGTTCCCTGTATAGTTATGTGCCATATTATTCGGATGTAACCGAATTTCAGCAAGATATTATGGATGCAACGATACAAAAACAGGGGCGTAGGAATCGTACTTACTCAGTAAGAATGTTTGGCATGGATGAAATGATTTTCAGATCAGAATTTACTTCTACACAACGTCCAGATTGGTATAATGAATATGAAGAATGGGTATATCGTCAATACTTGCAGCTTCCAGAACAAGGAATCGAACGAATGCTTGCTGATTATCAAGTATCATCTCCATACTCGGCAGATTTGGATACGGTGGAGTATGTAAGGGGAATTTTGAATAGTCATGCAGTCTATTCTACGAATCCAGGAGTAACGCCAGAAGGAGAGGACTTTAATGAATATTTTTTATATGAACAACAAAAAGGACTTTGTATGCATTTTGCTTCAGCAGGAACACTCCTCTTTCGTATCCTTGGAGTTCCAGCCCGTTATGTGGAAGGATATATTGTTCCTCACTTAGTAACAGGAAGAATGAATGAAGTGTTAGATAGCCATGCCCATGCATGGGTGGAAATCTGGAAAGGTGAGTTAGGTTGGGTTCCAGTAGAAGTAACGCCTGGGTATGAGATAAGCACGGAGATTGTCCCAGCAGAGCAGGCAGTGATTGAAGCAGAAGAAGAAACTAGTGAAGAAACAACCGAAGAATCCTCTTCTGAGGTAGAAGAGACAACAGTGGAAGAGACAAGTACCGTTCAAAATCAGCAGGAAGAAAATTCTAGTAGATCTAAATTAGACATATGGAATTTACTGGTGATTGCAAGTTTAATTGTTGCATTTTGGATTATCCTGGTTGTGATTCGGAAATGGAGATGCCAAAAAATGAGACAAACATTTATCGGGAAAAAAAGACCAGCAATTGCTGCAATCGCATCTGCAACAAGAAAAATCCAGCAAATAAGCGGCCAAACTTGGAGCGATTGTGAGATAGAAGAGAATGATATGAAATGGCTGGAACAATTGGCATTAAAAGCACGTTTTAGTGAGCATCCAATTGATCGTCAGGAAGTGCAAAAAGCGGCCGATTTGTATTGGAACTTGGCGGCACGTATTTTTGCTCGATCAACCGTATGGGTAAAATTTAAGATAAAGTGGGTTTATTGTTTAAAATAAAAATCCTTTAAGAGAATTACAATATACAAAAAGTTTAAAAAGTCATATGAGAAAAAATATCTTTTTAAAAAATAATTGTATATAATTATAATCCTAGCAGTACCATTTGTATTTTACAAATTGAGTACTGCTAGTTATGAGGTATTTTCCATAGAGATACTTGGTTTATAGCAAATAAGTAATTTTTCTAAAAAAATAGAAAAATTTTGTTTAGTAAAATTACTTATAATTTGGAAGCATAATTTCCACTGTAAATAAACAATCCGTATAGTGATAATGCCAAGTACCATTATTTCTTGTAATCACTTCTTTTATACTTGTGATACCAATACCGTGCTGCAAAAACTCGGGGGACTCTTTTGTAGAAAGTAACTTTCCATCTTTTTCCTTAATTTCTCCATTAAAGTAATTTTCACAAATAATGCAGAGATAAGAATCTAATTGAGTAATAGAAAGGGTAATAATTCTTTTTTCTACAGGTAATTTTTTTGATGCAGTGATGGCATTATCTAATATATTACCAAACAAAGCTACCAAATCTAAATCCGTTAATGAAAAAATTTTCTCAAATTCTACATGCACATCAAATGTAATTTTATGCTTCTGACAGTCATCCTGTTTTGTATTTAAAATGGCAGAAATTGTGTGATTGCCAGTTATAATTACTTGAAGGGGATTTACAGTTTTTTCTGAAATTTCAGAAATAAAAGAAGATGCAGAAGCTTGATCTCCATTTAGTAAATACTGCTGTAAAATAGCTAAGTAATTTTTAAAATCATGGCGTAATTTTGCAAGTCTAGATAAAGAATCAGAGATCGTGTCATAATAATTGCGGTCTAACTCTCGCTTACGAAGCTGTTGTTCCAATAGTGATTGGTTTTGGAGTGTTAGTACAATCTTGTTTACAATCCAAAGCATAACCAGCAGAATGGATACAATAAAAATTACAGAAATAGTAATAAGATCATTAATTTCAATTCTCTGAGTTCCATATAAAAACATATAAGTTAATACAAGAACCGACGTTGCGATAACCGCTAATACCGTGTAAGTAATTGGATCATAGAGATTCCTTTGGCGAAGCTGCTTTAAACGTGTGCGGCTTAGCCATAGAATAAGAAAAATACTAGCAACACATGAAACAAAAATATCTTTTAATGAATAATAAGTAATATTATTGTAGATAATGTTTTGATAAAAACTAGGAAAGTTCATGTTATGAAAGTCTACAAAAAATAATATAATTCCTATTAATATAGATAAGAAATAATGTGTTGCAGTAAATTGAATGTTAATCCA
The DNA here is from genome assembly GCA_900045905.1 of Clostridiales bacterium CHKCI001. GTDB lineage: Bacteria > Bacillota > Clostridia > Lachnospirales > Lachnospiraceae > Fimimorpha. The sequence goes on along the minus strand of FCNS01000037.1, from coordinate 134,760 downwards.
GAGAGAGTGTTTGAAATCATATTTCCAAATAAACTGGATATAAAAAGTGGGAATGGCAATCAAAAAAAGCATTCCAATTGGAAAAGCACGTAATGTACTAAACTGGTAGAACAAAATGACTGCCTGAAAAAATAAAAAAGAAATTTTAAAATAACTTTTTGGCATTTTAGAATCCATAAATAGTATAAAAGTAAAAAAATACAATTCATCTGCACAAATTCGGAAAATTAAATTTAAATAATTCATAGATACCTCCCATTATTTTCCATATTATCATATTTCTGGTAAAATAGCATCACTTTTTTGTAAATAATCCTCGATTTATTGAGGAATAAAGTTGGAAATTATAAGCTGAGAAAAACAAAGAGAAAGGGAGAACTAGAATGAGTTTTGTCAGCTTAACAAAAAACGAAATGCAAAAAACTTATGGAGGAGTTTATGATGTTCAACTTCGTCAATTAGATCGACTTTTAATGTGGCTGTTAACGGGGTATTGGATGGAATAATGGTTACGTTAATTCGACAGCGTCAGCGTACAGATTGTGGAATTGCTTGTCTCTTGATGATTTTGAATTTTTATAATTGTATAGTTTCTTATGAGTCACTTTGTTATATGGCAGGAGTGGATAAAAAGAAGGGTACGAGTTTGGCAAAGATGGTAGAGACAATGGAACGGTTTGGATTTCTGGCGGAAGCAGTGAAGGGAGAAAGGGACGCTTTCTTTGAAAATTATGTACTGCCATGTATTGCATTAGTTCAATTAAAAAGTAAGGCTATGCATTATGTTGTAGTTTATGAACGTTCTAGGGAAAGCGTTGTGATTGCTGATCCTGCGATTGGTATATTAAAACTGAAGCCAGAAGAATTTTTGGATGGAAAGAAACGAAAGTGGTTTGCTGCGCGGTACCGTTGGACGGGGATTTTGATCTTTGTGAAAAAGAGAACGAATGGGGAACAATTTAACATAGAATCATATGGGGAAACTTCAAAATAATCATATGAGATTGAGAAGTATTTTTGTTAAGACAAGGGATTGGGGAGTTAGAATAGATCTATACACTCTATTTGGATGCACTTGAGAATAAATTATTTCTATATTTTTAGAAAAAGAATACATGAGAAATTGAAAGAGCAGAAAGGCTAGGTAGATTAGCTTTTCTGCTTTTTTAAGAAATAAGAAAGTAGGAGGAAGAAATGGCTATGGAAAGGGAAAAATTGGAAGTGGAATTAAAACAAGCCAAAGAAAGAATCCAAGAACTAGAAGAAATATTAGAAGAAGTCGAAGAACAGTTAGAGGAAAGTGCGGCGGAAATCGAACGTTTAAAAGGCGAAAATGAATGGATGCATGACACAATTTGGGATTTAACACGTAAATTGCGGAAAAGACCAGTGCAAAAAGATGGAGAAAATTAGAAAAAGGACTAGACGAAACACAGATTTTGTGAGAAAATAGAATCAGGCATGATAAGATTTTCACAGTCTTGTCATAGTCGGGGATTCTGTTTGAAGTTCTCCGAAGATTTCATTGAACCGAAAGGAGTTTTAAAATGATTTATTCACGCGAAGTAGAAGAAATGTGCACAGTTGCACAGGGTGTTGCTCATGGTGCTGCTCCAATTCCAGAAGAAGCAAAGTGGGTAAAAGCAAAAGATGTATCCGATATCTCTGGTCTGACACATGGTGTAGGCTGGTGTGCTCCACAACAGGGTGCATGTAAATTAACGTTAAATGTTAAAGAAGGAATTATCCAAGAAGCATTGGTAGAGACAATTGGATGTTCTGGTATGACTCATTCTGCTGCTATGGCATCTGAAATTCTGCCAGGCAGAACTGTATTAGAAGCTTTAAACACAGACTTAGTGTGTGATGCAATCAATACGGCAATGAGAGAGTTATTTTTACAGATTGTTTATGGTCGTTCTCAATCCGCATTCTCTGAAGAGGGTCTCCCTGTTGGTGCTGGTTTGGAAGATTTAGGTAAGGGTCTTCGCTCTCAGGTTGGTACGATGTATGGTACATTGAAGAAAGGTCCTCGTTACCTTGAAATGGCAGAAGGCTATGTAACAGGAATTGCTTTAGATGCAGATGATCAAATTATTGGATATCAGTTTGTATCTTTAGGTAAGATGACAGATTTCATTAAGAAGGGTGATGATCCAAATACTGCTTGGGAAAAGGCAAAAGGACAGTATGGCCGTGTTGCAGATGCAGTAAAGATTATCGATCCACGTCAGGAATAATCAGCGTAAATGAAAGATTGACTGTTATACATAGTTAGAAATGAAGGAACGATTCAGAACCTCGAGAACAGGCTTGGCTTGTTCGAGTTTTACAGCGTCGAAATCGAGGATTTTGTGTGCATTCGCTTCGCAAAAAGCGAGTAACTATGAGGGAACTGAACAGCCACGAAATAAATAAGGAGGATTTTTCTAAAATGGCTTTATTCGAATCATATGAAAGAAGAATTGATAAAATCAATGCTGTTTTAAATAGTTATGGAATTGCTTCTATCGAAGAAGCAGAAAAGATTACAAAGGACGCTGGTTTAGATGTTTACGATCAGGTAAAGAAGATTCAGCCAATTTGTTTTGAAAACGCATGTTGGGCTTACACAGTAGGTGCAGCAATCGCAATTAAAAAGGGATGTAGAAAAGCTGCAGATGCAGCAGCAGCAATCGGAGAAGGATTACAGGCATTTTGTATCCCAGGTTCTGTTGCCGATCAGCGTAAAGTTGGTTTAGGACATGGTAACTTAGGTAAAATGTTACTGGAAGAAGAAACAGAATGTTTTGCTTTCTTAGCTGGACATGAGTCTTTTGCAGCAGCAGAAGGTGCAATCGGTATTGCTGAAAAAGCAAATAAGGTTCGTAAAAAACCATTACGTGTTATCTTAAATGGTCTTGGAAAAGATGCTGCACAGATCATTTCCAGAATTAATGGTTTCACTTATGTTGAGACAGAAATGGATTACTATACAGGTGAAGTAAAAGAAGTGTTCCGTAAGTCTTATTCTGAAGGACTTCGTGCAAAGGTTAACTGCTATGGTGCAAACGATGTAACAGAAGGTGTTGCAATCATGCACAAGGAAGGTGTTGACGTTTCTATTACAGGTAACTCCACCAACCCAACAAGATTCCAGCATCCAGTAGCAGGTACTTATAAGAAGGAATGTATGGAACAAGGAAAGAAATACTTCTCTGTAGCATCTGGCGGTGGTACAGGACGTACCTTACATCCAGATAATATGGCAGCAGGTCCAGCTTCCTATGGTATGACAGATACAATGGGACGTATGCACTCTGATGCACAGTTCGCAGGTTCTTCTTCTGTACCAGCACACGTAGAAATGATGGGCTTAATTGGTATGGGTAACAACCCAATGGTTGGTGCTACGGTAGCAGTAGCAGTTGGAATTGAAGAAGCAGCTAAGGCTGGTAAGTTCTAAGAAATATCTATTTTATAAGGGCTTCAGAAGTTTTAGGTTGCGCTGAAATTTGAATTGATAAGAGATGTTTCCAGGAGATTTTTCTGTGAAACATCTCTTATTGTAGTTTTAGCGTGACAAAAAGCCTCCAAATTAAGAATAAAGGAGATTATCCACAAATGGATAAGAATAGTTTGATCCATACAAGGATAAAACTAAAAGAGCATTATTGCATAACTGAAACATAAACATAGCAAAAGAGTAATTGAGATTAATATTGTATGAATGGAATAGCAAAACTTAGGAAAAAGTATACATATTTTAAGCAATAGTTTTTGAAGAGTATGTTATATTTACTTTAGCGGTGGTAACTATATGTCAGAAAATAAGGAAGCTATATTGAGCGATGAAAAAAACTTTACGGTTTTTTAACTTAGTAGATATAAAATTCGTTTTCAAGCGCTATATTCTTTCGAAAAATATATAAAGGCTAAGGAATGGGATCATGACTATCTTGTTGTGATGGCAAAGTATATGCATAAAGAGAAAGAGGAAGAAGAATACATTGACCTGGTTCCGATTTTAAAGAACTTATATTTTGATTCCAATGCTTTTTTGGCTGGGATTGAGAAAGTGAGAGTAATAGATGATAGATGTGATGAAAGTAGCAGATAAAGCTGATATGGTTGTAAATGGGTATGTATTTACACAGAGTGAAGAGGGTTACCGTGTTCTTAATCTGAATCGTCCATGTAAAGCAACTTTATTGTGTATTTTTTGTTTTTAAAATAGTTATAAAAATATGTTGCTATTAAACCAAAAACTTGGTATAATATTTTCAACACTTTATAATTTCTATACAATTGTTGTATATTAGTAAACAATCATAATATTCTATCTATAATATAGAAAAGTATATTTATGATATATTACGAATGATACAATAATGGAAAATAAAAAGTGAAGTTTTTGGGTAAATCTCAAAAATGGTCTCCAGCAGCAGATAAGAAGTCGCCGTATTCTATTTGCTGTACTGATGTTCCTAACAACGTAAAACTTACAACTGACAAAATGGATATTTAATCCAAAACATGTAACTAACAATGATGTTCTGAGTAGCAATGAGCTCAGCATAATCTTTTCATTGCAAAAAATATAAAAAATAAAAAGGCAAGAAAAGCAAGCAAAACATATCGCGTTCAAGGAAAAAGAACAACAAAGTTGCTTTTTCTGGTGCGATGACTCTAGTATCCAGAGTCAAAAGAATCTATTAGAATATCCCATAAGTATTCCAAATGAATCAAAGATTCTGTGGCTGCACTGATCGTGAGATCGGTGCAGCTTCTTTATTATTATCGTGATATGTCATCCAGTAGAGGTTTCTTTTATTGGGAAAGGAGATTTTACTATGAGAGTTGAGAGAGTAGAAAATATGGCTGGAGGAGAAGGCCATGTGATTATCAAACATTTGCTAGAAGAAAAAGAACTGCACGGCAATAATCGTTTATTTGCAGAAGTAACATTGGAACCAGGATGTACATTAGGTTATCATGAGCATCATGGAGAAAGTGAAACCTATTATATTATTTCTGGTACTGGTGAATATAATGACAATGGAACAAAGCGTCCAGTAAAGGTAGGAGATATTACTTATACACCAAATGGATGTGGACATGGTTTAGACAATACAAGTGATCAAGATTTAGTATTTATTGCGTTAATTGTTCCAGATTAATGAAGGAAAATATCGAATTTTTTATCTGTATTAATGTATAGGGGCTGTTATAACAGCCCCATCATTTATACAAATAAATGTCTAAGGGTGATTTTTAAATGAATTTTACGTCTGACATTCAATTATTTCATGGTATTGGACAGAATGGCATTGAGCAGATGCTGCGGTGTTCAGGAGCTCATATAAAGGAATTTAGAGAAGAACAGGCGATATTCTCAGAAGAAGATGCGCCTACGTATCTTTATATTCTGCTTAAAGGAAAAGTAATTATTACGAAAACGCATCCATCAGGACGAAGAAACTTATTTTTTGAAATAAAGGAGAATGAAATATTTGGAGGACTTTTTCCGTATGGAAGCAAAGAAAGTAATTGGTGTGATGCAATTGCAGCTGTAAAATGTGAAGTATTGGCAGTTCCATGGAAGTTTCTTTTTAATGTTTGCCATAACAGTTGCGAACATCATAGAATTCTTTTGAGAAATTTATTAGAATTGCAGACTCAAAAATCATTGTTTCTAATGCGGAAACTACATGTATTATCTGCTGGTACATTGGAGGAAAAAATAGCATTATATTTGTTGGAAATGGCTGATAAGTCTGAATGTGTTGAAATGGATATGAAACGGGAAGAAATGGCGGAGTTTTTTGGTGTAACAAGACCATCGCTTTCCCGTTCTCTTATGAAACTTCAAAAAGAGGGACTAATTAAGGTAGAAAAAAAGCGGATTTTGATTAGGGATAGAGATCAGCTAGAAATGATTTATTTTCAGGAAAACAAATAGAAAGATAAATTCAATTGATAAAAGTTGGTAATGAAGAGGTATATATGAAAGAGCTAAGAAAAAGAAGTATAATGTGGATCATCGTTTCATATTCTGTTCCAGCTGCAATGACACTTTTTATTACAGCATTTTATAATATTGTAGATCGTATTTTTATTGGAAATTGCAATGGCAGTGTAGCATTAGCAGCACTTTCGATTTGTTATCCATTGTCATTTTTGGTAGCAGCGGTTGGTTTATTTTGTAACGGTGGAGGGCGATCTATTTTTGAATCTTATTTAAAAAAGGGTCAAGAATGGAAAGCAAATCATACATTTGGAATGTCATTTTTAATGACAGCCGCATCTGAAATATTTTTGACAATATTTTTATTTGTCTTTATGGAAGAGTGGTTAAGATTGTTTAGTGTGACTGAATCAACTTATACAGATGCAAAATCATATTTTGAGATTATGGCACTTGGATGTGTGCCGCAAGGATTGACATTAGTTCTTTGTGATTTTATTCGTATTGGTGGGAAACTAAAAGAGGAAATTTTAATTATGGCATTGGGAGCTATTGCTAATATTATTTTGGATTGGGTATTTGTGGTTGTACTTCAACAAGGAGTAAAGGGAGCTGCCATTGCCAGTGTAACTGCTCAGATTATTTCAGCATTGGCAGCAGGCTGTTATATTATGAGCAAAAAAAGTCCAATTAAAATTGCAAAAAAATTTTTTATTATTGATGATCGTCTTTGTACACGTATTGTAAAGGGAGGATTAATTGCAGGATTTATTCAGTTGTTGCTTGGTGTTGTAGTCGTTGTTTATAACAGAGAGCTAAATCTATGGGGACAGACTATAGCAGTTAGTGTGTATAGTGTTACTGCCAGTCTTCTAATGTTTTTTATGATGCTAGCAGCAGGAATTGGGCAGGGAATTCGTCCAATCTTATCGGAATATTATGAGAATGGACAGAGAAAGTTGTTTTTACATACAATGAGTGCTGCTATGTGTTTTTCTCTATTGATGACAGGAATGTTATGGATATTGGTAGAATTGTTTCCAGAGCAGATTTTAAGTATATTTGGAGCAGATGCAGTAATGATGACAATTGGAGTATCTGCAATCCGTCAAAATTTTATAATTGCACCTGTGGTTAGTATCATTCTACTAGGAGTTTCTTATTTTCAGGCAGTCAAAAAAGAGAAAATTGCGATGTTACTTTCTTTTCTATGGCAAATTGCAGTATTAATCCCATTTATCTATTTGTTGCCGTTGAGAAAGGGATTGATGGGAATTTTCCTTGCACGCCCCATCTGCGAAGGGATAATGGCGATTATTGTTATTTTTTGGATTCAACGGAGTTATTCTAAAATAAAGAAAATGACAAAATGAGAATAAGATTGTACAGTTAAAAACATTATACTAGGAAACATTAAGAAAAAGACAGAGAATCGGAGAAGAAATGGATTGGCAATTATGTCAACATCAATTGAGAGGACGGATTCCCTGTCTTTAAAATTATACATAAATTTTGAAAATAATACTAGAAAAAGAAACACTTTTATGATACAATGCTTTAAAGCGATAAAATGAAAGCGAAAAATAAAAAAAGGATGAGAAAAATTTCATCACAGGAGGGGTAAGAAAATGTTAATTAAAGTTCTTTTTTTATGTGTATTTTTTTGTATTATGATTGTGGTCGGATTCTATTGCCGTAAACACACTACTGATGTAAGAGGATTTGTATTGGGAGGACGTTCTGTAGGACCTTGGCTAACGGCATTTGCCTATGGCACTTCTTATTTTTCAGCAGTTATTTTTGTAGGATATGCGGGACAATTTGGATGGAAGTATGGAATTGCATCTACTTGGATTGGAATTGGTAATGCGTTGCTTGGTTCTCTTTTAGCTTGGGTAGTTTTGGGACGTCGTACCCGTATTATGACACAGCACTTGAATTCTGCAACGATGCCAGAGTTTTTTGGAGCAAGATTTAATAGCGATGCGTTGAAAATTGGTTCTTCGGTTATTACATTTATTTTTCTGATTCCATATACAGCGTCCCTTTATAATGGTCTTTCCCGATTATTTGGTATGGCTTTTAATATCGATTATACGATTTGTATTGTAATTATGGCAGTATTGACTGGAATTTATGTTATTGCTGGCGGATATATGGCAACAGCGATTAATGATTTTATTCAAGGGTTAATTATGTTAGTTGGTATTGTTGTTATTATTGGAGCAGTACTGGCAAGTAAGGGGGGATTTATGGAAGCTTTGAATGGTCTTGCTGCGGTGAATGATCCAACTGCTTCTTCTGCTCCAGGAGCATTTGCTTCTTTTTTTGGACCAGATCCATGGAATCTATTAGGCGTTGTTATTTTAACTTCGCTTGGAACATGGGGGCTTCCACAGATGGTACAGAAGTTTTATGCAATCAATAATGAAAAAAGTATTAATACTGGTACGGTAATTTCTACATTATTTGCATTAATTGTAGCGGGTGGATGTTATTTTCTTGGAGGATTTGGCCGTTTATTTTCCGATAAGATCGATTTAGCGGTTGGAGGATATGATTCCATTATTCCTACCATGCTTGCGGACCTATCTCCAGGGCTGATTGCATTAACTGTGATTCTTGTATTGTCCGCTTCTATGTCCACATTATCTTCTCTTGTTATGGCTTCTAGTTCCACATTAACCATTGATTTCTTAAAGGGAACAATTATGAAAGATATGGGTGATAAGAAGCAAGTTTTAATTATCCGCTGGCTGATCGTGGTATTTATTGCAATTTCAGCAGTAATTGCAGTAATTCAATATAAAGAAAATGTATCGTTTATTGCACAGTTGATGGGAATTTCTTGGGGAGCATTGGCAGGAGCATTTTTAGCCCCATTTTTATATGGTTTGTATTGGAAGAAAACAACAACAGCCGCTTGTTGGGCGAGTTTTATATTTGGGGTTGGAGTGATGGTACTCAATATGGCATTTCGCTCTTATTTTCCAGTTTTCTTACAATCTTCTATTAGTGCAGGGGCATTTGCAATGCTTGCAGGTTTGGTCATTGTCCCAGTTGTAAGTTTAATCACTCCAAAGCTGGAGAAAAATTTTGTGGAACGAGTATTTTCTTGTTATGAGAAGAAAGTGGAAGTAGTACAGAAAAAGACATTGGGAGATTAAGAAAGGTTCGATTCAAATTTCAACGATTGTTCTCTACTCGAAAGCTTGTTTTTTTCAACCGATTATATTATAATACTGAACGGGAATGATATACTACAGATGCATATACGAGTGTTTGTAAAAGTATAGAGTACGGATTCGGCATTGCCGAAGAGAGGAGACAATATGTTGGAATTACGCAATATTTCATTTGATGTAGCAGATAATAAAAAGAAAGTTGGCATTCTAAAGGATGTCAGTCTTACTCTAGAGGATAATAAGTTTATTGTAGTAACAGGACCGAACGGAGGTGGAAAATCAACTCTTGCAAAAATTATTGCAGGAATTGAAAAACCAACTGCAGGCCAGATTTTGTGGAATGGTGAAGATATTACGCAGTTATCAGTAACCGAACGAGCAAAGCTTGGAATTAGCTATGCATTTCAGCAGCCAGTTCGATTTAAAGGAATTACGGTCTATGATTTAATTCAGTTAGCGACGGGACGTCAAATTTCAAGAGAAGAAGCTTGTCAGTATTTATCGGAGGTAGGACTCTGCGCGAGAGATTATATTAAGCGAGAGGTAAATGCAAGTCTTTCAGGAGGAGAATTAAAGCGAATTGAAATTGCTACGGTTATGGCAAGAAATACAAAGATGACAATTTTTGATGAGCCAGAAGCAGGAATTGATCTTTGGAGCTTCCAAAAATTAATCGGTGTTTTTGAAAAAATGCATGAAAGTGTTCATGGTTCTATTTTGATTATTTCTCATCAAGAGCGTATTTTAAATATTGCAGATGAAATTATTATGATTGCAGACGGGCAAGTTGTGTCAAAAGGAACAAAGGAACTTATACTGCCTGAGATTTTCAAGGCAACAAAGGGCTGTGGCTGTAAATATTATAATCAAAAATAATGAAAAATCAGAGCAAAGATTGAGGAGGCAAGTAATGGATCAGATTCGATTACACTTATTAGAAGAAGTAGCAGGATTACATGAAATTCCTACTGGAGCTTATAATATAAGAGAAAATGGAAAGAGTATTGGCAGAAGTTCCACAGATGAAATTGAGATTATACCAAAAAAAGATGGAACAGGGTTGGACATTTTTATTAAACCAGGTACCAAGAAAAAGAGTGTGCATATTCCAGTTATTATTAGTCAATCAGGGTTAACGGAAGTCGTGTATAATGATTTTCATATTGGTGAAGATGCAGATGTAACAATCATTGCAGGATGTGGAATTCATAATGGAGGGGATGGAGCCAGTCGTCATGATGGAATTCATCGTTTCTTTATTGAGAAAAACGCGAAGGTTAAATATGTAGAAAAACACTATGGATCGGGTGATGGAAACGGAGAAAGGATCATGAATCCAGAGACAGAAATAGAGATGGAAGAAAATTCCTATATGGAAATGGAAACGGTTCAGATTAAAGGAGTTGATTCTACAATCCGTAAAACAAATGCTTCATTAAAGGCAGGAGCCAAACTTGTAGTGATGGAACGTCTTATGACACATGGAAAACAAAAAGCAGAAAGCTATTTTAATGTAGAATTAAATGGAGAAGATTGTGGAGCAAATATTGTTTCCCGATCGGTAGCGAAACATACTTCCTATCAAAAATTTGTATCTTGTTTAGTTGGTAATGCAAAATGCAATGGACATACAGAATGTGATGCAATTATTATGGATCATGCAAATATTAGCGCAGTTCCTCAGCTGGAAGCAAATCATATGGAAGCGGCATTAATTCATGAAGCAGCAATTGGAAAAATTGCAGGAGAACAGATTATAAAATTGATGACACTTGGATTGACAGAAGAGGAAGCGGAAGAGAGAATTGTAGATGGGTTCTTGAGATAATGGAAAGTTATTAATAGGAGTTGGCTCTGTAAAAGTCATGCTTTTTCATGCTCGTATGAAAAGCATGACCTTTTGACTCTTATATCATATTATTTTTTTGGTTGCGATCAATAAATGAAAATGATATAATAAACAGCATGTACTGTTTCCGTTATCAATAAAAGGAAAAAAGACGAAATATAAAACTATGGATAAGGTTATAGAAAGTGGAGAGACCGAAGAAAAAATTCACTCATCCCTAAATTTATGCCGCAGCAAGTGCAGCATTAGGAGGTAACAATGAAAAAGTTAGAAATACTTGGGAAAATTATGGTTCCGATTTTATTGGCTGTTTTAATTGTTCTTATGATTGTAAACAAAAAAGAGCAAAGGGAACAGCAGCAAGTACTTGAGGAACAGGCAAATTATATAACAAGTGTAAAAAGAACAATAACCCAGAAAGAGGAAGAAATTCAAGAACTGAAAGAAAAAAGAGAACTTGAACTTAATACAAAAGTAAGTATTGCATTATGTATTGATCAGATGGAACCAGAATTATATAGTGAAATAAAGCCGCTTTTTGACGATTATGGGTTAAAAGGTGTATTTGTAATTCAGAATGGATTACTTCCAGACAGTGAAAATACGATTACAAAAGAACAATATAATGAATTACTAGAAGATGGATGGGAAGTTGCAATTGGAAATTGGGATGATTTGAGTCTGGATAGAGAAGAAGACCGACAAGTTTGGGAAGAGCGTTTAGACGAACTAATGGAACAAATGAAGATACAAGGACTTTCCATTCCAAAGAGTTATTATTTTGAAAGAAATACATATGTAACAGAATGTGAAGAAATTTTAAAAGAAAGAGGATTTCAAATTATTTGTCACTTTGGAGAGGCAGGATCTTTTTATGGATTAGACTGGAATGAAGAATGGAATCCAATTGGAGTTTATCCAATTTCGCAGTTTAATTTGGAATTGGAAGAGATGATGGAAGATCTGGAAAAACATGCAGCTGCAATTGTATTTTCTACAAGATACATTGGGACATTGGAAGACACGAGTTTGGATTGTTCCATTTCTTCTTATCGTACGATTTTGGACACGATTCAGGAACTGCAAGACAATGAACGCGTAGAGGTTCTTACGCTATCAGAGCTATATGAGGCGAGATTGCAAACCTATATGGATGCGAATGAAGAGGATGATTCTTATATAAAGAAACTACGTCAGGATGAGAAAGAATTACAAGAGCTGCAAGAAGAGTGGGATACGATTTTTAAAAACAGAAATATTGTAGAGAGCAGGGAAGAAGAGACAAAAGACACTACAATTAAAGAAAAAGAATCAAAGACAAAAGAGAAGACCACCACCGAGGAAACAACTAGGAGAGAAGAAAACAAAGAAGAAGACACAAAAGAAGAAAAATCGACATCAACTGAAAAATTGAATGCTAATTTTTCTGCAGAAAGATAAAGATTACATAAGAAATCAAAAGGACACCTACTTAATGGTGTCTTTTTGATTGGTGTGAAAACATAAGGAAAGTGGAAATGAGCATATCCAGTTTGTCAAAGAAACTTGATTTTATCTATGCGATATTGTATAATTATAACAGAAAATTTTGGGAAAATCTTAAAAAAGGAGAAGAGAAAATGATAAAAGGTAACGTAGATCTATTGAAAGAAATATTGGACAAAAGTCAGTACACGGTTGCGATTTGTGGTTCAGGAATGTTAGCGGAGATGGGCTTTATTACTGTGAAAACTCCAGAACGGGCCTATGAAATTGAGAAGAAGTACGGTGTTTCACCAGAATATCTTTTTACTAGTGTGTATTATAATACGCGATCGGACAAATTTTTTGAATTTTATAAGAATGAAATGTTAAATATTAATCTAGAACCAACACAATCTTCTTATGTATTAGCTGCAATGGAGCGTGCAGGGAAACTACAGTGTGTGATTACAAGTAATATCTATGAAAATCCTCAGAAAGCGGGTTGTCAGAATGTAATTAATCTACATGGAAGTGTTTATCAGAATAAATGTCCAAAGTGCGGAAGGATGTATTCGCTTGATTATATAAAGGCTGCAAAACGAGTTCCTCTATGTGAAAATTGTAATACAATGATTCGTCCCCTTGTATCACTGTTTGGTGAGACGTTGGATAGTCAGTTAATGACACGTACAACGCAAGAAATTGAAAAAGCAGATGTGTTATTAGTTTTAGGAACAACGTTGGACTCTGAAGTATTTTCCAACTATATAAAATACTTTAATGGAAGTCGTATTGTTATTATTCATAAAAATTCTCATTATTCCGATGAGAAAGCAGATATTGTATTTTGTGATGAACCAAAAAATATTTTAACTCAATTAGGGTATTAAGAACTAGAAAGAAGCAATGTATGTTAAAGAAGATTACAGGAATAATCGTGTTGCTTGGTATGTGGATGTTTTGTTTGAATGTATCGGCGCAAGAATCCCAAAGGGGGAGTGTAATTGTTTGTGTAGAACAGCAAATGACTCGAAGTGTTGGAAGTCCCTTATTACAAAAAGCAGAAGTATTAATGGAAATACATACAGATACAGAAGAGATATCTGCAAGGAGTAGTAAAAGTAAGCAAGTGCTAATGGAACTAACAGTAGAACATCGATCTACAGAGAGTTTGATACAAGAATTACAGACATATCCAGAAGTTGTTTTTGTAGAAGAAAATCGAGAAATTTACGCACAAAATATATCCGATTATCCAGATTTTTCGAATTATCAATGGGCTTGTCAAAATGAAGGACAACAAAGTGGCAATGTAGGAGTTGATATTGGATATGAACAGTGGAACCAAAGCAGTGCAACCGAAGATGCAGCAGTAATTGCAGTATTGGATACAGGAATCGATTATACACATCCTGATCTAGAGAATAAGATGTGGCATAAAAGTGCAAATGAAGATTGGAAGAGTCTTCCAGGAGGAGAATATGGATGGAATATCTGCAAAAATGATACAAATGGAAATCCATATTCAGGAGTTGATATTATGGATGACAATTGGCATGGAACCCATTGCAGTGGTACGATTGCGGCCGCGTGGGATCAGCATGGAATTAGTGGTATTGCTGAAAACGTGGAGCTAATGGGGGTCAAAATTTTGAATGATCAAAGCAAAGGGATGCTTTCGGATGCAATTCGGGCTTATGATTACTTAAGGCAAGCATGTAACTTAGGAGTAAATATAAAAGTAATCAATAATTCTTGGGGAGATGATGTGCCTAGTAAGTCTATTGATTATGCAGTCAGAGAGTTGGGAAGACTTGGTGTTATATCTGTGTTTGCAGCTGGAAATGATGGAAAAAATCTAGATGAGGAGTCTGATATGACGATTGCAATGAAAGATAATCCATATGCTCTTATCGTTAATGCGATAACTCCAGATGGCACAATGGCAAGTTTTTCAAATTATAGTGCTACTTATACAGACGTTGCGGCGCCTGGAACGGGCATATTATCTACGGTTCCATTAAATAAATCACAATACTTAGCTGAATTAGCGAAGGAAAATCTTTTCTATCGGGATTTTGATACAGATTTGAGTAGTTTTTCTTTTTTCTCTGATGGAGAAATAGTTGGAAAAAGAACAACGGAAGTAAATTTTAATGGAAATTACAGTATGCAACTTCCGATAAAAGGAAAGAAAGCTGTTTTTTATACAGAAGCCATTGTGTTAAAGCAATCTAGTGCTCAAACATATATATCGATGCATTTGTTATCGGATACTCAGGACGATGTCTATGTAAAGCTATGGGTAAAAAACAAAAATGGAGATTGGATTCCAGTCAGTGATTTATTTAGTGATGCGGTGATTCGTTTTGGTGTATGGGGAAAGGTTTCTCAGGCACTTCCAGAAGATACGGATTACAATAAGTTTCAATTAAAAATAGAATTTAATACATATGCCGATTCTTATCCAGAAAATATTTTTATTGATGCAATGGGAATTGGCACAGAATGTTATCCATACGATTATGCAGATGGAACTTCTATGGCAGCACCCATTGTGACAGCGCAGGTCGCAATCTTATCTCAAATGTATGGTGAAGAGGCAGACTGTTTAGCAGCTAGAATTATTGGAAGTGCAGTTATGACAAATGCTTTAGAAAATAAGAATAGTGCAAATGGTTTTGTGAATATGTCCAATATAAATCATCCGCGTCCAATTATACAAAGAGCAGAGCAAACACAGAAAGAATATTTGGAAATGGAAGGATATTTTTGGAAAATAGGTGGAACAATAACAATGGATGATACTCCACTCGAGGTTCTTTGGTGGAGCGAACATTCCATTATTGTACGATTACCTCAAAATATAAAAAAGCATTTGGCAAGAATTGTTGTATCATTAGATGAAGATAGAGAAGAGGAAATATCGGTTTTAGTAGAGACGGAGCAGAACATTCCCGAATTGAGTTATCGTACACATGTACAGAATATTGGATGGCAGTCATGGGTAGAAAATGGAGTGATGGCAGGCACAAAAGGACGATCTCTTCGTGTAGAAGCGATAGAAATAATCGGTACAAATCTTCCAGAAGAAAGTAGTATTGTTTATCGTACACATGTGCAGAATATTGGATGGCAGCCATGGGTAGAAAATGGAGCAATGGCAGGTACAAAAGGACGATCTCTTCGTATAGAAGCCATACAAATTAAGCTGACGGGAGAGTTAGAGAAACGATATAATATTGTTTATCGTACACATGTGCAGAATATTGGATGGCAGTCATGGGTAGAAAACGGAGCAATGGCAGGCACAAAAGGACAATCTCTTCGTGTAGAAGCGATACAAATTAAACTTGAGAAAAAATAAAAGAAGTAGCTGTTGAACGAAGTTAAATTTTTATATTAATTTTCCTTCGTTCAACAGCCATTTTTATATAATTTAATGATGATCTTATTCTGTTTTTATTATACATAAAAAACAAAAAAAATTCCATACTATAAATCGTAGCAAGTAAAAGTTTGGATACAGAAGTGAAAATTGGAGGTAAATAAAGATGCCAAAAGATTTTGATTTATTAGATATGGATTATGTAAATACTGCTTCTACGACGGATTGTACTGGTCTTATTCCTGCCGCACCAACTTCAAAAGCCGAAATGGAAGCTTATGAAGAACTTTACCCATATCTGCCGACTGCGGCAGCCAAAATAAAAACAAAGAAACATTCCAAAAGGAAAGCAATGAATAAAGAAAAAGTAGAGTAGAGATTGACTATTTTATAAAAAAAG
Organism: Clostridiales bacterium CHKCI001; assembly: GCA_900045905.1. Taxonomy (GTDB): domain Bacteria; phylum Bacillota; class Clostridia; order Lachnospirales; family Lachnospiraceae; genus Fimimorpha. The sequence continues at coordinate 118,527 of FCNS01000037.1, read as the reverse complement.
AGTAATCTGAATGTAAGAAACAGTTTCACTATCCGTCGGGAGTGAACATTTATAGAAGGTCTCCATTTTGCTGAAAGGAGAAATGGAGACCTATTTAATAATATAATTAGATTGGAAGTGGCATTATGAGTAACGAACAAAAAGAATATGGAGAATTAGAAAAAATTAAAGAGCAAACTCGTCAAGTATTAGAAGAACTGTTAGAAGTTGCAAATCTAGAAGCAGGCGATATTGTAGTCGTAGGTTGTTCTTCAAGTGAAGTGCAAAATGAAAAAATTGGTTCTCATTCTAGTGCAGAAATTGGAAGAGCTATTTTTGAACAGTTACATAAAGTGCTAAAGGAGAAAGGGCTTTACTTGGCAGCTCAATGCTGTGAACATCTGAACCGTGCGCTTGTAATAGAAAAAGAAGCTGCATGTAAATATGGATATGAGAGAGTTAATGTGGTACCTCAGTTAAAAGCAGGCGGATCATTTGGAACAGCTGCATATGCAGGATTGGAACATCCAGTTATGGTAGAAGAAGTAAGAGCGCGAGCAGGAATTGATATTGGAGACACATTGATTGGGATGCATTTAGTTCCAGTTGCTGTTCCAGTACGTACAAAGATAAAGATGATTGGAAAAGCACATGTAGTATGTGCAAGGACAAGAGCCAAATTTATTGGAGGAGAACGTGCAAAATACGATCATAACAATATGTAATGATACAAGAGTCAAAAGGTCCTGCTTTTTCATTAGGTCCTCTTGTCAATTGGGGGCAGTTTATGATATGATAAAAAAAGTATTAGGAGGTAATTATGAAAAAGATGGATTTAGTCAAAGAAGATGCGGCAGCAAAAGAACCAGTGTCAAAAAACTTTATTGAACAGATTATTGAAAAAGACTTGGCGGAAGGAGTTTACGATCATGTACAAACTCGTTTTCCTCCAGAACCAAATGGATATTTGCATATTGGACATGCTAAGGCAATTTTATTAAATTATGGCTTAGCGCAGAAATATAATGGAAAGTTTAATATGCGTTTTGATGATACCAATCCAACAAAGGAAAAAGTAGAGTATGTAGAATCAATCAAAGAAGATATTCAATGGCTTGGTGCAGATTGGGAAGACCGATTATTTTTTGCATCCGACTATTTTGAACAAATGTATGAATATGCGGTATTTTTGATAAAAAAGGGAAAAGCGTATGTATGTGATTTAACTGCCGATCAGATTCGAGAATACCGTGGAACATTAACAGAGCCTGGAAAAGAAAGTCCTTATCGGAATCGCTCAGTAGAAGAGAATTTAAAATTATTTGAAGAGATGAGAGAAGGGAAATATGCCGATGGTGAAAAAGTGCTGCGTGCTAAAATTGACATGGCATCTCCAAATATGAATATGAGAGATCCTGTTATTTATCGTGTTGCTCATATGACTCATCACAATACAGGAGATAAATGGTGTATTTATCCAATGTATGACTTTGCTCATCCAATTGAAGATGCAATTGAACATATTACTCATTCGATTTGTACATTGGAATTTGAGGATCATCGTCCGCTTTATGATTGGGTAGTAAGAGAATGTGAGTTTGAAATGCCACCAAAGCAGATTGAGTTTGCAAAACTGTATCTTACAAATGTGGTAACTGGAAAACGCTATATTAAAAAGCTGGTGGAAGATGGTATTGTGGATGGTTGGGATGATCCGCGTATGGTTACAATCAGTGGTCTGAGAAGACGTGGTTATACGCCAGAATCCATTAAAAATTTTGTAGAGTTATGTGGAGTATCCAAAGCGAACTCATCAGTAGATTATGCGATGTTGGAATACTGCATTCGTGAAGATTTAAAGATGAAAGCTCCACGTTTGATGGCGGTATTGGATCCAATTAAATTAGTAATTGATAATTATCCAGAAAATCAAATCGAATATTTGGATGCAAGTAATAATTTAGAAAATCCAGAGCTGGGTATCCGTCAAATCCCATTTGGAAGAGAATTATATATCGAACGAGCTGATTTTATGGAAGAACCTCCAAGAAAATACTTCCGTATGTTCCCAGGCAATGAAGTTCGTTTGATGAATGCATATTTTGTAAAGTGTACTGGCTGTGTAAAAGATGAAAATGGTAATGTGGTTGAAGTACATGGAACTTATGATCCAGCAAGTAAAGGTGGAAATAGTCCAGATGGAAGAAAAGTGAAAGGCACAATTCATTGGGTAGCAGCACAGACCGCAGTAAAAGCTGAAGTAAGATTGTATGAAAATATTGTAGATGAAGAAAAGGGTAAGCTGAATGAAGATGGAACACTGAATTTAAATCCAAATTCTTTAACTGTTTTGAAAAATTGTTATATGGAACCAGTATTAAAAGAGGCAAATCCAGATGATAAATTCCAGTTTGTAAGAAATGGATTTTTCTGTGTAGACCATAAAGATTCTAAGGATGGAGCCCTTGTATTTAATCGTATTGTATCATTAAAGAGTAGTTTTAAAATTTGACTTTGACGATCGGTGGCTGTTGCAAACTATGTCAGATTGGGTGTTTGTAACAGCCATTTTGGATTTGGAGAAATTGGTATGAATGAATTGACGATTGTATTACGGGATGGGCAGCCGTTGTATGAACAGATCTATACATTTATCAAAGAAGCAATTATTAATGGAGAAATTCCATTTAAAACCAAACTTCCATCTACAAGAACATTAGCACTCCATTTACAAGTTAGCCGCAGCACAATAAATTTGGCGTATGAACAGCTTATGAGTGAGGGATATATTGAAGCAGTAGCAGGAAGTGGCTATTATGTAGCAGAGATTGAAGAGTTGCTTTCTATAAAAAAACAGTCCGATTGTCTGAATTCTCCAGTACATAAAAAGGAAAAAAAGAAATGTGACTATGATTTCTCACCGAGAGGAATTGATTTAAGCAGTTTTCCCTATAACATATGGAAAAAGATAAGCAAAGAAGTGTTAACGGATGTAAAGAAGGAATTATTTGCCATTGGAGATCCACAAGGAGAAATAGGACTGCGTCAGGCGATTGCAAGTTATTTATATTCTGCCAGAGGAGTGCATTGTGAACCAGAACAAATGATTATTGGGGCTGGAAATGAATATTTGCTCATTCTCTTACATCAGTTGCTTGGTATATCTGCGAAAATTGCAATTGAAACCCCAACCTATAAACAGGCATATCGTGTACTTTCCAGTTTAGGGCATGAGATTCGAACAATCGAAATGGATACTTATGGAATGAGGATCGATAAATTGGAAGAAAGTGGGTGTAATGCTGCATATGTTATGCCATCGCATCAGTATCCAACAGGGATTGTTATGTCAATCAAAAGACGGTTAGAACTTTTGACTTGGACGAAACAAGCTCCAAATCGATATATTATAGAAGATGACTATGATAGTGAGTTTCGTTATAAAGGAAAACCGATTCCTGCATTACAAGGAATTGATCAAAATGAAACAGTAGTCTATTTGGGGACATTTTCTCGTTCCATTGCTCCAGCAATCCGTATTAGTTATATGGTATTACCAAAACCACTGCTGAATCTATATCAGGAGCATTTTGCGTTTTATGCTTCTACCGTGAGTCGTATTGACCAGGAAATGCTAACTCGATTTTTAACGGAAGGATATTATGAACGTCATTTAAATAAAATGAAAGCGTTATATCGATCAAAGCATGATCTATTATTGAATGCATTAAAACCTTTAATGAAAGGATTCCTAATTAGTGGAGAACATGCAGGAATGCATCTTTTATTGACAGCCAGAAAAAACCTGGAAGAACAAAAGCTAATCGATTTGGCAGAGTCATATGGAGTGAAAGTATATGGGATGTCCTCCAATGAAATTGGAGAAGACAAAAAAGAGCATGCTACGATTATTCTTGGTTATGCAAATATTACTGAGTCAGAAATTGAACAGGGAGTACAGAAGTTACTGGAAGCCTGGAAAGAATATTTATAGGAGGGATCGTGATGAAAGAACAATTATATACTATTCCAGTCAATGATGCGTTTGATAAAGACTGTGAATGTCCAATTTGTGCAATGAGAAAAGTTTTGGAAACAAATGCAGTAGAATATACGATGGGTCCAAGCTATATGGAAGATGATGTTCGAATGAATACCGACAAGATGGGGTTTTGCAGAGAACATATGAATATGCTTTTATTGCAGAAAAATAAACTAGGATTAGCATTAATCTTAAAAACACATATCGATCATACGAATAAAGAAATCCAAAAACTGACCCAAAAGCCAATCAAAGTGGGATCTCTATTTAAAAAAGCAGTAGAAAACCCAGTATTTGATTATACAGAAAAATTGACGCATTCTTGTTTTATTTGTGATCGGATTAATCATACATTTGATCGTTATATTAATACTGTACTGCAATTATGGAAAACAGATGAATCATTTCGAAAGAAGTATGCAGCAAGTAAAGGTTTTTGTACCGAACATTTTGGAGTGCTAGTAAAAGCAGCACAGGGAGTTCTAAAAGGAAGCCAGTTGGATGAATTTTTACATATTACTACAAAATTGTATTTGGATAATATGCAGCGTTTAGCCGATGATTTAGAATGGTTTACTGATAAATTCGATTATCGCTACAAAGATGCACCTTGGAAAAACTCAAAAGATGCGATTCCAAGAGCAGTAATTAAAACGAATGGGATTTTAGAAGACGAAAATGAGGATAAGTCCCATTGATATAAATAAGGACTGCACAAATAAAACCTAAAATAAGCAATTCCCTTCCCCACTTATGCTTTTTAGTATTGAAGTGGGGAACTTTCTTGATGAGGTTAAAATTTATGCACTCCTTATTTATTTTTCCTTATTTGTTTTCCTCTTCCTTTGTTTCATCAGAAGCTGCCGTGTCTTTATCTGATTTCATTTTGGTCTCTTCGTTGTCTGTAGTTTCTGATTCTGTTTCTTCAGTCGCTTCTTCGTCTAAGTTAATTGGTACGTAATGACGCTTTTCTGTAGTGGCTTGTGCTTCTTCTAAATCTTCTTTGCTGAATGTGTCTTCGTCCTTTTCCTTATTTTCAAAATCATCTTCAAAATCGTCGTCTCCATATAAATCATCTTGAACGGATTTTGACTTTTTTAAATATGCGGTAGCAACTGCAGCGGCGAGGCCAATAGCAGCAGCTCCAAAAACTAATTTTTTACTTTTACTTGACATAAAAACTCCTCCTGAATAATAGTTTTTGTATAAACACATTGTAATACGTTTATAATGAAAAGAAAAGTAAAAATTCTATAAATTATAAAAATTATATTAAATATGCGATTCATTAAAAAAACAAGGATAAAAGAGAATAAAAAAGAAAAACTTAGAAAAAAAGAGAAAATACCATAAAATATTAAGAAAAACGTTGTTGCAATCTAACAGTAAATTAGCTAATATAAAGACATCGTGATTAGCACTCATATTTATCGAGTGCTAACAATTAAAAGGAGGAATTCAAAATGAAGTTAATACCATTAGGAGACAGAGTTGTATTAAAACAAATGGTTGCAGAAGAGACAACAAAATCTGGTATTGTATTACCTGGAACTGCAAAGGAAAAACCACAGCAGGCAGAAGTAATCGCTGTTGGACCTGGTGGAGTAATAGATGGAAAAGAAGTAAAGATGGAGGTTACAGTTGGTTCAAAAGTAATTTATTCCAAGTATGCTGGTACAGAAGTAAAATTAGATGATGAAGAATACATTATTGTAAAACAAAATGATATTTTAGCTATTGTAGAATAAAATCTGTAGCAATCTTGTTACGAAAAATTAAGAAGAGGAGATCATAATTATGGCAAAGGAAATTAAATATGGTGCAGAAGCCAGAGCTGCTTTAGAAGCAGGTGTAAATCAATTAGCAGATACAGTAAAAGTTACATTGGGACCAAAGGGAAGAAATGTAGTCTTGGATAAATCTTTTGGTGCACCATTGATTACAAACGATGGTGTTACGATTGCAAAAGAAATTGAATTAGAAGATGCATTTGAAAATATGGGAGCTCAGTTAGTAAAAGAAGTTGCAACAAAAACAAATGATGTTGCAGGTGATGGTACTACTACAGCAACTGTTTTAGCTCAGGCAATGATTCATGAAGGAATGAAGAATTTAGCAGCAGGAGCAAATCCAATTGTACTCCGTAAAGGAATGAAGAAAGCTTCCGAAGCAGCAGTAGAAGCAATTAAGGGAATGAGCCAGCCAATTAATGGTAAGCAGCAGATTGCAAGAGTAGCAGCAATTTCCGCAGCAGATGATGAAGTTGGTGAATTAGTGGCAGATGCAATGGAAAAAGTTTCCAATGACGGTGTTATTACAATTGAAGAGTCTAAGACAATGAAGACAGAATTAGACTTAGTAGAAGGTATGCAGTTTGATAGAGGATATGTATCTGCATATATGGCTACGGATATGGATAAGATGGAAGCAAATTTGGATGATCCATATATTTTAATTACAGATAAGAAGATCTCTAATATTCAGGAAATTCTTCCATTGTTAGAGCAGATCGTACAGTCTGGCGCAAAATTATTGATTATTGCAGAAGATGTGGAGGGTGAAGCTCTCACAACTCTTATTGTCAATAAATTAAGAGGTACATTTAATGTTGTAGCAGTTAAGGCTCCAGGTTATGGCGATAGAAGAAAAGAAATGTTGAAAGACATTGCTATTTTAACAGGTGGTCAAGTAATTTCAGAAGAGTTAGGTTTGGAATTAAAGGAAACAACAATGGATATGCTTGGTCGTGCAAAGTCTGTTAAGGTTCAGAAAGAAAACACAATTATCGTAGATGGATATGGTGATAAGGGAGAAATCGCTGCAAGAGTTGCTCAGATTAGATCCCAAATTGAAGATACCACATCTGATTTTGATAGAGAAAAATTACAGGAAAGACTTGCGAAGTTAGCTGGTGGTGTTGCAGTGATTCGTGTAGGAGCTGCTACAGAGACAGAAATGAAGGAAAGCAAGCTTCGTATGGAAGATGCATTAGCAGCTACAAGAGCAGCAGTAGAAGAAGGTATTGTAGCAGGTGGTGGTTCTGCATATATCCATGCAGCAGAAAAAGTTGCAGCAGTTGCAGCAGAATTAGAAGGCGATGAAAAGACAGGTGCTAATATTATCTTAAAGGCATTGGAAGCTCCATTAGCTCAGATTACAGCAAATGCAGGTTTAGAAGGTGCAGTAATTATTAATAAAGTAAAGGAATCCGAAGTAGGCGTTGGATTTGATGCATATAAGGAAGTATATGTAAATATGATTGAAGCAGGTATTTTGGACCCAACAAAGGTAACAAGAAGCGCATTACAGAACGCAACAAGCGTTGCATCTACATTACTGACAACAGAGTCTGTTGTAGCTAATATTAAGGAAGAAACTCCAGCTATGCCAGCAGGTGCTGGTGGAATGGGTGGAATGATGTAAAAAAATTGAATAGTAATTATTCTGTTCATTCGTTATAGCATATAAGGAGATGCCAAAGAAGGTGTCTCCTTTTTTGTATGTAGTTTTTATTGTGTAGAAGATTTTATTATTAAAAATTTTTTGTTTCTTATTAGCGAAAAATAAGAAATTATATATAATTTTTTGAAAAAAGACTTTAAAAAGTTACAATTCCAAGTTATAATAAAAAAAAGAATTATAAAAATACGTACAAATAAGCGAGGAGGAAATAAGAATGAATAATGATTTGTACGCGGAATGGCTAGTTAAGCGTAAAAATGGAGGAAAAGAGTTACTAATTGAAGCTGGACTAATAATAATCGCAGCGATAGGGGTACTTGCACTTTTACTTATTCCAACGTGGGGGTTTTTTATCACAGTAATAGCAATTGTAATAGCAGTATTTGGATTTCAAGCATTAAAGGTAGAGTATGAATACATCTTTGTTACAGATGAATTGCAGATTACCCCAATTCTTAATCAGCAACGCCGCAGAAATAAAAAGAGAGTTTCGATTGAGATGGAAAAAGTTGTAGTAGTTGCTCCTATGAAGGGACATGAGTTAGATCCTTATACGAATAACAATAAAGTAAAGAAATTTGATTTTTCTTCCCGTATGCCAGATGCCAAAACTTATGGTATTGTAACAGAAGATAGAGGAGAAAAGATGCTGTACATTATCGAGCCAAATGATAGGACACTAACTGCTATGAGAAATGCTGCTCCAAGAAAGGTTCGATTATCTTAAATAAAATAACTTACTTCATTAAAACGGTAATGTGGTAGGATGTTATCATTATAAAATGAGCGATTTTATGTATTGACAGATGCGATTTTTTTTGTTAGACTTTCAACTAAATATTGTAACTAATAGGAATCTACAAAGGAAAGAGAGGAATAATCATGGGTCAGATTATCGGTGAAGGTATTACTTTTGATGATGTGTTATTAGTACCAGCATATTCAGAAGTTACCCCAAATCAAGTTTCTTTAAAGACAAACTTAACAAAAAAGATTAAATTAAATATTCCAATGATGAGTGCAGGTATGGATACTGTTACAGAGCATCGTATGGCAATTGCGATGGCAAGACAGGGTGGTATCGGAATCATTCATAAGAATATGTCAATTGAGCAGCAAGCGGATGAAGTTGATAAGGTAAAGCGTTCCGAATATGGTGTTATTACCGACCCATTCTCATTAACTGCAGAACATACATTACAAGATGCAGATGATCTGATGGCAAAGTTTAGAATTTCTGGTGTACCTATTACAGAAGGTAAGAAGCTAATCGGTATTCTTACGAATAGAGATTTAAAATTTGAGGAAGATTTTACAAAGAAAATTAAAGAATCTATGACTTCTAAAAATTTGGTAACAGCAAAAGAGGGAACTACTTTGGAAGAAGCAAAAAAGATTCTTGCAAAGGCAAGGGTAGAAAAACTTCCGATTGTAGATGATGATTTTAATTTAAAAGGACTTATTACAATTAAAGATATTGAAAAAGCAATTAAGTATCCATTGTCAGCGAAAGATGAGCAGGGACGTCTGCTTTGTGGTGCAGCTGTGGGTATTACTGCCAATATTATGGAACGAGTGGATGCACTTGTGAAAGCAAAAGTAGATGTCATTGTAGTAGATTCTGCACATGGACATTCCAAAAACATTATTGATACTGTTAAGAGGATTAAAGAAAAATATCCAGAATTACAGGTTATAGCAGGTAATGTGGCAACAGGTGCTGCGACAAAAGCGTTGATTGAGGCTGGGGCAGATGCTGTGAAAGTCGGAATTGGACCTGGTTCCATCTGTACAACGCGTGTTGTAGCAGGTATTGGTGTTCCTCAGATTACAGCGATTATGGATTGTTATGAAGCTGCAAAGGAAAGTGGTGTTCCGATTATTGCAGATGGTGGTATTAAATTTTCTGGAGATATGACAAAAGCGATTGCAGCTGGTGCAAATGTGTGTATGATGGGAAGCATTTTTGCAGGATGTGATGAAAGCCCTGGAGACTTTGAATTATATCAGGGAAGAAAGTATAAAGTTTATCGCGGTATGGGTTCGATTGCAGCGATGGAAAATGGTTCGAAAGACCGCTATTTCCAGACTGATGCTAAGAAATTAGTACCAGAAGGTGTAGAAGGTCGTGTCGCATATAAGGGTACAGTAGAGGATACAATCTTCCAATTAATTGGAGGTATTCGTGCAGGACTTGGATATTGCGGTGCTCCAGATATTGAGACATTAAAAGAAACAGCTCAATTTGTAAAAATCTCGGCAGCATCCTTAAAGGAAAGCCATCCACATGATATTCAAATTACAAAAGAGGCTCCGAACTACAGTATTGATAACTAATAATCTAAATAAGCAAAAAAGACGTATCTTTTCTGATACGTCTTTTTTATCGTGATATGCAAAAAGAAGCTCCAGCGGAGGTTCTTTTTGTTAGTGAAATTGAATTCCAATATATACGAGAAAACGCAATAATTTTAAGCGAAAACTGGAGAATTCAAAATTTTCTGGAGCACGGCAGTAGGTGACCTTATCCAAATGAAGTCGCTTTGTACTGGAGAGAGGATGAATTGGAATTCTTTTTGTCCAGTGGAAATCTTCTTGTCCTGACATAATTTTAAAGGAAGGAGATTCACAGTGTTCATCTGGTTGACGGTAGGAAAGACGTGCAAAGGAGAGGTCTTTTCCATTTTGTTTTCCAGCAATTAGATAAATGCAAGACTCGTTATTCCAAAATTCCAAATAATTAGGACTTATCTTTTTATCTTCACTTTCTGCAATCCAAATTCCGCGAAGTGGTGAAAAGTCATCTTTTTGCAGATGAATAAGAAGACTTTTTTCTTGATAAAAGTTACTACATGCATAATAAAAGGTAGAAAACTCTTGATGGTAGTGTTGTTTTTCTGTATCAGTTGCATAGCGTAGAGCAAATTGATAAAATGTGTGTTCTGAAAGATAATTTAGTTCTTCCATAAAACTACGATCAATGATTTGATTTGTGTGGAGTTCTAAATAACGGTTGGGATTAAAATTCTGACAACATACAAGGCGAAATTGCTGCCACCATGCAAAACTACAACGCGGATAGTCAGCAGAAATCTTTTGATAGCATTTGACAACTTCTGAGAAATCTTTTCCAGTAGAGTGATTTTGAAACAGTTCTAATAATTGTTCTGCGTGCAGAAGCTGTCGCTCTTGATCCGTAGATTCTGCATGTAATAATATTCCATCGTGTAATGGATCATAGTTTTGAATTGCAGTAAAAACAGAAATCGGCTGGCCGCAATAAATGCAATAAGCGTTGGTCTGATTGGAATCTAGATAGAAGAGCTTATGGCAAAAAGGGCATTTAGCAGGAGTAAAAAGATAAAGAGTGTTCATAACAGCCTCCATAACATAATAAATGGATATGATTCGCCCAGCGGTCGAATCACCACTATAAATGAAAGTCCATTGCTCCGCACTTTAGTGCTCCCGCAATTGCCACCTATATTCACAATCTGAGCGGTCGCTCTCCTTGTTCATATAGGTTAGCCTGTCCAATATCCATGAGCCATCCCGTGTAAACACGGTCTGTTTCATGGCTGTTGTCTGGGACTTTCATAGTAAATTAAGGTAATCTCATTATAGAAGATATTAAGAAAAAAGTCTAGATTGGAAAAGGACGAACTTTACAAAAAATACTATGCGGTGTATAATCTAGAAATGAAAAACATAAAGAAAAGGGAGTTATAATACAAAAATGAATTTAATGAAAGGATTGCCAAATCGTCTGAAAGGATATGGAGAACTATGGTCTTCTTGGCATATTGGAGAAGAAATTGGGGATGGATTTGGTTCAAAAGTTTATATTTTAACAAATAGGAATAAAGAAGTAAGCGTTTTGAAAGCAATTTCCTCTGCATTTGGAGCAGATGACGAAAAACGAAAAGAAACAATTAAGCAGTTACTTCAAAAATTGGAGGCATTAAAAGAGTGCCCTGGAGCCATTCCAATTGAAGATTATGAAGTACGAGCTGTTCAAGATTATACGCAAGAAATTGTAGGATATGATATTTTGCTTCGTATGAAGAGAATGTACTCATTGCAACGAGTAATGGAAGAGGAAGTCTATCTGGATGAAGCAGAAGTAATTGAGATGGCATTAGAAATTGCTTCTATATTAAAGGAGGCTCATGCAAAGGGAATTATCCACGGTAATATTAAACCATCCAATATTTTTATTCAAAAAGGATCGAATAATATGCCAGTTTATTATTTGGCTGATTTCGCATCCAATAAAATAAGAGGCTATCGAGAAGGAAATCTAATTGGTGCTACTTATTGCTCACCAGAGAGTGCTACACTTGGTATGGAAGAAGATGCTTCGGATGATTTTTATTCTTTGGGTTTAGTGATATATCAGCTTTTAAATAAGAATGAAATTCCATTTATTGAGGAAACAGACTTAGATTTGGGGGCTGCGGTAAAGAAAAGAATGTCGGGTACAGTGCTGCCAGAATTAAATGGTCTTCGTTCTGATATTGATGAAGTAATGCTGCGATGCTGTTCCTATAAAAAACAGTACCGTTATCATAGTGCAGATGGAATCATTGGAGATTTGCAGCAATGCCAAAAGCAGTTGGGAAAGCGGCAAAATCCAAAATATTCTCTTAAACTGGAGCGAACACAAGAACAAAAGAAAGAGTTTCAAAAGATATGTATGAAATGTGTGGCAGGAGCTGCGGCAGTATTTGTAGTAGGAACTGCAATTTCCTTGGGCGTGTCATATTTGAAATCGAGACCAGTTTCTGTAGTGCCTCAATCTACATCCGCGTCAGCTGTGCCATCAGAGTCGTCTACTCCAGCTCCTTCTGAGTCTGTATCCTCAGCAGCGGTAACTACAACCCCAGCAACGACTCCAGCAGTTTCTAAACCTGTATCGACAGCATCTGTTCCAGCTAAAACAAAAGAAGAAGTGATTCAGATGATGCTTGCTTCAGAGGGGACTTGGTGCCAAGGAAATTATGTAACTCCAGAGGGAATCCCACTTGCAAATAATGGTATTGGATTTGTAGACTTAGATCAAGATGGGACGCCAGAATTTATTCATGGATACGCAGTAGAACCTCTGGTAGGAGTACCAACTGGTTATTGGAAACGATATGATATTTATTCACTTAAAACAAATCAGTTAGAGTATATTGGTTCAGTGAAAACACTTGATGCCAAACAAAATACACAGACGGGACAAATTGTATTCTTCAACAATGGTTATGTACAAGGGAAAAATGAAAACAATGTATTTTCAAGCTGTCTGGAAGGCGAAGCATCTTCGTTTGTAAATGGAAAGATAGAAAATACGAAATTGTTTGAGCAAAGGACAAGAAGAGAAGTGATATCTACACAAGAAACAATTCAGTATTTTGTTTATGAAAATGGACAGCCAAAAGAAGTAACGGCTCAAGAATATGAATTGGCTGTAAATGAATATAATGCATTGCTTCAGCCAGCTTCCATTGCAATTTCTTATATGGATTGGGACCCGAATTGGGCAGCGGAAACCAAGACAACGGCATTAACACAAGTATATGACCCAGTTATTCCTCAGCAATAATGATTTAGGAGGAGCTTGATGGCGCAAAAAAAGGTAAAGAAACAAAATCAATGGAAAATTATTTTACTTCAGCTTGGAATTGGAGCTTTGGCAGGATTAATCATTGGGCTTGGAGTCGCATTTATATTTGATCGACTGCAAATTAAACTTAATATTTGGGATTTTGCTATTTTCTTTCTTTTGTTTATAGTAGGATATTTCCTCCAGATTATTATTCATGAAGCGGGACATTTGATCTTTGGGCTGCTGTCAGGATATCATTTTTTAAGTTTTCGAGTTGGAAGTATTACATTAGTACATCTAAATGGAAGATGGCAGTGGAAGCGTTTTTCAATTCAGGGAACAGGAGGTCAGTGTCTAATGATACCTCCTGAAAATAGAGAGAGGGATTGTCCTTACCGTCTTTATAATGCAGGCGGAGTCATTAGCAATTTCATTGTGTCGATTTTGGCAGGTTTCTTATTATATCTTTGTAAAGATATAAAATATATTTCTTATCTATCGTTTGGACTAGTGATTAGTGGGATTTTTATTTTTTTAACGAATGGAATTCCAATGAAAATTGGTGGGGTTGGAAATGATGGATATAATATATTTCAACTGGAAAAAGATCCGATTGCAAAACGAGGATGGTATATTCAATTAAAAACCAATGCATTGCTTTCAGAAGGAAAACGAATGAGAGACTTTCCATTTGAATGGTTTGAAATAGAAAAAAACGCAGACCTTTCCAATCCAATTGTTGCGTCTTTAAAAATACAGCAGGGAAATTGGTATTTGGACTCTGGAGAATTTGAGAAAGCAAAGCAATGTTATGAGGAATTAATGGAGCCTGATCTTCATTTAATGGATATTTATAAAAAAGAATTGGAATGTGAATTATTATTTTTAGAAATTATCACAACGAGGAATTTGGAAAAAATTCAGAGGATGTATCATAAGCAGCTAAAGGCTTATATCAAGGCGACAAAATATTATATTTCTCGTAAACGACTGATGTATGCTTATTATAAAATAATCGAAAAGGATGTACAAAAGGCTACGAAAAGCTTGGAGGAATTTGAAAAAGTAGCAAAAACTTATCCAAATTTGGGAGAAATTCGAATGGAAAGAGAGCTTCTTAACGTAATCGATCAGATCGGTGAAGATAGAGCCGTTTCGTAGCAACAGGATAGCTTATTATACACAGATGCATAGAAGCCGCTACGACAGCTTCTATGCATAGAAATCTAGCATATATTTTTGATATTATTTCATTTTAAAAGTAGAACATTCGGTTTGTTCTGCTGTTCCAGCTCCATTTCCTGAAATATCAATATGCTCTGCATGACAATAGCGATTTTGATTATAAACACAGTTTACTGCTTCACAGCCAATTTTAGTCTGTGGAGTTGCCGTCTGACAGACATTTTTTGCAGAAGCTGGGGCATGATCGCAGTTGCAAAAACTTTCACAGCATGTGCAAGATTGTTCTTTTGCATGTTCACCGCCTACATTGATTTCGTGTTTGGAGCATAAATTGCTGTCGTTATAAACACAATTTGTAACTGAACATTTTAAATTTGTCATAAAATTTTCCTCCTAAGTTATAAGCTGTGTGATGACAGAAACGAAGTGGGGGTACTTTCATTTGCAGCTATACGCAAATTGAAAAAATATTATAAAAATTTCTCTTCGTTAAGCCATCTTTGTTAGTATGCCTTAAAAAAAGAGATCTATACATAAATGTTGAAATAAAAATAAAAGTTCATGAATCTTAGAAAAAATGCTTGCAATTTAAATTTTTATATGATAAGATGAAATACGTTGTGAAGAAAAAAGAGATGGTCCTCTGTTACGAATTGTATTAAGAACATCCAAAAATCAAGGAGGCACACAATGAACGAAATTATTAAGAGAATTGAAGAAGCTCAATTAAAAGCAAATGTCGATGAGTTTTCTGTTGGTGATACTGTAAAAGTATACGCTAAAATTAAAGAAGGTAACCGTGAAAGAATTCAGGTATTTGAAGGAACTGTTTTAAAGAAACAAAATGGCAGCATTCGTGAGACATTTACTGTAAGAAAGAATTCTAATGGTGTTGGCGTAGAAAAGACATGGCCATTGCATTCTCCATCCGTAGAGCGCGTAGAAGTTGTTCGTAAAGGTAAAGTAAGAAGAGCAAAATTAAACTATTTGAGAAATAGAGTTGGTAAGAGCGCTAAGGTGAAAGAATTAGTAAAATAATGAATAGCGATGAGAGAAGGGACGAGTACATCTGTATTCCGTCCCTTTTTTACAAGAGAATAGGAAAAATAGATCGTTGGGATTAAGAAGAAGGAGGATTTCTATGCAATTGCAATGGTACCCAGGACATATGACAAAGGCACGACGTGCGATGGAATCGGATATTAAATTGGTAGATCTTGTAATAGAGCTTTTAGATGCCAGAGCCCCGTTGAGCAGTCGTAATCCAGATATCGACACACTCGGGAAAAATAAATCCCGAATGATTTTATTAAATAAAGCAGATTTGGCAGATGAAAAAAAGACGAATGCTTGGGCAGAGTATTTCCGAGAAAGGGGATTTCAAGTGGTCTTACTGGACTCACGCTCGGGTGCAGGACTAAAACTCGTTTATAGTGGAATTCAAGAAGCTTGTAAAGAAAAAATTGAACGTGATCGCAGAAAAGGAATTCGCAATCGACCAATTCGAGCGATGGTAGTTGGAATCCCAAATGTAGGGAAATCAACATTTATTAATACGTTAGCAGGTCGTGTTTGTGCTAAGACAGGTAATAAACCAGGCGTAACAAAAGGAAATCAATGGATTCGTCTGAATAAGAATGTGGAACTTTTGGATACACCTGGAATTTTATGGCCTAAATTTGAAGATCAGCTTGTAGGATTACATTTGGCATTGATTGGTTCGATAAAAGATGATATTATAAATATAGAAGAGCTAGCTTATGAACTGGTAAGTTTTCTAAAGAAGGAATATCCAGTTATTTTGCAGGAACGTTATGGTTTTTTACCAGTAGAGAATGACTATGAAGTATTAAAGCAAGTAGCACAGGTACGTCATTGTTTATTGAAAGGTGGAGAACTAAATACACAAAAAGCATCTGCGATTTTATTGGATGATTTCCGCAGCGGAAAATTAGGACGTCTCAGTATAGAGTCAGTTCCAGAATCGTGATGGTGTTCGCAAAGCGGGCATGAAAGTTTAGAAAGGAATTATTATGGCAGAGCAGAAAAAAGAAGAAATAGATCTAGAAAATATCAGTGCAATAGAACAATCCCAGAAAAAGAAAGGTCCTGTAAGGGAGATTATTGATTTTATTTTATATCTTGCAGTTGTAGCAGGTATTTGTTATGTGATTGTTACATTTGTAGGTCAGCGTACTGTTGTTTCAGGCACATCTATGGTACCAACGCTGCAAGACGGAGATAATCTGATTACAGATAAAATTTCTTATCGTTTCCGTGATCCAGAACGTTATGATATTATTGTGTTGCGAGTAGAATCACAGCATGAAAATTTTATTAAACGTGTGATTGGTCTACCAGGAGAGACAGTACAAATTGTTGGAGGAAGAGTTTATATCAATGGAGAACTTTTGGAATCGGATGTCTATGGAAATGAATTAATGATCAGTGCAGGACGTGCATCTCAGCCAATTACACTTGGAGAAGATGAATATTTTGTGCTCGGAGATAATCGAAATGGAAGTGCAGATAGTCGTTTAGAGGAAGTTGGAAATGTCGATAAGAGTCGGATTATTGGAAGAGCATTCGTGCGGATTTGGCCGTTAAATAAATTTGGATTATTAAAACATGGGTAATCATTTTATGGAAAATCAAAAAAATCAGGAATCAGTAGCAAATAAAAAGAGCATTGGACAAGAACTGGTAGAGTTACTTGTCCGAATTATTATCATACTTGTTGTATGCTATTTGATTGTTACATTTATAGGACAGAGAACGGTTGTATCAGGTTCTTCTATGACTCCAACATTAGAACATAAGGATAATCTTATTGTAGATAAAGTTTCTTATCGCTTCCAAGATCCACAACGCTTTGATGTTGTTGTATTTAATTATCAAGACGGAAGATATTTCATTAAACGAATCATTGGGCTGCCAGGAGAAACGATACAAATTATAAATGGTAAAGTATACATAAATAATGTATTGTTAGAGGAAGATATCTATGGCAATGAAAGCATGGTTTATGCAGGGCGTGCAGCCCAGCCAATTGTAATTGGTCCAGATGAATATTTTGTATTAGGAGATAATCGAAATGGAAGTAAAGATAGCCGTGTTGAGGAAGTTGGAAATATAAAACGATCACAAATACAGGGAAAAGCAGTTCTTCGTATCTGGCCATTAAATAAGATTGGATTTGTGAAAAATATAAAAATGCACCTAATGAAAGGAGAGGAATCCTAGAAAGGTGCATTTTATAATGAAAATTATGAAATTCTCATGTAGACTATTATAGCACAAAATCTGGAAAAAAGTATCAAGTTGATAGGAACAAAATAAAAAAATAATAATTCAATTAACTTGATTTTGCTGTCTTTTTGAATGTAGAACAAGCAATCCTCCACTGAAAGCTGTGAAGCAGCCTGCATTTATGAGCAAGTAGCGTTAGTGGATTACGAATGTCTGCTTTGCTTTAGATAGGAGGGTTCTAAAAATTTGGAGATTGTAAGAAAAATAAGTCTATGATAAGATGAATGTAATTGAGAATATCATAGATGGGAAATGAAAAAAAGATTTGCAAAGGAGCAAGAAATGAATTATGGATAAAATTGAAACAATTAAGCAACGGTTGGCTCAGGCTTCGTGGGAGGAGCTTTTAAATGTAATACAATTATATAAAGAAGACGAACGAAAAGGAGTTCAAAAGTTATTGCAGCAGTATCAGAAGAAGTGGGACGCTTATCAGAAAGAACGAAAACGTATGGAACGGATGTGGATGTTTGAACGACAGAATGAAGCTTGTCAATGGATTTGTGGGATTGATGAAGCTGGAAGAGGTCCTTTGGCAGGTCCTGTTGTAGCAGCAGCTGTAATATTGCCAAAAGATTGCAATCTACTTTATGTCAATGATTCAAAACAATTATCTGCTAAGAAAAGAGAAGAACTTTATAAAGAAATTCAGAAAACAGCAATCAGTACAGGAATAGGGATTGTAGGAGCAGATAAAATTGATGAGATAAATATTTTACAAGCAACTTATGAAGCAATGCGGATTGCTGTTTCAAAGCTTTCGGTTACGCCAGATTTGCTTTTGAATGATGCAGTAACAATTCCTAATCTGGCAATTCGGCAAATTCCAATTATTAAGGGAGATGCCAAAAGTATTTCAATTGCAGCAGCAAGTATTATTGCTAAGGTAACAAGGGATCATATGATGGAAGAGTATGATCAGCTATTTCCAAATTATGGATTTTTATCGAATAAAGGCTATGGAAGTTCGTTACATATTCAACGATTAAAAGAATATGGTCCATGTCCAATTCATAGAAAAACGTTTATTAAAAATTTTTGTGAAGTAGGTTAGTATGGGGAAAAGACAAAATCGAGCAAAAGGAGCATACTATGAAACTTGGGCGGCCACTTTTTTGGAAAATCAAGGATATGAGATACTGGAGCGAAATTATTGGACTCGGTTTGGAGAAATTGATTTAATTGCAAAAGATGGAGATTATCTTGTATTTGTAGAAGTGAAATACCGTTTGAATAATCAAATGGGATTTCCTGAGGATGCTGTAAATAAGAAAAAACAAAGAACAATATTCCGCTGTGCTCAAGTTTATCTTATGGAGAAAAACGGTTTGGATTGTACACCATGCCGCTTTGATGTCGTAGCAATATATGGAGCACAGATTACACTATGGAAAAATGCATTTGAAGGGGTGTAAATAAAATGATAGAAATAAAGAGAAAACAAGGGGGAACTTTGCAGGCAATTGAATTAAAAGAATCCAATGGAGTTTATTATTTTCAATTTCCTCTTCTGGAGCAATCGGATATTGTAACACATGGATTTTCTACGAAAATAGGTGGAGTAAGCAAAGGCGCTTATGCTGAAATGAACTTAGGTGTATCTAGAGGAGATGATCCAGAAGCAGTATTGGAAAACTATAAACGGATTACAAATGTTTTGCATATGCCATGGGAAAGAGTTGTACTTTCTCATCAAACACATACTACCAATATTCGTGTTGTGAAAGAAGAGGATGCAGGAACTGGATTGGTAAAGCAGAGGAATTATGAAAATGTGGATGGATTGATTACAAATGTACCAAATCTTCCGCTTGTGACATTTTATGCCGATTGTGTACCACTTTATTTTGTAGATCCAGTTCATCAAGCCATTGGTCTAAGCCATTCTGGATGGAGAGGAACAGTAAATCGAATGGGACAATGTACAATTGAAGCCATGAAAACAGAATATGATTCTCGTCCAGAAGATATTTTGGCTTGTATTGGTCCAAGTATTTGTCAGGAATGCTATGAAGTGGGAGAAGAAGTCGCAAAGGAATTTGAAAAAGCATTTCTTCCAGAACAAAGAAATCAGGTATTAAAGGAAAAGCCAGATGGAAAGTATTTATTAGATTTATGGAAAGCCAATGAAATTATCTTATTAGAAGCGGGAATCAAAAAAGAGCATTTAGCTATAACAGATATTTGTACGAAATGTAATCCAAATCTTTTATATTCGCATCGAGTTATGGGCAATCGAAGAGGAAATCTAGCAGCGTTTCTATGCTTGAAGAAATAATGAGACAGGCAGGATAAGTTTTCTGCATGATAAAAGGCACTCAATATTGTGGGGCTGCTCTCTATCTAAGAAGGACAGTACCAGTATTGAGTGCCTTTTATAAATAGTATGAATTATACTTGAGAACCTTTTAAAAATACTGCTTTGATATTTAAATCGTGATCTAATACAACACAGTTTGCATATTTACCTGTGGAAATACTTCCATATTGATCATAAATACCAATCGATTTGGCTGGATTAGCAGTTGCACATTTGATTGCACTTTCCATTGGAATATGCATTTGAATAATCGCAGTGCGGATACAATCCATTAAGTTTGTAGCAGATCCAGCAATTGTACCATCTACTAAAGTGGCACGGTTTCCTTTTTTTATTACCTTCTGTCCTCCAAGAGAGTATTCTCCATCTGGCATACCAGTTGCTTCCATACTATCACTAATCAGACAAATACGATCATCTCCAAAAATCTTAAATGTTGTACGCACGGCAGATGGATGAATATGGATGCCATCACAAATTAATTCTACAAAAACGCTATCACTATCTGCGGCAGCTCCAATCACACCTGGAGCACGATGGGTAAATGGAGGCATTGCATTATACAAATGAGTAACATGTGTAGCACCCGCTTCGATTGCCTTTTTGGCTGTATCGTAATCAGCGGTTGTATGAGCAATTGAAATAACTGTGTCATCCTTAACTTGCTCAATGAATTCCAAAGCTCCTGGTTCTTCTGGGGCTAAAGCAACATGTTTAATCTTATGACCAGAGACTGCATTTAAGCGATGAAACATTTCAGCATCTGGTCTATGAATGAAAGCACCATTCTGAGCCCCTTTTTTTGCCATAGAGACAAATGGACCTTCCATGTTGATACCAACTAATTCAGCTCCTCTGTCATTCTTATGTTCAGCGGCAGCTTTATAGACGGTTGTTAAAATATCTTCGCTCAGTGTCATAGAAGCAGGGATAATCGTGGTAACGCCACAGGATAATTCATAGTCGGCGATTGCTTGAATGGATTCTTCTGTTCCGTCACAAAAGTCATGTCCAACACATCCGTGAAAATGAATATCAATTAAGCCTGGGATAACATAACAGCCACTTGCATCAAATTCTTTTGTATCTGTTGTGCTGTCTGCAAAATACTCCCCATTCATTATAATGTTTTTTTCTTCAAATGTACCTTTCTCAGAAAAAACTTTTGCATTTTTAATAATCATAGAAACCTCTTTTCTGGTATATTACCGTGAAACTATGTGTATTTTTAGTATAGCATATTTTTAAATAAATGTATATCCGATAAATAGTAAAAATAGAGTCAAAATATTGCACAATTGTATCAGGCTAGTTATTATAAAGAAAGTATTGTTATTAAGTCTGTAATCAATAGAAATTTGAAAAAACGAACAAAAGAAACCTCCATTAGAGATTTCTTTTATATGTCACGACAATAAAAAAACGCCAGAAAATATAACATTTCTGACGCTTCGAGCAGTCGAGGCGACGTGATTCGAACACGCGACCTCTGCGTCCCGAACGCAGCGCTCTACCAAACTGAGCCACGCCTCGCTACCCAAAAAGTATATCGAATTCTATTTTTTTTGTCAAGTATTTTTTGGAAAATCTTACTGTATCAACCAAACCAGTCGGTAGTAATATAGTATACACCACAGTTAGTGCAAACATATGTAACATAGATTCCATTCCTATAATCTAAACGGAAAGTCGTATTTTTACGGCAGTTTGGGCAATAATCTTGCATTGTCTGAGGTGGATCTGCAGCCAAAGCTGCGTCTGAATAACTAAATAATCCGAATAGCACAACACAAGCTAGTACAAAAGCTTTTATTCTTTTCATTTAAATTCCTCCTTATAGTGTGACAGTGTAATAATATTAATAAAATTATAAGTAACATAACGGCCGTTCTATTCAAATAGTAACATATAATCTGTTCTGTGTCAATAGAAAAATATAAAATATATAAATTATGCTATAATATGAACATAAATATTGTGAAAAATACCAAGTTGACTTATGGAGAAAAACAGCCTATAATATAAATACAAAATGTAAGAGCTTACATAATGATGGGAACGTGAAAATATAAGTGGGTGTAGCAAAGTTTTTATATTAATGTAAGTAATTACAATTTGAAAACCACGGAATTTCAGCTTTTGAGTTCCATAAATCCATTTGGTATGGAGTAAAGCAGTCAGAGAGGGGTCTATGACTGCTTTATTTCATGTTGTTTTTTGGTTGTTCCTCGAAAAATAAGATCGCAAGGAATAGAAGTAGCTGCGGATATCGGTTCATGCTTTAGAACTCGAATAAGATTTTGGACTCCATTTTGACACATTATAGATAAGTGATTATCGATAGAAGTCAGCTCTGGAGTGCAGCAAACACATAACTGAGAATTATTATATCCAATAATTTCTAGCTGTTCTGGGACGTGAATTCCTCGATTCTGGGCGAATTTAAGAGCTCCAATTGCGACAGAGTCTTCTGAAGTTATAATTCCATCAAATGGAAATGTGTTTGGATAGAGGGATTCCAAAAATTCTAATGTTTCCATAACAGAGACTGGGCATTGAAGCGTTGCAATCTCTTTTTTAGAATAACCATATGCTTGAAGAGCTTCTTGGAAACCAAGTAACTTTTCACGACCGCTGTAAGAGAGCATTGTATAGAGAAAAAGTAAATGTTTTCGGTTTTGAGAGAGTAAATAGTTAGCTGCGTTGGATACGGCATCTCGATCTTGAGAAAACGAACAATATATATTGTTATGTTCAATATATCCATTAAAAATAATGACAGGAACTTGTTTTGCTGCTTCATAAATATATTGACGGTTTTCAGGATTCGATTCTATGTAATGAGAGCCTACCATAACTACTGCATCAATTCGTTTTTTTAGAAGCATATCTAGAGCATATTGCTTATCTTTCAGTTCATGTCCCGTACAGGATAGAAGACTATTATAACCGAATTGGCGGAGTGTACGTTCGGTGTAATAGATGCCATTTGCCAAATAAGGATCGGATGCATTGGCACATAAAATACCAATTGTCTGCATAGAATTTGAACTTAACCCTTTAGCAAACACATTGGGAGTATATCCTGTTTCATTCATAACAGATAATACTTTCTGACGGGTTTTTTCACTGACACGATCACTGCCATTTAATACTCGGGATACAGTAGCAATAGAAACGCCAGCTTTTTGAGAAATATCGTATATATTCATAAAAATCACCTTTACTTAATTTGATAATATAATCTAGCCAGTAATAAAAATATAGCGGATTTCTTATGTCTGCATACGATGCAAATAGGAATCCATTGGCTTATATTTTTGTGTAAATGAAAAGCATTGGTAGAAAAGAAGCAAATATAAGCTTTCTGGGCATATTAAAAATAGCAGTTATTATAAAAAAAATCAAGGTAAAAAAATTACCTTGATTATGCGAAACAGCTCGTAGGGGAATCGAACCCCTGTTTTCGCCGTGAGAGGGCGACGTCTTAACCGCTTGACTAACGAGCCAAATTTGAATTATCATTTGCTCAATGCTTGATTATAATATCATAATAGGAAAAGGTTGTCAATAGTTTTTTTAGAAATAATAAAAAATTTTTTGATAAGTAAAAAATAACTTGATTAAAAGAAAAAACTCGCTTATAATAAGCAACGTGTATGAAAATATCGAATAAATGTTTGCTGGTAATCAATATAAACATATATTTTATTTGAGGAAAGGAAAGTTTGTATGGCAAAGCAAGTTACCTATAATGCAGACAGTATTACAGTGCTGGAAGGATTAGAAGCGGTTCGTAAGCGTCCAGGCATGTATATCGGAGGGGTTTCTGCATCTGGATTAAATCATCTTGTTTATGAAATTGTGGATAATGCAGTGGATGAGCATTTGGCAGGTTTTTGCAATCATATAGAGGTAATATTAGAAGAAAATGGAGCGGTTACAGTTGCCGATGATGGACGTGGTGTTCCAGTTGATCGGCATAAATTAGGAGTTTCAGCAGAACGCATTATTTTTACTACGCTTCACGCAGGAGGAAAGTTTGACAATACAGCTTATAAAACGAGTGGAGGGTTACATGGTGTAGGATCTTCCGTTGTAAATGCATTGTCAGAATTTATGGAAATTCGGATCTATAAAGATGGAGCTGTTTATTATGATAGCTATAAGAGAGGCAATCCAGTGACAGAATTAAAGAATGGATTATTGCCTAAAATTGGTAAAACGAAAAAAACAGGCACAACGGTTACATTTCTGCCAGATGCAGAAATTTTTGAGAAAACACGTTTCCATGCCGATTCAATAAAAAGTCGTCTTCATGAAACGGCTTATTTAAATCCCGGATTAGAAATTGTGTTTACGAATCGAAGAGAGGGAGAAGCTGAGCAAACAGTTTTCTTAGAGTCAGAAGGAATTTGTGCTTATGTAAAAGAATTAAACAAAGGAAAAACGGCGGTTCATAATGTTATATATTATAAAGGAAAAAGCGAAGAAATTGAGATTGAAGCAGCATTTCAGTTTGTAGATACCTTTGAGGAGCGTTTATTGGGGTATTGTAATAATATTTATACTTCTGATGGAGGAACTCATTTAACTGGATTTAAAACAAAATTTACACAAGAAATTAATAATTATGCAAAAGAACTCGGTATCCTAAAGGATACCAATAAATTTACTGGTGCAGATACACGGTGTGGAATGACAGCTATTATTGCAATTAAGCATCCTGATCCAATGTTTGAAGGTCAGACAAAGACAAAGCTTGGAAGTGCAGATGCAGCCAGAGCAGTTTCTAATGTATCAGGAGAACAATTAGAGTTATTTTTTGATAAAAATCTAGATACGTTAAAGAAGATTATTGGCTGTGCAGAAAAATCAGCTAAAATTCGTAAGGCAGAAGAAAAGGCGAAGTCAAATTTACTGCCAAAAACAAAATTTTCATTTGATGGGAACGGAAAACTAGCAAACTGTGAAAGCAAAGATGCGCAAAATTGTGAAATTTTTATTGTAGAAGGAGATTCGGCAGGAGGTTCAGCAAAAACAGCTAGGAATCGAACATACCAAGCGATTTTGCCAATTCGAGGAAAGATTTTAAATGTAGAAAAGGCTTCTATGGATAAGGTACTTGCCAATGCAGAAATTCGTGCAATGATACAGGCGTTTGGCTGTGGATTTTCCGAAGGTTATGGTAATGACTTTGATATTAGTAAGTTGCGGTATAATAAAATTATTATTATGGCCGATGCCGATGTAGATGGAGCACATATTAGTACATTATTGATGACTTTTTTCTATCGTTTTATGCCAGAACTAATTAGCAATGGTCATATTTTTATTGCGATGCCTCCACTTTATAAAGCCATTCCTGCTAGAGGAAAAGAACAATATTTATATGACGATGTGGCATTGCAAAAATATAGAAAAACACATAAAAATTTCACATTACAGCGTTACAAAGGATTAGGAGAGATGGATGCTGATCAGCTTTGGGAAACAACGCTAAATCCAGAAAGTCGATGTTTAAAGCGAGTGGAAATTGAAGATGCACGTATGGCAAATGAAATCACAGAAATTTTAATGGGTAGTGATGTAGAACCGAGAAGAAATTTTGTTTATCAGCATGCAAAGGAAGCAGAATTAGATATTTAAGGATTGGAATTTAAGGAGAGATTATGGCAGAAACAATTATTTCAACAGAGTTTTCTAGTGAGATGCAGCAGGCCTATATTAATTATTCTATGTCTGTAATTATGTCTCGTGCAGTTCCAGATATTCGAGATGGACTAAAGCCTGTACAGCGAAGAGTATTATATGCGATGAATGAGCTTGGACTAAATGCGGAAAAACCTCATAGAAAGTCAGCACGTATTGTTGGAGATGCGATGGGTAAATATCATCCACATGGAGATAGTTCTATTTATGAGGCTCTGGTCGTACTTTCGCAGGATTTCAAAAAAGGTATGGCTCTTGTAGATGGACATGGGAACTTTGGCTCGATTGAAGGCGATGGAGCAGCTGCAATGAGGTATACAGAAGCCCGTCTGAAGAAATTTACGCAAGAAGTATATTTAGCCGATTTAGATAAAAATGTTGTAGATTTTGTGCCTAATTTTGATGAGACAGAAAAGGAACCAGAAGTGCTTCCAGTACGTGTCCCAAATTTTTTAGTAAATGGAGCAGAGGGAATTGCAGTTGGAATGACTACGTCTGTACCGACACATAATTTAGGCGAAGTAATTGATGCAGTAAAACTTTGTATCGATCAGCCAGATGTGACAGTGGAAGAACTTATGAAAGTGATGCCTGGTCCAGACTTTCCAACGGGTGGTATTGTAACAAATAAAGCAGAATTAGCCCAGATTTATGCAACAGGAAAAGGTAGAATTAAACTAAGAGGAAAAGCAGAAATTCAATATGCATCCAAACGATCGGAAAAAGATCGGATTGTGATTACAGAAATTCCTTATACAATGGTTGGAGCAAATATTGGGCGTTTTCTGAGTGATGTGGCAAATCTAGTTGAAAGTAAAAAAATACCAGATATTTCTGATATTTTAAATCAATCTTCCAAAGACGGAATTAAAATTGTATTAGAACTTAGAAAAGGAGCGGATGCAGAAAAAGTATTGCAAGGAGTTTTGAAAAAAACCAAGATGGAAGATACATTTGGAGTCAATATGCTTGCAATTGCAAATGGAAAACCAGAAGTATTAGGTTTAAAGCAAATTTTAGAGCATCATATTCAGTTTCAGGAAGAAGTAAATACAAGGAAATATCGTACCTTATTAGAACGTGAAACGAAGAAGAAAGAAATACAGGAAGGTCTAATCCAAGCAGTAGATTGTATCGATCTGATTATTGAGATCATTCGTGGAAGTCAGACGATAAAAAAGGCAAAAGAATGTCTGATTACTGGAAATACTGATTCAATTCGGTTTCAATCCAAAAAATCTCAAGAGCGTGCAAGAAAATTGTGCTTTACAGAAGCTCAAGCAACTGCTATATTAGAATTACGGCTGAGTAAGCTGATTGGCCTGGAGATTTTGACATTACAGGAAGAATATCAAAAAACTTTAAACCGAATTACTTCCTACGAGAAAATACTTAGCAGTCGTGATGCATTAAGGAAAGTGATTAAGTCAGATTTGGATAAGATTAAAAAAGCTTATGCCTTTCCAAGAAGAACGAAAATTACAAATACCAAGGAAGCTGTTTTTGAGGAACGTCCAGTTACTGAAATGGATGTTGTATTCGCAATGAATCGTTTTGGATATGTAAAAATGATGGAACGTTCTGTTTTTGAAAAAAATGCAGAACTGATCCAAGAAGAAAGTAAAGTGTTAATTCCTTGTAAAAACCTTTCTAAAATCTGTATTTTTACACAGGAAGGTCTTATGCATCAACTAAAGATGCAAGATGTTCCTCTTTGTAAAGGTAAAGATAAAGGTGTGCCAATAGAAAATCTTTGTAATTATAAAATGGAAACAGAGAATTATCTATTTATTGGAGCGGTGGAACAGATAAAAGGAAAACAACTTTTATTTGTTACAGCAAAAGGTGCAATAAAGCGAGTAGATTTCTCAGAATTTGAAACGATCAAGCGAACAATTTTATCAACCAAACTAGCCGATAATGACAAAATTATTTTCTTAGCTCCACTGGATTCTAATTTGATTGTGTTAGTGACAAATCAAAGAAGAGTTTTAAAGTTTCAGTCAGAAGAAGTTACAGTATTAAAAAAAGCTTCGGTAGGAGTGCGTGGAATGAAACTGGAGCAGAATGAAGAAATTCAAGCGGTTTATTGTTTGAATCATGATGAAAAACGAACTGTTCTTATTGGAAGAAAAAAAGTGGATTTATCCAAACTTCCTTTGAAAAGACGAGATGGCAAACCAGAAAAATTATAAAAAACAGATAAAGATGGTGTAATAAAAATGGATAAGAACTGGAAAAAAATTGTACCTATTCTTGCTGTTTGTATTCTTTTAGTGGGAATAGGTATCATTGGAATTTACCAAACAAACATGTCAGATACAAAGCACCCACAGATAGCGAATGCTGCAGATACTGCTACCAAGAGTTCTGATAGCGAAGAAGAGGATGGAACAAGTACAGAACAAAAAAACGCAACGGAAAAAGAAGAAGAAATAAACTCTGATCCAAGAAGAGAAGTATTGGAGCAATACTATGAATTAGGTGTTGTAAGAGAAAATGTAAATTATCTTAATATTCGGGAGATGCCAACCGAAGATAGCTTAATTATTGGGAAAATGCCAAGATATTGTGGAATGAATATATTGGATAAGTTATCAGACTGGTATTATGTACAGTCAGGAGATGTGGTAGGATATGTTGGTGCAGAATTTGTTGCAACTGGACAGGAAGCAGAGACGCTTGCAGTGGAAAATTGTAACAAAATGCTTCAAGTAATTCCTGAGACATTAGATGTTCATAAGGAACCTTCAGAAAATTCTCCAATCTGGTCCAAGTTAAATCAAAACGAAAGATATCTGATTAAAGATAAGGTGGATGATTGGTATTTATTAGATTTTAATAGTGAAGATGCATATGTATCGGCAAAAGATGTAATTGTTGGATATTATCTTCCAGAGGCAGATGGATGGACTTCAGTAAAAGATTGTTCTGAGCCGAGAAGAGAATTAATTGAATATGGAATGCAATACTTAGGCGTTCCTTATGTTTGGGGAGGAACTGATTTTTCTACAGGTGTTGATTGTTCTGGATTTACACTGCTTTGTTATGCACATATAGGAATTACATTGCCTCGTACTTCTTATACTCAGGTGAACGAGGGTACTCTTGTTTCGTTGGAAGATGCAAAACCAGGAGATTTAATGTTTTATACAGATGCAGATGGAACAGTCAATCATGTAGCGATTTATATTGGAGATGGTAAGATTTTACAGTCAGCAAATTCATTGCATCAAGTTACAATTAGTGCATATAACTACAATACAGAACCATATGCAATAAAAAATATCATTGGTGATTAGAAATTTTTTAAATTTGCTTGCTTTTTGGAATAATAAGTGTTATAGTAAGAATGATGATATTACTAAAATGAAGAGTGGGTGTACACCCACTCTTTCTTTTAAATAAATTTTAAAATAAAGGTGGTGAAACTATGACAAGAAGGGAACAATATGAGGAACAGACAGAACAACTGGTAATGCCAATTGTTAATAAAAATAACTTTGAGCTTGTAGATGTAGAATATATAAAAGAAGCAGGAAACTGGTTTTTACGTATTTATATTGACAAACAAGGAGGAATTACAATTGATGATTGCGAGTTGGTAAGCCGTGCTTTAAGTGAGCAATTAGATAAAAATGATTTTATTGAGGATAGTTATATCTTAGAGGTAAGTTCTCCAGGACTCGGAAGGCCATTAAAAAAAGAAAAAGACTTTGAAAGAAGTATTGGCAAAGAGGTGGAAATACGTCTTTTCCAGGCGATAAATAAACAAAAGGAATATATTGGAATATTGACTTCATATGATAAAGATACTGTAATGGTTGAATTGGAGGAAGGAAGTTCTCTGACAATTCAGCGAAAAAACATAGCATTAATTCGCTTAGCTTTTGATTTTTAATTAGATGTTGATGATATGGTGAATTGGAAAAAGATAAAATTTAGGAGGATAACAACATGAGTAAGGAGCTGTTAGAGGCATTAAACCTCTTAGAAAAGGAAAAATCTATCAGCAAAGACACATTACTGGAGGCAATTGAAAATTCTCTGTTACAAGCATGTAAAAATCATTTTGGAAAGATTGATAATGTGCATGTGCATATTGATCCAAATACATGTGATTTTGAATTGTATGCAGAAAAAGAAGTAGTAGATGAAGTGCAAGATAATATGCTAGAGATCAGCTTAGAAAAAGCAAGAGAACTTAATAAGAAATACCAGCTTGGTGATATGGCACGTATTGATATTAAATCCAAAGAGTTTGGACGAATTGCTACGCAGAATGCAAAGAATGTTATTTTACAGAAGATTCGAGAAGAAGAACGTAAATCTTTATATAACGAATATTATAAAAAAGAAAAAGACATTGTTACAGGTGTAGTACAGCGTTATTTTGGAAGAAATATTAGTGTAAATCTAGGCAGAGTCGATGCAATCTTAAATGAAAATGAGCAAGTGAAGGGAGAAGTTTATAAGCCTACCGAACATATCAAAGTGTATATTTTGGAAGTAAAGGATACAACAAAGGGTCCTAAAATTCTTGTTTCCCGTACGCATCCAGACTTAGTAAAACGTCTTTTTGAATTGGAAGTAGATGAAATTCAAAAAGGCATTGTCGAAATCAAAGCGATTAGTCGTGAAGCTGGTTCTCGTACAAAAATGGCAGTTGCATCAAATGATCCAAATGTAGATCCAGTAGGAGCTTGTGTTGGTATGAATGGTGCCAGAGTTAATGCGGTTGTAGAAGAATTAAGAGGAGAAAAAATTGATATTATTAACTGGAATGATAATCCAGCATTATTAATTGAAAATGCATTAAGTCCAGCAAAAGTAATTTGCGTATCTTCTGATGAAGAAGAGAAAAGTGCTCAAGTAATTGTTCCAGATTATCAGCTTTCTCTTGCGATTGGAAAAGAGGGACAGAATGCACGTTTGGCCGCTCGTCTGACAGGATATAAGATTGATATTAAGAGTGAATCTCAGGCAAGGGAATTAGGCTTATTTGAAGAACTCGGCTATGATAGTGAGTATGAAGGATACGATGAGTACGAAGAAGATGAGATAGAAGATTCAGACGAACTCACGGAGGATGTTTCTGAAGAAGAAACAGAAGAAATAGAAGAATAATGAAAACGATTCGCAGCTGTGAAATCGTCAAGAGGAAATGTTAGGATGTGATAATTTGGGTGCAAAAAAAGTACCATTAAGACAGTGTATCGGCTGCGGACAGATGAAGAGCAAAAAAGAAATGCTTCGGATTATTAAAACCGCAGAAGAAGAAGTTTTTTTAGATGCCACTGGAAAGAAAAATGGCAGAGGGGCATATATTTGCAGAGACGTAGTCTGTCTGGAAAAGGCACAGAAGACAAAAGGTCTGGAAAGATCTTTGAAAATAGCAATTTCCAAAGAAGTATATGATGCATTGCGAAAGGAGTTGGATGCGCTTGGTACAGAATAAAGTATTATCCTTGTTAGGCTTAGCAACCAAGGCAAGGAAATCGGTAAGTGGTGAGTTTTCAGTAGAAAAAGCTGTAAAAGAAGGAAGAGCGCAGTTAGTGATTGTAGCAGGGGATGCATCGGACAATACAAAGAAGCAGTTCAGAAATATGTGTGCTTATTATCGAGTACCGATTTATTTTCTTTGTAGTAAAGCAGAGATTGGGCATGCGATGGGATTAGAAATGAGAGCGTCTGTAGCTGTGCTGGATTCTGGGCTTGCAAAAGCAATTGAGAAACAGTTAACAAAGCAATAGTAAAATGAAAAGGTCGGTGATAAGTTCATGGAAAATATAAATATTCAGGAATTAGCAAAAGCAGTAGGAAGAACACAAAAGGAAGTTATTGATTATTGCAATAAAAAAGGAATTGCAGTGGAAAATGGCAATGTTCCGAATGAAATAGCAGAAAAAATAAAAAAGGGAATGAGTACGGAGGCACCAAAAAAGAAGAAGGCTGTTGTTTTTCGTCCACAAAATAGTTCACAGCCACTTCCTCAAAAGAAAAAGCCAGTGAAAAAACCAGCAGTTTCTAAGGAAGAAGATGCAAAGCGTGTGGAATCCACCGCTGTAAAAGTGGAGAAAAGCCAGTCAATAGCAGATAACAAGCAGCAGGAGACAAAAATGAAAGAGGAAAAACAGCAAGAACCAGTGAAAAAGGAAACTGGAAAGAGAGAAGATAATCGTAATCAGAAACGTGATGGGGGTCAGAAGAATAATCCAAACCGAGAAGGTCAAAGAAACAGTCAAAATCGGGATGGAAGAAACAATCAGAATCGAGAAGGCCAGAAATCGATGCAAAATCGGGATGGAAGAAACAATCAGAATCGAGAAGGCCAGAAAAATTCGCAGAGTCGAGATGGAAGAAATAATTCCAATCGCGATGGTCAGAGAAATGCACAAAATCGGGATGGAAGAAATAATTCCAATCGCGACGGTCAGAGAAATACGCAAACTCGAGATAACAGGAATGCACAAGGCCGAGAAGGTCAAAGAACGATGCAGAATCGTGATAATCAGAGAAGAGATAATAACCAGAGACGCGATACAAAGTTTGCAGATTTAACCCCTGCTTTGACTAAGAATGAAACAAGAGGAGGAAAACCTCTCAATAAAAAAGAACGGGAATTAAGAGAAAAGAACCGCCAATATGAGGAAAAATCTGGAAGAAAACAGGAGAATACAAAGAATATCAGCAAGTTCAATCCTGCTATGAAAAAACCAACGCCTCCTGTAAAGAAAGAAGAAGAGGATACAATTAAAACAATCACACTTCCAGAAACGATGACAATTCAGGAATTAGCAGAAAAAATGAAACAACAGCCATCTGCACTTGTAAAGAAATTATTCTTACAAGGAAAAATGGTAACAATCAATTCTGATATTGATTTTGATACAGCAGAAGAAATTGCATTGGAATTTAATTATATCTGTGAAAAAGAAGTTAAAGTAGATGTCATTGAGGAACTGTTAAAAGAAGAAGAAGAAAATGAAGAGGATATGGTTCCAAGACCACCAGTTGTCTGTGTTATGGGGCATGTAGATCATGGAAAAACTTCTCTTTTGGATGCAATTCGTTCCACAAATGTAACAGAAAAAGAAGCAGGCGGTATTACACAGCATATTGGTGCATATACAGTGAAATGTAATGGTCAGGATATTACTTTCTTAGATACGCCAGGACATGAAGCATTTACTGCAATGCGTATGCGTGGTGCAAAATCTACCGATATTGCGATCTTAGTTGTAGCTGCGGATGATGGTGTTATGCCACAGACAGTAGAGGCAATTAATCATGCAAAGGCAGCAGGGGTGGATATTATTGTTGCAATTAATAAAATTGACAAACCAAGTGCAAATGTAGAACGTGTAAAGCAGGAGATGGCAGAGTACAATTTGATCCCAGAAGATTGGGGCGGAGATACGATTTTTGTACCAGTATCTGCTCATACGAGAGAAGGATTAGATACATTGCTAGAAATGATTCTGCTTGTTTCGGAAGTAAAAGAGTTAAAAGCAAATCCAAATCGTAAAGCAAGAGGACTTGTAATTGAAGCACAATTAGATAAAGGAAGAGGTCCAGTAGCTACTGTGCTTGTGCAAAAAGGTACGCTTCATGTTGGAGATGCCGTAGCGGCAGGGTCTTGTCATGGTAGAGTTCGTGCAATGATTGATGATAAGGGACGTCGTGTAAAAGAGGCAGGGCCATCTACGCCAGTTGAAATTTTAGGATTGAATGATGTGCCAAATGCTGGAGAAGTACTTATGGCAAAAGAAAGTGAAAAAGAAGCCAGAAGCTTTGCAGAAACCTTCATTAAAGAAGGAAGAGAGCGTATGTTGGAAGATACAAAGTCAAAACTAACATTGGATGGACTGTTCTCCCAAATTCAGGCAGGAAGCATCAAAGAATTAAACTTAGTTGTAAAGGCAGATGTACAAGGATCAGTAGAAGCGGTAAAACAGTCATTAGAAAAACTTTCCAATGAAGAGGTTGCAGTAAAAGTAATCCATGGCGGTGTTGGTGCAATTAATGAGTCAGATGTTACATTAGCCGCAGCATCTAATGCAATTGTAATTGGATTTAATGTGCGTCCAGATGTTATGGCAAAGACGATTGCAGAAAGAGAAAAAGTAGATTTACGTTTGTATCGAGTTATTTATCAGGCGATTGAGGATGTAGAATCTGCAATGAAAGGTATGTTGGACCCAATCTTTGAAGAAAAAGTAATTGGGCATGCAGTTGTCCGTCAAACATTTAAAGCGTCTGGAGTTGGTACAATTGCAGGTGCCTATATTTTGGATGGTGTTTTCCAAAGAAATTGTAGTGTACGTTTGTTCCGTGATGGAGAAAAAATTTATGAGGGAGCGTTGGCATCCTTAAAACGTTTTAAAGACGATGTAAAAGAAGTAAAAGAAGGCTATGAATGTGGCCTTGTGTTTGAAAAGTTTAATGATATTAAGGAAGAAGACACTGTAGAAGCATATACTATGGTAGAAGTTCCAAGATAACAAGTGGCAACCATGCTCGGCGCACGAAGTGTGCAAGCCCCTCATGAGTGAGGGGTTGAGGAGCTGAAGTAGGATTGTCCACTTTGTTCTATATCAAGTAAGGAATGAGGTAAATGAAAAAAAACAGCATAAAGAATACTAGAATTAACGGAGAAGTACAAAAAGAATTAAGTAATATTATCCACAATGAAATCAAAGATCCGCGGATTCACCCAATGACATCCGTTGTATCAGTGGAAGTTGCTCCGGATTTGAAATCCTGTAAAGCATATATTAGCGTATTAGGAGAATCGGAGGCACAGAAGGAAACACTGGAAGGCCTAAAAAACGCGGCACCATATATTCGCCGTCAGTTAGCACATTCGGTAAACCTTCGTAATACTCCAGAGATTTTCTTTATATTGGATCAATCGATTGAATATGGAGTTCATATGACAAAATTAATTGATGAGGTAGTAAAGGATTTGGAGGATGAGAATGAATCTGAATAAATGGTTAGAAAATGTAACATCTGCTGCGATTGTTGGGCATGTACGTCCAGATGGGGACTGTGTAGGTTCCTGTCTGGGACTTTATAACTATTTAAAAGAGAACTTTGAATTGGATGTAGATGTATATTTGGAACCTTTTTCAGAGCCATTGAAATTTATGTCTGGCTCTGAAAAAGTCCAGACAGAATCCACAGAAAATAAAAGATATGATCTATGTTTTGCACTTGACAGCGGAGATGAAAACCGAATTGGTGCAGGAAAGCGATACTTTGAAACAGCCAAAAAGAAATTATGTGTCGATCATCATGCAACGAATAAGGGATATGGAGATGAGAATCTGATTTGCCCTGAAATTAGCTCTACTGCGGAAGTGTTGGTTGGATTAATGGAAAAGGATAAAATTAGCAAAGCAACCGCAGAATGTTTGTATACTGGTATTGTTCATGATACTGGAGTGTTTCAGTATAGTAATGTTTCTCCAAACACACTTCGCATTGCAGCAGATTTATTGGAAAAAGAGATCGATGCTTCCGCTATCATCTCCAATACATTTATAGAGAAAACATATAAACAGAATCGTGTTCTTGGATTTGCTCTGTCCAATAGTGTGTTATTTATGGATAATAAGTGTATTTTTTCCATTATACGGGAGACAGATATGCAACGATTTGAAGTTACTTCTCTTGACTTAGAGGGAATTGTAGCCCATTTAAGAGATACATCTGGAGTAGAGTGCGCGATCTTTCTTTACCAGACAAATGCAGAAGAATTTAAAGTGAGTCTGCGCTCCAAATCAATCGTTGATGTTGGAAAAATCGCAGCGTACTATGGCGGCGGAGGTCATGCACGTGCTGCAGGCTGCACATTAAATGGAAGTGCCAGAGATATGATTAATAATATCTCACGTTTAGTGGAGGCTCAATTGAAGGAGCAAGAGTTATAAATGGATGGTATTCTGATTATTTATAAAGAAAAGGGATATACGTCACATGATGTTGTAGCAAAATTGCGTGGTATTTTGCACCAGCGCAAAATTGGGCATACAGGGACATTAGACCCTCAGGCAGAGGGCGTTCTTCCTGTGTGTCTTGGAACTGCAACAAAATTATGTGATATGTTAGCAGACAGAAGTAAGGAATATCGAGCAGGCGTTCGACTTGGGGTGGAAACAGATACACAAGATATCTTTGGACAAGTGTTGAGAGAAGAGGCTGTTTTTGTTACTGAACAGCAAATAAGAGAGGCTGTGAATTCATTTGTCGGAACATATGATCAGATTCCTCCTATGTATTCGGCGAAGAAGGTAAATGGAAAAAAGTTATACGAATTGGCTCGTCAAGGAAAAGAAATTAAGCGAGAGCCATGCAGAGTCCAAATTCATTCCGTTCATATAGAAAAAATAGAAATTCCTGATTTCATTTTATCAGTAGAATGTTCAAAAGGGACTTATATTCGTACTCTTTGCCACGACATTGGTCAGAAACTTGGATGCGGTGCATGTATGACGAGTTTACTTCGTACAAAAGTAGGAATGTTTTCTTTGGAACAGGCATTCACACTTTCTCAGATTGAAGAAAAACAAGCAGATGGAACATTAAGATCATATATTATTCCTGTGGAAAATGTATTTAAACAACAGCCAGCGATTGTTGTAAAACCAGAAGCAGATCATCTTTTGATGAATGGAAATCGTTTGGAAATAAGAGATTTGCAAGATGGAGCAGAGCAATCAGAAATGGTGCGTGTATTGGATAGCAATGAACAATTCCAGGCATTGTATGGATGGGATAAGGAAAAGAATGATTTTAAACCGATAAAAATGTTTTTGAGGAGCGGCATATGATACACTTTTGGAATACGTTTAATATTCAAATTACTGGAGATACTGCAGTTACGCTTGGTAAATTTGATGGGCTACATAGGGGACATCAAAAATTATTAAATGATATAAAAAAGAAAAAAGCAGAAGGATATCAAACGGTTGTGTTTACGTTTGCAAGACCTCCAATGGCGTTATTAACTGGAAAACCACAGCGGACGCTTCTAGTAAATGAGGAGCGACGTGAAGTTTTAGATAAAATGAAAATCGACTATTTGATTGAATATCCATTTAATGAAACAATTAGCCATATGTTGCCAGAGTATTTTGTAAAAGAAATATTAGTAAAACAACTTCATATGAAATACTTAGCTGCTGGAAAAGATTTTGGATTTGGATACCAGCGTTCTGGAAATACCGATTTGCTGAAAAAACTGGCTCCAAAATATGGATATGAAATCACAGTTGTGGAAAAAGAAACCGATGGAATAAGAGAAATCAGCAGTACTTATATTAAAGAGGAATTGAATCTCGGACATATAGAAAAAGTAAACGAGTTGCTTGGAAGGCCATTTTCTGTGCAAGGAAATGTTGTACATGGGAAAGAATTGGGACGTAAAATTGGTATTCCAACGATTAATATCTTTCCTCCTGCTGAAAAGCTGCTTCCGCCAAAGGGTGTTTATTGTGCAAAAACGGAAATTGATGGCTGTGTATACGATGGAATTGCTAATATAGGAATTAAACCGACAGTAACGAATCAAAAACGAATGATAATGGAAGTTCATTTGTTTGATATATGCAAGCAATTATATGGAAAAGAAGCAAACGTTCATTTATATCGTTTTGTTCGTCCAGAATATAAATTCGCTTCTGTAGAACTACTAAAAAAGCAAATGGAACAGGATATTGTAGTTGCAAGACAGTTTTTTTATGAAAACAGTTAAACTGCAAATCTAAGAAATATTGAATGAAAAATAAGAGGCTGGGCGGAACACATATAACATGTAAGTTCTGCTTAATATAATAAGCAAAGATGGGGATATATAAGGAGCATGAGTTTATGGAAGAAAGAAAAGCGGGTAATCAAGACCAGGAATTAGATCAAATGTCAAAGGAAGAATATGATTTATCTTTAGAAGAAAAAGATGAAATTCCTGAACAAGAAAAAGAGATGGATGAGGCAATCGATAAGGAATCTACAATAACGAAGAAAATAGAAACAAATAGTGAAAAAGATACAAAAGAAAAGATAGAAGAGAATGATTCAGTAATACAACAAACAAAGCCAGTCTCATGGAAAAAAATTCGTATTGTAGCAGGGATTACTCTTCTTGCTGTAGTATGCGGAATTATATGGTTTAATTGGCATTATGCTGGCGTGGACATTTTATATAAAACAAACAATACACCAGAAGTAACGACTACACCAGAAACAGAAGAAACAGAAACGCAAGAGCCAACTCTATCAAAAGAAGATGTGTTGACACATTATGAAAATCTTGCAATTGTAGATGATAAAGTAAATAAATATTTGAATATCCGTAAAGAGCCATCCGATGAGGCTCAGATTATTGGAAAATATGTGCCATATTCTTATGTGAATGTTGTAAAAGAAGTAGAAGACGGATGGTATCAAGTTGAGATAGAAGGACAAACAGCCTATGTAGCGAAAAGCCATGTGTTGACTGGTGAAAGAGCAAAACAATTGGCATTGGAACATTGTTTACATAAAGTAAAAGTATCAAAAGACGGCGTAAAAGGATATGATGGAAATACAAAAAAGGCAAAGGAATTGGTAGAACTGGTAAATGGAGATAGTTATGCGGTTGTAAAAGACAAAGAAAATGGATGGATTTTAATCCGTGCAAGGCATAATACAGAATGTTATGTAAAAGCAGAGGATGTCACGGATGGCTATTATTTAAATGAAGGAATTCTATTTACGAGTGAGGGAGAAATCTCACAGACACGTTTGGATTTTTTAAATAATGCATGGCAATATCTAGGCGGTAAATATGTCTGGGGTGGAGAAGAGCTAGGCGTAGGCGTGGATTGCTCTGGATACATATGGAAGTTATTACAACAGTATGATATTCATATCCATCGTGTTTCAATTGAACAATCTCAGGATGGAATCGAAGTAAAAGAAGAAGATATGAGACCAGGAGATTTAATTTTCTATATTAATCGTGGGGATCAGATCAGTCATGTAGCAATTTATACAGGAAGTAAGACGATTCTTCACGCTGCATCGGAAGAAAAAGGAATTTGTTTAGATGCCTGGGATTATTTAAAGCCAGAAGCGATACGGAATGTGTTTGGAGATTAAACAAAGTTCCATTGTATGATAAGAAAGAAGAATAGGGCAAAACGTTTAAAAAATATTGTAGAATGCTTGACAAAGAGAGATAAATTATATATACTTTGGTTGTCAAAGTATTTTGGAAAGGGAATGGAGTACGTCAATGACCACAAAGATTATAGGAACTGGACATTATGTTCCGGAACGTATTATAACCAATGATGATTTGGCTATGATTATGGATACAAGTGATGAATGGATTTCAGAGCGTACTGGTATTCATCAGAGACGAATCGACACAGGAGAAGGCGTTGTGCAGATGGCGTCGAAAGCAGCAAAGAATGCATTGGAAAATGCAGGAATTATGGCAGAAGAGCTGGACATGATAATTGTAGCGACATCGACTGCCGATTATCTTTTCCCAAACACAGCATCTTTAGTACAGAGAGAACTTGGAAACCATCAATGTACTTGTTTGGATCTCAGTGCGGCATGTACTGGTTTTTTATACGGTTTGAATACGGCACATGCTTATATTAAAGCGGGCATGGCAAAGACTGCATTGGTAATTGGAAGTGAGTGCCTAAGTAAGACAATGGACTGGACGGAGCGAAGCACTTGTATTTTATTTGGAGATGGTGCAGGAGCAGTTGTTGTAACCGAAGCAGAAACTGGGATTGAGGAGATTGTATCTCATTCAGATGGACGGAAAGGCGAGGTCATTATTTGTGATAGCAGACCGCTGGAAAATTTTCTAGTAAAAAAAGATGTTACTTATGCATATACTCGGATGGATGGACAGGAAGTGTTCCGATTTGCAGTGAAAACCGTGCCAGAATGCATTCATGAACTTCTGGAAAAAGCTGGAATTGGAGTGGAAGAAGTGGATCATTTCATTTTACATCAGGCAAACGAGCGGATCATTCATTCTGTATCAAAGAGATTAAAAGCACCGCTAGAGCGTTTCCCGATGAATTTGCAGAATTATGGTAATACTTCTGCAGCTAGTATTCCAATTCTGCTGGATGAATGCAATCGTGCAGGGATGTTTCAGTCAGGAGATAAAATCGTTCTCTCTGGATTTGGAGCAGGACTGACATGGGGAGCAATATTGCTAACCTGGTAAAATTAAAAAAAGTGAGGAATAAAGAAATGTTAGAAAAAATGAAAGAAATTATCGCAGAACAATTAAATGTAGACCCAGAAGAAATCACAGAAGCAACTTCT
Source organism: Clostridiales bacterium CHKCI001 (assembly GCA_900045905.1). Classification (GTDB taxonomy): domain Bacteria; phylum Bacillota; class Clostridia; order Lachnospirales; family Lachnospiraceae; genus Fimimorpha. The sequence goes on along the minus strand of FCNS01000037.1, from coordinate 78,579 downwards.
TTTAAAGATGATTTAGGAGCTGATTCTTTAGATTTGTTTGAATTAATTATGTCATTGGAAGAAGAATACCAGACAGAAATTCCATCTGATGATTTACAGAATTTGACTACAGTAGGTCAAGTAATGGATTATTTAAAAGCACATGGAGTAGAGGCATAATTCTCGGGAGGTAACGATGAAAACAAGAGTAACAGAGCTGTTAGATATTGAATATCCGATCATTCAAGGCGGTATGGCATGGGTGGCAGAGCATAATTTAGCGGCGGCTGTCTCAAAAGCAGGAGGACTTGGCGTAATTGGTGCAGCAAATGCACCAGCAGAAGTAGTTAGAAAAGAGATTCGTCAGGTAAAAGAGATGACAGACAAGCCGTTTGGCGTAAATATTATGTTATTGAGTCCAGCAGCAGATGAAGTAGCGCAAGTGGTTATAGAAGAAGGCGTTAAAGTTGTAACAACTGGTGCAGGAAATCCAGGAAAATACTTAAAAGCCTGGAAAGAGGCAGGAATTAAAGTAATTCCAGTCGTTGCTTCCGTTGCTATGGCAAAAATGTTGGAGCGTGAAGGAGTCGATGCTGTTATTGCAGAAGGCTGTGAATCAGGAGGGCATATTGGGGATTTGACAACGATGACTCTTGTACCTCAAATTGTAGATGCAGTTTCCATTCCAGTTATTGGAGCAGGTGGAGTTGGTGATGGCAGAGGTATGGCTGCAATGTTTATGCTTGGAGCAGATGCAGTTCAAATAGGAACACGCTTTGTTGTCGCAGACGAATCCATTGTACATGAAAATTATAAAAATAAGATTATTGCAGCAAGAGATATTGATTCTGCGGTAACAGGAAGAAGTACAGGACATCCAGTGCGTAGCCTTCGTAATAAAATGACGAGGGAATATCTGAAGAAAGAAGCAGAAGGAGCTAGTTTTGAAGAACTGGAATTAATGACAGTTGGTTCCTTAAGAAATGCTGTTTTGGACGGAGATGTCGTAAATGGAAGTCTGATGGCTGGTCAAATTGCAGGATTGATTTCTAAGAAGCAGTCTTGTCAGGAAATTATCCATGAGTTAATGACAGAAACTACAGCATTAATGAAAAAAGTACCTCAGATGTTTGAAGTCTGTTAAATAAAAATAATATTGAAAAATAAAATGGCCGGAACAGAGCAGCTTTAAAGAAGCCTGTTTCGGCTCATTCAAAAGTTATAGAATGTACTTGAATACAGGAGGATGGATATGAGCAAAATTGCATTTATTTTCCCTGGACAGGGAGCCCAAAAGGCAGGTATGGGACAAGAATTTTATGAAAAATGTCCTGCTGCAAAGCAAATCTTTGATCGTGCCAGTGAAGTATTAGAAATGGATATGAAAGAGCTATGTTTTGAAAAGAATGATCGTTTGGATCAAACAGAATACACACAATGTGCTCTTGTTACAACTGAAACGGCAATATTGGCAGTATTAAAAGAAGCAGGAATTGTACCAGCAGTTGCAGCTGGATTAAGTCTTGGAGAATACAGTGCTCTTGTAGCAGCAGGAATTATGAGTGCAGAAGATGCAATTCGTGTGGTACGCCAGAGAGGAATTCTGATGGAACATGAAGTTCCAGCAGGGCAGGGTGGTATGGCAGCAGTTCTTGCCATGAAGGCAGAAAAGATTGAAGAAGTAATTGCTCCAATTGATGGAGTTCAGATTGCAAATTATAATTGTCCAGGTCAAATTGTAATTTCTGGAAAGAAAGAAGCTGTGCAAAAAGCATGTGAAGCATTAACGGCCGCAGGTGCGAAACGTTGTATTCCACTCAATGTAAGTGGTCCATTCCATTCCAAAATGCTAGTTGGTGCGGGAGAAAAACTAGGAAATGTGTTAGAACCAGTGGAACTGAAAGATCCATCCATTCCGTATGTTACAAATGTGACAGGTGCTTATGTAACAGATAAAAATCAAGTAAAAGAGCTTTTAAAGCAGCAAGTATCAAGTTCTGTGCGCTGGCAACAATGTGTAGAAGCGATGATTGAAGATGGGGTTGATACATTTGTTGAGGTTGGACCAGGTACAACATTAACTGGATTTTTAAAGAAAATTAATCGTAAGGTAACAGCATATCATGTGGAAACGCCAGAAGATCTGGAAAAAATAGCAGCAAGTCTGGCGGAATAAATGGAGGAAGCTCATGTTAGAAGGAAAAATAGCAGTTGTGACAGGGGCAAGCCGCGGAATTGGAAAAGCCATTGCGCTTGCGTTTGCAAAAGAAGGAGCAACTGTAATTGTTAATTATAATGGTTCTGCTGCAAAGGCAGAGGCGGTTGTAGAAGAAATCTGTCAGGCGGGCGGCCAGGCAGAAGCTGTTCAATGTAATGTCGCAGATTTTTCAGCATGTGAAACATTTTTGGCAGATATCGTAAAACGTTATAAACGAATTGATATTTTAGTTAATAATGCAGGAATTACAAGAGATGGTTTATTGATGAAGATGACAGAAGAAGATTTTGATGCAGTCATTCAGACTAATTTAAAAGGTGCATTTAATTGTACCAAATTTGTATCTCGTCAAATGCTTCGCCAAAAAGCAGGAAGAATTATTAATATTTCTTCTGTATCTGGTATTATGGGAAATGCAGGACAAGCGAATTATTCTGCATCAAAAGCAGGAGTAATTGGATTGACAAAGGCAGCCGCAAGAGAGATTGCAAGCCGTGGAATTACAGTAAATGCAATTGCACCAGGATTTATTAATACTGAAATGACAGAGGTACTTCCAGATGCGACGAAAAAAGCCGCAATTGAACAGATTCCTCTTAGAAAATTTGGAGATGTAGAAGACGTTGCGCAAACAGCCGTTTTTTTGGCTTCTGAAAAAGCAAAATATATTACTGGTCAAGTGATTTGCGTGGATGGCGGAATGGCAATGTAAGTCAATAGAAAACATGCCGCAGAGAATGCGATAGTAGGAGGTAAAAAATGAATCGAGTTGTAGTGACTGGATTAGGTGCAGTGACGCCAATAGGAAATAATGTAGAACAATTTTGGCAGGGAGTTAAGGAACAGAAAGTTGGTATTGCTCCGATTACCAGATTTGATACAAGTAATTATAAGGTACATCTTGCAGCAGAAGTAAAAGGTTTTGTTGCAAAAGAACATATGGATTTTAAAGCAGCAAGACGTATGTCAACTTTTTCTCAATATGCAGTTGCTGCGGCTGGAGAAGCAATCAAAGATGCTGAGTTAGATATGACAAAGGAAGATCCATATCGCGTAGGAGTAAGTGTTGGTTCAGGTATTGGAGGTCTTTCTGATATTGAAAAGGAATGTGATAAACTGGCAACAAAGGGACCATCTAGAATTAATCCGTTGTTTGTTCCAATGATGATTTCCAATATGGCAGCGGGAAATATTGGTATTCAATTTGGATTGAAAGGTAAAAATATAAATGTAGTAACTGCCTGTGCAACAGGAACGCACTCCATTGGGGAGGCCTTCCGTGCAATTCAGTATGGAGATGCAGATGTGATGCTGGCAGGCGGAGCAGAAAGTTCTATTACTCCAATTGGAGTAGCAGGTTTCACAGCTCTTACAGCTCTTACAACATGTGAAGATCCAATGCGTGCATCCATTCCATTCGATAAAGAAAGAGGTGGATTTGTATTAGGAGAAGGAGCTGGTGTTGTAGTTCTGGAGTCCTTGGATCATGCATTGGCGAGAGGTGCCAAAATATATGCAGAATTAGTTGGATACGGGGCTACTTGTGATGCTTATCATATTACTTCACCAATCGAAGATGGAAGCGGAGCTGCCCATGCAATGCAGAATGCAATGAATGATGCAAACGTAGTTCCAGAACAGATTGATTATATCAATGCACATGGAACAGGTACGCATCATAATGACTTGTTTGAGACGAAAGCAATTAAAACTGCACTTGGAGAGCAAGCTTCTAAAGTAAAAATTAGTTCTACAAAATCAATGATTGGGCATTTACTTGGAGCTGCAGGTGCAGTGGAATTTATCGTTTGTGTGAAATCAATTGAAGACGGATATGTTCATCCAACTGTAGGATATCAAGTTCCAGATGAAGAATGTGATTTGGATTATGTAGTAAATGGTCCAGTGGAGATGGATGTTAATTATGTACTGACGAATTCCCTTGGTTTTGGAGGACATAACGCAAGTCTCCTTGTAAAGAAATATGAGGGATAGGAGGTTCTATTATGGAAAAAGCAGATTTTGAACAAATTGAAAGTCTAGTGAAATTAATGTCTGGCTCCAATTTAACGAGTTTACAGTTGAAAACGGATGGAATTAATCTTGTATTGAAAAAAGAAAAAGAAGTTGTTGCATCAATGCCATCGGCAGTTCCTGTACAGGTCGGAAAAGAACCAGAAAAGGAAACGATTCCATCGGCAGAATTTAACAATCCAGATGAAGTTGTAACAGCACCTCTGGTTGGAACTTTTTACGCAGCTCCAAGTGAAGGAGCCGATCCGTTTGTTTCAGTGGGAGATACGGTAAAAAAAGGACAGGTACTTGGAATCATTGAAGCAATGAAATTAATGAATGAAATTGAGTGTGAATATGACGGTGTAGTTGCTGCTGTGCTTGTAGAAAACAAAGAAGTAGTAGAATATGGACAGCCACTGTTTCGCATTGCAAAGCCATAATGGATATATGGTAGATATGTCCAAGTAATTATGGCATTTAGGAGGTAGTAATGTTAGGAGTAAAGGAAATTGAGCAAATTATTCCCCATAGACATCCGTTCTTGCTTGTAGACTATATTGAAGAGTTAGAACCAGGTGTACGTGGAGTTGGATATAAATGTGTAACATTTCATGAAGATTTCTTTAAAGGACATTTTCCACAAGAACCAGTTATGCCAGGTGTATTAATTTTAGAGGCATTGGCACAGGTTGGAGCAGTAGCGATTTTAAGTTTGGAAAGCAATAAAGGAAAACTTGCTTATTTTGGAGGAATTGATAAGGCAAAGTTTCGTAAAAAAGTTGTTCCAGGAGATAAAATTCGTTTGGAATGTGAGATCATTAAGCAAAAAGGTCCAGTCGGAATTGGAAAAGCAACTGCAACAGTAGATGGAAAAGTTGCAGTTTCCGCAGAAATGACATTTATGGTCGGATAAAAAGTAGTTAGTGAAAGGATAACTTTCACTAACTACCTGCTTTCGATTATGCACAGAACGGAGGAAATTATGTTTCATAAAATATTAATTGCAAATAGAGGAGAAATTGCAGTCAGAATTATCCGTGCGTGTAGAGAAATGGGAATTGCAACAGTTGCTGTCTATTCAGAAGCAGATAGTGACTCTCTGCATGCTATGTTAGCAGATGAAGCAATTTGCATTGGACCAGCATCTTCTCTGGACAGTTATTTGAATATGGAAAGTCTGCTTAGTGCAACGGTTGCAACGAAGGCAGATGCGATTCATCCTGGATTTGGCTTCCTTTCTGAAAATAGTAAATTTGTGACATTATGTGAGAAATGTCATATTAAATTTATTGGTCCTCCAGCAGATGTGATTGATCGTATGGGAAATAAATCAGCAGCTAGAAATACAATGATTGAAGCTGGAGTGCCAGTTGTTCCAGGAAGTAAAGAACCAATTTATGATGTTCGTGTCGGTCGTGAAGTTGCAAAACAAATTGGATATCCAATTATGGTAAAGGCAGCTAGTGGCGGTGGTGGAAAAGGGATGAGAATTGTACGTTCCCCACAGGAATTTGATAGTAATTTTTTGAATGCGCAGAGAGAATCGATTAATTCATTTTCAGATGATACGATGTACTTAGAGCATTATGTAGAATCTCCACGTCATATTGAATTTCAAATTTTAGCAGATGAACATGGGAATGTAATTCATCTTGGAGAACGTGATTGTTCGATTCAAAGACGGCATCAAAAGTTAGTAGAGGAGTCTCCATCCATTGCAATTTCACCTGAATTGAGAAAAGAAATGGGAGAAACAGCAGTACGTGCAGCAAAAGCAGCAGGTTATGTAAATGCTGGAACGATTGAATTTTTGCTTGATAAGAATAATAAGTATTATTTTATTGAAATGAATACAAGAATTCAGGTAGAGCATGGTGTGACAGAACTTGTTACAGGTATTGATTTAATTAAAGAGCAGATTCGGATTGCAGCAGGAGAACCGCTGCAACTAAAACAAGAAGATGTTCAAATTCATGGACATGCAATTGAATGTCGAATTAATGCGGAAAATCCAGCAAAAAACTTTATGCCATGTCCAGGACAAATTACAGAGCTTCATTTTCCAGGAGGAAATGGAATTCGAGTAGATTCTGCAATTTATCCAGGATATCAAATCCCGCCTTATTATGATTCTATGATTGCAAAATTGATGGTTTATGATAAAGACCGAGAAGGAGCAATTCAAAAGATGCTAAGTGCTCTTGGTGAACTTGTAGTAGAGGGCGTCAATACAAATGTAGAATTTCAGTTCGAGATTCTAGAAAATGAGGCATTTCAAGAGGGAAATGTCAATACAGATTTTATTGAAACTTATTTTTCATAATTTAGAAATGAGGGACTAGGCAATGATTCGAGATTTTTTGAAAAAACGTCCTGTTTATCAAAAAACACAGGAACAAGAAAAAGAGCCAGAAATTCCAGCTGGACTCTGGAAAAAGTGTAATAAGTGTGGAGCTGCTATTTATACAGAAGATGTAATTAAAGGACATTATATCTGTCCAAAATGTAAAGGATATTTTCGAATGCATGCGCGCCGCCGAATAGAAATGATTACAGATGAAGGAAGCTTTGAAGAGTGGGACGTGGAAATGCCAGAGTCGAATCCATTGCATTTTCCTGGATATGAAAAAAAACTTGCAGAAGTAAATCAAAAGACAAATTTAAATGAAGCAATTATAACAGGAAAAGCAGCGATTGATGGAAAAACAGTTGTACTTGGTGTTATGGATGCTCGCTTTTTTATGGGCAGTATGGGATACAATGTGGGAGAAAAAGTAGCAAATGCAATAGAGCGTGCAATAGAGCAAAAACTTCCAGTTATCCTATTTACCTGTGCTGGAGGTGCCAGAATGCAGGAGGGAATTGTCTCATTAATGCAAATGGCTAAGACATCCGCCGTATTAAAACGACATAGTGATGCAGGGTTATTATCAATTACTGTGTTGACAGATCCAACAACTGGTGGTGTAACGGCTAGTTTTGCTATGCTTGGAGATGTTATTTTATCAGAGCCAGGTACATTAATTGGATTTGCTGGACCACGTGTCATTGAACAAACCATCCATCAAAAATTACCAGAGGGATTCCAACGTGCAGAATTCCTATTGAAGCATGGTTTTTTGGATGCAGTTGTATCCAGAGAAAAAATGAAAGAAACTTTGTCACAGATTTTAATGCTGCATGAATCCAAAGAAGTATGTCCATTACCAGAGGGAAAAATGGATGTAAAGAAAAAAGGAATAACAAAAATGTCTGCTTGGGACAGAGTTCTTATTTCTCGTATGCCAGAACGTCCTACTGGATTAGATTATATAGAGAGGATCTTTACTGATTTTATTGAATTTCATGGAGATCGTTGTTTTGGAGATGACCATGCAATTGTTGGAGGAATTGCACGTTTTCAAGGAGTACCTGTTACTGTAATTGCACAACAAAAAGGAAAAAATACAAAAGATAATATCGATAGAAATTTTGGAATGCCATTTCCAGAAGGATATCGTAAGGCACTGCGACTAATGAAACAGGCAGAAAAGTTCCATCGTCCAATTATCTGCTTTGTAGATACACCAGGAGCTTTTTGTGGCATAGAAGCAGAGGAACGAGGACAGGGAGAAGCAATCGCAAGAAACTTATATGAGATGTCTGCATTGAAAGTTCCAGTATTATCAATCTTTATTGGAGAAGGAGGCAGCGGAGGAGCCTTGGCAATGGCAGTCGCAGATGAAGTGTGGATGATGGAGAATGCAATCTATTCAGTTTTGTCTCCAGAAGGCTTCGCTTCTATCTTGTGGAAGGATGCAAAAAAAGCTGCTGATGCAGCAAAAGTAATGAAGATTACCGCTGCGGATTTGAAAAAATTAAATATTATTGATTATGTAATAAGAGAAGAGCATCCAGCAACTGTGGAAACAATGGAGCCGATTTGTGAAGATATGTCAGAACAGATTCAGCGTTTCTTAACAGTCTATGGATCAAAAGAGGGAAGTGAATTAGCCGCCCATCGCTATGACAGATTCCGCAATATGTAATCATGGGTATGCGAAAAAAGGATTGAGAAAGTCTTGATTCGCAGAATTTATGTCGCGTTCATTGTGACATTAGGAGGTAATTATGCATAAATGTGGATTAAAAATTGGAGATTTGGAGAGTCGTTATCCACTTATTCAAGGAGGAATGGGTGTCGGTATCAGCCTATCTGGATTAGCAGGAGCGGTGGCTGCTGCAGGGGGGATTGGAATTATTTCTACTGCACAGATTGGATATAGGGAAGAAGACTACGACAGCAATCCTTTACAGGCTAATTTGCGTGCAATTGGAAAAGAAATTCGCAAGGCGAGAGAGATTGCCAATGGAGGAATTGTTGGTGTGAATATTATGGTGGCAACGCAGCATTACGAGGAATATGTAAAAGAAGCGTGTCGTCAGGGAGCAGATATTATTATATCAGGAGCAGGTTTACCTGTTTCCCTTCCAGGAGTTGCTCAGGGAGCCAAGTTAGCACCGATTATATCTTCAGCAAAAGCTGCAATGGTCATTTGCAAAATGTGGGACAGAAAATATCACAGAGTGCCAGATTTAGTTGTAATTGAAGGGCCAAAAGCAGGAGGACATCTCGGATTTTCAAGAGAAGAATTGGATACTTATACAGATAAAAGCTATGATGACGAGATATTGAAAATTTTTGAAGTAGTAAAAAGTTTTGAAAAGAAATATGAGGTGTCAATTCCAATCGCAATTGCAGGAGGAATCTATAACAAAGAAAAAGCCGATCATTATTTTGAAATGGGAGCAGATGCAATACAAGTTGCGACACGATTTGTAACAACAGAGGAATGCGATGCCCCATTCGAATATAAAAATTCCTATTTAAAAGCGAAAAAAGAAGATATTGTTATTGTGAAAAGTCCAGTTGGAATGCCAGGAAGAGCAATTAAAAATAAATTCATGGCAGATTGTATGGCTGGAAATCCACCAAAACCAGGCCGTTGTCATCAGTGCATTACTACATGTAATCGAGCTACGATGCCATACTGTATTACAGACGCATTGGTAAATGCAGCGAGAGGAAATGTGGATGAGGCGTTACTTTTTTGTGGTGCAGAAGCATGGAGAGCAGAAAAGATTCAAACAGTACAACAAGTAATGGATGAATTTTTTCCTGAATAATCACAAAAATAGAATGTTTTAGTTTTATTATAGTACTGGTTAAAAGTAAGAAGATATCATATTGATTATAGCTGTAATGTCGAAAATTCTTGAATGTATTTCTTACAATTTTATGAATAATTCACAGCTGATTCTTACAATTTCATAAATAATTCACAATTAATATTTACAGATAATAAGAAGAGATATATAATAAGAGTCGTGTCAGAATGAAGTCTGAACGGCTCTTTTTCTTTTTATATAAAAGTATAAACAGAGCAAAAATATTTATCATAGAATATAAAAAGGAGTAAAATTATGAAATTAGTAAATAAGATTTTACCTTCCTATGCAGTTCTTCCATTGATTAGTGCTTTTGCTTATAATTGTATGATATATTGGGGGAGTAATGCCTTATGCAAAAATCTGTTGCATTATGACTTTACAATGGAATTTGACCGAAATATACCATTTATTCCAGAAACAATTTTATTCTATTTTTTAGCATATTTGTTTTGGATTATAAATTATATTTTAATTGGTAGAGGAGAAAAAGAGAAATTTTATCGATTTATAACTGCGGATATATTATCGCGAACGGTATGTTTTTTCTTTTTTGTCTTTATGCCGACAACAAATGTGAGACCAGAATTGCATGGAAATTCGATATGGATTCAGATGGTAGAGTGGCTTTATAGGGTAGATGAACCAGCTAATTTATTTCCATCCATTCACTGTCTTGTAAGTTGGTTTTGCGTGATCGGAATTAAAAATAGAAAGGATATTCCAGATTGGTATAAAGGCTTTTCATTTGTTTTTGCATTATTAATTTGCATTTCAACTCAGACGTTAAAACAACATTATATTATTGACTTGATTGGAGGTATCGTATTAGCAGAAATAACATTTTGGATTGCGAATCATTGCGAGTTATATTGTTACATACAACAAGTTTTTGAGACAATTTATGCTAGGCTGAAAAATATAAAAATGCAGCGGAGGAAGATGTGTGAAGAAGAATAAAAAGAATATAGGCAACATTATATTTCTGTTAATATTATGTGGAGTAACATTTTGGCTCTTATTAAAGGATCAGGACTTACCTCAAATTATTCAATGTATTATTGAAGCGAAAAAGAGTTATTTATTTATAGGAATTATCTTTGTAATTGTGTTTGTTTGTTCGGAATCCGTTATTATTCATTATATGATGCATGCGTTAAATAAAAAGACAAAACTTTATAAGTGTATTAAATATTCCTTTATTGGTTTTTTCTTTAGTTGTATTACTCCTTCTGCGACTGGGGGACAGCCAGCACAAATTTATTATATGAATAAAGATGGATTGGATATCCCAGTCTCTACACTTGTACTTATGATTGTTACGATTGGATATAAGTTTGTACTTGTATTAATTGGAGTTTTTCTCGTTATTTTTGACCAAAACTTGATACAAACATATTTGGAAGAACGAAGAATTCTATTGTATATAGGGCTTCTCTTAAACGTTGGATGCATTATATTAATGCTACTGCTAGTATTTTGGCCTAATTTAGCAAAACGTATTATTATATGGGGAATGAATCTATTAGAGAAATTACATATTTTAAGAAAAAATTCTTTGCGTAAAAAGAAACTAATAGATTCTATGGATCAATACCATAAAGCAGCAGCATTTTTCTTGGATCATAAATTAGTAATATTTAATGTTGCATTAATTTCTATTTTTCAAAGGTTAGTATTGTTTTTTGTTACATATCTTGTGTATCGGGCATTTGGTTTAAGCGAAGCAGGACCTTGGCTTGTAACAATGCTTCAAGCGACAGTATCAATCAGTGTTGATATGCTTCCTCTTCCTGGAGGAATGGGAATTAGTGAAAGCTTATTCTTGGCTGATTTTGCTCCAATCTTTACAAATCAATATTTATTATCTGGTTTACTTTTGAGTAGAGGAATCAGTTATTATTCATTGCTTTTCATTAGTGCAGTAGTTACAATGGGAGCACATTTGATACTTACAATAAGAGAAAAAAGGAAAAATAGTACAGAAAGGATATCATTATGATAGGTTTTTATAATTATACAGTAATATTAACATATATAGGATTAATGTTTTCTGTTTTAGGAATCATGGAAACACTGCATGGACATTGGAAATTAGCAATCTTATTTTTGGTATTTAGTGGGGCTTGTGACATGTTTGATGGAAAGATTGCACGCTCAAAAAAAGACCGAACGGAAGAGGAAAAACGATTTGGAATTCAAATTGATTCTCTTTGTGACCTGGTATGTTTTGGAGTATTTCCAGCTCTGATTGGCTATAGCCTTGGACTCCATCAATTATGGGAACGTATGGTTCTTGTTCTCTATGTGATAGCGGCTGTCATCCGATTGGGATATTTTAACGTGATGGAAGAAAAGCGGCAAACAGAAACATCAGAATGCAGAAAGTTTTATCAAGGACTTCCTGTTACATCTTCTGCAATTATATTTCCAGTTGTATTTTTATGTAAGGGGTTGATTGGACCAGAATATTTCCGATTTGTCTATTTGGGCGTGTTAGCAATTGTAGGTATTTTATTTATTGGAGATTTTAAAGTAGTAAAACCAGGAAATAAAGCAATTTTAGCATTTGTTGTCGTAGGAACCGTTATTATTTTAAAAATTTTGAGGGTATTTTGATGAAGTATAGGGATCAAAAAGGAAATTATTATGAAGAAGAATCAAGTCAAGATCGGTTATTGAAATGGATGTATTCTCATATCACAGGGCGTTTTTTATTAAAAGGACTTGTTAATCCTATTGTATCAAAATTGGGAGGAATATTACTTAATACAAAACTTTCAACGGGATTGATTTCTCCATTTATAAAGAAAAACCAGATTCGTATGAACGAGTATGAAAAGAAGAAATATCGTTCTTATAATGACTTCTTTACACGTAAGATTCGTCCTGAAATGAGGCCGATTTGTCAAGAGAAAACCTGCTTTATTAGTCCATCAGATGGAAAGTTATCCGTTTATAAAATTTCAGACAATTTAACATTTCAAGTAAAATATACATGGTATAATTTACGTTCATTAGTCAGGAATTCTAAATTGGCAACTTTTTATGCAGGAGGCACTTGCGTCATCATCCGTCTTACAGTGGACGATTATCATAGATATTGTTATGTAGATCATGGATGGAAGGGAAAGAACTGTAAGATTCCTGGAATCTTGCATACAGTCAATCCAGTGGCAAATGATTTTATGCCGATTTTCAAAGAAAATGCGAGAGAATATACGACCATATTTACAGAAAATTTTGGAAAAGTAACCCAAATAGAAGTAGGAGCTCTGCTTGTTGGGAAAATTAGAAACTATCATGAAGATAAATTTGTAAAAAAAGGCCAGGAAAAGGGATATTTTGAATTTGGAGGGTCTACAATTATATTACTGCTTGAAAAAGAAAAAGTAGAGATTTTCCCTGAACTATTTCAATGGACAGAAGAAGGCTATGAAACAATTGTTCATATGGGAGAAACAATTGGAAAAGCGAAATAGTAATGATACTGTTTTAAAATATAAAATAAAGCTGCAAAATATTGTATTTTTTTGAAAAATAGGGGGAAAATTTATAATATCTTTATAAAAAATCTTTGATAAATATTTGACAAGTAGTGCAGGATGAGGTATAATGGCAATAGGTGAGCAAATTGTCTGACCTAGATACATAGAGACGTTTTGATGAAAGGCTATTTACCTTATGAAAAAGGCAGTTTATCCGGGAACTTTTGATCCCATAACATTTGGACATTTGGATATTATCGAGCGCTCTGCTAAAGTAGTTGATGAACTAATCATTGGAATTTTAGCAAACAGCAGAAAAAAAACTCCATTATTTACAATTGAAGAGAGATTGCATATGCTTCAGGAAAGTACAAAGCAGTTTTCTAATATTTCAATTCAAGTTTTTGACGGTATGACTGTAGATCTTGCAAGAAAAAATGGGGCTAGTCTAATTATTCGTGGCCTCAGAGCCGTAACTGATTTCGAAAGCGAATTGCAGATTTCACAGGCAAATCAACAATTGGATTCTAGTATCGATACCATGTTTTTTACAACGAGTCTGGAATATGCATTCTTGAGTTCCGCAATTGTAAAAGAGATGGCTTCTTATGGTACAGACATTTCCCTTTTTGTACCAAAGCCAGTAATAGCCATGTTCTCTCAAAAATTCCCAGAGTTAGTATCTTAAAGGGAAGACAGGCCAGAAATTGTTTATTATAATTATTCTTTAAAATTAGGAGGAAATTAATATGTCAAAGAAGGTAGTATTAGCAGGTGCATGCCGTACAGCAATTGGCAGCATGGGAGGCTCTTTAAGCACAACTCCAGCAGCTGACTTAGGCGCAATTGTAATCAAAGAAGCTTTAAATAGAGCAAATGTAAAGCCAACAGATGTAGATCATGTATATATGGGTTGTGTTATTCAGGCTGGTTTAGGACAAAACGTTGCACGTCAGTCTTCTATTAAAGCTGGTTTACCAGTTGAAACTCCTGCTGTAACAGTGAATGTTGTTTGTGGCTCTGGATTGAACTGTGTTAACATGGCTGCTCAGATGATTATTGCTGGTGATGCAGATGTTGTTGTTGCTGGTGGTATGGAAAACATGTCCATGGCTCCATATGCATTAAAGAATGCTCGTTATGGTTATCGTATGGGCAATGCTCCAATGATTGATACTATGGTTAATGACGCATTATGGGATGCATTCAATGACTACCACATGGGTATCACAGCTGAAAACGTAGCAGATCAGTGGGGATTAACTCGTGAAGATTTAGATGCTTTCGCAGCAGCAAGCCAGCAGAAGGCAGTTGCAGCACAAGAAGCTGGAAAGTTTGATGATGAAATTGTTCCTGTAGAAGTAAAGAAGAAAAAAGAAACAATTATCTTTAATAAAGATGAAGGCCCACGTCCAGGTACAACAGCAGAAGGTATTGCAAGATTAAGACCTGCATTTAAGAAAGATGGTAAAGTAACAGCAGGTAATGCATCCAGTATTAATGATGGTGCTGCTGCAATCGTAGTAATGAGTGAAGAAAAGGCAAAAGAATTAGGTGTTACACCAATGGCAACATGGGTAGCTGGTGCATTAGGCGGCGTAGATCCATCTATCATGGGTGTAGGTCCTGTTGCAGCAACAAAGAAGGTTATGGCTAAGACTGGATTAACAGTTGCAGATATGGATTTAATTGAAGCAAATGAAGCATTCGCTTCTCAGTCTTTAGCAGTTGGCAAAGAATTAGGATTTGATCCAGAAAAGTTAAATGTAAATGGTGGAGCGATTGCTCTTGGACACCCAGTAGGAGCTTCTGGATGCCGTATCTTAGTTACTCTGTTGCATGAAATGCAGAAGAGAGATGCTAAGAAGGGTCTTGCTACTTTATGTATCGGTGGCGGAATGGGTTGTGCAACAATCGTAGAACGCGACTAATTTCAATAAATTATCGGCGGTCTGGGAAATCTCAGACTGTCGATTGTAATATTTATGCTAAGACCAAGAGGGAAGATAGAAATCCCCGTTGGATTCTGCATGTAGACATGAGAAACCAAGATTGTGTTTCTCATTGTTTGTGCGATAAGTCTAGTAAGCGTCCGCAGTGCTTGCACCGACGGACATTGGCTGGGCAAGTACAGTGAGCATCTGTGATGCGAGCTATACTGCATCGCAGGAATCGAGTAGGAGTTAGCCTACTCGATCGATTTTGAAAGGAGAGGATACCAATGGAATTTATTACTTATGAAGTAGAAAATCAGGTTGGCATTATTACAATTAATCGTCCAAAGGCATTAAATGCATTAAATAGTACCGTTTTGGATGAATTGGATGCAACATTGGATCAGGTGGATCTAGAAGAAGTACGCGTGCTTATTTTAACAGGTGCAGGAGAAAAATCATTTGTAGCTGGTGCAGATATTGGAGAAATGAGTTCTCTTACAAAGGCAGAAGGAGAAGCTTTTGGTAAGAAGGGAAATGATGTATTCCGTAAATTGGAAACATTCCCAATCCCAGTGATTGCAGCAATCAATGGATTTGCATTAGGCGGCGGCTGTGAGATCTCCATGAGCTGTGATATTCGTATCTGTTCTGATAATGCAGTATTTGGACAACCAGAAGTTGGTCTTGGAATTACACCAGGTTTTGGAGGAACACAGAGGCTTGCTCGTATCGTAGGTGTTGGAAAAGCGAAAGAAATGATCTATGGTGCAAGAAATATCAAAGCAGATGAAGCTTATCGCATTGGTTTAGTAAATAATGTGTATCCACAAGAAGAGTTAATGCCAGCAGCAAAGAAACTTGCGGCTACAATTGCAAAGAATGCTCCAATCGCAGTTCGTAATTGTAAGAAGGCAATTAACGAAGGTCTCCAAGTAGATATGGATCAGGCAATTGTAATCGAAGAGAAATTATTTGGCGATTGCTTTGAAACAGAAGATCAAAAGGCTGGAATGGGTAACTTCTTAGAAAAAGACAAAACAAAGAAGTTAAAGGTTGTTCCATTTAAGAATAGATAAAAATAGAAATTCATCATATGAGTTTCGCATTGTTTTAATATTAAGAGATTTACCAGGAATGGTTCTGGCATTTTGCTGAAATCCCCAGCCAGACTATTCTCTATGGTTAATTTTATATAATTTAGGAGGTAATCAAATGAAAGTAGGTATTATTGGCGCTGGAACTATGGGTTCTGGTATTGCTCAGGCATTTGCTCAGACAGAAGGTTATGAAGTTTGCTTATGTGATATTAATGAAGAATTCGCTGCAAACGGTAAGAAGAAAATTGCAAAGGGATTTGAAAAGAGAATTGCAAAAGGCAAAATGACTCAGGAAAAGGCAGATGCTATTTTAGCTAAGATCACAACAGGTGTAAAAGATATCTGTACAGATTGTGACTTAGTTGTAGAAGCTGCACTGGAAAACATGGCAGTAAAGCAGCAGACATTCAAGGAATTACAGTCTATTTGTAAGCCAGAATGTATTTTTGCAACCAATACATCTTCTCTTTCTATTACTGAAATCGGCGCAGGACTTGACAGACCAGTAATTGGTATGCATTTCTTCAATCCTGCAGCTGTTATGAAACTGGTAGAAGTAATCGCTGGTTTAAATACACCAGAAGAAACTGTTGAAAAGATCAAAGCTATCGCTACAGAAATTGGAAAAGTTCCTGTACAGGTAGAAGAAGCAGCAGGTTTTGTTGTAAATAGAATCTTAATCCCAATGATCAACGAAGCAATCGGCATTTATGCAGATGGTGTTGCATCTGTAGAAGGTATTGATAACGCGATGAAGTTGGGGGCAAATCATCCAATGGGACCTTTAGCATTAGGTGATTTAGTAGGTCTTGACATTGTATTGGCTATCATGGAAGTTCTCCAGGCAGAAACAGGAGATCCTAAGTATCGTCCTCATCCATTGTTAAGAAAGATGGTACGTGGCGGTCAGTTAGGAATGAAGACTGGAAAAGGTTTCTACGACTATACTAAATAAAAGTAGGAATGAAAAAAATAAAATGGAGGAATGGACATGGATTTTACATTAAGTAAAGAGCATGAAATGGCGAGAAAGTTATTTAGAGATTTTGCTCAAAATGAAGTAAAACCTCTTGC
Organism: Clostridiales bacterium CHKCI001; assembly: GCA_900045905.1. Classification (GTDB taxonomy): domain Bacteria; phylum Bacillota; class Clostridia; order Lachnospirales; family Lachnospiraceae; genus Fimimorpha. Next base: position 61,562 of record FCNS01000037.1, on the reverse strand, counting down.
ACAAGAGGTAGATGAGACAGAAGTATTCCCAAGAGAAACAGTGGAAAAAATGCAGAAACTTGGTTTCCTTGGAATTCCAGTTCCAAAGCAGTACGGCGGACAGGGATGCGATCCATTAACTTACGTAATGTGTGTGGAAGAATTATCGAAAGTTTGCGGTACTACAGGAGTTATTGTATCTGCTCATACATCTTTATGTGTTGACCCAATTTTAACATATGGTACAGAAGAACAAAAACAAAAATATTTACCAGATTTAGCTGGTGGTAAGAAGTTAGGTGCATTTGGTTTAACAGAGCCAGGTGCTGGTACAGATGCTCAGGGACAGCAGACGAAGGCTGTTTTAGATGGTGATGAATGGGTATTAAATGGTTCTAAATGCTTTATTACGAATGGTAAGGAAGCTGATGTTTATATTGTAATTGCAGTTACAGGTATTGTAGAAAAACGTGGCAGAAAGATGAAAGAAATTTCTGCATTTATTGTTGAAAAAGGTACTCCAGGTTTTACCTTTGGTACAAAGGAAAAGAAAATGGGTATCCGTGGTTCCTCTACATACGAACTTATCTTCACAGATTGTCGTATTCCAAAAGAAAACTTACTTGGACCAAAAGGTAAGGGCTTCAATATCGCAATGCATACATTGGATGGTGGACGTATTGGTATTGCTGCTCAGGCTCTTGGTCTTGCAGAAGGTGCTCTGGAACGTACAATTGATTATGTAAAAGAAAGAAAACAGTTCGGTCGTTCGATCTCTCAGTTCCAGAATACACAGTTCCAGTTAGCTGATATGGCTACTAAAGTAGAGGCAGCTAAAATGTTAGTTTATAAGGCTGCTATGGCAAAAGCTACACAGAAGGTTTACAGTGTAGAAGCAGCTATGGCGAAATTATATGCAGCAGAAGTTGCTATGGAAGTTACTACAAAGGCTGTTCAGTTACACGGTGGATATGGATACATCAGAGAATATGATGTAGAACGTATGATGCGTGATGCTAAGATCACAGAAATCTACGAAGGAACTTCTGAAGTTCAGCGTATGGTTATTTCTGGAAACATTTTGAAATAAGGGAGGTACTTATCGTGAAGATAGTCGTTTGTATAAAGCAGGTACCTGATACAAAGGGTGGAGTAAAATTCAACCCAGATGGTACATTGGATAGAGGTGCAATGCTTGCAATCATGAATCCAGATGACAAAGCTGGTCTGGAAGCAGCATTGAGATTAAAAGATGAATATGGCGCAGAAGTTACAGTTGTTACTATGGGTCTGCCAAAGGCAGAAGAAGTGCTTCGTGAAGCATTGGCAATGGGTGCAGACAAGGGTATTCTTGTAACAGATCGAGTTCTTGGTGGAGCTGATACATGGGCTACATCTACTACTATTGCAGGAGCAATCAGAAATTTGGAATATGATTTAATTATTACAGGACGTCAGGCAATCGATGGTGATACTGCTCAGGTTGGTCCTCAGATTTCTGAACACTTAGATATTCCTGTAATCTCTTATGCACAGGATATTAAGATTGATGGTGATAGTGTTATCGTTCAGCGTCAATATGAAGATAGATATCATGTAGTAAAAGCAAAAATGCCTTGTTTAATTACTGCTCTTTCTGAATTGAATGAGCCTCGTTATATGACACCAGGCGGAATCTTTGATGCGTATGCAGCAGAAATCACAACATGGGGCAGAGCTGATCTGAAAGATGTTGATGATTCCAACCTTGGATTAAAGGGATCTCCTACACAGATTGCAAAGGCTTCTGACAAAGTTAGAAAAGGTGCTGGAGAGAAAGTTACTCTTGATCCAGAAGAATCCGTTGCTTATATCATGGGTAAATTAACTGAGAAACATATCATTTAATAAACAAGAAAGAAAAGTGGTGAATAGAATGGGTTTAGAAGAATATAAGGGTGTATATGTCTTTGCTCAGCAAGTAGACAATAAATTAAGCGGAATTGCTTTTGAATTACTTGGAAAGGCAAAGGATCTTGCAAAAGATTTAAATGCAGAAGTAGCTGCAGTATTAATCGGTTATCAAGTAAAGGATCTGGCAGATGAATTAGCTGCATATGGTGCAGATAAGGTTATCGTTGTAGATGATCCTGAATTAAAAGAATATAGAACAGAGCCATATGCACATGCATTGGCATCTGTAATTAATGAGTTCAAGCCAGAAATTATGTTAGTTGGTGCAACTGCAATCGGTAGAGACTTAGGTCCTCGTGTATCTGCAAGAGTTGCAACAGGTCTGACAGCCGACTGTACAAAATTAGAGATTGGAGATTTCCCTCTCAATCCAATGCCAGGCCGTGAACAGAAACACAATCAGTTATTAATGACTCGTCCAGCTTTTGGTGGTAATACAATCGCAACAATCGCTTGCCCAAATCATCGTCCTCAGATGGCAACGGTTCGTCCAGGCGTTATGCAAGCAATTGATAAGATTGAAGGAGCAAAAGCAACAGTTGTAGAATTCAATCCAGGATTTGAGCCAAATGATAAATATGTAGAAATCTTAGATATTGTAAAATCAGTATCCGATGCTGTAGATATCATGGACGCAAAGATTTTAGTATCTGGTGGTCGTGGTGTTGGTTCTCCAGAAAACTTCAAACTTTTGGAAGACTTAGCAGCAGCAATCGGCGGAGAAGTAAGCTGCTCTCGTGCTGTTGTTGACTCTGGCTGGAAGCCAAAAGATCTCCAGGTTGGACAGACTGGTAAGACAGTTCGTCCTAATGTATACTTCGCAATTGGTATTTCTGGAGCAATTCAGCACGTTGCAGGTATGGAAGAATCTGATTTAATTATTGCAATTAATAAAGATGAATCTGCGCCAATCTTTGATGTAGCTGACTACGGTATTGTAGGCGATTTAAATAAGATCGTTCCAGCTTTAACAAAAGCAATTAACGAAGCAAAGGCTCAGAAACAATAATCATTTAAATATTTTATTTTTATAAAAGGCTGCTATGATATAGGAATTATTTTCCTAATATCATAGCAGCTTTTGTGTCATAGATTTCCTATATTTCTTCACAAAGATCTTTACAATAGTGGTTTAATAAAGAAACAATGTGAATAATATCCGATTTTGTTGTATCTGGATGAATGGAACAAATACGTAAAACTTTTTTGCCATTTAGCTCAGTTGTAAAAATACCCGCATAGCCATTTTCAAGCATTTTCTTGGAAATGTTTTGATTTAATTGATCTTTTTGCTTTTCAGTTATATTACAAGGGGCATATCGGAATGTTACAATGGCAAGTTGTGCAGGTGAAATAATTTCAACATCTTTTTCTTTTTTTAATTCTTCTTCTGCCCATTGTGCAAGCTGAAATCCATGTTCGATTGCAGTGCTTAATACATTGCATCCTAAAACCTGCATAGTAAGCCATAATTTAAGACCTCGAGCAGGACGAGTTAATTCTATACCCATATCCCAAGTATTCATACTGTCATTTTCTATTTCCAAGTCATTTAAATATTCTGGATGAGTAGAGAAACTGTTTAATAAATTTTTTTTATTTTTTATTAGGATCATGCTGCATCCATATGTTTGAAATAACCATTTGTGAGCATCCCAACTAATACTATCTGAGTATTCAATGCCTTTTAGTAAATGTTTGTATTGTTTCGTTAAAAGTATCGATGCACCGTATGCTCCATCTACATGCATCCATAAATGATATGTTTGACAGATTGCAGAAATCGCTTCCAATGGATCAATACTTCCTGTATTTGTTGTTCCAGCACTTGCGATTACAACAAAAGGAATCAGTCCATTGGAATAATCTGATTGGATTGCAAGTTCTAATTGTGATGGATCCATTCGGAAGGAAGAATCCGTTGGTATCTGGCGAATTCTACTATTTGGAATTCCAATCATTCGTAGTCCCTTTGTTACAGAGCTATGGGTTTGATCCGATACGTAGGCAACTCCAAGAGACAATTGATCTTCAGATAAAATCTTATCACGAGCAGCAATTAATGCAGTCATATTGGCAATGGAACCTCCAGACACAAAAGTTCCGCCAGATTCTTCTCCATATCCTGTTAAATTACAAAACCAATGAATTAACTTCTGTTCAATACAACTGGCAGCAGGGCAGTTAATCCAACTTCCAGCATGGAGATTGTAAGCAGAAGTCATAATGTCCCCTAGCCAAGACAACAAAGAAGCAGGGCCTGGCACAAATCCTAAATATCTTGGATGATTGGCATAATATCTGTATTTGTAAATATCTTCTATCATTTCATTCATAACTGTTTCAACCGAACGTCCCTTTGCAGGAATTTCAATTGTACTTAATTTTGCAAGCTGATGGTCATTGATTTCATGAACAATTTTGCGTCTATATAATTCTTGATTCTCTTTCCAAAATTTTTGAATAAATGTTTCAACTACTGATTTTATTTGATCGTTTTGATTCATTTGCTGAATGTCCATTCAAATAGCCTCCTTATCTTTGTTTGTATACTTCCTTGACTTTTTTTCATGTCCATAGTACCATGTAAGTATATATTTGTAAAATTCATGTATTTGATAATATATATTAAAAAAATTTATAGGTATAATTATGGAGATTAGAAATATTACTACATTTTTGAAAGTGGCAGCAACGCAAAACTTTTCCAAAGCAGCAGAGCAATTGGGATATTCGCAATCTGCAGTTACGATTCAAATGCAGCAGTTAGAAAAAGAACTTGGAACAAAGCTTTTTGAACGAATTGGAAAAACAGTAAGTTTAACCTCACAAGGAGAACGATTTATTACATATGCAAATGAGATTGTAAGAGTTACGAATGAGGCAATGGCATTTGCGACAGATAGAACGATTCCAGAAGGCACCCTTCGTATTGGAAGCGTAGATTCGCTCGCCACAGCAATTTTGCCAAATCTTTTACTTCAATTTCATCATATTTGTCCGAAAGTGGAAATTGTTATAAAAACAGATACATCAGATGGACTAATTGAGATGATAAAGAGTAATGAGATTGATCTTTTTCTTACGTTAGATCATAAAATTTATGGAACGGAATGGATACGAGCCATGCAGAGAGAAGAAGACATTGTCTTCGTTACTTCGAGCAAAAATATTCTTGCAAGTGAAAAGAAACAAGATTTGATGACGATTATTAAAGAACCATTTTTGCTGACAGAAAAAGGGGAAAGTTATCGCTATGAACTGGAACGAATGTTATCAGAAAATGATATTGATATCAAACCAATATTGGAAATTGGCAATACAGAAACAATTATTCATTTACTAGAGGAAGGAATGGGATTTTCTTTTCTTCCATTCTTCTCTGTAAGAGAATCAATTGAACAGGGAAACTTATTTCAAATTGAAACGAATGCACCGACTATTCGTATGTGGAGTCAGCTTTTGTATCATAAAAATAAATGGGTAACGCCACAGATGAAAATTTTTATTGCAATTACTCAAAAATTTTTTCAATAGGAGGTAGATATGAGAAAACATAAGATTAGCAATCAAATGATACGAAAAGAACTTCGCTTTTCTGGAAAAATAATTCGAACGATAATGCCCTTTTTTGAGACAAGTACTTTGGAAAAATGTAATAAAATAATGGATAAGTATGTGAAAGGAAAATGGCTCGGAAGACAAACGCTTATGGAAGAACATTGGATTGAGAGAGCAGACAAAAGCCAATTACGGCTCTGTATTTGCATTCCTAAGAAACGAAAAAAATCGGTTCCAGGTCTTCTTTGGATTCATGGAGGAGGTTATGCAATTGGATTGCCAGAACAAGACTTTCGATATATGGAAAAATTTGCCGTAAATTTTGGATGTATTTGTGTATCTCCAGATTATCGACGTTCTATCGAATCTCCCTATCCAGCTGCTTTGGATGACTGTTATCTGGCTTTAGTTTGGTTAAAAGAACATGCAGCAGATTATGATATAAATCCGAGTCAAATCTTTATAGGAGGTGACAGCGCTGGTGGAGGGTTGGCAGCAGCAGTGAGTTTATATGCGAGAGATAAAGGAGAAGTGGCAATTGCATATCAAATGCTGCTTTATCCAATGATTGATGACCGTATGAATACTGCCTCATCTATGAATAATGATGCACCAGTGTGGAATAGTAAATCCAATGAGGCAAGCTGGAAACTATACTTAGGAGACCGATATGGAACCTCAGATGTGCCTGTTTATGCGGCTCCTGCTAGAGAACAAAATTATAAAAATCTGCCGCCCACTTGTGCTTTTGTAGGTACAATTGAACCATTCTATGATGAAACGGTTACATATATGAAAAATTTACGCAAAGCAGGAGTAAAACTATGTTTTCGGGAATACAAGGGATGTTTCCATGCATTTGATCAGATTTGTCCTAGAAGTAAAGTTGCAAAAGCGGCTGATCGATTTTTAATGAGAGCATTTCAATATGCCGTAGAACATTTTTTTGCGGCACAGCCATAAAAGAAATTTATTTAACCAAATCAAGGAAGTCCCCTGCTTTCATTGCGAAGAGCAATAAGCAGGAGATGGGGACTTACTTGTATTAGGAGGGGCACAAGCCTGTTCTAAGAAGCCACATAGTGGCGATTCGGTATGAGCAAGTAGCAAAGCGGATTGCGAATATCAGCTTGACATGAAAGGATGAGAATTATGAAATACAAAGAATTAAAATTAGAAGAAATAGAAAGAAGTTTATTTCTTCATTTTGAACGGCATCAAGTAGTACAAAAATGTTGGCGTAAAGTGGATGATAAATGGACGATACAAGATGCTCCATTTATCGATCAATGGAGCGAAGAAGATTATGGTATTCTTGTAAAATGTTTAAAAAATACAATTCAGACAGGTGGAGTAGTATTTGGAGCTTTCTTAGAGGGACAATTAAAAGGATTTACTTCTGTAGAACCAGCGTTGTTTGGAAAAAATCAGGAATATATGGATCTTTCCAGTATCCATGTGTCAGAAGATATGAGAGGGCGTGGAATCGGAAAACAATTATTTCAACTAGCAGCTGCATGGGCAAAATTAAATGGTGCGAAAAAACTATATATTTCTGCACATTCTGCGGTAGAAAGTCAGGCTTTTTATCATGCAATGGGATGTGTAGAAGCGACTGAATATAAGAAAGATCATGTAGAACAAGAACTATATGATTGTCAGTTAGAGTATTGTTTATAGCAGATAGGAACAAAACATAGTAAACATGGCAGAAAAATAAACGGCATTTTAGGGGGATATGTGATATACTAAAATAGTAGAAGATAGCACGTTTCTTTTTGCAAAGGGGGATAAGGAATGGGTTCAGAAATAGGGAAGGAATTAAAGAAAAATTATTATGGTGAATATAGGAAAGGAATACTTCGAAAGAAATGTCTGATCAGTTTATTTATCTATGAGACACATATCACAGGAACAGGTTTCCGTATCTTTGATGGAGAACTGAGTGAAGAAAGACTTACGTTTTCTGTGAATTTGCTGGATATAATAAAAATTTGGAAAGTAAAAATGGATGGTGAAGCAATGCTTCGCCTGGATTATTATGGAACCTCAGAAGTAGTAGGGAGATTGGAATATGGTTTGTTAACAAAAGAAGAATTTGAACGAGAAAAAAGAGAATTGCTGGATCAAATCTAAAAAAATAAGTCATAATATAAGCAAAAATATATCAGATAGGAGATGACATATGTCAATTAATATGAGAAAAACAATCTTATATATTGGAATGAGTTTGGATGGATATATTGCGGATAAAAATGGAAAGGTGGATTGGTTGGAGGGACAAGAAAAGAATTATGAGAGTGATTATGGGTACAAAGCATTTTCTCAGACTGTTGATACAGTCATTATGGGATATCGCACTTATAACCAAATTGTAACAGAGCTTTCTCCAGAGGAATGGGTTTATTCAGATATGAACTGCTATGTTATAACACATAAGAAACTGCCAAGCACAACCAATATTACATTTACCAATCAATCATTAAAAAATCTAATCACCACCTTAAAAAAACAGGATGGAAAACATATTTGGATCTGCGGAGGAGCAGAGATTGCACAACAATGCATTGCAGAAAATATGATAGATGAATACCATCTCAGTATTATCCCAACGATTCTGGGAGATGGAATTCGTTTATTTGGAAAAAATGAAAAAGCAATTCCATTGGAATTAATCTCACTATCTCAAGAAAATGGAATCATAGAAGGTATCTATCGACCAACAACGAATAAACAGAAAAAATAATGAAAAAAGTATCTGTCATCTGTATTTTAACAGTAAAAATTAAAGATACAGATGGCAGAATACATGAACAGGAGAAATAAGGAAGAATCTCCCAAACCTATTGATTAACATTATAACTGCTAGGAAAACAGTTTGATAGGTTATTTATATTTATCTTATGTATTGTTGCAAATTATAGTTGTATCAAGGAAGAGAATTTAGTATAATAAAAAAGAAGAATTTCTAACTGGAATTAGATGATATATTTAATATAACTAAATGATATAATCATATCGTTTAAAAAAACCAGAAAAAATACAAAAAATGCCTGTATTCAGAATATTCCGGTAAATACCTGCAAAAACAGGCTCTAAACCCCTTATAAATAAAGGCTTCTAGAAAGGAAGGGTGAAAATAAAAAACGCCTGTTAAGGGCATTTAGGTTATGGAACTTGATAATAGAAATGAAAGATACTGCGTTTAATGAATAATTGTTAGAATTTATACAAATACAGTGATTTAAAATGGATGTAATAGTAAACTGTTATAAATTGAATAAGTATATGAATAAAGATTTATGAAAATTGAATAAAATTATTGACATTATGGAGTATAATAACTATAATATATATAATTTTTAATGAACAATTGTGAGGAAATAGGATGAAAGATAAAAAAGAAGGGGAAGAATCTAGTTTGTGGTATGTAATTTTTCTAGTTGCTTTTTTGGTTGTTACAGTTTTTCTGTCAAGTTGTTTGTATTGTCACGCTCAAAAAATGAGTCAGTTGGAGGAACAACTCCAATTGATTTCTGATAGTATAGAAAATTCTCAAACTGAGATAGGAATGAATACAAACATTTTGTCATATATGGAATCTGAAATGGCTAATTATCGTGAATTTATACAGAGAGAACGAGAATATTTAATGTGGCTACTCGGAGTTTTAATTGGTGGTATAATAATGTTGTTGGGCTTTTTTGGTTGGAGTACAAAAAAAGAGATAAAAGAAAGTGTTAAAGAGATATTTCAGAAAAAAGCGGAAGATATCATTGAGAAAAAAATGATTGAATATATTTCAGATCCTAATAATGAAAATGGTTCTACACAGAAACGTTTAGAATATTTGAGAAATGCTGTAACTAGAGAAGAAAATCATCAGAAAATGAGAATTAAGTTTTTTACGCAAAAAGAGAAATTGAAGGGTGAGCAAGTCTTAAAGGACGCACGAGAACTATTATCTAATAAAGGTTTAAATATTCAAAAAGAAGAGAAAATTGATTTTGGTCAATTAATTCAAAAGAGCGATGACGAGATAAAAAGATACTTTAATAAATTTTTTAATGAATGTGATATTTTAGTATATGAGGTAAACTATCTTGAAGAATTAGAAGAATCATCCAACAGTGACAGTAGCTCTAATCGGGAAATTAGAGCCATTTATAAGATAATTAGTGAATTAGCAGAAAAAGATCATTATTGTATTTTTTATGTTCCTACACCATCAGGAATAGGACGTAAACCGTTAGTTTTGAATTCAAGTGTGTACTGTGCTATAGCGAATACTGGTATACCTTTGATACAACAAATATTAACATTATTGGATTGTTAATAAATATTGATAATTATCATTATATTTACATAAGAATATACTCCCTATTTCATTTTGAGAATAGGGAGTTTTGATTATCGTGATATGTAAAAGAAAGCTCCAGTGCTTTTTTTGTTATAAGCAGAACGTAAATTATTTGAGGTTTAAGAAAGGGGATAATTGAATATGGTGAATGGAAAGGAAGTAAAACCTGTATTGGCTATGTATGGATTCCGAGGAAAACAGGCTTATATTTATAAAACTAATAAGATAAAAGAAGTAGCAGGTGCGTCTAAAATTATTGAAAATGGATTTGAGATTTTATATGATTTAGCAGAAAATTTAGGATATAAATTAGAAGGTAGAAAAAAAGAAGAGGTAAAAGAATTTAATATTAATCAATTGTTTATAGAAGATGACGATAGGGATGGTGTAGAAGTTTATCAAGGGGGAGGAAATCTTTTTATTTTATATCGTAATAAAGAAATAGCTCTTACAATTAACAAAAAATTTACCAAAGAATTAATAGAAAGAACGTATTCTTTAAAAGCTTCTTGTGCATTTATTGAGTTAACAAAAAAACAGGAAAATGTGGATATCGGAGAAGCTTGGAGAAAGAGAGATTTCAAAGAGGATCGTTGTAAACTGATAGAAAAATATGAAAGAATTGAAAATCAAGAATTACCAATGGAGCCATATAGTACACTCCCATTTGTACAAATTGATGCTAGAACTTCACAACCATTGGAATTTACGATTAAAATAGAAGATAAGCAAGAAAAGTTGTCAAGAGAGAGCTGGTTAAAAATCCAGAAATATAATAATACAAATCAAAACTCAAAAGATAATCCATTTGAAAATTATTCTAACCTTTTAGATGAGTACATTACAAAAAAAGGAGAAGAAAGTCTTCTGGCAATTATTTATATTGATGGAAACAATATGGGTAACAAAGTTAATCAATGCTTAAAAAATATTCCAAAAGGAAATAACTATGACTGTTGTATAAAAGCATTAAGAGAGTTTTCTAGTGAAATTCATCATGTGTATATAGAGAAAGGATTGCAACGGGTGAAAGAAAAATTAGATAAGTTATTGAAGACAAATGGTAAACTAAAAGAACCGTTGGGATATCGAAAAATTATTGCAGCAGGTGATGAAATTACAATTATTTGTAATGCTCGAATCGCATTTGAAATTACAAAAGCTTATTTAGAAGGTTTGCCTGATAATTATAGTTCGTGTGCTGGAATTTCTATTTTCCACAGTCATGATCCATATTCAAATGCATATAAAATTGCAGAGGAATGTTGTGAATCTGCAAAGGAGATTTCTCATAAGTATGTGGATATGGAATGCTGTGTATTAGATTTTCATTTTTGTCATGCAGGAATTGATACATCGCTGAGGGAAATTCGTAAAAAAGATGAGATTGCGATAAGTCGTCCATGGCTAGTAAAAAAGAAAGAAACGGGTAATGGAGATAGTGTAGCAATAGATATTATTGATTTAGATAAAGTGAAGAAGATGAAAAATCAGCTTTCTAAAATGGCTAGAAGTAATCGAATGGCTTTAACGGAAGCTGCTGTAAGAGGAAGAGCAGAGTTTGCACATGAACTAGAGCGAGTTCTTGCCAATACTGATGTAGAAGAAGAAATTAATCTGGATGGATTAGATTTGGAAGAAGAAAAGAAGATGCAGTTAATTTATGATATGGGTCTAGTATATGATCTCTGGTTTGATAAGGGGGAAACGACAAATGAGTAAGATTACGATTAGATTAAAGTCAGATTTATGTACTGCTACGGGATATTCACATGGAGGAGTTATTAATAGCGATGTTAGTTATGATATGTATGGTCTTCCCTATATTCCAGCTCGTCGTTTGAAAGGATGTTTAAGGGAGAATGCCGAATTTTTGAGAGATAATTCTGATCTAATTTCAGAAAATGATGTATTCCAGTTATTTGGAAGGCCTGGAGAAGATAAAACTAATGGAATTTTGGTTCATAATGCTTATTTATTGAATTATAAAAATATATGTGAAGTATTAGAAAAACAAAGGGAACAAAAAGGAGCTTATAGTAAGTATTTAACGCCACAAAAGATTTTAGAGCAGTATACTTCAATAAAAGAACAAACAAGAATAAAAAATGGAGTGGCGGACAAAAATTCTCTTCGTTACATAAGAGTAATTCAACAATATTCACCAATTAAAAAGGATAACAAATATGAAGAGGTCGTATTTGAGGCAAATGTTGAACATAATTACCTTCCAGAAAAAGTTGTAAAAGAGAAAATGGAGCTTATTTGTAAAGCATTAAGACATATTGGCTTATTGAGAAATAGAGGGTTGGGAAATGTACAATGTGAATTTTCCTATAAAGAAGAAAATGATTATAAAAACCAGTTGCCAGATGTCATTGGCGAAGAAGTAGAGTTGCAATACATTTTAAAAAATCACGAACCAATTTTATTGACGGGGAGAAATAATAATGAAACAGAAAGATATATTAGTGGACAAAGTATTTTAGGAGCTTTAGTTAGTACATATTTGAGAACACATAGAGCCGATCAGAAATTTGAACAATTATTTCTAACAAACAAGGTTATTTACAGTAATTTATATTTAGCGGAACGAATCCCTTCTCAAAAAGAAGAAATGGAGGAGAGTGATTTAAGACAAAAGTATAAAATTTATTATCCTGCACCGTTATGTATTGGATCATATAAATTGAGCGAGGATTATACTAATTTATTTGAGGAAGATGAAAAAAGAAAAATGATGCAAGGATCGAATAAATCTGATCGTCCCAAATCATTGAAGGGAAAATTTTTGGCAATGACATGGGAGGAGGAAACGAAATCGTGGAAATGCGAAAAAAAGGAACCTCAAGTAGAAAAAGTATATCATCATAGATGTGAAGGGAATGATGGAGTTAATGAAATGTTGTATATGCATGATGCTCTGTCTAAAAATCAACTTTTTTTTGGTACAATTAAGGGAAGAAAAGAAGATATTAAGGAAATTATAGATTTATTGAGAAAAACTCGATTAAAAATCGGAAAGTCCAAAACAGCACAGTATGGATTTTGTCAGATTGTAGAAAGTCATATCAAAACAGTAACACCACAGCCAATTACAATTCAAAGGGGAGAAGAGATAATTGCTATACTTCGATCTGATGCATTGTTAATTCATCCTAAAACAGGTTATTCAGTAAATGTTGATTGTTTAGACAATGAAATAAAAAAAGCAATAGGATGGAATGGTAAAATAAATGAAAAAAGTATACAAAGAATACTTGGGTGTAAAATTTTATCTGGTTATTATACAAAATGGAATATGCAAAAGCAAACACTTCCTGCATTCACAGCTGGGACAGCAGTAAGTTATGTATATGAAGAGGACAAACCATTAGAAATTTCAGATCGAATTTGTAGTATTGGTGAAAAGAATGGAGAAGGTTTTGGGGTTTGCGAAATTTTCTCTAAAAGAACTTTTCAGATAAAACAGAAAGAAGCAAAAGAGAAAAAACAAGTGTCTGAGGTGATAAATCAGCAGGATGCTTTAGAAAACGAACAAAATCAGGATGCAAAAACATTAATTAGACGTGTGTTACTGGAACAATTGAAAGAAGAATTACTTTTAGTTGCTATGAAAAATGAAAATAAAATCATTGATAATACTGCTTTACTAGGAAGAGTAATGTTGATGTTAGAAGACAGCTTGAGGGAAGATTGCAGTTATATAGACAATGAAAAAAAGTATAATAGCTTTCTTCAAAGAATTCAGACGATTTCAGACGATAAGAAAAGAAATAAGATATTAGATTACGTGAAAAGAACAAAACAAAAGTTAGATCAATTACAGGAATGGAGAATGGAAACAGATTTACCAGAAATTCAACTACAATTGGACGGAAATGGTTGCTGTGAAGGAATAGAATTCTCAGATGAAATAAAAGAAATAGCTGGTTTATTGTATCAGTTAGAAAAAGAATGGTATAAGGAAGAGTCAGAGTATTTATGGAGTAGTTATTTTAGACAAGTTTTTATGCATTGGCGGTACGAATTTAAAAGAGAGGAGAAGAGGAGTGATGACCAGGACACCGTGTAAAAAAATATACTATAGAGTAGAACTTCTTTTAGAAAGTCCTTTGACGATTGGATCTGGACGGGATATTGCTACAGATCAAGATATTATAAAGAATCGAAACGGAGAACCATATATACCAGCAACAGCGTTAACTGGTATATATCGTACGCTATTTGAGGAGAGAAAAGCAAAACAATATTTTGGCTATGTAAAGATAGAAGGAGAATCGCAAGAAGAAGAGAAAGATCTACAAAAAGAAACGGAAACGGTATTTCAAAAAGATGGAAACGAATTTACCAGAAAATGCAAAAATAGCGAAATTATTGTATATGATGGAAGTTTGTTAGGAGAATTTTACCTTTCGCAGAGAGATGGAGTTGCATTAGATGGGTGGAAAACAGCGAAGAAAGGTTCTAAATTTAACTTTGAAATATTGGAAACGAATGCACGTTTTATTACCTTTTTAGAAATTACGGAAAAAGTTCCAGAAGGAGAAGAAAATGGGAAAAGTGAATTGAAAACAGCAGTAGAACGAATTCTTAGATTTCTGCGGAGCGGAACTATACATTTAGGAGCAAGGACGACAAGAGGATATGGGAAAGTAAAAGCAGAACATATATGGAAAGCAGAGTTTGATTTTAGTGAAACAGAAGAAGTAATGAAACGATGGTTAGATTTTAATTTATATGCAAATACATCAGAGTGGAATGAAATAACAGAAAAAATAACAAATTTTTCTCAAAAGTCATTCCTCCGTATTTCTCTAGAGTTAAAGCAAAAAAGTGGTATTTTTATACGAAAATACGCAACAGATAAAAAAATGGAAGTTCCAGAAGAACAAAAGATGGAAAAAAGTAACTTATCTAAGGAAATTCAAGTTGGAAGCGAACAACTTACTTTGCATGATGCAAACCGAAGTCCAGTTATTCCAGGAAGTAGTTGGGCAGGAGCTTTTCGGCATCATTTAAAGCGATTGATGGAGGAAGGAGATATCTATGAAAGTCAATTAATAGAACAATGGTTTGGAATAGTTAATAAAAAGAAAAAAATAAGTAAAAAGTCTTTGATCGTATTTCACGAAACAGTTTTGCGAGGAACAAAAGAGAAGACAATTACGAGGAATGCTATTGATCGGTTTAGTGGAGCAGTTGTAGATGGAGCATTGTTTAAAGAAAAGTTTTGTATTGATGGACATGGAAATTTGGAAATTTTGATAAGGAAAGAAAAAGAAAGCATTTTAAAGGAAAAAGAAAATATATTTTTTCAACTTCTATCTGCAACAATTATGGATCTACATAATGGAATATTGGCAATTGGAGGAGTAACAGCATCGGGAAGAGGATTATTTGAAGTAGAGTCAATAACAATCGGAAAGGCAGAAGCATTTATGATAGAAGGAGATAGTAGTTATCAGAAAGTTTATCAAATATTACAAGAAGAGTGGAAGAAGATCTTAGTTGATTCGGAAGGATGAAAAGGAAGGTGAGGATCATTGAAATATGATTGGGTTACTCAGGAGGGTAGAATAGAAGAAAGAGTATTAAGGAATGAGATAAAAAATATTGTAAAAAACCAGAAGCTTTCAAATGCACAAATAGTCGCATTTTATACTGATGAGATTGTGATTGATTTGTTTTGGAAAAATGGACGAGAAGCGGAGCTAAATAGAGAAATGGAAAAGAATTTCTTATCGCAGGAACGACTACGATTGCTTTTAGAACTTCGTATTTTTAATGAAGCAAAAGAGTTAAAAATATGGAGGAGTGTAATAGGAGAGACATTTTTTTTCCGGATTGCAGATGATAAAAAAATTAACGAAGAAAACCAGTTTAAAGTAGAAAATTATTTGGATATTGATGAAAAAGTAGGAAAGTTAGAAGAAAATAATAACTTTGTAGTAGTTCAGAGTACAAGAGGGGGACGTTATAAATTGCCATTTCATAAAATTCATAATGCAAAAGTAAAAATTACACATTATATTGACTATTATGAAGAAACAGGACAGGCGAGTTTAGAGGATTGGAGAATTGTTAAGATAGTAGAGGGAGAAAAGTAAGTATGGGAAATAAACAGGAAGATAAAAAATGGATAGAGGAAACAAGTGTAAAATTTATTAATCCATATAGTTTTGTAAAATTTCCAGAAAAAGCTGTACGTTCAACAGTGACAGATGGAAAGAAATTAACAGGTTCAATTACTTGTTGGATTTACACAGAAACGCCGATCTTTATACCTGATACTGAACAAGTTCAAAGAGAAGGAGCGGATGGGCATAAAGTATATGATTTTTTTTCTTACGATGGAAAAACGCCAATAATACCAGGTAGTTCAATTCGAGGAATGGTTCGAAGTCTTTTTGAAACAGTGACAGATTCATGTGTTCATCGAATCAATGATGGTTTGTTATCAGCTCGAGATCCATTGTCAGGAAGTCCAGGAATTTTGTCAAAAGAGGGTGATAAATGGAAGCTATATAAAGCAAAGCGTTATTCTATACTGGATAATAGGTGTATTTTAGACAAAAAAGGAGAAAAATGGAGGATAAAATTAGAGGCAGAAGAAGATTGGTATGAAAATGGAGAAACCATTCAATTTCAGAGTGATGGAAAAAACATTCTTAGATGGAGGAAGAAACAGGATGGGAAAGAAACAAATGATGATGGAGAAAATGATATATTCTGTTTAACAGGCACATTACTATTATGGGAAGACTTTGAAAAGAAGAAGAAACATAGTGTTTTTCAAAAAAAGGAGTATTTAGCCGAAATAGAACAGGAAAAAATAGACCTATTAAAAGAAACAATAACTATGTATTATGAGAATAATAAAGATGTGGAGAAACGTTTTTATGAAAATAGTGGATATATGGAGTTGTTAGAAAATGGGTGCAATGTCCCAGTTTGGTACAAAGAAAGCAATGGAATATATTACTTTTCTCCTGCCTGTATTGGAAGATGGGTATTAAATAATAAAATAAGAGACTTTTTAGGAGATTTAATGCCTTGTTCTTCCCGAAACTCACTTTGTGAAGCATGTGCATTATTTGGAATGGTCAAAGAGGATTTTAATGGAACAACAACTTCTATTGGAAGTAAATTGCGTTTTTCAGATGGGATTTTAGAAGATAGTTTTGAAAATATTTTTGTAGAAGATGGAAAATACATTGAATTAAAGCCATTGGCGAGTCCCCATATAACTGCGATGGAATTTTACACGAAAAGGCCACAACGCAAAAATGGAAAAGCGGATATATGGAACTATGATTATTCCGTAAATTATAGTTGTAGGGGACAACAGAAAAACGAAATAATTGAAGTAGAAAGTAGTTTTTTAAATGGAAGAAAATACTATTGGCATCATCCAATATCCGCAGTGGAAGAACAGTGTTATAAAAAAAACCAAGAAAACAAAAATGATAATAAGAAGGTAAATATATCTGCTAAATTAGTAAATAGAGGAAAAAAATTTAAATTTACTGTTTATTATGATGGAATTACAAACGAGCAAAGACAAAAATTACTGTGGGTTCTTTGCTTAGGAGAGAATAGAGAGGACAGTAATTATTGTTATAAGCTAGGACATGGGAAACCGATAGGATTGGGCAGTGTAAAAATTGTAATTGATGATGTGAAAGAAAGACAATTTTCATTAAATCAATATGAATATAAATCGATCAGCAGAGATTTATTAGAAAAGAGTATTGAAAAAGGAAATAAATTATTGTGGGGTAAAAAAGATAAAGAAGATAACGAAGAAAAAAAACAATTAATGGAACTTTTGGATAAGACATATATTGATTTATCAGAAGAAGGAGTAGAAAAATTTGTTTCCTATCCAATTGGAGATAATGGAGAAGGAAAAGAAAATTCTACGGCTTCTCATCAATGGTTTGTGGGTAATAAAGCAGTAGAGTCAGGATCTGAAATGAGACCAATAATCCGATATACAATAAGAGAAAACATGGAAAAAACGGAACAACTTTCTCGAAAATATGAATTTCCTAAAATGATAAAAAAAGAAGTACCAAAAGAGAAACAACAAAAGAAAATGCAAGGATCAAAGAAACAAAACTTTAAACATGGAAGAGAACAGACTACGAGAGTATTTGATGTATTAAAACAGAAGAATTTGCTTTGAATAAAAAACTCTAGTTTTATATGATTAGAGTGGTGCGCTGGTGTGAATAATTTTCACACCAGCATGGAAAGGATGAGATTTAGTATGTATCAAGCGGTATTTACGAAATTGTTTCTGACCATTCAATTAGAAAAAAGTGGAAGATTGCCAAAACAGAAGGCTTCTGCTATTAGAGGTGGGATGGGACAGATATTGTTGCAACAATATTGTTTGAAAGAAAAAGCGGTTTGTTCAAAGTGTATTATGGAAGGAAGATGTATTGTAAGAAATATCTTGTATGCTAAATATAAGAAAAAGCCAGAGTTTGTTACGGATACAGAAAGTATGGGATTTACGTTGGCTTGTTTAAATCAAAAAGAAGACGTTCAACAAGGGGAAACAATAACCTTTACAATAACATTATTTGGAGAAACAATTGCATTTTTGTCACCAATTATTAATGCTATTCATGGATTAGGTCAGGTTGGTCTTGGCAAAGAGCATATTTCATTTCATATAATAAAAATTCAAAATCGAAATTATGAACAAATACTAAAAGAAACAGGTCTTTTAAAATCTCGAATTCTCATTGAAACGCTAGAAGATTATATCAAACAGAGAATGAAAGAAGCAATGAAAGGAAAACTTAAATTATTATCTGCATGTAGCATTAAGTATATGGGAAGTATATTAGACGATTTTGACCAGCAAGCATTTGCTGAGGCAGTTGCAAGAAGAGTTTATATGCTTAATCTTTTTGAGGGAATAGAAATAGAAAAACCTGAGATTGATATGAGTCCATGTATGGTAACAAAACAAAAAACGAAAGTAGTATTTGTACCAAGATATTCTACTGTAAAAAACGAAAAGATGTATCTGAAAGGAATTTGCGGAGAAGTGCAACTAAAAGGGCTTACGCCAGAGATACAGCAGCTTCTCATAGCAGGGGAGATAACACAAGTAGGAAAAAATTCTCGTTTTGGATTTGGGGTATATGAAATGGTATAGAGTATAATTATTACAGTAAAAATTGCAATAGGGTTTAAAAGTACATAAGAAAGACAACGTTGCGTTTTGAAATGTCTGTTGCGAATTATGGTTGTATCAATGAAGAAAATTTAGTATAATAAAAAAGAAGAATTTCTAACTGGAATTAGATGTTATATTTAATATAACTAAATGATATAATCATCTCGTTTAAAAAACCCAGAAAAAATACAAAAAATGCCTGTATTCAGAATATTCTGGCAAATACCTGCAAAAACAGGCTCTAAACCCCTTATAAATAAAGGCTTCTAGAAAGGAAGGGTGAAAATAAAAAACGCCCGTAAAGGGCATTGACACAGTAATCTGCCAAGAGCAGAATCTAAAGCATTGTTTGGTGAAAATAAAAAACGCCCGTAAAGGGCATTGACACACATACTCTAGGTCATAGCCTAATTTTTTTAATAACGTGAAAATAAAAAACGCCCGTAAAGGGCATTGACACATCTTCCTTTTCGCATACGACAAAATCTTGTCGTGTGAAAATAAAAAAAGCCCGTTAAGGGTATATCGTTTTGAACTAATTGGTTTTGGTTATATGAGGGGGATTAATTATGGAGGAAAAGAACATGGAATATCAACAGATTAATGCGAAGGTGATTGATCAATGGATTGAGGAAGGATGGGAATGGGGAATTCCGATTTCTCATGAAGTATTTGAGAAGGCAAAGAGAGGGGATTGGGATGTTTTGCTGACGCCAACGAAGAAAGTTCCACATGAGTGGTTTGGAGATTTGCAAGGTAAGAAGGTACTAGGATTAGCAAGTGGTGGCGGTCAGCAAATTCCAATTTTTGCTGCGTTGGGTGCAGAATGTACGGTTTTAGATTATTCGGATAAGCAGTTGGAAAGTGAGGCAATGGTTGCGAGAAGGGAAGGGTATCATGTTGAAATAATAAAAGCGGATATGTCAAAACCGCTGCCTTTTGAAGATGGGAGGTTTGATCTGATTTTCCATCCAGTTTCCAATTGTTATATTGAAGAAGTCAAGCCATTGTTTAAAGAATGTTATCGGGTTTTGAAGCGAGGCGGTATTTTGCTTTCTGGATTGGATAACGGATTGAATTATATTTTGGATGATACAGAAAGTCAGGTGGTAAATAAATTGCCTTTTAATCCGTTATTAAATTCAGATCAAATGCAGCAGCTTCAGATCAAGAATGATGGAATCCAATTTTCTCACACATTGGAAGAACAAATTGGGGGACAGTTGGAGGCTGGATTTCTTTTGAGAGACTTATATGAGGATACCAATGGTGTTGGAAAATTACATGAATATGGAATTCCTTCTTTTTTGGCAACAAAGTCAGAAAAGTGTTTTTAGTTAAGGAAGAGTTAGAGGATGCAAATTAGAAATTTACGGATAGATGAAATAGAAGCGTTTTGGAATATGCTGAATCAGTTGGATAAGGAAACGCAGTTTATGCTGTACGAGCCTGGAGAACGGGAGAAAAGAGGAAAACCGACGGAAGGTTTAAAGCGGATGATTGAGAGTTCTATTAATGGAACCGATTTTTTATTGATTGCAGAAGTGGATCAGGAAATTGTTGGATATATTATGGCGGAAAGAGGTAGGTTAAATCGAGTTTCTCATAGGGCATATATTGTTATAGGAATACGGGAACGCTATCGAGGAAGAGGAATCGGCACCGAATTTTTTAAACGGTTAGAGAAGTGGGCGAAGGAACAACAACTAGTAAGATTAGAATTAACAGTGATGTGTTCCAATACTTCAGCAAAACAATTGTATGAGAAAAATGGCTTTGTTGTGGAGGGGATCAAGAAAAAATCTATGTTTGTGAATGAATCTTATGTAGATGAGTATTATATGGCAAAGATTTTGGAGACTGTGAGGTGAGAAATTGAAAACAGAAGAATCATCGGTTCCAATTCGAGTTGGTATTATTTCGGATACGCATGGAGTATTAAGGGAAGATGTGAAGGAAGTTTTAAGGACATGTTCTCATATTATTCATGCTGGAGATATGGATCGATCATTTATTGTAAGTGAGTTAACGCCGATTGGAAAACTTTATGCGGTTCGTGGCAATTGTGACGGAGAATGGGCATCAAGCTATTTGGACACCTATCCATTTTCAATTGGAGGAGTGAAATTTTTTTTAATTCATAATAGGAAGAAAGTTCCATATCCGCGTCCAAAGGTAGATGTGATTGTATTTGGACATTCCCATAAATATTTCTATGAAAAAAAGGATGGAGTGCTTTGGTTAAACCCTGGAAGCTGTGGGAGGAGAAGATTTTACGGGGATTTGACTATGGCAGTTATGACAATTCAAAATGGAAGTTATGAGGTTGAAAAGATAACGTTTGGTTCTGAAGAAGAAGATGCTCGAAAGTTATCGAAAGAAAATAGTTTATCTATTGCTATGATTCAAAAAATTCTAACTTCCATGCAAAAAGGAAAACAAATCAACCAGATTGCAAAAGAACTGTCGTTGCAGGCAGAACTAGTTGAAACAGTTTGTCGAATTGCGGTTACCCATCCTGGGGTAAATGCAGAAGGCATCTATAATAAAATGGAAGTAAACCGAATCAATGAGTAAGAATAAATCGAGGTGTATTGGGAAATAGATATCCAAAAGTAGGGAATGTAGCAAGTTATCGTTTCATTTAATAATTTGCAATACATTCCCTAACTTTTTATAGAGAAGAGATTTTATATGGCCTTTTGGTTATTGTTTTTGTAAATGGAATTGGAATGCAGTATATTCTGGAACTTCTCGATTAATTGGAATTCCTGCATTCATTAATGCGGAGCCAGAATAAGCTTCTTTGCTGTCGTTGATTGTGTACATTGCGTTTGGTTCCAATCCCTTGGCATGAATGTATTCCTGTGGTCCATTGCAAGTAAGGTTTGTAACGACAACACTTAATAAGGATTCACTCTTATCTTTCGTTACATGCTGCCATGCAGTCATGTTTCCAATTTCAAATGGATTGGTTAGGCGATAATAATCGCCATCGAAGATAATGTGATAATATTTTCGGAACAATTCGCTTTGTTCTTTGCAAAGTTTTTGTTCTTCTTCAGAAAGATGGGTTGCATCAAGTTCATATCCGAATGTTCCGCACATTGCAACGACTGCCTTTGTTTTAAGAGGTACGAGGCGTCCGCTATCCGAAATATGTGCTCCCATGCTGGAAATTGGATAAACAAACGAAGTACCATAATGAAGTTTTAAGCGGTCAATTGGATGATTGTTGTCACTAACCCAGTATTGTGGATAGTAATGCAGCATTGCTGCATCATAACGTCCACCTCCCCCGCTGCATCCTTCAAATAAAATATCTGGATGGGTTTTAATAATGGCGTCCATAACACGGTATAATCCGAGAATATAACGATGGTATACTTCTCCTTGTTTATCGGCTGGCAAGTTATTGGACCAAATATCGGCAAGAGAGCGGTTAATATCCCATTTTACATAGAAGATATTTGCATTGTCTAAAATGGCGTTTACTTTTTCGATTAAATAGTCTTGTACATCTTTCCGAGACATATCCAAAGCCATTTGGTTACGGCTGCGGACAGCGTGGCGACCTGGAATTTGCATTGCCCATTCTGGATGAGCACGGTATAAATCACTGTCTTCGGAAACCATTTCTGGTTCAAACCAGATCCCAAACTTCATGTCAAGGTCGTTGATTTGTTCAACTAATTTATGAAGTCCGCATTTGATCTTCTTTTCATTTACGACCCAATCGCCAAGTCCGCTGTTATCGTCGTCTCGTTTTCCGAACCATCCATCGTCCATTACGAGTAAATCTACGCCCATTTTTTTCGCAGCTTTTGCAATATTCACTAATTTTACATCATCAAAGTCCATAAATGCGGCTTCCCAGCTATTGATTAGAACTGGACGCTGTACATCTTTTACAAACTTACTCTTGCATAAATTAGAACGATAAAAGTCATGATATAAATGGGATAATCCTGTGAAACCATATTCGGTAAATGCCATTACAACTTCTGGTCCTTCAAATACTTCCTGTGGTTTTACTTCATACACGAACTGTTTTGGGTGAATTCCCATAACGAGGCGAAGTTGATCGTATTGATCCAATTCTACTTCGGTAAGGAAATTACCGCTGTACATCAAAGAAAATCCGTAGCAGTTTCCATAATCTTCTGTCGCATTTCTGTCACATAAAATAACGAATGGATTTTGTTGGTGGCTGGAAGAACCACGTACACTTCCAATTGTATGGATGTGATGAGTCATTTTCTGGCGTTCTACTTGGCGTTCCTGACCGTAACGTCCTGGCAAACTTACTAAATCAAAATTAGCTCCATTTAAGAAATCGAGGCAGACGGACATGATTTTTTTTAAGTGAATGGATTTCTCTCCTAAATTTTTTACTTTTACCGCACGTGTAATAATGTCTGCTTCTTCAAATACACTGTAAAGTAATATAATTTGAACGTTACTTATAGTATCCAATAACGTAACTTCCAACGTATCCACGGTATCCTCATCGTTGGCAAACACGCAAGGAAGGGTATCGAGTTGGTATTTTCCCTTTGTAATTTTAAAATCCACAGCTTTTCCATTATAAGAATAGCTGCCGTCTCCGTTGACTACTTCAATACTAGTAGTACGAAAATCGCCTTGTTGTTGCGTGGTGAATTCTTGTGGCTGTGCATCCAAGGAAAAGGTTCGTGCATTTCTGGATTCATAAGGATTCCCCGAAAATCCTCTGTCATACTGCATAATTTGATATCCCATATCGGCGTCACGAATTGTTGGGCCATAGTAAAGATGCAGTAAATAGTCAAGATTCCCGATCTTCATTTGGTAAGAAGTATGTTTTGTATGTAACGTAATCGATTTGGTTGTTTGGTTAAACTTAATTGACATATTTAGCTGATTCCTTCCTGATTTGTTATGTTTTATTTATTATACCACAATTTATCGGAAATAGATTTGTTATAATGAGACGAAAAACAGAGCAAATGTAAACTAATCGCTATGACGATTAAAAATAATTTATCTTTTATAATAAAACAGAGGGGAAACCTTGACAAAAATCTGGGATATCGCTATGCTGGTTAATAAGAATGATAAGAAAATAGGATGGATAGGAGAAGAGGCTATGGATATTCGACAAGCAATGCAGCGAGTAAAAGTATTGGCAGACGTACAAAAATCCACGGAATTGGTACTAAGATCGAATCTCCAGTTGCATACATATAAGAAAAATGCGAGTATTTTTCAAGAGCAGTCTCCAATCAGCTATTTTTACTTTGTTGTAACTGGAGTAGTATATTTATGTAAATTAAATCATCATAATGAGAACCGAGTTATTTTTTTATGCACAGATGGAGAAATGTTAAATGAAACGATTGTGGATGGGCAGCCTTCTTCTATTTCTGCAATTGCATTGACGCAAACACAGATACTTCGGATTTCTGTGAAAACGATGAAATACCTTATGGGACAAGATGCTGTTTTAGCCCAGGCAGTTATGGAATCGATGGCGTCCAAAATTCGAAGACTTTATCATCAGATGAAAAATACAAGCAGTTCCGTGCGTTTGGAACAGCAAATTGCAGCGAAGTTATGGAAACTGGCGAGAGATTATGGTGTGCCAACGAAAAAGGGGGTAAAAATTCCATTTGATCTGTCCATTACATTTTTTGCAGATATGGTAGGTTCCAAACGAGAAACTGTTTCACGAAATATGAAACATCTCGTCGATCAAGGTCTGATTAGAATAGAAGGAAAAACTTTTTATATTATGGATCAGCAGGACTTGTTAAAGTTTTTCCATAAAAAATAAAAATTCATAGTTATATTATAGGAATTCTACTTAGTGAAGCTAAGGGATATTACGGAAAAAATGGTAAATTTAAATAAAAAATGAAATAAATTTTGGATGGAATTCTGTGATGAATATCACAGAATTTTTTTTCAATCATTGATAAAATATTATCAACGATAAATAGATTTTACTGTTTAAGAAAGGAGTTTTTATGGGATACCAGTTATCAAGAGCAGAAGCGGATGTAATGTTTTCTGAATGGGTGAAGCAGTATGAAGTCGTTGCACCAAAATTGATGGAAGGGGAGGGATGTTTCTCTGATACCGATATCATCCGATATGGAAAAGTTACTTCACTGGATGAAATTGTATGGGATAAAAAATCGGATTATTCTTTTAAAGAAGCATTGCTTCCAATTAATGAGACATTGTTTTATTTTACAGAAGATCAGACAACTGTTCCAAAGGGAATGGAAAAAGATAGGTTAATCTTTTTGCGTTCTTGTGATTTGCATGCAGTAAAACGCTTGGATGAAATTTATTTAAGAAATGGATTTGAAGACTTTTACTATGCTAGAACTAGAGAAAAAGCGAAATTTATTTTAATGGGTTGTGAAACAACTTGTGATTCAGGATTTTGTGTCAGTATGGGAACAAACCAGACGGATCAGTATGATGCCTATTTGAAATTAAGTGGAGATACGGTATATGTGGATACCAAATGCAAAGAATTAGAAGCATTTGTAAGTGAAAAGAAAGTTACAGAAATAATTCCTGATTTTGTAACGGAAAATAAGGAAAAAGTGACACTTCCAAAGCAATTATCAAATCAAAGCTTTACAAAGGAAATTTGGAAGGAATATGGAGAACGATGCATTGGTTGTGGACGTTGTAATTTTGTCTGTCCAACTTGTACCTGTTTTACGATGCAGGATATTTTTTATAAAGACAATCCAAAGGTAGGAGAGCGCAGAAGAGTCTGGGCATCTTGTCAGGTAGATGGGTATACAGAAATGGCAGGAGGACATGGTTTTAGACAAAAGCAGAGCGATCGAATGCGCTTTAAAGTAATGCATAAGATTTATGATTTTGAAAAACGGTTTGGATATCCAATGTGTGTTGGCTGTGGACGTTGTGATGATGTCTGTCCAGAATATATTTCCTATTCAAACTGTGTGAACCGTTTGGCGAAGGAGGAGAACGAAGAATGAAAAATGAATATATTCCTCAGTTATCAACAATCCGAGAGGTAATCAAACATACCGATTTAGAGTATACGTTTCGTATGGAATTTTGTGGAGAAGTAAAGCCAGGGCAATTTTTTGAAGTATCCATTCCAAAGTATGGAGAGGCACCGATTTCTGTAAGTGGAATTGGAGAAGATACGATTGATTTTACAATTCGTCGAGTTGGTAAGGTTACAAATGAGATTTTTGAAAATTATGTAGGCGATCAATTTTTTATTCGAGGTCCTTATGGAAATGGATTTGACATAGAAAATTATAAAGGAAAAGAATTAGTTGTAATTGCTGGGGGTACAGGACTTTCTCCTGTTCGTGGTGTTGTAGATTATTTTGCTCATCATATGGATGAAGTGGAAAGTATGACGCTAATTGCAGGATTTAAGTCTCCAAAAGACGTATTATTTAAAGAAGATTTTGCTGTTTGGAAGGATCGAATGCATGTGATTCAGACTGTCGATACGGCTCCAGAAGGATATGAAGGATCAGTTGGAATGGTAACAAAGTATATTCCAGATCTTCAGTTTAAAAATATGGAAAATACATCTTTTATCTGTGTAGGACCTCCAATTATGATTAAATTTACTGTTATGGAAATTTTAAAACTTGGTGTAGCAGAAAAAAATATTTGGGTATCCAATGAAAGAAAAATGTGTTGTGGGCTTGGAAAATGTGGACATTGTAAAATTGGAGATACTTATATTTGTCTGGACGGACCAGTTTTTAACTATGTGGATGGAAAAGAATTAATTGATTAGGAGGCGCGTAATGGGATTGGATATTAATACAAAGAAGTTAAAGAAAAATGCATTTCGTGTATCAAAGGTTCGTGGAATTGGAGCATCCAGAATTCGTGTACCTGGCGGATATTTAAATGCAGAAGTGCTTGGGATGGTACAAGAAATCGCACAAACCTATGGAAATGGATACGTGCATTTAACAACGAGACAAGGGTTTGAAATTGAAGGAATCCGCTATGAAGATATGGATGAGATTAATCAAAAACTTCAGCCAATTATTGAATTATTAGAAATTAATCAAAAAGATCCAAATACTGGATATCCGGCTTCTGGTACAAGAAATATTAGTGCCTGCATTGGGAATAATGTCTGTCCATTTGCAAATTATAATACTGCAGAGTTGGCAAAGAAAATTGAAAAAGCGGTATTTCCAAATGATTTACATTTCAAAATTGCATGTACAGGCTGTTCCAATGACTGTGCGAAAGCTAGAATGCATGATTTTGGAATTATTGGTATGACAATGCCGCAGTATGATCCAACACGCTGTGTCAACTGCCAAGCCTGTGTAAAGGGCTGTCAAAAATTATCGGTTCATGCATTACGTGTGGAAAATTATAAGATTGTTCGAGATGAAGAAAAATGTATTGGATGCGGTGTTTGTATTACAAAATGTCCAACAAGAGCTTTGACGAGAAGTAAGAAGAAATATTATAAACTTGCGATTATGGGAAGAACTGGAAAGAAAAATCCACGTCTGGGACAGGATTTCTTAGTTTGGGCAGATGCAGAAAATATTATTAAAATTATTTTAAATACCTATAAGTTTGTAGAGAAATATATTTCACCAGACGCACCAGCCAGAAAAGAACATATTGGATATATTATTGATCGGGTAGGATTTGAGGAATATAAGAAATGGGCATTGGATGGTGTAGAGTTGATGCCAGAGACGATTATGAAAGAATGTATCTATTGGGACGGAATTCATTTCGATCGGTAGAGGAGAGGCGGATGTTTTATGAAGAAAGTACAATCAACTTGTAATTATTGTGCCATTGACTGTAATCTGGATTTTTATGTGGAGAATAATCGAATTGTTAAGACGGTACCAACAAAGGGATATCCAGTTAATGATGGTTTTTGTTGTATTAAGGGGCTGTCTTTGGATAAACAACAGACAACAGTAAAGCCAAATAGTTTGCCAAAAATCCGCCAGGCGGATGGAAGTTTTCAAGAGGTTGCCTGGGAAACTGGATTTCAGTATGTAGCAGATAAATTAAAGGAGTTACAGGCAAAGTATGGACCAGAGAGTGTTGCAGGAATTAGTACAGGGCAGTTAACATTGGAAGAATTTGCGATCTTTGGTCATGTAATGAGAAATTATTTAAAAGCAAATGTAGATGGAAATACACGGCTTTGTATGGCGACAGCAGTTGTGGCGCATAAGCAGAGCTATGGATTTGATGCACCAGGATTTACATTAAAAGATTTGGAATTGTCTGATACGATTATTTTTATTGGAGCAAATCCAGTTGTGGCACATCCGATTTTATGGGGGAGAGTAAGACAGAATAACGTTCCGAATCATAAAATTATTGTAATTGATCCAAGGGAATCGGAAACTGCCATGAATGCGGATTATTGGTATGGATTAAAATGGAAAAGTGACTTACTGTTGTTATATACAATTGCAAATCAGTTAATTGCAAAAGATTATTTGGATCATAAGTTTATTGAAGAACATACGGAGAAATTTGAAGAGTTTAAACAATTTGTAAAAAACTATACACTAGAACGAGCAGCAGCAGGTACGGGACTTTCCAAAGAACAAATTTTAGAATTAGTAGAACTGATTCATAATGGAAAACGGGTTTCTTTTTGGTGGACGATGGGAGTCAATCAAGGATATGAAGCAGTGCGTACGGCACAGGCCATTATAAATTTAGCATTAATGACAGGAAATATTGGAAAACCAGGGACAGGAGCGAATTCCATTACAGGTCAGTGTAACGCTATGGGGTCGAGATGTTTTAGCAATACGACGGTACTGTTTGGCGGTGGAGATTTTACAAATGATGTGAGAAGAAAACGAGTTGCCGATGTACTTGGAGTCGATGAAACTATGCTTGCAGAGAAACCAACGAAAACTTATAATCAGATTATTGAGGGAATTAATGCAGGAGAGATTAAGGGACTTTGGATTTTATGTACGAATCCAAGACATAGCTGGACAAATAATGAAACATTTGCTTCTGCGGCAAAGAAATTAGAACTATTTGTTGTTCAGGATATTTATGATACGATTGAAAGTGCAGAAGATTGTACTGTCTTTTTCCCAGTGGTACCAGGTTTGAAAAAAGAAGGCACTTATATTAATCTGGAACGTCGTCTTTCTGCGATGCGTCCAGTATTGAAACGAGGAGAAAATGAAATTTCAGATTATGAGGCAGTTCTAGGCGTTGGAAAAGCTTTGGGTATGGGAGATGTGTTAAAAGGTTGGGAGACTCCAAAAGATTGCTTTAATTTAATGAAAGAATGTTCCAGAAACATGCCTTGTGACTTTACAGGTGTAGATTGGCAGGCATTGGAAGGTTCCCATGGAATTCAGTGGCCATATCCAGAGGGAAAAGAAGCAGAAAACAAAGAAGAACAGAGACGGCTTTATGAAGACGGACTATTTTTCACTCCTTCAAAAAAGGCTCAGTTTATATTTGAGGATGTTCGTGAAAATCCATTGCCAACGACAGAACAATTTCCATATGTATTGAATACGGGACGTGGAAGTGTCGGACAGTGGCATACACAGAGCCGTACAAAAGAAGTAAAATTTGTGGAAGATGTATCGGTGAAAAAAGCATACTTATATATGAATACGAAACTCGCAGAGGAAAACAATATACAAGAGATGGATGAAATTCGTGTATATTCTGTAAATGGACAAAATGCAATCTTTGCGGTTAAGATAACCGATCATGTGCAGTATGGAGAATTGTATGCACCAATTCATTATATGGAATGTAATAAATTAACTCCGTCGATATATGATTCTTATTCCAAAGAACCATCTTACAAAGCAACACCAGTACGCTTTGAGCCAAAAGAAAAAGAATAGGAGGGGCTTATGTATCGAATTAAAATTGACCGTAGCCGCTGTATTGGCTGTCTGACTTGTGTAACTGCATGTGTGGTAAGCCATCAAACCGAAAGCGGAGATGCCAGAAATCGTGTTACAATTGACAGTGAAACGAAGCCAGCACCGATTTTTTGCCGTCACTGTGAACGTCCAGAATGTGTCTATACCTGTATGACAGGAGCTATGAAGAAAAATCCAGAAACAGGTTATGTAGAATATGATAAAAATCAGTGTGCAAGCTGTTATATGTGTATTATGTCTTGTCCATACGGAATTTTAAAGTATGACAGTATTCACCAGAAAGAAATTATGAAATGTAATATGTGTGTGCATCGAAGTGAAGATGGAACGCCAAAACCAATGTGCGTGGAAAAATGTCCAATGCAGGCAATTACGTTGGAGGAGGTGTGACGAATGAAATATGTAGTGTTGGGCTCCTCAGCAGCAGGCATTAATGGAGTAAGAGAGTTAAGAAAACTGGATAGAGAAAGTGAAATTGTTTTAATTTCTAAAGATAAGGAAATTTATTCTCGCTGTATTCTTCATCAGTATTTAGGTGGAGAGAGAAACATCCAACAGCTTTGTTTTGCCGAAAAAAACTTTGAAGACTGTTATCGAGTGAAATGGATCAAAGGAAAGGCATGTGTTGGTTTAAAGCGGCAAGAAAAGCAGGTTTTATTAGAGGATGGAACGTTGATATTCTATGATAAGTTATTAATTGCAACGGGATCTCATACCTTTATTCCTCCTGTGAAGCATTTAAAAGAAGCCAAGAATGTAATCGGATTTCGTAATATTGAAGATATTGATACGCTAAAAGAAGTGGCAAAAACGGCGAAACATATTATTGTAATGGGAGCTGGTTTAGTTGGATTGGACTGTGCTTCTGGATTTCTGGAATTAGGCGTAAAAGTTACGCTCGTGGAAATGGCAGATTGGCTGTTAAGTAAACAGTTGGATGAACATGCAGCTAAAACATATCAAGAGGCGTTTTCTAAACAAGGTATCATGCAATATTATGGTGTTGGAATCTCGGAAGTAATCTTAGATGAAGAGAACAATATCACGAAAGCGATTTTATCTGATGGAACACAATTGCCATGTGATTATATTGTCGTAACCGCAGGAGTACGTTCCAATGTCGAGTTTTTGAAAGGCTCTGGAATTGAGACAAGCCGTTTTGGACTGATTTACGATGAAACAGGAAAGACAAATGATGAAAATGTATATGGAGCAGGGGATGTTTCCGGAATGAGTCCGATTTGGCCAGTGGCAGTAAAGGAAGGGATTATTGCAGCTTCTAATATGGCAGGAGTAAAAAGAGAGATGACCGATTTTTTTGCGAGTAAGTCCACAATGAATTTTCTAGGAATTCCAAGTATGTCATTAGGAAATGTGAATCTAGAAGAGGAAGATGCAATTGTTGAAGTCAAAGAAACGGAAAATTCTTATAAAAAAATTATCCATAAAAATGGAAAAATTACAGGAGCAATTTTGCAGGGAGACTTGGCATATAGTGGTATTTTGCAGCAATTAATTGCTCGAAGGATTGATGTTACAAAAGTAAAGAAACCGATTTTCGATATTGATTATTCGGATTTCTTCCATATAAAAGAGAATTTTGAATTTTCCTATGAAGAAGCGGAATCCAATTCATAGAAATCATACGTTGAAAAATAAGGAGGCGGATATGAACCGATTAGAACGAATACCAGTACCAGTGATCCCTACCTTTGTTGGTGCATTAACATTAGGAAATGTATATGCAGGAATGGGATATTCGTGGATTCGTCATATTACGATGTGGGCAGCTACAATTTTGATTCTTGTTTATATAGCGAAAATCGTTTTATTCCCAAAAACTTGCAAGAAGGAATATGAAACAGTTGTACCATGTAGTTTATATGCAGGATTCACAATGGTATTGATGATTTTAGGCAGTTACTATTTTGATTATCTTCCTGTATTTGGAAAAATTGTTTGGTTTATAGCATTGTTGTTACATGCAATGCATATTATTGTTTTTACTTACCGCAATGTAATAAAACAACGCAAGATTGATACGTTTGTTCCAAGCTGGTTTGTTACTTATAATGGAATTATGGTAAGCTGTGTTGTTGGAACAGCAATGAATGCACAAGGAATTTTGAAGTGCATTGTATACTATGGAATTGTGATTTATTTTATTTTAATTCCGATTATGATTTGGCGTCTTATAACCGTGGAAGTAAAACCAGCCGTTTATCATACGATGGTAGTTGTGTTGGCACCATGTAGTTTATGTTTGGTTAGCTATTTAAATGTAATTGCTAACCCAAATGCAATTCTTGTCTATTTACTATATACCTGTGTGATCGCATCATTATTGTTCGTTATAATCAAATTGCCGAAGTTTTTTTCCTTTTCGTTTGTGCCTGGATTTGCAGGAATGACATTCCCGATGGCAATTGGGGTTGTAGCAACAAATAAAATGACCGCATATTTAACGGGAGCTGGAAAAGAATCATTGGCAGCAGTTACGAATCAAATTGGAGGAATTCAACTCTATCTAACGACCATGATTATTGGATTCGTATTATTAAATTTTCTTATTATGGCATTAAGAATAGAACGAAAGTAATTGGAGGAAACAATGATAGCAGGATACATATTAACGGGGGGAAAAAATCGCCGGATGAATGGAAAAAAGAAGCTTTTTTTAGAATATGAAGGAAAACCATTCTATCAGCATATTGTTCAGGCATTTCATAGTTTTTCAACCATATATTTATCAGTAGACTGTGTTGAACCATACGAAATGGTTGGTCTTCCAATGATTGTTGATACGTATCCGAATCTAGGACCAATTGGAGGAATTTATTCTGGGTTAAAAGTCTGTAAGGAAGACGCATTGTTTGTAACTGCATGTGATATGCCGCTTATTAATGAAACAGCAGTACGAGAAGTCATAGAGCAATACCAAAATAGGAAAACACTTACGATTATAGGAACAAATCATCAAATCCATCCACTCTTTGGAATCTATCCAAAAACGATTTTACCAATAATAGAAGAAATGATTCGGGAAAAAAATTATCGAGTTATGAATTTACTTGATTTCACAGAAGTTTCTGTGGTACAATTAAAAAATAATAGTCGAATTGCTGAAAATATTAATACAGTAAACGAGTATAATCGATTGAGAGGAGAATGAGATGGGACAGAATTTGAATCAT
The DNA here is from genome assembly GCA_900045905.1 of Clostridiales bacterium CHKCI001. Classification (GTDB taxonomy): domain Bacteria; phylum Bacillota; class Clostridia; order Lachnospirales; family Lachnospiraceae; genus Fimimorpha. The sequence goes on along the minus strand of FCNS01000037.1, from coordinate 28,382 downwards.
TTTGATCAGAAGGGAAATGCTATTATGGTAGATGTGACAGAAAAACCGATCACAAAACGAATAGCAATTGCTTCAGGAAGGATAAAAGTGAGTCCTGCGGTCATTCAGGCTGTGTTAGAGGGAACTTCCAAAAAAGGAGACGTGTTAGGTGTTGCTAGGGTGGCTGGAATTATGGCAGTAAAACAGACGGCGAACCTAATTCCTATGTGTCATACATTACTCATTCAAAAATGTTCGATTGATTTTGAAGTGCAGGAATCCGAATGTGAAATTATTGCACGCTGTGTAGTAAAATTACAGGGAAATACAGGAGTGGAGATGGAAGCTTTAACGGGAGTTTCGGTAGCTCTTCTCACAATTTATGATATGTGTAAAGCAATTGATCGGTCGATGGAGATTACACAAATCCATTTGGAAGAAAAAACAGGTGGAAAAAGTGGTACTTATATTAGAGATTGTGATACTACGACTGATCCAAAAAATATAGAAGCAAAAGAGACGATAGGATGAAAGATAGCTATGGAAGAACAATTGATTATTTAAGAATCTCGATTACTGATCGATGTAATCTGCGTTGTGTGTATTGTATGCCAGCAGAAGGGATTCCATGTATTCGTCATGAAGAAATTCTAACTTATGAAGAAATTCAGACCATCTGCGAAAAAATGGCGACACTTGGGTTAAAACATATTAAAATTACTGGCGGAGAACCATTAGTAAGAAAAGAATGTTGGAACTTAATTCAGAAATTAAAGAGTATTTCATCCATTGAAACGGTTACTCTGACAACGAATGGAATTCTTCTGGCAGAAATGGCAGAGAAATTGGTACAAGCTGGTGTAGATGGAGTCAATATTAGTTTGGATACATTGGATGTAGCAGAATATTCTCGGATTACACGGGGAGGCGATGTAAAAAAGGTGTTAGAAGGTTTGAAGACAATTCTTAATTATCCTCAAGTTACAGTAAAGATAAACTGTGTATTAGGAGGAGATGGATGGGAACAAACCGCAATAGCAATTGTAGAATTGGCAAAAAAGTATTGTGTTCATGTTCGGTTTATTGAATGTATGCCAACTGATTTCAAGCAGTTAGAGCAGACCAAATTGCAAGATAGAGTAAGAGAAGTATTAGAATCCGTGTATGGTCCAGCCTCTGATTGTGAAAAGCCATTGGGATTTGGACCTAGTAGTTATTATCAGTTGGAGGGATTTCAGGGGAAAATCGGATTTATTAGTGCAATTAGCCATAAGTTTTGTGAAAATTGTAATCGTCTTCGATTAACCGCAGATGGAAAACTGCGTCTCTGTCTTCAATCCAGTGAATCAATTGATCTGAAATCATTATTACGCCAAGGAAGAGATTCTGAATTAATGGATGCAATACAGACAGCGGTATATCGTAAACCGAAAGAACATCATTTTGAAGACAGTGAAATTGAGACAGTCGGTATGTCCCAGATTGGAGGATAATATGAGAGTTGCAGTGATTACTTCGAGTGATTCTGGCTATGCTGGAACAAGAGAAGATTTAAGTGGACCATGTGTAAAGGAAATTGCCGAATCATTCGGGGCAGAAGTTGTATATACAAACCTGCTTCCAGATACACAGGAACTATTAGAAAACGAGCTGAAAAAAATCTGTGATGAAAATCTTGCAGACTTGATTTTAACAACTGGAGGAACAGGATTTTCTATGCGGGATTGTATGCCAGAAGCTACCATTGCAGTTACAGAGCGGATTGTACCTGGGATTCCAGAAGCAATGAGAGCTTACAGTTTGCAATTTACCAAAAGAGCAATGTTAAGCCGTGCCACAGCTGGGATACGGAAACAGACCTTGATTATAAATTTACCAGGAAGTCCAAAAGCAGTTCGGGAATGTCTGGAATATATTTTCCCAGAGTTACAGCATGGGATTGACATATTAACAGGCACAGCAACCAATTGTGCCAGATAATGAAAGAAAAAAGAACTGATAAAGATTAGTTGTGTTCAGGCAGCTAGTCAGGATTAATAGACTCCGAGCGACTTAATCTAAGGGCAGTGCCTATGATTATGAGCCGTCAGAGAAACTCTGGCCAGGGTTGGAATGGAAACAGACCAGCCTTCCTTATTTGAAAAGGAGCCTTTTTGCTATGAAAATTCATAGGTTTTTCGTATAAATTGAGAGTGATTGTCACAGTATATGGGAAACACCCCAAAAAGTGACGTTTATTTCTTATGCGATAGAAAAAGGCGGTATTCGATAAGGCGAGATACCGCCTTTTTCTATCGCATAGGAGAGCTCTTTGAAACGTTAAGGAAAGAAAGGAGATAGTTATGAAATTAATTGAAACAAAACAGGCGGTTGGCCATGTAATTTGCCATGATATTACAATTATTGTAAAGGATAAAATTAAGGATACCGCATTTCGTAAGGGACACGTAGTAAAAGAAGAAGATATTCCAGTATTGTTGTCGATTGGAAAGGATCATCTTTATGTATGGGAAAAGGACGAGACGATGTATCACGAAGATGAAGCGGCTGTAATCTTGGCAGATGCCTGTGAGGGGAAAGGAATGAAACGTTCCAATCCGAAAGAGGGAAAAATTGAATTAACAGCGGATTGTGATGGTCTCTTTCAAGTGGATGTAGCACGTTTGACAGCGATTAACTCTTTGGAACATATGATGATTGCCACACGGCATACCAATACTGCCGTAAAAAAAGGAGATAAGCTGGCAGGAACAAGAATTATTCCTCTAGTAATTGAAAAGGAAAAAATGAAAGCAGTTTCCGATATTGCAGGAAAAGAAAATCCGATTTTAAAAATTTCTCCTTTTGTAAGAAAAACCGCAGGAATTGTAACAACAGGAAATGAAGTTTTCTATGGAAGAATTAAAGATACCTTTACACCAGTAATTTGTGAAAAAATGCAGCAGTTTGGCGTAGAAGTAATTGGACATAAGATAGTAGGAGACGATCAGGAAAAAATTACCGAAGCAATTTTAGAATTAAAAGCACAAGGGGCAGAAATGATTTTATGTACAGGAGGAATGAGTGTCGATCCAGATGACCGTACTCCAAGTGCAATTAAGAAAAGTGGAGCTACGATTGTTTCCTATGGGGCGCCTGTATTGCCAGGAGCAATGTTTTTATTAGGATATTTTGAAGATGGTACTCCAATTATGGGATTGCCAGGCTGTGTGATGTATGCGAAAGCTACGATTTTTGATTTAGTTTTGCCAAGGATACTTGCAGATGTGCCAGTAACAAAGAAAGATTTGGCAGTAATGGGACATGGAGGACTTTGTTTGGGATGTGAAGTCTGTCACTATCCAAGCTGTGGATTTGGTAAAGGAGTGTAAGCCAGTCATGGTTCAATTAGAAGAAGCAAGAAAACAGTTGCAGGAACAAGTCACTCCGATTGCAGAAGTAGAACGAATTCCATTAATGGATGCAGTTGGTCGAATATTGGCTGAAGATGGTGTTGCAGTACAAGATCAGCCTCCGTTTTCTCGTTCTCCGCTCGATGGTTATGCAGTGCGTGGAAAGGATACAAAAGGAGCATCCTTTGATAAGCCAAAATCGTTTACTGTTATTGGGAAAGTATATGCAGGAGAGGTATTTGATGGAACAATACAGGAAAATCAAGCGGTTCGAATTATGACGGGTGCTCCGATTCCAGATGGAGCAGATACGGTAATTCGCCAAGAGGACAGTGATTATGGGATGGATCAAGTTAGGATTTATAAAGAATCCAAACCATATGAAAACTATTGTCCTCAAGGAGAGGACTATAAAAAAGGAACGGTATTATTAAAAAAGGGCTGTGTATTAGATGGAATCTCCATTGCAGTATTAGCAAGTATTGGAAAAGACTGGGTAACAGTATACCGAAAACCTAGAATTGCAGTGATTTCCACAGGAGATGAAGTGGTACAGCCAGGAAACTTATTGCGGCCAGGAAAGATCTATGATTCCAACCTCCATTTTATTTGTGGGAGGTTAAAAGAACTGGGAGTAGCGCCGATTGCATATGGACATTGTGAAGATGAAGTGGAGAAAATGACAGTAAAGGTAGAGCAGTTTGCGGCACAAGCCGATCTGATTATTACAACAGGAGGCGTATCGGTAGGGCAAAAGGATATTATGCATGAGGTAGTGGAACGATTACATGCGAAACAATTATTTTGGAAAGTTGCTCTAAAGCCAGGAGCTCCGACTTTGGCAGCTGTTTATAAAGATATACCAATAATTTGCCTTTCTGGAAATCCATTTGGTGCAGCGGCCAATTTTGAACTTTTGGTGCGTCCGGTTCTTGCAGCTTTAATAGGGGATAGCAGATGGGAGTTAAAAGCACAAAAAGCTTTCTTGCAAAATGATTATAAAAAACATGGAAAATATCGAAGATTTTTACGTGGATATACAGAAAATGGAAAGGTATGGATTCCTTCTGGAAACCATGCATCAGGTGTACTGGCTTCCATGATTGGATGTAATTGCCTGATTGAGTTATCGCAGGATGGAGCTATGAAAGGGGAAGAGGTATGGATTTATCTTCTTTGAAGAAGACAGAAAATAAGCCATTTGTTTTTGCAATAAGTGGATATAAGAATAGTGGAAAAACAACATTAATTACAAAATTAATTCCAGAGCTAAAGCAGAGAGGCTATCGCGTTGCAGTAATCAAGCATGATGGACATGATTTTGAAGCGGATGTACCAGGGACGGATAGCTATCGGCATCAAAAAGCAGGGGCCTATGGAACGGCTGTATTTTCTAGCAATCGGATTTTGATTACAAAAGAATGCAGAAAACCAAATGAAATACAATTAATGGAAGCTTTTCCTGAAGCAGATATTATTTTAATTGAAGGATTAAAAAATAGTGATTATCCAAAGTATTATTGTAATTATCCAAAAGAAAGGTTGAAGCCAGTGGAAGAATTAGCAGATGAAATTGAAGAAACGATGAAATGGAATAAAAAAACAGAATAAAACGGAATTAGTTTATGGAGGAAAAAGAGGATTATTATGGGAATTGTAAAAGCGGTTTGTATTAGTGAGAAAAAAGGAACACAAAAACAAAATGTAAAAACCGTACAAGTGATTGAAGATTTTGGCTTCGAGAAAGATGAACATGCTGGAAAATGGCATCGTCAAGTAAGCTTATTATCTTATGAAAAAATTGAAGAATTTAGAAAGCGAGGAGCTGATGTAGAGTTTGGGGCGTTTGGAGAAAATTTAGTAATCTCTGGCTATGATTTTAAAACGCTTCCAATTGGAACAAAGTTCCAATGTAATGATGTCGTGTTAGAATTAACACAGATAGGAAAAGAATGTCATCATGGCTGTCAGATTTTCCAGACCATGGGAGACTGTATTATGCCAAGAGAAGGTGTATTTTGTAAAGTTTTGCATGGGGGAGTGATTACAGAAGGAGATTTATTTTTTATCATATAGGAAACTTTATTCCCTATATGATAAAAAACGCTCTGCGAGGATCGCACTGTGGCGGAAAGGATAAATGTCGTCTGCACGACCCGTCGCAGGCGGAGAATCCTGCAAAGCAGAATTCTATTTTAATTAGGAGGAATGATTCATGAGAAGGAAAAAATGGTTCGTAGCATTGCTTTGTGCAGTGGTGGGGATAATCGCTGTTGCATGTGGAGGAAATAGTGATAACCCGTCCACAAAAAAAGCAGAGAACACACAGGAGCAAACACAAGAAAGTGAAACAGAAGAAGTTGAATTACATATCTTAGCAGCAGCCAGTATGACGGATGTATTAACAGAAATTGCAGATAGGTATAAAGAAGATCATCCAGAAATTACATTAACGTTTTCGTTTGATTCTTCTGGTACGCTTCAGACACAGATTGAAGAAGGAGCTCCAGCCGATGTGTTTATTTCAGCAGCATTAAAACAAATGGATGAATTAAATGAACAAGGTTTGATAGATGAGGATAGTATTATTGAGTTATTGGAAAATAAAGTTGTTCTGATTAAACCAAAGGGATCCGAATTGGATATTGCTTGGTTTGAGGATGTAGCATCCGATAAAGTTACAATGGTAGCAATTGGAAATTCGGATGTGCCAGTTGGACAATACACGCAAACGATTTATGAAAACTTGGGATTGTGGGATCAAATACAAGAAAAAGCCAATTATGCTACAAATGTACGTCAAGTATTAGATTGGGTAGCAACAAAAAATGCAGATTGTGGTATTGTATATGCAACAGATGCAGCGATTGAACCAGAAGTAGAAATTATTTGTGAAGCTCCAGAAGGAAGCTGTACACCAGCGATTTATCCAGTGGGAATTGTAAAAGATAGTGAGTATCCAGAACAAGCAAAGGAATTTATGGATTTCCTGAAGACGGATGAAGTAAAAGAGATTTTTGAAAATTATCAGTTTACCTATATCTATTCCGAATAACCCAAAATCTTAGAAAGGAAGGGAAGTATGGATCTGACACCGATTCTATTATCATTAAAGACTGCTGCTGCGTCTACTTTCATAACTTTTTTCCTTGGAGTGTATGCAGCCTGGAAAACAGCAAATATAAAATATGGAAAGGGGTTATTAGACGCAGTATTTACCCTTCCTATGGTGCTTCCTCCAACGGTAATTGGATTTTTCTTGCTTGTATTCTTTGGAAAAAATACATGGCTTGGAAATTGGATGGCAGAAAATGGACATGGGATTATTTTTACTTGGAAAGGTGCAGTCATTGCGGCAATTGTGGTTTCTTTTCCATTAATGTACCGCACCACAAGAAGTGCGTTTGAGCAGTTAAATCCAAATCTTATTGATGTAGGAAGAACACTCGGATTATCCAGAACCAAGATTTTTTGGAAAATTGTATTTCCAAATTGTTTTCCAGGAATTTTGGGGGCAGCAATTCTTACATTTTCTAGAGCGTTAGGAGAATTTGGTGCTACCATTATGATTGCTGGTAATATTCCAGGAAAGACACAAACAGCAGCGTTAGCAGTTTATACCGCAATGCAAACTGGAAATAGAGAATTAGCCTATCAGTGGGTTGCGGTTATCATTTGTATTTCTTTCGTTGCTATGCTCGCAATGAATGCAGTAAATCAGAGACAACAGTTATTAATCCGAAAAGGAGGAGCAAAGTAGTCCATGACGTTATTGGTAGATATTGAAAAAAAGATAGGAAATTTCCATTTAAAAGCAGCGTTCACTATGGATCATAGAGAAAACTTTGGCCTTCTGGGGGAAAGTGGATGCGGAAAGAGCATGACATTGAAATGTATTGCTGGAATTATGAGACCTGATAAAGGTAAAATCATTTTAAATGATCGTGTTTTGTATGATTCCGAAAAAAAGATCAATCTTTCTCCCCAAAAAAGAAAAGTTGGATATTTATTTCAGGACTATGCACTGTTTCCTAATATGACTGTGGAGCAAAATATTGCAGTTGTTCTAAAAAACAAAAACAGGACAAAAGAATATTTAGAACAATTCTATTTAAAAGGTTTAGAAAAACATTATCCATCTATGCTTTCTGGAGGTCAGAGACAACGCTGTGCAATTGCTCGTATGATGGCTGCCCAACCAGAACTTTTATTGTTTGATGAGCCATTCAGTGCAGTGGATAAAAGTCTAAGATGGAATTTAGAATTACAGATATTGGACATTTTAGATAAAATAAAAAAACCAGTCATTTTAGTATCCCATGACAGAGATGAAATTTATCATTTATGCGATCGAGTAGGAATTTTAGAATGGGGACAAATGAGAGATATAGGAACCAAAGAAGAAGTATTTTCTCATCCGAAAACAGTTGCAGCAGCAAGAATGATTGGATGCGAAAATATTCTTCCTGTACAGGGAAAACCGTATGCTTATATTGGAATTCCCGCTCATGCAATGAAGTTTACATCGGATCAATCAAAATCACAGATAAAAGGAAAGGTAGTAAAAATTCTGAAAGAATCAAATGAAAAAATAGTAATTATTCGGTTTAAAGATCAAAATTTATACGTTAGAATGGGAAAAGAAGAAGGAGAAAATATTCAAATAGGACAAGAAATAAAAATCGCTATTAATACTTCTCAAATTTGGGAGTTAAATGCAGAGCATTAGTTTTGTTTAAGTAGGCTTTTATATTTTACTGAAAGAGAGTGGTGGATTTATTTAAGAAAGAGAACTTTTTTGTATATCAAGAAGTTCTTTTTTTAATGAATATATATAAAAAAACTTAATAAATTGGAGAAATTCCCGATTTGTTAAAACAAGATAACCACAATCTCACTGATTTTAAGCGATAGATTAAGGTCGCCGAAAGTGAAAATCTGTGATATACTATTGTCATGGGAATATAACAATTAAAACAAGGCATAAATATTTACTATAAAAGTGTCGTGAATGACCAGACAGGCAGGGAATTTATACCCTGTACTGGATGAACATTCGACTTTCATTTAAGGTTAGAAGGGAATAGCAGATGTTAAAGGCATACAAATACAGGATATACCCAAATAAAGAACAGCAAGTAGAAATTGCAAAAACATTTGGCTGCTGTCGTTTTGTTTATAATCAGACACTGGCATATAGAAAAGAAAAATACGAAAACGGGAAAATATCTGTCAATAAAATAGACTGCAATAATTACTGCAACAGGGAATTAAAGAAAGCGTATGAATGGCTGAAAGAAGTAGATAAATTTGCCCTGACGAATGCCATATATCACATGGATGCGGCATATCAAAAATTCTTTCAGGAACATGCAGGTTACCCAAAGTTTAAGAGCAAGCACGATACCCATAAATCCTATACCACAAATTTTACCAACGGAAATATAGAAATCAATTTTGAGAATAGAAAAATAAAGTTGCCAAAATTAAAAAAAGTAAAGGCAAAGTTCCATCGTGTATTTTACGGGAAAATAAAGTCTGCGACAATATCTCAGGTACCAAGTGGAAAATACTATGTGTCCATTCTAGTGGAGACGGAGCATAAAGAAATACCGCATGTAAACTGTGAAGTGGGGCTGGATTTAGGGCTTAAGAATTTATGTATCACGTCAGATGGACGGAAGTATAAGAATCCAAAAACGTTGGCGAAGCACCAAAGAAAACTGGCAAAGTTACAAAGACAGTTAGAATATAAGGCGACTTGGAATGGACGAAAGTACATTAAAATAGATACTTTCTATGCTAGTAGCCAACTGTGCTCTGTCTGTGGATATCAGAATGCGGATACAAAGAATTTATACGTAAGGAGATGGATATGTCCGAAATGTGGTACGGATCATGATAGAGATGTAAATGCGGCAAAAAATATATTAGCAGGGGGATTAGGACAAATAGCATAAAACAATTTGCCAGATATAGGGCAGGGACTGCCCAAATTAACGCCTGTGGAGTTAGTAGGTTACGAGGACAGTGAAGCAGGAAGTCTATTAGCTTTAGATAATGGACAGTTCACTAAGAACAGAAGCTGTATACTAGCTGAGATTTTATGAGAATGGGAAAGGAATCTCATTAATTAAATGAAAGGATATTATAATACAGATGAAGAAATGGAAGAAATTTTGTGGATATTATAGACCATATTGGAAGTTATTTTTAGCGGATATGATTTGTGCCTTTATTGCAGCTGGGGTGGCATTGATTATGCCCTTGATTGTACGTTATATTACGAATAATGTAATTGTGGGAGATCCGCAGGAAGCCTTTTCTACTATTTTGTGGCTAGCAGCTGGTATGGTAGGTCTTGTAATTATAGAGGCAGGATGTAATTATTTTATTGCTTCGTTTGGTCATATTATGGGATCTCGTATGGAGACGGATATGAGAACGGAAATATTTGATCATTATCAGAAGTTATCGTTTGCTTTTTACGATGATCAGAAAGTTGGACAGTTAATGTCACGAGTAACGAATGATTTATTTGAGATTAGTGAGTTGTTTCATCATGGTCCAGAAGATGTCGTGATTTCTCTTATTAAGTTCATTGGTTCTTTTATTATTCTTTGGAATATTCATACTGGTTTGGCGATTGCTGCATTTGCGATTTTGCCAATTATGTTTCTTTATGCTTATTATTTTAATGGCAAACTAAAGCGAGCATTTAAAAGGAATCGAGCCAAAATTGCGGATATTAATGCACAGATCGAAGATAGCTTATCGGGAATTCGAGTGGTCAAGAGTTTTGTAAATGAGGAAATTGAAAAGGAGAAGTTTGAACAGGGAAATCAAGCTTTTTTGGAAAGTAAGAAGAAAGCTTATCTTTGTATGGCAACCTATCATTCTGGTTTGGGAGCTTTTACAACATTGATTACAGTTATTGTCGTTGTGGCAGGAGCAGTATTTCTAACGAGAGGAAGCTTGGAAACAAATGATTTGATTACATTTTTATTGTATATTAATACATTCACAGAACCTGTGAAAAAGTTGATTAATTTTACGGAGCAATTCCAGAATGGAGTTTCGGGATATGAGAGATTTTTAGAAGTGCTTTCGATTGAGCCTGATATTGAAGATGCAAAAGATGCAGTGGAAGTTTCTACATTGAATGGAACGATTGATTTTCAAGATGTAGCATTTCATTACGCAGATAGCGATACAAATGTATTGGAGCATTTATCGTTACATATAGAAGATGGAGAATATGTTGCTTTAGTAGGATCTTCTGGGACTGGTAAAACAACGCTTTGTAGTTTAATACCGAGATTTTATGAGGTAACAAGTGGAAGTATTTTCATTGATGGTATGGATATACGAAAGATGACAATGAAGAGTTTGCGTAGAAATATTGGGATTGTACAGCAAGATGTCTATTTGTTTGCAGGTACAATTTTAGAGAATATTCGGTATGGAAAACCAAGTGCCACGAATGAAGAAGTAATAGAAGCTGCGAAAAATGCAAACGCACATGAATTTATCATGAGTTTTCCAGATGGGTATGATACCGATATTGGGCAGCGTGGAGTTAAATTATCAGGAGGACAAAAACAACGTATAAGTTTGGCAAGAGTATTTTTGAAAAATCCATCCATTCTTATTTTTGATGAAGCTACGTCAGCATTGGATAATGAGAGTGAAAAGGTAGTACAGGATTCTTTGGAACGTTTGGCACAGCATCGAACCACGATTGTTATTGCACACCGTCTTTCTACGATTCGCAATGCAAAACGAATTTTAGTATTAACAGAGAAAGGAATTGTGGAAGAGGGCACGCATCAACAGTTAATGGAACAAAAAGGAATTTATGAAAAGTTTTATATGATGCAATTTGAACATAGATAAGAGAAATAAAATGTCACATGGAAAGAATAACTAGATACTATAAGTAATATTTCTTTTCATGTGACTATTTTTGTCGTAACATGCAAAAAGAAGCTCTGGTGGAGTTTTTTTGTTATCGTAATATGTGAAATCTTTGTTTATTCCGAAAGATCAGAAGAAGAAACTGGTTTTAATGCATTGACATGGACGCCGTTTACTTCAATTTGATCGGTAATTTGGATGACGAGGTAAGGAACACCGTCAATCATTTTGGTTTCCACAAGGTCGGTTCGATCCGATGCAACTTTAATTGTAACTTCGGGGGTTTTGATTTCAAATTTTTGAGTATTTGTAATATTGGAAGCAAGTAGTTCTGAAGTCTCTCCAACGGATTCTTCAAATACTTGGTCAAAATCTTCAATATCGGCATTGGCGGCATGTTCTAGAATTCGTTTTACTTCATTGCGGTTTAAGGTAACAGGCTCAGAATTTTCCTGATTTTCCTGTTCTTTCATCTGTTCGGTTATTTTTTCATGTATCGTGCGAACTGTATCAAAATTACATTGATCTTTTAACGTTTCTTCTAATAAAGTATTAAAAGATTCCTTTTGGTTAACAGCGGTAAGAGGAGCGGTGCATCCAAATAAATCTTCAATAAAACTGTCTTGCAATTCTTTAGCGTTTTTAGAATAATAGAGCATACTATGAATATCCGCATTACGGTCATGGAACGCAGGAAATAAAAATCCACAGTCTGGAACTTCTACAATCCAGTCTCGAATACGTTCCTCAATCATGTTGTTTTGGGTATTATAGCAGAGACCTGCTTTGGATAATTTAACAGGACAAATGGAACAAAGTAAATATTCATAAACAGAATCGGATGCATCTTCCATTTCAATATTGTCACTGCCACGTTTTGGAATATCGTAAGCTCCATGAATTAATATAATATAGTAGTTTTCTCCATAGTAATAGGATTCAATGATTTTATTGTAAAATTCTTCTAATAATGCCGCATCTTTTAGTTGACTATCTCTAAGGCGAAGCAGAAATTTTTGAGCTCCATCTTCAAATTCTTGATCCAAAGGAAAATCTAAGTTGATTAAGTTTTTTCCAATTGTTCCAGATAATGTTTTTCGGAAAATCTCAAAGTATTTAAACATTTCTTCCTGAGGAAGAGAGAGAAAGGCTTCTTTTAGTTCTGTCTTTTTCTGTTTTTCTCCATCTACATAACATCCACAGATTCGAGTAATTGCACTGCGATCAGGAGCCATTAATTTTTTGATTTCCGAAACTTCTTTTTTATTCATCTAGATAAATCCTTTCCGTAGTTATTATGTCAAAGGAAAAGAGGGTAGCTGCTTCTTAGGAAAATTCCTATTTCAGTGAGTACCCTCTATCCATTAATTATAAAAAATATTGTACAATTAATATTCCATTGCTTTTTCTGTACCGTTCAATACACGTAATGCACCTTGAGCTAATGCAAGCAATTCATCTTCGCCAGGATATACGGTAATGTCTGCGATGAATGCTACACGATCACGAATTGCATCACATACTTCTGGTCCGTAGGCAATACCACCAGTTAAAAGAATCTGATCTACTTTGCCTTTTAATACGGTTGCCATAGCTCCGATGTCTTTACAGATCTGATAAATAAATGCATCAAATACATTTTTGGCCTCTTCATTTCCTTCTTCAAATGCCATGCGATTTACGTCACGCATATCATTGGTATGAAGATAAGCGTTCAAACCGCCATTACCAACTAATTTTTTATACATTTCTTTTTCTGTATATTTACCAGAGAAGCACATTCTCATTAATGGAACGGCTGGTACACAACCTGCACGTTCTGGGGAGAAGGAACCTTCGCCATCCAAAGCATTGAAAACATCTACAATCTTACCATTTGTATGAGCACCAACGGAAACACCACCGCCCATATGTACGACAATTAAGTTGACATCTTCATATGCTTTTCCAATTTCCTTTGCATAACGCTTTGCAACTGCTTTTTGATTTAAAGCATGGAAAATACTTGTTCTTGGAAGTTCTGGTACACCAGAATATCTAGCAACAGGTGTTAACTCATCTACAACAACTGGGTCAACAATATAGGAAGGAACGCCAATCTCGTCTGCGATTTCTCTTGCTAAAATACCACCTAAGTTAGAAGCATGTTGTCCTTGTACACCAACTTTTAAGTCAGCCAATAATTCGTCGGATACTGCATAAGTACCGCCTGGGATTGGTTTCAATAAACCGCCACGACCTACTACAACGTCCAAATCTTTGGCATCAAAGTTTTTAGAGGAAAGAAAATCGATGATGATTTTTTTACGAAAATCTTTTTGATCCACGATAGTAGCATACTGAGCAATCTCATCAGTAGAATGACGGAGTGTTTCCTCGAATAAAAGTGTTTCATCCTCAAATACACCAATCTTAGTAGAGGTAGAACCTGGATTAATAACTAATACTTTATAGCTCATGAATGAGTCTCCTTTCCTAAATCTTGTATCATTAGCCAATTGAATCTGCTACAACTGCTGCAAGTGCGATGGAGTTAATCTTTGTTTCAAAATCATCTGAACGAGATGTCAAAATAACAGGAGCGGATGTACCAATTAACAGATTACCGTTTTTCACTTTAGCAGTACGAACTAAAATCTTGTATGTAATGTTACCAGCATCAATATTTGGGAATAGGAGAATATCTGCATGACCAGCAACTGGATTAGAAACGCCCTTATGTTTGGCTGCTTCTGGGTCAATGGCAAGATCCATAGAAAGTGGTCCGTAAACAACACAATCTTTGATTTCACCTTTTTCGTTCATTTCGGTTAAAGCAGCAGCGTCTACAGTTGGAGGCATCTTTGGATTTACAACTTCAACTGCACAAATTGGAGCTACCTTAGGGGTTTCAATACCACATGCCTGAGCGATTTCGACAGCATTGTTAATGATTGTAACCTTATCTTCTAAAGAAGGATAGGTGTTAAATGCAACATCGGTAAAGAATAAAAGACGATCAATGCCTTCAATTTCAAATACACAAACGTGAGACATCATCTTGCCTTTTCTAAGACCACATTCCTTATTTAATACACTCTTTAAAAATAACTTTGTGTCCAGAAGACCTTTTAAAAGAATATCAGCTTTTTTGTCGTGAACTAATTTAACTGCGGTTAAAGCTGCCTGTGCAACATCTGGTTCATCAATGATTTCAAATCCAGTTAAATCCATATTCATTTCCGCTGCAACCGCTTCAATCTTTTCCTTGTCTCCAACAAGAATTGAATCGGCGATTCCACGCTCCTTAGCAATCTTAACTGCTTCTAGTACAGCGTCATCCTGTGCAACAGCAACAGCAAGTTTTTTTGTGCCACAACTTGTGGCTTTTGATACTAATTCATCAAAACTCTTACTCATTTTTTACCTCCTGTATCGCATTTCATGCAACATAAGTTCTCTTACTTGTCAAGCGGATATTCGCAATCCGCTTCGCTACTTCCTCATAACCGAATCACCACTATGTGGTTTTTCAGAAGGGGCTTGAGCCCCTCCTGATACAAGGAAGTCCCCACCCACTGCTTATTGCTCTTCGCAATGGAAGCAGAGAACTTCCTTGATTCGGTTAAATAGTATTGTTAAATTATAGACATATTTTAAGTCTAGCACTGAATAAGAAAAAGGTCAAGGAAAAAGTAAAGAAACTGTCAAACTCTCGATAAGTATACTTAGGTAAAACTTTCGATAAGTTTACCCTATCAAAATACAGAGTTTTTCTTGACATAACTAAACTAGGTATTATACAATTAAGTTATATTTAGAAACCATTATACAGTTGACATTCTCAAGTTACAGATATTATTTAAACTTTTTTTAAACTCATTTTATGGAAGATAGATAGGGGATGTTATGAAAAAAAGATTATTTATTGGTATTATTCTTATTTTTATTACTATTATCATTTTATGGTTAGTTGGTATCCGTATTCATATGCCATTTTCCACAATCAGTCCAAGTAAATGGAATACTATTACCATACAATTGGCTGGTGTAGAATCTGTAGTTGTTACTGATCCAGATGATATAAATGCCTTATCTGAGTTATTATCTGATCTATCCATTACAACAGTAGGTGTTGGAAATAATCGTAGTGGCTACGCTTTTTGCATTACAATTAATTCTTCCTCCTATGTATTTTCAGGTGATACCGTAACGAAGCTCTTTCAATATCGTATTTCTTCCAATGAGTATTTGGAGGATCTTCGTGAATTATATGAAAATTTCAAAATGAAATATGGTGTTTCCAATCCTTCTTAGATTATTAGAGACTATTTTATAATGTGGGAAGTTTTTGATCCTATATAAAACAAAAAGAACTTCCACTGGATGACATGTCACAACAAAACGAAACCGCTGTGTGAAAAAATAAAATCACACGGCGGTTTTATTGTTGTGACATGTCATCCAGTGGAGGTTGCCTTTATTATCATGATATGTAAAAAGAAGGTTCTTTTTGTTTATTGTGATATCAAAAGGAAATTCTACAGAGAGTTTTTCATCCTCTTGTTAGAAACTATTTGGTTGTAATTCAGAGGGGAACGTAGTATAATAAAAAAGAATTTTTACGAAATTATGGATCGTATCGTTGAGGAGGATTAGAATGAACTTCATATTTATTTCCCCACAGTTTCCATCCAATTATTGGAATTTTTGTGCGCAGTTGAAAAATAATGGGGTAAACGTATTGGGAATTAGTGATGCGTCATATGATTCTTTAAAATACCAACTAAAATCGGTATTGACAGAATATTACAAAGTAGAGAATCTAGAAGACTATAACCAAGTGATGAAGGCAGTTGCATATTTTACGTTTAAATATGGAAAAATAGATTGGTTAGAAAGTAATAATGAATACTGGCTGGAACAAGATGCAAAACTACGTACGGATTTTCATATCATAACAGGGTTTAATCTGGATGAAGTTCAAAAAGCAAAGTATAAATCAATTATGAAGGAATTGTATCAGCAGTTTCAGATTCCAACTGCACCATATGTAATTGCAGATAATCCAGAGAAATGCAGAGCATTTGCAAAGAAAACAGGTTATCCAATTGTTGTAAAACCAGACAGAGGGATGAAAATCAAAGAAATACATTTGTTAAATAACGAGACAGATTTAGAAGAATTTCTGAACGTTTCTCAAAATGAGACATGGATTATGGAACAGTATATAAATGGAAGTGTTTGGTCTTATGATGCAATTATCAACAGTAATGGAACTCCTGTATTTGAATCAGGAAGTGTGACGCCAGTTTCAGCTTTGGATATTGTAAATCAACAAGAAGATGTTTATTTTTACATTTTAAAGAAAATTCCGGAGGATTTGAAAGAAATAGGACGACGTTGTGTAGAAGCATTTCATGTAAAGAGTCGTTTTATCCATTTTGAATTCTTCCATTTAAACAAAGATCAAGACGGAGTGGGAAAAAAAGGAGATTTTATTGCATTGAAGTCAAATATGTGCCCAAGAGGAGGGTATGTGTTTGATATGCTAAATTATGCAAATAGTACAGATGTTTATCGAATATGGGCAAGTATGGTGGCGTTTGATGACTATAAAGAAGCGAATCATTATGATCAATTTTTCTGTTGTTTAATCGCACGAAGAGATGATAAAAATTATATTCATAGCCATAATGAAGTGCTGTCAAAGTATCGAGCCAATATTACATTAAGTAATAAAATTTTAGAAAATAGTACAACCATAGTAGGAGGACAGACGTACCTTGCGAAATTTGCAGAAGAAACGGCAATGAAACAATTTGTACAGTTTGCATTGAGTAGAGAAAGCTCTCAAAACTAAATTTAAGAAGGTTTAGAAAATAAGGAGAATCTTGCCTACTTGAAGAAAGGAGTCGTTCGATGCAGTGTAAAGAAGCAACTAGTTTAATTATTCCATTTATAGAAAGAGAGTTGCCAGAGGATAAGTTGAGTTTCTTTTTGGAGCATATACGTAATTGTAAAGAATGTCGAGAGGAATTAGAGATTTATTATACAATTCATATGTATATTGAAGGGATTGATCGAGACTGGTTTTCTACTTATAATTTTAAAGGTGAGTTTGAGAAAGAATTAAAAGAGGCCAATGCATATGTCAGATGGACAAATATTATGTCTTTCTTTAAAGATCTGATTACAGCGTTTGCTATTATAGGTATTCTTATTATTCTTACGCTGCAATTGCAGCTATGGGGATTAGTTGGATAGGAAAAAGCTGCAAGAAAGCGGCGGAATGGAGGAATCATGGAACAAGAATTTTTATTGTTAATTGACGGTTCCAGTTTATTAACAACACAGTTTTTTGGAAATCTTCCGCGTGAGATTCTATTTGCAAAGACATTGGAGGAAAAAGAAAAATATTTTTATAAAATTATGATGACATCCAAAGGCGTCTATACCAATGCAGTATTTGGATTTATCAGAACTCTGTTTAAGATTTTAAAGGAACAAAAACCGACATATCTTGCAGTGGCATGGGATCTAAGCCGAGATACCTTTCGCCGGGAATTATATGCAGATTATAAAGGAAATCGTAGTGAAACATTAGCTCCACTAAAGGACCAATTTGCACTTTGTCAGGATGTATTGAAACGGATTGGGGTTTGTCAATTTATGGATCCGATGTATGAGGCGGATGATTTTTGTGGAACACTTGCAAAAAAGTTTGAAACAACCGTACCAGTTAAAATTCTAACAAAGGATAATGACTATTTGCAGCTTGTCACAGAAAATACAAATCTTTGGATGATGCATACAACGGCAGAAAAAACAGATGAATTGTTTAAAAAATACCGAATTGATAAAAAAACAGTGAATGTGCCAGAACGTGCATTTAATTATACTCCAGCATTGGTAGAAAAAGAGTTTGGGGTTTCTCCATCCCATGTAAATTCATTAAAAGGATTGATGGGAGATAGTTCGGATAATATTAAAGGAGTTGCAGGAATTGGAGAAGCAACGGCTGTAAAGTTAATTCAAGAGTATGGAACAATTGATAATCTTTATAAAGCAATTCAAAATTTAGATAAGGCAAAAGAAAAAGAAATAAAAGCGTACTGGAAAGAAAAGTTAGGATTAAAACGCTCGCCGCTGAATTATTTATTAAAAACAAGTGAAACAGAGCTAGTAGGAGAAAAAGCGGCACGATTAAGTGAACAGCTTGCTACAATTAAATGTGATATTGAGCTTCCAAATACAACATTAGAGTCGATGAAAGTGGCAATTAATGAGGAAGAAACAAAAAAAGTATTGGAGGAGTTAGAGTTTCGTTCTTTAAAAGTGGATTTTGGAAATGAACATCAAAAAGAAGCAGATGCATTGGAAGAGAGTTTCCAAGAAATCAATGATATGATGCAGGCGCAAAAGATATTTGAGCGTGCATGGAACGAACAGGCAGTTGGAGTACAATTTTTATGTGATCGAGAAACTTTCGTTGGGGTTGGAATTGCTACCTCAAAAGAAACTGCGTTTATTCGCTCAGAATTTTTCCTTACACCAGAACTGCTTGCCCAGTGGACAAGAGAACTGTTATCTCATGTTCTAACAATCTATGTATTAGATCTGAAACCAATGCTTTTTTGGCTTGGGATAGAGGCTTCGGATCGAATAAGGGATTTAGGTGTAGGAGCCTATTTACTAAATCCGCTTGTGTCCACTTATCCATATGAGACGTTGGCGAAAGAATTTTGTGATTGGGAAGTTCCGGATCAGGCGAAATTAATTGGAAAAACATCCATAGAACAAGCATTTACAATGATGCCAGAGGAAGTAAAAAAGTTGGCTTGTTATGAGGCGGTGACTGCGCTTCATGCAGGACCTGTGATAGAAGCAAAGTTGAAAGATACTCATATGTTGGAGTTGTTTTATCAAATTGAAATGCCGCTTATTTTTAGTTTATATCGGATGGAACGAGCTGGAATTATGGTAAAGGCAGAACAACTTGCAAATTATGGAAAACGTCTGGCAGAAGGGATATCGGATTTAGAAAAGGAAATCTATGAATTAACAGGGGAACATTTTAATATTAATTCTCCAAAACAGTTAGGGGATGTATTGTTTGAAAAGATGAAACTCCCTTATGCGAAAAAGACGAAAAATGGATATTCTACTGCGGCAGATGTACTAGACAAGTTAGCACCGAATTATCCAGTAGTAAAAAAGATTTTAGAATATCGTCAATTAGCGAAGCTAAAATCGACCTATGCAGATGGGCTTTCTAATTTTATTCAAGCGGATGGAAGAATTCATGGAAGTTTTAATCAAACGATTACAGCGACAGGAAGAATTAGCAGTACCGAGCCAAACTTACAAAATATTCCTGTTCGAATGGAACTTGGAAGAGAAATCCGAAAAGTATTTGTTCCAGCAGAGGGATTTGTGTTTGTAGATGCGGATTATTCGCAGATTGAACTTCGTATTTTAGCCCATATGTCAGGCGATGAGGGGTTGATCAAGGCTTATCGAATGGCACAAGATATTCATGCAATTACTGCATCGGAAGTGTTCCATGTTCCTTTGGAAGAAGTCACCCCGTTACAGCGACGCAATGCCAAAGCAGTTAATTTTGGAATTGTATATGGTATTAGTGCATTTGGATTGAGTGAGGATTTAAGTATTACAAGAAAAGAGGCACTCGATTATATTCAGCGTTATTTTGAAACTTATCCAAAAGTAAAGCAGTTTCTGGATCAATTAGTAGAAGATGGAAAAGAACATGGATTTGTAAGTACAATGTTTGGACGCCGAAGACCAATTCCAGAATTAAAATCAGCACAGTATATGCAGCGCCAATTTGGAGAACGAGTAGCGATGAATTCGCCAATTCAAGGAACGGCGGCGGATATAATGAAAATTGCAATGATTCGTGTGGATGAACGACTGAGAAAGGAACAATTGGAGTCTCGTGTGATTTTACAGGTGCATGATGAATTGTTAGTAGAAGCAAAGCAAGAAGAAGTGGAAAAAGTAAAACGGATTTTAACAGAAGAAATGCGAGGAGCAGCAGATTTGAAAGTACCACTGGAAATTGATCTGGAAACTGGTATGAGCTGGTTTGAGACAAAATAGTTACAAAAAGAGGAGGAGATTATGATAACAATTGGTATTACTGGAGGGGTTGGTTCTGGAAAATCAAGTGTGCTGGACTATATTAAGAATCATTACTCGGCCTATGTGATTCTGGCGGATGAAGTAGGACATCAATTAATGGAACCAGGAGGCGCTACTTATGATCGTTTGATTGAGGTTTATGGAAATGGAATTTTGATGGATAATGGAACGATTGATAAGAGAAAACTAGCAGAAATTGCATTTAAAGATAACGCATCCATCCAAAAAATTAATGGTTTAACACATCCGTTGATTTGTAAAGCAATTGTGAAAGAGATGGAGAAAATCGAAAAGTCTGGAAAATATGAGTTTTTGTTTTTAGAAACCGCAATTTTAGAAGAGAGCGGTATGAGCGATGAATGTGATTGGGTGTGGTATATTCACGCGCCAGATGAAGTAAGAATTGAGCGATTAATCGCGTCCAGAGGGTACTCAAGAGAACGGTGCAAAGCAATTATGAAGCAGCAGATGGATGAAGAAAGATTTTATGAAATTGCAGATTATGTCATCGAAAATGGGGGAGATTTTGAGGAGACAAAGGCTCAAATTCATCGACTTCTGGGTTGACAGCTTAGATATGCTTTTCTATAATAAAAGGGCGGTAAAATTTGTATATTTTATCGAAATGGTTAAAAAAGGTGGGAGTAAAATGCGTTTTGCTAGCATTGCGAGTGGGAGCAGTGGAAATTGTACTTATATTGGAACAGAACAGTCACATATTTTAATTGATGCGGGAGTTTCCTGTAAAAGGATTACTGACAATCTAAAAAATCTCGATTTGAAACCATCTGACTTAGATGGAATCTTTATTACGCATGAACATTCCGACCATATTCAGGGAATTCGTGTATTGTCAAAGAAATTTGGGATTCCACTTTATGGTACAAAAGAGACATTGCAGGCGATCAAACAAATAGATAAAAAGGGAGAAATTGATTCTGACTTATATCATCCAATTTTGCCAGATGAGACAGTTATAGCAGGTGATATGGAAATATTGCCGTTCTCCAATAGTCACGATGCAGCAAATCCAGTGGCTTACCGTGTGCAATCGAATACAAGTGTAATTGGAGTTATTACGGATTTGGGTGATTATAATGATTATACCGTTCAGCATTTATTGAATTTAGATGCGATACTTTTAGAGGCAAATCATGATGTGAGAATGCTAGAGATGGGATCGTATCCATATTATTTAAAGCGTCGTATTTTTGGAAAATATGGACATTTATCCAATGAATGTGCTGGACAGCTTTTAAATGAGGTATTGCATGATGATTTAAAATATATTATGCTGGGGCATTTGAGCCAGGAAAACAATTATGAGGCGTTGGCATATGAAACCGTTTGTTGTGAAATTGATATGGCAGATACAAAATACCATTCCTCTGATTTCCCAATTCACGTGGCACAACGAAATCAAATGTCACCCGTAGTTCAAATTTAACAGAGCAAAAGGCTGTTTCGTAAAATAGTTTTTATTGTTTACAGAGCAGCTTTTTCAATAGAAACAAAAAGTAAGATTGAAAAAATGACAAAGAAAGGGAAAACTATGACAAAGGCAATCATTACAGTAGTAGGAAAGGATACCGTAGGTATTATCGCAAAAGTATGTACTTATCTTGCGGAAGCAAATATTAATATTTTAGATATTTCTCAAACAATTGTTCAAGGATATTTTAATATGATGATGATTGTGGATGTAAATGATTCTTCAAAAGAGTTTGGCAGTATTGTTACAGAATTAGATGCATTGGGAGAGAAAATTGGAGTTAAAATCCGTTGTCAAAAAGAAGAGATTTTTACAAAAATGCATCGTATTTAAGGAGGAGCTATGCTAAATATTTTTGAAGTAAATGAAACCAATCATATGATTGAGCAAGAAAAATTGGATGTTCGAACCATTACAATGGGAATTAGTCTGCTGGATTGCTGTGATAACGACTTAGAAAAAGTAAATGAAAAAATTTATAATAAAATTACAAAACTGGCAGAAAAATTAGTTTCTACGGGACAGGATATTGAACAAGAATATGGAATTCCGATCGTAAACAAACGTATTTCGGTTACTCCAATTGCGCTTGTTGGAGGCAGCTGTTGTAAAACATCCGAAGACTTTGTAACGATTGCAAAAACGTTAGATTGTGCGGCAAAAACAGTTGGAGTAAACTTTATTGGAGGCTATTCTGCATTAGTAAGTAAAGGTATGACGACGGCAGATCGGCTTTTAATTGAATCCATTCCAGAAGCACTTGCTGCGACGGAACGTGTATGTAGTTCAGTTAATGTAGGATCTACAAAAACAGGAATGAATATGGATGCCATTTGTCTGATGGGTGAAATTGTGCGAAAAACGGCGGAACTTACAAAAGAAAATGATTCGCTTGGATGTGCCAAATTAGTTGTTTTTTGTAATGCACCAGATGATAATCCATTTATGGCTGGAGCTTTTCATGGAGTTACAGAAGCAGACGCAATTATTAATGTTGGAGTCAGTGGCCCAGGTGTTGTAAAAACGGCATTAGAAGAAGTAAGAGGCAAAAACTTTGAAGAACTTTGTGAAAAAATTAAAAAGACTGCGTTTAAGATCACTCGTGTTGGCCAGCTAGTTGCACAGGAGGCAAGCCGCCGTTTGAATATTCCTTTCGGTATTATTGATCTTTCTCTTGCTCCAACTCCTGCGGTTGGCGATAGTGTGGCAGAGATCTTGGAAGAGATTGGTCTAGAAATGGTTGGTGCACCAGGTACAACAGCAGCCCTGGCAATGTTAAATGACCAAGTGAAAAAAGGTGGTGTTATGGCTTCGTCTTATGTAGGTGGACTGAGTGGAGCATTTATTCCAGTTAGTGAAGATCAGGGAATGATTGAAGCAGCAGCTTGTGGGGCGTTAACATTAGAAAAACTAGAGGCTATGACCTGTGTATGTTCCGTAGGATTGGATATGATTGCAATTCCAGGAGATACAAAAGCTACTACGATTGCAGGTATTATTGCAGACGAGGCAGCGATTGGTATGGTAAATCAAAAAACAACGGCCGTTCGTATTATTCCAGTCATTGGAAAAGGAGTTGGAGAAACCGTTGAATTTGGAGGTTTGCTTGGTTATGCTCCGATTATGCCAGTGAATCAAAAAGACTGTTCTGCATTTGTAACAAGAGGTGGAAGAATTCCAGCTCCAATTCACAGCTTTAAAAATTAAATAAATAGGAATAAGGTTTTCGTATTTCTTATGGAAGGAGAATTATTATGCAGATGATTGTGGCAGTAGATAATAATTGGGCGATCGGCAATCAAGGAAAGCTGCTTGTGCGAATCCCAGCCGATATGCAATTATTTCAAAGAGAAACGATGGGGAAAGTTGTGGTTATGGGAAGAAAAACATTAGAAAGTCTTCCAGGCGGTCAGCCCCTTGCAAAGCGTACGAATATTGTTTTGACGACAAGAACGAATTATCATCCCAGAAATGTAATTGTTGCACATAACAGCAAAGAGGCAAATGAAGTGTTAAAGAATTATCGTTCTGAGGATGTTTATATTATTGGCGGACAAAGTGTGTATGAACAATTCCTTCCATTTGTAGATACGATACATGTTACAAAAATTAATTATACTTATCAAGCAGATGCTTTTTTCCCCGATTTAACTCAAATGGAGGAATGGATGATGAAAGAGGAAAGCGAAGAACAGACCTATTTTGATTTGGAATATTATTTTCAAAAATACGTTAGAAAGCCTTGACAGAC
Source organism: Clostridiales bacterium CHKCI001 (assembly GCA_900045905.1). GTDB lineage: Bacteria > Bacillota > Clostridia > Lachnospirales > Lachnospiraceae > Fimimorpha. The sequence continues at coordinate 4,204 of FCNS01000037.1, read as the reverse complement.
ACAAAAAAAAGTTTTAAATTATTTTTAGTTCTTCTATATGATAAAGTGTTACCATGTTGATCCAAAAACATCTGCTTCAGCTATGGGGGCTTTCTACAAAAGGCTGTGTTAAAGCCTTTTATACCTTTCCTAGATGAAAGGAAGAGGGAGTAAGCGAATAGAGGAAACGACCTAAGGGTATAGATTTCTAAAGAGAGGATGAGTAGTTATGTTAGATATCAAATATGAATTAACAACAAGCCCAAAGCAAAAACCAGCAGCCGATGATCCGTTAGTATTCGGAACCATTTTTACTGATCATATGTTTATTATGAATTATGAGACAGGAAAAGGATGGCATGATCCAAGAATTGTGCCATATCAGCCAATTGTACTCGAACCATCTGCAATGGTATTTCATTATGGACAAGAGATGTTTGAAGGATTAAAAGCATATCGTGGACCAAAGGAAGAAGTTTTATTATTCCGTCCAGATAAAAATATTGAGCGTGCAAACAAAACAAATCGCAGACTTTGTATTCCAGAAATCCCAGAAGAAGATTTCTTGCAGGCATTAAAAGCAATTGTAAAGACAGATGCAGACTGGATTCCAGAAAAACCAGGAACTTCCTTATATATTCGTCCATTTATTATTGCAACCGATCCATTTTTAGGAGTAAGACCATCCGATACTTATCTATTTATCATTATTCTTTCTCCAGTTGGTCCATATTATGAAAGTGGATTAGAACCAGTTAAGATTTGGATTGAAGATGAATACGTTCGTGCAGTTCGTGGCGGTATCGGTGAAGCAAAGACTGGCGGTAATTATGTAGCCAGCTTAAAGAGTCAAGTAAAAGCACATGACGAAGGATATTCTCAGGTACTTTGGTTAGATGGTGTAGAAAGAAAATACATCGAAGAAGTAGGAGCAATGAATATCTTTTTCAAGATTAATGGAACCGTTGTTACTCCAATGCTAACAGGAAGTATTTTAGCAGGTGTAACAAGAGATTCTGTTATTCAGCTCTGTAAGCAATGGGGCGTTCCAGTAGAAGAAAGACGTATTTCTGTAGATGAAGTATATGAAGCTGCTATGAACGGTACATTAGAAGAATGTTTCGGAAGTGGTACAGCTGCAGTTATTTCTCCAGTAGGAGAACTGAGATTTGAAGATCACCGCTTTGAAATCAATGGAGGAAAGATTGGAGAATTAAGTCAGAAACTTTATGATACCGTAACAGGCATCCAGTTAGGCAAAGTAAAGGGACCAGAAGGCTGGAGTGTACAGGTAGACTGATTAAAATAAATAATGAAACGATAAATGCCACTCTTGACAGGAAATATTTCCTGTCAAAAGTGGCATTTTTAAATTCTTGTAATAGTATACAAAAAGAATTTAGAAGGCTCTTTTTTCATTTTTAGCGGAAGCAATTTTTGCAAGGCTCATATCCACTTGCCTGTGCCTGTCCAAGTGGTACTTGCCAGGAGGTGTCTGGATTACTGTTTCCGCAATTTGGTTTGTTATGATATTTGGAACCAGTTTTTGTAAGCCAGACCATTTGTGTCTGATTGTTCTGCTGTGCTTGTGATTGGGCAATGGAGGCTTGCTGAGAAGCAGCGATGGAAGCTGCTTCTGCTTCCGCCTGTGATTGAGCTGCCGAAGCTTGTTGGGAAGCGGCGATGGAAGCTTGCTGTGCCTCTGCCTGTGATTGAGCTACGGAAGCTTGCTGAGAAGCGGCAATCGAAGCCTGCTGTGCTTCTGCCTGTGACTGAGCGATGGAAGCTTGTTTTTCTTCTTCCTTGGATGACTCGATCGAAGCTTTTTTGGATTCTTCTGCCTTAGATGCCTTGATGGAAGCTTTTTCTGAAGCCTCTTCTTTAGATGCAGCAATGGATTTTTCCTTTGCTTTTTTGGAGGCTATTTCCTTTTTAGATTGTGTAGTTTCCTCTTCTGTAGTTTCTTTCGATTGTGTAGTGTTTTTTGTAGTCTTTTGTTCTGTCGTATATTCCGTTGTTTGTGAAGCAGATTGGCTAGATGGCTGACTGCCACAAGCAGACAATGCTATGATTAATGCAGATAAAAAGACTAAGCACCGTTTTTTCTGATGTTTCATAAATAAAAATCCTCCCATATGTTGTAAAAATTGTAATATTTTGTAAAAAAGAAAACATTGTTATTATAACACAATTTGTATAGAAAGAAAAGAAAAAATGACTATAGATTTTTTAAAATTATATGGAATAACTCTTCACGATTCTTGATAACTCTGACCGCTTATGGTAATATGGGAGAATAATAAATGGAATACGCTATACTTAAAAAGACAGCAGCAAATAGATTTCGGAAGGGAGAGTGTGGAAAATGGGGAGGTTCGTAAATCCGAATAACAGTGCATTTCAGGTTGGACTTAATTCCAAGATATATGTTGATAAGACAGGACTTCCTGCATATATAAACGCTGTAATGAATACGATGTAGGTATTGATCTCCAATAGTCGGACATGTCAGTTTGGCAAGCTAATCATTGCGAATATGCTTACAGCCTATTATAGTAAGGGCTATGATTCCGAGCAGATGTTTGCCAACTTGGCAATTACTAAGGAAAAGAATTTCAAAGAGCATTTTTTCATGTGGAACAAGAATGTAAAAGTAGCAATTCAGCAGATGAAAGAGAAAAAATATTCATCTGCACTCAAACATTGCACAGGCGATATTTTGCTTGTTGGAATTAATTATGATAAGAAAAATAAAGAACATGGATGTGTGATTGAGAAATTTGAATAATAATTCCATGGGCTTTTCGATACAGTTGAAAGGAATAATAGAAAATGAAAGAAGAAAGGTTTACTTATTTGTCAGTGGATGGGAAAACAACTATTCATGGAGTTTTTTGGATACCAGATTCTACTGCATTGGCAGTGCTGCAAATTTCTCATGGTATGACGGAGTATGCACAGAGATATAGAGATCTGGCAGAAGTTTTTACGAGACATGGTTATAAATTCGTGGCGAAAAAACCGCACGCTTGCGTGTGGAATGAAAGCCACTTTTTGCTTGACAGCATCATAGAAAATCTATATAATCTATGTATGATAGAAAAGAGAGGAATCGATATATGTCGCAGCTAAAATCAAATAACGTATAAATAAATATTTCAATTCCTATTGAATGGAAAGTTGAACTTGAAAACCTTGCTCGTATCTATTCCTGTTGAGGAAGGAAAAACAATTACCTTTTTCGATTTAATGCGTAGAGGTATACAGGAAAAATATCAATTAGGAGAACAAAATTATGAGCGAGGAACAATATCATAGTGCTTCGCATTGTAAATACCTGATACAGTATCCTATTATATAGTGATTTCGATTTTCTGTATTAAGCGGTAACGTTGAAGCTGCTTTCAAACATATATTACAGAGGATCTGTAATGATTATAAATACAATATGAAAGCACTAGAAATAATGCCAGACCATATTCATATTTTTGTAGATGTACCACAAACAGTAGCACCTTGCGATGTTGTTAGAACGCTTAAAAGTATAAGTGCCATAGAATTGTTCAAAGCCTTTCCACAACGAAAACAGTTTTATGCTAAGTGTGGTGTATTATGGTCAAGAGGATATTTTGTATCTACGGTAGGACATATAAGTGAAGCTACAGTAGTTAAGTATATTGAGGAGCAGAAAAATTATGATGGATGAAGAATACAACAAATCCCTAAAACAATATCGTAAATGTTCCGACAGACATATCCTGGTTGTTGAAACCGATATGTCTTCTTCTGATGCACAAAGCATTGTGGCACTTTCCGATAAGATACGAAAAGCAGGCAATGAACTGGTCGGTCTTATGAAAAATAATTACGACCAACTCATGCGAACAAAACGATACCGAAAACTGCTTGCTCTCTATGGTTCTACCCAAGATAAGACGAAAAGAAAAAATCTTGCCAATCAGTTGAATGCAATGCAAAAACAATATCATGTCACATGGGATGTTTGCAGAACTTCCATGATACCAATCGGTAAAAAATATGGCATTGGCTCCATATTTGCTCTTACGAAAGCCGAAGATGTTTGGCGGGGTGTGGAACAATGTCTTTATGCGAATGGGAAAAAATTACACTTTTCAAAATATGGAGAATTACCCTGTATTAGAGCAAAGCAGATCGATCGTGGTATCCCACTGTCTGTTAAGGATAATCAGTTGTATTTCAAACT
>FCNS01000036.1 GCA_900045905.1 Clostridiales bacterium CHKCI001 | reverse complement strand
ATTTGAAAGAAGTAAGACCCCTTGAAGACGACGAGGTAGATAGGGCAGAGGTGGAAGTACAGTAATGTATGGAGCTGACTGTTACTAATCGGTCGAGGGCATAACCTGAGGAAGAGTTTGGGAGCGAAAAGGAGCGAAGAAACTCGAAGGTTAGAAGGATAGGAAATAGGATGAAGAAGTTTTGTGTGTAGTTTTGAAGGTATATACCTTTATGGCCCGGTGGCTCAGTTGGTTAGAGCGCCGCCCTGTCACGGCGGAGGCCGAGGGTTCGAGTCCCTTCCGGGTCGTTTGACAGATATGTTATATATTTGTTGAGAAATGGGATCTTAGCTCAGCTGGGAGAGCATCTGCCTTACAAGCAGAGGGTCACAGGTTCGAGCCCTGTAGGTCCCATTTAGTTTTCATAATTCTGGTTTAAGAATTATGCCGATGTGGCTCAATTGGCAGAGCAGCTGATTTGTAATCAGCAGGTTATCGGTTCGAGTCCGATCATCGGCTTTTTGGATGGATTCCCGAGTGGCCAAAGGGGACAGACTGTAAATCTGCTGCAACATGCTTCGGTGGTTCGAATCCACCTCCATCCAGTTGTAAATTAAATATTATCGCGGGGTGGAGCAGTCTGGAAGCTCGTCGGGCTCATAACCCGAAGGTCATAGGTTCAAATCCTATTCCCGCAATCATGGCCAGATAGCTCATGCATTGAATACTTAGCAAGTCAGGAGCGTAGCGACGAAACAAGTTTAGTATGAAAGCAGTTCTTGTGAACAAAGTGAATAAGAACAACAGAGCCAACTGAGCTGAAAATTTAATAGTAAAATAATATGCCCAGATAGCTCAGTTGGTAGAGCAGAGGACTGAAAATCCTCGTGTCGCTGGTTCGATTCCGGCTTTGGGCATTTTTTTAATTATTTAGGTGATTTTCTGAATAGTCTTTTTTGATTATTATGATACGTAAAAGGAAGCTCCAGTGGAGGTTCCTTTTGTTTTTAAAAGAAAATTTTACCAAGGAGATAACATGGAATGGAAGAAAAGAATGTGCAGTCGCTTTATAAAAAATTAGAAGGGTATAGTAAAGAAGATTTTTATCCATTTCATATGCCTGGACATAAAAGAATTCCATTATTTGATTGTTCTTATTCTATTGATATAACGGAGATTCATGGTTTTGATGATTTGCATCATCCAGAAGGAATATTAAAAGAAAAAATGGAAGAGGCAGCGAAATTTTATGGTGCAGATCGAAGTTTTTATTTAATAAATGGTTCTACATCAGGGATTTTGAGTGCAATTTCAGCAGTAACCAAAATTGGAGATGAAATTTTGATTGCTCGAAATTGTCATAAATCAGTTTTTCATGCAGTTTTTCTTAGAAAATTGAAGCCATATTATGTTTATCCAAAGATTTTAGAAGGAACATGGATCAATGGTGGAATCTGTCCTATGGATATAGAAAAGGAACTGAAATTACACTCAAATATAAAAGCAGTTGTGATTGTTTCTCCTACTTATGAAGGCATTGTTTCTGATGTTAAAACAATCGCAGAAATTTCACATAAATATGGTGTTCCCCTTATTGTCGATGAAGCACATGGAGCTCATTTTGTTTATGGAACTCAGTTCCCAAAATCAGCATTGGAATGCGGAGCTGATCTTGTGGTACAAAGTTTGCATAAAACACTTCCATCTATGACACAAACTGGAATTTTGCATAAAAAAGGGAGCTTAGTCTCGGTAGATCAATTAAAATTTTATTTACAAATATATCAGACTTCTAGTCCATCTTATGTGTTGATGGCTAGCATTGATTCTTGTCTTATATGGATGGAAGAAAATGCAGAGACTTGTATGCAGGATTATGAAAGAAAATTAAAGGGAATTTATAGGGAACTTGCACAATTAAAAAATATTTGGCATTTATCTTCTAGATGTATTGGAAAAAGTGAAATCTGGGACTTCGATTGTTCGAAATTAGTATTTGGAAGTCAATTAGAAAGTTGGTCAGGGGAACGGATTATGAACTTATTGAGAGAAAAATATCATTTGGAAATGGAAATGTCCACTCCAAATTATGTAATTGCAATGACTTCTGTTATGGATAGTGAGGAAGGAATCAATCGTCTTATAAATGCTTTGAAAGAGCTGGATAAAGTTATGGATGTAGATAGAAAAAAAGAAAAGACTTCTAAGATAAGGTATAATAAAGTGGGTGACAAATGGAAATTAAGTGATAAAATAGAAGGGGAAATGGGAAAAAAATCGTATTTACAAGTGAGCGCAGAGTATTGGAATTTTAAACATCAAACAGTATTATGCCCTTATGAAGCTTCTTTAAAAGAAAAGGAACTGGTTCATTTAGAAAAAGCGTCAGGAAGAATCTGCGCAGAAAGCAGTTATATTTATCCACCAGGAATCCCATTCTTTATGCCAGGAGAGCGGCTAGAAGAGAAAGATATCGAACGAGTCTTGTACTACCAAGCACATGGGTTCCAGATTCGTGGAGGATCTCAAGAAAAGAAAAATTATATTTATGTAATAAAATAAAAGATTAAGAAGGTAATATATGGGAAAGATTTTTTATATTATAGGAAAGAGTGCAGTTGGAAAAGATCGAATTTATTCAGTTTTGAGAAATGATAAAGAATTAAATTTGAAAAATATCCTTTTATATACAACACGTCCAATTCGTAAAGGAGAACAGGATGGCACCGATTACTATTTTATTGATGAAGAACAGATTCAGATGTTTCAGAAAGAAGGAAAGATTATTGAAATGCGTTCCTATCAAACTGTACACGGTGTATGGAGATATCTAACAGTGAATGATGGGCAGTTTCAGCTGGAACAGCAAAGCTGTGTTATGATTGGAACATTGGAATCTTATGAAAAAATGAAACAGTATTTTGGGAGTTCGTTATTAGTTCCAATTTATGTGAAAGTAGATGATGGAATTCGTTTAGAACGAGCATTAAAACGAGAAAGAGAACAGGAAAATCCAAAATACTTGGAACTCTGTAGGAGATATTTAGCAGATGAAAAAGATTTTTCTGAAGAAAAATTAAAGGCTTCTGGGATTTCAATTTTTTTTGAAAATAATGATTTTGAGGTATGTATTGCTCAGATCAGGCAATATATTAGAACAGAAATAGAGAAATAAAAAGAGTTTCCTTATAAAAAGTTATTTTATTGGCATAGTGTTTGAACTGGACAGTAAAATTTCCATATGGTATAATAAAGTGAAGAAAAATAGCGATGATTTGCTACTGGTTTTGAAATAATGCAGTAGAAAGGATGAGTATGATGGCTGGTTTTGAGAAAATAATAGGAAATGAACAGATAAAAAAGCATTTTTGTGATGCGATAGCGCAAAATAAGGTGTCTCATGGATATATTTTAAGCGGAGAAGATGGACTAGGAAAATTAACTTTTGCCAAAACGTTTGCTCAGATGCTGCAATGTGAAAGTGAAGGAGACAGACCATGTGGCATTTGTCATTCTTGTAAACAGTGTGAAAGCGGAAATCATCCAGATATCATTTATGTGAGCCATGAAAAAAATGTAATTGGTGTGGATGATGTTAGAGAACAGATCAATAAGGATATTATCATTAAGCCATATAGTAGTCCGTATAAGATATATATTATAGATGAGGCAGAAAAAATGTCAGTACAGGCGCAAAATGCACTGTTAAAGACGATTGAAGAACCTCCTGCATATACCATTCTCATGCTTTTAAGTACAAATGGAGAAAAGTTACTTCCAACCATTCGATCTCGCTGTATTACGTTAAAAGTTCGTCCTGTTACAGATGAAGAGATGATAAGTTACTTGAAAGAGCATGGTGTAGAAGAAGAGCGTATTTCAATTGTAATTAAACTGGCAAGAGGAAATATTGGAAGGGCATTGAAAATGGCACAATCAGAAAGTTTTCATGAAATGATTGATATGATAATAAAAATGCTGGAAAATGTCTGGAAAATGGATTTATTTGATATAATGAATTTTATAGAGCGATTAAGTAAATATAAGATTAATATTTATGATTGCTTTGATTTTATGAGACTATGGTTTCGAGATGTTTTGCTTTTTAAAGCAACAAGTGATATGAATTTACTTATTTTTAAGAATCATTATAAAAGCATTTATGAGATCGCTTCAAAGTGTAGTTATGAAAAGTTAGAGAATATATTAAAAGCAATTGATGTGGCAGAACGCCGCTTAAATGCTAACGTTAATTTTGAACAGACATTAGAGTTAATGTTGTTTGCATTTCATTAATCATGGAAATACTAGCTATAAAAATAAATGTATATGTTACAAATTAGGAAAATAGTAATGTTTGAAAGGATTGGTTATGGCGAGAGTAATTGGTGTAAGATTCCGAAAAGCTGGAAAAATTTACTTTTTTGATCCGATGGATATGGAAATCGAGAATGGTGAAGCAGTTATTGTAGAAACTGCGAGAGGAATTGAATATGGAAGAGTTGTATTGGGAGTAAAAGAAGTAGATGATGAGAAAGTAGTTCAACCTTTAAAACCAGTGTTAAGAGTGGCAACGGAGGCAGATGAAAAACAGGCAGAAACAAATCGCCAGAAAGAAAAAGATGCCTTTCGAATCTGTCTGGAGAAGATTGCAAAGCATAAGTTAGAAATGAAACTAATTGATGCGGAATATACGTTTGATAATAATAAAGTTTTGTTTTATTTTACTGCCGATGGTAGAATTGACTTTCGAGAGCTTGTAAAGGATCTCGCAGCGGTGTTTAAGACCAGAATCGAACTTCGGCAAATTGGGGTACGAGATGAGGCTAAAATTCTGGGAGGAATTGGAATTTGTGGAAGGGAACTCTGTTGCCATACATTTTTATCTGAGTTTGCACCAGTATCGATTAAAATGGCAAAGGAACAAAACTTATCATTAAATCCAATTAAGATTTCTGGAGTTTGTGGAAGGCTAATGTGCTGCCTAAAAAATGAAGAAGAGACATATGAGTATTTAAATAGTCGTCTGCCAAATGTAGGAGATACAGTTACAACTGATGATGGAATGCGTGGGGAAGTACAGACAGTAAGTGTGCTTAGACAGCTTGTAAAAGTCATTGTAAATGTCAATAAAGATGAAAAAGAAGTTCGAGAATATCGAGTGGATCAGTTAAAATTCCGCCCAAGAAAGAAAAAAGATAAGAATAAGATAAGTGCGGAAGAATTAAAGGCATTGGAAGAACTGGAAAAAAAGGAAAAGAAGGAAGGAATGTCAAAACTGGATGATAACTAATCTGCGAGAGGGAGAAAGATTGGATGATCTGGAATGCAATGGATATCAGATTATCCAAAATAAGAATTGGTTTTGTTTTGGTACAGATGCAGTATTGTTAAGTTGGTTTGCAAATATAAGAGAGTCAGAACGAGTTTTAGATATGGGAACTGGGACAGGCATAATTCCGATTTTATTGCGTGCTAAGACATTGGGAAGACAATTTGTGGGGCTGGAAATTCAAGAAGCGATAGCAGATATGGCAAGGCGAAGTGTAGCTTGGAATCATTTGGAAAATGAGATTGAAATTCAGACTGGAGATATAAAAGAAGCCTCAAAATTATTTGGAGGGGCTTCTTTTCATGTCGTAACGTCAAATCCTCCATATATGTCAGTGAATACAGGATTCCAGAATCCAGATAAGAAGAAAGCAATCGCTCGTCATGAGATTTGTTGTACATTGGAGGATGTAGTAAGAGAGGCTTCTAAAGTATTAAAAGCCAATGGACGTTTTTATATGGTCCATCGTCCAGAAAGACTGGGGGATATTATGTCTGTGTTTGTGAAACATAAGCTTAAGTTAAAACGATTGCAGACGGTACATCCAATGCTAGGAAAAGAAGCAAGCTTAATCTTGATTGAAGCAGTGAAACACGGGAATCCATATGTCACTGTAGAACCACCAATTATTTTATATGAACAATCGGGAGATACGACTGAGCAATACAGAGAAATCTATGGGAAAACACAGCATCTGGATCATGTTTTATAATTGGAAGGAGAATCTTATGGAAGGAAAACTATATTTGTGTGCGACTCCAATTGGCAATTTAGAAGATATTACATTTCGAGTTGTAAGGACATTAAAAGAAGTAGATTTGATTGCAGCTGAGGATACAAGGCATAGCATTAAGCTGTTAAATCATTTTAATATTACAACTCCGATGACGAGTTATCATGAATTTAATAAATATGATAAAGCAAGGTATTTAGTGGAGCAAATGAAAAATGGTTTGTCCGTAGCATGTGTGACAGATGCAGGAACTCCTGGAATTTCTGATCCAGGAGAGGAACTGGTACGGCAGTGTATGGAGGAAGGAATTGAAGTTACCTCTCTTCCAGGGCCTGTGGCTTGTATAACAGCATTGACGATGTCAGGACTTCCAACCAGGAGATTTTGTTTTGAAGCATTTCTTCCATCGGATAAAAAAGAAAGACAATTAATATTAGAAGAGTTGAAAACAGAGACGAGAACAACCATTTTGTATGAGGCTCCGCATAGATTGTTAAAAACGTTGAACGAATTAAAAGAAGTGCTGGGAAATCGCAGAATTACGGTTTGTAGGGAACTGACCAAAAAACATGAAACAGTATTGGCTTCCACATTGGAAGATGCGATTATTTTTTATGAAGCAGAACCGCCAAAAGGTGAGTGTGTAATCGTAATGGAAGGAAAGAGTCAAGAGGCATTAGATGAAGAGAAACGGCAGAACTGGATGGAACTATCATTAGAAGAGCATATGGAGTATTATTTAAATCAGGGAATCGATAAGAAAACTGCCATGAAAGCAGTTGCGAAAGACCGAAATATGCAGAAAAGAGAAGTCTATCAGGCGTTAGTAGGAAAATAAACTTTCATGCTCGCTTTGCGGACACCACCATGATATAAAAGTCGATGTCTTCGTGCTGTGCACTCTCGACATCGCTGCTCGTATTCGTAATCCAGGCAAATGCCCCACTTGCTCATACAGGTCAGGGCGTTGAATGACCATCTAGTACAGAGTATAAATCTCCTGCCTGTCTGGTCATTGACGACACTTTTATAGTAAAATGCTGAGAGATTGTTATTCTCTCAGCATTTTTGTGTATTGTATGATATAGCAGACAAAACTAAAGATCATAAAGCAAATACAAATAGTAATTAATGTATTTACTGCATTAATTGGCATAGTTGGGAAAATAATTAACACAATAATGGAAACATCCAATATGGCGGTGCATATTTTACCGAACCAGAAAGCACCGTGTAGTATTTTCCTCCGAATAAAAATGATTCCCATGATGCTCATGTAAGTTTCCTTGATAATGAATAAAATAACAAGAGGAATCATAAGTGAATAACGACTCATTAGACATATGGCAAGCACCCCCTGTGTCAATTTGTCAGAGATAGGGTCCAAAACTTTTCCAATATCTGTAACCATATGGAATTTACGAGCAATAAATCCGTCCAAGAAATCAGTACAACTGGAGAGAATTAGCAGTCCAGTCACAACGTAGTAATCGGAAGGTTCTTCGGCAGTTAAATAGAACCAGGCAATAACTGGAAGAATTAAAATCCGAAAGTATCCAAATAAATTTGGAATAGAAAAAATTTGTTTTTTCAATGGAAGATTAGATGATTGCAAGAAATCCCCTCCCTTTTTAAGTTTATCTGATTGTGTGAGATTTTATAAGTTTATTATATTACTATTTGATTATAAAGTAAAGACAGAGAAGGATAATTCATATAATATTAGGAAAATATTAATTAATGCTTGCTCTTATAATAAGAAGTTGTTAAAATAAAGTTATCCACAATATATAGTGGATAACTCGGTATATATAGTGGATAACTTAATATACGTGGTGGATAACTGAAATAAAGAAGGAAAGTAAATGAAAAGATTTCCTTCTTTTTTCTATTTTGAAGTTGGTATTATATCAGAGTGTAGAAGAGAGGAAGGAAATATGAATTATTTTCAGGAGAAAAAGAGAAAGGGTCAAAAGAAAAAAATAGTAATTACTGGAGCAAGTGGATTTGTAGGATCTCGTCTCTGTGATTTTTTCTCAAAAAGTGGATTTTGGAAAAATAAATCGGAGCATGATTATATTGTATTTGCGCCAACTCATAAACAGATGGATATTACAGAGGAAAAAAGTGTTCAGACATATATGAAAGAAATTCATCCTGATGTTGTAATCCACAGTGCAGCTATTTCAAATACGTGGGTCTGTGAACAGCATCCTGAATTATCATCAAATGTAAATGTAATTGGAACAGTAAATATAGGAACTATGTGTGGTGAACTAGGAAGTAAGCTAATTTTTATGAGTTCTGATCAAGTATATAATGGAGAAATTGGACTTCATCCTCATCTGGAAACGGAATTTTTAAGACCATCCAATGTCTATGGAAAGCATAAATTGGAAGCAGAACAGAGGCTTTTCAATATGAATATTGATGTTGTGTGTCTGCGTTTAACATGGATGTTTGATTATCCAAAAGTTGGCAGCATTTTAAACCAAAATATTATTGTGAATGTGTTAAATGCATTAAAACAGCAAACATCCATCCAATCCCCGATTCATGAGTATAGAGGAGTGACTTACGTTTGGGACGTAGTAAAAAATATGGAAAACGTATTGGATATATCAGCTGGGATTTATAATTATGGGAGTGAATGCAGTGGTAATACGTATGAAACTGTTGGCTTTGTGTTTGATTCACTTGGAAAGAATATGGAGAAAGAAAAACTCTTATTAGCAGATACAAAACGGTATGTGAATCAGCCCAGAAATTTAAGTATGAGTATAGAAAAACTCAAAAAAACAGGGATTAGTTTTCCAAGCAGCTATGAAGGGATTTTACAGTGTATAAAAGAGTCGAACTGAGAACCAAATGATGAATATTTATATATACAAAATAAAAAAGTAGACAAAGTGACAAATGTAATGTATAAATAATGACAAAATACAGATGAAACGATACTGTGAATATGGTAAACCTATACTATAACAATTATCTGGAGATAGAAAGTTGTTTAGGAAGAAAGGAGGAACATATGTTAAATTTAAGAAAAAGAGCATTTGGACTATGTATGGGTATTACCATGATGACTGGTCTGATAGGAAGTACGATGCCATATGTCTATGCGCAATCTCCAACCGAGTATGTAGCCCAAGCAGCGGCAGAGGTACAGACATTAGATCCAAGTGGATTTGTTTCTAAAAATGGAGGTAAGGTATCCGTACAGGATGGAAAGGTTGTTATGGAAAAAATGGGAGGAGACCATTTTGTTCTGTATGACAAACTCGACCACACAATTAATCAATTTACAATGGAAGCAGATGTTACGATTCAAGATGGAAGCAGTGCCGCATTAGTATTTGGAGTAAAAGATAAAAACTTACCAAGTGCTTCTTGGCATGCAGCAAACTTTAATTCCAATAATCAAGGTGATGCGATTCGTGTTTTTCGAGTAGATGGAGGATTGTCAGAGTTTTCAAAAGGGGATAGAGGAGAACTGGATTTATCAAAACCGTTGCATATGAAAATAGATGTAACAGCAGACGGAACGTTTGTATATACTCTTACAAATCCAGATACTGGGAAGCAAGTAGTACAGGAAGGAACAATTGATAATTGGAGAGGCGGATATATTGGAATATTGACGTTTGAGTCAGGGGCAGAATGGTCCAATATTACATTAGTTGATAATAGTGTAGAACTTCCTAGTAATGATGTAAGTTTAGATAATTCATCGGGATTATTTAAGACAGATTTGACAGATATGGTTTATTCAGATGGAGAATGGACGGTTACAGAAAATGGAGTAAATGCTGTCAGCAGTGGTGATAGTTTTCTGAAATCCTCCAAACAGGGAAGCGATTTTGTTTATGAGGCAGATGTTACGTTTCATGAGAGAAAAGGAGCTGCGTCATTAGTATTCCGTTCGAATAATAATAATGACTTTAAAAACTGCTATGTAGCCAATATTAATGGAGAAACTGGAGAAACAAGATTATTTAAGTTTGAAAATGACCGTGCACTCGATGTAGCTGTATGTGGAAAGGTAGCGGTTGCAGAAAATAATACATATCATTTGTCTGTTACGGCAACAGGACAACATCTTGTTTATGCAGTGAATGGTCAGGTAGTAGGAAGTACCGGAGATTATACTCAAATTACAGATGATAATCCAGCAATAGGACAAAATGATGCCATATTAGAAGGATACTTTGGATTATTGAATTGGAATGCAGATGTAATGTATCAAAATGTGCGTTCCACAGCGCTCACAAAAGAAGATATACCAAAATTAACAGGCATTACAGCCGATGTGACAGATGGAACAATGGACTATCCTTTGAGTTATCAAGAGGGACAGTATGTCGCTATCAGATATGTGAGCAATACAGCGTCGGCTATTACATTTACACCAGAAGTTTCAGCAAATACAGAAGTAGTTATAACTGACCCAAATGGCAACCAAGTAAATGGAGCTGCTCCACTCACACAAAAAGTAAATACATTTACAATTGCATTGAAAAATACAAAATCAGGAGCACAGACATTGTACCGTGTAGTAATCTGTAGAGAAGAGGCATCGTACTATGATGAGACATACCGTGGACAGTATCACTATTCTGTAAAAGATGGATGGGGAAATGATCCAAACGGTATGGTCTATTATAATGGAGTGTATCATTTGTTCTATCAATTTTATTATAGTATAGAAGGGGATGGACATGGACCAATGCATTGGGCTCATGCGACAAGTACCGATTTGATTCATTGGGAAGAAAATCCAATTACGTTCTATCCAGATGAGTATGGTACAATGTTTTCCGGATGTGCTGTAGTAGATGAAGATAATACATCTGGTTTATTTGAAGACGGAGAAGGTGGATTAGTCGCTCTGATTACGGCCAATGGAAATGGACAGAGAATTACTGTGGCATATTCTAGTGATGGAATGAATTGGGAAAAGACGGAAGGAGTTGCAATAGACTGGAGTGAAGATCCATTAGGAAACAGAGATTTTAGAGATCCAAAAGTATTCCGCTATGAAAATAAATGGTTTATGGCAATTGCTGGTGGACCTCTTAGAATTTATTCTTCTGATGATTTATTAAATTGGGAAGTAGAGTCTGTTTATCCAGATTTACATACGGAATGCCCAGATATCGCTCGTATCAAAGTAGATGGAACAGAAGAATATAAATGGGTATTAAACCGAGGCGGACGATATTATAAAGTTGGTGATTTTAAGCAGGTTGATGGAAAATGGACATTTGTACCAGACGAGGAATATAAAGATCAGGATGGCATTATGAATTTTGGAAAAGATTCGTATGCTACTATGAGTTATTATGAAGGTCCATATGATGAAAACCAGAAACCATTGATTGTGATTAACTGGATGAATACCTGGGATGATTACTGTAAATTGGTAGATAATGCAAGTGGAAACACAGTATTTAATGGTACGTATAATCTGCAATTAGAGTTAGGATTGAAACAGGATGCAAGTGGAAAGTATGTATTGACTCAGACACCAATTAGTCAATACGAGACATTAAGAAAAGATGCTTCTGTCATACTGGAAAATCAGGTGATTCAGCCAGGAGAAAATGTATTAAAAGATTTTAATGGTGACAGTTATGAAATCGTAGCAAATATTAAGCCAGAAGCTGGAACAACGGAAGCTGGGTTTAAAGTTCGTACAGGTAATGGACAAGAATCAGTAATTTCTTATAATTTTGCAAATCAAACGATTACATTGGATCGCAGTAAAGCTGGAAAATATCCAACAGATAAATTCTTAGAACCAATGGTACAGCAAACAGTTACCAATCCAGATGGATCCGTAGATTTACATATTTATGTAGACCGCTCTTCAGTAGAAGTATTTACAAGTGATAATACAGTAACTGGTGCAATGCAGATCTTCCCAGATAAAGAAAGCACAGGAGCAGAACTATATACGGTTGGTGGAAATGCAACAGCGAATGTTACGATTTATCCGTTATCTTCTATCTGGAATAATGAACAGCCAGAAACTCCTTTACAAGTTTCTTATCGTACACATGTACAAAATGAAGGCTGGCAAGATTATGTATCGGATGGCGCTTTGTCAGGAACAAAGGGCAAGAGTTTACGATTAGAAGGTATTGAAATCCGTCTGGATAATAATACAATTGGAGGAAGTGTAGAATACCGTACGCATGTACAGAATGAAGGCTGGCAAGATTATGTATCAGATGGAACTATGTCAGGAACAAAGGGTAAGAGTTTACGATTAGAAGCAATTCAGGTTCGTTTAACGGGAGAGATTGCGGAAAAATATGATATTTATTATCGTACTCACATTCAAGATAAAGGATGGCTTGGATGGGCATCGAATGATGGTAAGTCTGGATCAGCAGGATTATCCAAGAGATTGGAAGCAATCGAAATTCGCCTAGTAGAAAAAGGTGGAGTGGCTCCTGGAAGTACAGAAAATGCTTACTTGACAAACCAAAAAACTGCAAATCCAACGATTAGTTACCGTACGCATGTGCAAAACGAAGGCTGGCAGGACTATGTAACTGGCGGAGTTATGTCAGGAACAAAGGGCAAGAGTCTGCGGTTAGAAGCGATCCAGATTCAAGTCAACGGAGATGGATTGAGTGGAAATGTAGAATACCGTACGCATGTACAAAATGAAGGCTGGCAGGACTATGTAGCAAATGGAGCGATGTCAGGAACCAAAGGTAAGAGTCTGCGGTTAGAAGCAATCCAGATTCGTCTGACAGGTGAGCTAGCTCAGAAATACAGCATTGAATATCGTACGCATGTACAGAATGAAGGTTGGCAGAACTGGGTAAGAGATGATGCGATGTCAGGAACGAAAGGAAAGAGCCTGAGATTAGAGGCGATTGAAATCCGTCTTGTTAAAAAATAATAGAGTTATGTAGGATGGCGGCACAGCATAAAGCTGTGCCGTTGCTTTTTTATTTACAAATTCCATAAGCATGAAAAAAGTAACATATGTCATGATGGCATGACAAAAATCACTCTTTTTCTAAAAAAATGCATGACATTTTACACCTGTTTTAATTAGGATAGATTGATACAATAAATACATCAAAAATGATTAAGGGAGGAAGACGATATGAAATATGTGATACTCGTCAGTCATGGAACATTTGCCCCAGGGCTTCACAGTGTTCTCAAGATGCTGGCTGGAGCAAATAGAGAAGATGTTCTAAGTGCCAGTATGGAAGACGGTATGGGAGCGGAGGACTTTGTAAAGAGATTTGAAGAGACAATTACACCAGTCAAGGAAGAAGATAAAATCATATTATTGGCAGATATTATTGGGGGATCTCCATTGACAAATGCAATGGATGTATTGTCACAGAGAAATCTTTTGAAGCACACAATCGTATTTGGCGGAATGAATCTTCCAATGGCATTAACCGCTGCAATGATGAAAGACGATATGGATACCGATACATTAAGAGAGAGTCTTGTAAACGAATCCAGAGGGGCCATTACAGAACTGTTATTAAATCTGGAAGAAGAAGCGGATGACGAAATATAATGGAACATATTTTAGTAACTAATAATGAAACAAGATTGTTGTTTGAGATCTTAAAATAATTAAATCAAAATATAAAAAATAGGAGGAATCAATTATGTCAGTATCATTTGTAAGAGTAGACGATCGTATGATCCATGGTCAAACTTGTACCCGTTGGGCGTTAGAATATCCTTGTGATGGTTTAGTAGCTGTGAACGATTTAGCTGCAAGCAATCCAGTATTAAAGGCTGCTTATAAGAGTGCATCTGGAAAGAAAACCTTTGTATGGACGATGGAAGAGTGGAAAGCAAAGTGTAAGAAGGTAATTGCAAGCAAAGACCGTTATTTCCTTATTACTAAAAATCCTATTGATATGAAGAAAATTTTAGTTGATCAGGGATTTGATCCAGGAGTTAAAACAGTAATTATTGGGCCTTGTAACGACAGACCAGGAGCAACCAAACTTGGTAATAACCAGTCAATTACTCAGGAAGAAGCACAGGCTTTGGAAGATATTATGAAGGCTGGATATAATGTAGAGTTTGCATTATTGAAAGAGGAAGCAATTGGAAACTGGACGAAATTTAGAGGACAGTTTGGATTTAAATAAAATAATACATAAGGGAAAGGTGATATTGAGTTATGGAAATTAATTTATTTCAGGCAATACTCTTAGGCTTATGTGCATGTTTATCCAGTATGCCTGGTCTAGGAGGCACTACATTTGGTAACTACACATTAGGCCGTCCATTGGTAGCAGGTCTTGTGGTAGGTCTTATTCTTGGAGATATACAGACTGGTGTTATTGTCGGAGCTTCTATTCAGATTCTTTATATTGCATTAGTAACGCCTGGTGGAACAGTATCTGCGGATGTACGTGCGATTAGTTATATCGGTATTCCACTTTCTATTTGTGCAATTAAAGGTATGGGATTGGATGCATCCACAAAGTCAGCACAAGATATGGCAGCTGCACTGGGGGCAGCAGTAGGAACATTAGGAACTGTATTATTCTATGGAACAGCAACTGTAAATCTGGTTTGGCAGCATGTTGGTTGGAAAGCAGTGAAAGAGGGAAGATTTAAACAACTTTATCTAGTGAATATGGGACTTCCATGGATTTCTCATTTTATCTGTTCTTTCCTTCCAACTGTAATTATTACAATGGCAGGTTCCAGTATGGTTGATCTTATGAAATCATACCTTCCAATGGATGGAATCGCAATGAAGACATTATTTACTGTAGGAAGTCTTCTTCCAGCAGTGGGAGTTGCAATCTTATTAAAGCAAGTTATCGGAAAAGCTACTGATTTTCTTACTTTCTTCTTTGGATTTACATTGGCTGCATGTATGGGAGTGAACTTGATCGGTGCAGCAGCAATTGGCGGATTTTTTGCAGTAATCAATTATAAAATTCAGATGTTGAAGGTGCGTCCAGCAGCAGCATCCTACGACGATGATGATGAGGAGGATATATAAGATGAAAAAAGTATCAAAAAAAGCACTGAATAAATCTTTCTTATCTTGGTTTTACGGCAATTTGACTTGTTTTTCACAGGAGCATATGCAAACATTTGGTTATCTTTGTGCTATGCTTCCTGTTGTGGAAGAGCTGTATGATACGAAGGAAGAACAAAAAGATGCAATGCAGACTTATACTGCATTTTTTAACACAGAACCTCAGATTGGTACGCTAGTAGTAGGAATGACAGCAGGTTTAGAAGAAGCAAAGGCAAATGGAGAAGCAATTGATGGAGAAACAATCAATGGTATCCGTGCAGGTCTTATGGGACCTTTAGCAGGTATTGGAGATTCCTTAATTGTAGGAACATTAATCCCAATTCTTTTAGGGATTGCACTTGGACTTTCTGGAAACGGATCCCCATTAGGAGCAATCTTTTATATCATAGTATGGAACCTTTTAATGTTTTTTGGAATGAAATTCGCTTATTTCAAAGGATATGAAATGGGTGGAAAAGCGGTTGAGCTACTAGTCGGCGAGCAGGCTCAGGCACTTCGTGAATCCATTATTATGATTGGTACAATGGTAATCGGAGCAGTAGCTGCAAGCTGGATCAATATTGAAACCTCATTTGAAATTCCAGGAATTATTGAGTTACAGAGCACATTTGATTCTATCTATCCAAAACTTTTGTCAGGAGTAACCGTTATTTTCTGTTGGTGGTTAATGACAAAGAAAAAAATCTCACCTACTGTAGTTATGGGAATTTTGGTAGTAATTGCTTTTGTAGGAGTATTACTAGGATTCTTTGATCCAAATCTTTCTTACTAAAACAAGGAAAGGAGTCTTTGCCGTATGAAAAAACAAACATCATCAAAGCAGACAAATGCATTGATTTTAGAGGCAAAATTACAAACAGATGCATTACAGCGTCTGGGTGTCTGGCTTCGTGCAGCAGCATCCCTTGCAGTAATCGGATTATTGATTGCTTGGTGGGGATTTCAGATGGGAGCTGGACTTGCAGCAGGAATATTAGGAGTAATATTGACCGTAGTAGCTGGGGCGGCAGCTTTCATAATACGACAAGGACGAGAAAACGGAAAGAAAAATGTACAACGTATTCTGAAAGCGGCTGGTATAGATTATAAAAATGGTGTTGCTATAGATGTGTAGCGGAAAGGGTTGTTGCAAAAACTAGATCAAATACAGTTGGATTGTAATACAATCATTTGTATCTGAGATGATGTTTGTAACAGCCCTTTCAATATTATAAAAAAAACTTTGCAAATTTGTTTTATAGTGTTAAGATAAAAGTAAATGTGAGGGAGGAGAATAAAATATGTACAAATATAGAGTAAAAATTATACAAGCCATTGTAGTTATCTTAGTATTTGGTGTTATTATTACAGTATTCTCCCTAGATTTTGTAAATAAAAAAGAACAGGAAAAAGGGCTTAAATTTGGAGCTACTTATATGACGATGAATAATCCTTTTTATGAAATTATGGATGATGAAATACGAAGTGTACTGGAGGCAAGAGGAGATGTACTCATAACAAGAGATCCAGCATTGAGTATTGAAAAACAGATTGATCAGGTTCAGGAGATGATTAATCAGAACGTAGCAGCTATTTTCATTAATCCTGTCGATTGGAAAGCAATTGAGCCAGCCCTTTCAGAAGCAGCAGCGGAAGGAATACCTGTAATTGCAGTAGACAGTGATGTATATGATGATGATAAAATAGCATGTACGGTTGTTTCGGATAATTATCAGGCAGGAGTCCAGTGTGCACAGCATTTATTGGAACATAGGGATGAAGGTAATATATTGCTTCTTACTCATGGAAGTGCCAAATCTGGTATTGATCGGATACAGGGCTTTAAAGATGTAATACAGGGAAATCCAAATTTTCATATTTTGTCAGAAGAAGATTGTCTTGGTCAGCTGGAACTGGCCATGCCAGTGGTAGAACAGCAATTACAGCAATATCCTCAGATTGATGTGATCATGTGTCTCAATGACTTAGCAGCTATGGGGGCCATGGCAGCTCTGGAAGATGCAGGGATGACGGGAAAGGTAGCTGTTTACGGTGTGGACGGTTCTCCAGATGGAAAATCTATGATACAGGAACATATTATGACAGCCACAGCAGCCCAATTTCCAAGAAAGCTTGGAAGAGAAGCCGCTCAGGCGATGTATCGTATTTTGGAGAAACAGACAGTAGAATCTGTCATCAAAGTTCCTACAGAGTTAGTTACAATTGAAAATTTAGAAATATATGGAAGTGATGGATGGCAATAGGAAACTAGAAAGAATTGGAGTGTATACATATGAATAAGGAAAATGTCATAATAAAACTTCAGATAGCAATGTATCTTCTGAATTTTGCTGCCGTCTGCCTAGTGACAGGAACTATGATTTTTAGTATTTTTGAGACTGTAGACAGTATGAATGCCAGCAGTTTTTTGGAATCTGTATATGTACGGCCATGGAAACCAGAAATGATTAGTGTGACTGCTTTGGCTTGTTATTTGTTATTAGTATTGTGCAGCAGTATTAATTACCTATGGAAGACCAAAAAAAGAGAGATCCATTTTTTGATCATAGTAGTAGAGATCGTTTTTTGTATTAGCGCTACAGTAGCTATGAATATGAACTATGATGGGCTTGTACTTTTAATTGTTGCAGATATGATACGAGAACAGAAGGGAAATATGCAAAAGATTGTATTAGGAGTTGCCATAATAGGTCTATATACGATTGTAGATTATAATTTGCTAGGAAATTACTTTGGAATGATACCTTGGGATACATTTTTATCTAATTTCAACACGAGTTTTCAAGCAATTTTGAAAGGTGTTAAGAGTATTTTTACTTCTATCAATCTAGTATTATTTATTCTCTATATGGCTATGCTGCTTCAGAGAGAGCATAACGAACGAGAACAAATTCAAATCCTGAATTCTCAATTAAAGTTTGCAAATTTAAAGTTAAAAGCTTATGCGATAGCGGCAGAAAAAAATGCAGAGACAAAAGAGAGAAACCGTCTGGCAAGAGAAATTCACGATACATTAGGACATGCACTTACAGGAATTGTGGCTGGTATTGATGCGTGTATTACAATGATTGATATTTCTCCTGAAGCAACAAAAAAGCAGTTGGAAAAAATAGGAAATGTAGCTCGACAGGGAATTACAGATGTAAGACGTTCAGTAAGTAAGTTGCGCCCAGATGCATTGGAAAAAATGGATTTGGAAAAAGCCATTTCTAAGATGATGGAAGAATTAAAAAATACTGCAAATATAGATATTGTGTTTAAAAATCAAGTTCATCCGCTTAAATTTTTGGAAGATGAAGAAGAAGTCATTTACCGTGTCGTACAAGAAGCTACTACAAACTCCGTTCGACATGGACATGCAGATAAGATTTCTATTGAAATATCGAAAAAAGAAGAATGGCTGACTATTATAGTGAAGGATAATGGTCTGGGATGCAAGGAAGTGGAAGAAGGATTTGGTCTAAAACATATGAAAGAACGTCTGGAGCTTTTAAATGGAAGATTAGAATATGATGGTCAAGACGGATTCTTTATTAAAGCTTCGATACCAATTCGATGGGGAGAGGAGTTTAACTGATTATGAGTAAAAATATAAAAATAATGATCGCTGATGATCAAGAATTGATTAGAGAAAGTCTAAAAATTGTATTGTCTGCTAATCCAGATATGGAAGTAATTGATACCGTAGCAAATGGACGAGAAGTCATCCGTTCTGTAAGAAAGGAGAAGCCAGATGTTATTTTGATGGATATACGAATGCCAGAAATGAATGGAGTTTTGTGCACACAAATTATTAAAGAAAATTATCCCCAAATAAAAATCATTATTTTAACTACATTTGATGATGATGAATATGTGTATAATGCTCTTAAATTTGGAGCAAGCGGATACATATTGAAGGGTATTTCTATGACAGGACTTGTTTCTGCAATTCGTACCGTTTACGATGGAAAAGCGATGATTAATCCAGATATTGCTACAAAGGTAGTACGGCTTTTCTCTCAGATGGCGAAGAGCAATTATGCGATCAATGTGGATAAGCGCAATGTAGAAGAAATTAGTAAGACAGAATGGAAGGTAATCCAGCAAGTAGGCTATGGAAAGTCCAATAAAGAGATCGCATCAGCTCTCAAATTATCAGAAGGAACTGTGAGAAATAATTTGAGTTCTATTTTAAGCAAACTGGATTTAAGAGATAGAACGCAGTTGGCGATCTGGGCAGTGCAGACGGGTGTAACAACACAGAGTTTTGAGAATATGTAAGAAATATATTTTATGATTCTAGAATTTATGCTGTAGTAAATTGGTATTAGGAGGAAAGTCTGAAAGAAACTTTCACCCATCCCAGAATTTATGCCACAGTAAGTGTGGCATTAGGAGGTAAACATGGAACGAGAAGGCAGGAAACAAAAAAATAAACAATTGGCACTAGGTATTGTAATATTTATTACAACTAGTCTGTTACTGTTGATTGGAGCAACTACCATAAGTCAGAATCAAAAAGATGATAAAGTAACTGTATTACATTTTGGCATGTTTGCAGGAAGCTATTGGGATGTGCCTACAGGAAATTGTTATCAGGTAATCGATGATGCAATTCAGCGTTTTGAGGAGTCTCATTCCAATGTAAAAATTGAATATGTTAGCGGTATTCTTAAGGATGATTATTCAGAATGGCTGGCAGAACAGGTGCTTCTTGGAAAAGAGCCAGATGTATTTATGATTCCAGCAGGAGAATTCGATATGTTGGCATCTGTTGGCGTATTAAAGGATTTAGACGATTTTATAAAAAAAGATAGTAGCTTTCATGAGGATGCCTATTATAGTGCGGCATATAATTATGGGAGTATTAGGCAAAGGCAGTATGCGTTGCCTTATGAAACAGTTCCGACTCTTATGTTTGTAAATAAAACGCTTTTGGAAAAGGAAGGAATTGCGATGCCTGATACGAACTGGAATTGGCAAGATTTTCTAGACATATGCCGCCAAGTTACAAAAGATACAAACGGGGATGGTGTTACAGATCAGTTTGGCTATTATGATTATGGATGGAAGAATGCAGTGATTTCTAATGGAATAAGATTATTTGATGACAATGGAGAGAACACTTTTTTTGGAGATGAAAAAGTAGAAGCTACGGTAAGGTTTGTAAAGGAGTTAACAGATGTTAATCAAGGTTTTACGGTTACTTCAAAAGAATTCGATGAAGGTAAAGTAGCTTTTCGACCACTTGATTTTTCAGAATATAAAACATACAAACCGTATCCGTGGAGAATTAAGAAATATTCTAATTTTGAATGGGATTGTGTGACAATGCCTGCTGGACCTTCTGGGAAAAATCAGTCGGAAGTTAGTACTCTTTTGATAGGAGTTGGAAGCAGAACGAATTATGAAGAGCTGGCATGGGAGTTTATTAAGACATTATGTTATGAGGAAGAAACTCAGAAGCAGATTCTTAAGGATTCTCAAGGGTTACCAGTAATACGAGAAGTGGTACAATCCTCAGAATTTCAAGAGTTGCTGCAAATGGATGCACCTGGAACGAGTAAGATAAATATGAGTGTTATTGATCAGGTAATGGAAGAAGCGGTAGCTACACCTAATTTTAGACAGTATTCTTCTGTTATGTCTGAGGCAGATAGAGAAATTAGTCGTATACTAAATGGTGAAGTATCTATGGATAACGGTCTTTTAAAGCTGCAACGTGAAATGAATAGTCTTTTGAAACAGTAAATAACAATAGGAGAAATTACGATGTGTGCAGATGAACGAAAAAAAGGAACGAATATGCAATATAGAGTTGTGTTTAGTGATATTGATGGTACACTACTCAATAGTAAACATCAGGTAACTCCTGATACGAGATTAGAAATATTAAGTTTGGAACAAAGAGGGATTCCATTTATACTAGTGTCGGCTCGTATGCCAGATGGGATATTGACGATCCAAAACCAAATTGGCAATCATGCTCCGATTATATGTTATAGTGGTGCCCTTATTTGGGGAACGAATGGAGAGATTTTATATAGTTGCCAGATGAATTTGAATTTGGCAGTTCAAATTAAGAATATGCTGGATAAAGAATTTCCAAATATATGCTGTAATACATATGGACATAATAAGTGGATTGTGGACGATGACAAAAATCTGTGGGTACGCAATGAAGAGACAATCACTGGTATTAAATCCAAAATAGGAAATATAGAAGAAGCGTTTGCAAAGAATGCAGGAATACATAAATTTCTTTTAATGGGAGATCCCAAAGATATACTTATACTGGAAAAGCGTTTAAAGCAGGATTATCCGAACCTTCATGTTGCAAAATCTACAGAGTATTATCTGGAAGTAATGGAAGAACACGTGAGAAAATCGAAAGCAGTTCGTATTTTATGCGATCACTATGGATATTCGATGGATGAAGCGATAGTCTTTGGAGATGGGCATAATGATATAGATATGTTGAAGGATGTAAAGAATAGCTATGCGATGGCAAATGCACCAAAAGAAGTACAGGATAGTGCCGCTTATGTGACATTGGATAATGACCATGAAGGATTATTAGTAGTCTTAAAAAAATGTTTTGAATCATGAAAATGGAGCAGCTACAAATTTATCTTGCAGCTGCTCCACTTTTTATTATCATGATATGCAAAAGAAAACTCTAGTGGAGCTTTCTTTTGTTGAACTATTATTGAGAAGGGTTAGTTGCTTTTATAAAATACAACTGCTTCATATGGCTGCAATGTCATTTCATTTTCTAATGCACGCTTTGTGTAGTTGGTTAATAAGCACTCATAGCCGTCTTCAAAAATTCCATCTAATTGAACGGTAGTCTCTTTTCCATAGAAGTTAGCCAATACGAGTAATTTTTCATTCTGATACACTCGTTTATAGGCGAATACAGAAGTGTTATCTTCTAATACAGGAACATAATCACCATAGGCGATGATATCGTATTCTTTACGAAGTGCTACGAGCTTTTTGTAATAGTAAAGAATCGAATTTGGATCAGCGAGACAAGCTTCTGTATTAATGGTTTGATAATTTGGATTTACCGATAACCATGGAGTACCAGTGCTAAATCCAGCGTGTTCACAAGCATTCCATTGCATTGGAGTACGGGAATTATCACGGGAACGTTCTTGTAAAATCTTGTAAATCTCGTCTTCCGATTTTCCTTCTTCTTTTAAAATCTGATAATAATTCAGACTTTCTACATCACGGTATTGATTAATGTCGGTAAAGTAGGCATTGGTCATTCCAATTTCTTCGCCCTGATAAATGTATGGCGTGCCACGCATCAGATGTATCATTGTAGCAAGCATTGTAGCCGATTCACGAGGATAGTTTTTATCGTCTCCAAAACGGGAGATAATACGAGGCTGATCGTGGTTACACCAGAATACAGCATTCCAACCATTGCCTGCCTGCATTCCTGTTTGCCATGTGTTGAAAATAGATTTTAATTTCATGAAATCACAATCTTGTAATTCCCACTTCTGTTGGTTCTTATAATCTACTTTCAAATGATGGAAGTTAAAGCACATGGACAATTCTTTTTCATCTGGATTGGAGTAACGAATACAGTGTTCCATTGTAGTGGAGGACATTTCACCAACTGTAATCATTCCATTGCTGTTTAAACCACTATTTTGAGCCATTTCTTTTAAAAACTCATGAATGCGAGGTCCGTCCGTATAGAAACGGCGTCCATCTCCTGAAAAATCATCTTCAAATACGGCTGGCTTTGAAATTAAGTTGATAACATCAAAGCGGAAGCCAGAAACGCCCTTGGACATCCAAAATTTTAAAATGTCTACTAATTCTTTTCTTACATTTTCATTTTCCCAGTTTAAGTCTGCCTGAGTTTTATCAAATAAGTGGAGATAATATTCATCAAATTTCTCTACATACTGCCATGCGTTTCCACCAAATTTAGAAACCCAATTTGTTGGAGGCTGACCATTTTTTCCTTTTTTGAAAATATAAAAATCTTTGTAATAAGGATCTCCAGCCATTGCTTTTTGGAACCATTCGTGCTCTGTGGAAGTATGATTAAATACCATATCTAACATAATACCGATATTGCGTTTCTTAGCTTCTGAAGCTAATGTTTCAAAGTCTTCCATTGTGCCATAAGTTGGATCAATGCTGCGATAATCAGCTACATCGTAGCCGTTATCGTTTTGTGGAGATACAAAAAATGGAGTAATCCAAAGGTAATCAATACCCAGATCTTTTAAATAATCCAATTTCTCTGTGATACCTGCAAGATCGCCAATACCATCTCCTGATTTATCATAAAAAGACTTTGGATAAATTTGATAGACACAACTCTTTTTAAAATCCTTCATAGCTGTCATCCTTTCTTTTTTATTCAAATGTTGCGATTACATCTTTTCCAGCAGTTACATTCTTTCCAGTCAGCATAGTAAGATTTTTAGCAGAACCTTCATTCGTAATTACGAGCATAGTGATGGCAGGATGTCCTGCTGCTTTAATTTTCTTTGGATCAAATGTAATTAATGGAGTTCCAGCAGATACGTTCTGTCCCATCTTTACATGAAGTTGGAATCCATCTCCATTCATAGCTACTGTATCCAGACCAACGTGAATTAATACCTCCATACCGTTGGAAAGTGTAATACCACAGGCATGTTTGGAATCTTCCATAACAGCACTAATTACACCAGCAGCAGGAGCCACAACAGTATTATCGGTTGGGTCAATTGCAAGTCCGTCTCCCATAACTTTCGTAGCGAATACTTCATCTGGAACTTCTTCGATTGGAACTGCTTTACCACTTAAGAAAGCTTTTAATTCAGGAGCTTCAGAAGTAGCAGTTGTTTCAACTGTTTCATTAGAAGCAGAGATTGATTCGGTTGTTTCAGCTGTTTCAACAGCAGCAGCAGGATGATATTTCTTTTTACCAACAATATAAGTTAAAACAAATGGGATTACAATTGCAATTACCATAGCAATCGCGAAGTTAATCATACACTCTGGCATGATGGAAAGAATGCCTGGAAGACCACCAACACCAACCGTAAATGCCATAGTATTAGTGGAAACTGCATAGATTGCAGCGCATGCAGAACCAATCATACCGCAGATAAATGGGAACATCAATTTTAAGTTAACACCGAAGATGGCAGGTTCTGTTACACCTAAATAACAGGAGATACAAGCAGGTACGGAAACTTCTTTTTCTTCTGGCTGATTTTTTTGAAGGAAAATCATTGCTAAAACGGCAGAACCTTGTGCAATATTGGACAAAGCAATCATTGGCCAAAGAATGGTACCACCGAAAGAATTTTGCAGCTGTAAGTCGATTGCATTGGTCATATGATGCAAACCTGTGATAACGAGTGGTGCATATAAAAGACCAAAAACAAGAGCGAATAAGGAGCGGAATGGAGATGTTAAACCACTGTATACAACGGAGGAAATTGCATCACCAATCTTCCAACCAATTGGTCCTAAAATAGCATGAGCAACAATTACTGTAAAAATTAAAGATAAAAATGGAACTACGATCATGGAGATCACAGCAGGACAATGTTTACGGAAAAATTTCTCTAAATATACGAGTGTAAATCCAGCGAGAATAGCTGGGATAACTTGGGCTTGGTAACCGATCATATTAATTTTAACAAATCCAAAATCCCAGAAAGGAATGTCTGCTGCTGCAGTGGAAGCAACATCATAAGCATTCAAAAGCTGTGGAGATACTAATGTGATACCAAGAACGATACCGAGAATCTGAGTCGTTCCCATCTTCTTCGTAATGGACCATGTAATACCAACAGGCAGGAATTGGAAAATCGCCTCACCAATCAGCCAGAGGAAACTATACATACCAGCCCAGAATGTGGAAATATCAGCTAAAGTCTGTGTGCCATCATTGAAAAGTTTTAATTCACCAATACAGTTGCGGAAACCTAAAATCAAACCACCACAGATAATGGCTGGAAGTAATGGTGCAAAGATCTCTGCGATATTTGTAACAATACGCTGAGCGATATTCTGATTCTTTTTCGCAGCCTGTTTTGCAGCTTCTTTGGAAACACCTTCAATACCTGCAACGGCGATAAAATCGTTATAGAAGTCAGAAACCGTATTACCAATAATAACTTGGAATTGGCCAGATTGTGTAAAACTACCTTTTACGACTTTCATTGCTTCAATTCCAGATACGTCTGCCTTCTTAGGATCTACAAGAACGAAACGCATTCTTGTCATACAGTGTGTAACTGCGGAAATGTTTTCTTTTCCGCCAACTAATGTTAACAGTTGTTTGGAATCTTCCGTGTACTTACCCATACTATTCTTCTCTCCTTTTATAATTTAGTTTTGCCAGAAACTGGCTTGATAAAAATAAGTGAATTGGTTACAAATTCTTGTAAAAAGTCGGCCGAGTTTACAAGATCATGGTATACGTATAAGAATTAAAAAATAGATTAAATATACGTATATGTCATTGATATAACTATATCATATACGTATATCGAAGTCAATAAAAAAATGAAAAAAAAATAAAATTTTTTCCATTTTTACTTATCATAGCGTGCAGGGAACATCTCAACAATAATGGTGTCCATTTTCACTTAAAATATAATAAGTTTCGTTAACGTTTCGCGAATTCAATAAACTGAAACTTATCAATGCGATGTTTAGACTCTGTATATTGGAATAAAGTACCGTCTGTAAGTCTTGTAAAGCTAGCTACAACTGCAATATAAGGTTCGTCATTCAGATCAAGAAGTAATGCTTCTTCTCGACTTGCATGTCTTACTGTAATAATTTTTTTGGCAATTCCGATTTTTAGTTTTAATTCGTTTTCTAAGTATTCATAAATAGAACCTTCACAAATCTCCTTTGTTAAACGTGGAACATAATCACGTAAAAAGTAATCTTCATCTAAAATGACACGTTCTCCATCGATTTCCCGAACACGGCGGACACGATATACTTCGGTATTCTCGTCCACTTCGAGTTTTCTCATAATACGTTCTTCTCCAATAATAATACTGAGATCAGCAATGGTTGTTTTTACATTAATACGCTGTTGAATTGCTAATTCAGTAAAAGATGAAATTTTAGAAAGAGGAAAGTTATATCTGCTGCGATCCAATACAACAGATTCTTTTCCGCGCATCTTTAAGATATAATGGTTTTGCTCTAAAAGAGTCATAGCTTTTCGTATGGTATCTCTTGATGAATGGAATTGTTTCATCATTTTTCCTTCTGATGGAAGGGAATCTCCTGGATTTAAAACTCCATTTTCAATTTGATTTACATATTCCTGATAAATGGAACGATATTTTACTGTCATAATTCACCTCATAGAATAGATAATAGTAAAGTTTTGTCTAAGAGGTCTCTATGCAGATGTCACTAAGAGAGATAGAAAAACAAACCTCCTAAGACAAGCGAATAGGACAACTTAGGGTTTCTAATACGAACAAGTAGTGTTACGAAAAAATAATGTCCGTATAAATATGTAATTGAATTATAACATATACGTATATGATTAGCAAGTAGAAATTTGATTTTTAGGTAAATTCAAAATAAAAAATCCGACTATTAGCATAAACACTGAACTTCTAAGCAATATAGCAACTTGAAAACCAATCAATTCACCACTGATTTACCACGACATAGTTATCTGTATTTAAAGTATGAACTATTCAGTAAGTGTAAAGTCAATACTGCTCGTCAATCTTAATCATAAACTTTGTGATATACTCTTCTGGACTTGAAATCACAAATTCATTTAGTCCTATCTCATAGGCGTATCCTGTCAGTTTCAAATGATTCTTCTCTGCATAGTTAAGCATTTTCTTATACATTGCAGGAGCTTTATCCCATGTACCTTTTTGATAACCACAAATATATTTTCCTTTTGGTTTTATCAGAGATTTAGAACCAGATATTCGTCCTAATGTATATGTATAAATTCCGTCATATGTGTCAAAGGTGTTATAGATTACTTTATCAAGTGAAATAAAACTGCCAATTCCTATACGAATTTGTTCTATACTCCATTTTTCATTTGCATAAGTAAATATCTGTGATACATCATCTTCGGAAAAATCATACCGTAAAACAGAAATTCTTTCAGCTTTGCAGTCTTCAATTCTGATTTCTTGTTCCTGCAAATTTTCGCAAAATGTCACTTGTTCTTTTTTTCTCTGCAATATCTTTTTGGTATGCTTTAATTGTTGGATTGCCAGATCAATTTCTGTTTCCTTCTTTTCTGCAATTTCCAAAAATTTATAGGGCGTGGGATTTTTGCAATAGTCAACAATTTCTTCAATGCTCATATTCAATTCTTTCAGCATACGGATATATTCAAAGTCTATACTCTGTGAAACGTCATAATAACGGTAACCGTTATCTCCTTTTGCATTAGGACGAAAAAGACCAATGCTATCATAGTAGTGCAATGTTCGCTTATTGACTTTATGTAGTTTTGCAAACTGGGCCGTTGTCAATTTTATCGAATTATTATTCATATTCAAAAACTCCTTATCAGTGTTGACATTACAGTTACTGTAAAGTCTATTATATGGAATAGAGGTTATGAAAGCAAGGAGGATAATAATGCAAGTACAATTAAGAGAATACAAGAAACAAGATTTTGAGCCAATAAAGGATATTATCAGAGATATATGGCATTATGATGAATTCAGTAGTCCTAAAACCGCTTCTAAACTTGCTGGAGTCTTTTTAAGCAGTTGTTTGACAAATTATACATTTTCGAGAGTAGCTGTACTTAACGGAAAGGTCGCAGGAATTATTCTGGTAAAGGACATCAAAAAGCATAGCTGTCCTCTATCTCACAGATTAATGCAAGCTAAATCTATATTATCACTGTATCACTCCAGAGAGGGAAGAAAAGTAGCACAAATATTTAAAAATGTCAACGGAATTGACAAACAGTTATTAAACGACAGTAAAAAATCTTATTCAGCAGAACTTTCGTTATTCGCTGTAAGTTCTTTATGTCAAGGGCAGGGATTGGGTAAAAAGTTATTTCAGTCAGCCCTTAATTATTTGAAAAACCAGAGATTAGATAACTTCTTTTTATTTACTGATACAAGCTGTAATTATGGATTTTATGAGCATCAAGGCATGTTTCGCCGTTGTGAAAAAGAGCATATCTTTAACATTAACGGGCAGTCAGAAAAGATGAATTTCTTTATTTATGATTATTCATGCCATTAAACATCTAATTAGAACTGAAAGCGTGCATTTCTCCTTGAGATCTACACGCTTTCTTCTTAACTCTTTTTAACATTTCTTCTTGTAATAAAAGGCTAGAATAATAGAGGAAAAAAGCCAAACACACAACAATATGAACAATGCAATAATTATATTTATATTTTTTGTGATTGCATAAATCAACATACCCAAAACAACAAAAACATATATCATCCATATTAAAATGTTGTATAATGTACTATTCATGCGTAAAGAGAAAAACTCTCTGCAAAATAGTTCTTATTATCGTAATATGCAAAACACATCCAGTGGAGGTTTCTTTTGTTTTGTAATGATTTCAAATAGTAGTTCTGGGTGTTTATAAGATTATTTTCCGTTCGAGAATTGGTAAGTGTTCTTCAGGAATTACAAATTCAGGGATATATTCCTCACCAGTTTCATAATTAAACATATAACGTTCGTAAGAATTAATAATTTGGGTATTATTATATTTGGAACGGCGCTTATAATTACCTCCATAAGTAGCATGTACATGTCCATGAATAAAATACTTTGGGGAGTATTTTTCTAACAATGTGACAAAAGAAGTAAATCCAACATGTGGAAGGTCTTCTGCATCGTTAATATGATATGCTGGAGAATGAGTAAGAAGAATGTCAAATCCCTTATTCTTCCAAAGTTGAAAGCGCAGTTTATTAATACGTTTTTGCATTTGGCGGTTAGAGAATTGATATTCACTGCTATTATAACGCATGGAACCTCCTAGTCCTAAAATACGGATACCCTTATATGTATAAATGCTATTCTCAATACAAATACAGCCGCTTGGAGGCGTGCTGGAATAGCAGGAATCATGGTTTCCATGAATATATAAAAGCGGTGCATGGGTGAATGTGGCAAGGAAAGATAGATAATGCGGTGACAAATCTCCACTGGAAAGTATCAAATCCACACCCTTTAATTTGCTTTTATCAAAATAATCCCATAAATATTTGGACTCTTCATCACCGATTACCAATATGTTCATAATACCCTATCGTCTCCTTATATTATCTTAAAATTATCATTAGGGGTAATTCCCTGTACTCGAACAAGTGCCTGTGCTTCTTCCGTTAATTCATTAAATTTTGGAATCTCTCCGATAACATTCTCTAATAACCAGTCCATGGAAGCGATCTGTTCTGGTGGAATATCACGGTTTGCTTCATTGTGAATGATACCATTTTGAGCATATAAGATACCCGAAAACGGATTGAATTCACCAATGGTGATGGTATGACGCAGCAATTCAATCAGGCGGCGAGTACCGATTGGAAGATTTTGGGAATAAATTACATCAATTACTCCAGCGGATAACCCCCACCAATAGTTAATTGCTTTATCGGAATTTTCAACTTTCCATGTACCATTTAAAATATTACGAATTAATTTTTCATAAAACTTACCCCAGTGCCATATTGGCATAGCTAAGTTTGTTACTTGATCTCCGTGGATTTGATAGAGACCAAAGTTTCTGGATGGTATTTTTGGAATAATCATGTCTTGAGTGGAGATACAAGAGATCTCCGCAGAATGAATATAATCTGCTTTTGGTTCTTTTACTTTGGACCATTCCAGATAGATTTTGGCACGAGGATTAATCATTTTTACACCTAGTGCAAAGGCATTAATATTAGCGATTGTACCATAAATCGGGTAGTCAGCGATATATGCAATTTTAGAATCGTCTGACAAAGCTCCAGCAATCGCTCCGATTAAAAATTTAGCTTCATACATTCGAGCATAGTAGGTACGGATATAGCGGTGAGAAGTATTTAAGGAACAATTTAATAGTTTGATATCTGGATGTTCTACTGCAAACTTCAAAGTTGGCTTTAATAACTGTGGAGTCGTTGTGAAAATAATTTTGTTGTTATCCAAAGCCATCTCATTTAATACCATATCGGCGTTGTTTAAATCTACATTTTCTACACAACAGGTTTCAACTTGATCTTTTAAAGTTTCTTCCACATAAATACGTCCAAGTTCATGCCCATACGTCCAACTAGAAGTTTCGGTTGATTTATCATGGACAAAGGCTACTTTAACTTTAGAGCTTGGCGTCAAGATACGGGTCAGAATTGGAGCTTTTTTGGAAGAATCCTTTGGAGTCAGAACAAGATCGACTGGTAATTCTTGCTTCTGAAGTAAAATTTCATCCCAGATTTTGGAAATATCTTCCTTTAATTGAGCTGGAAGTTTGTTTTTACTTGTTTCATATCCATATACATTTAAGAAAGCAAGGAAAGCGTCTCCGACTGTAATCGGTAATTTTTTACCGCCTTTTGCATTATAGGCAGTTTGAAAACGACTAAATAAGGAACGAAAATCCATTTTCTCGTCTTCTGTCCAGTCTTCATTTGGATCTTTGTCCAAAATAGATAAAAGCTTTTTGTAACGTCCCTCTTGTGAGAAATATATATAATTAATTTCTGTGTGTCGATAGAAATCTAAAAATTCAAAATAAATCTTATTTGCTTTATCATTCGAACGTTTTGGAACAATTCGTGTCACAACACCTGGAATAGAAGCCGCTTTAAAATACTTTAGTACACTGACACGTTTATTACCTTCCACCACGTAAAACTGATTCATAAATTCATAAGCTTTAATTGGATCACGGATTCCCTCTGTCAAATGAGCATCACATAAAGAAGACCATTTACTGGCAAATTCGGAAGTAGAAGATAAAAGTGGCATGAAATTTGGCGCAAATGCAGTTCTACGACCTGCGCTTTTTGTACCTACAATTAAATCGGCAGGAATTTGTACAAGGCCTAAATTTACTTCACCCTCGACACTTGTATTAGGAAGAATCTCGTCCAACACCTGCAAATAAGGATAATTTCCCTTAGATAAATAAGCCTGATATTCTTTTTGTCCTAATTTCAGTGCTTTTTTATAATCTTCATAAGACATCTTAGGTACCTCCTAAAATTATTTGAAGCACTTCTGCCATATTGATTTACAATAATAACGAGAATGTCCTCTGATTCCTATTTAAACAGGAAACATATGGATTGTCAAGGAACTTTCTTGAGAAAAATACTTATTTTTTATACAGTAATTTTGGGTAGGAATTTGTTTGTATAATAAAGTTAAGTAGAGTTGGTCAAAGAGGAAAGAATTTTTTACGTAAAACTAGAAAAAGATCATATATGCAAGAACCTATTGTTAATGAATTTTTTGTCGTTAAAACTACATATAGTGTATGCGATAAATTAGTAATACTAAATATTGACTTTTGATAGGATAAATGATACTCTGGATAGTATAGCTGATTTAGCACGAGTATGCAGACAGAAAGTAGTAAAATAGAAACAGTCTGTTTTGTAAAGATATAGCAGTAAATGGAGGGATACTATGTATAAGGTAATCAAAAGAGATGGAATTATTGTGGAGTTTGATATTAAAAAGATATGTTTAGCAATCACAAAGG
Organism: Clostridiales bacterium CHKCI001; assembly: GCA_900045905.1. Taxonomy (GTDB): domain Bacteria; phylum Bacillota; class Clostridia; order Lachnospirales; family Lachnospiraceae; genus Fimimorpha. Next base: position 255,580 of record FCNS01000036.1, on the reverse strand, counting down.
CGTTTGAGGCACAGAAACGCCAATATCATTCAACTGTGATTGATATGCTTGCATTGAGAGTTACCTCTGATTTTGAGCCTAAAATAAAAAAAGAGTTGGTACAGGTAGAGGATATCCAGGACAGTGTGGAAAAAATACTAAGTGAATCAGGATATGCAGATGTAGCGAAAACTTATATTTTATATCGCAAGCAAAGAGAAAAAATCCGCAATATGAAATCTACAATCTTAGATTATAAAAAACTAGTAGATAGCTATGTAAAATCTACAGATTGGAGAGTAAAAGAAAATTCTACGGTTACCTATTCGGTAGGTGGATTAATTTTAAATAATAGTGGTGCAATTACGGCTAATTATTGGTTATCTGAGATTTACGATCAGGAAATAGCGGATGCACATAGACAGGCAGAAATTCATATTCATGATTTATCTATGCTAACAGGCTACTGTGCAGGTTGGTCTTTAAAACAGCTTCTAATGGAAGGATTGGGTGGAGTACCTGGAAAGATCACATCAGCTCCAGCAAAACATTTATCAAGTCTTTGTAATCAGATGGTCAATTTCCTTGGAATTATGCAAAATGAATGGGCAGGTGCGCAGGCATTCTCTTCCTTTGATACATACTTAGCGCCTTTTGTTAAAGTTGATAATCTTTCTTATTATGAAGTGAAGAAATGTATTGAATCGTTTATTTATGGGGTAAATACGCCGAGTCGTTGGGGAACTCAGGCACCATTTTCAAATATTACGTTGGATTGGACGGTTCCAAACGATCTTGCAGAACAAAACGCGATTGTCGGTGGAAAACTGATGGATTTTAAGTATAAAGATTGTAAGAAAGAAATGGATATGATCAATAAGGCATTTATTGAAATTATGATTGAAGGAGATGCCAATGGAAGAGGTTTCCAATATCCAATTCCAACTTACTCCATTACAAGGGACTTTGATTGGTCGGAGACAGAAAACAACCGTCTGTTATTTGAGATGACTGCAAAATATGGAACTCCATATTTTTCTAATTATATTAATAGCGATATGGAACCTGGAGATGTTCGTAGTATGTGCTGTCGTTTAAGATTGGATTTGCGTGAGTTAAGAAAGAAATCTGGAGGATTTTTTGGAAGTGGAGAGAGCACAGGTTCGGTTGGAGTTGTTACGATTAACTTGCCAAGGATTGCTTATCTATCGGAAGATGAAAAAGAGTTTTATCAGAGATTGGATCATTTAATGGATGTATCCGCACGCTCTCTTAAAATAAAGCGAATGGTAATTGAAAAGTTAATGGAAGAGGGATTGTATCCATATACAAAGCGTTATCTCGGCTCATTCCACAATCATTTTTCGACCATTGGATTAGTAGGAATGAATGAGGCTGGTCTAAATGCAAAATGGATCGGAAAGGATTTAACTCATAAAGAAACACAGCAATTTGCTCAAGATGTATTGAATCATATGAGAGAACGCTTGAAAATATATCAAGAACAATATGGAGATTTATATAATTTGGAAGCGACTCCGGCAGAGTCTACGACATACCGTCTTGCAAAGCATGATTTAGAGCAATATCCAGATATTATTACTGCTGGTGATAAGAATGATGCTCCATATTATACAAACAGTTCTCATCTTCCTGTGGATTATACAGAAGATATCTTTGAGGCATTGGATATCCAAGATGAATTACAGACGCTTTATACGTCTGGTACGGTATTTCACGCATTTCTTGGAGAGCGACTTCCAAATTGGAAATCGGCAGCTGCTTTAGTTAGAAAAATTGCACAGAACTATAAACTGCCATATTATACATTATCGCCAACTTATTCTATTTGTAAAGCTCATGGATATCTTTCTGGTGAAGTATATACCTGTCCGCATTGTGGAGAAAAGACGGAAGTATATAGCCGTATTACGGGATATTATCGCCCAGTACAAAACTGGAACGAAGGAAAGTCGCAAGAGTTTAAAGAGAGAAAAGTATATCAGGTAGCTATGCATCCTACACCAAGTGAGATTGCTGGAAAATATAGAGAAAAGTTGCAAAGCAAGAAAAACAATATGGTAAAAACAGAACAAGAAACAGTAAAAGTAGAAAAAATTATGTCAGTAGAAAATACAGACTCAAAAGAACGACTCTTACTGTTTACAACGAAGACATGTCCAAATTGTCGGATTGCAGAATATGCATTACAAAATAAACATTTATGCTATGAAAAAATTGATGCAGAAGGAAATCAAGAATTAGTAGAAGATTATGGAATTCGTCAAGCTCCTACACTTGTTGTAATTCATGGAGATACATATGAAAAATATGCAAATGCAACAGCAATTAATCAATTTATAGCAGAAGATTAGAATAAAGGGAAGTTCCAGTGGAGCTTCCCTTTTGCATGTTATGATAATAAAAATGAGAAACTTGCATAGCAAGTTTCTCATTTATTCTTAAGGTAGATATTCTTTGTAAAAAATTAAAAGGAAAAGGGGGTGGGGACTTGTGTCCCCATGTTGCTGTTTTGGGATGGTGATATCGTAAAAGAGGGGTAATTCATTTTACAATATCAAAATATCTATGACTAGAAAGATAAAACGGTGGTTGTAATAAACGAAGAATGCTTATTACGAATCTTATTATAATATGAAATGATTGACTTGTCAAGAAAAAATAGAAAGGGAAAAATAAAAAGTTTATTTGTTTTTTAAAATAAAATTGTAATTTAATTAAAGGATTATTTGGTCTAATTTTCTGAGTTTTTGTCGAATTCTAATGTCGTTCCTCCATATGCATAGTGAACAGGAAGACAGACAAGAGGTGGCTTGATTGTGGTGTGTTCTTGGAGTAATAGTTCTACGCACATTTCGGCAATTTCTGGCACTGGCTGCACAATTGTAGAGCATACATAATCCATATTGTCAAATAATTTTACGCCATCAAATCCAATTATCTGCGTATCTTCTGGAACTTTCACATTTAATCTTTGCAGTACTTTTAATATATAATAAGCGAGTCTGTCGGTTACACAGAAAATACCATCAAATAGCAGTTTGCCATTTTGTATATTACTAGAAAGAAAACGATCAAATTCTTCGTAGGAATCGTTATCTTCTAATATTTTCATTGTATAATTCAGATTTCGAGCAAGACATCCATTTTCAAATCCTGCTTTGCGCTTGTTTGGTTCGTTTGTTAAAGAAGAACCAATACGTAAAAAGGCAACATTGCGACAGCCTAGGTCAGCTAATTTTTCGGCTGCAAGTTGTCCGCCAGCGAAATTGTCGCTTGCTACACAAGGGATATGAACATCAATGCAGCGATCAATTGCTACAAATGGAGTATCTTTCTCTATCACTAGATTAGGATTATAGGTTAAACCAATAATTCCATCTACTTTGTTTTGTCTTGCCATTCTAACATATTCTTGTTCTAAGTTTAGGTCAAAGTCGGTACAGCAGAGCAGCATTCGATATTTCCTTTTTAGCAGAGCTAAGTTAATATGATAAGCCAAAACAGCAAAAAAAGGGTTTTCGGTATTCGGTATTAATAAAGCAACTGTATAAGTTTTCTTAGCTTTAAGTCCTTGTGCATAGCTGTTCACTTGGTAGTTTAATTTTTTTATGGCAGCTTCTACTTGCTTTCGATAGGATTCACCAACAGGTATCCCATTAACAACTTTAGAAACAGTACCAAGTGCTACACCTGCTTCTCGAGCAACATCCTTCATAGTAGGTGCAGAATTTATTTTTTTCATATAATAATCCCTCCGTTTCATGGTAATTTGATAAAAATTATATTGCTAATTTCATGATATAATATTATTGATTTCATGAAAGGTATAGAAAATATTATGGATATATACGATTAAAAAATATAAAAATAAAATATATTCTCATTATAACACTTAAAACTAAAGATGTAAAGTATAAAAATGTGGATTAATATGAAACGATTCATAAACCGAATATATGTGTAAAAGGACGTTGATAATTGAAAAATAGATGAAATTATTCACAAAAAATGCAATTAAAAATTGTATAATCTAAATAAAATTATAAAAAATATACAAAAATATATTGACATAAAGAGGGGTAAGTGATATGTTTATTACAGCTTGAAAATAACGTTTCACAAAAAGTGCGCACGTGTGAGACAAGGACAGACTAATCTAGGAACTACTTATCTTAATCAATTTCGGTTATCCAATGAAAAGAAAGGAGAGATTACATGAAAAAGGGTAGCACATCGATTGCTGTAACAAATGGGAAAAAAAGGTCTTTGAAAAAAGCTATACTTTCTAACTGGCAGTTATATGTAATGCTTTTAATACCTATTGTATTGACAATTATTTATAAGTACATACCTATGTATGGTATTCAGATTGCATTTCGTGATTATAAAGCAAGCCGTGGTATGTTGGGAAGTGAATGGGTCGGATTCAAATGGTTTGAACGCTTTTTTAGTTCACCAAATTGTATTCGTATGATTCGAAATACAGTGCTATTAAGTTTATACAGTCTTCTATGGAGTTTTCCAATTCCAATCATTTTGGCATTATTAATTAATCAGCTGAGATTTAAACGCTTTAAACGTGTTGTTCAGACTGTACTTTATGCACCACATTTTATCTCAATTATGGTAGTTTGTGGTATGATTCGTATTTTCTTAAGTCCATCAGGTGGTTTAATCAACTTAATTGCTGGTACCAATATTGACTTTTTATCAGAAGCGTCAGCTTTTCGAACGATTTATATTGCTTCAGGTATTTGGCAGGATGCAGGATGGGGAATTATCGTTTATATGGCTACATTATCAAATATTGATACAACTCATTATGAAGCGGCTAAGATTGATGGTGCATCCATGTTCCAGAGAATTCGCTTTATTGATATTCCAGAATTAATTCCGACAGTCGTATTAATGCTGATTATGAGTGCAGGTAATTTGATGAATGTTGGCTTTGAAAAAGTATGGCTGCTGCAAACAGATCTGAATAAAGCAACAAGTGACGTAATTGCAGTTTATGTATATCAGCAAGGTATTGAACAGGCGAAGTATAGTTATTCTACAGCGGTTGGATTGTTTAACACAGTTGTTAATATTATTTTGCTGATTGTAGTGAATAAATTGGCGAGCAAAATATCTGAAGATGTAAGTTTTGTATAAGGAGGAGAATAGCATGAGTAAAAAAACGAAATCAAAACAGCTAAGCGGCTTTTCTGATAAAACAAGTGATATTATTCTTGTAGCTATATGTGCGGTTATTCTGTTTGTGGTAGCGTATCCTCTTTACTATGTATTGATTGCTTCTGTGTCAAACCCATATGATGTGTATGCTGGAAAGACATTTCTTTTGCCAAGTCAGTTTACATTAGATGGATATAAAGCAGTATTTGCCGATAATAGTATTGTAACTGGTTATATCAATAGTATTAAATATACTGTGATTGGAACGATTTTTTCGGTTGTTATGATTTATTTAACTGCTTATCCACTGAGTATAAAGACGTTGCCTGGAAGAAAATACATTAGCATATTTTTTATTATTACAATGTATTTTGGAGGAGGATTAATTCCTACTTATTTAATTGTTAAAAAGACAGGTTTAATCGATAATATGTGGGCGTTGTTCCTTCCAGGCGGTGTTGCAGTAGGAAATATGATTATTGTGCGTAACTTCTTTGAAAATAGCATTCCAAAGGAAATGATTGAAGCAGCAGAAATTGATGGAGCATCCAAATGGACAACGTTTATTCGAATTGTAGTACCGCTGAGTCGTTCTATTATGGCAGTTATGGTTGTATTCAGTATGGTTGCATATTGGAATGACTGGTTTACTTCATTAATTTATTTAACTGGACCAGAAAAGGCACCACTTCCATTAGTATTGAGAAATGTATTAATTAGAAGTTCTGCAAGTGCAAGCCAAGCGAGTACAATCTCAGGAGGATATGCTGAATTGAATAAATTGACAGAGTTAATTCAATTTTCGTCTATTATTGTAGCAGCAGCTCCAATGTTAGTGATTTATCCTTTTGTACAAAAGTATTTTGAAAAAGGATTTATGGCTGGTGCAGTAAAAGGATAATGAAAAAATAGAAAGGAAAGAACGGGATATGAGAAAAATGAAATTTTGGAAAAAACTTACTACATGTACCATTATAACAGGGCTTGTTGTTTCCATGTCCGCTTGTGGAAATGGAGGAGAAGAGGAAACAAGAGAGCCAGGCGTAGCGAATGAGGATACTTCTCAAACAGATTTTTCGATTATGGGTGGTATGGGTGCTTTAAGTAAAGGCTATGACAAAAATGAAGTATTAAATCAGCTTCAGGAAGACGCTGGAATTAATATTGAATGGAACTGCATGAGTGACTCATTATCAGAACAAGTAAATATTCGTATTGCAGGAGGAGACTTGCCAGATGCTTTTATAGGAGTTGGATTTAGCAATTACGATCTGACAAATTATGGAAGTGATGGAACGTTCATTGATCTGACTCCATATTTAACAGAAGAATATATGCCAAACTTAACTAAGATTTTGGAAGAAAATCCAGACATCCGCAGTGCAATTACGATGAGTGACGGAGGCATTTATGGACTTCCAGCAGCAGAAAAAATGGGAACAGCAGGTATCGGTGCAGAGGAAGATTATAGCATCTACACGATTCCTCAATTTAGTATGATCAATAAAGCATGGCTGGATGAGCTTGGATTGGAAGTTCCAACAACATTGGACGAGCTGCATACTGCTCTGAAAGCATTTGCTGACAACGATATGAGTGCTACTTATTATGGAAATGATCCAGGAAGCACAATACCAATGAGTACAGGATTTGATGAATGGTGTTGGGGACAAAATATTTTCTATGCAGGATTTGGATTTACGAACTGGCCAAATGATGTTTGTAATGACTTGATTCTGAAGCCAGATGAAACTTGTGAATTCGTATGTGCAACGGATAAATACCGTGAGGCAGTTACATACTTCCATGATTGGTATGAAGAAGGATTAATGGACAATGAAATGTTCAGTCAAGATGATACACAGCTTATGGCAAAATGTTCACAAGGATATGTAGGTGTATCTACTTGGTGGTATATTGAAGAATTAATGGGAGATTATGCAGATGATTATGTATTCCTTCCAGTTCTGGATGGACCAGACGGAGACCACAATGTAACAGTTCGTACAGGTGGTGGAACGAATAGTGGAAACTTAAGTATTACAAGTGCTTGTAAGAGTCCTGCAAATTTGTTGAAGTTCTTTGATCAGTGGTATGAACCAGAAACAGTAATGCAATTACAATATGGCCCAATTGGTGTATACTTTACAGAACAGGACGAAGATGGTGTATGGGAAAGTATTACAGATAAAGAAAGTCAAGAAAAATATGGAAAGAGTGCTGGTGAATTAAAAGGTGAATATGAAGTATATGGTCCAAAGCTGATTCTGAGTGATTATTATCAGACAACATTTAAAATGGAAGACCGTGCGATTGAACGATTAAATGACTTAAATGATTTCTGGATGCCATATGTAGATGACACGACGACATATCCAGTTGACTGTGTATATACTGAAGACGAGTTAGATATTATTGATCAGTATAAGACGGACTTTGAAAATACAGTTGCAGAGAATGAGGGATTATGGATAAAAGAAGGTGGTCCAACGGATGAAGAATGGGAATCCTATCTTACTACATTAAAAGAAAACTGTGGAATGGACGAATTATTAGAAGTCTATCAAGCAGCATATGATCGTTATGCAGCAGAACAGGTAGAAGAATAAAAAGTAGAATCAAAGCAAAGACATAAAATGGAGTAAAACGAACACTCGGAATTGAATAGAGAGGTTGAATGAACCTCTCTATTTCTCCATAGTATGCAGGAAAAACAGATACAAGTGATACAAGAAAAGTTTGGGAATGCTCTATGGAAAGTAGATTAAAAGAAAGAATAAAAAAGGAGTTCTATTATGACAAGTCAAATATTGCGTGAAGCGCGAAAATATGAAGAAACAATGGAACAGAGAATTACAAAAGAAGATAAACCTGCTTTTCATCTTTCTGCCCGTGTAGGATGGATGAATGACCCAAATGGTTTTTCTTTTTATAATGGAGAATATCATCTCTTTTATCAATATCATCCATATTCCTCTCATTGGGGACCAATGCATTGGGGTCATGCAGTTAGTAAAGATCTTTTAAATTGGAAGTATCTTCCAGCAGCATTGGCACCAGATCAGTTATATGATAAAGATGGATGTTTTTCTGGAAGTGCAATTGAAATGCCAGATGGAAGACAGCTGCTGATGTACACTGGTGTAACGAAGGAGCCAAAGCCAGAAGGAGGATTTTCAGAGATTCAGACACAATGTATTGCAATTGGAGATGGCATAGACTATGAAAAATATCCACTCAATCCAGTGATAAATGAGAAGGATCTTCCAGAAGGAGCAAGCCGTCATGATTTTCGAGATCCAAAGATTTGGAGAAAGGCAGATGGAACCTATTGCTGCTTGATTGGAAATCGTCCTGCGGATGGAAGTGGACAATTATTACTCTACAGTAGTACAGATTGTATTCATTGGAAGTATGAAAAGGTATTAATAGCCAATTATAACCGTATTGGAAAGATGTGGGAATGTCCAGATCTCTTTGAATTAGATGGAAAAGCAGTAATACTTACTAGCCCGCAGGATATGATGCCACAGGGATTTGAATACCATAACGGAAATGGAACCTTATGTCTGATTGGAACGTTTGACGAACAAAACAATGTATTTACGGAAGAATATAATCAATCCATTGATTATGGCATTGATTTTTATGCACCGCAGACAATTTTGACAGAGGATGGGAGAAGAGTGATGATTGGATGGATGCAAAACTGGGATACTTGTAATTTGCATTCCCCAAATCGTCCTTGGTTTGGACAAATGAGCCTGCCACGTGAACTTTCTGTAAAAAATGGGCGTCTGATACAAAAACCGATTCGAGAAATCGAGCAGCTGCACGGAGAAAAAGTGACATATAAGAATGTTGCATTTGAAAATGATACAATTCGGTTGGATGGCATAACAGGACGTAAAATTGATATGGAATTATCAATCCGTCCAGGAGATGAACGGGATGTATACCGAAAATTTGCGGTACGTTTTGCACAGAATGAGCAATATCAAACTTCCATTAGTTTTCGTCCATATGAATCAATTTTAAAAATTGACCGAAAGTTTTCTGGTTCTTGCAGAGCAATTATTCATCAGCGTAGATGTCTTGTAAGAAACGAGAATGGAGCGATTAAACTGAGGATTATTTTAGATCGTTATAGTGTGGAAGTTTTTGTCAATGATGGAGAGCAGGTACTTTCTGCTACAATATATACCGATCAGGCAGCAGACGGAATTTCATTTTTTGTAGATGGATCCGTCAAAATGGATGTAATAAAATATAATCTGAATGTAGAATAAAACAAAGTATTTTTATGTAATTGGGAAGGAGGTTGATTTATGAAACGAAAGAGAAGCTTGTCTGCAATGTTGGCTTTATCTATGATAATGGGAATGATTCCAGCTAATGTTTTTGCAGAAGAGTTAAACAAGATAAATGAAGTATCTTATAATATTGTGAATGGTGGTTTTGAAAGCGGAGATTTAACAGGGTGGACGATTTTAGAAGGAGATGCTTTCGCAGAAGGACGAGTTTCGGATGAAACGTTGTTCTGGGAAGGGGACAGCCCTGCATCATTAACAAGTAATCGAAAATTCAATAAAGAAGGAACTTATTTCTTCCGAGGATTTAAAGGAATTGAAGGTGAGGAAGGAATTGAACAGAAGACTGGAAGCATGAGATCGAGTACGTTTGTACTTGGTGGTACAGGATATATTTCTTTCCTTATGGGAGGCGCAAAGCAAGAGGAAATGTATGTTGCATTATGTGATGCAAACACAAATGAGGAACTTGCCACAATTAATAACTCTGAATTTTTTGCAGATCCAACGCTTTCCGAGAATTTACATCGAATTTTCTGGGATGTTTCGGAGTATAAAGAAAAAGAAGTATATATTAAAGTTGTAGATAATTGGGCAGATGGAGGCTTCGGTGCAATTAATGTGGATGACTTTATTACTTATTTGCCAGAAGAGGATTTGAGCAGCTTATATTACTCATACAAACAGGGAATAGAGGAACTGGATGAACGGTCTGAAGTAAAAGATGCAATGAGAACTGCATTATCAAAGCAAAATGTAAATATTGTGGATAATACGTTAAAATTTGATATAAAAGCAGAAAATATTGTAGTTTATGAATATAGTGAACCAGTAAATCTTTCCCAATATATTTCGAATGTAAAAGCTTCTTGTGGTGAACAGGAAGTAACAGATATTAAAATTACTTCAGTTGTAAAGGGAGAAGAGACTTACACAGAGGGATTTAATGCATTTTCACTCACGTTAGGAAATTATAAGGTTACGTATACAGCTACTCATAATAATGAAAAAATTAGTGAGACATTCTGGATTTTTGTTTCGGATAATAATAAGAATATTATTAATTCAGGATTTGAAACAGGAGATTTGACGGGATGGACGATAATTGAGGGAAAAGCCTTTGCAGAAGAACGAGTTTCTAATGAAACGATGTTTTGGGCAAATGGTGATGAGCCATCACTTACAAATAATCGAAAATTTAATCAAGAAGGTGAATTTTTCTTCCGAGGATTCAAGAGTCTGGAAGGTGAGTCAGACACCGAACAAAAAACAGGAAGCATGAAATCCACTACATTTGTATTAGATGGCACAGGATATATTTCTTTCCTTATGGGAGGAGCAAGACAAAGTGAAATATATGTAGCATTATGTGATGCAGAAACGGATGAGGAACTTTCTAAAGTTTCCAATTCCAACTATTTTGCAGACCCAGCACTTTCCGAAAATATGCACAGAATCTTTTGGGATGCTTCGGAGTATAAGGGAAGAGAAGTGTATATTAAAATTGTAGATAACTGGCCAGATGGTGGATTTGGTGCAGTGAATGTGGATGATTTTATCACTTACTTATCGGAAGAAGATCTGGAAGCGTTATATTATTCTTATGAAGAAAAAATAGAGAATATGGATGAGCTTTCTCAAGTGAAAGATGCAATGCGAATGGCGTTATCCAAGCAAATCATTGGGATTCCTGGAGAAGTACCAGAAATTGTATCAATACCAGACAACTTGACAATAAGGCCAGATAAAGGAGTCAACCTGAATGATTTATTAAAATCAATTGTAGCAAGAGATGATTTCACACCAGAAGCCTATCTTACAAGACGGATTCTATCCGTAACGCCAGAAGGTGGAACCGAAGATACGAGTTCTGATTTTTCAAATTATGATGCGTCAGCAATAGGTACGTATGCAATTAAATTTGAAATTCTGGATAGTTGTCAGCAGGCAGTGAGTGGGGTTTTACAGCTGCATGTATTAGAAAGCAATATGCCAGAAGATTTTGTAAACACTGCAGTGGATCCATATGAAAATTCTTCGATTCTTTCTTTGAAGTTTGATGAGGGATCTGGGACAACGGTAAGTGATGATATAAAACAGATTACGGCATCCATTAAAAATGATCCAGATATCTCCGCATATCGTCCAGAACAGCAAGATCCATTTTGGACACAGCGCTCTGCAGTGAGTGGAACTGCACTCTCATTTGACGGATTAAATAATAGTATTGAGTACGATGGCAGTGTTACAGATGATATCACAAATAAAATGACAGTTGAGGTATTTGTGGCACCTCGAAATTTTGTCTGGTCCGATACAAATGCTCCAATTGAAAACTGGTTAACTCATATTATTTGCGGACAGTACAGTGACGATGCTGGATTCAAAGTTGGAATGACGAAATATGGTTATTGGACATTTCAAGTATATGTAGATGGAAAAGGATGGAAAAAGGTTTATTGTGACAGTGACTATAAGTTAGATGTATACGAATGGAATCATATTACTTGTGTCTTTGACGGAGAGCAGGGAAGTCTTCAAATTTATAAAGACGGCAATTTGGCAGGGGAAACAAGTTTTGATGCAGGAAGTATGAAAAAAGCGGATGTTCCATTCATAGTTGGACGTGGAAACCAAAAGGTTGATAATGGTGTAGTAGAATATGATATGTCACATTTTGATGGTTTGATGGATGAGCTAAAAATCTATAATATAGCTAAGACACAATCGGAAGTGAAAGAATATCATTCTAACTTTACAGATTCTACCTTTATGAAGACGGTTGTATATGATGATTGCAGATTGCAAGAGTCTTATACAGCTGACGACTATTATCGTCCTCAATTACATGCACAGCCTCCAATGTATTGGATGAATGAACCACATGCACTTTTCCAGTATAATGGACGTTGGCATTTATTCTATCAATTTAACTCATATGGACCATTCTGGCAAGGTGGAATTACATGGGGACATTGGGTCAGTGATGATATGATTGACTGGGACTATGTAAAAGATGCGGTAATTCCGATGGAAGATAGTGTTGCTCATGATGGAGTATGGACAGGAAATATGGCTTTTAACAGCCATGGTGTGCCGATTTTATTTATTACAGCGGGTAATGATAAACGAGTTGATGTAGATGGAACTTCATTATTGTCAAATCAAAATATCAGCATCGTTACTCCAAAAGACCCAACCGATCCAAACTTAACAGAATGGGTTGTAGCGGATAGTCTAAGCGTTGAGCAAGGAGACTTGAGTGAAGATGTCAGAGGTGTTGCAGGCGAATTTCGGGATCCACAAATTTTTGAAGAAGATGGCGTCTACTATATGGTCATTTGTGGAAGAGATGAAAATTCAAAACCAATGATTCATTTGTATACAACCGAAAATGGTGACTTCTATACACAAGAAGGAGGTCAAAAAAATTATAAAGTATGGACTTATCGTGGAAATGTAATGCCTAAGACGTTTTACGATAACTATGAGGAAAAGTTTGGTATGTCAGCAGAGCTTCCAAATATAGCTCCTCTCTATTCGGCCGATGCAAAAACGAAAAAATACATACTTTGTTTTGCTCCAAGTCCAAATACAGAAGGAGTAGATATTGGAGCATACTACTGGATTGGTACATTTGACAAAGAAACCTATACATTTATACCAGATCAAGAGGGTGCTCCAACGCTTATGGACACATGTTATAAAGCATTTTCAGGAGCAACGATCTATTTTGATCCAGGCACACAGAAAACATATGTAGTAGGTGTGATTCAGGATGATAGAAATACGATGGAAAGAAAAAATTCTGGATGGGCTCATGCTGCTTCCATGGTACGTGAATTGTACTTAAAAGAAGATGGAACACTTGGAATTAAGAGCGCTGCTGACTTTGATGCGTATATCGATCAAACTGAAACAGGAATTCATTTATCAAATGTTTCTGTAGAAGAAGTAAATGATGCAGTTGCTTCTGTTAATAATCAGGATATGATAAAAATTAGTTTCAAAGCCAAATCAGATGAAACTGCGACATTTGGATTTAAGTTAAAGAAAGAGTCCGAAAATGATTTTGTTAAACTAGAGTATAACAATGGAAAATTAGGAATTGTAAAAAGCAGTTATACACCAAATGTAGGAGTTGGAGTAGACAATACAGTAGATACATTTCGTGAATTTACGTTGGAAGATGGTTATGTGAGTGGAGAAATTTATATTGACCATGCAATGATAGAAGCCTTTTTCAATGAATCAGCTGTGATTTCAAGTATGGTATATAATCGCTCCAATCAAATTGAAGTATATGGCGATGGAATCAAATATGAATATTTTAATGTGGATTATTTAACTTCAAATAGTGACTCATCGGCTGTAGAAAAACCATTATCTGTAGAATATTCTACTCATATACAAAATATAGGCTGGCAAGATTATGTATCGAGTGGAGTTACTTCTGGAACGACTGGAAAAGGATTGAGATTAGAAGGAATTCGGATTCGTCTGAATCAAGCAGTAGAAGGAAGTATTTCCTATCGTGCCTATGTTCAAAACATTGGATGGCAAGACTATGTAACCGATGGAATGCTTGCTGGAACAACGGGAAAAAATTTGCGGTTAGAAGCAATTCAAATTTCTCTGAATGGTGAAATTGCAGAAAACTATGATATTTATTATCGTACCCATATACAGGATTTTGGATGGCTTGGATGGGCAAAGAATGGCGCAAAAGCTGGATCTGCAGGTTTATCGAAACGGATGGAAGCAGTTCAGATTAAGCTGATAGAAAAGAACAATGAAAGCAGTATACCAGATGATTTGGAAAATACTTATATAACCAATCAGAAAACTTCAAATCCAAGTGTTTCATACACCACGCATATACAAAATATAGGCTGGCAGACGGAAGTGACCAATGGAGCACTCGCTGGAACAAAGGGAAAGAGTTTGAGACTGGAAGGAATCAAGATCCGTGTGGATGGTGATGGCTTAAAGGGTGGAATTGAATATAGTACGCATGTACAAAATCTGGGCTGGCAAGCTTATGTGTCCGATGGAGTGTTGTCAGGAACGAAAGGTAAGAGTCTAAGACTGGAAGGAATTAAGATTCATTTAACAGGAGAGATTGCACAAAAATACAGTGTTGAATACCGTACACATGTGCAAAATCTTGGTTGGCAACCATGGGTAAAAGATAATACAATATCAGGAACAACCGGAAAAAGCTTGCGATTAGAAGCAATTGAAATTCGACTGATTAAAAAATAAAAAACTAATATCTTAGAACAATTAGAAAGGAAAACGACTTCTGTTTTGTTAAGGCTGAAACGTATAACAAAGCAGAAGTCGTTTGCTTTTTATGATATTATGGTGGAAAAATAAAGAAAACTCTGATAAAATAAAAATAAAAGATAGGTGAAAAATGAATGTTTTTGACCGTCAAACAATGAAATGGTAGAAAGGAGAACTTTTTATGAATCAAGTAATGGAAGCTCTGTTAAAGAGAAGAAGTATAAGAGCATTTCAGGAAAAGCCAATTCCAAGAGAGGAGATAGAACAAATTGTAGAAGCAGGACGCTATGCTCCAAGTGGAATGGGACGCCAAACTTGGAAGTTTACAGTGGTAACGAATCGTGAGAAAATACAAAGGCTAGCAACAGCAATTGAAAAAGTGCTTGGAAGAGAAAATTATGATATGTATGCTCCAGAAGTATTGATTATTCCTTCCAATGAAAAAACAAGTAAGTTTGGAAAAGAAGATAATGCATGTGCATTGGAAAATATTTTCTTAGCAGCATATTCGTTTGGGATTGGATCGGTTTGGATTAATCAGTTACAGGATATTTGTGATGAGCCACAAATTAGAGCGATTTTAGATGAATTTGAGATTCCAGCCGATCATGTTGTATATGGTATGGCAGCATTAGGTTATCCAGCAGCCGATCCAAAGCAACCAAATAAAGTTGGTCAGGTTCACTTTGTACAATAACAAATAACTTGCTTTTTTGAACGCAGAACGGGCAGTTCCCTGCTTCAAGTGCATGGAGCACTAAGCGGAGAGATGAAGATGCCCGTGTCAGTGGGGGATTAGGAAATCCCACACTGACAAGTTGCAAAGAAACCTGCGTTCATGAGGAAGTAGCAAAGTGCATTCCGAGTGTCTGCTTTATTAGCTTTGCTATAATAGGAAAAGGAAAAAAAGAAAAGAAGCGAGTGATTATGATAGATACAAAGTTAATAAAAATGGAGGATAATGAAGCACTAGCCCTTGAGATGGCAGCTAAGATTTGGAAAACTGGTGGGCTAGTTGCATTTCCGACGGAAACAGTATATGGGTTAGGAGCAAATGGATTGGATGCACAAGCAGCTACCAAAATCTATGCAGCAAAAGGGCGTCCATCAGATAATCCATTAATTTTGCATATTGCTCAGAAAGAACAGGTAAGTCCACTTGTTAGAGAAATAAATAAAGCTGGAAAGCAGTTGATGGATGCATTTTGGCCAGGTCCATTAACATTGATTTTTCCAAAAGCGGACTGCGTGCCATACAAAACAACGGGAGGATTAGACACAGTAGCAATTCGTATGCCGAGCCATCCCCAGGCAAGAAAGCTTTTAAAAGAAGTCCAGCTTCCGATTGCAGCTCCCAGTGCAAATCTATCTGGGCGTCCAAGTCCAACAACAGCAGAACATGTCTGGGAGGATATGAATGGAAGGATTGAATTAATCGTCGATGGCGGTGCAGTTGGAATTGGAGTAGAATCTACTATTGTAGATTTAACAGAGGGAATACCGACAATTCTTAGGCCTGGTTATATTACAAAAGAAATGTTAGAAACGGTCGTAGGAGAAGTTAAAATTGATCCTGCAATTATGGGAGTTTTGTGTCCAGATATTCATCCAAAAGCTCCAGGTATGAAGTATCGCCATTATGCACCAAAAGCCCCAGTGACTTTAGTAGAGGGAAAAATGGATGCGGTGATTCGTTTTATTAATGAACAAATTCAAGAGCGAGGAGTAAATACGGTTGGGGTTATTGCCACAGAAGAGACAAAGGAACAATACCAAGGCGGTATTGTGAAATGTATTGGAAGCAGAAGCGATATGGAAAGTGTTGCCCATAATTTGTATGATGTGTTACGCTCATTTGATGCAACGAATGTGTCAATCATTTATTCTGAAAGTTTTTCAGAAGAAAAATTTGGTCAGGCTGTTATGAACCGCCTGAAAAAGGCCGCAGGACAGCAAATGATTCATTTATAGGAGGGAATTTAATGATAGCATTAGGCTGTGATCATGGTGGATTTGAATTAAAGCAAGAAGTAATTCAATATCTGAAAGAAAATCAAATCGAATATAAGGATTATGGATGCTATGACACTGCTTCGGTTGATTATCCAGTTTATGCCAGAAAAGTAGCAAAAGCAATTTTGGATGGAGAAGCAGAAAAAGGAATTTTGATTTGTGGTACTGGAATTGGAATCTCAATTGCTGCGAATCGAATAAAGGGAATTCGTGCAGCATTATGTAGCGATTGTTTCAGTGCTCAGGCGACAAGGGAACATAATGATGCCAATATTCTTTGTATGGGTGGTCGTGTTGTTGGAGCAGGATTAGCGGTAAAAATTGTGGACACATTCCTTCATACAGAGTTTTCAAATGATGAAAGACATATAAGAAGAATTCATTTGATTGAAGAATAGTCAAAAAAGGAGAAGTATATGATTCGATTGGGTGTAAGGGGACATGATTTACCAGGAAAAACATTGGAAGAATTTGTAATGACAATGGAGAAATATCCGAAACTTTCTCATATTCAATGTGCTCCGATGAAGTCATTCCCAAATATTTTTACGGGCTCAGATAAGTTATCGCCAGGACTGGCACTCTATGTGCGAGAAACATTAGGAAAACATAATTTATCAATTTCTATTTTGGGATGTTATTTAAACATTATGCAATTCGAAGAAAAACCAGAATTAAAAAAGACTTTTTTTGATTATATGCTTTATACGAAAGCATTTGGAAGTGAAGTAATTGCAACAGAAACTGGAAGTGTTGGGAAGGGATATACACCAGATAATTTTACAGAAGAGGCATTTCAAAAGGCATTAAGGATCATTGAAGAGATGGCAATACAGGCAGAAAAAACAGGAGTGATTTTAGGGATTGAGCCAGGAATTAATCATCCACTTTGCAGTATTGAGAAAGCAAAACGGATGTTGGAAGCAATTCCGATTAATAACTTGCGTATTTTATTAGATATTGCCAACCTGATTACACCAGAAAATGTGGATCATCAGGAAGAGCTAATTGAAGAGGCGTTTGAAAAACTGGGTCCATGGATCTGTCATTGTCATTTAAAAGATTTTGTAATGGAAAATGGGAAAATTAAAGCAGTTCCATTTGGAACAGGACAGCTTCAAATTTCAAAATATCTGAGTACAATTCAAACATATAAGCCATATTGTAATTGTACTTTTGAAGCGACAAAAGAAGATGGAATAGAACATGCGATTCGCATTGTAGAGGAATTGATAACCGATTAATTGTGAAGGAAAATCAAATGGTGTTAGATAATGCCCTTTATTATTAGGATATTATCTGACACCATCTTTTTATCATGATATGTAGAAGCTCCAGTGGGAATTCTTTTGTAAAGGATTAAGTGAGTTCCCTGTTTTATGGAATTTTAGCTATTGAGAAATGGTTTTGTGGTTTCTCGTGAAATAATGTTACCAGAGAACATTGTTTTAGAAGGAATTTCCTTTCCTTTTAATAATTGCATCATGAAAGAGACAGCAGTCATACACATAAATTCGACTCGATTATCAGCGGTTGTCAATTCTGGGGTACAACAGGTAGATAAAAGAGAATTATTATATCCAGCAATTTGGAGATCATTTGGGATAGATCGTCTACTAGCCAGTGCATATTTTACTGCGCCAACAGCTAACTCATCATCGGAAGTTAGAATGGAGTCAAACGTTATATGTAGGTCTTTTTCTAAATGAAAAATAAATTCCTTTATTTCTGCCAGAGAACCTGTACAGGAATAGATTCTGTTTTTTGCAGATGTAATATTATGTTTAAAACAAGCATCTCGGAATCCGTTTCTTTTATTTTTACCACTGTAACTTAATGCTCTATGTAAGTAGAGCGGATGTTTCGATCCTGCGTCTAATATGCGTTTGGTTAAATCATAGGATGTCATATAGTCATCACAAAGGACGGAGTAAATATTTTTGCCAGATAAATAGCCATTGAGGATAAAGACAGGAACTTTTTGGGCTGCGTGATAAAGATAATTGTTTTGTTCCTCAATTTCTTCGATAAAATTAGATCCTACAAAGAAAACAGCATCTACATTACGAGAGAGTAAGAGCTGAAGATAATTTTGTTTTTTCTCTAATTGATATCCAGTACAACATAGCATAGAAGCATAATTATTTTGACGCAGTTCTCTTTCCAAGAAGTAAATTGCCTGAGCTAAATAAGTGTCAGAAGAATCGGCACACATAATACCAGCTGTTTTCATAGAGTTTAATCCAAGACTGCGTGCAAATGCATTGGGAGTATAGTCGTTGGATTGAATTACATCTAGAACTCTTTTTCTCGTAGCTGGATGCACTTTATTGCTTCCGTTTAAAACACGCGAAACAGTGGCAATAGAGACATTGGCTTGTTTTGAAATATCGTAAATATTCATAGGCAAGTGTTACTGTCCATGATGTAATGTTTCAATATATGCCAGAATCAAAGGAGCAACACCTTTGGCATCATTTTTTACGATTGGTTCCCGCATATAATACTCAAATGTACCTTCCCGCATATCTTTATTGCCAAGTCCTGCTACGAGACAAATATGATCCATTTGTAATGTATTGTTTTCCTCTTTAATACAAGTACGGCAGATTCCATCAAATGCCTTTTTGCCATATTCATAATAAGAAGGAGCCAGAATGCCAAGACGTACACCTTTCATAATGGCGTATGCAAAAATGGAAGAACCAGATGCTTCTGGATAGTTTGGTTTAATCTGAGGAAGATTGATAACCTGATACCACATGTTTGTTTTAGCATCTTGATAAGGAAGCATCGAATCTACCAAATCTTGGAACATCTCTTGCAGTTTCTTTTTATCTTCTGCATAGGAGTTAGGTAAAATCTCAATTGTATCTACAAGTGCCATGGCAAACCAACCCTCTGCACGAAGCCAGAATTGATCCGAAAGCCCAGTTACTTTATCACACCAAAACATTTCACGGGATTCATCATAAGCGTGATAATAGAGACCGTTTTTTTCATTACGCATTAACCTATGTACATTGTAAAATTGATGAAAACTGTCAGCACAGCCTGCACCATCGTGGAAGGCTAATTCATATTGTACATAAAAAGGCTGAGCCATATAGAGACCGTCCAGCCATACCTGATTTGGATAAATCTTTTTATGCCAGAAGTTTCCGTCTTTTGTGCGCGGCTGTGTCTCTAGCTGACTGTATACATGATCAATTGCTTTTCTATATTTCTCTTTTCCTGTCAGACGGTATAATTCAAATAATGTTTTTCCTGCATTCACGTTATCTAAGTTATGCTCCATTGGGTCATAAGAAAGGATAGAACCATCATCTTGAACAAAATAATCAATAAAGGCATCTGCAAAATCCAGATAAGCAGAGTTGTTTGTAATACCATAGAATTCAATTAAAGCTTTAATCATACATCCATCAATATAATTCCAGGTATTTGGTTTTCCAGCACGAATTTTTTCAATATTCCAAGCTGGAGCTTGAGGAGTACTATTATTTAGCAGCTGCTCAATATAATGATTTAAAATATCCATATAGAACCTCCTGTTATTAAATGTAAGCGCTATCATATAATAATAAAAAAATAAAAGAAAATGTAAAGGTATACTTATACTAACATAGAATAAGAGGATTGGAAATAGTTAAATTATATAAAATATATAAACAAAATTATACATAATAAACGAAAAAATATAAGAAATATATATACAAAAATAAAAATATAAAATGAAAATAAATAATGTAAACGGTTACAAAAGCAAAAGAATAAACGAAAAATAGAATAGATCCTAAAATTATTAAAAATTATTGATAAATAGTCCTTGACTTTGGTAAAAAATATGTTATAATAATGATAACAATTACTAATATATAAATTTGAAAGGAGTAACTATTATGGCAGAATTAAAAGGAAGTAAGACGGAACAAAATTTACAAACTGCATTTGCAGGAGAATCTATGGCGAGAAATAAGTATACATACTATGCTTCTAAGGCTAGAAAGGATGGTTTTGTACAGATCGCTAATTTATTTGAAGAAACTGCAAATAATGAGAAGGAACATGCAAAAATGTGGTTCAAATTGCTGCATAATGGAATTGGTACTACAGAAGAAAATTTAAAGGACGCAGCAGAAGGAGAAAACTACGAATGGACGGATATGTATGCTACGTTTGCAAAGGAAGCTAGAGAAGAAGGATTTGATGAGATTGCAAGATTATTTGAAGGTGTAGCAGCGATTGAAAAAGAACATGAAGAAAGATACTTAAAATTATTAGATAATGTAACGAAGAAAGCAGTCTTCTCTAAAGATGGTGATGTAATTTGGCAATGTGCAAATTGCGGACATATCGTAGTTGGAAAAGAAGCTCCACAAGTATGTCCAGTTTGCGCTCATCCACAAGCATACTTCCAAGTAAAAGCTGAAAATTATTAATAATAATTAATTTAATATTATAAATACCAAACAGGCACTTCCCATTTAATTTGGGGAGTGTCTATTTTATTTAGCGTACTATGCAAAAAAGCTCGAGTGGAAGTTTCTTTTGTTTAGCGTGCTATGCAAAAAAAGCTCCAGTGAAGCTTTTTTTGTTATAAAGATTTTTTAAAACTGCATCCATACCGCTGAAATTGGTGTTATATAAAGAAATGCTATCTATGGGTTTTTTGGCATACTGAAAATTCATATTATTGTTTTAAATATTATTATTATTATATGTATCGTAAGAAAATTGTAAGAATATAATAGATGTAAAAATTAGAAAATTTTGATATAATTAGAAAAAAGTTACATCAAAGGCGAGGAAAGGAAATGCAAAAAATAGGAAAACAATTATTTCATTGCCGATATGTCATTGGAATTTTCATATTTATTATTTGTGTGGTGTTAGAACTGCATGGCTCTTCTTTTAATATGTGGCTGCAAAGGCTTCCTGAGGCACAGCAGAATGAAGAGCTGATTTTTGGAAAACTGAGAGCAATTCGTTCTGATGAATGGGCTGTTTTTACCCCCTTGACCTTAGCTCAACGATATAATCCATTGGGGGCATATTCCTATTTTTCCACCCTTGTAAGAGGTGGAATTACAGATTGCTTTATTGTTTATGGACAGCCTGTATGGAATCCAATGATAATTTTTCGATTATTTCAGGTTGGATTCCTATTTTTAACAGCGGGACAGGGCATGGCATTTTTCTGGGTTGGGCGTGGAATTGCTTTGTTTTTAGTTTCAATAGAAATGGGAATACTTTTAACAAATGGGAATAAATGCCTGTCGGTTGCGTTTGCAGCAATGATGTTATTTGCTCCAATGGTACAGTGGTGGTATGCAATTAATGGGCTGGTAGAGATGTTAATTACAGGTCAATTAGCTGTTTTAGTTGTAGATAACTATATGAAGACAACTCGATATTCTGTAAGGTTTATTTTAACTCTAGCTCTTGTATGGTGTGGAGGGACATATATTCTTACCTTTTATCCTGCATGGATGGTACCATTTGCATATATATGGTTAGTGCTACTAATTTCTGTAATTTTAAAAAATAAAAATACGTTTCAATGGATTTGGAAATATGATGGTTTGCTTATAATCTTATTTCTAGCACTGCTAGGGGGATGTATGTTTTATACATTTCATAAATCTTGGGATTGTATACAGGCGGTATTAAATTCTTCCTATCCTGGTAAGCGAGTCTCGGTAGGGGGACAAGTAGCTTGGACATCCTTGCTTTCTGGTTCGAATCTATTTTTTCCATATCGTACAGAAATGATTCCATTTTTGAGAAGAGCTGAAATTCCTGTTTGCGAATTAGCTTTATTTATGGATTTCTTTCCAATTGGAACATTATTTGCTATTTATGCCATGATAAAAAGGAGAAAGATAGATTCGTGTTTAATTGGACTATTTATCATTGATCTACTGTTTACTTCTTATACTCTATGGGGATTTCCAGAATGGTTGGCCAAACTAACTTTATTAAGTTTCAGCAGTTCAAACCGAGTAGCGGAAACGCTGACTCTTATACGATTATTGGAATTGTTCTGTGCAATTGGACTTTATAGGCAGTATAGACCATTAAATAGAAAGAAGAGAGCACGAGATTATATTGGGGTAATTGTATTAGTAGGATTTATTGCAGGCGTGATGGGAATTGTGAATCATACAATATTGCCGGACTATCTATGGAAGAAAGATGTATTTATCATAATCGTAATGTTTTTCGTAATAGGATGGCTTGTATGGAATATCAATCGAATGTATGTAGCAGGATTATTTTGTTGCTTTTGTATTGGAATCAGTTTGGTAATAGGGGCATATGTAAATCCAATTCAAAAGGGACTAGATCAGGTACAAAGTAATCCATTATTAGTACAGATGAAGCAAATTGATCGAACCGATTCAGGTATATGGGTAACGGAGGGAATGGAATTTCCATATGGAAATATCCCGTTGTTAGCAGGAGTTCCATCGTTAAATGCCACAAATGTCTATCCAAATATAAATCAGTGGGCTATATTAGATCCTCAGGGAACACAAAGGGAGATTTATAATCGTTATGCGCATATTCAAGTGGTACTAACAAATGAACCAACTTCCTTTTTATTAGCAAAAACGGATGAATTTGTTATTAAGCTAAATCCAGATGATTTAAGTAAACTGAGAGTGAAATATTTGCTGTCGCGCAGAGAATTAACACAGTTTAATCGAGATAATTGTCAATTTGTATTGGTTGACCAAGTAGAAGATTATAGAATATATAAAATTATTATAAATTAGGAGGAATATAAGGTGAAAACAGCTGTTTTGGTTCCATGTTATAATGAGGAATTGACCATTGGACAGGTAATACGAGACTTTCAACAGATACTTCCTCATGCACAAATTTATGTTTACGACAATAATTCTACTGATAAAACTGCCCAAATAGCCAAAGAAGCTGGAGCAATTGTGAGACATGAGTATAAGCAAGGAAAGGGAAATGTAGTACGCTCTATGTTTCGAGATATTGATGCAGATTGTTATATTATGGTGGATGGAGATAATACGTATCCTGCTTCGTTTGCTCCAGAATTTGAGCATTTAATATTGGAAGGAAAAGCGGACATGGTAGCTGGAGACCGGCTTTCTTCCAGTTATTTTGAAGAGAATAAACGAATGTTTCATAATAGTGGAAACTGTCTTGTCAGAGATATGATTAACTTTTTATTCCATTCTAATTTAAAAGACATTATGACTGGAGCAAGGGCATTTAATAGAAAGTTTGTAAAATCATATCCTGTCACTTGTAAAGGATTTGAAATTGAAACAGAAATGACAATCTTTGCATTAGAACATAATTTTCATATTGTGGAGAGACCGATTGCCTATCAAGATCGTCCAAGCGGAAGCGTATCTAAGCTAAATACTATTTCTGACGGAATTAAGATTCTTTGTACGATTGGAAAACTTTTTAGTGAAGCAAAACCGGGCATTTGTTTTTCTGCAATTTCAGCGATTGCATTTACAGCATGTGCAGGAATTATTACATCTTTAAAAAGTGATCAGGAGTTAAATTTACAGAAGCATTTAGTAAGAACAGTAATTGCGGTAGGCTGTATGTTTGCTGGAATTGTAAGTTTTTTGACGGGCATTATATTATCCATATTCAACAGGCAAAAAAAACGAGACTTTGAACATACATTGTCTTTGCTGGAAAAGGATTAAATGGCTTGACAAATAGTAGAATGCCTTTTATAATTTATATGGTATACAATCGTCTTGATTGGTGTTTTGAATTTGTTTATAAAAAAGTTGATTTTTAGTTATAATTGAAAAAAAGAAAAATGCTTTGATAGAGACAGTAGTTCATTCAGGGAAAATTACAGCGAGTTAAGGATAGTGCGAGCTTGACACTGAGAAGATCTCAGCAATGGATGAGTGAAAATCACTCTGGAGCAGCTGACTGAAAGATAAAATCTGTAGGTTAAGCCGGTTTTCTGTCGTTATTCAGAACTCATATGTTAGTATGCAGTAATGGGTGGTTTTTGTGAAGTTGACTCTTCATCCTGTTGATTGCAGGGTGGAGAGTTTTTTTGCTTGACAAACACCTGAAAAATAATACAATGAAAATTAGATACGTTATAGATTTGCTTAGCAGAAATACAGATTGCCTGTAGGAATCGGGATCGTATAATGTATCGCAAATTGCCTGGCTGCCAGGCAGGAAAGGAGTAAATCATGTACAATAAAGTTCCTACAAATCTTAACTTTGTTGAGAGGGAAAAGGAAACAGAAAAGTTCTGGAAAGAGAACCATATTTTTGAGAAAAGTATTGATAGTCGTAAAGATGGTCCAAATTATATGTTTTATGATGGACCTCCAACTGCGAATGGAAAGCCTCATATTGGTCATGTGCTGACTAGAACGATTAAAGATATGATCCCAAGATACCGTACCATGAAAGGATATCAGGTACCACGTAAAGCTGGTTGGGATACTCATGGATTACCAGTTGAACTGGAAGTGGAAAAACTTTTAGGACTGGATGGAAAAGAACAGATTGAGCAGTATGGTTTAGAACCATTTATTGAAAAATGTAAAGAAAGTGTCTGGAAATATAAAGGTATGTGGGAAGATTTTTCCAATACAGTAGGTTTCTGGGCTGATATGGATAATCCATACGTAACATATCACAACAGCTTCATTGAATCTGAGTGGTGGGCATTAAAGAAGATCTGGGAGAAAGGTCTTTTGTACAAAGGATTTAAGATTGTACCATATTGTCCAAGATGTGGAACACCTCTTTCCAGCCATGAGGTAGCGCAGGGATATAAGGACGTAAAGGAGCGTTCTGCAATTGCCAAGTTCCCAGTAAAGGGGGAGGAAAACACATTTATTCTGGCATGGACGACAACCCCATGGACATTACCATCTAATGTTGCACTTTGTATGAATCCAGAAGAAACTTATGTAAAAGTAAAGTCAGAAAACGGGGAAACTTATTACTTGGCAGAAGCATTGACTTCTGTGCTCCGTGAAGAATTTACTGTGTTAGAGACATATAAGGGAAAAGATCTAGAATACAAAGAATATGAACCATTATTTGATTTTAGTCAATATTTAGATAAGAAAGCATACTATGTTACTTGTGACAATTATGTTACATTGACAGATGGTACTGGAGTGGTTCATATTGCGCCAGCATTTGGTGAAGATGATGCCAATGTAGGAAGGAAATATGATCTTCCATTTTTGCAGTTGGTAAATCCAAAAGGCGAAATGGATGAAAGAACTCCTTGGGCAGGAACGTTTTGTAAGAAAGCGGATCCAATTATCTTAGAAGACCTGGATAAAAGAGGATTGTTATTTGATGCACCTAAATTTGAACACAGCTATCCACATTGTTGGAGATGTGATACACCTCTGATTTACTATGCAAGAGAGTCCTGGTTTATTAAGATGACTGCTGTAAGGGAGGACTTGATCCGTAATAATAATACAATTAATTGGATACCAGAAAGTATCGGAAAAGGACGTTTTGGAGACTGGTTGCAAAATGTACAGGATTGGGGAATCAGCCGTAATCGCTATTGGGGAACTCCATTAAATATCTGGCAGTGTGAATGTGGACATATGCATTCGATTGGAAGTATTGAGGAATTAAAATCGATGTCTGAAGATTGTCCAGATGATATTGAATTACATCGTCCATTTATTGATAATGTACACGTAAAATGTCCGAAATGTGGTAAAAAAATGACACGTGTGCCAGAAGTAATTGACTGTTGGTTTGACTCAGGGGCAATGCCATTTGCACAGTATCATTATCCATTTGAAAATCAGGAGTTGTTTGAAAAGAACTTCCCAGCGGACTTTATTAGTGAAGCAGTCGATCAGACAAGAGGATGGTTTTATTCTCTTCTGGCAATTTCTACGTTGATTTTCAATAAAGCTCCATATAAAAATGTCATTGTGCTTGGACATGTTCAAGATGAAAATGGCCAGAAGATGAGTAAATCCAAAGGAAATGCCATCGATCCATTCCAGGCTCTGGAGCAATATGGTGCGGATGCAATTCGTTGGTACTTCTATTCCAATTCAGCACCATGGCTTCCAAATCGTTTCCATGGAAAAGCTGTGGTAGAAGGTCAAAGAAAGTTCATGGGTACTCTTTGGAATACGTATGCGTTTTTTGTGCTTTATGCGAATATTGATGAATTTGATGCAACCAAGTATCAATTAGAGTATGAGAAACTGTCTATAATGGATCGCTGGATTCTTTCAAAATTAAACACATTGACAAAGAATTGTGATGATTTTTTGGAACATTATAAGATCAATGAGACAACACGTATTCTTCAAGATTTTGTAGATGATCTGAGTAATTGGTATGTTAGAAGAAGCAGAGAACGTTTCTGGGCAAAGGGAATGGAACAGGATAAAATTAATGCCTATATGACATTATATACATGTCTTGTTACATTATCTAAGTTAGCAGCTCCAATGATTCCATTTATGACAGAAGATATCTACCGCAACTTGGTTTGTACCATTGATAAGACTGCTCCAGAAAGTGTTCATTTATGTGATTATCCAACAGTAAATGAAGCATGGATTGACAAAGAACTGGAAGAAAATATGGAAGCAGTTCTCAAAGTAGTTGTTATGGGACGTGCATGTAGAAATTCTGCTAACTTGAAAAATCGTCAGCCTCTGGCGAATATGTTTGTTAAAGCACCGTTTTGTCTGAGTGAGTACTTTGATCAAATTATTAAAGATGAGTTAAATGTTAAAAAAGTAACATTTACAGATGATGTACGCAGTTTTACAACTTATACGTTTAAGCCTCAGTTAAAAACAGTAGGTCCAAAATATGGTAAGTTGTTAGGTAAGATTCGTCCAGCGTTAACTTCTTTGGATGGCAATGCTGCAATGGATGAATTGAATACTTCTGGACAGTTGAAATTGGATCTGGGAGGAGAAGAAGTCGTTCTTCAGAAAGAGGATTTGTTAATTGAGATGACACAGAAGGAAGGCTTTGTTTCAGAAAATAACGGAGAAGTTACAGTGGTACTGGATAGTAATCTGACTCCAGAATTGATTGAAGAGGGATTTGTAAGAGAAGTAATCAGTAAAATTCAGACAATGAGAAAAGAAGCTGGCTTTGAAGTAATGGACCATATTATTGTATACCATAAGGATAATCAAAAAATTGCTGAAGTTATTGAAAAATATAAGGCAAGTATTTGCTCCGATGTTATGGCAGATAAAATTGTTAGCGGAGAGTGTAGCGGATATACAAAAGAATGGAATATTAACGGAGAAACCGTAGCATTAGGCGTAGAAAAGGTTTGCTAGAATAGAACTGGCTAACGAATACATTAGCAGCAGTTAGCCAGTATTCTAGAGCAAAAGAGGAAACGGTTGAAAGAGACTTTCACCCATCCCTAGATTTATGTCGCGACGACTGCGGCGTTAGGAGGTAAAGATGAATAAGACAGGATTTGACAAAGCTGTTTTTAAAAAGAGCGTTGTGGATAATGTAAGAAACTTATACCGCAAGACCATTGATGAGGCAACAAAAGAGCAGGTATTCCAAGCAGTAAGCTATGCGGTGAAGGATGTTATCATTGACGAATGGATTGCAACTCAGAAGGAATATGAGAAGCAAGATGTAAAGACAGTTTATTATCTTTCTATGGAATTTTTAATGGGACGTGCATTAGGAAATAATATCATTAATATTGGTGCGCAAAAAGAAATTCGTGAAGCATTAGAAGAATTAGGATTTGATTTAAATGTGATTGAAGATCAGGAACCAGATGCAGCTCTTGGTAATGGAGGATTAGGACGTTTGGCTGCCTGCTTTTTGGATTCTTTGGCGACACTTGGTTATGCAGCATATGGCTGTGGTATTCGTTACAAATATGGTATGTTTGCACAAGAGATTCGCGATGGTTTCCAAGTAGAAGTACCAGATAATTGGTTAAAGAATGGAAATCCATTTGAGATCCGGCGTGCAGAATATACTACAGAAGTAAAATTTGGCGGTTATGTAACGATACAGAAGGATGAGACAGGAAGAGAACATTTTGTGCAGCAGGGTTATCAGTCTGTGCATGCAGTTCCATATGATTTACCTGTAATTGGATATGAAAATAATGTAGTAAATACTCTTCGTATCTGGGATGCAGAGCCAATTCAGACATTCAATTTAGATTGCTTTGACCGTGGAGAGTACCAAAAGGCAGTTGAACAGGAAAACTTAGCTAAAAATATTGTTGAAGTATTATATCCAAATGATAATCACTATGCAGGAAAAGAACTTCGTCTGAAACAGCAGTATTTCTTTATTTCAGCAAGTGTGCAAAGAGCCGTAGCAAAATATAAAGAAAAACATGGTGATGTAAGAAAGTTATATGAAAAAGTTGTATTCCAATTAAATGATACACATCCAACTGTAGCAGTAGCAGAATTAATGCGTATCTTGTTGGACGAAGAGAAACTGACATGGGAAGAAGCATGGGATGTTACAACAAAGACTTGTGCTTATACAAATCATACAATCATGGCAGAAGCATTGGAAAAATGGCCAATTGAGCTGTTCTCTCGTCTGCTTCCTAGAATTTACCAGATTGTAGAAGAAATTAATCGCAGATTTGTAGAAGAAATTTCGCAAAAATATCCAAATAATCATGAAAAGATTCGTAAAATGGCAATTATTTATGATGGCCAAGTTAAGATGGCTCATCTGGCAATTGCAGGTTCCTTCTCTGTAAATGGTGTAGCACAGCTTCATACTGAAATTTTAAAGAAACAAGAACTTAGAGATTTCTATGAAATGTATCCAGAAAAGTTTAATAATAAAACAAATGGTATTACACAGAGACGTTTCTTGCTTCATGCAAATCCATTATTAGCAGATTGGATTACAGATAAGATTGGCAATGAATGGATTACAAATCTTCCTCATTTAAAGAAATTAGAAGTATTTGTAGATGATCCGAAAGCTCAGCAGGAATTTATGAATATTAAGTATCAGAATAAAATTCGTCTGACAAAATATATCAAAGAGCATAATGGCATTGATATCGATCCTCGTTCCATTTTTGACGTACAGGTTAAGAGACTGCATGAGTATAAGAGACAGTTGCTGAATATCTTACATGTAATGTATCTTTACAATGAATTAAAAGATCATCCAGATATGGACTTTTATCCAAGAACATTTATTTTTGGAGCAAAAGCAGCAGCAGGTTATCGTCGTGCGAAGTTGACAATTAAATTGATTAACTCTGTAGCAGATGTCATTAATAACGATAAGAGCATTAATGGAAAGATTAAAGTTGTATTTATTGAAAATTATCGTGTATCCAATGCAGAATTAATTTTTGCAGCAGCGGATGTTTCTGAGCAGATTTCTACTGCAAGTAAAGAGGCATCTGGTACAGGTAATATGAAGTTTATGTTAAATGGTGCAGTAACACTTGGTACGATGGATGGTGCAAACGTAGAAATCGTAGAAGAAGTTGGAGCAGAAAATGCATTCATTTTTGGTATGAGTTCCGATGAGGTAATTAAGTATGAAAATGAAGGCGGATATAATCCAATGGATATTTTCAATGAAGATCAGGGAATTCGTCGTGTGCTGATGCAGCTGATCAATGGTTTCTATTCACCAGAAGATCCAGAATTGTTCCGTGAAATCTATAATTCTCTGCTTAATACTTATAGCAGCGATCGTGCAGATACGTATTTTATTTTGAAAGATTTCCGTTCTTACCATGAAGCTCATATGAGAGTCAATGAGGCATATAAAGATGAAAAGAATTGGGCTCGTATGGCAATGTTAAATACATGTAATGCTGGTAAGTTCACATCTGACCGAACCATTCAGCAATATGTAGATGATATTTGGCATCTGAATAAAGTTTCTGTAGAATTATAAGAACAATAAAAATGCTATGCGAATTCAAGTGCTTCGCATAGCATTTTTTCACAAAATCATTTTTAGGATTCGGCGGAATTGGATTCTAAAACAGGATCGAGACCATAAGAATAACGTAAGAAATTCAAAAATCGGTTTATGTCTCCACTGACTGGCATTCCAATATAGTATTCGTTTGCCTGCATCTGCATATCAGAATAAAATTGGGAATCTGTGAAGTTAATTCCAACTGGAATCTGTGTTCCATCTGTATCGGACATATAGTAAAATTTGTCCTGAAGCATCTCATATAAATCTGGAGGAAGAATTTCGGTTAAATCGTAACAATATCGACTTTCTCCTAGCCTATCATTAAAGGCGTAGAAAACTTCTTTGTCACCTCCAAGTACATCCAATGTTCCAGCTCCCATCTCTGCCATTAATTTTTGATAGACGGTTTGATTTTGTCCACCTGTATCTGCAACAGAGTAGAATAATCCAGTTTCTAATGTAACATTTGTCTTATCTGGATCTTCTCCTAAATAACTGGAATATTTTTCTTCAAAGATATCATTCAAATTTTCTAGGTTTGTAGAATTGTTGACGAAGTTTGCATAAATCAGCACAGGCTTAGTATTTTCATATATAGCCATAGAAATAGAAATACCACAGGCAATTACAAGAACTAAGATTAATACTGGAATCTTATAATACATCCAAAAGTATTGCAGACCACCTTTTAGTCCCAATGATTTCATTTTAGCAATCTCAGATTTGACAGTTTGCTTTTCTGTTTTCACAGGATGATAATCATCACTGATACGTGAAGGTGCTTTTTCATTCATTTTTAACATAATAACAGGCTCCTTTTCATTCATTCATTAATTTATAGTGTAACATAAAATGACAAGAAGAGATAAGAAAATAATGTGAATTTTGTAAAAAAAGTATTAAATGCCTAGATAAAAGAGGAACAGGTTGCATTCTGTGAAAGAATCATATATAATATATCAAAAAATAATAGGAGGAATTGTTGAGGTAGTAATGAGCGAATTATTTAATATGGACAATCCGTTTTGGCGGTTTATGGGTAAAATTGCAGATGTTATCATTTTAAATTTGTTGTGGGTGATCTGTTGTATTCCGATTATAACGATTGGACCAGCTACAACAGCAACTTATTATGTGGCTCTTCGTTTAGCAAATGATGAAGATGGCTATATATTTAAAAATTTCTTTAAATCCTTTAAACAAAATTTTCGTCAAGGAGTTATTATTGGTATAATAATGACTGCTGTAGGGGCATTCTTTGTTTACGACCTTTATTTATACCGCCAGTTAACAGGAGGCTTAATGAAGTATCTTTCTATGATAATGTTGGGGATTATGATACTTTATCTTTTTGCACTTACATATGTCTTCCCTATACTAGCAAAATTTGTTAACTCAGTAAAACGTACAATTATTAATGCATTTTATATGTCAATTCGTCATATTGTCGCAACAATTATCATGATTGCCATAGCTGTGATTGTTATAGCGGTAACATTCTTTGTATTTCCTCCATTAATTATATTGGGATTTGGTTTGATCGCATTTTTGCAATCCTATTTTCTAAAACGGATTTTTAATTTTTATATTGTTGAAGAGGAACCAGTAGAAGATGATAGTGAGAATCTATTCATGACAAATGCAGAAAAACGTGCAGAAGAGGAAGGAATAAAGGAATTGGAAGAAAATAGATGCGATCAACAGGATATAGAAAAAGAGGAACATTTTTTATAGAGATGTAACACGTTTGGTAAAAAAGACTGCTCAGAAAAATATTCTGGACAGTCTTTTTATGTATGTTTTGTTGTGGTGAGTGGAAAAAACAACATAGTTGTGGGAATTTTTACTACACTGGTAAAAATTCACGGAGCTTTTGGGTTTCTGCTGGCAGATCTCCGCGATAAATAATATCTAAAAGAGTGGAAAGCTGGCAAAGAGCCTCTTGAAGCTGTTTAACAGAAATTAGACCTTGTGTTAAAGCATCTGAAAGTTCTTCTAAATCTACTACTTTTACAAACCCATCAGGATAGATAATTACATCCGCAAGAAGATCAGTAAAATGATAAGTATTGGTATTAGGGTTATAATCAGAAGAAATAATGTCACAATACCAATATAGTAGTTGGTTCTCATGATTATAAAAACAGCTGATTTTATATCCCTTATTTAAATAATAACAGGAAAAACCATGAGAGAGTATTTTGCGTGGTTTTAAGGCGTGCCATTTGGTGATAATAATATTATTATCTTGATAAAGTAAAATGTCGTTTTCTAATCGAACGGATTCTTTTGGAATCAGTCGATCGCGGTAGAGAATAGGCGGTTGCATTATGTTCACGTCCTTTCAGCTTTTCTCATTATTATAGCAGGGTTACTAGAATTAGTAAATAAAAATCAATAAAATTAAATAAATGATGGACTTTTTTGTGAAAATTGCTTATAATAAAATAGATTCAGGAAAGGAATAACTTACTATAAAAGTATCGTCAATGGATAGGCAGCTAGGGTATTTATACCCTATGCTGGTTGGACATTAGGCGATCTAACTCGTATGAGCAAGTAAGGCATTTGTTTGGATTGCGAATACGAGCAGCGATGTCGAGAGTGCGTAGCACGCAGACATCGACTTTTATATTGTGATGGTGTCCGCAAAGCGGGCATGGGAATTTTTATGAAGAAGGTTAAAGAAGAGATTAATCCGTCTAAAAACACAACGCATAGTAGAAAAAATGCTGGAAAAACTAGTGATATTGCCCGTTCTCTTGCACTAGTAACACAGCTTGGTATTAGTATGCTTGTTCCTATTTTTTTATGTATAGGTATTGGTATTTGGCTCGATCAGACTTTTGACACTAGTCTGACGTTATTATTTTTAATTTTAGGTTTTTTGGCAGGTGGTCGAAATGTCTGGATATTAGCTAAGCAAGAAGCAGAAAAGCAGTCCAGACATGTAAGAAGACGAAATCAGTATGATTTAATGAAAGGAGGGAAAGAGGATGAGAGAAGCGAATAAAAAGGAAGATACGGTAAGGGAAACCGTTAAACGGGTGGTTATTGTAATTGCTATCTTATTTCTTATAGAGATGTTTGTTACTGTTTTTTTTATAGAAGGCGGTCTTGGAGTATGGAATAAGCAGAAGATTACGATTCTGCTTGGACTATTAGCTGGTTCGCTTATGGGAGCAGGAATGTTTTTGCATATAAAAAAGACATTAGAAGAATCATTTGCTTTTGGGGAAAAATCGGCTCCAGCCCATATGAAAAAAACCTATATATTTCGTATATCAATTGTAGGGATTTTAATGATATTGGCAGCATGGTCGGGATGGTTTAATGTTTTGGCTTTGCTTTTGGGGATTATGAATTTAAAAATCGCAGTTTATTTGCAGCCGATTCTTCATAAAATCTTTCACTAGAAAGGAGGAAACTAAATGACAAATATGCTGGTAGCAGAAGCCGATTTTATGATTAAGGGTTTGTTAAAGTTTTATTTGTTTGGACAAGAACTTTGGATTACGACGACTCATGTGGCACTGCTGATTGTGATAATCTTGTTGATTATTTTTGGGATTGTTGCGAATAGAAGTATTAGACATGCAAAAGAAGTACCTGGTACGTTCCAAAATATGGTAGAGATGCTGGTAGAACGGCTAGATGGTATGGTTGGTACAAGTATGGGAAGAAATGCAAGTCGGTTCCGCAATTATATTGCAACAATTTTTTGCTTTATTTTTATAAGTAATATCAGTGGTTTAATAGGGCTGCGCTCTCCGACAGCGGACTATGGCGTTACGTTGCTGCTTGGTTTAGTAACATTTGTGTTGATTCACTATAATGGAATTAAGAAGAATAAAGTGGGTCATTTTACAGCATTGTTTCAGCCATTTGTAATTTTATTCCCAATTAATCTAATTGGTGAAGTTGCTACCCCACTTTCATTGTCTTTGCGTTTGTTTGGTAATGTAATGTCAGGTACCGTTATGCTTGGTCTTTGGTATGGTATGATGCCATTGTTGTTTAAATTAGGAATTCCATCTGCTTTACATGCTTATTTTGATTTATTCTCAGGAGCAATACAGACATATGTATTCTGTATGCTGACAATGGTATATATAAATGACAAAATTGAGTAATTTAGATTAGGTTAAGATGATGAAAGAAATTGTTACAAAATTAATATTTATTTTTAGGAGGAATTTTATATGTTTACTGGTGAAGATTTAATTTTAGCATGCTCCGCAATCGGTGCGGGTTTAGCACTTATCGCAGGTATTGGCCCTGGTATTGGACAGGGTATCGCAGCGGGTCACGCAGCAGCGGCGGTTGGACGTAATCCAGGTGCAAAGGCGGATATTACCTCTACGATGCTTTTAGGTCAGGCGGTTGCTGAAACAACAGGTCTGTATGGTTTAGCAATTGGTATTATCCTATTATTTGTTAAGCCTCTGACATGATTATTACAGCTACTATGTAACTATAATGATTCTGTGTTATTGATAAAAATAGGATAGGATCGTTACGAATCATTTAATTTAAGGAGGCAGAAAAGGATGAACCAAGCATTTTATTTGCTTGCTGCAGCAGAGCCACAAACTTATGAGCGCCTTTTTGGTTTAGATCCCCAGCTGATTTTTGATTCATTGATAACTGGACTTTCTGTATTCATTTTGTTCTTTATTCTGTCCTATTTGTTGTTTAATCCAGCACGTGATATGTTGAAAAAGCGTCAGGATAAGATTCAGAACGATTTAGATACTGCTCTTTCCGAAAAAGAAGAAGCAATTGCGATGAAAAAGGAGTATGAAAACAGGCTGAATGAGATTAACAAAGAGGCAGAAGCTATTTTGACCGACTCTCGTAAGACAGCCAAGAAAACGGAAGCCAAGATTATTGCAGAGGCGAAAGAAGAGGCTGTACGGATTCGACAGAGAGCTCAGAAAGAAATCGAACTGGAAAAGAAACGTGCTTTAGAAGATATGAAACAGGAGATGATTGCAATTTCCGCTATGATGGCTGCCAAAGTTGTGGGAGGTAAGATGGATACAACTGTTCAGGATGCTCTGGTAGAAGAGACATTGAAAGAGATAGGTGATAAGACATGGCAAAGCTAATTGCAAAGACCTATGGAGATGCCTTATTTGAAGTAGGAATTGAAAAAAATATGGTAGATTCCTTAAGTGAAGAAGTAAAAGCTGTTTCAGATATATTAGATCAGAACAAAGAATTAAATCAGTTGCTTTCCCATCCTCAGATTATGGTAGAAGAGAAACAATCAATTATAAAGAATATTTTTCAAAATAGAATTTCAGATGAATTATATGGATTTTTACAGATAATTATCCAAAAAGGACGTCAGGCCAACATAAAGGAAATATTTGCTTGGTTTGAGGATCAGGTAAAGCAATATCATCATATTGGAGTTGTTTATGTCACAACTCCATTGGCACTTAAGAAAATGCAAAAGACTGCAATTGAGAAAAAAATTTTAGCTACAACAGAGTATGAGAGTTTAGAAATGAATTATCAATTAGATCCATCCTTAATCGGAGGAATGGTGATTCGAATTGGAGATCGCGTTGTAGATGGCAGTATTAAAAATAAATTAGATAAGCTTTCCAGAGAGTTGGGAAAGATTCAGCTGACATAAGTTAGCATATTTAGAAGAAAGGTGGATTCACTCCATGAATTTGAGACCTGAAGAAATCAGTTCCGTAATCAAGGAACAAATCAAGAGATATGCATCAAAACTGGAAATCTCCGATGTAGGCACAGTAATTCAGGTAGCTGATGGTATTGCTCGTATTCACGGTTTAGAAAAAGCAATGCAGGGAGAGCTTTTGGAATTCCCAGGTGAAGTATTTGGTATGGTATTGAACCTGGAGGAAGACAATGTAGGTGCCGTACTGCTGAGCGATAAGAGAAACATTAGTGAAGGTGATATCGTTAAGACTACGGGACGTGTTGTAGAAGTTCCAGTTGGTGATGCATTGATTGGACGTGTTGTTAATCCACTTGGACAGCCAATTGACGGAAAAGGACCGATTCATACGGATAAATTCCGCCGTGTAGAGCGTGTAGCAAGTGGTGTTATTTCCAGGAAATCTGTAGATACACCTCTTCAGACAGGAATTAAAGCGATTGATGCAATGGTTCCAATTGGAAGAGGGCAACGTGAGTTAATTATTGGCGATCGTCAAACAGGAAAAACGGCGATTGCAATTGATACAATTATTAATCAAAAAGGGCAAGGCGTAAAATGTATTTATGTTGCAATTGGACAAAAATCTTCTACTGTTGCAACGATTGTAAAAACTTTAGAAGAAAATGGTGCAATGGATTATACTACTGTAGTAGCTTCTACGGCAAGTGAAATGGCTCCATTGCAATACATTGCCCCATATGCTGGATGTGCTATGGGAGAAGAGTGGATGGAAAATGGAGAAGATGTTTTGGTTGTTTATGATGATTTATCCAAACATGCCGCTGCTTATCGTACTCTATCTTTATTATTAAAGAGACCACCAGGACGTGAAGCATATCCAGGTGACGTTTTCTATCTTCATTCTCGTCTCTTAGAGCGAGCAGCTCGACTGGCAGATGAATTGGGAGGCGGTTCTTTGACTGCTCTTCCAATTATTGAAACGCAAGCTGGTGATGTTTCTGCTTATATTCCGACCAATGTTATTTCTATTACAGATGGTCAAATCTATTTGGAAACAGAAATGTTTAATGCTGGTTTCCGTCCAGCGATTAATGCGGGACTTTCTGTTTCTCGTGTAGGTGGTGCCGCTCAAATTAAGGCAATTAAGAAGATTGCTGCTCCGATTCGTGTAGAATTGGCTCAGTATCGTGAATTGGCTTCTTTTGCTCAGTTTGGCTCTGAATTGGATGCGGATACGAAGGAAAAGTTAGCACAAGGAGAACGTATCCGTGAAATGTTAAAACAGCCACAGTATCGGCCAATGCCAGTAGAATATCAAGTAATGATTATTTATGCTGCGACGAAAAAATATTTATTAGATATTCCAGTAGAAGAGGTATTGGCATTCCAGGAAAAATTGTTTGAATTTATTAAAACAAGATATCCTGAAATCCCAGAGAGTATTCGAGCAAAGAAAGAAATAACAGAGGAAACAGAAGCATTGCTCATAAAGGCCATTGAAGAATGTAAGACAGGCAAGATTGAACCAATTAAAACGGTTCAGAATCATGACTTGGAGTCAGAAAAGAAAGAAACAGTGGTAAAATCGGAAGAGAAGTCTGTAAAAGAACCAATCAAAGAGAAAGTTGTTGAAAAGAAGCCAACAGAAAAGGAAATGGAGGCAAAATCAACAGAGAAAAAGCCTACTGAAAAGAAGGCAGAGGTAAAGCCAACTGCGAAGAAAACAATGGTAAGCAAACCAGATACAAAGTCAACAGTTAAAAAGACAACAGCAAAGAAAACAACAGCTAGAAAAACAAATGCAAAAAAGCCAAGCAGCAAATAAATCCTAAAATAGAATCAGATGGAATTAGGAGGTAATGATATGGCCTCGATGAGAGATATTAAGAGAAGAAAATCTAGCATTACAAGTACACAGCAAATTACAAAAGCTATGAAACTGGTTTCTACAGTAAAGCTGCAAAAGGCAAGAAGTAAAGCGGAGTATTCTAAGCCGTATTCTAACTTTATGTATGAAACGGTACGTTCCATTTTAACAAAGTCTACAAATATTGATCATAAATATCTTCATTCTGGAGATTCTGGCAAGAAGGCTGTTATTATGATGACATCAAACCGTGGACTTGCAGGTGGTTATAATTCAAATATAACTAAGTTAATTATGGGAAGCGGTATTCCAAAAGAAGAGATGATTATTTATCCGATCGGAAGAAAAGGTCGCGATGCGATGAGCCGAAAGGGCTATCAGATGGCCACTGATTATTCGGATGTTATTAATGATCCGCTTTATAAGGATGCAATTGAGATTAGTCAAGAGTTACTGCATGGATTTGAAAAAGGCGAGATCAGTGAAATTTATCTCGCATATACTTCTTTTAAAAATACAGTAAGTCAGATTCCAAAAATGGAACAATTGCTTCCAGTAACAATGGATCAGACGACTGTTTCAAAGGAAGACCAGATAATTCCAATGAATTATGAACCAAATGAAGAAGAAGTATTGGATATGGTTATTCCAAAATATGTGACAAGTTTGATTTATGGGGCCTTGTTAGAGTGTGTTGCAAGTGAAAATGGAGCTCGTATGACAGCCATGGATGCTGCAACAAGTAATGCAGAGGAAATGATTGATACGTTATCATTAGAATATAACCGAGCAAGACAAGGTTCCATTACACAAGAATTAACAGAAATTATAGCTGGTGCTGAGGCAATCAGCTAGATAAGGAGTGAAACAAGTAAATGGAGAATATCGGAAAAATCACTCAGATTATCGGTGCAGTTTTGGATATTAAATTTCAAGAGGGGAAATTGCCAGAACTTAATGAGGCAATTAAGATTGCAACGAATGATGGCGGCAGTTTGACTGTGGAAGTTTCCCAACATCTTGGAGATGATATTGTGCGCTGTATCGCAATGGGTTCAACCGATGGACTTGTACGTGGAATGGAAGCGGTTGCAACTGGTGCTCCAATTACAGTTCCAGTTGGAGAACAGACGTTAGGAAGAATTTTTAACGTGTTAGGAGAAGTAATTGATAATAAACCAGCTCCAACAAAAGTAGAGTATCTTCCAATTCATAGAAAACCACCAGCATTTGAAGATCAATCAACTTCTACAGAAATTCTGGAAACAGGAATTAAAGTTGTAGATTTACTCTGCCCATACCAAAAAGGTGGAAAGATTGGACTATTTGGCGGTGCGGGAGTTGGAAAAACAGTATTAATTCAAGAATTAATCCGTAATATTGCAACGGAACATGGTGGTTATTCTGTATTTACAGGAGTTGGAGAGCGTACAAGAGAAGGAAACGATCTTTACCATGAGATGACAGAATCAGGGGTTATTAATAAGACAACGATGGTATTTGGCCAGATGAATGAACCACCAGGAGCTAGAATGAGAGTTGGTTTAACAGGATTGACAATGGCAGAATACTTCC
The DNA here is from genome assembly GCA_900045905.1 of Clostridiales bacterium CHKCI001. Classification (GTDB taxonomy): domain Bacteria; phylum Bacillota; class Clostridia; order Lachnospirales; family Lachnospiraceae; genus Fimimorpha. Next base: position 215,724 of record FCNS01000036.1, on the reverse strand, counting down.
GTGATCAAGGTGGTAAGGATGTATTATTGTTTATTGATAATATCTTTCGTTTTACACAGGCGGGTTCAGAAGTATCGGCGCTGTTGGGGCGTATGCCTTCCGCAGTAGGTTATCAGCCAACGTTGCAAACTGAGATGGGTGCACTTCAGGAACGTATTACATCTACTAAAAATGGTTCTATTACATCTGTGCAGGCCGTTTATGTGCCAGCCGATGATTTAACCGATCCAGCCCCAGCAACGACATTTGCACATCTGGATGCGACAACGGTATTATCTCGTTCCATTGTAGAGTTGGGAATTTATCCAGCTGTGGATCCATTGGAGTCTACCTCTCGTATTCTAGACCCACGTATTGTTGGCGAAGAACATTATGCGGTAGCTCGGGGCGTGCAGGAGATTTTACAACGTTATAAGGAATTACAAGACATTATCGCGATTCTTGGTATGGATGAACTTTCGGAAGAAGATAAACAGGTTGTGGCACGTGCAAGAAAAGTACAAAGATTTTTATCACAGCCGTTCTTTGTAGCAGGGCAGTTTACTGGTTTGGAAGGTAAGTATGTACCGCTTTCTGAGACAATCCAAGGCTTTAAAGAAATTATTGAAGGAAAACATGACGATATTCCAGAAAGTTATTTCCTTAATGCAGGTAATATTGATGACGTATTAGCCCGAGTGAAGTAAGGAGGGATAATATGGCAGAAAAATTCCATTTAAAGGTAATAACGCCAGAACGTGTCTTTTACGAAGGAGAAGCTTTTTTTGTGGAAATGAATACAACAGAAGGGGAAGTTGGTATTTATAAAAATCATATTCCAATGACTATGCTATTGGCACCAGGAGTTCTTTTGATTCATGAAGAAGATGGTGTGAAGGAAGCTGCACTTCATTCTGGCTTTATAGAAATACTTCAGGATCGAGTATCTGTACTAGCAGAGATTGCGGAGTGGCCAGATGAGATTGACATAAATCGTGCCAATGAAGCCAAAATTCGTGCAGAACGACAATTAAAAAATGGAGAGCAGACGGCAAATATTATAAAAGCTGAAATTGCATTAAAAAGGGCATTGACACGTCTGGAAGTAGGACGGCATAAATAATTGTGAAACAATCTTAAAAATAGAATCAAAAGGGTTGTCAGAGAATATCAATTTTTGAGCTTTGAAAGCGAAAAAAGAGAGAATCTCGACAGCCCCTTTTGTTATACATATAAATAGAATTTTTAGTATTATTTCTGCTTCTCTTTGTACTCTGCAATGAGTTTTCTGTCAGATATTCATCGCTCATACAGTGAAGATCTGATACTCCTTCGCTAATTAAACGATAGACTTCTGAGTGATAGAAGAAATCAAGGGCATTATCCAAAGAAAATTTTTCTTTCTCTGCAAATTGTTGAATGATCCGAGCATATTTTTTTTGTAAAAGAATAGGATTGGCAGTCAAATCTGTTCACTCCCTTCATAGTGTAGATAGGTTTCAAGAGCTGCTTGTGTTCGGAAGCAAATCTGTAAGTTTGGTTTTTCGTAGCGTAACCGGCGAATTGCTTCTGTCTTATCAATTAAACCGTCAAAGTAAAGTTACACAGTATTAAAGACCTTATCGTTTGCGACACCACCGATAACAATATCATAATGGGTTGTATCTTTACCTCTTCGGCAATTTAAAATAAAATCAAGCTATTCTTCAGAATAGGAGTCAAAAATTAGCATTTTAAGTTTGTGATATGCTATTTCATCAAATCTATAGCGGGAAATAATCCCGTCTTTTCCACGTCGCTTAAATTTTTCACACCATTTTACTGCCTGCTCATAAATAGGAGTCGTGTAAAAGCCATGTCCAAAATCAACATTTACTCTGGAGCGTGTTAAGTCTGGTGTTTGGATTTTCAGATAGGAACCATGATATAAAATCATACCTCAATACCCCTTTCCATCATCAAGCCGATAATATCATCAACAATGTAGTCTTTGCTTTGTGTATGCAGTATTTCATACTCTGGTATGATATAGTTGTCCAAAATATTGCTTTTTTCGGTCAATGCTTGGTAAACTTGTTCGGCGTTTTTCCCAAGTTTGATTGCAATATTTTCAATGCAAAAAACGACAAATTCTAGTTCGTCTACATTTTTGAGTTTGGTATCATCCAACATAGATATAACACCTCCGCCTCTTATTTTTATTCAAAATGGTTTGTTTTATCATAAACTCCTAGATCATATTCAAAAATTTTTTTACCTATATTTTCATCCTTTTTGTGAAACTTCCAAAACATATATAAATAGAATCTAGGTTCCAGAAGTATAATTTTTAATTATATAATGCAAGTTAGAAACTGCGACTAAAATCTCCTCTCAGTTTGGACATAGCATACAGAAAAAAATTATAATTGTGAGTTGTTTTGTCGACATCTATTACAAAAACTTGCTTTGATGGCAAGTTTTTCCATATAAAAAGTAATATAATAGAAATCAATACAAATGATCTATGATGAAGTTAATCAAAAGGAGGAATGAAAATATGAATGGATGGGTTAGAAAAAACCATGGAAAACGAATTGCAGCAGCTACGTTGGCAATGTCTATGGTAATGTCAAATATGGCATTTGCAGAGGCACCACAGACAGAACAGGGGACAGTTCAGGAAGCTCATCAGAAAATTTACAGTCAGAGTCTGGAAGTAAATATAAAAAATCCAGATACAGGTGTTACATTACAAGAGTTCTTGGCATCGTATGGAATTATTGCAAAAGATGGCAAAGCTATTAGTAATGTAGATGTTCAGGATTTCGATGAAAACAGGTTAATTGATTACAAGGATACCAGATATACAGCGATTGCATATGATGCAATTATTGACTGTTGGACAGAATTAACGAACAATTACAATGCTCAATCGAAAATTAATGTAGAAAATTATTTAGCTAGTCTGGAATGGATAAATGAAAAGAAATCATTGGAACAACTGTATAATGAAGCAAATGCATATCGAGTAACTGCACGTACGCTTATTAAAGAGACTTTCCAAAATGTAGAAAAAGTTAATGATGGTACAGCTACAAGAATTCAAGCTGAGAATTTCTTAACTGCTTATGATAAGTTAACGGAGAAGAAAAGTGCATTAAGTGAAATCGGAGCCGAGATAGTAGATAAAGAATTTGACGATTATGCTTCATCATTTCTATCAGGAAGGTATCTGAAAGGAGAAAAAGCAAATGCAGATACTGTAGTAAATTATCAAAGAGATACCTTTGTTCTAGATTATTTGAACTTTGTTCCAGAAAATACAGAGGTTAAGAATCCTGATATTGTTGTAATACCAGAACAAGTGGATATGTATAATAAAGACGATATTATAGCAAGTGAGGAAGCTTGGAATGACTTATATTCTCATGAGCAAAAAGCAATTAATGATTTATTAAGAGAAAATCAAATTGCATTCCATAATCGTTATGAAAATTATACATATGAAGATATATTAAATACAGCAAAAGGATTTGAGAATACAGTACAAAGCTTTATTGATACATATTTATCCTCAAAACCAGGAAAAACTTATTCTAATGTAACATTAGATAATGCAATTCAGATTGCAAAGGGCCAAGCTGCATGGGAACAATTGACGGCTGATCAAAAAGAAGCATTGGATAAAAAGCTTCATGACTTTATGGCAGATCCATATAATCGTACTGAATGGCCAGATGCAACAGACAGTTATATTTGGGAACATGTATACCATGATGCAGTGATTTATAAGGATGCAAAAGAATTTTTAGATTCCTTGCCAGAGGATATTACATTCTATAACTATCAAGAGTATATTGATGCAAAACCAGAATTTGATGCTTTGACAAAGGAGAAAACCTATAATGAACATAAGGGAGTGATAGGAGAAGCAAAGCAGAAGAATGCACAGGAAATCGTCAATGATACAATTCAAAGAGATGGTAAGTTCATTTTAGGTGAAGGTACCAGCATTACTGGTTATATCGTAAATAATACGAAAGACGGATTATATAAGCATGCACAAGAATGCAAGACAGCAATGGATTTCTTAAACTCTTATATGACTCAGAAAGGTGTTATTGTAGAAGATACCACTCCAGCAACTGTAGATACTGTAGAAAAAGCATTTGACAAGTATTATAAAGATGCGAAGAAGAATAAGAAATACTTTGAAGATCGTGTAAATTCTAAAATTGACAGATGGCTGACTGATAACAGAGGAAAGACGTTTGAAGAATTTGTAAATGTAATTACAAATGATTTATTTGAAAATGAGACCCAAAAAGACTATATTGTAGCAGGCGATCCAGGTGAGAAGTATAATATTGAATTAAATCAGTTTGCAAAATATATTACAGACGATTCTGGAAAACTTTATCCAATTGATGCAATGACATCAGAACAGGCCAAAGATGTTGTAGCTGGTAAGGAAGCATGGAATACTTGGAAATATGAATGGACACATGAAAATATGAATACATGGCTTCCATATGCATATGCATATCAGTACAATATGGATATTGTGCATGACCATGAGTGGAGATTGAAAGTTCCAGCATCTTATATTGATTATTTAACAAAAGCAGAATTAATCCTTGGACAAGATGCTTCAGATCAGTCAGTCGTAGAAGCGTTTGTTGAAAAATACATGCCAGATACGGTAACGTTAGACAATGCAGCAACTGTAGTAAGTGGTGAAGCAGAATATAACAAATTAACAGACAACCAGAAGAAGCTAGTAGGGGATTATGCATCTAAGTTGAAAGAAGCAAAGGCTCTGTTAGCAGATAAAGAAGTAGCAGACGAATTTGTTAAGAAATATATGCCTGATACCGTAACAGTAGATAATGCAGCAACTGTAGTAAGTGGTGAAACAGCATATGATAAGTTAACAAATAGTCAAAAAAAATTGGTAGGAGATTATGCTGCCAAATTAGATCAAGCCAAGAAGATTGTAGCAGACAAAGCGGAAGCAGATGCATTTGTTGAAAAGTATCCATTTGTGACGGTAACTGATGCCAATGCAGCAAAGGTTGCAGCTTATAAAGATGCATGGAATGCATTGTCAGCAGATGCAAAGAAGTATATTGATAAAGATTATGAAGCATTGATTGCTGAGGCAGAACAATTCTTAGTTCGACCTGTATTAACCTATCAAACTCACGTACAAAATATTGGATGGCAAGATTATGTTCCTGAAGGTGCACTGTCTGGAACAACGGGAAGAAGTTTACGTTTGGAAGGTATTAAAATTAATCTTACAGGTGTAGATGGTGGAGTTACCTATCAGACTCATGTGCAAAACAAAGGTTGGCAGGACTGGGTAAACACAAATGAAATGTCTGGAACAAAAGGACAAAGCTTACGTTTAGAAGGTATTAGAATTAAGCTGACAGGTGAAGTTGCTAAGAGATATAGTATTGAATATCGTACCCATGTACAGAATAAAGGATGGCAAGATTGGGAAAGAGATGGTGGAATGTCTGGAACAACTGGACAGAGCTTACGTTTGGAAGGCATTCGAATCCGTCTGGTAAAAAAATAATTAAGTATAATATTCTCCTCTAAAACGTGACAGAAAGTGTTCCTAATTTTCTAGGAACACTTTCTGTATTAGTGAAGAAATAGATAAAAGTTTCGTAATTGTATAATCAATAAAAACTATAGATTAAATAATAATATAAAACTTTTTGCGGAAAAAACATAATTTTGCCAGATTTCTAATGAAAGAGATAGATAAAATGAGTAGAATTGTTTTGTTTATTTTTATTTTTTACAAATAGATAATAAATAGAATGAACACTTGATGATCGAGAAGGGGGAAAGAAAAAAACGAATGCGGTATAATTCTATTCCTTTGCATGACAAAATGATCCATGAAATTTTAAATATTACAAAAGAAGAAGAGTTTTTAAGTTATATACTAGAATTTTGTTCTGATTTTTATAGTATACCAAGATTGAAATTAAAAGATGGGATAACTCCAGCGTATATCTTAACAAAGCAGTTAGTCAAAGCAGTGGTAAAATTGGATACGACAAATGGGGAAAAAAAAATGAACCAGCGTTCTATTGCCATTAAAAGCGGAGAAACAGAATCTTATGTATCAAAACTTTTCAATCTACATCAATATATAGGAAATAAAGAACAATATAGTAATCTTACTATTCCTGAAAAAAAGTATAGGATTGCGAGAATTTGTATGGCTATGAAACTAGGGTTTTTAGAAAGTCAAGAGATTTTGATAGCAGGTGGATATGTATTGAATCCAATAGATCCTGTGGATGCTGCCTTCATTTTTGCACTTAATTGTGGATATGATTATTTTGAATTGGAGAAGTTAATTGATAAGTTAGTAGAAAAAGAAATCATAACAAAACGCAGAAAAAGCTGTTGCATGTTATGTGAATCGAAATAATGCACTTTAAAGGTAATCTATAATAAAGAAGAAAGCAATATCAGAAATTTACTAGTTTATAGCGCTGGTTTTCCATATTTAAATAAATATAGGAGCTCAAAAATAGAGTTGTTTTATTAAAGAGTCTTATAATAAATAATATTCGCTAGATATTAATTAGGAAAGATTTAATAAAACAACTCTATTCTTGATGTATAAAAAAATAAGCCAAATTTGTTCTATATTTTTAAAGAAAATTGTTCTATAATATTAATAAAAAAATAGAAAGTAGAATGAGGATAAAGATGGAATATCAGCATGTGAAACATACATTTAAACCAGTTTTTGATAAAAATTCAAATATATTAATATTAGGATCATTTCCTTCCGTAAAATCGAGAGAAGGGCAGTTTTATTATCATCATCCACAAAATCGTTTTTGGAAAATATTAAGTAGTCTGACCAAAGAAAAATTACCTGTTACAATTGAAGAGAAAAAGGCAATGTTATTAAGAAATCATATTGCAATATGGGATGTAATTGCAAGCTGCGATATTATTGGATCAAGTGATAGTAGTATTAAAAATGTAATACCAGCACCAATCAATGATATTTTGAAACAAGCCCCAATTCAAAAAATATATGTGAATGGAGGAACTGCCTATAAACTTTATAAAAAATATTGTGAGAAAGATACAAAAAGAGAAGCGATTAAACTTCCATCTTCTAGTCCAGCTAATGCGGCATGGTCGTTAGAACGCTTAACGGACTATTGGGGAAAAGAATTGGCTTTGTTAAATTCTTCCGAATAAGATTCCAATTTTTGTTAATAATCCAAATAGATGATATAGGAATATCAGTTGTGCTTGAAAGGTTGGGTGCAAACTATGAAACAGAAAATTATCTATTTTGCATGTGCAGTTTGGATTGTAATGTTAGCGGATTTTATTGTAGAGGAAGTTAGAGAAAAGGAAGCAATCGTAGTACAGGCAATGGAGTCACAAACGTTTTCGGATGTGGAGACGACAATTGAGTTGTCTGGAAAGTATCCAAGAGAATTACAAACAGGAGAGGTAGAACGTACCTTTATCAATATAGCAAAGCAGCTAGGAATAACGGACAATTATCAGATAAAAACAGAAAAAAAGTCCAATGGGACCGTTACGATATTTGAAAAAGATGGAGAAAATGGTGCAGTAACATTTCGTTATATTGCTTTGAAAGATAGTATCAATCCAGAATACTATATGGTATTGAATATGAAATTATACCACAATATTGATTGTGCATTGGAATACAAGCAAAGAATACAACTAATTGGACAGCAATATGGTATTGAAGGTACGGTGTGTATGGAATTGGAAGGAATCTATCCTGTTCAGTTATCTATGGAAGAAAAAAAGAAAGCAGAGAATAGTATTTTTGAACAGCTTGGAGCAGAGTTTATATCAGGTTCCAGAGATGAAGATTTATATACTGTGTATGGATATACCAATGCAGTGAAGCAATACTTTATGATTGAAGAGGAAAAGACAAACATAAATCTAGCTTTTACAGACAATGATAATATGCAGACAGTATGGCACTTAGGAATTCCTGTATTGTGGGAAGAATATTAGATCACGGTAAAATAAATAGAATTGTGGAACATAATAGGAAAGCTCTCATATTTTATAATGAGTGAAAAGAAAAGGAATAGTCAAATGGAAAGACCTTTTTATAGACCACGCATTATGTATGCTCCATATCCGTTTCATATGATGCAGGAAGAGTATTCGCAATCCCCTTCCTATATGTCATGGCCAATGATGCAGTATCCTCCAACGGTTGTGGATGAAGATAGTGAAATAGAATTCTGGAAGGGAATGTATCCAGAGAAAATGAAAAAAATTCAGGATTATGTGGAGGAAACATGTGATAAATTAGATTATGATGGAAGTGCAATGTACGATGAGTGCCCAGATAAGGTTACATTATATCGTATTAGCACAATGATTTATGATATGTTAATGGACGATGAAGATTTCCAGATGGAAATAGGGGAAGACGAGATGGAACCAGAAATGGAAGATGAAATGGGAGAATCCTTTGAATCAAGTCAATTAAGGGGAAAACGTCCTCCAAAGCCACGTCCTCCAAAAAAGCCACATAATCCATGGTTGAAAGATATTATCGATGTATTATTATATGAAGAAATGCATCGCCGTCGTTGGGGAAAAAAGAATTATAGAGGACGCAATTGGTAAAAAAATTAAGGATATCAAAACGATTGATTTAAGATTTGAATACCTTACTTTGTCATACAGGTTAGCTCAGTCATATGGGATGAAATAATAGCATTCCGTATGACTGAGTTTTGTTTTAGCCTATTCATGAATATTTTTTAAATTTTAAAGAAATCTATTGAGGTTTTAAGCATTTCCATTTAGAATAGAAATGCAGGAAGTAATTCTGTAAATACTCAATATGAGAGGGATGCTATCGTGAAGAAGCAAGTAGGAAAAATTATTATTGTAGCGATTTTAGGAATCCTAGTATTAGAACTAGGACTCTATGTCTTCTTCCATAAAAAGTCTAGTACACAATCATTTGAAGAAATGGAACAAGCGAGTTTTCCAGTTGTGCGTGTAGAGGGATCAGGAGGAAGTTATAGTGATTTGTATGGTTTTACAGATGAAATGGAAACTCGTTCTGTTCGTAATACAATTACTCCATTGAACGAAGAAAGAGAGTTAATGCTAAGTGTCTATACTTATGGGCATACGATTGATGAAGTAGGGTATCAAATTCGTAGTTTGGATGGAGAGCATTTAATTGATGATGTAAAACTAGAAACTGCAAAAACTGGAGAGACCATTAGTATTCCCCTAAAATTAACAAACTTGTTAGAGGAGAATACGGAGTATACATTAATTATATCATTGAATGCAGAACAAGAAACATTGCGCTACTTTAACCGAATTATTTATGGAAAAGATATGCATGTAAGAGATATGTTGGATTATGTTTTGAATTTCTCAGAATCCACTTTCGATAAAAAGGCGGCAGAGGATACGGTTGTAAATGTCGTTCAGATTGATGGAAGCATGGGAGAAGACGATTTTTCTTACATTAATATTCATTCTAAATTTAACATGTTTACTTGGGGAAGTTTAGCACCAATTCGAACGGAAGATCCTGAAATTTCTATTATGGATATATCCGATTCTCAAATGGCAGTTACTTTAAGTTATCCGATTGAAGTGACAATCAATGATCAGACAACAACCTACGATGTAGAAGAGTCATTCCGTGTAAGCTATAGGGGGGGCAAAATCTATCTACCAGGTTATGAGCGTTATGTAAAGCAGAATGTCAAATTCCAGAATGATATTGTATCAAACAATACGATTTCACTTGGAATTGGAGATGGAAACTGTTCTATTACAAGTAGTGAAAAAGGAGAAATAACTGCAATTGTATATGATGGACAGCTCTGGAGTTATGAATATGAAACAGGTGTCTTGTCTTGTGTCCTTGCTTATGAGGACAATGGAATTGCCAATCAAAGAAGGGAGAATCATTCCGCAATTCAAGTCATTGATGTGAAACAAGATGGAACCATTGACTTTGTAACGTATGGATATCGTGACCGTGGAAAGGATGAGGGAACGGTTGGAATTTATGCCTATCGTTATCATGCTAAGACGGATGATACGCAAGCTTATATTGAAGAGATGTTTAATATTCCAGTTAATGTTTCAGAGGATATTCTGAAAAGTGAGTTCGGAAATTTGATCTATTTAAATGAAAATGATGTATTTTACTTTCAGTATGGAAGAGGCTTATATAGTTATAGCATATCCGACAATAAATTAACAAATATTGTAACATTGGATACACCAGATTATTTCTTTATTAGTAAAGATGGAAGTACGATTGCTTGGCAAGCACAAGGAGAAGAATCTTATAATACACAAATTAATTTATTGAATACAACAACTGGTGAAATTACAACAAAAGAAGCAGAAGAAGGAACTTATTTCCAAGTACAGGGCTTTATTCAAAAAGATCTTGTTTATGGAATAGGAAGAATTGAGGATATTAAGGAAGAGTCGGGCGTTGTTTCGTCCATGCCAATGTATGCAGTAGAAGTATTAAGTCCTCAAGATCAACAAGTGTTAAACCATTATGAAAAGGAAAATATTTTTATTGTTGGAGTGACAGTAGAAGATAATCGAATCGTTTTTGAACGTGTTTCTTATAATGAAGATGGAAGTACAACAGAGCAGCCACAGGATTATTTGCTTCTTGGAGAAGGGGAAGAAAAGACAGAGTATGTAACATTGACAAGTTCCATCTCCGATGTAAAGAAAAAAGAATACGCATTAAAAATGAAAACTCCAGATAAAACAGTTAGTGTAACAGTAGATGAAACAGTGCCACAGTTTTTAGTAAAGAACCATTATCGCACACTGAAACTCGAAGAGAGTATTACGAGTGAAAATTGCTATTATGTAATTGGATTTGGCGGAAATAGTGAGATAAAATACTCAATGGAAGAAGCAATTGAACTGGCAAACGAAAATCAGGGAATTGTGCTTTCCAGAGATCAAAAACAGCTTTGGAAATATGGAACAAGATCTACGAAAAAAGACTTGGATATCGAAGCAGTCGATGCACAGGGAGAAGGTGATACATTACAGGCAGTGATTGAAATGATTGTCAATTATGAAGAGATAAGGCCAGAGGATACTACACAAGAACAATCCTCGGAACAGCCTTCGAGAGAAGATTCTGCATTATCTCAGTTGGCAGCAGCAATTCCATACCAGGTTGTCAATCTGGCAGGATGTGATTTGGAAGATGTTCTTTATTATGTAGACTTGGGCAGTCCAGTTATTGTAATTATGGGAGATAATTCCGCTCGATTAATTACCGCCTATACGGCAACCGATATCACATTCTATGATCCGTTGAATCAGCAATTTACAGAAATGCAGACGAAAACGGCAGAAACATTATTTGAAAGAACTGGAAATAGTTTTATTAGTTATGTAAAGTAAACGGATATGATTCGCCTAAAGGTCGAATCACCACCATGATAGAAAAGTCGATTGTTCCGCACTTTAGTGCTCTCGCAATCGCCGCCCGTCCAATATCCATGAACCATCCCGTATAAACACGGTTTGGCTGATGGCTGCTGTCTGGGACTTTGATAGTAAAATGCGTCTTGATTTGGAAGAGATTATAACCATTTCAAGACGCATTTTTTACTTATCGTGATATGCTATCCAGTAGAGGCATTTTTTATTTTTAAGTATTCTCCGTATTCTTATGTTCGATATATAAAAGTCCACATGTTATTTTACAGGAATATTTTTTTATGTAGTTACGATATTCTTTGAAATTAATAAGGTATCTTTTTCCCCAAGAAGAAATCTCTAACATAGGAGAATTGTTAGGTGGAAAGTAAACACCTGTGATAGTAACATAATGAGAATGAACATTACGTTGATATGGTGTATAAGAAGACTCGTCTTCTTGCTTATAAAAAGTAATTCCTTTTTTCTTCCAAAAACATGGAAAATTAGGACCAATTGCTAAAATAATAGGGAAGTCATTTTGCAGAGATTTTATAATCATATCTAGCATATTTCGGTTATTCATAAAACAATGATACTTGGCATGAAGCGGAAGTTTGTACCGATGCATATATCGGTTAAATGCAATTTGTATTGCTGGTGCAGTTACTCCAGAATATGGAACAGTGAATGTATAATGCCGATTAATCATTCGTATGTATTGCATATAAGATTTTTGAGAAAGAACGTTGCCTTTCAAAAATACTGGTGCAGTTAATTCTGTTTTACAAAAACGCTTGGTAAGGTAAAGCCATACATCGGCTAATGCAATCGTTCCACACCCAAATCGACTTAATCTGGCTTCCCTTCCAAATTTTTTCGCTTGAGAATGCCAGTTTTGATTGCCTCCATAAGAGAGCCCATTGGGTGTCGAAACTTGAATATAATCAGGATATTTTAAATGAATTTGCTTCATAATTGAAATCACTTCTTTTCTTTTTGGTTTTCTGCTAACTCATTATAGGAGGCCGGCAAAACGATGTCAATGTTTTTGGAAAAGGATATAGAAAATTAACAGTATCGTAAGAAAACGGTAAAAATTTTGAATAGAAAAATTTAAGAATTTCTTATTTATTATCGCGATATGCAAAAGACATCCAATGGAGGTTTCTTTTGCTAGCAGATGCGTGGAAGCTGCATTCCACTTAACTTAGAAAGAATTCGTTTTCCACCGATGGCTGTACGAAGCAGTACCTTACCTGGAAGATTATTTGTGACAGTTCCAATCTGAGTGGAGTTCTCTCCTCCAGGTATCATTTTCATAGCGGATAAAATGGAATCGGTACTTTCTGGATCACAGATCACAAGCATTCTTCCCTCACAGGCACAATAAAGGGGATCTAAACCAAGGATATCACAAGCAGCTTGTACGCTAGGGTCAATTGGAATATCGGCAGATGATAATTCAATCGAAAGTGGTGTTCCCTCTATAAATTCGTTGAGTGTAGTGGCAATCCCACCTCTCGTTGGATCTCGTAAAATACGAATGGAGCCAGGAGCAGCAGCATTTTGTATTGTATCTAAAAAAAGATGAAGCGACTGGCAGTCTGATATAAGGGAACTTCCCTCCTGAAGTAAACCAGCACGTGCCATCATAATAGCTGCTCCATGACAACCTACACTGCCGCTGATAAGAATGGAATCATTAGGGCGGATTCCTAATTTTCCAGGAAGATTAAGGCATTGAAAACCGATACCAGAAGTATTGATATAAATTCCGTCTCCTTTGCCTGATTCCACTACTTTTGTATCTCCAGTGACAATCATAACACCAGCTTTTTTGGCCTCTTTTCCAATGGAAGTTACAATTTGCTTGAAATCAGAAAAGAGAAATCCTTCTTCCAAAATAAAAGAAAGACTTAGATATTTTGGGGTTCCGCCTGCCATACATAAGTCATTTACTGTACCACATACGCAGAGCTTTCCAATATCTCCTCCAGGAAAACGCCATGGAGATACGACAAAACTGTCTGTGGAAAAGACAAGTTTGTTATTTCCATCCAAAACTGCTCCATCTCCAAGTTGAGAGAGGATGGGATTTTGAAATGCGGGCATTAAAATAGAGTCGATTAGCTGGGAGGTCTTTAGACCGCCGCTTCCATAATCCAATGTAATTCTATCTTCCATAATAATTCCTCCAAATTTTTATATTATATTTCGTATTGATATGCAGCGGCACACGCTCCTTCTCCTGATACCATACATGGTCCAACTGGATTTTCTGGAGAACAGATTTTGCGAAAGAGGGGACAGCTTGTAGGAGAAAAAGTTCCCCGAATTACTTGAGCACAGCGGCAATTTGAATTTGGCTTGTTTAATGCAGGATGGAGAGAAAATTTTTTCCATGTATCCCATAGGGCATACTTCTCTTTTATAGCATATCCACTGTTTTCAATATGTCCAAGCCCTCGCCAGTCGTTGGCTATAGGATAAAAGACATCATTGATAAGCTGTACAGCAATCGGATTGCCATCGGAATGTACAAGACGAGAATATTCGTTTTTTAATGCAGGTTGGTGCTGAGCAATCATACTAGTTAACTCCAAAATTGAATAAAGCAAATCTCCAGGTTCAAATCCACTGACTACGCCAGGGAGATGATAATCGTCCGATAAAAAGGAAAACGCATCCGAGCCAATCACTGCTGCGACATGGCCAGGGCAGAGAAATCCATCTACGGCAAAATCAGGCGATTCGATCAGAGAACGAAGGGCTGGTTCCGTTCTTTTTAACAAACATAACACAGAAAAATTAGTAAGATTTTGGGCAGCAGCTTCTAAAATACAGGCAGCCGTGCCTGGAGCGGTTGTTTCAAATCCAACACCTAAGAATACGACCTCTAGTTCAGGATGGGATACTGCGATTTGAATTGCATCCATTGGAGAGTATACTGCTTCTACCTTACTGCCAGAAGCTTTACGGTGCAAAAGATTATCTGCCTGTATGGAACCAGGAACTCGCAAAAGATCTCCATAACTTGTAATAAGTAAATTAGGACGTTTCGATAAATCCAGTACCATATCAATAATATTGGTCGGAGTAACGCAAACAGGACATCCAGGTCCTGAAATAAGCTGGATCGATTGAGGTAAAATAGTTTTGATCCCACTTCTTGCAATTGCCATAGTATGCGTGCCGCAAATTTCCATTAATCGGATTGGTCCTGTGATATGGGTGAGTTCTTCCATTCTTTTAAGGATGACGGAGACATCTTTTGGATGTTTAAAAAAATCATCATAGAGCATTTTGGATCTCCTCCAAAAGTTTGAAATTATCAATGGCTTCTTTTTCTGACATTTTCTGAATTGCAAATCCTGCATGAACCATCACATAATCGCCAGGGGAGGCATCTTTGATAAAATCTATTCGGATCGTTTGGGTTAATCCTCCTGCTTCGCAAGTTGCAGAAGGTCCGCTAATTGATTGAATTTTCATTGGTATTGCTAAACACATAATTGTATCCATTCCTTTCTTTTTTTCAGATATCTTATATCAGATGGGAGATGACTTTTGCCTGTGTGGGAAAGGAGCAACAACCCTAGTATTCGTGGTGGGTGTCAATCCCCCATCTGATATACGCTCTGTGGGGATGCGCAGGGATTCGGAGGTGTATTATGTCAACTAAAGTTGACCCGAATGCCGCGCCAAGACTCGTGGGAGCGAGTCTTGAAATAAAGAAGATTTTACTGGGGCTTCTTTTTTTGGGCGATGGCAAGTTGCCCAAAACAGATACCTTCATCATTTGTGGAAACTTGTTTGTGGGTATAAACGGTAAATCCATTGTCTCTTAAAAGCTTGGTAATTCCTGAAAGCAGAAAGCGATTTTGAAATACTCCACCAGATAGTACGACAGGTAGTTTCTTCTGATTTAAAAAGAGACATTGATTGAGAGCCATGCAGCATAAAGTTACCATAAAACGCAAAGCAATATGGTTCGCACTTATATTGCATTTTAAATCCCTACAAATATCGAAAATCATTGGTCTAGTATCGAAGATTCGCATTTTATTTTCCATATAAAAATGCAATGGATAAGATAGTTTTTGTAGAGGTTGAGTTAAGGAATCAGGCGTTTCCACAGGGGAGAGTGATTCGATTCGAGCAGCTCCTTCTCCTTCATAATCTGCATAGGACTTTTGAAGAATTAATGCACAGACTCCGTCAAATAGACGTCCAATACTGCTTGCTTTTGGAGAGAGCGTTGGAGATAGCAGTTTTATAAGGAGACTGCATTTATCAGAATCCAGTGGTACAACGCTAGGATCGGTTACGCCTGCATCATGGATTAGAGAGAGTGCAATGCGTCCGATTTCTTGGATTGCTTTATCTGCTCCTGGAAGCTGAATTGGGCGAATACTGCCTATTCTGGAAAATGTTTGATAATCTCCGATTAAAAATTCTCCTCCCCATATTGTTCCGTCTGTGCCTAGACCAGTTCCGTCCCAGATGATTCCAAAGCAAGAGGAACTTAAAGAATTATCTGCCATGCAAGATGCCATATGTGCCCAGTGATGTTGTACTTGTATCAATGGTACATTAAGTTCTTTAGCAGCGTGTATTGCTTCTTGTGTAGAGAGGTAATCGGGATGAAGATCACATACATATAAAGAAGGTTTTAAACAAAAGAGCTTTTGGTACGTCTCAACTGTCTCTTTATAATGGGAGAATGTTTCTGCGTTTTTCATATCTCCGATGTGAGGACTGAAAAAGACATGGAAATCTCGTCCTAGAGCAAAAGAAGCTTTTTGTTCTGCTCCCATGGCAAAGATACCATCCACGTTCTGATTAAATAGGAGAGGGTACGGTGCATATCCACGGCTTTTTCGAAAATAATATGCTCTCCCTTCCCATTCCATTAGAAGAGAATCATCACATCGGTTTTGAATTACACGATTGTGAAGAAGAAAACCATCGGCGATTTCCCCTAATTTAGTAACTGCCTCTATATTGTCTAGGATAACAGGACATTCTGAAATATTTGCACTCGTCATGATAAGGGTATCTGGCCCTCCATATGTTTGATCCATAAGTAGCATATGCAATGGTGTATAAGGCAGCATAACCCCAAGGCGAGAACTAAAGCTAAGATGTGATAGCTTATTCTTTTCCCGCTTGGATAAAAGGACAATGGGGCGAGCTGGGCTAAGCAGAAGCTGTTCTTCCGTCTGAGTAATGTTGCAGATGCGATGCACTACCTCCAAAGAACGGCACATAATGGCGAGTGGTTTACTGGATCGGTGTTTTCTTTGGCGTAATCGAGTGACTGCATCAACATTCCTTGCATCGCAGGCAAGATGAAATCCGCCAATCCCTTTTATTGCAAGGATTCCTCCCATACTTAAAAGCTTTTGGGAGGCAGAAAACGGATCATCTGCTGTTTTTGAAACAGAATCATTGCTAAAATAAAACGCTTGAGGACCACAAATGGAGCAACAATCGGGCTGTGCATGGTATCGACGATCGTGGATATTATGATATTCTTTTTGGCAATTTTCACACATAGGAAATGCTTCCATGACTGTTCGTTTCCGATCATATGGAAGAGCTTTTATGATCGTATAACGTGGACCACAGTTTGTACAGTTAATAAAAGGATAACGGTATCTGCGGTTGGATGGTGTAAAAAGCTCTGATGCACATTCAGGACAGATGCCAATATCAGGAGAAACCAATGTGGAACCAGTGTCAATATGACTTTCTCGAATGGTAAATTCGGTATAGCCAAAAGAATTTTTTATAGGAAAAGTATCGATTTTTTCTATAGAGGAAAGAGGGGGCGGCGAAGTTTCCAACTCCAACAGAAAACATTTTAATGCGTCGTTTTCTCCTTCTAATATCCCCTCTAAGCCGCCAGAAGTATTACGAACCCATCCATGGATCTGATGGGTTTGGGCTAAACGGTGTAAGAAAGGACGAAATCCTACTCCTTGGACGATCCCCTGTATCAAAATATGAATACATCTCATAATGTTGCTCTCATAATATGCTCGGCTATAAAGTCTGCAAGATTTTGGATACCATTTCCTGTTCGATTGCTGACTTGAAATAACGCAGCATTTGTGTTAACTGTTTCATAATTAGCCCGAACTTTCTGCACATCAAAATCAAAATAAGGAAGCATATCAAATTTATTTAATACAAGGCAATCCGTTTCTGTAAACATTAAAGGATATTTTTCTACTTTATCGTCTCCCTCTGGTATGCTTAAAATGGTAATTCGAAGTGATTCTCCAATGCGAAACTCAGCTGGGCATACTAAGTTGCCGATGTTTTCCACGAAAATTACATCCAGATCCTTTAGCGGCAAATGTGGTAAGATATTTTGAATGCTCATTGCTTCGATATGGCAGGCTCCATCTGTATTCAATTGAACGGTTGGAATACCAAGTGAAGCGATGCGGTCTGCATCTACCTGACCAGCAATATCGGCCTCAATCACTCCAATTCGGAACTGACTGTTTAAATGTTCAATTAAGGATGTAATTAAACTGGTCTTTCCTGCGCCAGGGCTTCCCATTATGTTAATCATATAAATTTTATTGGCAGCCAGTGTTTGTTTTACGTCTTGACTAACATCTTCATTCCAGTCCATGATCTGATGCAGTACCGTTATTTCCATCAATATCTACCTCCATACTTTTAATATAAAATTCTTTTCCAGATAATATTTGCAGCCGAAGACTGTTACAGTACGGACATGCCAGATGATGAGGTGTAATCTCACCTTCTTGATTACAGTCACGGCATCGAATTCTTACAGGAAGAAACTCCGCTTCGATTTTTGCACCTTCTGCAATGGTATCTTCGGATAGCATATCAAGATATACTTGTATGCATTCAGGAACAATGCCCTTGAGCTGACCTATGGAGAGTCGAATGGTTTGGATTCTGTATGCATGTTGTTCTTCAGCTTTTTTTATACAGTAGTCTAATAGGTGTTTTGTAATACTTAATTCATGCAAGTCCTTTCCCTCCTTGGTAAAATTACCCAAAATTATGTAGGAAAAATTGGGATACTTTTATTCTAACACATTTTTCAGGAAAGAAAATAGAAAAATCTTTTTTAAACTCTTGTAAAATTTGTGAATCAGTATTATAACATATATAAAATGATGTTGGGGTCAAAAAGTATTTTAACCCTATGATACCTGCGGATTGCTCCGCACTACGTGGTATCATAAAATACGATTTAAGAAAAAATAGGAGGAAGGACGTTATGACAATGATACCATTTTTAATTGGTATTCCAGCGATACTTGCGCTTATGTTTCCCATGATACGCCAGCAAAAGTTCAGAGCAATTCTAGTCTATATAGGTGCTGGAATCATAATGTTAACGACGATGATATTCATAGTCTGGTGGATTAGAAATGGGGCACAGACAATGATGCTTTATACGTCGACAGAAGTTTGGGATCATCTAATGATTGTAGGAGATATTTTCCTAATGTGTTTGATCGTGTACTTGAGTGTAAAATATAGGAGAATATTGCCGATTTTACTTTCCATATCTCAGACAGTTTTAATGCTTTATACAGAATTTACCACAGAGCTGCCAGAATCTGTGCATATGACTGTGGATTGGCTGACGATGCTAATGTGTATTATCATTGCATTTATTGGAGGTTTTATTTGTATTTACACAGTAGGCTATATGAAAGGGTATCATAACCATCATAAAGATGTGAAGGACAGGCAGCCATTCTTTTTTTCTATGTTATTTTTATTCCTTGCGGCAATGTTTGGATTAGTCGTTTCACAGAATCTAGTCTGGATGTATTTCTTCTGGGAAATTACAAGTGTAATTTCATTTCTTATGATTGGATATACACGTACAGAAGAAGCAATCAATAATAGCTTTCGAGCATTGTGGATGAACTTATTAGGCGGATTGGGATTTGCAGTTGCAATTGCTTGGATGGCAAAGCAAAATGGAACAGTCCAGCTTTGGGATGTGATTCAAATAGGAGGAGCGTTTCCATTATTCTGTTTGTGCTTAGCAGGTCTTACAAAATCAGCACAGCTTCCATTTTCCACATGGCTGATTGGAGCCATGGTGGCGCCCACTCCATCCAGTGCATTGCTCCATAGTGCTACAATGGTAAAAGCGGGCGTCTATCTTTTAATTCGTCTTTCTCCTGCGTTACATGGAAACTTAACAGGAATTGTAGTATCCAGTATTGGAGGATTAACTTTTATTGCAGCGAGTATGATGGCGATTGCACAAAATGATGCAAAAAAGGTACTTGCATTTTCCACTATTTCCAATTTGGGATTAATTGTGGGATGTGCTGGGATTGGCGTGGAAGAAACGGTATGGGCAGCGATATTTCTTATGATGTTCCATTCGGTAAGTAAATCTATGTTGTTCCAATCCGTTGGAGCAACAGAAAATACGTTGGGATCCCGTGATATTGAAGATATGCATGGACTGATTATTACCGTTCCAAAACTGGCATATATTATGGGAATTGGTATCGCAGGAATGTACTTAGCACCGTTTGGAATGTTGATTTCAAAATGGGTGGCATTAAAAGCATTTGTAGATTCAGGCAACTTTATTTTAGTTCTCTTTATCGCATACGGAAGTGCTACCACGATGTTTTATTGGACGAAATGGTTGGCAAAATTGTTGTCCTATCATATTCCAAGACAAACGGTGAAAGATGTCACTTGTAAAGATGAATATACGTCCATGATTTTCCATGTAGTTGTTATGCTGCTTTTGTGTTTACTTTTACCATTTGTTGCGGTATGGATTGTGAATCCGATTGTTCGGGAACTGTTTGGAAATTCCAAGGATGTACTCTCTATGAGTGTACTTGCTACAATGGCAATTATGTTAGTTTCTATATTTATTGTTCCAGCTGCTATGTTCTTTATAAGCAGGGCATCCCACAGAGAATTAGTTCCAATTTATATGAATGGAATTAATGCAGGAGACAATCGATATTTTACAAATAGTTTGGGAGAAAAGGAGCATTTGTATTTAAGTAATTGGTATTTACGTTTTGAATTCGGAAGACGGCATTTGAGGATTCCGTCGATCATTATTGCATCTGCACTTTTGATTTTGGGATTCTGTTTAGTATTAGGAGGGGTTGTCTGATGAAAGTTGGTTTTGTTCTTGCATATTTGATATTGGCGCCTATTTTGGGAGGGTTATTGGATGGTGTAGATCGAATGGTAAGTGCCAGAATGCAGCGACGCAAAGGACCGAGTATCTTACAGCCATTCTATGATTTGGGGAAATTATTTTCCAAAGAGCTTATTGCAGTAAATAATGTACAGTTATTGTTAAATTTAAGCTACTTAGTGATTTTAATGATTGCAGGTTCCTTACTATTTGCAGGGGCTGACTTATTGATGACATTGTTTATTCTAAGTACAGCAGATATGTTTTTAATTATGGCAGCTTCAAGTGATTCTTCTCCCTATGCCAATATGGGAGCAAGCAGAGAAATGATACAGATGATGGCTTATGAGCCACTTACTTTGTTAGTTGCAGTTGGATTTTATTTGACGACTGGTTCCTTCCATGTAGAAAAAATTATTCAGGCGCCTGTCAGTGCAGTGCTTTGGATGCCGGGACTTTTCGTCGGATTTATGTTTACCGCAGCGATTAAATTTAGAAAGTCACCGTTTGATTTATCCACAAGTCATCATGCCCATCAGGAAATGGTAAAAGGTATTACAACGGAAATGTCAGGAACGACTTTGGCAATTATGAATATTGCAGAATATTACGAGATGATTTTATTACTTGGTATCTTCTGTCTGTTTTTTATCAATAGCAACCCATGGAGTTGGCTTGTCGCAATCGTGATTTGTGCAGTTGTCTTTTTTATGGAAATTTTATGGGATAATGTCAGTGCCAGACTAAAGTGGAAAACCGTTCTCTATGGTTGTTGGGTTGTAACACTAGTTGCTGGCGGTATTAATATTTTGATTTTGATGTTGATACAGTGAGCGGAGGTGAAAGGTTATGAAGAAATTATCAAAATCCCCGTGGCTGCTTCATTATGATGCTAGTAGCTGCAATGGGTGTGATATCGAAGTGCTTGACTGCCTAACGCCTAAGTATGATATCGAACGTTTTGGCATTATCAATACAGGAGATCCGTTTCAGGCAGATATTTTACTGATTACTGGCGGTGTGAATAGCCAGACAGAACCTGTTGTAAAACAGCTTTATCGTCAAATGCCAAACCCAAAAGTTGTCGTAGCGGTTGGAATTTGTGCATGTACGGGCGGTGTATTTAAAGAATGTTATAATATTAAAGGTGGAATCGATACGGTAATACCTGTTGATGTATATGTGCCTGGATGTGCAGCAAGACCAGAGGCCATTATTGACGGAGTCGTGAAAGCTTTGGCAATTTTAGATGAAAAACGGGCAGCTATGAAGCAAAACGGAGGGTGACAGAAATGGATGATAGAAATGAGATAAAAAAGATCACAATGGCAGAACTATTTCCGTTGGTAATAGAAATGAAAGCAAAACATTGGCGTTTGGTTCAGATCTGTGCAGTTTCAATCGAACATGGATATGAGATGAGCTATTCTTTCTGTAAGAATGAAGAATATCGGATGGTAACGTTGCGACTGGAAATAGATGCAGAAGAAACTATTGCTAGTATTACGCAGATCTATCCATGTGCTTTCTTACAGGAAAATGAAGCGGCAGAACTTTTTGGTGTAAAGATTCAAAATATTAATCCAAATTATCATGATAAATTATATCGGATTGATGAAGTTGCACCGTTTAAGAAAAAGGAGTAAAAGATGGCAAAGAGAAGTATCGTACCATTTGGCCCTCAGCATCCCGTGCTGCCAGAACCCGTTCATTTGGATCTTGTTTTAGAGGATGAAACGGTAGTCGGTGCCATTCCAAGCATTGGATATATTCATAGAGGGTTGGAAAAATTAGTAGAAAAAAGAGATTTTAAACAATATGTTTATATTGCAGAACGTGTCTGTGGAATTTGTAGCTGCGGACATGGTATGGGTTATTGTGAGTCCGTAGAAAAAGTTATGGGAATCGAAGTACCCCGAAGAGCTGAGTATCTTCGGACCATTTGGATGGAAATGAGCCGTGTACATAGTCATTTACTTTGGCTTGGACTTTTAGCCGATGCAATGGGATTTGAGAGTCTTTTTATGGAAAGCTGGAGGCTGCGTGAGAAGATTTTAGACATGTTCGATCAAACGGCAGGCGGCAGAATTATATTGTCCGTTAACTGTGTGGGAGGCGTTCTAAAAGATATGGATGGCGGAATGCTTCAAGGTGTCTTACATGCAATCGAAGATTTGGAAAAAGAAATGAAGCCAGTAATTGATACATTTTTAGAAGATTATACCGTACAGAGCCGTCTAAAGGGAACTGGAGTTTTGAGCAGAGAAAATGCCATTGCCATGGGAGCCGTTGGTCCAACATTAAGAGCAAGCGGAGAAGCCTATGATGTTCGAATGCTTGGATATGCAGCATACAATGATCTGTCTGTGGAGCCAATTATAGAAAGCGATGGGGATTGCTATGCACGATGCGAAGTGCGTTTAAGAGAAATTCTGCAATCCTTTGCGTTGATTCGTGAAGCAATTCAAAAAATACCAGAAGGTCCAATCGCAGTTCCAGTAAAGGGAAACCCAAAAGGGGAATATTTTATGCGGATTGAACAGCCACGTGGAGAGGCGATTTATTATGTAAAAGGAAATGGAACGAAATATTTGGATCGTTTCCGTTTGCGTACACCGACAACAAGCAATATCCCGCCAATGGTGGAAATGTTAAAAGGATGTCAGCTTGCGGATGTACCACTGCTGATTTTAACCATTGATCCGTGTGTCAGCTGTACGGAGAGATAGAGTCATCGATAAAAAGCTTGCTTTTTAGCAGCGGAACGGAGCAATATTATGAAAAAGACAAGAATGTTTACATTTGCTGGACGAGTTTTGAGCAACCTTTTTCAAAAACCAGCAACAACCAACTACCCGTTTCAGCCTGTCGAGTATCCAGAACGGATGAGAGGACATGTAGTAATAAAAATTGAAGATTGTATTAGCTGCGGCCTATGCGTGCGTCAATGTCCATCCCAGGCAATTCAGGTGGATAAAAAGGCAGGAACGTGGAAAATTAACCGCTTTGATTGCGTTCAATGTGGAAACTGCGTCAATGTATGTCCAAAAAAATGTTTGACAATGGAAAAAGGATATACAGAGCCAGATAGTCAAAAAACTTGCGAAATATTTACTCGTCCAAAACAGGAAGAAACGAAACCAACTAGCGGTGGAAAACCAGCGATGGACCCAGAAAAATGCGTTTACTGTACGTTATGTGCAAAGAAGTGCCCACAGAATGCACTCAAAGTAGACCGCAAAGAAAAAATATGGGAGTTAAATAAAGAAGCATGTATCCAATGTGGCATTTGTATGTCAGTATGCCCGAAACATGCCATTGAGATGAAAGAGTAACGAATCAAATAAAAAGGTGTAGTTTAAGCCATTATAAATAGGTATGAAACTGCACCTTCTTTCTATTCCTAGCGTGTCACAATCGTTGACTTTCATTGGTAATTAGTATATAATGCTTACAATGGATTATCAATCGAAGGATGGAGATGCATTGTTAAAATACCTAATGTTTAAAAGGAGGAGTACAGGTGGCTCAGGAAATGGTAATAGTCTTAGATTTTGGTGGTCAGTATAATCAGTTAATCGCTAGACGTGTTCGTGAATGTAATGTATACTGTGAGGTTATGCCACATACTACAAGTTTAGATTTGATTCGAGAAAAAAATCCAAAAGGAATTATTTTTACTGGAGGACCAGCCAGTGTTTATAAAGAAGATTCCCCAACAATTTCTCCAGAAATTTTCTCTATGGGAATCCCAATTTTAGGAATCTGCTATGGAGCACAATTAATGCAATATTTACTTGGCGGAAAAGTAAAAACAGCAAATGTTCGAGAGTATGGCCGCACAGAAGTCGAAGTAGATGTAAATACAACATTATTTGAAGGTGTTTCTGAAAAAACAATTGTATGGATGAGTCATACCGATCATATTTCAGAACCAGCAGAAGGATTTGTCGTTACTTCCTCTTCCAAAGACTGTCCAGTTGCAGCAGTGGAAAATAAAGAAAAGAATCTTTATGCCGTTCAGTTCCATCCAGAAGTAATGCATTCTGTAGAAGGAACAAAGATGCTTTCCAACTTTTTATTCAAAGCATGTCATTGTGCAGGAGACTGGAAAATGGATTCCTTCGTAGAATCCTCCATTCAGGCAATTCGTGAAAAAGTAGGAGATGGAAAAGTCCTTTGTGCATTGTCAGGCGGAGTCGATTCCTCTGTAGCAGCCGTTTTATTGTCCAAAGCAGTTGGAAAACAGCTCACCTGTGTATTTGTAGATCATGGATTACTTCGTAAAAACGAAGGAGATGAAGTAGAAGCAGTATTTGGACCAGATGGACATTATGACTTAAATTTCATCCGTGTAAATGCACAACAGAGATTTTATGATAAATTAGCAGGCGTTACCGATCCAGAAAAGAAACGTAAAATTATCGGTGAAGAATTTATCCGTGTTTTTGAAGAAGAAGCTAAAAAGATCGGTGCAGTCGATTTCTTAGTACAGGGAACCATCTATCCAGATGTAATTGAATCAGGACTTGGAAAATCCGCTGTAATCAAATCCCATCATAACGTAGGTGGGTTGCCAGATTATGTAGATTTTAAAGAAATCATCGAACCATTGAGACTTCTGTTCAAAGACGAAGTAAGAAAAGCAGGATTAGAACTTGGTATTCCAGAATATCTCGTATACCGTCAGCCATTCCCAGGTCCAGGACTTGGAGTTCGTATCATCGGTGAAGTAACCCCAGAAAAAGTCCGTATCGTACAAGATGCCGATGCAATCTATCGAGAAGAAATTGCAAAAGCAGGCATCGACAAAGACCTTGGACAATACTTCGCAGCAATCACAAACATGCGCTCCGTAGGATGTATGGGAGACGAAAGAACCTACGACTACGCAATCGCATTACGTGCAGTACTTACATCCGACTTCATGACAGCAGAAAGCGCCCAGATACCATGGGAAGTACTCAGTACCGTAACAAGCAGAATCGTAAACGAAGTCAAAGGTGTAAACCGAGTACTGTACGACTGCACAGGAAAACCACCAGCAACGATAGAGTTCGAGTAACAGACAGAACCCCGGAAATGCTGATAGAATGGGCATTTCTGGGGGCGATTTATGTCTTTTGGCTCTAAAATGGCTCTAATTGTTTTCAGTCAATGATAAAATACCAGATTACTTTATATTGTTTATGCAGAATTCCAGAGCCTACGATGTTGTCTGTATACAGGCTCTAAGTACAAATTAGCTTGTCTCTGAAGAATCAGCTTGGTCGAGTAATTCATTTAATTCCTGCAGATGCACTATATTGGTATCTGTATTATCTGAG
The DNA here is from genome assembly GCA_900045905.1 of Clostridiales bacterium CHKCI001. Taxonomy (GTDB): domain Bacteria; phylum Bacillota; class Clostridia; order Lachnospirales; family Lachnospiraceae; genus Fimimorpha. The sequence goes on along the minus strand of FCNS01000036.1, from coordinate 189,738 downwards.
GTTAAAAATGAGAATTTTTTAGAAAGCCATTTTATTAGTATGTATAGCCCTATACAAATAAAAGCAGGAAAGTAATTAGGAGTTTCCCCGACTACGTAGGAAGTAATAATATCTATGCAATATGGAATAAAAGTGCCAATAATAATATCTGGTAAATTTAGATGGTGTTGAATTTTAATCTTATTTACTTTGTTACGTATCAGTTTCCAATCTTTCTCCATGATGGATATTTCATTATGATTAGCAGGGCGACTAATAATTATATTTTCGTTTTCTCTAACCTGTGCAATATTTGACGAACTATTTACATTTGGAATATTACTATTTCCTATTCTTATATTATTATTTGCCAATATATAGTCACCTACTTTTCATTTTTAGCTGTAGTATCCGATAGATTTTCTGAATCGGGTGGATCTAAAAGCCCCGATTTTAGCGCATTAATAAAGTAAGTATTTCCACAGTTATCGCATGTTAGAGGAACCATGGGATATGATGCCCCACCTAGCAGAATTCCCTTATAGTCAAATTCTATGGCTTGAAATACTTGGTCAGAGATATTCCAGTGATTATTCCCACATAAAGGGCATACTGAACCGTGAATTTTTTTTAGGTATTCATTTAGTTTTGACTGTTCAATTTTCATTATAAATCCTCCATGATATTTTTAACATAATTATGAACATATTGCTATTTTTAATCTTTGTAATTCTGTTTTTCTTTCATCTCTGCTATTCTATCTATAGCTATTTGTGTAGTTTTATTTGGAATATTAGCAGTAGATTTCAAGGTGCTCACCTAATAGTGGGAGTTAACAAAATACGAAAAACTTATAAGGCAAGACCACATTCAAAAGCAAGAACCATGTATTTTTCAGCATTAGTAAGTCCATATGAAGCTAAATCTCTCATATCCCATATGTCAGAACTGAGGTCATCTGCACCGTATAAAAACTGAATAAATAGGATATGGCGATATTTTGCGACTGCCAGCATAGAAGCACATTCCATTTCTACGGCGATACAGCCCTCTTGTTTACGCTCTTGGATAAGCGGAAGTGTTTCCCTGTAAATTGCGTCAGAAGTCCACGTTTTCCCTTTTATAAAAGGATAACCGCAGTTTGATAAAACGCTTTCTAGTATCTTGACAGAATGCGGATCTGCCTCAATCTCTGGCGAGGGTGCTATATAATGATAGCTTGTGCCTTCATCACGGACGGCAGAAGTGGGAATAATGAGTTTGTCTTTTACACTGTCATCGTCCAATACTCCACAGGAGCCGAACAAAACAAACTTCTTAGCACCCATAGCAACAATTTCTTCAAATCCTACAACACAGGCAGGCGCTCCTACTCTGGATAGATAGAAAGCAATGTCTGTATCTCTATAACGGATTTTGTAAACTGGTATCACACCATTTGCAGTATATAGTTCTGCTATCTTTTGAGTGGTGTTTAACGAAGAAAATTTTTGAATGATATTTTCTGAAAATGTAGAAACACATATCTCTGGAAAACCATCAATTTGTTTCGTTGTATCACAGGGACTAAATATAGCCGGTTCTGAAATATTTGTTCGTTGAAATATAGTATTCAAGTTAGACACCTCCCATTGTTAATTTTCAGGATATACTTTTACAGCTATTCCAGAAACGCCCTTTTTGACGACAATATTCGTATCAACTAAATGCTGTTTGATCTGCTCACAGGTTTCGTCCATCTGTGTCACTTCTTGCTGGAACGCTTCTTCGCTTGGAAATGCGTCTTTGGAGGCAAGCAGATTTTCCTGCCATTTCTTTGTTTTAGCAAATTTAGCCAATCGGTCATTGATTGCTGGGTGCTTAAAACGGATATAGATTGTTTCTGGAATGAGATTTCCATCCTCATCTTTATCTCCGTCAATCTCCATATCTATCTGATCGTCCATTTTAAAAAGCAAGGTAAGCACATCAGAAGCAGTTTCTATATCAAAATCCGTAAAAACATTGATACTTACGCCTAAAGCGTTTGCAATTTTTAAAAGCTGGTCAGGCTTGGGATTACGGCTGCCCAGTTCATATTTTCGGATTGTGGTTCCGTCTATGCCTGCCAGTTGTCCTAACATATTCTGTGAAATTCCTCGGATATTTCGGAATGTTTTAATCTTTTCTCCTAATGTCATAAGGCGACTCCTTTCAGAGTGAATATAAATAATAGGGACATTTGTATTCTATCATATTCAAGCGAAATAGGGAAGAAAAATTTAGAAACTATATTGACAAGGCACAAAAGAGCCTATATAATGAGAATACAAATAAGGCACAAATGTGCCTAATAAAAAATAAGGAGGACACTGAATGGAGAAAACAAGAAAAATGTATGTAACAGCAGAAGAAGCAGCGGAGATGCTTGGCGTCTTAACAGGTTATGCCTATAAGATTATCCGGGGCTTGAATGAAGAACTGAAAGAAAAAGGATACTGGACAATCTGCGGCAAAGTTCCAACAAAGTATTTTGAAGAAAAGTTTTACGGCTTGACTGTAACAATGTAGAGAGGAGGGCTTTTATGCCGGCAACAAGAGACGGGAAGATGTGGCGCAGTCAGTTTTATTACAAAGACTGGCAGGGAGTGAGCCACAAGAAAAATAAGAGAGGCTTTAGGACAAAAGCAGAAGCAGAACAGTGGGAGCGAGATTTCCTTCAACAGCAGCGCAATCTGGACATCAATTTTGAAAACTTTGTTCAGATTTATTACGAAGATATGGAACACCAGCTGTGTGAAAATACCATGAGGACAAAGAAGTTTATCATTGATCTGAAAATTATTCCTTACTTCAAAAATAAGAAGATGAATGAAATCAAGGCTTCGGATGTACGAGCATGGCAGAATGCTCTTATGAAAAAAGGATATTCGCAGACCTATCTGAAAACCGTAAACAATCAGTTATCTGCTATTTTTAACTGTATAATAAAATATTACGATCTGCGGGATAATCCATGCAGAAAGGCTGGAAGCATAGGGAAAAGCCACGCCGGAGAAAGACAGTTCTGGACGAAACAGGAGTTTAAACAATTTCTTATAAATATAGAAAATAAAACAGAGGCAAGGATGGCTTTCCTACTTCTTTACTGGACAGGCATGAGGATTGGAGAATTGCTTGCACTAACCTATAACGATATTGATTTGGAAAAACGCACAATTTCAATCAATAAATCTTATCAGCGTCTGGACGGCAGGGATATTATCACACCGCCAAAGACACCAAAAAGCAAACGTATCGTGACGATACCGCTATTTCTTGCGGAAGAATTAAGAGAATATATGTCTCATTTATACGGGATTATGGCGGATGAGAGAATGTTCCGATTTACAAAGTCTTATATGGAACATGAAATTATTAGAGGGATTAAGGCTTCCAGTGTAAAGAGAATAAGACTGCATGACTTACGGCATTCTCACGCTTCACTACTTGTGGAAATGGGCTTTACTCCATTGGCGATTGCGGATCGGCTGGGGCATGAGAAAATCGAAACCACGTTAAACACCTATTCGCATTTATATCCCAACAAACAGGGAGAGCTTGCGGACAGACTGGAAATTGAAAATAACAGGGAGGACGAGGAATGAGCGGAGTTCATAAGTATCCGACAATTAGCTTTCGGATTTCACTCAGAGAAAGACTAACTATTAAAAGTCAAGATCTAAATTAAAATTTTTTGAATGAACTGCTAAAAGGCATTTCAGATACAAAAAGAACCAGGAAATGGTTCGATGAACCTTGAAAACTGCATGACGAACAGAGTGTCATTGCTGGCACTCGAAAAAAACTATTTGTAGAATAAGTTAAACTGCCGATATGTATGCCTGCCCTGATTTTTCTAATGCAAAAATCAGACGCACAAGTTTTTTTGCGGCGTGCGATAATGCGACATTGTAATGCTTGCTCTCCAAGCGTTTCTTTTCCAGATAGGAACCAAAGGATTTATCCCAATGACAGACATATTTTGTGGCATTGTAAAGGGCATACCGAAGATATCTGGAGCCGCGTTTTTCCATGTGGGAATAACCGTTGTCTAGTTGACCAGATTGGTAGGTGGATGGTGACATTCCTGCATATGCAAGTATTTTATCAGGGGAATCGAATCTACTAAAATCGCCAATCTCGGCAATAATCATTGCTTCCATCTGGTAACTGATGCCAGGGATAGTAAGGATAGGGGATTTGATTTCTTCATCCATGATCTGTTTGATGGCTGTTTCAATTTCATCAATCTGGCTGGTTAATTCTTGGATGAGCTTGATGGTATGTTTCCGTTCCATCGATTTTGCTGGCATAACAGAGCCGATGGAGTTTTTGGCAGCTTCACGCAAAAGAGTGGCACTATCCCTGCCATAATGACCCTTTGAGCTTTCAGAAAGCAGATTTGACAGCCTTGTAAGGTGGGTAGCTGCTATAAGAGAAGCACCAGGAAATTCGGATAATAGGGTGTAAACAGAAGCCAGATGAAGCGTTGGAACAAGTTTTTCCAGTTCAGGGAAAAGGATGTTTACTAGCCTGGAAACAGAGGATTTGAGCTTTGCTTTTACCTTATCAAAACGATAACGGGTGAGTGACTTTAATTCCTCGTTGTGGTAAAATGTATCTGAGTAGGACTTCAAGTCCATGTCAGACATCATCATAGTGGCAATGGTACGGGAATCAACTTTATCCGTTTTCGTCTTTCTAAGGCTGAGACTTTTTCTGTAAAGATTGGTATGTAACGGATTGGTAACATAGGTGGTCAGACCTTTATCAAGGAGGAAACCCAGAAGATTGTAACTGTAGTGTCCAGTGGCTTCGAGTCCTACTTTTACTTTGTTCAAATCTTCAGCAACCGATTCAATTCTATGAAATAAGGTTTCAAATCCTTCTTTATTATTTGAGATAGGAAAAGATTGAAATAAGATTTCTCTATCCGAGTTTGTAATAAAACAAACATGCTTGTCTTTGGCAACGTCAATTCCTACGTAAATCATGGCAGTACTCCTTTGAATAGATATTTGATACTGTTTTAGAACCACTGGTACTCTTTGCGATTGTAACCTCGTTCTAAATCAACCGTCATGCGGTATCTAACTGATTAACAACGATACAAAGAGACTGTGGTTGTAGCCTTTCTGAAACCATCGAGTGGTAGGAAGAAAAAAACAATCCACAGTATCTCCAACAGTATAGCATAAAGACCTTGGAGAGGATCTATAAACACTACTACTATATAATACGAGGGAAGAAAAAGGAAAAAATAGTAAGGTGAAGTCTGCCTATAGGAATCCCCAGGTAAAGTTACGCTATCATCTTATTGCAGCTCTGAAGAATAAAAACTTTTCGCAAAAAAAACATTAGATTTTGAAGAAGATTCCGCTATGTTGTAGTAAAATAAAAAAGAAATTTTACGCACAGGAGGGATCTTCTTTGAAAAAGAGAAAAGATTGGATACGAAAAGCTGATAAACGCAAAAAGAAAAAGAAGGACCGTGGTATCGTGGACTTTATGAAGATCACATACCATTTTTTTCAGGATCTTCCGCATTGGATCAACGAGCTGGAAGATCCCAGGAATCCGTCTTATATTACCTATACACAGGCGGATCTTGTCTGGATGGGCGTGTATGTTCCGTCCTCACAATGAGATCTATGGAGGAACCGTTTAATGAAGAGGAATGTATCCGCACACTAAGGCTCTTATCTGGGGATCAGAACCTGGAGGAAATGCCCCATTGTGATACACTTAATTATTATCTGGAAAAATTGTCCCCAGCCTGCCTTTCAAATCTCCGCAAACAAATGGTAAAAAAACTGATCTGGAATAAAAGTTTCTACAAGGGGAGGCTGTTGGGAAAATACTGGCGTGTGATCCTTGATGGGACAGGGTTGTATTATTTTAAGGAAAAGCATTGCGAAAACTGCCTTGTAACAAAAATCGACTGGAAAGACGGGAAAACACAAACCCGCTATTACCATAAAGTATTAGAAGCGAAACTGGTGCTCTCGGACAGGATCGTGATCAGCCTGGGGACAGAGTTTATCGAGAATGGGGAGGAAACCGTCACAAAAAATGACTGTGAATTAAATGTTGCCCGTTGTTTGCTTGACCAGATCAAAAAGGAATATCCGAGACTTCCGATCTGTATCCAGGGAGACGCACTGTATGCGGCAGGAAGCATCATGAGCGGCAGCCCTTGCTGGCAGAGAGTTATGAGTGGATCAAGCAAGGGGACGGCGCAGAGAAAGTCAAAGGGATAGGGAAGGAGAAGGGGACAGGGAACTTTGCAAATCATGTAGAAAAAACAGCAGGAAAAGAAGAGGCAGCAAATATGTATGAATACCGTTATGAAGAAGTCAATCAAAAAGGGAAAAAGACGGAGCACAGATTCCAATGGATCACAAATATCGACCTGACAAAGAGAAATCTGGAAGAAATGGTCTGTGCAGGGCGTGGGAGATGGAAAATAGAAAACGAAGGGTTTAATAACCAGAAAAACGGGATCTATGATATAGAACATCTGAACAGCAGGAACAGCAATGGGAGGAAGAACCATTACCTGCTGACACAGATAGCAGACATCATGATGCAGTTGTATGTGGCATGGAATTCATTGGTCCGTGAGATCGGGCAGAGCAAAAAAAATACATCTTCAAGGCTACTGGAAAGTTTTCGAAGACAAACAGTAACGGATGAAGATGTACTTTACATCCAGAGATATACATTGGTATATCTTGAATAACAAGGTAATTATACAACAGGTGGTGGTTAAATGGAATAGGAAATCAAATAAAAAACTAATGAAAAATAAAATATCAGGAGACATGCAGTTATAGTATGTGGATAATTTCAGAAAAAATGGAGCAAGTAGTGGAAAAGATATCTACAAGAGAAATCCCGAGTTAGAATGTTTGATTTGATAATATTTATTCTTTGCCGCTGATCTTATTGTATGGCGGTTGAAAAAGTGGTAGTAATATGTTATAATAATGCGTGAAAAACGGCGGAAGGATGTGAATGCGATGGCACTATCTGTGAGTATTAAAGTGTTGCGACAGAAATCATTAATGTCGCAAATGACATTTGCCAAAGAGCTTAATGTCTCGCCAACTACGGTGAATCGTTGGGAAACAGGAAAGGTTAAACCAAATTTAACGGCGATGAAAGCGATTAAAACTTTCTGCGAGCGAAATGGCTATTCGTACTCTGACATTGAGAAGGAATGGCTCAGTTACGAAAATGCTATTCAATGGAGTGAAGAAAAATGAATTGGGATAGTTTTAGATTTATTGACCTCTTCGCAGGAATAGGCGGCATTAGATTGGGGTTTGAAAGCGTAGGTGGTCATTGTGTGTTTTCATCTGAATTTGATGAAGCTGCTTGCGCCACTTATGAAGCAAATTTTGGTGAACATCCTGCGGGAGATATTACCAAGATAGATGCTGAAGATATTCCAGATTTTGATATTCTTCTTGGGGGGTTTCCATGTCAGGCATTTTCTATCATCGGGAAAAAAGAAGGCTTCGCAAACGAAACTTGCGGGACACTATTTTTTGATATAGAACGCATTCTCAAGGAGAAAAAACCACCTGCATTTATGCTTGAAAATGTTCGTAATTTAGTCGCACACGATGGTGGTAATACTTTCAAAATTATCAAAGAGCATTTAGAAGCATTGGGCTATAATGTTTATGCAAAAGTTCTCAATGCTCTTGATTATGGCGTTCCTCAAAAGAGAGAAAGAATAATAATTGTGGGTTTTCTGAATGATGTGAAATTTCAATTTCCCCTACCAGTTGAAGCAGAAAAGAGAAAAAGCCTTGTGGACATTTTAGAAACTAAAGTTGATAAAAAGTATTATGTTAAAGACGCTATTAGAGTATCCCGATTATCAAGATTAAAAGATAAAAATTATCCTAAACCTTATATTTCTCACGAGAATATGGCGGGCACTGTTACACCGCACCCTTATTCATCAGCTTTACGAGCGGGAGCTTCGGCAAACTATATTCTAATTAACGATGAACGCCGCCCAACTGAGCGAGAGTTATTAAGATTACAAGGGTTTCCAGAAACATATAAAATCGTAGTTCCCTATGGACAGATTAAAAAACAAACTGGAAATTCTGTCGCCGTGCCAATGATATGTGCGGTAGCAAAAGAAATAATAAAATCATTAAAGGATTACGATGAAATGGAGAAGAAGCAGCATGGAACAGAGACCAAAATTACGAGATTCAAAACGACTTACAACGCAAACCTTGTATCCGCTAAATATCTTTCCGAAAGAACTTGTGAATAAAATCGGCGGTTATTTGGTTTACCTTATTTATATTGGTAGAAAAGATGTTTCTGGAAATGATTGGGGAGATGCGTTTGCCGATGCCATTGGAGGCACGCACCTTGATTCCCCAGTAGGAATTGCAGATGTGGTGCTTGACAAAAATTGTTGGTCAATGAAAACGGTTAAAGCGACAGATCCATTTTCAAGTACAAGCGTTAGATTGATAAGCGGGAGATGTTCTCCTGATTATTCCTACGGTATTACCGATCCTCATAAAGATGTTCAAAAAACAGGTGAAGCTGTTTTGAACATTTGGAATGAACGAATCAACATCGCAACTGATCATTATAGCCGAGTGAGAACTATTGTGTTGGTACGAAGCTATGATTTGCTTTCTTACAGGATGTTTGAGGAAGAAACGCAAAGATTTAGGACAACAGATTATCATTGGGAAGTGAATTCTAACGGCAATTTGATAGGATTAGACCATAACGGTAGGACTTGTTTTACTTGGCAACCTCATGGATCTCAGTTTACAATTCATACGGAAGTACCACAGGAGGCTGTAAAATTCCGTATAAAAAAGCCGCCTATGTTACGAAAGGCAGATGTTTTGAAGAGTATCGATTTTGACGAAAGTTGGATAACAATACTGGATTAGTCTCACAAGAAACATAATATGCAATGGATATGAAAAAAGTATGGCGGATGTATTTGATGATAAAAAACGCTCAGAGATAATGAGTAGGGTGTGCTCTAAAAACAATAAGTCCACGGAACTCAAGCTGATACAAATTTTCAAAGAGAATGGAATAACAGGCTGGAGAAGGAATTATAAAGTTAAAGGACATCCTGATTTCGTTTTCCTCGATAAGAAAATCGCTATATTTGTAGATGGGTGTTTTTGGCATGGACATGATTGCAGAAATACCCGTCCCGCAGATAACGCTGAGTATTGGGTTAAAAAGCGAGAACGCAATATGAAGCACGATCAGGAAATAACTGCTTTATTTGAACAGAGGGGTTGGACAGTTATTCGGGTTTGGGAATGTGAGTTTAAGAAAAAGAATCGGGAATTACTTTTGAAAAAAATTGCGCCGTGTTTGAAAAAGTAAATTTACGGTTTTCTTAAGTTCCATTCAAGTTTTTAATTTTAATCAAGAGTGCTCTTCTTATTTACAGGTCACAGTTAGAGCATATGAGAGGTGAGAAAAATGGAAGTGCCGTATAGGGGAAGTGGAGAAGTATACCTCAATGAGAAAGAGTATCAGTGCGATTTGTATTACAACGAAAAGCAAGGTGGTATCATCCTAAAAATTCGGGTAAAAAATAAAAAAGCATTGGGGAGTTTTTTACAAGTTCCGTTAGAGTTACTGTATTTGTGTGGTCAATTAGAAAATGGCTTTAAGTTTACACTCCTTCGGCTTAATCGAATCAAAATGGAAGACTTGCTTTCATATGGAACAACCGTATTCACCTTTAATGCCGAGTATATTTTGTGTGGTATCGATAAGAGCACTAAACATGAGCAGACTTTTTATCAAGTGAATTTTACACTTTCAAATATTATAGAATGGGGAGAAGAGTCCGTTTATACAGTCGGTGAACATTGCGAGCTAATTAGAAGAAGCGATGATGTGCGTAAGCCCATATACAAAGGGCAAGACATTACCATAAATTATGTTGTGTATGGTTCAATGTTACCTGTGGTGAATCATCAACTATTAAAAGAGCATATTGACTTAGAGCAAAATGGAATTATAGAAATTTTTCTTGAAAAAGAAGCAAATCTCGAAAAATTTATTCAAATATTCGAATCAATAAAAAAGTTAATAGAAATTGCTTCTATTAGAAAAATCAATGTGGAAAAAGTATCTGCGTATTCTCATGAAATTGTTTATTCCTTGGGTGATAAAACGATTGAACGATCCATAGAGGTGTATGGCAAAGATATTCAAGAGAATAAAAATAGAGAATATTTTCAAAACCATCGATGGAAGTGGATAAGCTTATCAGAACTTATTGCACAAAACTCATTTGAATATTACTTTGATAAACATGAGATGTTGGCTCCAATAATCGAGCTCTTTTTAGAACCGTTTTATGTGGAAGAAAGTTCCGAAACAAGGATATTTCTCAACATAGTGCAGGCGTTGGAAACTTATCATTCACGGTTTGTTACAAACGATATTAATGAATTTAAAGCGAGAGTTGAGAAAATGGTAAATAGTTTTTGTTCAACAGAAAGAGAGGCAATTCATAAATTTTTAATGGCAAATAGTAAAAGATTTATTACACTCGAAAGTAGAATTGCTGATCTTTTACTTGCAAACAGAGAAATTTATTTTGATATTGGAGAAATAAAGCGTGATGAGTTTCCTGCAGTTATTGCGCATACCCGTAATTATTACATTCATTATGATGAACGCATAAAAGAAAAGCATAGAGTTCTTGCTGAGGAAGAACTGCAATTTTATAATCGTTCATTACTTCAGATATTAGAATACTATATTCTGCTAGAAATTGGTTTTTCTGATAGTGTTGCATTAAAAAGTAAGATTACTGAAAGGTGGGGCAGAGTGTCACAGGATATGGAAATTTTGAGGATATCAAGAGAACGAAATGATTCACAAACATAAATTTTGTGTTGATCTTTCTAAGCAAAGTTGTTTAAATACAAGTTGGAGTATATTGTTATTATCCGCAGTTACAGAGCGAGTGTTATCAACCCCGATAACAAACTGATAACATGAGCCCAGATAGGCAAGATAATATGGATACATCAAATAATCAAAAGCACCACGAATACGGCAAAGAATAATCTCTAAACACAATTGATTAGGCTTTGTCGAGTTCGAGTGATGAAAAATTTTACACAGATTATTCTAGATGGCAGGTAGTCTATGACACTGCCTGCTATGTATATTTTACTTTGTAATATATTCACTTATGTTTATATTGTTGCTACAAAAGATGGAGTTTGACTATCTACGGATAAAGAATTTAATGTTGTTAAGAGTTGAGTTTGAGGGGAGAAAAGTGGTGAGAAAACATAAGGATAAAAAACTAATAAATAGTGGAGGCTCCTTTTCGAATCAGCATCCGCGATTAAATGCTATTATTGGCTTAGCATTACTAATAATTATAGGAATTATAGTGTATTATATTTTTTTATATTTGGGACATGGAATTAACGCATTAATTGATTGGGTATCAAATATGGCATCCAAGATGGACGCAGTTATAATTGTTGCATTTATAACAGGGACGGTTTCCATAATAGGCGTAATTATTAGCTCCATTATTGCTAAGATAATTGATTATAAGAAAAGTAGACAGGATTATTTAGCTAGAAAAAGAGAAGTGCCATATGGAGAGTTTGTTGAGATGATTTACAAAGTCCAGCAAAACATAAAAAATAGTGGAAGTTATACGGAAGAAATGATGTTAGAAGATCTTTCTAAATTTTCAAAACAAATTACACTTTGGGGATCCTCTAAAGTTGTGGATAAATGGGTAAAATTCAGGGAAAATGGAGCGAAGCCAGATGCGGGTGCTGATAATTTGTTTCTTATGGAAGAAATAATGAACGAGATGCGAAAAGATTTAGGATTAAAGAAAGTTAAAAAAGGTAACTTGTTAGCTTTCTTTGTTAATGATATAAAAAAAGTTTTAAAGGGAAATAAGTAGAATTGAATAAAACGTGGTGGCAATGTATTGGCAACAGAAAATCAGTAAAGAAAAATAAATGATGTAATTGAAGTAAAAAACGGTAATGATAGGCGAAAGGCTTAAGTAAAATTAGCTTTTCGCCGTTGTTTTATATATAACAGTCATTCCATTTTTCGTGGCTTGAAATGTTGCTAGATAGAGTTGTTGATAATTGGAAATGCAAGGGTAACAGCGAATCCTCTTTGTTTTCCGTGGTCAAAAGCTACTGTTCCCTTGTGAGCGGAAACAATCTGCCCAACAATCAAAAGTCCTAAACCGTGCCGTGGTTCGGTAGTTCCGTCGTCACTCATCATATAATGGGGAGTAGTCCTGAGTTTTTCTAACTTTTCATCTGTAACGCCTATGCCATTGTCTTTGACGATAATTTTGTATTCTGTATCGCTTTTTTCAACGCATACTGAAATCGTGCAGCCATCAGGATTATGTGTTTGAGAATTTGTAATCAGGTTTCCGATTGCCCGCCGCAGCAACTCTTTATCTCCGTTTATGACACAGGCAGCCAATGTTTCATCGGTGTTCCATTCTATCGGGTATTTTTCTCCTATACCTAAATTGAGAAAGTCAACAACACTCTGCCTTGCGATTGCAACGAGATTGACAGGTTTTGGATTGATTGGCTGCATATTATATTCTAATTTCGACGCAAGATTCAGGTCATTGATGAGATTCTTCATTTTTGTGCTTTGCTGGCGGATAATCCGTGCTTTTTTCCTTTCGCTTTCTGGCAGGCTTTCGTTGTCTTCAATCTGTCCAGCATATCCCATTACCATAGAAAGTGGTGTGCGGATGTCGTGAGAGACGCCAGAAATCCAGTTTGCTCTTGCTGTTTCTTTTCTTTGTAGGTTTCGTTTCTGTTTTTGGAGAATATCCGATGTCTGATTAATTTTAGCAGCAAGGTTGGATAAAAGCCCTTTTTCCCTGACATAAACAGGCTCGCCTGAAGGAAGCGCCTGTATTCCGTTAGTAATTGGCTTAACAGATTTAAGCAATTTGGAATTGGCGATTATATAAATCAGGAAAATCAAAAAAATATTCACGCCGATCACAATTAGGACAGTATATGGGGCGTTTTTGATGAAATCATAATCCCAGCTTGGAGACATATGTTTCCAATATCTATCTTTTGGATAGCCAACAACAACCAATCCATTTTCGGATTCTCCCGTGTAGGTAGGGTACCCGTCAATATATCCCCGTGTCAAACTTGCAATATCAGAGATCGTATATTGCAGCGGAACAGTATCTGGCAGATTTTCTGTATGCCATTTTACCTCTAATGTGTCATTATCAATATAGATTGCCCAAGCATTTTCCCGATTTAATTGATCCGATATATCGCCAGATAAGATGTATCCCGTCTCTGTTTCCTGTAAAGCCTCAGCAGTCTTTTTTGCGGTCGTCCACGGTCTGCCGTTTGCCGTTTGGCTTGTGGAAATAACAGCAAGAATAATGATATTAAGAACAATGACCAATATCGTACTTAAAAGCAATATACCTACAAACCGTCGAATAAGTTTTGTAATATCTTTCATATCATTTCTCCGCTAATACTAACTTGTAACCTAAGCCTCTCACAGTAATGAGGGATACGGGCTTTGACGGGTTAGCTTCGATCTTTTCTCGGATTCTGCGGATATGCGCCATCAGCGAGTTTTCATATCCGTATGGATTATCTCCCCACGCAGCTTCGCAAAGTTGATCGATTGTTACAATTCTTTCCGCATTACGGTAAAGCGCCAGCAATATATCATGTTCTTTCGCAGTCAGCGGAAAATGCTCATTTTCTTTTATAACTTCGGCACGGTCAAAGTCAATTTGACTTCCAGCAAGCGGAACAATGGGATTTTCCCCTTGGTAGTAATGTCGTAAGATGATTCCTATGCGTAAGGATAATTCTTTTGGCAAAAACGGTTTTACCATGTAATCATCTGCACCAAGTCCCAACCCTTTCAGCTTGTCCTCATCTTCTCCACGAGCAGTTAAAAAGAGGACGGGAACTTCGGTGAAAGTTTTCATTTGTTCAAATAAAGAAAAGCCATTTCCATCGGGCAGCATTACATCCAGAATGGCAAGATCGGGTTTCCATTCCTTGCACATTTTCAAAGCTTCGGATACTGTTCCAGCAGTTTTTATTGTTTTGAAACCGTCCTGCTCTAAAATAGATGTTACCATTTCCAGCAGATCAGACTCATCATCTACGATGAGGATTTTTTTGTATTTTAAGTAATTATAATCCATAATGCAAACCTCCTTTTTTATATTATATCATGTCTACCCTGGATTTCAGCAGTGCGTTTCAAATTTAAGGTAAATGTAAGGTAGAGAGAAGGTAGATATAAGGTTGCAGTCTTATACTAAAGACAACAAAGGAAATCCCCCTTGGGGATGCCTTTATGCCGTGAGGGACACGGCATAGACAAAGAAAGGAGACTACTCAATATGAATATAATCGAAACTCAGGATTTAACGAAAACCTATGGAGATTTCACAGCGGTATCCCATTTGAATCTTCATATTCGTAAAGGAAGCGTTTATGGATTTCTCGGTCCGAACGGGGCGGGAAAATCTACCACGATGAAAATGTTTCTCGGTCTTACGCAGCCGACAGAAGGCAGATTTCATATTGACGGAAAAACCTATCCGTCAGACCGAGTATCTATTTTGAAAGAAGTTGGCTCGTTCATTGAAGCACCTGCATTTTATGGGAATCTGACTGGAGAAGAAAACCTTGAAATCATACGTAAAATTCTCGGATTGCCGAAAAACTGTGTGGATGACGCTTTGAAGCTGGTAGGTTTAACTGAATTTAGAAAAAGGCTGGCAAGGAAATATTCTCTTGGTATGAAACAGCGCCTAGGTTTGGCAGGCGCATTGATTGGCAGACCGCCAATCCTAATTCTGGATGAGCCGACCAACGGGCTTGATCCAGTCGGTATTCACGAGATACGCACTTTGATTCGTTCTCTGCCGCAGAAATATGACTGTACGGTATTGGTTTCTTCTCACTTACTTGCCGAAGTAGAACTTATGGCTGATGATATTGGTATTTTGAATCACGGTCATCTGCTGTTTGAAGGAACAATGGAAGAACTAAAAATAAGCGCCCGTGCAGCTGGATTTCCAACAGACAATCTGGAAGATACGTTCCTTGCTATGATTGATGAAGATAATCACAGGAGAGGAGGTACAGTATGAGCCTCTTAATTGAATCTAAAAAGCTGAAGCGCACGGGTTATCTTCCTGCATTTTTGGCAGGCGGCTTTCTGGCAGCAGTTTTTCCAGTTGTCTATATGATGGTAAAATCGGAGGAAATGACTGTGCTCTCAGGCAATCCGATCAACCTATTGATGGCTGCAAATTGGCAGATGATGGCTATGCTGAATATTCTCATTTCTATTTGCGGCGCTTGTATGATGTATCATACGGAATATGCCGATAACGGTATGCAGAAAATGTCGGTGCTTCCCATTCGTCAGGGAAATATGTTCTTCGGAAAATTTCTTATTGCCACTTTGGTGTTATCCATTATGGTGGTGATCGAAATGGCGGTTTTAGTCGGCTGCGCTAAGTATTGGTTTCCAAACTATGTATTCGACTTGACTGAAATATTAAAAACCACAGGTTTTCAAATTGTTATTATGTTACCAACCGTAATGCTTATGCTTGTCATTGCGTCTGCCTGTAAGAATATGTGGGTATCTCTTGGTATCGGTGTGATTTTTGTATTTACGCTTTCTATTTTTCCCAATGACGTGCTGAGCCTGTTTCCGTTTGCTTCTCCGTATCAAATACTCTCTGTGGCAATGGAAAATAGTCGTAGTACCTTGTTTTTGGCTGTTTGCGGGATTGAAACGGTCGTGTTCGGTATTGCGGAAGTTCTTTATCTGAAACTAAGGAGGTGCTTTGAATGAACTTTTTGTCTTTAGTCGGAATGGAACTCAAAAAAATTCGCCGTTCTAAAATTTTTTTGATATTGCTAATTCCTGTAATTATGATGTGGATTCCGAGTATTATCAATGTAGATATGAATTTCGATTTGAGAGGTATCCCGATCACTCCAGAAAATAACTTTTTTATTCAGGGATTTATGGGAATGGTTTGGTTTATGATTCCTGCGTCGCTGGTGATCTGCACTGTACTGCTCAATCAAACGGAACGCTCGAACAAGGGAATTTTGAAAATGCTATCTCTGCCGATCAGTACGACAACATTGTGTCTGGCAAAATTTACCGTTTTGCTGATATTGGCGGCAGTTCAGATGGTTATGTCCATTGTAGCATACTATATCTGTGCGGCAATCGTTTCCCATATACAGGATTATAACTTTATCCTTGAGCCGTTATATGTCTGCAAAAATGTATGCAGTATATATGCCGCTGCAATTCCAATGGCTGCTGTGTACCTTGCAGTTTCCACTTTGATTCAGTCCCCCATTTTTTCAGTTGGTATCGGTTTGGCTTCTATTGTACCTTCTGTACTTATAATAAATACAAAAATTTGGTTTGCCTACCCGATGAGTTATCCGTTCTACTTGATAATGGTGGCGTATGGAAGAGCTGCCGAGGGAGTTTATGAAACACAAATCGCCTGGCTTCCGTGGCTGCCCGTTGCAGTCGGGATCACAATTTTAGCACTTGCCGTATCCTGTGTTCGATACGGCGCATCTGAAAGGAGATAACTACAATGAAAAACAAAATTTTAACTGCTATTTCTACCATTATGTTGTTTGTCCCGTGGACGATCTTGCCCTTGCGCAGCTTCGATTGGGCATTAGAGTCTCCAGTAGCGGAGATTATGATTTATAGTTACGCTGCCTTTATGATTTTTTCAGGTATCTTTTCGATTCTTGTTTATACCAAAGGTAAGGTAAAATCAAAACTTATGCAGATATGTGTTGTAATCAACAACATTTATGCCATTGGTGCAATCGCAATTATCGCTATGAGTATCGCAACATTGAACGGGTAATGATATGAAAAAAATAAAAATTCTGATTGTGGTGGGATGATCTCAAAGAAAGGTATCAGCAATATTATTTTTGTCATTGGATTGGGGCTGATAATCCTTTTTTGGATTATAGCACTTCAATTGTTAAAGCCCTTGATTTTGAAACATTTCCGCAATTTCTTCTGCGGTTTCCTGCATTCCTCTTTGGAACCAGACTTCAATCCAACCATACAGAGTATAGGCAATATAGGCTCGTGCATAGGCTTCTTCTTTTGAATGCTCTGGTTTTGGACCGCAAAGTCTAATAATTACATCTTTCAAAAGATAAATGAGGTTTCTTTGATTTAACAGTTTGTAAAAGCTCTGGTGTTTTTCAAAATGAGTAAACAGGGAACGGAGCAGGTCGCTAAGTAATTGGTTTTCCCCTTGCGTGTTTTTCTTTGTCCATTCCTGAAAAAGTTGATGGATATATGCCCGCAAAATATCTTCCTTACTGTTAAAGTTCCGATAAAAAGACGCTCGGCCAATCTTGGCAAGTTCACAGAGTTCACTGATAGATATATCTTCAATAGGTTTTTCCTGCAATAGCTTTAATAATGCATCAGTAATATGCTCTATTACATAGGCATTTCGTCCCTCGTTACTCATCGGTGATACATTTTTTCTGATTTGTCTCATTTTCCTTCCTCCTATTGACATCAAACAAAATCGATGATACGATTGTATCGTTGAAACAAATGTATTATCAAATATGATAATACAACAAAAAGAAGTTGTCAATGGAAAACAGCAGAAAGGAGTTCAAAATGACACTTATGCAAAAGAGATGGATTATCATATTTATTATTGTTGTATTGGGATTTCTTCTGGGCAGGCTTGCAGTCCGGGCGTTTATGAATTTACTGATGGGCGGCACGCTGTTTGGAGGGAATTTTTTATGAAAAAAAGAATGAAAGAAAAGAGGGTTAGAGCTGTGCCTGTAGGAATTGGGATTTTGATTTTTATTTTAGCCTTTGTTGGTGGTGTAGTATCCAAATTTGTCATCACACCGTCATGGGCTAAAGAGTATAACGTCAAGTGGAGTGATGAAATTGGAACGTTGAAAACGGATATCTCCTACGGAGACGGGGAGGCAAACAAATTTGACCTTTACTTGCCGAGGGATAACACAAAAGAAAACTATGGTCTTGTGGTCTATCTTCATGCTGGTGGTTTTACCTCTGGCGATAAAAGTGGCGACAGGGAAATGCTTTCGTGGCTGTGCAGCAAAGGTTATGTTGCCTGCGGCATAAACTATACGCTTCGCACTGATACCAACAATGCCAGCGTTTTCACGCAGTCAAACGAAATCAAAATTGCTATTCCCAAAGTGGTAGAAGCCGCAGAAGAAGAGGGGTATTCTATTGACAAGCTGGCAATGGCAGGCGGCTCCGCTGGACATACCCTTGCCATGATTTATGCTTATCGGGACGCAGAGGAATCCCCAGTGCCCGTCGTCTTTACTTTTGGTGCAGTCGGTCCATCCTGTTTCTATACAGAAGATTGGGACAATTACGGCTTTGATCGCAATACAGAAGAAAGCGATCAGGGGGCGGCTGGATTGTTCGGCGTTATGTTGGGGGAAAGAATCACTGTAGATGAAATTAAGAGTGGTGTTTATATTGAAAAAATGAAGCCGATTTCCGCTGCTGATTGGATAACACCTAATTCTGCGCCAACTGTAGTTGCTTATGGCACACACGATCGTGTTCAGCCTTTTAAGGCTTCGCTTCGTCTCAAAGCTGCGTTGAAAGAAAACGGCGTGGATTATCAGTATTTTGAATGTACCCACTCTGGCCACGGCTTGCAGAATGACAATGCTGTTTACAAGCAGTGGATGGAAACAGTTGAAGCATATCTCGACAAGTATATGTCAGTGAATTGAGGAGGAATTTAAAGTTTGAAAACGGTGGGGAAAGTGATTTTAATCATTGTCATTGTACTTATAATTTTGGTAATACTCATCTATTTGGGGTTGAAGAAAATATGGACGAATCTTTTGACTGCTCCTATGACGCCAGAAAATTATATTATAGAAGTGATGACTGGCGGCGATCTTGAAGCAAAATACATAGCATCTGGAAGGTATGAAACGAGTTATTTTGAAGCAGATTATTTAGAAAATGCGGATATCAAAAAAATTGAAGTATGGTATCCTACGGAATTAGAAACAAATAGTGCAAAATATCCAGTGGTTTTATTTATAAATGGTACAGGCGTGTCTGCTTCTAGATATAGGCCAGTATTTGAACATCTTGCATCATGGGGATTCATTGCTATTGGCAACGAAGATCCATCCACATGGGAAGGAAAGAAAGCAGACGCAACGCTGTCATGGCTTTTGGCGGCGAATGAAGATGAAACCAGCGTTTTCTATCATCGAGTGGATGAGGAGAATATCGGCATTACAGGACATTCTCAAGGTGGTGTCGGCGTGTTCAGCACTATTAACAATACAGAGCATAAGGATATGTATAAATGCGCTGTTAGTCTGTCCCCTACACAGGAAGATACAGCAGAAGCCCTGAAAATGCCCTATGATTCTTCCAAAACAACAATTCCTGTCATGATTCTTGCTGGTGCTCCCAATGATGTCATTTCGCTGGAAGGGCTGAACGATATGTTTAGCAAGATTTCTTCTGATGTTGTCGTTGCACGGAGAAGTCATACGGATCACGGGAAAATGCTCTATTCAGCGGACGGATATGTAACGGCATGGTTTATGTGGC
The DNA here is from genome assembly GCA_900045905.1 of Clostridiales bacterium CHKCI001. Taxonomy (GTDB): domain Bacteria; phylum Bacillota; class Clostridia; order Lachnospirales; family Lachnospiraceae; genus Fimimorpha. Next base: position 170,007 of record FCNS01000036.1, on the reverse strand, counting down.
AGCTTCAAGGTGATGAGGAAGCTGGAACAGCATTCTTAGGAAAAAATGCTGAAATTTTACGTAATGTGAACTGGCAAGACATTAGGATCAATTTCTCAAACAATTAAGTACTTTATAACTATAAGTTTAGAATGGATATGCTGTCCCGTTTGCAGCGGGAAAACGCATATAAAAATGCAGGAAGATACAGGAATGAAAAACTTCCTCTTTCTCCATTTCTTATATGTTTCATATACTATTATAAATATATCATATATACACTATATTATAATTTAAAAACTTTCTGGCACAAGAGCCAATTTGTTAATTGATTCATGTGCTCGTACAAGGGAATCGTATACTGCTAAGACATCTTCTGAATTCCAAGTGCGCAGAGACTTTTCGTCGATAACCCCAGCGCTTTCCCGAATAATCTTTGCAAGTTGTTCTTCGTCGGCAACGGCAACGACTGCCTGAACAGCTGCATTACTTTGTGCTTTTTTGAGATTGAGAATAAGACTGTCGATAGAGCCTTTAGACTGCACTTCAAACACATAAATTGCCTTTCCCATATTCCCGATTTTTGCTTCCCATACTGCATCCACAACAGCTCCAGTTGTAATTTTTACTTCTGAACGGCTGTCAAATCCCAGAAGTTCGCCGATTGCAACTAGCTTTTCTTTGATCTCATCGTGAAGGGACTTTGAGTCGTTGATTGTGGAGGGCTTGTTGGACTTAGAGACAGGAATTTCGGTGGAGTTTTTTTCAGCAAGAGGTAAAATTTCATCCCACAGAAAATAATCGACTGCCAAAAGATCATAGTCCTCTGCATTAAACTTCTTTAGTTCTTGTGCAATTGCTTTTGCAATGGCACAGACTTCCATATATTTCTTTCCTGTGTACTGATAATTATATTTTGGCATATCAGGAATATCCAAATATCCAAAGCACAGGATCGTTGTTTTGTTAAAGATTACATATTCTTGAGGATTGACATATGTGAGTAATTCGCTAATTGTCGCAGGCCCCATACCTTTAACGGACCTGAGAAACAGATCCCATCGTTTTTCAACGGGACTTGTCCCATAAAGCAATTCTGCTAATTGCTTTTTCAGTGGTATAAAACCGTTGTCAGCAATTAATTTATCCACAACATATTTTTTATTGCCCCAAATCAGCATGGACCAAAGCTTGCTGATATACTCCAAGAGCTCGTCTTCAGTCATAGCGATAATTTTGTCCTTTGTGAACGACTGATAGTATTTCTTACGCTCTTTGCGTTCAGACCAGTTATCCGCATAGTATGCTGCATTAGATTTCTTTTTCTTTATAAATTCGGATATTGCCGAATTGAGTTTTTGTGTGTCCATAGTAGTTACTCCTTATTCCCTGGATACAACCTTTTTGTTGCATTGATTTTGACATTATTGTAGTTCTCGTCAAAAGAGCTACAGGCAGAGTTGATAGCTTCTTTTCAGTCGGGAACCAGCGATATCAGCCATTGAGCATATCCATCAATTTTTTATAAACTCTCATTTCCTTTGCGTATTTTGGAAGATTACTTAGATTTTTCTTCTTATCGGTAGCATAAGCATTGAGTGCCTTATTAAATAGTTCGTTGTTTAGTTTTGTATGGAATTGCCTTCGTTCCTTAATTGCTCTTTTATTAAAGTTATACAACAAATGATTGCAAAAATCAATTTGTTTATGCCTACTGTTAATTTATTATTTTTCTTATTTTACGAAATAGGGAGCGATATATTTAATTTTAAAAATATTGGATTTGTACGTCTATCTTAAACGTAACATATTGATAATAATAGTTTTTATTATTTGATGTGCTAGTATGTGTATCATTACGAATACTTTACATATGATTTTAGAGAGAAAGCCCTATTGACTTTCTCTTTTGTGCTTGCTAAAATGCAAGTACAAAGAAAGTTTACCACTGATTAATATGCGGTATATAGATGATTGAGTTGAACATATAGTCCTTTGCCGTAAGGTGAGGGACTTTTTCCATAATGACAACAAGCAAATGAAGGAAATAGGATTTTATATTATCAAAGATAAGTTTTTTGAAATATGCATATTTGGAGATGAGATTATGAAACGAGAATTAGGAATTGCTAGATGTGGACTTGCATGTTGTTTATGTTCTGAAAATTTGACTTGCAATGGGTGTAATTCAGGCGAATGTCCAGACAAAGAATGGTGTGAAAATAGGAAATGCTCAATAGAAAAATGTTATACCCATTGTTATAATTGTAATGAAGATTGCAGAAAAGGTTTGCTGTCAAAAATAAAACCGTATGGGTTTACTTTATTCGCTAAAAGATATGGGGAGAAGATGCTGCTAGATTGTTTAGAACGTAATGAGAAAAATGGCATTGTATATCATCGTGATGGTATTGTTGGTGATTATGATGAATTTGATGATGTAGAAAAACTAATTCTATTTATTAAAAGAGGAAAGCGATAAATAGAAATTTGACGGAGGTATTTTAGTGAAAAGAAAATGGATTGTCTCATGTTTGATAGTGATATTTGTAGCTGTAATTATTATTTATGCTAGCATTCAAAAGAAACATACATTTACACTTGCGGCAAACGACAGAAATTCATTCAAGTCGGAACAAATACAGCCGCTGTTTGGTATGATAAAAGTGAACAGTGATTGTGATACAAGTGTAGTATTTACTGATGTTGAGACAGGGGAAACATATACGATCGGGTATATTACATCTGGTGTATCAGAAAAGATTAGACTGAAAAAAGGCAGATGGTATACCGTGGAGGGAACAGGAAATCTTACAATAACTCCAGTGAATGTTAGGATTGAATAAAAAGAGAAAATTTCCCATTTACTGGAGAGTGAAGCGAAATAAAAAATCAGAATTTAAAAGGAGAAAATGAACAGTGAACGATCAGTTTACAGGTATTGCAATAATTTTAATGGCTATTTTATTAACCTTATCTTATGGGAATGAGGCAGTTTTTGATCTTAATTTAAAATGGCATACTGTTTTGGTAATTATGGGGATTGTTGGAGTTTTAATGACATTGATTCCATCGAATAAATACAAATGTAAATAATCATTTAATTTGTTGGGGAGAGCAAGTGGCAAGATAAGTTGTTGTCGTGTTTATCTGGAAAAATACACAAAAGTGTATCGTTTGATACTACTTTTGTGATATGGATTTTTAGGGAAGAAATAGTCCTGTCAAGTCTGTGTGCTCAAGTTGCAGTAATTGATACTTTTTTTCTATTCCGCCAGCGTATCCAGTTAAACTGCCATTCGTTCCGATTACCCGATGACATGGTATGATTAAAGAAATAGGGTTATGTCCTACTGCCCCTCCGACTGCCTGTGCGGACATAGTTTTTATGCCTTTTTTCATAGCAATTTGCTTTGCAATTTCCCCATAAGTCATAGTCTGACCGTAAGGGATGGAGCAAAGGATTTTCCATACGTCTTTTTGAAATTCTGTTCCAATGAAATGAAGGGGAACAGAAAAATTTGGATTTACTCCTGAAAAGTAAATATCAAGCCAGTGCTTCACTTCTTTAAAGAGAGGGATTTCTGTTTCTCTATGTTCCTTGTCTAAACAGCGGGCAAAGTATTTTTGTCCTTCAAACCATAGACCAATCAGGCCGATAGTATCTGCTGCTAAAAAAATATTGCCAATAGGTGATTGATAATGACTGATGTATTGCATATAAATCCTCCATGTGATTAAAAAAACAACAATGAATCTAAGAAAAGAAAACGATATCAATTTGGTTCACTTGCCTTTTCATATTTAACATTTTAGCTGCTCATTGTTATAATTCCGTATGCGGAGCCGATGTTTCCACCATTAAGGAGTATCTCTTTGACCTTTTTTTGTAAATCAGTTTTCGCAGGTAAGTTTTTATAATTGGTGTCAATGGGAACCTGAAATAACCATTCGATATAGCCTTTGTCCTCGTTGTTTTCCCGTACAATATGAAAGCGATTTTGAAACGATAATATATTTGATTTTCTGGACAATAGTGGTTTTAATCGTGGTGACAGTAGCCACGAATCACAACTATATTTTTCATATTTATAATCATGATAATAGGTTTGGAAAAATATTTTTGCCTGTTTCATTGAAGTGTCAACAGCTTCTTTTGATAAATTGGCATCGGATGGTATATGAATGGCAATAACGTTTTCACCTTCATATTCCTCAAATTCATATTCTAACTCTCCGATACGAAATAGACTCATGCTAATCTGTCTATAGGTCCACCAGTCCCTGTCAAAAAACATTCTCCCATTTTTCTTCTTACATTCCTCTATAAATCGAGTAAAACATTTCATTGTATCTATGTATATCGTTTCCTTAATATGCTTTTCTTGATATTTATCAAATACTCGTCGAGCACATTCTAATTGGCAATACAGCATTTTGATATTATCTTTATCTTCTTCTAATAAAATCTTCAAATGTCTGTACGATTCAACTGCTGTTTTCCTATCCATCAATTGTTCCAAATAGAAATCAATTTGCTTCAAATCTATTTTTTCACCAACCAATTTTAGCTTTTGAATCATCTCAGTTTGTAAGACAATTAAATAATATAATTCATATAAGTCCATGTCCATCTCCTCCACAGAATTTTTTCCTTAGTATTTTCAATTTCGTGTTGGTTTCATTATACTTCATGCGGTCGGAAAAATATAGAGAAACTTTATAACACTTGGAATGGAATAATGAATGGATAAATAATTGATAATATGATAAAATCAAAGAACAAAGATAAAAACGCAACGTAAGAGAAAATCTCTTATAGAGCTGGTAGGTAGCCCAGCCGCACCATCTGGTGTAAGTAACCCTCCCTCCTTAGGGTCGTCCGTTCTTTGTTTATTACAATTATTTAAGGAGGAAATGTCATGAATAAAGTATCGGACAGATTGACAGTATTTTTTGAGGAACCATTCTGGATCGGTGTTTTTGAGCGAATATCAGAGGGAAAGTTATCGGTATGCAAGGTGACATTTGGAGCAGAGCCGAAAGATTATGAGGTATATGATTTCGTTCTGAAAAATTACCATCAGCTACGATTTAGTTTAGCTGTGGCAACTGATGTAAAAGAAACGAGTCGTAATCCAAAACGGATGCAGCGAGAAGTGCGAAAACAGGTGAAGAATATAGGGATAGGGACAAAATCGCAACAGGCTTTGAAATTACAGCAGGAGCAGTTGAAAATGGAACGCAAGACTGTGAGCCGAGAGCAGCGGGAAACAGAGAAAGAGCGAAAGTTTAAAATGAAACAACAGAAAAAGAAAGAAAAGCATAGGGGTAGGTAATGCCTACCCCACCGTTTCTGTAAAAGCACCTATATTATTACTTTCCCCGCAGTAGTTATTGTTGCAGAGTATTATGAGAATAAATTAGAAGTTTACGGAGGTGTTTTAGTCTTATGTACGATAAAATTTCAGAATGGATCGATAATGTATTAAAAAACAATATTCCAGATAGTATTGTTGCTTTCTGTTTTAATCTTTATGATGATGGTAACGGAACTTGGTCTATGGAATTAGTTGGAACGAAACAATTTGATCTTGAAGATGAAGATTGGGCTTGTTGTGAAGTTACAGATTTTGGAACAAGACAAAATCCTTTTGCTTGGGCTAAATCTGCTGAATGGGATGTAATTCTTGCAGAAATTAGTGATGGTTTAGAAAAATATCTTAAAGTTGGTAATAATGCAGAGATATTAAAAAAGAGTTCAGGTGTTGGAGTCGGATTTGTAGATGGAAATATTAAAATCCTTTATTCAAAATGAGCGCAGAATATATTGATAAATTTGAATTTTAGGAGGTAATAACATGGTGGTATTTTGGATAATTGGTGTTTTATTTTTGGTTGTTGGGCTAATATTCTGTGTTCCCAGATATATAAAATTCATAAAATATAAAGGTCACACAATAGGAAAGATTACCAAAATTGAAACGAATGGACGCAGGATCAGAGCTATATTCGAGTATTGTGTATGCGGAAATAATTATATTCAAAATACGGGCTGGACTTCAAACGGAATTTTTATTATAGGGGAAGAATGTAATGTCATTTACAACACTAACAAACCAAATTTTTCTTATATTAAAAAAAGCGGTCAGCTTATTCAGTGTATCGTTGGTACGTTATTCGTAATTGTTGGACTGGTTTCTGTTTGTTTGGGAATATTGCTTAATAGTATTTTATAAGTAAGTGAATATAGGTAATGGACTTAAAAACCCTAATCTTACGAGGTATAATTACAAGCAGAAAAAATAAATGGTGAATCGATGGAGACTTATAGCGTTGATAATAGCTTTTTTATAGATGTTATAAATAATCGAAGTTCTCAGTAATATGGAGCATGGTTATTTTATAAAGATGTGGGAATTAAATTATTAATAAGTATCGTTTCTTTTAATGACTCACCGTCTCGTAAAAAAGTTTTGAGCATTATTGAAGCCAATGCTCTATTGCGGATTAAAAACTGTAAAGAAGAGTATATGTCTAATTGATGTAAAATCTTTGGAAAGAGCCTAATTTGTAGTTGATAACAATTCAGTGATAACAAATGGATAACACTGGCAAAGGCAGACTGTAGGTATATGACAGTTGGAAACAAATAGAGTCAAATAGAACCAAAATACCGATACAAAATTGGGTAGAACTAAATTTGATTTTGGAGTTTGAGTGATGAAATGGCTTTTGAAAAGTCAGTGTTTATGCAGGACACAAGAAAATTTGTTTAAGTTTTGGCAACATTTTGATAGTAGAAAATTAGTAAACTAGAATAACTGATATAGAGGAAGGGAATGGACAGATGCTTGACTAGTTAGAAAATTTTCACCATGATATAAGTTCGGCATGCAGGGAGAAGAGAAAGTAGAAAAGATAAAAAAATAGCTGGGAGAATTGGCACCTATGGTGAAGAATAAAGAAAAATACCCTAGATTGCAGGAAATGCGTCTAGGGTTACTTGTTATAGGTTAAGTCTTTAAAAATAGTATTATAATCTGTGTGAAATATTTCAGCTAATGCAATCAGCTCGCTGACACGAATATTATATGTACCAGACTCCATTTGGGAGTAAGCACTTCTGGATGTAGAAAAATTACGAATCTGTAACTGTGCAATGACCTGTTCTTGAGTCAAGCCAGCACTATTTCTTAGTTTCCTTAGATTTTCTCCCAAAGAAATATCTTGAGTTTGTTTTATTTTTTGAGGCATAAATAAATCCCAGCCTTTCATACGACATTTCATAGGTTTATATTGATTCTACTGTAAAATATCGATATAATTGCAATTAATAGATTGCAAAATGAAAAGGAGAAATAAATGAAAAAGAAAGAGTTTAAAAAAATAATGAGTATGATTGGAAAAAAAGAAGGCATAAGTCCTGAACAAGTAGAGAGAGAAATTCAACATGCGATTGATTCAGGATTTAATAATTCGGATATAAGTATAAGAGATAACTGGGAAAAAGTGCCGTATAAGGGAGAAAGTCCAACAGCAAAAGAGGTGATTGAATATTTGTGTAAGAAAGTTAGAGAGCAACAATAGAAGAGATTTAGGTAATACGCTTATTTTTTTATTTGTTACTACTCAAATATAAAGTAAAATACTTCTATATATAAAACCTAATAATATCTAGTGCTAACAGGTAAAATAAAAGCAGTATATATCGAAAATGAGGTGTAGATTGCTTGCTGGATGAGAAGTATATTACAAATCGAATAAAAGAACTCTGTGATAGAAAGCAGATGAGTATGTATGCGCTGTCTAAAAAGACAGGAATTAGTCAGTCGTCTTTATCAAACTTAATGAAAAGGGGAAGTACGCCTACTTTTTATACATTAGATAGAATATGTGAGGGATTAGGAATTACATTGTCACAATTTTTTGCTGGTGATATTGAAAATCTGGATTTATCTTCTGAACAAAAGAGAGTATTACAGATATGGGAATCTTTGACAGATAGGGAGAAAGAAGCAGTTGAAATATATGTGAGAGGTATGAAATTAAAGTAAAAGCAGTTCGATTTTTGCGTAGTTCCTGAGAAACCAGATTATGAGGAAGGCGATATTATTTTTAATTATAGTGTCAATGCTTATAGGCTGGACTTAGGGTTAAAGGCAGTATAAGATTGATCAGAGTGGAACCGATGAGTAGCTTTTAAAAAGGACTAGAAGTGGAGGATGGGGAGTGAAGACTGCTCAGGCGGTAGTTGTAGGTCAATCAAGAATGGATAGAGAAATACTGCTTGGTATTTTACAGTGTCATTAGTGTAAGCGTATTATGAGAACAAATTGGAAGTTGGGGAGGTAAAATTCGGTGAGTATCAGAACGATTATGATATTTCCAGAGTTTGAGAATATGGAGATAATTGATAGGATAAGAGAAAAATATGATCCCCATTGGCTCAATTGGTTTGTCCTCATATAACATTAGTATTTCCGTTTGAGAACCAAATGAGCAATAGTGAAATAGCAGAAGTTTTAGAAAGAAGATTAAAAAACATAAAGCCATTTCACCTTGTTATGAAGGGGATTTGCAGACAAAGTGATAGGTTTGGGCATTATCTTTTTTTAGAAATAATAGAAGGCACTACAGAGATATATTTTATTCACCAAAACTTTTATGATAATGAATTTAAAGAGTATGATTTGGGCATGACATATAAGCCACATATGACGATTGGTAAGTTGGCGACGGAAGAATTGTTAAATAAGGCTTATGAAGAAATTAAAAATATGAATGAAATATTTAAAACAGTAGTAAATAAAATATCTGTTGAAATGATAGGGGAAAATGACGAATCAATAATTGTTATTGAAAAACAATTAGATTAGACAAATCATAATTTGTGGAGATATTTCTTCAACTTTCCCCATTTTACAGGCTTTCCAGCTTATTAGATAGTGAAATGATATGTATTTTCCCTTATTTTTGCCCTTATGAGATAATCGTAAGGGAAATAAGGGAATTTCTTTTTTAGTCATTGCCCGCTACTTTATCGAGAAGCCTTGCGGAGTTTCGCTTAGCTTTTCTGGTAGAGTGAGCATAGACATTCATTGTGGTACTTACATCTGAGTGTCCTAACAGTTCCTGTACATCCTTTGGAGCTGCTCCGTTTGAGAGCAGGTTGCTCGTATAGGTGTGTCGTAACTGGTGGAAATGAAATCCCTCAAATCCTTCCAGCTTTTTTGAAACTGATCTGCATACAATACCAAGTGTACTCGGCAGTTCCAGACAGCCATCTGGTCTTAGGCAGATAAAGGAGATTTCCTTATAGTCTTCCGGCACTTTCTGTGTTCCGTCCAGATGATAGTATTCATAATACACTCGGTTCTTGTCCTGTACTTCTTTGTAGTAGTTATGGTGGTAAAGTTCGCCATACTGCATCCAGCTTTTTAGCTGTTCTTTTCTGGCTGCCTTTAGTATTTCTGTCAGCGTATCGCCAAAATCGACAATCCTTACTTTCTTTCGCTTGGTTGGTCCGATGATGTTTTTATGTTTCGCACCATCATAGCGGATACTTCTTATCTCAAAGGTGCTTGAAGCTGCTAGAACTATTTGGAATAAGATACAGCGGGTAGATATCCTAAAAGCTGAGAAAACAGATAGTGTAAGCCATACAGCCGAGGATAAGCCATTAAGTGATACAGAGTCTCCAGACATTAAAACAGAAAATCAAAAGCCAGTATCAAGAAAAGATGTCATAGCAGAGATACCAAAAGCAGATCCACAGCCAGTGATACCACCAAAACCAGTAATGACATCAGAGATGGCTGCTTATCCGAAACTAAAGAAATTTAATAGTCAGAACGCAATCATATTTCAAGCCGAGCAACAACGAGGTAATCTTGAAATCGAATTGTCTGATCTAAAAGGTATGGAAAAGATTACCAATAAAGGTGAATTGTAGAGAAGGATTGATGAAAAGACAGATTATATCAGCAGATTAAAGATAGGACTCTCAAACATGGTTCGTAACTGTGGATATAAAAACATGAACGAATTTTTGCTAACATTCAAGGAATGTAGGACAGCTTATGTAAACTATCAGCAAGAAGTTGATAACTGGCAGAAAGCCTACGATAATCCAGAAGCTGTATCGGATAAGTCAGAAACATTAACCGAGAAGCTGGCTAGGTTGCAAAAGGAAGCAGAAGGCTCACAACGGTATAATAATAGACAGACAAAGGATAGAGGGGGAAGATAATTCTCTTTCTATCTATAACAAAATATGCTATAATAGAAAAAAATTAAATTTAAGGAGGCTGTGATGAAGAGAATACTGGTAACAGGAGGAACAACTTTTGTAAGTAAATATGTCGCAAAATATTTTGTAGATGCTGATTATGAAGTTTATGTACTTAATAGAAATTCGAAGTCACAAGTTCAAGGAGTTCAATTAATAGAGGGAGATAGACATCATTTAGGAAGCACGTTAAAGGATAAATATTTTGATATAGTAGCTGATATTACGGCGTACAATGCATCAGATATCATAGATTTATATGATTCACTTGGCTCATTTGGACAGTATATTATGATTAGTTCAAGTGCTGTGTATCCTGAATACGCACCACAGCCCTTTAGGGAAGACTCAGAAAAAGCTGCTAATAAGTTTTGGGGAAAATATGGTACAGATAAGATTGAGGCGGAAAGGGCTTTGTTAGATAGAGTTCATGATGCATATATTTTACGTCCACCATATTTATATGGTCCAATGAATAATGTATATAGAGAAGCTTTTGTATTTGATTGTGCAAAAACAGATAGAAAATTTTATTTACCTCAAAATGGCGATATGAAGTTGCAATTCTTCCATGTTAGAGATTTATGTAAATTGATGGAAGTAATTATCAATAATAAACCTGCGGAACATATATTGAATGTCGGTAATCTGGAATCTATATCTATCAAAGATTGGGTAGTCAAATGTTATGCTTGTTATGGGAAAACTCCAGAATTCATATATGTATATGATGATATAGAACAAAGAAATTATTTCAGTTTTTATAACTATGAATATAAATTAGATGTTGAACGTCAAAAAAAGATATATTCAGAAACTATTTCTTTAGATACTGGACTTAAGGAAGCTGCGGAGTGGTATAATGAACATGAAACAGAAGTAAATAAAAAACCATATTTTCAGTATATTGATATAAATTTTTCTTGAAGTGGAATGGGCATGTAAATATAAATCGTACGAAAACAGGAATAAACAATTGTTTTTTTGAAACAGAGGCATATCACGGCAGAAATATTTTTATGTCCGATATGCCTTGTTTTTGTACTGCTATTCAAATGAATCCTCAGCATCCACCCACATCTGCATAGTACCATCTAGGTGCAGTTTTGCATATTCAAGTGGTTCATCAATTGCTAGTGTATTTAACGCACATTGTGAGGCAGGTGAAGTTTTTAATCCTTCTTCTGCCTTGCCACAGTCGACACGCAGCATATAGCCAGCGGAAGTGTGAATGTCGATACTATTGTGATACATATTGTATTCTGCATAAATGATATTCATGTTGTGCCTCCTCAAATCAATCAAAAAAATTGAAGCATTTCAATCAGTTCATCATGTCACTTTTATTTTGTGTTATACTGTTTTATAAGATTTTCTTCCCCTTACTTTTCCCTTATCAGAGTTCGTAAAGACCTATGGGAAGATATAACATAAGGGAAAGTTTAAGGGAAAGTTCATCTGCCACAAACTTAGTGTTTTCAATGGCTTGCGAGGAATTTGATAATAAAATATAACAGTTATTAAATTCCTTAGAACAGGTGAAATCTCAATTCTAATTTGTAGAAGTTTTTAATGTTAGAGGAAATAAATGGTCTAAGTACGATGGTTGAAGAAAAATAATAGCTGGAGGTTAATATGAGTTATAGAATTAGAGAGATACAAAAGACAGAGTACAATATTTTGGAAGATTTTTTATATGAAGCCATATTTATTCCAGAAGGTGTTTCAGCACCACCAAAAGAAATTATAAACAAGAAAGAACTACAAATGTATATATCTGATTTCGGTCAAAAGAAGGGGGATATAGGTTTGGTAGCGGAGGTGGATAATAAGATTGTCGGTGCTGTATGGGCTCGTATTATGAATGATTATGGTCATATTGATGATGAAACGCCTTCACTTGCTATTTCTCTTTACAGCGATTATAGAAGTTGTGGTATTGGTACTGCTCTAATGCAAAATATGCTAGAAGCATTAAAAAAGAGCGGGTATAAGCAAACTTCATTAGCTGTTCAGAAAGCCAACTATGCAGTAAAGATGTATAAAAGTGTTGGATTTAAAATCGTTAATCAAAATGAGGAAGAATACATAATGATATGTAAACTCTGTTAATGAAAATTTTTATTTGATAAACTTAAAAATTGGAATTAAACTAGAGGTGTTTGTAATGTTAGATAGAACTCTACCATTTTATAACATTATTATGGGTTACGACAATCCACAAGCTGCTGTTAATTGACAAAACAGATGTATAAATCTATTGATATCATAAGTTTTTTTTGATCTTCTTATAATATCAGTTAGGAATGAAGTTCCATACCCAAGTGCTATCAAGTCTTTTATATTATAGTGGTCATAATCCTCTTTTCCATTTTTTTAAAGAAACGGCAGACTCACTTAAAGTTTATACTGGGTTACTCCCCCCTTTCTTTATATTTAATATTTACTTCTTTTGGCTGTTAGTTTGGTATTACTTTTTAAATATATCAATTGCGTGGCTCGTGATACCTAATAAATCTTCCCGCTCACAAGTGGCAAAATGATATTTTAAATATAGATGAAATGTTTTGTCATCCATAGTGTCAATTGCTTCACGCATAAATAGAGCGCAGCCATCGGTTGCGACATAATGAAGTCTGGTTGTAGCAAACACCGACATTAAATCATCTATATCTTCTTTTCGGACAAGTTCAAACAAATCCTTTGGTTTGGATTTTGCGGCAAATGTTTCGGGGTCAAGCAATCCGTTCCCTATATATTCGGCAACGTTGATATTGTTTCGATTAAATCCCTCATCAAGTAAACAGCCATCAGAAATAACATATGCAGCGAAAATTATGCCTCCCTGTTTTGTTACGCGAATTGCTTCACGGATTGCCTGCCTCTTATCCTCTTTATTATAAAGATGGTAGAGTGGTCCTAACAGAAGCGTAATATCATATTGGTTATCTGGAAAAGCAGATAAATCCAAAGCATTACCTTGAATAATGGAAATATTTTCATTTTCTAAAGTATTTTTACGAAAAACCTCTATGTTGTGTTCAATTAGTTCCACTGCGTCAACAATATATCCCTGACGTGCCAGGGCATGAGAATATCGTCCCGTTCCCGAACCGATTTCAAGCACGTGATCGCCAGGCTTTAAATATTTTTTTATATAACGCATGGTAGTAAAAAATTCAACACTTCCATGTTTTGACGCAAGACGGCTATCTTCGTCATAGTTGTTATAAAAGTTAATTAAATATTGATTTGTTTTCATTACACTTACCTACCTTTTTTGAAGAATATCATTGAAGGGATGTCTTTTGGTTCAATAAAATAAAAGTCTAATGAAAGGGAAGCCCTAATTCATTTTATCTTGTTGTATAAATGCAGACAGAAAGTTTAATAACCTTTTTTTAGTGTCATTGATATTTAATGAAAGTTTCCCAGTTGCTGTCAAGACAGCTATGCCATGGGCATAAAGAAATAAATCTAAGAATATTTCTTTTCCGTGTTCTAATTCTACACCAATCATATCGGAAAATGTCTTTGCTTTTTTCTTATTACCAATTTCTTTATAAAAGTCATTGGCTTCTTTCATATCTAAATCCATATCGTTTATGAATAAGAGTTTAAATAGATGTGTTTCTTCTTTGGCAAACGCTATATAGGAAAGGGGAAGAACCAAATAAGACGTTATATTTGAAAAATTACTATAATTTGAAACATACTGAGTATAGTATTTAAATGCAAAATCAAGAAACTCTTTTTTTAATTCTTCCATATTCTCATAGCAGGTAAATATTGGACGTGTTGAACATTGCAGCTTATTTGCAATACTCCTTGCGTTTACCGTTTCAAATCCTGTTTCTTGCGTGATTTCTAAGACAGTGTTTAAAATCATATTTTTTGTTATTTTAGCTTTCGGTGGCATACCATTTCCTTTCTCTTGAAATTTGATATACAACATATGTTGTGTAACTATTGTTGCATATTAGGAGGATTCTGTCAAGAGGTGAACCATTAATTGCAGCCATATTTTTAAGTTAGATCTATCTTAGGCTGATTTGAAGCTTTTGAAAAGTGGAACGCATGTATTTGCCAGAAAGATAGGTTATGAAGAAAGTAATATTGTTTTTAATTGGGTGATCAATATTTATAACGTGTGTAGTTTTTCTTTACAAAAAATATGGGAGCAGTATAATGGATTTAATGATAAATAGACAATTAGGAGATTTAAAATGGATTTTATAAAAACTGAAAAATACGATAAAGATTTTGTGAATAATAATATGATGGAACCTAATTTCATGATAATTCTTGAAGAGGGGGAAGAAAATACGTAAGATAATATGTAAGTATATGGAGGTTTTTTATGGGAGATTATAAACCGCCTTTTATAATCACAAATGAGATATTGTCATATGTGTCATCCATTTCAGAGAAGATTGGACATATTATGGCAGTCAGAAATCTGGAAACAAAACCACATCTAGCAAAAACAATCGTATCAAGTCCATCCATTCTTCTCTAAAAATTGAAGCGAATTCTCTTTCTTTGGGAGAGGTTAGAGATATAATCAATGGAAAAACTGTAATAGGGGAGCAGAAAGAAATCCAGGAAGTTAAAAATGCTTATGCTGCTTATGAGCGATTATCTAAAATACACCAAGAAATAAGTTTGAGTTATAGTAATTATATTTAAAGCAACAAATATTTATTGTATTGCAATAAATATTTGTTGCTTTTTATGAAGATCTATGATATACTGAACATAATAAATCAAGGAGGATGAATGATATGGAACAAAAAAAGCTTTCAAAATGGTTGAAATGTATGATAATTGCAATCGGTATTTGTGGATTGATTATTTACGCTGTGGTTATTCCCTATTTGGGAGTAGATTTGCGGGTGCAATATCCTGAATTTTCCTATTGCTTTTGGCCATGGCTTAGTTTTATTTGGGTAACGGCGATTCCTTGCTATGCTGCACTTGTTTTTGCTTGGAAAATAGCAGCGAACATAAGTCGAGATCAGTCTTTTTCTAACACAAATGCAAAGCTGCTGAAATGGATTTCTAATCTATTTGCGGGAGATGCTGGCTTTTTCTTTGTGGGAAATGTGATGTTCCTTTTACTTAATATGAGTCATCCGAGTATCGTCATAATGTCATTTTTTATCGTATTTGTAGGAATTGTAATTTCCATAGCCTCTGCTGTACTATCTTATTTAGTTAAAAAGGCAGCTATATTGCAGGAACAAAGCGATTGGACGATATAGGAGGTTACAATGGAAGGAAAAATTATTTTCAATATTGATGTAATGCTTGCGAAAAGAAAGATGAGTGTAACAGAACTTGCAGAGCGTGTTGGTATTACGATAGCGAATGTTTCGGTTTTAAAAAATGGAAAAGCAAAGGCTCTAAAAATATCTACGCTTATAAAATTGTGTGAAGCATTGGATTGTCAGCCAGGCGATATTTTAGAATACAGAAGGGACGAATGAGATGAAAAATATTTTAACATGGGAAAAGTAGTTTTTCATAGGATTTAAAGCAGATGGAACCCCAGAAATGCTGTTGAAATTCGTATTTCTGGGGGATTATAGTATTAATTGTTTTGCGTGTTGTTATGTTTTAAGTAATAGCGAAATGCTTTTACAATATAATCACAGGAACCTTTGCCATGCTTTGTGTCGAAGATGGTTTTGAGATAGTCATTCGAGTAGGTATCAATGATTGTATGACAATAACTGTCCGGAGTTCCAAATAACTCAGATGGGGCGTTTTCCTGTGCGAAAGCAATAATTTCTTGTACGATATGCTGTATCTCATCGGAAGAGATTGCTTTTTCCCTATTAGAAGCTAATTTAAGAAACAAATCTTCCTTCTTCATTTCTTCGGGTATCTGTGCGTACCAGTTATCCATAATTTCAGAAAAATGTTCCAGGTTATGCTTCATTTCTTCTGTGTATTTTTCAATACTGCCAAACTGTTGGATGGCGAGTTTGGCCACGTGGTCTTCATCGTCCTTAATTTTCTGGATAAACATATCAAAATTTTCAATACTTCCCCAGTGTTTTATAACTTCACTTGCACGGTTGCTTTTAAAATCCTCAAGGGCGCTGATATAATCGGATAGATCAAATTCTTTAAAACTCATACATTGTTCTCCTTTCTCTAGACGGTCAAGGAGTCGGATCAGTCTGTCGATTCGATTGCGTTTTAACAGGAATAATTCCTTTTGTTTTTTGAAAGCATTTATTCTGTCAAAATCAGGGTTATTTAGGATTTCATAAATTTCTTTTAATGGAAATCCTAATTCTTTAAAAAACAAGATTTGTTGTAGTATTTGCAATGCCTCGTCATTATATAGACGGTAACCAGAAGACGTTCGTTTGCTTGGTTTTAATAATCCAATTTCGTCATAGTATTGAAGCGTGCGTATACTAATACCCGTTAGTTTGGAAACTTGGCTGATACGTTTCATTTTTCTCAACTCCTTGATATCGATAAGGGATGAATCGGAATCTCCTAATTCCCTTAAGAAAAGAATACAATATCACGTTGCGTGAGAGTCAATCATTTTTTAAAATTATTTTCTAATTAATGAAAATGTATGGAAAGCAGCTGTATTATTTGTTAAAATAATTATACAGGAAAGATTGAAAGATGACAATTTAGGTAGAGAGGGGTGGTATATAAAGTGGAAAATTTATTTGTTCTCATCGTTATGGGATTAGGTGGAATGTTATTTGTATATTTAGGATATCTGATATGGATAAAAAAGAAAATTCATATGATTCATGATTATCATTGGACGAAGGTAAAAGAAAGTGATAAAAAGGCATATACAAGTATTATGGGAAAAGCGATGATTATTATGGGAATTGGGATGATATTATCTGGTATTATGTGCATGGTGATATATTCTGCAAAATGCGGGATTGTTTTTGGAATCTCATTTATATTAGGATTGGGAATGATGATATATGCACAAATAAAATATAATCATGGAATTTTTTAGGAAGTGGATGGTGAAGATTTGGATTATGAAAAAAGAAAATTATTATAAGCTTTTGTATGTAGTAATAATCCTGTTGATTATTGGATTTATTGTTCGGTTGATTATTGATTCTGTTCAATATAATGTATTTGAAAATTCAGCACCGTTTTATATATTTATCTTTGTTAGGATATTAGAGTTTATTGTGCCTAGTATTGTTCTTTTTCTTATTGCAAGAGCAGTAAAGAGAAAATACGAAGATTGATTGGTTAGGAGATTATTTATATATGTTTTCAAAACTAAGTGTTGGCATTGAAAAGAGATAAATCATTGTAATAGGATACATGGGAGGTGTAAAATGTATTGTATATTAGTTACGGGGATTCCTGCTTCTGGGAAAAGTTCAATAGGGAAATTTTTAGCAGAGAATTTAAAGTTACCAATTATTTCAAAAGATACAATTAAGGAATTAATGTATGATGTGATTGGATTTCAGTCAAGAGATGAAAAAGTTAAATTAGGTATTGCCAGTATGAATATTATGTATTATATGGCGGAACAGCTAATGAAATGTCAATGGCCGTTTATATTGGAAAATAACTTTGAAAATATATCTAGAGAAGGTCTGCTTTTAATTCTCGAAAAATATTCTTATAAAGCGATTACTATTACATTAACTGGAGATTATAAGAAAATATATCAGCGTTTTGTGGAGAGAAATAATAGCCCAGAAAGACATCGGGGTCATATAGTAAATGATTGCTATCCTGAGGAGAAAAGAAACGATAACATATTACCTACTCCGTATGAAAAGTTTATGGCAGGTATTATAAATAGAGGTATGGATAATTTTGTGGCAAATGGACCCCATATTATTTTGGATACAACAGATTTCAGTCAAGTTGATAGAGATGATTTATTGAGCAAAATAATAAAGTATCAAGAGGAAATATTGCATAGTTAATTTACATATTCGTTTGAATAAGATAAATAAAAATATAAAAATACCTATTGACTCCTATGTTGCGTAATAGTTTATGATATAGTTACACGGAAGGAGGAATTCACGATGATGACGGTAAATGAGGTAAGTAAATTGACTGGAGTGAGTATACGCACTCTGCAATATTATGACAAAATCGGACTACTGAAGCCAACAAAGTATACAGAGTCTGGATACCGACTGTATGACGATACAGCTTTGGAAATGTTGCAGCAGATTTTACTGTTTCGAGAATTGGAATTTCCTTTAAAAGAAATCAAAGAAATTATATCTAGACCAGACTTTAATAAGAATAAGGCACTGGAACAACAAATTGCATTGTTGACAATGAAAAAAGAGCGTCTAGAAAATTTGATTCACTTTGCCCGTGAAGTACAAGTTATGGGAGTGAGAACAATGGATTTTTCAGTATTTGATACAAAAAAGATGGATGAATATGCGAAACAAGCGAAAGAACAATGGGGAAAAACTGCTGAGTATAAAGAGTTTAAACAAAAATCCCAAAACAGAAACAAAGAAGACGAACAGGTTGTAATGAAACAATTTATTCAGCTATTTGTAGATTTTGGAAAACTGAGGGATTTTGAACCAGGTTCCGCTGAAGTTCAAAGTCAGGTAAAAAAGTTGCAAAGTTATATCACAGAGAACTTTTATAAATGCTCGAAAGATATTCTTTTCAGCCTTGGTCAGATGTATGTTGGCGGTGGAGATTTTACAACAAATATTCATGGCGTTAGTGGAAAAGGAACAGCAGAGTTTATAGCCGAAGCAATGAGGATTTATTGTGAGGAATGATAGAAGATTGTTCCTTGTAGTTGGGCTAACATACCGTGAAATATGTATTGCATTGTATTTATTCCTATGATTTCATATTTCGAGAAAAATAAGAAATGCAAATATAATATTAAAAATCCTTGAAATGATTGTAGTGAATTATTTCAAGGATTTTTTTAAATAAGTTTGCCAGACGATCATATGGTTTAAATGAATGAAATATGTTTAGAAATTGTATAGAAAATGGCGGTGATATTTGGTAAAATAATTTTGTGAAATAGATAGAAAAATTAAAAATTCTGGAGGTGTTTCGATTGCTTATCAATTTTAATAAAATAGCAGAACAAAAAGTGATAGGGATGAATAATGGTACTGGTGAGATGTCTGCAAAAATGTATAGAAGTGAGCAGGGAAAAATTATACCATGTAAAATACATATAGGTGGTTCCATCGGTCTGCACAAACATGAAACAAGCGATGATATTAACTATATTATTTCTGGGACTGGAAAAGCGATTTGTGATGGTCAAGAAGAAACTCTCGTTCCAGGTGTATGTCATATTTGTAAAAAGGGTTCAAAACACAGTATTATGAATACTGGAGAAGAGGATTTAATTATGATTACTGTTGTTGTAGAACGATAAAGAGTTGAAATTGGAGGATAAGAATGATTATAGAGAATAATCCGAAGGAAATCGCAGCTATGCAGGAATTTCATAAAGGAAATCGAGCAGAGGGATTAAAATTACAAGAAGAATTTGCGTCGGAGTTCAGAGAGGAATATAAAGATAAGGATCATTGTTCATGTAAAAAAGCTTGTCGTTATCATGGTAATTGTAAAGAATGTGTAGCAATTCATAGGGCACATCAAGAACATGTTCCAAATTGTATGAGACCAATACTCAATAAGAAATTTAAAATTTTATCGGAACTGACAGAACATACATTGGCGAATGAGATTGAACCACCAAAAGAGGTATTAAGAAAAGAGTTTCAATAGTATTTTTGGTGATTGGATCCAATAAATTTACAGTTTGCTAAATAGAATGGAAATTGGTAAATCAATAAAAAAATGGATTTATTGTAACGAAGTTAAAAAATTGGAGGTATCTATGAACAATGATGAAATATTACAGGCTGCAATGCTACAGTCAGCTATAGATGCAAATTGTTCTGCTGAAGATTTTTGTAAAACGGAGAATGTAATCGTATACTCGAAGGAAAATTCAAATGCTCGTAAATATTTGGAACTGCCATTTGCATGTAATTTGATTTCATATGGAAATAATATTGTGGCATCAATTGATGAAAAGTACGAAAAAATAGTAAGGGCATATATAGAAAAATATACTATGGAGCATTGTTTTGAAACACCGAATATGCATGTGTTAAATGCTGCATTGATGAAATATGATTTACAAGTTTGCTTTATGGCAGAATACTTTTTGCCTGATGTAACGAAACTTTCAAGACTGAATTGTAGGTATAACATGGAAATACTTACAAAAGAAGATTTTAGCTCGCTTTATGTACCAGAATGGTCGAATGCTCTTTGTGAAAAACGGAAAGAGCTAGATGTGCTAGGAGTTGGTGCCTATAAGGATAAGCAATTGATTGGTTTAGCTGCGTGTTCAGCAGACTGTGATACAATGTGGCAGATAGGAGTGGATGTGTTGCCAGAATATCGACGTAAAGGGGTTGCTTCGGCTTTAACGAGTACATTAGCGAGTGAAATTATTGTCAGAGGAAAAATTCCTTTTTATTGTTGTGCATGGTCTAATATAAAATCAGCTCGAAATGCAATAAAAAGTGGATTTAGACCTGCATGGGTTGAAATGACCGTAAAATCAAGGGAATTTATTGATGAAATGAATCGTTAGATGACTGAAAATGAAAAACATTTATATGGGAAGATTTTTAAAAATCGCATTAGGCATATGGAGGCTTGATGCGATTTTTATTATCGCGATATGTAAAAAGAAGCTCCTATGGAACTACTTTTTTGTCTTTGATTTGTTAAAGAAAGTTCTGTAAATGATTTATTTACAATAACTTTACAAGAATTTTACAATACAAATAATTGACACTTAATGGGTTTAATGATATCATCTAATAGATTTTACAGGAATTTTACAAATTTTACAAATGGAGGGACAACAAAATGGAACGTAGGCGCAGAGTTGCCTTTTTGGTGGCTATGGTAGTTCTTATTGGCGTTTTTCTGCCGCTTGGTTCTTATCTTGTAAAAAAAGATTTTTCTGTACAGACAATATCGGAACAGAAAGTGGGGTATTCACAGCAGCATGTGGATGAAAGTGAATACAAGATGTTTCGGAAAGTTTGTCCATATATGAAAAATAATGCAGAGGTGATAGATAAGCATCCATTAGGACAGATGAATGGTATACAAAGAAAAATATGGTTTATATTTTGGATTGTATCAGCATTATTGCTGTCTGCATATTGTAATAGAATTTATTTTTTACATAACTATTTGGTTTCGTCCCGATTGCCTTGCTTTTCACGTGAGTTAGTTACTTTACAGAAGAAAGATGGTAAAAAATGATATGTTTGGACGTTTGGAAAATAAATGAAGGAAATCGTGAAGATATATTTGAAAGTGCATGAGAGAAGACGAAAGGAGCTTTTATGGACGTATCGTTTTTGAATTTTTGGGGAGGAATTTTAGAAAACCCGATGTTGCTTATTACAGTGTTGTTCACGCTGGGAGTAATTTTTGTGAATGGCTGGACAGATGCGCCAAATGCCATTGCAACCTGTGTGACGACTCGATGTTTAAGCCCGCGGAAGGCAATTATAATGAGTGCTGTGTTCAATTTTTTCGGTGTATTTATTATGACACAGATTAACAGTTCTGTTGCATCAACAATCAGTAATATGGTTGATTTTGGAACAGATACCCACAATGCTATGATTGCACTGTGTGCGGCATTATTCTCAATCGTAGTTTACAGCGTGGCAGCTTCTTTTTTCGGAATACCGACGAGTGAAAGCCACAGTTTGATTGCAGGTCTGTCTGGTGCAGCGATAGCCATTCAGCACGGGACAGGAGGAATTAATGGTAGCGAATGGGTAAAAGTGTTATATGGATTGGTACTTAGTTTAGTACTTGGTTTTTTAACTGGTTGGGTTGTTTGTAAGATTATTACAATTATATGTCAGGGAATTGAGCGAAGAGCAGCAAACAGCTTTTTTAGGTATGCACAGATTGCAGGTGCAGCTGCTATGAGTTTTATGCATGGAGCACAGGATGGACAAAAATTTATTGGTGTGTTGTTTCTTGGCATAGCGTTCGCAAATGGACAGAACTCAGTTACTGGAATGGCAATTCCTGTTTGGCTGATGCTATTATGTAGTATTGTTATGGCTCTTGGAACGAGCGTGGGCGGAGAGAAAATCATAAAATCAGTTGGTATGGACATGGTAAAACTGGAACGCTATCAAGGATTTGCTGCTGATGTATCAGGTGCCTTATGTTTACTGTATTCTAGTCTTTTTGGTATACCAGTATCTACGACACATACAAAAACCAGTTCCATTATGGGAGTTGGGGCAGTGAAGAGAATTTCAGCCATTAATTTTGGTGTTGTAAAGGATATGATGCTGACTTGGATTTTTACTTTTCCAGGTTGTGGTTTAATTAGTTTTGTAATAGCTAAAATCTTTATGTATATTTTCGGATAGATAAACGGAGGAAGAGAAATGTCAAAGAAACAAGACGCTTATTATTATAATAATTTTATTTCCTGTGCAGAATATTCTTGTAAGGCAGTGCATCTGCTGAAAGAGATACTGACACATTTTAATCCGCAAGAGATTTCTCGCAGACTGGATGAAATTCATGAAATTGAGAGAATGGCCGATGACAAAAAACATGAACTTACAGATAAGCTCGCGAAAGCATTTATCACTCCAATCGAGCGTGAGGATATTGTGGAACTCAGTCATCATATCGATGATGTTACAGATAAAGTAGAAGAAGTTTTAATTCGTATCTATATTAATAACGTACAGAAAATACCTCAGGAAGCTTTACAGTTATTGGATGTTGTTTGCCAATGCTGTGAAGAGGTACAGAATTTGTTAAAAGAGTTTTCGGATTTTAGACATTCTAACAAAATCACTCAGAAAATCATAACAATTAATACATTGGAAGAAGAAGCAGATTCCTTGTATATATCCAATATGAGAAAGCTTCATACAGAAGAAAATGATGTTCTGTATATTATTGCGTGGACAGAAATTTTTAATTATTTTGAAAAATGTGCGGATGCTTGTGAGCATGTAGCAGATACCGTTGGAAGCATCGTTATGAAAAATTCATAAAACAAGAAGCACTCCTTTCACCACCCTAAAGGTAAGAAAAGGAGTGCTTTTTCTATTAGTGTTGTATAATATAAGCAATATGGTTACTAAACTACACTTTTTCCTTTCCAGCTTCCTCTCATCCATCTTACAAATACCACAATCCCTCGAAAAATTTCATCTCCTGCCATAGCGATCCATACACCAATTAGTCCCATATTCAAGGAAACTCCCAATACAAAGGCAAATAATACGGAAATACCCCACATAGAACATATTCCCATTATAGTAGGAAATTTTACATCACCTGATGATTTCATAGAAGCAATAATTACAATGTTGGTCGTTCTGCCTATTTCTAGGAAAACGCTGATGAGCATAATTGTTTGTCCTAAAGCAATTACATCAGAGTTATCGGAGAATAATGTAAGCGTAAACTTACTGAAAATACAATTGAGAACAGCAAGACTCAGAGCAATGCTCATGGAAATTTTCAGTATATTTAGTACCTTTCTATAAGCAGTGTCGTAATCTTTTGCACCCACATTATGTCCTACTACAATCTGCGTACCGATTGCAAGTGCGTGTGAAAAAACATAGGCTACGGTACAAAGCATATTGCAATAAATCCTTGTGTTAATAGCAACGATACCCATTGTGTTTATGATTGCTGCAATAGCAATCTGACTGAGATTGTAGCTGATATTTTCGCCAGCAGTAGGAATGCCTAGTGAAAGAAGTTGTTTGAGTATTTTAAAAGGAAACGGTCTAAGATATTGAATACTAATGTTTCCATCAATTCTAAACTTAAAATATAGAGCCGAAATAATCAGTACAACAATTCGGCTAAGCACAGTTGAGTAAGCTACACCTGATGCGCCAAGGCCAAGATGTTTGAGCGGTCCGAAAAGTACGCAATAATTCCCAGCAATATTGATAAGATTCATACAAAGTGCAAGCACCATACCGATTTTTGTTTTACCATTGCATCGGAAAATTTGGTCAAAGGTACTGAAAATACTTTGAGTAAAAATAAACCCACCTACGATTTGTATGTAGGAAGCGGCGTCTCCTTGCATTTCTACAGGCACATTCAGTAGATTTAAAAATTGTCTGTGAAAGATGAATAGAATAAAACTGACAATAACACTGAGTATGAGATTAATCAGCAGTGAAACCGTATAAACCTGATTCAAACGATCTCTTTTTCCAGCACCAGAATATTGGGATGTGAGAATTCCCGTTGCGCTTGAAACAATAGTAAATGCCAATGTAATAAAACTAAGAACCGTATTGGCATTGCCGATAGCACCGACAGAATTCTCGTTATAACCAGAAAGCATTGCTGTGTCAACATATCCTACCGCCATGGACAGAATAGAAGAGACAAAAATAGGCAAGCTTAGCTTTAAAATATTTTGGTCTTTAATATTTTCCATTTTCCATCCTCCGTATATTTCACTTTTTCTATATTGTAACTCTTATTTTAGCGATTTGCTTGCATAGGTTCTATTTAAAGTTGCACTATTTCCACTTTTGTTATATACTTATGATATGATATAAAGTGGAAAGGGGAATGGTTTTGAATATAGAGTTAAGAGAAAATATACCTCATGGCACGGATGAATATCCCTATGCACAATATCATATCCATTGTTGTAAGAAGCCGTTTCAGTATCCGATCCATTGGCATGATGAAGTGGAAATTATATTTATAGAAGATGGTATCCTGCGTATTACGATAAGCAATCAGGAATATATCGGTACTGCGGGGGATATTTTTATTGTAAACTCAAAAGAATTACATTTTATGTCTTCTCCTGGCAAGCCAATTTCTTACTATACCATACTTTTTCCTCTGGAATTTATTTCATTTCAAACAGAAGATTCTTTTGAAATAGAAATTATGAAGCCATTGCGTTCAGGACAATTGATAATGAAAAATGATATTTCCAAATTGAGATTGATAAGTGATTTTACGGATACTTTGCACAGAATGATACAAATAAATAGCTGGAATGATCCGAAAAAACAAATGAAAACACGAAGACTATTATTACAGCTATTTGAACTTTTGATTGACTTCAATTGTCTAATTATTTCTCCTATTGCAGGAAAAAACGATATGCAGCGTGAAATACTTATATATATTAGACAAAACTACTGTTCCGAGATCTCGTTACAGGATTTAGCCTCTCGCTTTTATATGTCGCCAAAATATATATCCAACTATTTTAAAAAGAACTTTGGGATAACATTTTCACAATATGTCATGCATCTGCGAATTACATATGCAAAAAAACTACTGGAAACAACCACCCTTCCAGTCACCGAAATAGCATTTAATTCTGGTTTTGCCAATGTCAGTTATTTTATACGAAGTTTCAAAGACCGTTACAATGTTTCTCCATTACAATATAGAAAGCAAAGCCTGAAATAATTTGTAATTTGGATTGTTTCAGAACTCCTATTTTTAAAATTGAATGGAAGGTATTATATTTATCTGGTAGAATGATTTTGTGAAGTGCTGGAGAAACCTAAATTTAGCCAAAGAATGAGATAAAAAACAGAATTATTAGTAAATCTGGACAAATTGCGTACAACTCAATTGGGTGTAGTATAAATTTAAATGGAAGAAAATACGGTAAGTGTGAAGTATTATCTTTCTACCACCTATTTGGAAACGTTAAAACGCCATAAGGAAAGACATAAATCAAAAGGAAATGGATTCGGTTATGAAATACGGGATATAAACGGATAAGCTGGTGCCATTGTGTGCGGAGGAATGGGAAGAGAACGAAATCTTATTGTAGATAAACGATTAAAAGATTTTACTCCTGTTACCCGTATTAAGGGAGAAGTAAATAGACAGGGAATAAAGGTGAATGGTCAGAGTTATATGTCTTACCGAAATTCGTTTGAACAATATTTGTTGGATCATACCATTTTAGAAAGAGCCTCCACAAGCAAACATGATTATATGAAGCTGTATGAGAAAGATGGAGAAATGTTTATGAAACTTAATTTGCAGATTCAATTTAAATAGTGATTCTGAAGGTGGAAAATTGAGTTAGAAGGAGGAAGTAAGTATGAAGATATTAAAGCTTGTGCTTTCAATCATTGTGATTGTATTTGCTATTTTAGGTTTAACCAGAATAATTTCTTTCGACATTGCAAATCCGATTATGTTATTTGCGTTGGCGACTCTTTTATTATTAAGGAGTGTAGAGTATAAAAGAAGTAGAGATGATAGTGGTTTTATTCTAACTATTATTACCTCAGCATTTGTTTATATTGTTATAATTTATAATCTATTTCTTTCTTAAACTATAGGTGGTAAAATAAAGAACTAAAGGTAAAAACAAAAAGCATAGGAGCAGAATCATCTGTCCCTATGTTTTTTATATTTGTCGTGATGGGTAAAAAGAAGATCCAGTCAAGGAGCTTTTTGTTTGAATGAATTAAAATATTTAAAATTGAACTTTTTGAATTTAATATTTGGGTATTGAATTTTTTTTGGGATCATGGTATACTCTACCCATGCTAAATTGAACTTTGAACTATAATTGAACTTTCAAAAGGAGAAAAAATGGGTACATTTGCAGATAGACTCAGGATTGCTATGGAGCGACGAAGTATGAAGCAAGTTGATTTGATTCGAGCGGCAGCTAACCAGGGAGTAAAACTTGGGAAAAGCCATATTAGTCAATATGTAAGTGGAAAAACGATTCCACGAGCGGATATGCTTCGTTTTTTAGCCAGCACGTTACAAGTAGAAGAGGACTGGTTAAGTGGAAGGACTGCTTGGAAAAAAGAAAAAGATATCATATTTCAGGCAGATAAAGAACAGAAAAATATGGAAACTTTGGGAGGAAGAATGATGCGAGAATTTAAAAAGTCATCAAAATTAAATGACGTCTTATATGATGTTAGAGGACCTGTTGTAGATGAAGCACTTAGAATGGAGGAGGCAGGAACGCAAATACTTAAATTAAATATTGGAAATCCAGCTCCATTTGGTTTCCGTACTCCAGATGAAGTGATTTATGATATGCGTCGACAGCTAACAGAATGTGAGGGATATTCGGAATCTAAAGGCTTATTTTCCGCCAGAAAAGCTATTATGCAATACGAGCAAATTAAGCAAATACCAAATATCTCGATTGATGATATTTATACAGGAAATGGTGTCAGCGAATTGATTAATATTAGTATGTCCGCGTTGCTGGATGATGGGGATGAAATTTTGATTCCTTCACCAGATTATCCATTATGGACTGCATGTGCAACACTTGCTGGAGGAAAGGCTGTACATTATATTTGTGATGAACAGGCGGAATGGTATCCAGATATGGATGATATCAAAAAGAAAATTACGGATCGAACAAAAGCCATTGTTATTATTAATCCAAACAATCCTACTGGGGCATTATACCCAAGAGAAGTTTTGCAGCAGATTGTGGATATTGCAAGGGAACATCAGCTTATGATTTTCTCTGATGAAATTTATGATCGTTTGGTTATGGATGGAGAAGAACATGTCTCAATTGCATCGTTAGCACCAGATGTATTCTGTGTAACGTTTAGCGGGTTATCCAAATCACATATGATTGCGGGGTTCCGAATTGGATGGATGATTTTAAGTGGTAACAAAGAAGTTGCGAAAGATTATATTGAAGGAATTAATATGCTTTCTAATATGAGACTATGTTCCAATGTACCTGCTCAGTCAATTGTACAGACTGCTTTAGGTGGACATCAGAGTGTGAAGGATTATATTGTACCTGGAGGAAGAATCTATGAACAACGGGAGTTCATTTATAAAGCATTAAATGATATACCAGGCATCACTGCTGTAAAACCAAAAGCTGCTTTTTATATCTTCCCGAAAATAGATACGAAAAAATTTAATATTGTGAATGACGAGAAATTTGCATTGGATTTATTAAAGGAGAAGAAGATTTTAGTTGTGCATGGCGGCGGATTCAACTGGGAACAGCCAGATCATTTCCGTATTGTATATTTGCCAAGACTTGAAATTTTAAAAGAGGCAACAGGAAAGCTGGCTGACTTTTTAAGCAGCAGATCAGTTTTTGCATAAATAGGTATTGATCCTTGTTTCTAAAAGAGTTATTCTTAAAATAAAAGTTTAACCGAATCAAGGAAGGGGCACAAGCCTATTCTGAGAAACTATATAGTGGCGATTCGGTTATGAGTAAGTAGCAAAGCGGATTGTAAATATCCGCTTGACTGAATTGGAGGAATCATAATGCGAAAAAATTTAGGAGCAAACCCATATGTATACCCTCAACCTGTACTGATTGTGGCATCTTATGGTGAGGATGGAACGGTTGATGCCATGAATGTAGCATACGGTGGAATCGTGAATTCGAATCGAATTCAGATTAATATTGGGGTAAGACATAAGACATCCGATAATATTAAAGCAAGGAAAGCGTTTACGGTAGGTATCGCCGATGAAAAAAATCTTGTGGCAGCGGATTATGTTGGTATTGTATCGGGGCATGATGAGCCACTTAAAATCCAAAAATCAGGTTTTCACACATCCAAAAGTGAGTTTGTCGATGCTCCAGTCATTGAAGAACTGCCGATTTCTTTGGAATGTAAGGTAGAAGAAATCAATCAGTATAATGCAACGCTGCGAATTGTAGCTGAGATTGTCAACGTCAGTGTAGATGAGGACATTTTGGATTCTGAAGGAAAAATTGATCCAGAAAAACTGAATGCAATTTCCTATGATCCAGCAAACCATGTTTATTTAAAATTGGGAGGAAAAGTAGGGACTGCCTTTTCCGATGGAAACCAATTAAAATGAATCAGTGTACTTTTCTACTGTGGATGAAAGTTACAGATAGAAATAGTATACTAATTCCTATCAGCCAGAGTTTTGTTATATAATTTCCTATTCCCATAGAAAATAAATAAAAAATACTCTGGCTTGAAATATTACCGAGAAAATTTAATAGGAAATACCCAATGGAAATGAAGTAACCTGTTACGGTGGAATGGGTGATTACTGCTGTAAAAAATCCAATGTTTCCTAAAGCCAGTTCGCTAATAATCGTTCCTGCTACGTAATTCCAATATGGAAATGTACAGCCATTCCATATCATAATTCCTGCAAACGTACAGGTTAAAATGATAAGTGTTATCAGCGACAAAATAACTCGTGTGAATAAAATTTTCTATTGAGGCATTGGTTTGGTGAATAGGACTTCTCGTATGGCAGCATTTTGTTCAGGGGCAAGGAGTGGAACAATCAGTAATACCCCAATGGGAGTTACGGATTGTTCCAAACATTCCGCTGAGTGAATGCTGTTTAAATTTGCAATTCCTCTGAAAACAGGAATCAGGAGTAAATATGCAATTGCCAAAAGTAAATTATTTTGTATGGCTAAATGAAAATTTGTTTTTAAGATGTTCCAAACATCGTTTATAAACATTGATTGCATTGAGGTTTCCTTTCCGTTTTTGTTCTAAAATCCATACAGATAGAGCGATCAGTAAAATACTAATTCCTGCCATTATGAATCGGTTTATACAAATCACATTCATATCCTTTTGTATTAGTTCATAGCCGTTTAACGTATTATGTCGTATCATTAAAGTTATAATTTGGGTATCACCAGATAAATTGGTAATGCCTTTGTCGATTGTCCACCAAACAAATTGCAGAATAATTGCAATTGGTGTATCAGTCAGTAAGGTAAAAAATGTACCAAGTGCACACACAATCATTGTAGTAGGTAATAGCCACCATAAAATATATTTTATATATGCAAAGTAATCAACGGCAATCTGATGTTCTGTTCCAAATGATATAAGTGGAATGAGTGACTCAAAACTTAATAATAGAACAGGAATTAATATCATTGTAATACTTGCCAGATATCTGCAAACGACCAATTGGATGGAAGATATTTTTCTGGAATAAATCAATTCAGTCGTATTGTCAGATTGGTCTTTTAACCATATGATTACGATAAGAAATATCGGGTATAGACCCAATACAAGACCAATATAATCGCAAAACAGACGGGCAAATCCATTTGTTACTTTGTCTTCTTGGATGGTTTGCTGGTATTGTGCATAAGCTTCTTCATAAGTCATTTCTGATATACCAAAATAAGTTATCATCATTTCCTCAGAATAATTGGAACCTCGTTCTCCAATGATTGTTTCCATTTCATGCATTAGCTCTTTGAAATGCTCATAAGTAACTTGTGATATAAATTTTTTTGTTTTGTCATTGGTAGGATTCGTGGTTGTTTCACTTGGTACAACGATGTTTCCATTTTCGTCCATTTCTAGATTATCTGTGGATATAATTGTACCAGTTACAGCAGGAAAGTAGCCCTTTGGCAAATGATTCAGCTGTTCTTCTGTTAACCCTGTAATTTCACATAAAATTTCCAGTACACGGGATTGTTCCTCGCTGCTAAGTGTGATCGCTTTATAATATCCGACAGGATATGTAGCATAACGATTATTTTTATACTCCATAAGTAACATTCTTGTAACACCCATCATTATCCTGTCTGGGTCATCTTCCGAAGTTTTACTGCCAAAATAATTATCTGCTTTCGTCGGCTCTTTCAGTAACGGGCGATTAAAGCCAAAATTATTGGAAGAAATTCCGTTTGCCATATCAATTTCTGTCTGGGTTATGCCATGAAAATTTTGAAACCAGTTAAAAATTAGTATTGCAATAAAAAGATAGTAGATAAGACTGGATGCGATTCTGCGACATTCTTTTCGATAACATTTCATATTAGGATTCTCCTTCCGCTTGCTGCAATAAATACATATACCCATCTTCCAGTGTGGGAGTTTGGATTTCTGCCAGTTCGTTTGGTGGAGTGTTGGATAATATTCGATACTGGATACCAGTGTTTGTACTGTTTCGATTTAAGACATAGTAATGCTCTTTGATCGGTTTATCAAGGGATTTTGGTACTGTAATTAAGTAGACTTTATGATCTGCCTGTTTTCTCAATGTTTCTGTACTGCCATGAAATAGAATATTACCCTTATTTAGTACAGCAACGTTTTGACAGGTAGATTCGATATCGGAAGCAATATGTGTCGATAAAATCACGATTCTTCCATCCGAAAAATCGCTTAGTAAATTTCGGAAACGGATGCGTTCTTCTGGGTCTAATCCTGCGGTTGGCTCGTCTACAATAAGAATTTGAGGATTATGTAAAAGAGCTTGTGCAATTCCCAATCGGCGTTTCATTCCTCCCGAAAGGGCTTTTACTTTTGTTTTTGTATTGTCTTTTAAATGGACTTGTTCAAGTAGTGTGTAAATTCGTTCTTTGCGTATTTTATTAGGAAGATTAGATAATAGACCAAGATAGTCCAATGCTCCAAAAACGGTCATATTTTTATAAATAGAAAAGTCCTGTGGTAAGTATCCGATCATTTCTCGCACTTTCGTTGTTTCTTTTATGGACACTCCGTTCATCTGGATATCTCCATTCGTTGGAATGGAAAGAGTTGCTAGTATACGCATGAAACTCGTTTTGCCTGCCCCATTTCTTCCGAGTAGTCCATACATACCTTCTGGAATTGTTAATGAAATATTTTTAAGAACTTCTTTTTTTCCGTAGCGTTTGGAAAGATTGTTGATAATGATTTCCACAATAAAAACCTCCTTACTTTGGGATGTAAGGAGATTTTAATAGGAAAAAGTCAATTTTTTGACAAAATGATTAAAAAATATTTAAAATAGCTGTTACACAGGCACCGCCAGTTTCGTTGTTTTTAATTTCTAAAAAACCTCCGTGCTTTTCGCAGAGTAATTTACATACTCCAAGACCTATGCCGAAATGCTCCATATTTTTTTCTCTTCCGTAAAACATTGTAGTTGCATGTATCAGTTCTTCCTCCGTAAATCCTTGTCCGTCGTCTGTTACGGAAAGTCTAAGCCAATGATCCGTTTGATAAATCTCTAGGATTAATTGTTTTTGTGCGTATCGTAGTGCATTTTGCAGCAGATTTTCTAAAATTCGAAAGAATACAGCTTTATCAATTAAGATGCAGGAAGAAGAAATCTTAGATTTGAAACTAATTTCTTTTTTGGTTCTTAACTGACGGATGTTACTTTTTATTTCCTCTAAAAACAAAGCAGTATCCTGTTTTTCACAGTGTATTTCGAGGTTTTCTAATTTTTCCAAATTTTGGGTACATTCCGTGTAACGTTCTAATCGCAGAACGGCTCCCTGCATAGAAGTCAATGTATCTGTTATCATTTCTTCGGTTAATTTTTGGCATGGTATGTTTTTTTGTAAATAATCCAGATACCCTTTTAATACGGTAATAGGCGTCCTTAAATCATGTGCAACGGAGGCATTCAGCAATTTCCTTTGTTCTAACATTTCCCATAAAACTTTATTATTGTAGCGAAGCTCAGTTCGCATTTTTTCCATAGAATGACATAATTGCCCTAACTCATCATGATTGTGATACTCAATTTTAAAGTCTAAATCGTTTTCTTGTATTCGTTTCATTCCGTTTTGGAGTTGTAAAATGGGAGTTCGCAGTTTGGTACGATAATAGATGGCTGATGCTCCTCCGATACCAATTATAATAAAAAGGATGGGGAATCCGATCATAACAAAGTAACAGACATAATAGGCAAAATTTTGCCATATGCTTAATTGCTGCCACTCGACCTCACTTTTATCAATATCAATCAAATATCTATTGGTATGTTCATCGAATTGGTAGCTTGGATTTTTGATGATAAGGGATCGGTTTTTTAATATTTCTTGCTGTGCATTATTTGCAAGAAAGATTGCAATTCCAGAGAAAATGGAGATTAGGCATATTGTGATTAAGAAAGTAAGTGTCATAGACCTTTTTAAACTTATTTTATCCATTTGTAACCCACTCCCCATACTGTTTCGATATAGTTCTTATTCGTGTAATTGGTCAGTTTATTTCGGATTTTACGAATATGTTCTTTTATCACAATACTATCGCCGTTGCCGTCATATCCCCATAGTTTTTCATAAATTGTTTCACGATCAAAGACCATTCCTGCATTTTGAGAAAGCAGGCGGATAATTTCAAATTCTTTATTAGAAAAATCCAATGGATGATCTTGAAAAAATACCATTCGACCATTGTAATCAATCATAAGCTCGTTATCAAACTTTATATTTGCTGTTGTATTTTTGCGTTTTTCGCGGCGTATATGGGCGGAAATTCTAGCCAATAATTCATCCATGTGAAATGGTTTGGTAATATAGTCGTCTCCACCGACAGAGAATCCATTGATTGCATCCTGCTCGGTTACTCTTGCGGTCAAAAACAGAATTGGGCAAGTAATATGATCTCGTATCGCTTGGCATAATTCAAAACCGTTTATTTCTGGCATATTGATATCTAACAATATAATATCTGGGGCAATGGACAACTGTTCCAATGCCTTTTTTGCACTATTTGCTGTATACACAAGAAAATCCTCTGCTTCTAAACATTTTTTTAGCATTTCCAATATCATTTCTTCATCATCTATAATCAGTATTTTATGTTTCATCTTTTAATCTCCTTATTGTTTTATTCTTTCTATTATAAAATAAAAAAGTCAAGTTTTCGACAATACAGAAAATATTATTTGCTTTTTCTTTGATAAATAGCAGTGGAGCTGTTATACTGAACAATTAGCATACTGTAATTATTTTAGAAAAAATTTTAAAATTGATGTAACGAATCCTGATAAATTAACATTAACAATATAGAACGAATGAGAGGAGGCAAGAAAATGCAGTCGATGGATGAAATATATCAGAAATATGCAAAACGAGTTTATAAGTATTTGTTGTCTCTGATTCATAACCAAGATGTGGCGGAAGAACTAACGCAAGAGACATTTTATCAAGCAATTCAAAATATTGATGGTTTTGATGGAAGCTGTCAGGTATCAACTTGGCTGTGTGCAATCGCCAAAAATCAGTTACGTTCCTATCAGCGAAAACATCCACCTTTGGAAAATCTGGAAGACTATGATCGGACAATAGAATCGGCGGAAACGAATGTGATGCAATCATTAAACAAACTGGAGCTTATGAAACGACTGCATTCCTGTCCAGAACCCTTTCGTGAGATTTTATATTTGAGGATTTTTGGAAATTTGTCTTTTAAAGAAATTGGTGAGATTATGGGGCAGACGGAAAATTGGGCAAGAGTGACGTTTTATAGAGGAAAAGAAAAACTTAGAAAGGATTTGATAGAATATGAAACATAAATTACCTTGTGAATTGATTCAGGATTTATTCCCATCTTATGTTGATGGATTGACAAGTGATATTACAAATGAAATTGTGGAAGAACATATTGCGGAATGTGAAAATTGCAGGAACAGTTTAGAAGCAATGAAGGAACCATCGGTACAGTTCATGAATTCTCAGGATAAAGAGGAGATTGATTTTCTGAAAAAGACTAGAAAAAAGAATCAGAGAATTCTTTTCGGAAGTATTATCTTATCCATTGTCATGATCGTAGGAGTGTTGGCAGCAAAAATATTTTTTATTGGAAGCCATGTATATAGTGAAATGGTTGCCTGTGATATAACTGTGGATGGCAATCGTTTATCCATAAGTGGAGTAATCGCAGATAAAAGCCTTAGTATTTCTTCTGTTAAATATGAAGAAATGGATGGGGTAGTCACAGTTTCTTTTAAGGCAGTGAAAAAGAGTCCATTCTATCAAGGTGAGTTTCAGTCCGAGTATGAAGCTCGTGAAGATATTACACAGGTATGCCTAGATGAACGAATTATATGGGCGCAGGGAGAAAATATATCTGCTATAACGTCTGCGGTATATCAGACCAGACATCCGTATGTAGGTGCAATGCTAGAAAATGGACGTACAGCAATGGCATTAAATATAACAAACGATCTTGGGAATTTTACGAATGAATTGCAGACAACAACAGAACCATATGGGTGGAAACTAATTTTAGAAAATGAGATTTCTGCATCTCAGAAAGAGAAAAAGGAAAGCGATATGCGGTCATATGCCTATATTTTGTTGGCAGTAATTGATAATCTTGGAGAAGTATCCTATGAATATAGGATGGATGGGGAAGTTCATTTACTAACGGTAAAGATGAAGGAAGCGACCGTCTTTGCCGGGCAGGATATTAAAGAATGTGGCAGCAATGTGGCTATGCTTCAGAAGTTAATGGAAAAGACAGGATTGGATACCTAAGTAAGATTCATTTAAAAATAATTTGACCTCAATAAGTTAGATTTAAGAATCGAATTTATTGAGATCAATTTTTTTATCTTTAAAATTTTCTCATACTTCCCTAGAAGAAAGTTGCATTTGCATAAAATCTAAAAATTTATCGGCGGCTTTGGAAAACATCTGATATTTTTTCCAAACAAGGTATGCAGTTGCTTCTAATTTAGGTTTTAGAGGGCGAAAGCAAAGATTGCTGCCAGTTGAATTAATGATTTTATCAAAGCAGATGGCATAGCCCATGCCTTCATCTACTAAAAGAGAAGCACTAAAGAGAAGGTTATAAGTAGCAACTACATTTAGTGTGGATAGATCTCGTTTTAACCATTCAGATAGTTCACTGCCTTGATTTTCCTGTTGCGAGAGAATGAGTGGTTTGTCCCATAAATCTTCTGGCGAAATGAACTCTTTATCAGCTAGAGGAGAGTCCTTTCGCATCAATACACCCCAGATATCTTTTACTGGAATTTTTATAGAGTCATATTTTGTTAAGTCAACAGAATCATAGAGAATTCCAAAGTCAATAAGCCCTTTATCTAGCTTTTCCATTACGTACATTGCATTCCCACTAGAAATATGATAATGGATTTCTGGGTAATTTTTTTGTACTTCCTGCGCTGTTTTCGCAATTAGGCGAATCGTATCGGTCTCACCAGTTCCAATAAAGACATCCCCTACGATTGTCTCATCGGTAAACATAATTTCATTTTCTGTTTTTCTCACTAGTGAGAGAATTTCTTCCGCTCGTTTTCTCAAGAGCATGCCTTCATCGGTTAATATAATCTTGCGGGAGCCTTTGGTTCCGCGAATCATAAGTTGTTTACCAAGTTCCTCTTCCATATTTTTTAATTGGGTGGAAAGAGTTGGCTGGGAAAGATGGAGCGATTCCGCAGCTTTAGAAATACTTTGCTCTCTGGCAACAGCTAAAAAATAATGTAATACACGTAATTCCATAAGATCGTCTCCTTATAACAAGTTATTATGTTGAGGTCGGATTAGCTTTTGCTCTCAATATCATAACATGTCATTGTATAGTTTTCAACTATATATAAACATTAAATATAAGTATTTGATATTTGATGTTGTAGATGATACACTGAATTTACAAAATAGGTAATTGCGAAACGAATTTCCAGCCATGATGTCAAAAGAGCACAAACCAGGAAAGGCTGGATTTTCAGGAAGTGTATACAAAAACAGGATTTTATGGCATGAATTTGAAAGGAGTATTTTAAAATGGAAAAAGAAATGTTAGCAGGAAAGGTTGCAATTATTACTGGAGCTAGTTATGGTATGGGACAAACAATGGCAGAATTGTTTGCCGAGGAGGGGGCAGCAGTTGTGTTGACTGCCCGTGGTAAAGACAAATTAGATACCGTTGTGGAAGGAATCCGTGCAAAAGGTGGTAAGGCGATTGGAGTAGTAGCAGATGTTTGTTCTACAAAGGATACAGAAAAAGTATTTGAAACTGCTCTGAAAGAATTTGGCGATGTGGATATTTTGATTAATAATGCAGGCATTGGAGAGCAGAAGCTGATTGATGAGACCGATGATGAATGGATGATGTATGTGATGAACACCAATCTAGGAGGACCAATGCGTTATATTCGAGAAGCATTAAAAATCTTTTTACCAAAAAATGATGGGGTTATTATCAATATTTCTTCTGTGAATGGAACTCGTCCATTCTGTGGAGCAACTTATACTTCCACAAAAGGTGCTTTGGATACATTGACAAAAAATGTTGCTATGCGTTTGATTGATACAAATATTCGTTGTAATGCAGTTGCTCCTGGAGCTACTGTGACACCAGCACATCTGGCAAATAAGGCAGGAGAGCAGCCTGGAGGTGCAGAAATGTTAAAATACAGCGGACATTATGTTTATTTCCCAGGGCCAGAATGTGATGCGATCGATCAAGCCTATGCTTGTCTATATTTGGCTAGTAAGATGGGAAGACATGTAAAGGGGCAGGTAATTCAGGTTTGTAATGGAGCATTTTTATAGAAGGAAAAATATAGTTTAAAAAGCTATACAAAGGAACAAAAACGATATTGATATAGAAAAAAGTCATATCTAAATATTAAAAATAAGTATTTGTTATTTTAAGATTTAAGGTTTATACTAAAATGGAAGATAAAGATAGCTTAAAAAACAGTAGTTAGGGAGTGAAATATTATGAGAAAATATTTTATAATAGTTCCTTGACTATTATTGCTCATTGGAATGATGTCAGGATGTGGTGATTCTAAAAATCAGACCAATCAAGCTGTCTCTTCATGAGAAACTTCTCCTGTTGAAAAGGAAGTATCTTCTAATATAACAGAGCTTACTGTCAATTTTGGGGAGAATGGAGCACCGTTTATTCTGGATTTAGAAGATGAAGCTATCGCAAGATATATGAGGACAACGGATTGGAGATTACCAATTTATAACTATGATGAATCCGATGTAATGGAATATTATGATATTCCTAGCCGATATGATATCCCATCTGATCCAGAAACAGTAACCACTACAAAGGCTGGAGAAGTTTTTTACTCTGATCTAAATAGAATCGTTTTGTACTACAAAGATGCAGAGATTTCAGAGGAATATACAAAAGTAGGATATTTTGATGCTACAGAGGAGTTTGTATCTGCTGTTGAAAACAATCCTGTTTTAGAAAATTGGGGAAATCAGATTGCTCTAATTAGTGATGGAAAATAGCATAATAAATAGAAAGAAAAGAGATGTAAAAGCAATGAGATGTGATTCAGAAGCGGCCATTGTTCGTAACCTAGAAGATGCTGGATGTGACCAAGACACAATTACTGACTTTGTCAAACAGCTAAGAATGGGAAATCAAAAAGATCAGCTACGACTTTTAGCAAAACATAGAAATCTTTTATTGGAAAGAGTTCACAAAGAGGAGAAAAGGATTGATTATTTAGACTATCTGGTATATCAAATCAATCAGCATAAATAAGAGAGATCTTATTTATCAGGAAACTCATTTTATAAATAGGAGGAAATGAAATGTCGATTATTGAGAATCAAAGTTTTGATATAGAACGAGCACTTTATGGAAGTAAGCATTTAATTTTGAAAAACTGTGCATTTGATGGTCCAGCAGATGGAGAAAGTGCTTTAAAAGAAAGCAGTGATATTCAAGTTGATCATGTTTTTTGTAATTTGCGTTATCCATTTTGGCACGATCATGGGCTAAAAATTAGTAATTCGGAGATGACAGAACTTTGCCGTGCAGCACTGTGGTATTCTGATCATATTGAAATTACAGGAACCAAAATGCATGGAATCAAAGCACTTCGGGAATGTAGTAATGTTATAATAGAAAATTGTGATATTATTTCTCCTGAATTTGGATGGTCAGTGAAAGATATTACGATGCGTCATAGTACGGCAGAAAGCGAGTATTTTATGATGCGTTCTGAAAACATACTTTTCTCCGATGTAACGTTTAAAGGAAAATATTCGTTTCAGTATATCCGAAACGCCACATTTGAAAACTGCGTATTTGATACAAAAGACGCTTTTTGGCATGGAGAAAATATAACCGTAAAAGACAGTGTTGTGAAAGGAGAATACCTTGCTTGGTATTCCAATGGTCTTACATTGATTAATTGTAAAATTATCGGAACACAGCCATTCTGTTATTGTAAAAATCTAAAATTAATTAATTGTGAAATGGTAGATGCTGATCTATGCTTTGAAAAATCGGAAGTGGAAGCAACCATTACGACTCCAGTTATCAGTATCAAAAATCCACTATCTGGTTGTATTCAAGTACCTGCGGTAGGAGAAATTATTTTAGATGATGAAAATGCCAAAGGTAAGATTTGTGTTCAAGAAGATCCAACAAAAGTAAAAAATAAAATATGCCGATGTGCGTAAAATATTTTTGAGGGAGTTGCAGTAATGCTATTCCCCTAATTTATGCGATAAACCCGTCAAGCGAACACTGTGCTTGCACAAGTGGACATTTGACGGGCAAGTACAGCGAACGGCTTTGCCGTGAGCTGTGCCAAATCGCATATCGAGTAGGTAGATGAAATCTTCCCTACCCAATTTATCGTGCATACCATTAATCTTTATTCTATTTGGTAGAGTTATTGTGTAAGTGATGTCAAAGCAAATGCCTTTACAAGATCGATGACAATATTAGCTGAAATAAGAGATGCATCTTCACAATTTTTCTCAAAATTTTCAATTCCACTGTGATCTGCTGTATCGGTGATTGTTCTTATTGCAAGAAATGGAATTTTATTCACGTAACAAACATGAGCAATACTTGCAGTTTCCATATCGGTGGATAAAGGAGAAAATTTTTGATTGATTTCTGCTCTTTTCTCATCTTCAATAAACTGTTCTCCTGTTACAGTTGTTCCAAATAAAATAGGAGAGTTGGAAGTAAGAGCATATTCTCTTGCTATCTCCAGAAGTTTCGAATTGGAAGGAAAGTACACCGTTTCCATCCATGGGTGGAAATCAGTAAGTATATCGTCCGCAACATCATGATAGGCACACTGTTCCGATATAACTGTGTCGAAAAGCTGTACGTTAGCATCCATTCCACCTGCCGTTCCAGCGTTAATTACCACATTTATCCCAAAACTGTCAATTAAAATTTCTGTGGCAATCGCAGCATTTACCTTGCATACGCCACTGTACAATACAATGACAGTTACATCTCCAATTTTCCCTTCATAAAATTTCAGCATTGCTTTTTCTATCGTTTTAATAATTTCTATTTTATGTAAAAATGGTTCTAACTCGGTATCACCAGCACAAATAATTCCTATTTTATTCATTGATTTTCTCCTGCAACTATATAAATATTTTTCCAGTGTAACAAATACACCATCCCCAAAAGTAACACATTGCTCTGGAG
Source organism: Clostridiales bacterium CHKCI001 (assembly GCA_900045905.1). Taxonomy (GTDB): domain Bacteria; phylum Bacillota; class Clostridia; order Lachnospirales; family Lachnospiraceae; genus Fimimorpha. Next base: position 129,483 of record FCNS01000036.1, on the reverse strand, counting down.
AGATACATCAGCGTTCTACAAGTTGTTTCAGACTAGATGCTTTATGACAACCAGGTACAATTGAAACAGCCTTTTGTTTTTATTATATCTGAAATGAGGAAAAATTCAACCGATTCTGTAAAAAATTTGCGATGATAGTGTTTTATAAATTTTTTTCATTCTTCAATAAATAATGTTCTTACTTTTGCTTATATAGTTTCTGTTGTACTAAATCATTCCAAGATGTATAATATTACAATAAATATTTCGACAAGGACGGGAGGAGAATGAAAATGAAGGTTCTTGTATTTGGATCGTTAAATATAGATTATGTTTATAAGGTAAAACATTTTGTGCAGCCTGGAGAAACGTTGGCTTCCGATGATATGCAGATTTTCTGTGGAGGAAAGGGGCTGAATCAGTCCATCGCATTTTGTTATACTGGAATTGATACATGGCATGCAGGGGCAGTTGGAAGGAATGATTCTGATAGGTTGCTTCGTAAGCTAAATGAGGCAGGCGTGCATACGGAATTAGTACAGAAAACAGAGTTTCCAACTGGTCATACAATGATTCAGACAACTCCAGAGGGTGAAAACAGTATTATTTTATATGGCGGAGCAAATCAAACAATAACGAGAGAAAATGTTGACTATGTACTTTCTTTTTTTGAAAAAGGGGATTATCTTATACTCCAAAATGAAATTAACCAGATTCCCTATATCATGGAAAGAGCGCATGAAATTGGAATGAAAATTGTGTTGAATCCATCTCCGATGAATGAAAAAATTTTTGATATGCCTTTATCATATGTAGATTTTTTTATTCTAAATGAATTAGAAGGAATGCAATTAAGTGGAATTTTGGAAAAGGAGGGCAGCCAGATATTGGATGCTTTGACGAAACATTTTCCAAACGCGCAGATTGTGCTTACCATGGGAAAAGAGGGTGCTGTTTATGGATATAAAGAAGAGAAATATTATCAACCCATTTATCCAGTAAAAACAGTGGATACTACCGCTGCGGGAGATACCTTTACGGGATTTTTTATGGGAAGTATTATCCGTGGTAAAACGGTAAAAGATGCTTTGGATACAGCAGCCAGAGCTGCCTCCATTGCTGTTGGAAGAAATGGAGCTAGTGCCTCTATTCCAAAGCTGGATGAGGTGGAAAAGGATGAAAGATGGAGGAAATTATAAGAATAAAATAGAGAAAAGGAAATTTGGACTGTACAATTAGACCATGGAGACTGGACGATGCGAAAGAACTTGCATTAATAGCCAACAATAAAAAGATATAGAATAATTTAAGAGATGGACTCCCATATCCATATACAGAAGAGGATGCAAAAAGCTATATCAGCGAAATATTAAATTCAGATAAAAATACAACCTTTGCTTTTGCTATTACTGTAAATGATAAAGTGGTAGGAAGTATTGGTGTTTTTTGTAAGGATAATATTCATTTTTGCACTGCTGAGATGGGATATTATATTGCAGAAGAATTTTGGGGGAATGGGTTAGGAGCAAGTGCAGTTGGGCAGATATGCCAATATATTTTTAAAAATACCGATATTATTCGTATTTTTGCAGAGCCATTTGCCTATAACATTGCTTCTTGCCGAATCCTTGAGAAAAGTGGATTTCAGTATGAGGGAACACTTAGAAGCAATGCAATAAAAAATGGTCAAGTTTTGGATATGAAGATGTACTCACTAATTAAATCAGATATTGAACAGTAGAATATAAAACAGAAAATTTAAATTGAAGTGGAGGACTATGAAGGCTACAATTAGAAGTAACATTAAAAATTTGCCGTATAGTTTACATGATATGTGTGTGACAGAAATGAGAATTCTGGATGATGGACTTAACATGTCCTTTCAAAATGGATTTGTAAGTACCACTGAGCCGTATGAACAAATAGAGGGTAGTGTGCAATTTCATGGTGTTGACTGGGATTTTTGTTATGTATATATACTGGATTTTTGTGATAATATTGGTTCTTTTACAGGAAGAAAACAGTTCCTTATTGATTTTATGCCAATGTTTGTAAACCAAAATTTTACTATAATAGATGAGACCTATGGATATAATCAATCTAAATTTTCTGGATTTCTTTCTGTAGGAATTAAGATAAAAGAATGTATGATAGAAGTTTATCATCTCGGTGATATGGAGTATATAACAGAGAAATAGGAGGAGATTGGATGAACTGTCCATTTTGTAATGGGGAAATGGAGGAGGGGTTTCTGCAGGGGATGCGTAGAGTGGCGTGGGTAAAGAAAAAGCATAAAATAACATTATTGCCAAAAGAAGGAGAGATTCTGTTAGAAAATAATGTGTTCTCTGACTTTTTGATACCTGCATCTATTTGCAAATATTGTAAGAAAGTTGTGGTGGATTATTCAGAAAAGGAAATACAGGAAGGATAATAAGTGAAAGACAGATGAAGAACTGGAATAAAACCATCCAATATAGAAAATATATAGTTTACGAGATTGAAAGATTTTTGTATGATAAAGAAAAATGTTTAGGAGAGTGTTGTTATGAACGTTCAATCGAATCTGTTTAAGGAAGTTACGATAGATACAATCAAAAAGATCTTTCAAAGTTTATTACAAGAAGATGTGATTTGGGAAGCACAGCTTTTGGATGGAGGAATGTTTAATACTACATATTTGGTTGTTTATGGATTAAAGCATAAGAAAGCGGTTTTGCGGTTCGGTCCAGTAAATCGTCATCTAATTATGGGATTTGAAGAAAATCTTATGAAAGCTGAAGTTTATGTATATTCTGTGTGTCAAGAAATAGGAATTCCCTGTTCTCATGTGCTTGCTTATGACACGTCGAAATGTATTGTAGATCGAGATTTCATGATAGTAGAATATATTCCATCTATCGTTATGTCCAACGCAGAATTAACTGAGAATCAAAGAAAGCATTTATACTTTCAAATGGGAAAATATTTATGGAAATTGCATCAAGTAACCAGCGAAAATTTTGGGTTTGTATCACGCATTCAAGACGGAAAATATTTTGAAAAATGGAGTGATGCACTTATTTTTGAAGTAGAAGATATTACAAAGCGGTTAGAAAGCTTAGGTGGATTAGAAAAACAACAATTAAATGATTTGAGAGAAATATTTTATCAGAATAGGGAAGTACTGGATGAAATACAAGTGCCACATTTGCTCCATACAGATTTATGGGAGGGGAATGTGCTTCTAGATAAAAAGAGCTTAGAAATTATAGCTATTATTGACAGTGACCGAGCTGTATTTGGAGATCCTGATTTTGAATTTTCTAGTTCATGGATGAGAAATCCTTCCTTATTAAAAGGATATGGTTTAGAGATACAAGATCATATTAGTGAAAACAGAAAAAAACGGCGTCAGCTTTATCAAGTATTTTTCCTGCTGTTGGAAGTTTATGTTGGATTTGCAGAATATAATAATCCAGAGCAATATAGAACGAATAAAAAACAGTTATTAGATATTTTAAATTCCTAAATAGACGCCACAGTAGCTACGGAATTAGGAGGTAGTGATGAAAACAATATATATAATAGGCGGTACAATGGGAGTGGGCAAAACTACGGTAAGCCAGAATTTAAAAATAAAGCTTCGTAATAGTGTTTTGCTGGATGGAGATTGGTGCTGGGACATGCATCCTTTCCAAGTAACAGAAGAAACAAAAGATATGGTTATGGAAAATATCTGTTATATCCTTAATAATTTTATCAAGTGCTCTGCTTTTGACCATATTATTTTTTGCTGGGTATTGCATCAACAGGATATTATAAATCATATTCTTTCACACCTAGATACAGGAAACTATAGGGTTGTAACCATTTCTCTTACCTGTTCCAAATCCATATTGGAAAGTCGTTTAAGAAAAGATGTTGCAAATGGTTTGCGAAATGCTGATGTGATAGAGCGAAGTGTGAAACGTATTCCAATGTATCATGAACTAGATACAATAAAAATTGATACATCTGAGAAAACAGCAGAAGAAGTCGCAGAGATGATTTTAAAATTATAAACTAATTGTGAAGTCCGTGAAAGAAAAAAATTTAGGACTTCACAATTTTTTCACAAAAAATTAGCACTCACCTCTTGACAGTGCTAACAATAAGTGTTATATTACGTATAGAACAAAAGAAAAGGTCAAGCTAATAAGAATTTAATTATAAGCTTGAAATGAAAAATGGAATATATGCAATAAGATGTTTTTTATAAATGAAATGGAGGAATGATTTATGTTGATGCCTAGTATTTTTGGAGAAAGTTTATTTGATGAAATGATGGATTTTCCTTGGGAAAGAGAGCGCAAAGCTGCTTTAAAGAAAATGGAAAAGAACATTATGAAGACGGATATAAAAGAAAAAGAAGATGCATATGAAGTTCATGTAGAGCTTCCTGGATATAAAAAAGAACAGTTAAGTTTGGAACTGGAAAATGGATATTTAACAGTCAAAGCAGTTAAAAATGCCGAAACACAAGAAAAGAAGGAAGAAGGAAAATATATCCGTAAAGAACGTTATAGTGGAAGTTGCTCCAGAAGCTTTTATGTTGGAGAAGATGTAAAGCATGAAGACATCAGTGCAAAATTTGAAGATGGTGTACTTTATCTTACCATTCCAAAAGTAGACCCAAACAAAGTACAGGAAAAGAAACATATTTCTATTGAAGGCTAAATAATAAAGTGAGGTCCCTGGCAAATTGCCAGAGACCTTATTTTATTTGTTAAAAACGGAACTTTTTATCAGTTTAATTTGAATTGCTTCTAATCGGAGGTTTTCTCCAGTGGTACCAGAAGTTTTTCCATCAGAAGTCCAATCCATCCATCCCTTATTTTGTACATGGGTACGATAGCTGATTGTATATTGATTTGCGATATCTCCAGTTAGCTTAATCTGAATTGCTTCGAGACGAAGATTCTTTCCAGTTGTACCAGAGGTTTTACCATTGGAAGTCCAAGCGGTCCAACCAATATTTTGTACATGAGTACGGTAACTGATATCGCCATTCAGTCCATCTGTATTTAAATTGATTTGGATTGCTTCGAGACGAAGATTTTTACCAGTTGTACCGCTTGTTTTACTGTCAGTAACTGCATCCATCCAACCAGTGTTTTGTACGTGAGTCCGATAGCTGATGGTAGGAGATGGAGTATGAGGCTGTGCGAAAGCATTTTCTGTGGAACCTGGAGCCTCGCTGCCTTTTTCTACTAATCGGATTTGGATTGCTTCAAGACGAAGGCTTAAGCCCTTACTTCCTGAGTTTTCGCCATTTTTCGCCCAACCCATCCAGCCGAGGTTTTGTACATGCGTACGATAATAGATATCGTATTGTTCTGCAATACTTCCTGTCAGATTCATGCGAAGGGCTTCTAAGCGGAGGTTTTTGCCAGTTGTGCCAGAGAATGCACCGTTTGATACAGCATCCATCCAACCAAGGTTTTGTACATGTGTTGCATAGCTGATGCCACTGTCATCCGAAGCGTTTTCTAATTGAATACGAATTGCTTCAAGACGAAGGTTTCTTCCAGTGGTACCAGATAACGTTCCGTCAGTTACATTGGCCATCCAACCAAGGTTTTGTACGTGAGTGGAATAAACAACAGAAGGAGCGGTAGGTTCAGGATCGGTTGGATTTTCGGAATCAAGCTTAAGAATCGCACCTGCATTCTTTGGAGCTTTTTCGTTCAATTCCAATAATCCGTGCATATCAATACCATTTTTGGTTAAAGTTGGTTCAATGGTTACATCAGTGGATACGAACATTTCTGCTGGATCAAATACCTGTCCAAGGCTGTTTACGGACTGTGTTCCATTAAAGAAATAGTTGTTTTCACTATCTAAACTTTCTTGGCCTTTGACTTCTCTCTTATCTTCCATATGTGCGGATGGCATGGAGGAAATTAAACCAGAAACTTGGTAATTCGTTGTCTTGGCATTTGTATAAAGAGAAACATTTTCTACGCTGCCAGCACCTTTCGTCGCATTCGCATAAGAAGTACAATTGATAACAATATCATCTGGACAGCTGTTACTTGTAATACCTTTGGCTAAGTTGTTAAAGGAAATACTGTTCTCCAATCTATGTTTGCCTGGCATACTTTCTCCGCCAAGCTTGAAGCCATTTCCTTCACCAGTTAAATGTTCGATATCTAATTCTGGATCTGCGAGGAATGGAGCTTTTAAATAACCGTTGCTGTAGGCAACACAGTTTTTAACAGTTACTGCACCGATGGAACCTGTTGTAGATTTGGCATAAAGATCCCATCCATCGTCGATATTATGGTGAGAGATACATCCGTCAAATACATTACCTTCTCCACAAGTTAATTTCGCTGCAAATCCATCAGCGTCATTTGCTGTTTTATCACAGTTATTATAAGCTTCACAATATTTAATTAAATTGCCTTCTGGCCACATATCAAATGGTTCATCGGAGAAACCACTAATTTGAAGACCACTATCACCGTTATCGTGAATGGAAGTATATTCCACGGTATTATAATTTCCCTGCACATGGAATGGTTTCACTCCATAAGGTGCTTTGCATACTTCCATACCATAAAATGTCCAGTAGTCAGCGCTGAGATTAATACCTCCTGTAGAATTAGATAAATCAATGGTTACAGTTGCATTTTGATCTGCCGTCCAAATGATTGGTGCATCTGCGGTACCATTATGACCACGTTCTACCGTGATCCCCTTTGTAAGTGCATAAGTGCCTTCCAGCATTACAATGGTCTGTCCTGGATGAGCGTAAGCAACCGCAGTATATACGTCCATTGGATTTTCTATTGTACCTGCTCCGTCTGCGGTACCGTTTGGTGAAACATAAATCGTATCAGCGGTAATGGAGCGATAAGTAACAGAAATTTTCTTTTTAATTGGATCATAAGAGGTTAAATTTTCTTCTTCCGAAGAAGGAGTAAATGTAACCGTAAATGTGCTGGTTCCTTCTTTTACTTCAAATACTTCATTCAAGTATTCTTGTTTTGTTACAGCGAGCTGATTAATTAACTGTGTTCCTTGTTCGTCTGTTACACTTAACGTACCATTTACATTAGAAGTAAATTGGAATGGATATTCTGGTATACCAATTGTAGATGGAGTATTAATTGTAATAGAAGGTTCTAATTCTTCAATTGGTTCTGGAATTGGATCTTCATCTTCTTCAGGAGAAATTACAGTAAATTCAATATCAGAAATATCGACTTGAATTTTTCTTCCTGCGAAGAATCCTACATAAATATGATCTTCATCCTGTACCATTAATTTTTCAGGCCCCCAGAAAATAATTTGATTTTCCGTGTCATTATTTAAAATAGCATGATAACCAGTGTTGGATTTTCTAAGGGTTAATGTATATTGGCGTCCTTCGGTTAAGTTTGGATCCATATCCCAATCGAACGCATTCTTGTTATCCATGTTTCGGAGATTATTTTCGTCTGCTCCAGTTGTTCCAGTTGGATCGGTATATCCTGTGACTAACTTTCCTCCTGCAATACGGTAGCCTGTCTTACCTAAGTCTTTATTTACAAACTTAGCGACACATGCAGATGCTGAGTTAAAGTAACGAGCATCAAAGGCTTGATCAGTTTCTGGTATGGTATCCATTGCAATAACACCAAAACCAGTCTGATTGTCACCATAAGTACCATTATTAAATTCACCGCCAGTTACGGTAAAAGTAGCAGTAAGTGTAAAGTTTTCCGATTTTGCGTCCAAAACAGTATAGTAAAGGGACATAGCATCTTCACTATCAGCGATTTTTCCACCTGGCTCATTAATCCGAAGTGTACCGTCGTCATTTTTTGTCAAAGTTCCTTTTGCTCCAGAACCGAAGCGAATAAAATTCCATTCACGAGGCTGTTCTGGCTGCTCTACGTCTCCATAATAGTAATAAGGCTTCCAATTTCCAAAATAGCTTTCTAAATTAACATTTGCGGCATCTTCCTCTGTCATAACGGTACCAGAAATACGATTGGAAGTATCTACTGGAGTTCCATCCGCCAATGTTGTGTTATATTCTTTATAAGATGCATTTTCTGGACTATTTCCACTCATAGAAGTCCATCCTTCTGGAGTAATTAAATTCGAATTTTCTAATATTGTATTATAAAATGTAACATTTGCATCCTGTCCCCAAGGGCGTCCGAAATATCCAGGATCTACAATTCGTCCATCTACAGAAGTGATAGTACAATTGTTAAATAAATAGCCATACTGAACTGGATTTCTAGAAGCAGTAATATAGGCACCACTTCCACGATCGCTATATCCATAAGTGCTTAATGTACATCCATCAAATACATAATCTCCACCGCCATAGATATAATCGGTATTTCCCTCGATAAAGCAATCTTTAAAATATCCATGGGTTTCATTTGCTGTGTACAAGGTATCTTGGCTGCTTAAGAACTTACAATTATAGAATTCTGCATAATTGGCTTCTACGGCGATTGCTGCGGCACGCTCAGTAGCGGCCTTGGAAGTAACATCAGAATCTTTGGTACGTTCAAAGTTAATTGTAGTTCCGTCTGGTTCTACTCCATCGTCTAGTTCTTCTTGTGTCAGTTCACGATTGAAAGAGGATTCAAAAACAATGTTTTCTGCACGGAAGTAGATTGAATCTTCTGTTACACGAGTGGCAACTCCCCATCTTGCAGGGCTTTTCTTTTCATATTGATCGTAAGCATGATCTTCGTTGTAATAGCCATCTTCTCCGACACTATAATATTGATATCCAATCCCATAGTACCAAGTTAATTTAACTTCTCCATTTTCTGGTTCATCATTGATTAATGTAATATATGGAGTCTGAATAGAAATTTGTTCTCGGTAGGTGCCTGGAGCAATATGTACCGTAATTCGCTGATCTTCACTGGAAGGATCCATTGCCTGACAAGCATCCATAGCCTCTTGAACCGTTGCATAATTATCTGCTTTGTCTGGATATCCGACATAGATATCTGATTTCCATTCTAATTCAGGTATTGTGTCTGAGGTGGAACTGAACTTCAAATCTCTTATTACATCTTTACCTGACACGATTACATGAGTGATTGTTTGATATCCTTCTACTGTAGCTTCGGCTGTATAGACACCATCTCTTAAAGAAATCTCGTATGTATTATCTTTAATGGAAGCGGAATAACGGTATCCGTCTTCATGTACCAGTACGAGTTCTGTTACAAAGCTGTCACCTAAGCCCAGGAAGCTTCCTTTTACGGTATAAACAGGTTTCTTTTGTACAAGGATATCAGTTTCTGCGTTTTCAGAGAGTTGAATCGAAGTAGTATCTGGATCATAATCATTTACACCAGTTAATTGTACCGTATATTCAACTCCTTTCTCAAGATAAGTATCATAACTTAAATCTTCAGATAGAGAAAGTGAAACAGGAAGTTTCGTGGAATCGGTTGGAACAAGTGTTACCTTTAATTGAGATAAATCGGTATTTTCATCGAAACCTTTTAACTGTCCAGTTAATTGAACAAGATTTTTCTTTTCCACTTTCAAGGTAACATTTGATTTACCACTGACAACATCTTCGAAACGGACAGAGAGAGCCATTGTATCGGAAGTAATTCCGTAATCAATAACGCCTCCTAATACTGCATTGTAGTCTTCACCAGAAGGTAAGGATGCAGAGAATGTACCATCTGCTTCTAATTGTGCGGAATAAGATTTTTCTGTTTTTGTATTAACAAAAGAAAGTGTGAGATTGGAACTAGAAAGGTCACCGAGTTCAATTGTTCCACTAATAGTAGAAGAAGGAATACGAACAACTCTAGCATAAACTGGTTTTAAATCGTTTACTGTATCTGCATAGATTTTATAAGAACCAGAATATTCAGCGATAAAATCACTGCGCTGGCCTAACTTAGAAATCGTAGATTCATTGTCCTGTGTACCATCTTCTCCCAAGTATTTGAAGTGGAATGTGCCATCTGTGCTATTAGAAGAGCTCATATAGACTTGAATCTTATCTCCAGCTTGTACGTTATCAAGGGTAATATTTCGTCTGCCCTCTCCACCTGTTCCATTACAATAATAAACGCCATTCGATTGATAACCATCCTGGTAGTCAATCTTAGCATAATTAGAAAGAGAAGAGCTGTAAGATTTTTGACTCGTTGGGGCATATAAACGGTCATTCGCAGTATGAGTTAATGTTAAATCTCCAAAATTTGTAGTACCTTCGATAAATTTACCATCACTGCCAACATTTTGGGCATTATCCCAATCAGTTCCCGAAATATGATTTGTGTAGAGAGTGGAATCCTCTTCTAACACTCCCCCAAAATCCCATACATCAATGTTACGAGTTTGTTCATTGGCAGGAGTATCAGATATTTCTGCACTGGCGAAAGATTGGACTGGAAGCCCAGTAAAAACCATAGCCATTGTTAAAATTCCTGCTAATAAACGATTTTTCCATTTAAAAGCCTGTCTTTCCATAAAAAATGAAACCTCCTTTATAAAAATTTCAGGCAGCTGTAAAATAAACTTCTTAGTTAGAATAAAAAGCCCCCATTGAAAGCTGCAAAGCTACCTGCGTTCATGAGCAAGCAGCGTTAGCGGATTGTGAATGTCTACTTTACTGAAATCCTAATCATAATAGGCAGTTGAAATCTTACACCCCCATGAGTAAGGTTTCAATTTCTATATATATGTTTATAATATTGAAACATAGAAATTAGTTTAGGATTGAATAAAGAAAGAACAATAAATTTTACAGTCGCCTGATAGAATAATAAAATCCCATAGTATCATTACTATGTGGATTATATATTAAAAAAGTCAAGTTTTAAGAATATATACAAAGAATTGCCCCCAATTATTTGCAGACTCTTAAAATAATGACAATTTTTAATTAAAAAATAAAATCATTATTATAATATAGTTTAATACATTTACCCAATATAGTTGTAATATACCATGATATTAACCATATATCAAGGGAAAAGTAAGAAAATATTATATAAGGAAATTTTAACGAATAATTATTAACTTTTAAAATTGTAATCTCATAAGTAGGCTGAATTAGCAGACTGCCAATGTCTACTTTACTACAGTTTGGTTTTTTCGATTGTACAATAATATAGTGTAATATGATTAAATATGATGTTTGGCTTTTTCTTACAATAATTTTATTTTATCTTAATATACAGATTAGATTGTAAAATAGTACAAGTTGAGATATAATAAGAAAAAGATATAGTTAGAAAGGTAAAATGAGTGAAAGGTGGTGTTTTAATGGAGAAATATTTGAAATTTGATATGCATTGCCATACAAAAGAAGGTTCTGTGGATGGTAAAGTAATGATCGAAGATTATATAAAGACTCTAAAAGAAAAAGGATTTGGAGGAATGCTTGTAACAGATCATGATTCTTATGACGGATATCGTGAGTGGAAGAGGCGTATTAAGGGAAAACGTCATAAAGATTTCATTGTATTAAAAGGAGTGGAATATGATACAATGGATTGTGGTCATATGATTATTGTTATGCCAGAGGGTGTGAAGCTGCGTATTTTAGAAATGAGAGGATTACCAGTACTCGCTTTGATTCAAATTGTTCATTATTTTGGAGGCATTATAGGACCTGCACATCCATATGGAGAAAAATATGTAAGTATGATAAGAACACGCAGAAAAAAGGGAATGATTGATTTGATTATGAAGCAGGTAGACTTTGTAGAAATATTTAATGCCTGTGAAAATGCAGATGTAAATCGGGCTGCTGTTCGGTTGGCATCTAAGTATAAAAAGCCAGGTTTGGGAGGAAGTGATGCACATAGAAAGGACTGTGTTGGAAAAGGATATGCCTGCCTTCCAAGCTGGATTCAATCGGAATCTGATTTGATTAAATATGTAAAGTCACGTCCTCATATTGCCTGTGGAGGAAGTTTTTATCATCGAACTACAAAGGAAAAAATTGGAAGATTAAATAAGGTTCTAGTTAATTCATTCTTTGTTTATAATAAAGTGGGTGGATGGGCGAAGAGTCATAAACGAACGAAAGAGCTCAAAAAATATTAAATGATCTAAGAAGGGAGTTATATTATGCGTTATGAAATAAAAGGGGAGCCACTCCCAGTTGTGGTGTGTAAATTGGAAGAAGGGGAGCAGATGATTACAGAAAGAGGATCCATGAGTTGGATGTCTCCGAATATGAAGATGGAAACAAGTGGAGGAGGAAGTATTGGAAAAGCATTTGGACGTTTGATCTCGGGAGAGGCGATCTTTCAAAATATCTATACAGCCAAAGGCGGACCAGGATTAATTGCATTTGCTTCTAGTTTTCCAGGTTCTATCCGTACAATAGAGATCTCACCAGGAAATGATTTTATTGTACAAAAGACTGGATTCTTAGCATCTGAGAGTGGAGTAGAATTATCCGTATTTTTCCGCAAAAAATTAGGAAGTGGTTTTTTTGGAGGAGAAGGATTTATTATGCAGCGACTTTCAGGAAATGGTTTAGCTTTTATAGAAATTGATGGCTCTGCGGTGGAATATGAATTGGAAGCAGGACAGCAAATCGTAGTGGATACAGGATATTTGGCAGCGATGTCTTCCACCTGCTCTATGGATATTCAATCGGTTCCAGGTGTAAAAAATATGTTGTTTGGAGGAGAGGGAATTTTTAATACAATAATCACAGGACCTGGAAGAGTAATATTACAAACAATGCCAGTTAGCGGTGTGGCAAAAGCAATTCAGCCCTTCATTGTAACAAAATCACAAAATTAGGTATACCAGAATGCTTGCGTTTCTAATACATAGATCACAAATGAATTTAGAAGAATGCATATTTAAATGATGTCTGGCATATATTGAACACAGATAAGCATTCTTTGAACGCTTTACAAAGATTTATGAGAAACTGAGAATAAAAGATCAGATTGTGAAACGGAGGCTATTATGGAGTTATTAAAGAAAAATATTCATATGAGCAAGTTGAAGGGAAAGCTTGTAACGCAGATTACATTAGATGAGGATTTCAATGTCCCTGATACAAAGCCAGATATTTCTCGTATGATTTTAAAGCAAGGAGAAATTGCTCTGGAATCGGTCAAGCAATCAGAGGAAAAAGTCCAATTAAAGGGCAAGCTTCAATTTGATTTACTTTACGGGACAGAGGAAGGAAGTAATCATCTGCAAAATTTTCAAGGATTTGCTCCATTTGATGAAATTATCAATTATAATGGGCTGGAAACAAGCGATCATGTGAGAGTAAAAGCAGAAATTGAAGATATGACGATTTCTCTTATTAACTCCAGAAAAATCCGTGTTAATGCAATTTTAACCTTTGAAATCAGAGCAGAAAGTATGTATGATGAGGCAGCAGCACAATCTATATCAGGAGAAGATTCCGTACAGACATTAACAAAAAATCTAGAAGTAATGCAAGTGCGTGTGCAGAGAAAAGATACGTTTCGAGTAAAAGAAGAAATAGAACTTTCAGGGAACAAACCGAATATTGATCATTTACTTTGGAGAGGGTTAAGTCTTCGAAGCGTAGAGTGTCGTCCAATTGATGGAAAGCTATCATTGAGAGGTGAAATGGTTCTATTTATTCTTTATGCAGGTGAGGAAGAACATATTCCAATGCAGTGGCTAGAAAAAAATATTGCTTTTAGCGGAGAGATAGACGTACCAGAATGTAATTTATCTATGGTATCTGCTACAAATATAACATTATTACATAAAGAAATTGAAGCAAAGCCAGATTATGATGGAGAAAATAGAATTATTACCGTGGATGCAGTATTGGAACTGGATATGAAACTTTATGAAGAAGAGAATATTCAAATATTAGCAGATGTTTATTCTCCAGTAAAAGAAATTATCCCTCAATATAGTCAAGCACATTTTGAGGGATTACTTGTTCGCAATAGTGCAAAGTGTAAAGTGGTAGATAAGATTAATGTATCAGAGGAAGAAAAAATACTACAGATTTGCCATAGTGAAGGATGTGTAAAAATAGATAGAACTATAGTTGTAGATGATGGTATAAAAGTAGAGGGAGCGATTACAGTAACAAGTCTTTATATGGCAGCAGATGATCAAGAACCACTTCGTTCTTTAGCTGGAGCAGTTCCATTCTCACATATTGTAGAGGCAAAAGGAATTGATGATAGCTGTGTATTTGAGTTAACTTCTGGAATTGAACAGCTAACGACAGTAATGCTTGGAAATAATGAAGTAGAAGTTCGTGCATCATTGACATTGGATGCATTAGTGTTGTCTAAGATTAGCCAGCCAATGCCTGTAAGTGTTCAGATCATGCCTTTAGATGAGGAGAAAATGGAAGCATTGCCAGGAATTGTTGGATATATTGTGCGTCCAGGAGATTGTCTTTGGGATATTGCCAAAAAATTTTATACTACAATAGAGGTAATTAAAGAAACAAATGGGCTTACAAGTGATATAGTAAAGCCGGGAGAACGTCTGTTATTGATTAAGAAGACGGATGAATTATAATTTATGGATGGAGTAATGTTTTACTTTATGTGTTGAGAATCGAATCAATGTATTTTTTCTGGTCTAAAACCAGAGCCATCAGTAATCAATTTTAACTTTTGTTGGCGTGTTAGTTGTTTTATTGCATATTCGCGGCGCATTGCGTCTTGTTTATTCGGATATGTCTCAAAATAAATTAATGTAACAGGGAGGCGATACTTTGTGTATTTGGCTCCCTTTCCAGCGTTATGGGCAGCGATTCGCTTTTCTAGATTGTTTGTCCATCCAGTGTAAAAACTATGGTCTGAGCATTCTACAATATAAATATAAAACGTTTCTTCAGATCTCATAAAATTTTATACTGCATTCCTTTCATATAGTATAGTGTTTGGGAAGGAGAAGAAGCTCAGAAGGCTACTTTCTAAATTTATGTAAGAGGACCTTTTGGAATCTATAATCCAGAAAAGGAACCTCTAATCTATAGAAAGCAGCCGGCTGAAACCTCAAAAAAGCGGAGAACCGCTGTAAAAAAGCCAAACTGCGAATTTTCAGTCAGGAATTTTTGTTCTCCAGGCTTTAATATAGTATATGTCACTTTTTCTAATTGGTGCATTTGCAAACAATGGAGCTTTTCTCCATATCTGAATAGGTGATATTTTGGAATTGTACTTTTATGTAAAAAATAAGGATCAGAATAGGGGAAAATATTCTGATCCATCATTTGCGCAAAGAAAATTATTTTAAACTGAGATACTCGTTGACCTTAGCAACTAAGTCATCAGGATTTAATCCATGAACCATAGCAGCTTCTTCTAAAGACTCCATTTGAGAAGCTGGGCAACCTAGGCAGTGCATACCAGCAGCCATTAAGATTGGAGCAACACTGGAGTCCAGAGTTAATAATTCACCAATTGTAGTAGTTTTTGTAACCTGAGCCATAATTGATTTCCTCCTATAATTAGAATAAATATAGAGTGAAAATACACTCAATGAGTGTATTATAGTACGTTTTCTTTCGATTGGCAAGAGGTAAGTTAAAATAGGGATAATTTATCAATAAATGTGGAAAATAAGTAAAGATGTTAAGTGATTTGAGGACTGGGCAATTCGTTTAAAATACCACAATTTTGTATAGATTGTCTATTTAAAACAAAAAATATGTTATATAACATAAAATATATAATAAAAATGATAGAAAATAAAAATAATTCGCTGTTAAAGTTAGAAGCTTTTATTATCTGCTAGGAAAATATGCATGTCAATATTGGCTAAAAATTTTTCACTATTGTGTCATAATACTAATAATAATGGGAAAACTATTGATTATTTTTTGCAAAAATGATAAAATAGAACCGAAAAAAACGAGAAGATTACTGTCAATAAATGTGTAAAAGCAATGTCCGAGTGTGCTAAGTCTTTCAAATCTGAAAGGCTGAAGATCTTAAGTGGGATTGTCCACTTTGTTTCAAATCTACACCAAAAATATGGGAAAACAGTAATTTTCAAGGACAGGAGGAAAAAATATGGCAGTATTAGTAACAGGAGGAGCAGGATTTATTGGAAGCCATACATGTGTGGAATTATTGAATAGTGGATATGATGTAGTGGTCGTTGATAATTTATGTAATTCCAGCGAAAAATCTTTGGAAAGAGTAGAAGAGATTACAGGTAAGAAAGTAACTTTCTATAAGGTAGATTTGTTGGATAAAGAAGCTTTGGAGGAAGTTTTCGAAAAAGAGACCATTGATTCTGTAATCCATTTTGCAGGACTAAAGGCAGTTGGAGAATCGGTACAAAAACCTTTAGAATATTATCATAATAATATTACAGGCAGTTTGATTCTTTGTGATGTTATGAGAACACATGGCGTAAAAAAGATTGTATTTAGCTCGTCCGCTACTGTTTATGGAAGTCCAAAGACAGTACCAATTAAAGAAGATTTTCCACTTCATGTAACCAATCCTTATGGAAGAACCAAGTTAATGTTAGAAGAGATTTTCCGTGATTTTGCAGTTGCTGATCCTGAATGGGATATTATTTTGCTTCGTTACTTTAATCCGATTGGTGCTCACAAGAGTGGAAGAATTGGAGAAGATCCAAAGGGAATTCCGAATAACTTACTTCCATATATTACACAAGTTGCAGTTGGTAAATTGGAAAAGTTAGGAGTATTTGGAAATGACTATGATACTCCAGATGGAACGGGAGTTCGTGATTATATTCATGTAGTGGATTTGGCAATTGGTCATGTAAAAGCAATCCAAAAACTGAAACAGAAGACAGGTGTATTGACATATAATCTTGGAACAGGACATGGATATAGTGTATTGGATGTAGTAAAGAGCTTTGAAAAAGCAAGTGGTATAAAAATTCCTTACGAAATTAAACCACGTCGCCCTGGTGATATTGCAACATGTTATGCGGATGCAACAAAGGCAAAAGAAGAATTAGGTTGGGTTGCACAGAGAGGAATTGAAGAAATGTGCGAAGATGCCTGGAGATGGCAAAAAAATAATCCAAATGGATATGAAGATTAATGGGAGGAACTGTTATGAAAAAGTATTGCATTGGCGTTGATGTAGGAGGTACATCTGTAAAATTAGGTCTGTTTTATCATAATGGTACAGTATTGAAAAAGTGGGAAATACCTACTCGAAAAGATAAAAAGGGTTCTAATATTATTCCAGATATTGCAGCATCGATTCGTTCTGAGTTAGTAAATGAGCAGATTCCTTTATCAGAAGTATCAGGAGCTGGTATGGGAGTACCAGGACCAACGATGAGCAATGGATATGTAAGTAAATGCGTGAATCTTGGATGGATTAATTGTAATCCAGCAGAAGAATTAAGTGAGTTACTTGGAATTCCAGTAAAGGCTGGCAATGATGCAAATGTTGCAGCGCTTGGCGAAGCTTGGAAAGGTGGAGCAGAAGGATTTCAGGATGTAGTTATGATGACACTTGGAACGGGTGTTGGTGGCGGCGTTATTATGAACGGAAAAATTATTGCAGGAAATCGTGGTTTGGGCGGAGAATTGGGACATATCACTGTCAATTGCGATGAATCAGATAAATGTAATTGTGGAAACAAGGGATGTCTGGAACAATATGCATCTGCAACAGGTGTTGTTAAGATTGCAAAACGCCTTTTAGCAGAGCGTTATTCTGATTCTATGATCCGTAATGTAGAACATTTAAGTGCAAAGAAAATTTTTGATGCTGCCAAGAAAAAAGATGGAATTGCAATGGAAGCAGTTGAGACACTTGCAAACTATCTGGGAATGGCTCTGGCTACTGTGACGTTAACAATTGATCCAGATATATTTGTAATTGGCGGAGGAGTATCCAACGCTGGAGAAATTCTGGTTAATACAATTGAGCATTATTATAAAAAATATCTTGCAATTTCAGAAAAAAGAGCCAAAATTGTCTTGGCAAGCCTTGGTAATGATGCTGGAATCTATGGAGCTGCCAGAATGGTGTTAGATCAAGATGTAATAGAAGAAGAATAGTTATATTCCCGAGCCAAGACTCCCAAGAGCGAGTCTTGAAAGGGTAAAGAGGCAGCTTTTGCTGCCTCTTTGTTATACATGAATTTGGATCATATCATTCTGAATGGAAACTTTTATTTTAGATAAATATCGTTTTTTAAACTGTTCAAGTTCTTGTTTGCTCATAGTTACTCTTGTATTATTGATGGATTTTTGTAAAAATTCTTGAATTGAAAAACTATGTTCTTTAAAATAACTACGCATTTCCATTATAATCCCAATTAATCCATAAATGTACTATTTTCATTTTCAAAAATTCTTTTATTTACTCCAATTAAAAAAAACTACTTTAGATATGATTTCATATGTATTGTATGATTGAAAAATCATCTCACAAATAAAACACAATTCCCTCCAATGAATGGACTGTACAAAAAAGAAGTTCTATGTTAAAATTAATAAAAGAATATTTTGTGAAGGGATGAAATCATGAGTCAGCAGAAGGTAGATAAGTACAAAGAGTACAAGAAAAATAGGAAACAAATCATTGCAAAAGAAAAGAAAAGGAAGACCTTGGCAAGAATTACAGCTTGGGTTGTTTTAGTTTTAGCAGTATGTACCGTAGCAGGATTAATTATAGTGTCGGGTTATAACAGTTATCAGGCTAAGCAAGCAGCAAAGCCAAATTATGAAGCAAGTAATTTTGAATTAGTTGATTTTGCGGGTGTTACAGAAACAGAAAAAAGTGAAGAGACTTCAGAAGAAGCTGTAGAAGAATCTTCTTCCGAAGATGCACCACAAGAGACTGCTCCAGAAGAAGCAACAGATCCATCTCAAGCAGCGAATTAAACCTGATTGTTTGTAGTAAAAAATCGCCTTAGCATTTGTAAATGTTTAAGGCGGTTTTCTTTGTTAGAAATGAGGAGACCCCAGTACCAATAAATGGTAACTGGGGTAATTATGAAAAACCTATATGCAATATAACTAAAAACAAATGGTAACTGATATCTTCTTATATAAGGATCATAAAAAAAATATATGAACAAAATGTGTCTAAAATATAAATAAAGTATAAAATATTATAATTTTTGCATAAATATATTAGTGTATAATAAAAAAAATGTAACAAAATAGATAGTATCTAGAGGCGTTACAGCTTTATTGGTCATCTTGAAATAGAAAAATGTAGATTTATCCTAGTACGTATGATATAATATTTATGAAAAAATATATATTTAAAAATAATGTCAATGATATAATAAATTGTACCAAATTAAAAGAGTTAGTGGAAAGGAAGGGTAGTATTGTTGCAGAAAAAAAGAAAAGTATTTATTATAGGTCATAAGAATCCAGATACAGATTCTATTTGCTCAGCAATTGCGTATGCTGCGTTAAAGAATCAAATTGCTGGCAACCAGTTTGAAGCAAGACGAGCTGGAAAGATTAATGAAGAAACTCGGTTTGTACTTAAGTATTTTGGTGTAAAAAAGCCAGAACTTTTAGAAGATGTTCGTACTCAAGTAAAGGATATTGATATCCGTTATACAGAAGGTGCCCAGAGGGATTTTTCTCTAATGAAGGCATGGAAGATCATGAAAAATTTAAAGGTTGTGACGTTGCCTGTTACAAAGGAAGAGAGACTAGAAGGCATTATTACAATTGGAGATATTACTCGAAGTTATATGGAAGAATATGACTGTCGTGTATTGTCAAAGGCGCATACAAGCTATAAGAATATTTTAGAAACACTAGAAGGGGAAATGATCGTAGGAGATACCGAGGGGTATTTTGAAGATGGAAAAGTTCAGGTTGCAGCTGCGAATCCAGATTTTATGGAGAGTTTTATTGAAAAAGGCGATCTGATTATTTTGGAAAATCGTTATGAATCGCAGCTTTGTTGTATTGAGATGGAAGCTGCTTGTATTGTTGTCTGCTCGGGTTCTCCAGTATCACGAACTATTCGCAGCTTGGCTGAATCCAGGGGATGCCGTATTATTTGTACTCCATTTGATACATTTACGGTGGCACGTTTGATTAATCAAAGTATGCCTATTAGTTATGTAATGTCTACAGAGAATTTAAATGTATTTAGCCCAGATGATTATATTGAGGATGTTCATGATATTATGGCAGTAGTACGTCATCGTTATTTCCCAGTAGTAAGTAATGAAGGTGACTATGTTGGTATGCTTTCTCGAAGAAATTTACTTGGTGCGAGAAAGAAACAAGTCATTTTGGTAGATCATAATGAAAAGACACAGGCAGTCAATGGATTAGAAGAGGCGGATATTTTAGAAATTATTGATCATCACCGGCTTGGAACAATTGAAACGATGTCGCCAGTATTTTTCCGTAACCAACCGCTTGGGTGTACTGCCACAATTATTTATCAAATGTATCAAGAAAATGGAGTTGAGATCAATCCACAAATTGCAGGGCTTCTTTGTAGTGCAATTATTTCAGATACATTACTGTTCCGTTCTCCTACTTGCACAGAAGTAGATAAGAAGGCGGCGCAGCAGTTAGCTAAGATTGCAGGAATTGAGCCTGAACAGTATGCAAAAGAAATGTTTTCGGCTGGAAGTAATTTGAGTGCTAAAACAGAGGAAGAAATTTTTTATCAGGATTTTAAAGAATTTACAGTAGAAGATATGAAGATTGGAGTTGGACAGATCAGCTCTATGAGTCAGGAAGAATTGGAAGAGTTGAAGAATCGTCTGCTACCATATATGAAGAGTGAGATTCTGAAAAAAGGTATGGATATTATGTATTTTATGCTTACCAATATATGGGATGAATCCACACTTTTATTATGTGTTGGAGACAGAGCAGAAGATGTTTTATTTGAGGCGTTGAATGTACGTTTAACAGAAGATACTGTAAGACTGCCAGGCGTCGTATCCAGAAAGAAACAGCTGCTTCCTACTGTGATTGCAGGTATTCAGTTAATTTGTGGAAAGGCATAATTGAAACGGAGAGCGGGCAGTCCTTTGCTCTGCTTTTCGAATAGAATTTAGGGAGAAAAAGAATGTCAAAACAGTTATGGAAAGCTGGAAATATGGTTTATCCCGTTCCAGCAGTTATGGTAAGCCTTATGGATAAAAATGGTAAGGCAAATATTATTACAGTTGCATGGACAGGAACGGTTTGCAGTGATCCTCCGATGGCATATATTTCGGTTCGCAAAGAGAGATATTCTCATCCAATTTTAATGGAAACAGGTGAGTTTGTAATTAATCTTACTACGGAGAAATTAGCGAAAATAACCGATTTTTGCGGAGTTCGTTCTGGCAGAGACGTGGATAAATTTAAAGAAATGAATTTAACAAAAGGTAAATCAAGTAAAATTGCGGCACCATTAATTCAAGAATCTCCAGTTAATATTGAATGCAGAGTGAAGCAAGTGATAGAACTTGGATCTCATGATATGTTTTTAGCTGAAGTGGTAGCCGTTCAAGTAGATGAAAGGTATATGGATTCAAATGGACGCTTTGACTTAAATGCAGCAGGGCTTATGGCATATTCTCATGGAGAGTATTTAGCACTTGGAAAAAAATTGGGTACATTCGGGTATAGTGTCAGAAAGAAAAATAAGAGTAAAAAATAGACGGAGTTATAAGTGGCAAGAGGAGTAACAGCATGAATATTACATTAATTGGGATGCCTGCATCAGGAAAAAGTATGGTAGGAGTTTTGTTGGCGAAACGTCTTGGAATGGAATTTATCGATGGTGATCTTCTGATTCAAAAACAAGAAAAACGGTTATTGAAAGAAATTATTGAACAGGAAGGAATTGATCGATTCATTCAGATTGAAAGTGAAATACATGAGAAGCTTCAAGTAAACAATACAGTAATTGCACCAGGAGGAAGTGTAATTTACAGTGAGAAGGCCATGAAGCATTTACAGTCGATTGGAACAATCGTTTATCTTAAAGTTTCTTATGAGGAAATAGCAAAGCGTCTTGGCAATGTGAAAGAACGAGGAGTAGTTTTGAAAGATGGAATGACTCTGAGAGACTTATATAATGAACGTATACCATTATATGAAAAATACGCAGATATTACAGTGAATGAAGATGGACTATCCGCTGGTCAGATTGTAGATTATTTGAGAAAGAATGGTTTCTGATAGAGAATGGAATAGTTACAAAGTTATTTACAAATAATAAATCTGTGCTATAATAAGAAAAAGGTATCTTATGTATACCTTAAGAAAAAAGTGGGATGGGAGTATGCAATGGAACAGTATATTATAAAAGGCGGTAATCCGTTGGTTGGAGAAGTTTCCATTAGTGGTGCGAAAAATGCTGCACTTGGTATTTTAGCGGCAACGATTATGGCCAATGAATCTGTTTATGTAAGTAACTTACCAGATGTCCGAGATGTTAATGTGCTATTGGAAGCAATTGCAGATACAGGTGCCATTGTAGAGCGCCGTGGTAGACATGATGTAAGAATTAATGGAGCAACAATTAATAACTATGTTGTCGAGAATAACTTCATTAAAAAAATGAGAGCATCCTATTACTTGTTAGGAGCTATGTTGGGAAAATATCATCATGCAGAAGTGTCGCTTCCTGGTGGATGCGATATTGGAAGCCGCCCAATTGATCAACATTTAAAAGGATTCCGTGCACTTGGGGCTACAGCCGTTGTGCGCAATGGAATGATTGTAGTAGATTCAAAACAATTAACAGGTGCACATATTTATTTTGATATGGTGTCAGTTGGTGCAACGATCAATGTTATGTTGGCGGCAACGATGGCAAACGGAAGAACTGTTTTAGAGAATGTAGCAAAAGAACCACATGTGGTAGACGTTGCAAATTTGCTAAACACAATGGGAGCTAATATTAAAGGTGCAGGAACCGATGTCATTCGAATTGAAGGAGTTCGGTTGCTTCATGGAGGTGATTATTCCGTCATTCCAGATCAAATTGAAGCGGGAACGTTTTTATTTGGAGCGGCTGTTACCAAAGGCGATGTTACAGTTAAAAACGTAATCCCAAAACATCTGGATTGCTTAACATCTAAGTTAAGAGAGATTGGCTGTGAAGTGAGCGAATGTGATGACCAAGTGAGAGTTGTGGCAAAACAGCGCCTAAAAGCTGCAAATGTAAAAACTCTTCCTTATCCAGGATTTCCAACAGATATGCAGCCACAAATGACAGTTGTACTAGCGTTATCAGAGGGGACGAGTATTGTAACAGAAAGTATTTTTGAGAATCGTTTTAAGTATGTAGATGAACTTAGGAGAATGGGAGCGGAAATTTTTGTAGAAGGAAATTCGGCAATTATTCGAGGTGTGAAAGAACTCACAGGAACCCCAGTGACAGCTCCAGATTTACGGGCAGGAGCGGCATTAGTACTTGCAGGGCTTGCCGCAGAAGGAAATACCATTGTAGAGGATATCAGATTTATTTTGAGGGGTTATGAAGATTTTGCAGAAAAATTACAAAGCCTAGGAGGCGAAATAAAATTAATACGAGATGAACGTGAATTGCAGAAATCACGTATGATGATTGGATAGTCGAAAGATAAGCTGTTGTTAACAGATGTTAGCAGCAGCTTTCCTGTTATTAGTATAATTTCATTCTATTATAGAGGAAGGAAGATGTGATGAGAAGAAAGTGGATTGGATTAAGTATTATTGTAGTTGTAGTTTTATTTGGAGCATGTGGATCCAAGGATAGTAGTTCAGAGCAGAATTCTAGTATAGCAGCGGATGAGAGTACAGAGGAGAGCCTGCAAAATACAGAAGTAACCCCACAGGTACTAATCAATGGGAATATTTATTTAGAAAGTAATGATGGGGTTATTACAGGTACAGTTCCAACTGGTTGGGAATTAATGGGAGATGTTATAGCAGATAAAGAATTACCGTTAGATGGACAGTCATATGGAATTGGATGTGGCGTAAACGCTCAGGTTTATTATAATGAACAGATACCAGAGGAGATCTATATTGGAAGTGAAAAAGAACCAAACTCAGAAGAGAGTAAAAGTAAAAAAGAACAAAAGTCAGAGGATGGTGAAAATATAAAAAAACAGAAGCTTTATAAGAAATTTGTTGTTGAAAACTTAGACTGGCAATACATTGCATGGCAGGGAGATCTATTTGTTAGAGTCAGTGACTTATTGGAAAGTTCTCGTGCAGATTCTTTAACAGAAGAGCAAAGAAATACAGCTGTTGTGGAACTTCCAGTACATGCAGAATGTATTGGAACAGTAATTGGAAATCCAGTTACAACTACATATCCAACCCAGAATTTGGAAATGAATGTACCCGACTATGATGGAATGTATGTGTGCCGTGATAGAGATAATTCAGATTATATTTATGTAGAGACGTTTTTCCATTCGGCCAAACGTTACATTATATTTTTAAAGACAGAGAAACCATCTGTGCCATACTAGTTTTATGAAAATAAATTATAATGTTGGGAGCAAAAGGTATTTTGATTCTTGTATTAAATTGTCAGAATATAAGAGAGTTTATCCATACGAAAAAAGTACTTGAAAAATCAATTGTTTGACGTTATAATAAAGCAGAAAACAATAATATCAATTTTCTTATTCAGAGTGATGGAGATACAAAGGATCTGTGAAGTCACGGCAACCCCAGAGATGGAAGGTGCCAACCTGAGCGAGTAATCGAACAATAAGAGGATTTTTGAAACTTTGTCCGCTCTGTTGTTCAGGGCGGTTTTTTATTATAAAAGTGGCGTACCTTATGTTGTGACAGGTTTCATCGCTGTGTATCAGGTTAAGAAGATATAAAGTTTAAAAAAGAAAGGACATGGAAATGGAAAAATTTTTATTTACATCAGAATCCGTAACAGAGGGACATCCAGATAAAATGTGTGATCAAATTTCCGATGCAATCTTAGATGCATTGATGGAAAAAGATCCAATGAGTCGTGTTGCATGTGAAACTTGTACAACAACAGGTTTGGTTATGGTTATGGGAGAAATTACAACCAATGCTTATGTAGATATTCAAAAGATTGTACGTGATACAGTTGCTGAGATTGGATATACAAGAGCTAAGTTTGGATTTGATGCAACGACATGCGGAGTTATGGTTGCAATTGATGAGCAGTCCAGTGATATTGCTATGGGAGTAGACAAGGCATTGGAAGTAAAAGAAAATGAGTCAGATGAAGACCAATTAGATGCGATTGGAGCAGGGGATCAAGGAATGATGTTTGGATATGCTTCTGATGAAACAGAAGAATATATGCCATATCCAATTGCATTAGCGCATCGCCTTGCAAGACAATTAACAAAAGTACGTAAAGATGGAACACTGTCTTATCTGCGTCCAGATGGAAAGACTCAGGTAACAGTAGAGTATGATGAAAATCATAAGCCAATTCGTCTGGATGCAGTGGTACTTTCTACACAGCATGATCCAGATGTAACACAGGAACAGATTCACGAGGATATTCAAAAGTATGTGTTTGATCCGATTCTTCCAGTTGATATGGTAGATAATGATACAAAGTTTTTTATTAATCCAACAGGACGATTTGTAATTGGGGGTCCTCATGGAGACAGTGGATTGACAGGACGTAAAATTATTGTAGACACATATGGAGGAGCAGCACGCCATGGTGGTGGAGCTTTCTCTGGAAAAGACTGCACAAAAGTAGATCGTTCTGCTGCATATGCAGCTCGCTATGTAGCCAAAAACATTGTTGCAGCAGGTTTGGCAAAGCGTTGTGAGATCCAGTTGTCTTATGCAATTGGTGTAGCACATCCGACTTCGATTATGGTGGATACATTTGGTACAGGAAAACTTTCTGATAATCGTCTTGTAGAAATTATTCGTGAGAATTTTGATTTAAGACCAGCTGGTATTATTAAAATGTTGGATTTAAGAAGACCAATCTATAAACAAACGGCTGCATATGGTCATTTTGGAAGAAATGATTTGAATCTTCCATGGGAACAACTGGATAAAGTAGAATTATTAAAATCTTATCTTAACTAAATTATGATGTTAGATATTATATTTGAAGATGCAGCGATTCTTGTTGTAAGAAAGCCTTCAGGCATCGAATCGCAAAGTGGAAAGTCTCTGTCAATGGATATGGTCAGTTTGATTAAAAATGAGCTAACATTTCGACAAAGGAAAGCAGGAAAAAAGTTACAAGAACCATATGTTGGTATCATTCACCGCTTGGATCGTCCTGTAAGCGGAGTGATGGTTTATGCCAAAACTCCATTTGCAGCAGCAGAGTTAAGTAGACAGGTGCAAACTCATCAGATGAAAAAGAAATATTATGCACTGCTTTGTCAAATGCCTGCTCAAAAAGAAGGTGTACTGACTGACTACTTAATTCAAGATAAAAAAAATAATATTAGTTTGGTTGTAGCAGAGAATGAACAGAGAAGAAAAGATGCCAAAAAAGCAGTTTTGCAATATCAGATTGTAGAAAATGCTTCCTTTCATGGGTTTGATTTTATTGATAGCGTGGAACGAGAACAATTATGCCTTGCTGATGTTACGCTTATAACAGGGCGTCATCACCAGATTCGAGTTCAATTTTCTCATATTGGTTGTCCAATATGGGGAGATACGAAGTATAATCCAAATTGGAATGGT
The DNA here is from genome assembly GCA_900045905.1 of Clostridiales bacterium CHKCI001. Taxonomy (GTDB): domain Bacteria; phylum Bacillota; class Clostridia; order Lachnospirales; family Lachnospiraceae; genus Fimimorpha. The sequence goes on along the minus strand of FCNS01000036.1, from coordinate 102,911 downwards.
AAAAAAAGTATGGGTCAGATTGGTCTATGCGCCTATCAACTGACATTTCTGCACCCAATCACGAAACAACAAATGACGGTTTGTTATTGACATTTTTTTCTAGATTAATTTAGAATAGTTTTTTCGTTTCTTCACATACTGTAAGTGTACAAAACATAAAAGGTTATAGAAGGGACGAAAGATATCTCATGAGTAGTAAACAAAAGAGAGCAATATCCTTAATTGGAATCACCGGGGCAGTTTATTTTGTATTCAGGTACCTGCTGCCCTTGGGGATTCCATTTTTTGTTGCATGGGTATTAGCGAGAATTGTATGGCCTTTTGTTCGGATGCTGAATCGGAGATTTCGCATTCCAATTGTATGGGGAGCTATGTTAGGAGTTGGATTATTATGCATAGCTGTGTTGTGGATTATTTGGATGATTGGTGAAAAATTATTGGAACAGACAGTATATTTAGTGGATAACTTACCAATTTATATTGAAAATCTTTGTTCTATTATGAATGGGGTATGTGGAAAAGTAGAGCAGTTTTTTCATCTATCAGAAGGATGTATGATGGAGCAAATCAAGCAGGTAACGTTTGAATTACAAAATGAATTAGCTAAAAAAGCACTTCCTTATATTATGAATAGTTCCGTTCCATTGGTAAGTCAATTGATTAATTTGTTTACTGCTGGAACGATTGCTATTTTAGCGGCAGTATTGATCTTGCAAGAACGAGATCGAATAAAAGAATGGAAGCAAAATTCGTTATTCCGACGAGAGATACAGCTTTTAACTAGTCGTCTTGGCGCCATAGGAGGAGCTTTTGTAAAAACAGAAGGCAGTATTATGATTATTACAATGGTTGTTTGTATGATTGGTTTAACATGGATGGGAAACCCATATGGAATATTAGTTGGAGTTATTATTGGGTTGATTGATGTGCTTCCTGTATTTGGAAGTGGAACCGTTTTTATTCCATGGATTATATGGGAATTATTATGGGGGAATTTTATAACAGCGTTGGAACTGGGGGGAATTTATCTTGTTTGTTATATTGTGAGAGAGGTTTTAGAAGCAAAGTTATTGGGACATTATACTGGAATTAGTAGTTTAGAAACCATGATTGCAATTTATATTGGATGGCAGTTGTTTGGCGTGATTGGATTATTTTTGGGACCAATTGGTTGGATTTTGATAAAGGAGATTGACAAAACATGGAATCTGTCTTAAAATGAATCCAACAACGTTGAAAAGAACTAGTATGTGTAAACGAACTGACAGAGAGAATACCAGATGCTGCGAGGTATTTCAGTGACGAACACAGAACCTATCTTGGAGTTCTGTATGAAAATACAGCGTAAACCGGCGTTAACGGAGAAAGAGGGAGCCACAGGCTAATTAGGGTGGTACCGCCGAGAACTTCGGTCCCTTAGATAGGGATGGAAGTTTTTTTATTTTCATATAATAAAAAAACTTTAGAGATATCCCGCTTTGTTTTGCAAAGAGATCAGTCAAGTGGAAATAGGAGGAAATATTATGGCGAAGGAAAAGAAGTTAGTAGAGGCAATTACCTCTATGGAAGAAGATTTTGCACAGTGGTATACCGATGTTGTAAAAAAGGCAGAACTGATTGATTATTCTAGTGTAAAGGGTTGCATGGTAATTAAGCCAGCTGGATATGCCATTTGGGAAAATATTCAAAAAGAATTGGATGCTCGTTTTAAAGCAGTTGGTGTGGAAAATGTTTATATGCCAATGTTTATTCCAGAAAGTTTATTACAAAAAGAAAAGGATCATGTAGAGGGGTTTGCTCCAGAAGTTGCATGGGTGACTTATGGGGGGTTAAATCCATTACAGGAACGTTTATGTGTACGTCCTACATCGGAAACATTATTCTGTGATTTTTATGCAAAGGATATTCAATCTTATCGAGATTTGCCAAAGGTATATAATCAGTGGTGTTCTGTGGTACGTTGGGAAAAAGAAACGAGACCATTTTTACGTTCTCGTGAATTTTTATGGCAGGAAGGTCATACGGCTCATGCGACTGCAGAAGAGGCAGAAGAAAGAACAGAATTGATGCTGAATGAATATGCAAGATTTTGTGAAGAAGTGCTGGCAATTCCAGTTATTAAAGGACGTAAAACGGATAAAGAAAAATTTGCTGGAGCAGAGTCCACTTATACAATTGAAGCTTTAATGCATGATGGAAAAGCACTACAGTCTGGAACAAGCCATAATTTTGGAGATGGATTTGCAAAAGCATTTGGAATTCAGTTTACAGATAAAGATAACAAATTAAAATATGTACATCAAACCTCATGGGGAGTTAGTACACGTATGATTGGTGGTATCATTATGGTGCATGGAGATGACAGTGGATTGGTACTTCCTCCAAAGATTGCTCCAACACAAGTGATGGTTATTCCAATTGCTCAGCATAAGCCAGGTGTATTAGAAAAAGCGAATGAACTGAAAAATGAGTTGGCAAGTCAATTCCGTGTAAAATTAGATGATAGTGATAAAGGACCTGGATTTAAATTTGCGGAACAGGAGATGCGTGGTATCCCAGTTCGTATTGAAATTGGGCCAAAAGATATTGAAGCAGGGCATGCTGTAATTGTACGCCGTGATACGAGAGAAAAGATTGTAGCAGATCTTGCAGAGCTGTCTATAAAGGTAGCAGAGGTTCTGGACACAATGCAGAAAGAAATGTTAGAACGTGCAAGAGCTCATAGAGAGGCACATACTTATGAAGCATGCACCTATGAGGAATTTAAAGATACAATTGCAAATAAGCCAGGATTTGTAAAAGCAATGTGGTGCGGGGATGAAGCTTGTGAGATTAAAATTAAAGAAGAAACAACTGCAACATCTCGTTGTATGCCATTTGAGCAAGAAGTTTTGTCAAATGTTTGTGTATGTTGTGGAAAACCTGCCAAAACTATGGTATACTGGGGAAAAGCTTATTAAACTGTAATTATTTGGTAGATAACGCGGCTAAGTAGTCACATGAAAGCTTAATGAATATTGAGGAGGAAGAAAAAGTGAAGTGCCCAAATTGTGGAACTGAGAACGAGGACCATGCACGTGTGTGTAAAGTCTGTGGAGAGAGTCTGCTTGATCCAATGGATGACAGTTTTTCCTGGGCCGATACCGTTGATGTATGGAATGGAGTAGAAGGTCTTTCAGAGGAGGGTCCCGAGCAGTTGGAGGAAACTCCTAAAAAGAAACGACGTCAAAAGGAATCCGTAGAAGATCACCTAAATGAGGATGAAGAGGAACCATATCTTGTGCAAGAACCATCCCCAGATCAGGATGAGGATGAAGAGGATGATGGAGATGACGAAGGTATCGGAAAAGGCTCTGTTCACAAGGCAGTATTATTTATATTAATTGGCTGTCTTGCAGTAGTGTTAATTATTATGTTAATTGTTGCATTTAGGCTTGTAAGAAATGACAAGAATCCAGAAACTGTGAATGGAACAGTGACGTCTTCTCCAACGATAAGTAGTATAGCAGAAAGTTCCAGAGAAACATTGGAAATTACGACAGGAGAATCTGCAAGTACAACGGGGGAAACAACAGAAAATACAACAGAAGATACGACTGAGGAAACAACAGAAGATACGACTGAGGAAACAACACAAGATACGACTGAGGAAACAACACAAGATACGACCGAGGAAACGACACAAGATACGACCGAAGAATCTACAAGTACAACGCAGGCAACAACACCATCAGAATCAGTTCAAGATTCGGTTGTTGTTCAAAATGGAATGAGTTATCAGATTCAAAACGGCACTGCTACTTTAACGGATGCCAAGAGTGTAGGAGGAGCAGTGGCAATACCACAACAAATTAATGGAGCTCCAGTACAATTTATTGCAGACGGGGCGTTCCAAGGCAATACAGCAATAAGCAGAATTGTTATTCCAGAGGGAGTTATTACAGTAGGTACAAATGCGTTCTATGGATGCAGTTCTTTAACGGAAGTAGTAGTTCCAGATAGTGTAAGATTAATTGGAGAAGGAGCATTTAATTATTGTCCAACTTTTGTTATCTATTGTAATCCAGGAACTTATGCAGAAGAGTTCTGTAATCGATGGAATGTAGAATCAAGGCCGATGAACTAGTAATGGATCAAAATGTCAAGTGGTCAAAACACTGGCTATCGATAGGGTAAAATTTTTTATAGGTTAACGTTTCTGCTGTAAAAAGTTTTACCCTGGCTGTGGCAGGAGGATTGAATGGATATTTGTGTACCAGAAAAAGTAGCTTATATCATTAAAAAATTAGAGCAAGAGGGACATGAAGCTTATATAGTAGGTGGATGTGTCCGAGATGCTTTGTTAAAAAGAGAGCCGGAGGACTGGGATATCACCACCTCCGCTTCTCCATTTCAGGTAAAAAAAATATTTCGGCGTACCATTGATACAGGAATTCAACATGGGACTGTTACGGTTATGCTGGAAAAAGATGGATTTGAAGTAACGACATATCGGATTGATGGAGCATATGAAGATGGACGACACCCTAGTTCCGTTCAATTTACTTCAAATTTAAAAGAAGACTTAAAACGAAGAGATTTTACAATTAATGCGATGGCATATAATCCAAAAACTGGAATTGTAGATTTATTTGGAGGTCAAGATGATTTAAAAGCGGGGATTATCCGTTGTGTTGGCAATGCAGCAGAACGATTTACGGAAGATGCTTTGCGTATTTTGCGTGCAATTCGTTTTGCTTCCCAACTGGGATTTCAAATTGAAGAGCAAACACAGCAGGGAATTCGTACTTTGGCAAGTAATTTATCCAAAGTTAGCCAAGAGAGAATTCAAGTAGAGATGACAAAGCTATTAGTTTCTCCTCATCCAGAACAACTCCGAATTGCTTATGAACTGGGAGTTACAGCTGTAATACTGCCTGAATTGGATGCAATTATGCCTTTAAAACAAAATAATCCATATCATTGTTATACAGTAGGAAATCATACAATTGCGATGGTAGAGCAAATTCGGGCAACGAAAGTGTTGCGTTGGACGGCATTACTGCATGATATTGGAAAACTTCAAACGCATAAAATCGATGAAAATGGACAAGATCATTTTTATGGTCATGCAGAAAAAAGTGCGGTACAGGCAAAACAGATTTTACGTAGATTTAAATTTGACAATGATACAATTGATAAAGTAAGTCGTCTGATTCTTTACCATGCTTATCATCTTCGTAGAGATAAAAAGATAATTCGCAGATGTATGAATAAAATTGGTGTGGATTTGTTTGAAGATTTGCTCGAAGTTATGCGTGCAGATACAATGGCAAAATCCAACTATCAGCAACAAGAGTGGCTGGAAGATATTATTGAAATAAAAAAACTATATGAAGAAATTGTTGCAGATCATGAGTGTATTACATTAAAACAGCTGGATGTAAATGGACAGGATCTAATTCAGATAGGAATTTTACCAGGAAAACAGATGGGAGAATTATTGAATAAAATGTTAGATTATGTATTAGAACATCCAGAGGCTAATAGAAAAGAAGTCCTATTGGATAAGTTTTGCAGTTAAAATTCATTGGAATAACTGAAAAGGGTTGAGAAAATACGAAAGAAAGGGAAAAACATGCAAATCCGTTTTCAACCTTTGATTTGCGCCTTTCAATACGAGTAAGTATTACTTGAAAGGCTTGGTGTGAAATATGAATCATTATTTTATCCGTGTTGCGGCAGCGACTCCTAAAATCCAAGTTGCAGATCCGCTGTATAATACAGAGCAAGTGATAAACTATATAGACGAAGCAGTAGCCAATCAGGTAAAAATTATCGTATTTCCTGAATTGGCAATCACAGGATATACCTGTGGGGATCTGTTTTTGCAGACTTCTTTATTAGAAAAAGCAAAAGAGCAATTGTTTGATTTAATGGAACATACACTTGATAAAGATATCGTTGTTGTAATTGGATTGCCTTTTGAACTAGATCATCGTCTTTATAATGTGGCAGCAGTAATCACGCGTGGTTCGGTACTTGGACTTGTTCCAAAGCGTTTTATTCCAAATTATTCAGAATTCTATGAAAAACGTCATTTTGCAGAGGGAAATGAACTCCCAATCTGGATTCAAATTAGAGATAGAATGGGCAGGGGATACGATGCACCAATGGGAACCAATCTGTTGTTTGAGTGCGTTTCCGTTCCAGGATTAAAAATTGCCGCAGAAATCTGTGAAGATGTGTGGATGCCAAATCCTCCTAGTATTCGTCATGCAATGGCTGGTGCCACGGTAATTGTAAATTGCTCTGCGAGTGATGAGATAACTGGAAAGGCTGCATATCGCCGTAATTTGATTAATGGTCAGTCTGCACGTCTTATATGCAGTTATATCTATGCGAATGCAGGAGAGGGAGAGTCTACACAGGATCTAGTTTTTAGCGGACATAATTTGATCTGTGAAAATGGAACAATTCTGGCAGAATCAAAACGTCTAGGTCATGGAATGATAATCGCAGATTTAGATTTGGAACGTTTGCGCAGTGAACGCCGTAGAATGGAAAGCTTTGATTTGGACAGTTATCACAATGATTATGAAGTAATTCCATTTCATTTAGAACCAGAAGAGATTGAACTTCGCCGTTTTATTGATCCTACTCCATTTGTGCCAAATAACGAAAAAGATCGAACAGAGCGTTGTGAGGAGATTTTAGCAATTCAGGCTATGGGATTGAAAAAACGTTTGGAGCATACGCATAGTAAAAAGGCAGTCGTTGGAATTTCAGGTGGATTGGATTCTACGTTAGCATTGCTTGTTATGACGAAGGCATTTGATGCGTTAGGATTATCCAGAGAGGGAATTATTGCGGTTACGATGCCATGTTTTGGAACAACGGATCGAACTTATACAAATGCATGTCAGCTTACGAAAAAATTAGGTGCAACCCTAATCGAAGTGGATATTAAGAATGCGGTCAATCAACATTTTCAAGATATTCAACATGATCCAGAAGTGAAAGATGTTACCTATGAAAATTGCCAGGCAAGAGAGCGAACGCAAGTATTGATGGATATTGCAAATCAGTTTGGAGGTCTTGTAATTGGAACTGGAGATATGTCAGAGTTGGCACTTGGATGGGCAACTTATAATGGAGATCATATGTCCATGTATGGAGTGAATGCATCGGTGCCTAAAACGTTAGTACGCCATTTAGTGCGCTATTATGCAGATGAGTGTGAAGATAAAGAAATTAGTGATGTATTATATGATGTGCTAGATACACCAGTAAGCCCAGAACTTCTGCCTCCAGAGGATGGAAAAATCGCTCAGAAGACAGAAGATATTGTAGGACCATATGAGCTACATGATTTTGTATTGTACTACGTGCTTCGTTTTGGATATGAACCAGGAAAAATTTTCTATATGGCTTGTAAAGCGTTTGAGGGAACTTATGATAAGGTGACGATTTTAAAATGGATGAAAGTGTTCTACCGCCGCTATTTTATGCAGCAATTCAAACGCTCTTGTTTACCAGATGGCCCAAAGGTAGGATCTGCTGCTGTTTCTCCAAGAGGAGATTTGCGTATGCCAAGCGATGCAAGCAGTAGACTTTGGATGGAGGAATTGGAAAAAATTCAGATTTAATAGAAACAATGGTATATCCATTGTTCCAATAAATTTCGCATTATGGCTCGGAAACCTCTGTTTCTGGATTTACACGAGCTTTATTTAATGCTTCTTCAACGGCATCCAGTAATACAATCGAAGTATATTGGGTGTCGTTTTCGTATGTAACTCCATCAATGGACTGTTTTTGAAGCACTTGCGTCTGAATATTACTCATAACTGTTTCCATGAGTGGATACATTGTTGCAATTGATTCGTTTAAATTAACAAAATCTACAGAATTAATATGATCTGCATCTACAGATACTTGAACATCTAAGGCTTGATTGTTCAATAGGATGGAAGCGGTATAGACACCAGGTATGTAAGTTCCAGTTTCCTGAGCAGTCTTTGTTTCTTTTTTTGGAAGAAACATAAAAACAAGCAGAACAATCAGCAGAATCGCCAGAGCTGCAAAGATAAGTGTATAAATAATCTCTCGCATTTTAAAAACAAAGATTTTCGTTTGGGAACTCATGGCACACTCCCGATATAAATTTATTATAAGATATGAGGAAAACAGAAAAGATATGTCTGTGCTGGATATATCTTTTTTTTATTGTTTACTGAAAACAACAGATGAGTTTGAACAATTGTAGTTGAAGATCTTCCGGTAAAGATATTATTTTGGTATATTTCTATGAAATTTGGTATATTTCTAAAAAAAATCTTATGTTATAATAAAGAGGTGTTAGGTTTTGGGAGAATAATGGCAATTATTATTATATTAATTGCTATTTAACTTCTGAGACGGGAACGGAATAAATAAAAAGGAGGGAAGATCCATATGAAGAATTGGAGGAAGTACAATAAGAAAAAACGAGTCATATCATGGATGATTAGTTTTTTCATGCTTATTGCAATGCTTTCCAATACGTTATTACCGACTCAGGCAGGGAATCTGGAATCTGATAAGTCGGTAGTACAAGCTGAATCCAGTGGAGCAGCAGAAGGAATTCAAAAGGATTCAAATGTGGTAAGTCCAGAGATTACAGAGGAAGGAGTCAGTTTCCACTACTATGCCCCTCTGGCAGAAAAAGTATATCTGGCAGGTAATATGAACGGCTGGTCTCAGACTGCCGATCCAATGGAGTTTGATGCAGAGACAGGATATTGGAGTATTACAAAATCTTTAACAGCAGGAAGCTATGAATACAAATTCATTGAAGATGGCAACTGGGTAACGGATCCATTAAATCCAGAACAGAAAAATGGAAATAGCAGCCTGTTAATATCTGGGTTGGCTGACAGTACAGATACAATCGCTGTAGGAAAAACAAAGGAATTGCCAGAATACGGTACTTATTATGATTCTGCTAATCCAGAAGGCCGTAAAGTTCCAGTAACTTACCATTTGGAAGGAGAACAAGAAGGGCTTACATTAAATGGCCGTACTCTAACTGTAGCAGAGTCCTATGTAGGAGACAGTATTGCTCTTATCATGACAGCAGAAGACAGTACTGCTTCTTTTATACTTAATATTGTAGAAAATCAGTATACTTATACAATCTATTATTATGACAGTATCAATAACACCGTGGATGCTGCAGATTTGTGGATTTGGGAAAATGGCGGAGGAGGTGCCAGTGCAGGAAGAGAGTTCCAAGAGAGTGTTGTATTAGAAGATGGCAATACTTGGCTGAAAGCTACCTGTGTTCTTTCCTATACGAATTTGGGAATTATTCCTAGAAGTAAAGGCGGCTGGGATTGGCAGAGTGCTACGGTTAATTATGAAAACAAAGATAAGGCAGAGGAAGTTACAATTTATATTATTGCTGATGATAGTACTGCTTATACAGAGCTTCCAGAGATTCAAGAAGCAAGAGACCGTCATGTAATCGTAGAATATGTAAGACCAGAAGGAGATTACGAGGGATGGAATATTTATACTTGGAATAGTGGGTATGGTTCGGATGTACAAATTGATATTACCGAACAAGGTGATAAGCAAGTATTTGATATTCCAGTTAAGTCTACTACTAGCTCACTGTCTTTTGTTATGAGAAAAGGACCACAGGACAATCCATTCCAGAATAAAGATGGCGGTGATCACAATATAGTGATTCCACTGGATCAAGACGTTGTACGTGCTGTTTTTGTACAGGATCAAGGTGTGCAGTATGTTTATCCTTATAATAGTGGTTATGAGTTAGATGGAGAAGGAAATCAAGTCCATTTTTATTATCGAAGCGATAAGCATTTCCTTAATGGTACGTTGAAGGAATTAGAAGGTAAAGTAGAGGTAGAAGTGGATGGAAACTTCTATCCAATGAGTTATGATGAGGAGACAGGAAGGTTTGTATATTCCTTAAGTGGTCTTACAGAAGGAGAACATAAATATCGCTATTTAGTAGATGGAGAAAGTCTGATTGATGCTTATAATGAAGTGACAACAGAACAGGATGGCATTGTCTATTCCGTATATTCTTATCAGAAGTTTGAAGGAGAAGCTTCTGCATCGGTAACGCCAGCTGCCATTACCTGTGCCGAAAATACTGTATTGAAAGTAGTAACACCACAAGCAGAAGGATTGGAAGTCGCATCCATTACTGCAGATACTTCAACAATTGGCGGTAAAGAAGAGCTGATAATCAGTCCAGAATTAAATGCGATTACTCTGTCCGTGCCAGATACGTTGGAGCCAGGCAGTTATACAATCCCAGTTTGTGTAAAGGATCAGTATGGTAATCAGTATCGCACAGAAACAGAGCTTACAGTCAAAGAAGGAGAAAGCGATTGGGATGATGCAATCATTTATTTTATGCTAACCGATCGATTTTTTGATGGAAATACATCCAATAACGGAGAAAACTATGATCCAGAAAACCCTGGTATGTATCATGGAGGAGATTTTGCAGGTGTAACAGAAAAGTTGGATTATCTGGCAGATCTGGGAGTCAATACGATTTGGATTACTCCGATTGTATCAAACATCTCAGCACCACAGAATACCTCTAATCCAGATGTTCCTCAGACCGTAGGATATCATGGTTATTGGGCAGATGACTTTACTGCGTTGGACAGTCATTTGGGAACCGAAGAAGAATTTCAGACATTAATTGAAGAAGCTCATGCAAGAGATATTAAAATCATGGTGGACGTAGTTTTGAATCATGCAGGTTATGGAACCGAAGATATTTTTGGAGATATGCTGCGTAATAGTGAGACAACTGTACCTGGGGATGAGGTAAAAGATAGTTTATCTGGACTGCCTGATTTTTATACAGAGAATCCAGAAGTAAGAGAACAGCTTGTGGACTGGCAGACTGCATGGGTCAGTGAGTTTGATATTGATTATTTCCGTGTGGATACAGTGAAGCATGTAGACAATACGACATGGCAGGCATTTAAAAATGCTTTGACGGAGATTGATCCAGAATTCAAAATGATTGGAGAATACTCTGGTGCAGGATATTCTTTTGATGGCGGACAGCTTAAAAATGGACAGATGGATGCTTTGTTGGATTTTGACTTTAACGATGCTGGCTTGGATTTAGCAAGCGGTAATCTTCAGAAAGTGGAAACATTCTTGGAAAAGAGAAATGAAGCTTTGAGCAGCGATGCCACTCTTGGAAGTTTTCTTAGCAGTCATGATGAAGATGGTTTACTCTACTCTATGATTAACAATAAGGGAATTCCAGAGGAAAAGGCGAGAGATCTGATGAAGGTAGCTGCTTCCATGCAGATTACAGCGAAGGGACAGCCGATTATCTATTATGGAGAAGAGCTAGGACAGACAGGAGCGAATAATTATCCTTATCAGACCAATCGCTATGATCTGGATTGGAATATTGCCAATGATAGCAATGATATGCTGACACATTATAAGACTATGCTTGGAATCCGTCAGTCATATAGTGAAATTCTAGCAGAAGGTGATCATAAGGCTCTTCTCGTGGATGAAGAAAGTGGAGTATTAGTATTTGACAGAAGTTTAAATGGACAGCATCTGATTACTGCATTAAATATTTCAGAACAGGCACAGGATGTAACGATTACGCTTCCAACTGATGTGAAAACGGTAACTGGTAATCTGTACACAGCTGATAGCAATACTATTGCTGTGGAAAATAGTACAATTTCTATTCATGTACCTGCGGCAGAAGCAGGAGGTACCTATATCTTCTTAGGTGAAACAGCACAGGAACCAGTAGAAAAATCCAAAATCAGTTATTCCACTCATGTACAGAATCTGGGTTGGCAACCATATGTAACCGACGGAGCAATGTCAGGAACAAAAAGCCAGAGTCTAAGACTTGAGGGAATTAAGATTCGTCTGGATGATTCTATGGACGGAGGCGTAGAATATCGTACGCATGTACAAAATCTGGGTTGGCAGCCCTATGTAACTGATGATGTGATGTCAGGAACAACAGGCAAATGTCTGAGACTAGAGGCAATCCAAATGCGCTTAACTGGAAACATTGCAGAACAATATGATATTTATTATCGTACCCATATTCAGGACAAGGGATGGCTTGGTTGGGCTATGAATGATGGAAAGTCTGGCTCCGCTGGATTATCCAAGCGATTAGAGGCAATTGAAATTCGCCTAGTTGAAAAAGGTGGTAACGCTCCTGGAACAACTGAAAATGCTTATCTGACGAACAAGAAAGAGGCAAAGCCAACCATTAGTTATCGTACCCATGTACAAAATGAAGGCTGGCAAGATTATGTTACAGGCGGAGTAATGTCAGGGACAAAGGGTAAGAGCTTGAGATTAGAAGCCATCCAGATTAAAGTAAATGGGGATGGATTAAACGGTAGTGTAGAATATTCTGCACATGTACAGAATGAAGGCTGGCAAGATTATGTGACAGACGATGTGATGTCAGGGACAAAGGGCAAGAGTTTGAGACTGGAAGCAATTAAGATTCGCTTGACAGGAGAGTTAGCACAGAAGTATAGTGTAGAATATCGTACGCATGTACAAAATGAAGGCTGGAAGAACTGGGTAAGAGATGATACAGTGTCAGGAACGACAGGCAAAAACTTGAGACTGGAAGCAATTGAAATTCGTTTAATAAAAAAGTAAATGTAAATAAAAACACTCAGAGGGATCGATGGCAGAGAAATCGCTTGTCGATCTCTCTTTCTATTATTGTGATATGCAAAAGACATCTAGTGGAGGTTTCTTTTGTTTATAATAATTTCTTCTATTGGGAACAATAAAAGAAAGATTTGCTTTTTTATAGGCAGTGTGATAAACTAATAATAGTCTATATAACAATACACTGAGATATTGTAGGAGGATTTCATGGGAAAAGTTGCAGTAATTACAGACAGTAACTGCGGTTTCACAAAAGAGAAAGCAGAATCACTTGGCTTTTTTTTCTTACCGATGCCGTTTCATATTAATAATAAGACTTATTTAGATGGTATTAACCTAACACAGGAACAATTTTATAAACTTCAGGGAGAAGGAGCCGATATTATGACTTCTCAGCCATCTCCAGAAAGTATTATGCAGATGTGGGACAATTTGTTAAAAGAATACGATGAGATTGTGCATATTCCAATGTCAAGTGGCTTGTCAGGTTCTTGTCAAACTGCGATTATGCTTTCTAATGATAAGCCGTATAGAGACAGAGTTTTTGTAGTAAATAACAAACGAATTTCCTCAACATTGGCACAATCTGCCATTGATGCAGTAGAGTTAGCGAAAAGAGGATGGAATGCTGTGCAGATTAAGCAGATTTTAGAACAGACATGCCATGACTCTACGATATATATTACATTGGATACGCTAAAATATTTGAAGAAAGGCGGACGAATTACTCCAGCAGCAGCAGCACTTGGTACGATTCTGAGACTAAAGCCTGTTCTTCAGATTCAGGGAGATAAACTAGATGCGTATGCAAAAGCGCGTACCGTTAAACAGGCTAAAATGATAATGTTGGAAGCAGTAAAAAAAGATATTGTGGACCGTCTAGGCGGCGATTTGTCAGGGAATTCTTACTGGTTCTCGGTAATTCATACGCAGAATCTAGCGGGAGCAGAAGAATTTAAGAAAGAAGTAGAAGACCAATTTCCAGGTCAAGATATTCTAGTGGATCATCTTTCGCTCAGTGTTGCCTGTCATATTGGACCGGGTGCTTTGGCGATTACTTGTACAAAGAAGTTGGATTATGACCAAACACCGCCGCAATTATAGTGTATGATGTTAGGGCAAAAGGTATTTTGACCCTTGTATTATAATATAAAATTATGGATATCATTTCTAATAGAGTTAACCATAATTTATGGATCTTTTATAATGGGGAGTGATATTTCAGGGAGGAGAACAATTATGTTTAAAATTAATGATAATTACTTAAAACTTCCAGGTAGTTATTTATTTTCAACAATTGCAAAAAAAGTAAACGAATTCAGCAACGCAAATCCAGATAAGAAGATTATTCGTCTTGGAATTGGTGATGTAACACAGCCATTAGCACCTGCTATTATTGAAAGCCTGCATAAGGCAGTAGATGAAATGGGAAAAGCCGAAACATTTCATGGATACGCACCAGATCTTGGATATGAATTTTTAAGAACTACGATTCAAAAAAATGATTATGAGGCAAGAGGTTGTGATATTCAGGCAGACGAAATCTTTGTCAGTGATGGAGCAAAGTCAGATTCTGCTAATATTCAGGAGATTTTCAGTATTGATAATAAGATTGCAGTATGCGATCCAGTGTATCCCGTATATGTGGATAGCAATGTTATGGCTGGCAGAACTGGTACTTATGACCCAGCTACAGAACGTTGGAGTGAGGTAATTTATATGCCATGTACGGCTGATAATAATTTTGCACCAGAATTTCCAACAGAGAATCCAGATTTAATTTATCTTTGTTTTCCAAATAATCCAACAGGCTCTATGGTTACAAAGGAACAGCTGCAAGCATGGGTAGATTATGCAAATAAGATCGGAGCGATTATCATTTATGATGCTGCTTATGAAGCTTATATTTCAGAAGAAAATGTACCTCATACAATTTATGAATGTGCAGGTGCCAGAACATGTGCAATTGAGTTAAAGAGTTTTTCGAAAAATGCTGGATTTACAGGAACACGTTTGGGATATGCTGTAGTTCCAAAAGATATTAAGAGTAATGGAGTAACGCTACATTCTCTCTGGGCAAGACGTCATGGAACAAAATATAATGGAGCTCCATATATTATTCAGCGTGCGGGTGAAGCAGTTTACTCCGAAGCTGGCAAGGCTCAATTAAAACAACAAGTTGCTTATTATATGAATAATGCGAAAGTAATTTTGGAAGGATTAAAAAAGGCAGGTTATGAAGTATATGGTGGAGTGAATGCGCCATATATCTGGTTAAGGACACCAAACCAAATGACGTCTTGGGAATTCTTTGATTACTTATTAGAAAATGCCAATGTAGTTGGTACGCCTGGTTCTGGATTTGGACCAAGTGGAGAAGGATATTTCCGTCTGACAGCATTTGGTAATTATGAGAATACAGTAGAAGCAGTAGAACGTATTGTAAAACTCTAATGTAAAGAAAAGAATACCATAATAATGGCCTCTTTTTGGTAGAACAGAAAAAATTGCAAATCGGTTATGAGATGTAATACTTTGTTTTCGTACCAAAAAGAGGTTTTTATTTGTGTAAAGGTATAAGCTAAGCAAGGATGCTTATAATTCTAAAAGAGGAATGGATAGTTATGATTGGGAAAGGAGTGGTTTTTTGAAGATTACATTTATTGGAGCTGCCCACGAGGTAACGGGTAGTTGTCATTTTTTACAGGCATGTGGAAAAAATATTTTGATTGATTATGGAATGGAACAGGGACGAGACACTTATGTCAATGCCAAATTACCAGTCTCAGAATCCGAAGTAGATTATGTGTTTTTGACACATGCACATATTGATCATTCTGGATTATTGCCGCTTTTATACCAGAGAGGTTTTCGAGGTTCTATTTTTACAACGGCAGCTACAACAGATTTATGTGATATTATGCTGCGTGACAGTGCTCATATTCAAGAGATGGAAGCGGAGTGGAAAAACCGAAAAGGAAGAAGAAGTGGAGCGCAGTTAGTAGAACCACTCTATACGATGGAAGATGCGATAGGTGTGCAGACGCTTTTTGTTCCATGTAATTATAATGAAATGATTTCGGTATCAGAAGGAATCCGTATTCGCTTTACGGATGTAGGACATTTGCTTGGGTCTGCAAGTGTAGAGATTTGGCTTCAGGAAGAAGAGATAGAAAAAAAATTAATCTTTTCTGGAGATATTGGTAATAAAAATCAGCCGTTGATTAAAGATCCTCAATATTTAGAAGAGGCAGATTATGTCATTATGGAATCGACCTATGGAGATCGTTACCATGAAGAGGTTGGAGATTATATTAGACAGCTTGTAACAATTATTCGCGATACATTCCAAAAAGGTGGAAATGTAGTGGTTCCTTGTTTTGCAGTTGGAAGAACACAGGAAATGCTCTATTTTATTCGACAGATTAAACAAGAAAATCTATTACCAGAATTTCCAGATTTTGAAGTTTGGGTTGATAGTCCATTAGCAGTAGAAGCTACCAATGTATTTAATAAAAATTATCATGAATGTTTTGACGAAGATGCAATGGCATTAATAAATGAAGGAATTAATCCAATTCGATTTTCTGGTCTACGATTATCTGTTACAAGTGAAGAATCAAAAGCAATTAATTTTGATACGAAGCCGAAAGTAATTATTTCAGCCTCAGGTATGTGTGATGCAGGGCGTGTCCGCCATCATTTGAAGCATAATCTATGGAGAGAAGAATGTACGATTCTATTTGCTGGTTATCAGGCGATTGGGAGTCCTGGACGAGCAATTTTAGATGGGATTCCAGAAATTAAGTTATTTGGAGAAACAATCCAAATTCGAGCTAGAATTGAGAAACTGGATGGAGTAAGTGGACATGCAGATAAAGAAGGTTTAATTCAGTGGATTACAGCATTGAGAAAAAAACCACAACGAGTATTTGTTGTACATGGGGAAGATGATGTATGTTACAATTTTGCTAAATGTTTGGAAAATGAATATGGATTTCGAGCAAATGCACCGTATAGCGGAGATAGCTACGATCTTTTAACAAATACATGTGTTGAAACTGGAAGCAAAGTATATGCAGAAAAGAAGAGTAGCAGAAAACATGCAAATACGGTATTTGAACGATTATTGGCTGCTGGTGAGCGACTGATGACAGTCATTCGTCATAATGAAGGTGGTGCGAATAAAGATTTGGCACGATTTGCAGATCAAATACAATCTCTCTGTGATAAATGGGATCGGTAAAAGCGATTATAAATGGAGTGCAAATGAGGATGGATAAGTTAAAACAATTATGGAAAAACCGAGAAGTAATTTTGTACCTTGTGTTTGGGGTATTAACTACAGTGGTAAATTATGTTGTTTACTTCAGCTGTACTAGCATATTTGGTTTAGATTGGTCCATTGCAAATATATTTGCTTGGATATTTGCAGTTACATTTGCTTACCTTACTAATCGAATCTGGGTATTTGAAAGTAAGAAAATAGGAATTGCAGCGATTATTCGAGAAATTGTATTATTTGTGGGGTGTCGTATTCTTTCATTCGGATTTGATATGGGTACAATGTTTATTTGTATGGATCTGCTGCATATGGAAGATTGGATCATAAATAATTTGCCTGTAGGAGAATTCATAGCAAAGACGCTGGCACAGGGAATTGTGGTGATATCGAATTATATATTTAGCAAATGGATTATATTTAAAAAAGAAAAAGAACCCATTTAAATGTAAAAACCGTCAGATGTTTGATTATAAGACACTCTGACGGTTTTTTAAAGTTATTTTGTTTTTAAATGAAGTTTAATTATACATTTCTTCCACAGCATTTTTTATATTTCTTGCCGCTTCCGCATGGGCATGGATCATTGCGGCCGATTTTCTTTGGCTTTACAATAGTTGTAGAACTTTTTTGCTCTTTGTATAATTCTTTTCTGCGTTCTGCTGAAAGTAAGTTGTCCCATTGAGGAAGGGTGTATAACCATTCTGCACGGGCTTCTACCATATTATAGTATAATTTTTCCTTATCATAATCGAGACTCAGCTCTGTTGTCTCATCCATTGTTTCGATTGGATTTGGAGTTTTTAAGCTATCGTTGATACCATCTAAAATACCAACCATAATCATCGTATCTACGTTATATTTTTTTGCAAGTGTTGGAATTGTACCAGTTACGACTTCATCTGTGGAGAGTAGAGATTCATAAAATCCTTTTTCTAACTGGAAGTAATTCGCCCAGAACATTTGGTATTGTTTTTCACTTGCTTGCTCATTATAAGCTTCCTGTCTCCATTGTTCTAATAATGACATATTATTCCACCCTTTATTTTAAAATTTATTTAGGAAAAAAAGTGTTTGTATTTTTCCTATATGCAGATTGAGCAAAGCTTTTGTGAATTAACATAATTTTAAACAAAAACTTTACGTTATCTTCTATGCAGGACTGCCGTAGGAGGCAATTTCGCATTTATCTTTAAGTATATACGAGTTCAGAGTGATTGTAAAGAGGTTTTTCTTGAAAAGACATATTTGAATTGTGCAGGGCATAAGTATAGATTAGCTGTCAGCGGATAAAAGGAAAATGAAAATAGGAGGGGCGTATATGAATGATTGGGGCAAATCAGTGCTGGAACAATATGAAGTAGAAGTGAAAAGTACCCGAAAAGGAAGAGGAGCGTTATTGTGCGAGACGAATAAAGGATTGTTGATTCTTCAAGAATATATGGGATCGATACAACATATGGAAGAAGAAAGTAGAGTGTTGAATTTTCTGTTAGAAAAGGGGGGAATGAATGTAGATGTCTGTATCAGGGACAAGAATGGAAGGACTTACACAGAGAATAAAGAGGGAACTCGGTATGTATTAAAAAAGTGGTATGATTATACCGAGTGCAACGTAAATAGCCGAAGTGAGCTTGAAATGGCAGTTCGGACGTTAGCCAAATTACATATGCTACTTCGACATGTGGATGTAATTTCTACTGATGAGAATGGAATCCAACAAAAAGAAAAAGTACAATCGTGTCATTCTTCGGAAGTTCACAGCTCTTTATTGGAAGAATATGAAAAACATAATCGAGAACTGCGTCGAGTACGAAGTTTTATCCGGAATAAAAAGAAAAAAACTGCATTTGAACTTTGTATTGTAGAAAGTTTTGATGAAATGTTTGCACAAGCAGAAGAAGCAACGGAACGGTTAATCCACTCTAATTATCAAAACCTTTATATAAATGCGCTCAAGCAAAAACAAATCTGTCATGGTAGTTATCATCAACATAATATTTTAATAAAGGGAAGTCGAATTGCAGTTGTTAATTTTCAAAAGTTTTATATGGGAATTCAGTTAATGGATTTGTACTATTTTATGAGAAAAATTTTGGAAAAACATAATTGGGATGTGGAGTTAGGAAGTATTTTATTAGAAGACTATAATCGAATTTTACCAATTTCTAAAGAAGAAATGGAAGTCTTACATGCAATGTTTTTATATCCAGAAAAATATTGGAAGCAGATGAATTTCTATTATAATACAAATAAAGTATGGATTCCAGATAAAAACTTAGAAAAATTGAAAAAAGCTGCCGAACAAAAATCAATTCGGGCAGCCTTTCTCAGAATATTGTAAAATAATAGGAAGGGGCTTATGATTTATTTTCTACAGAGTCAAATAACTCGTAGTATTGTAATTGCTGATACTGTAAAATCGCATCAGGTGTAGTTTCTTCATCCCATGTATGGTAAACTCCATCCGAATCTTGCCAGCACATACCACTTATGACAGGATAGTTGGTTTGTAATTCCGATAAAAAGTTTTGATAAGCACTTTTGGGAATTCCTGCTAGATCCATAATAACTCCACCCAAGTAGTTAATACTAATATCTGGAATCGTAACATCAGGAAGTTCAAAATTTGCCCAAATTACATAAGGAACGGTATAGCGTTTTAAGAGATCTTCTGTAGAGAGATTCGATAGATCTAATCCATTTTGCTCACAAATAGAAGAAATTAGATAATTATTTGGCTGGTGATCTCCAAACATGACAATGATCGTATCTTCTTCTATATTTGAAAAGTATTCCGTTAAATTTTCAAATGCTTGATCGGATTCATAAAGAAGAGAAAGATAACGGTTTAATTCTTCATCTTCCAATTCCGTTAATTGAATTTGTTCATCAAAATTCTCATAGGCATCCTCATACCAGCCATGGTTCTGCATCGTAACATTGAATAAAAAGAGTGGATTGTCTCCTTTTTCTTCATATAGGTCGATCAATGTATCAACACAGGCTTGGTCGCTCACATATTCACGCAGAAGAGGAGCATTTTCAAAATCGTCTAAAAACATACGATGTTGGAAACCAAGCAAAGAGTAAACTGCCTGACGATTCCAACCAGTTGCATGATATGGATGGATTCCATAACTCTCATAAGAGTTCTCATTTAATGTCTGTACAAGATTTGGAATTTCAGAATGTATGTATTGCTGGTAAGCAACAGAACCAGTTGGGAGGAATGCAAGGGTATGTCCTGTTAAAAACTCAAACTCTGAGTTGGCAGTATTCCCTCCCACAATGGAAGTATGGAGAGTACCAGTAATGGCATTTGGACTTCCCTCTTGTAGTGAGTGGATAAATGGCATATAGTCTTTATTTGTCTCAAATTCTCCCATAACAGCGGGATCAGAAAATGTTTCATTCATAATTACAATAATATTTGGACTATTTTCAGAAGGAGCAGAAGTGTTAGATTCATATTGTTCTAATAATTCTTTTGCTTCTTCTTTATTGTAATTTTCTGGAACTTCTACCTTTAAGTACTTACAGTCAATAATAAAGTTAACTGCCAAACCATTCTGGCGGTACATAACGGTAGGAGTAAATAATGTATTATCTAAATCAAACCATGAAAATAAACTGTCATGATGTAAAAACATAACATAGAGAGCAAAACAGGCTGCACAAAGACCAGCTCCAAGCAGTCGCCCAAATAGATGACGAAGCTTGTGAGGATTGGGGGATTTTTTTGCAACTTTTATTTTACTAATAATTACAAGTAATAGTAGAATACGACCAATATTAAGGGCAAAATCGTAATCTACAGAAAATGTGAAATTATCAGCAACAGATAGTGCAGTTCCAACCGATTTTAAATCCCATGGTAAAATTGGGATGGAACGAAACATTGTAATATAATAATTAGCAATTGCGGCCAAAAAAGCAAATATCGCTAGTAAATAACAAGAAAGACGTGCCTTTCCAGTTAAGAAAAATAGGAAAAATAATACAAGATAATAAAAAATCAAATTTAGTATTACAACACCAGGAGACATATCATCTGCCCATGGTGCATGGGTAAACCATTCTGACAGATAAAAAACTGCAATTGGAACAAATAGAAAAATAATAATATGAAAAATAAAATTATCAGGAAATCGAATCAATAAAAGGAATAATCCAATTACCATCAAACATCCAAGTATAAAAAGCGAATTCTTGTCAACGCCAGAAAATAGGATCGCTGCAAGGCCGATTCCTAGAAAACAAAAAATATAAATAGCTGCAATAATATAATAATGAACTTTTGTATGGAAAAACTGATGTTTATGTAATGATCTCATTTGAACATTAGGCACCCCTTCTTCTTTTCTTGGTAAATCTTCACGCCCGCAAAGCGGGCATCATCGCACCTGTATTCACAATTCGAGCGATCGCTCTACTTGTTCATCCAGGTCAGCCCGTTCAATATCCATGAACCATCTCGTGTAAACATGGTCTGGCTCATGGCTGCTGTCCAGGACTTTTATAGTAAACTTCCATGCCCGCTTTGCGGGCACCACCATGATAAAAAGTCGATGTCTCCGTGCTGTGCACTCTCGACATCGTACCTGTATTCACAATTCGAGCGATCGCTCTACTTGTTCATCCAGGTCAGCCCGTCCAATATCCATGAACCATCCCGTGTAAACACGGTCTGGCTCATGGCTGCTGTTCGGGACTTTTATAGTAAATTATAACATCATTTTGTGAAATAAGTTTGATAAAAGAAAAGAATGTAAAAACTTGGTGAATTTGACGTAAAAATAGTTTCATTTTTTTAAAAAATAGGTTATAATGGAGATACAGATATTCTATGAATGAATGGAGGAAGGAAAATAACATGGACTACAAAAAACTTTACGAAGAATGGCTGACAAGCCCTTGCTTTGATGAAGCAACGAAAGCAGAGTTAAAAGCAATTGCAGATGATGAAAATGAAATTAAAGAACGTTTTTACACAGAATTAGAATTTGGTACAGCTGGATTAAGAGGTGTTATCGGTGCAGGTTTGAACCGTATGAATATCTATACCGTTAGAAAGGCTACACAGGGACTTGCAAATTATATTGCCAAAGTAGGAGGAAAAGAGAAAGGAGTAGCAATTGCATTTGACTCTAGAAGAATGTCACCAGAGTTCGCAAATGAAGCAGCTCTTTGCTTAGCAGCAAATGGTATTAAAGCATACCGATTTGAGTCATTACGTCCAACACCAGAATTATCATTTGCAGTAAGAAAGTTAGGATGTATTGCAGGTATTAATATTACTGCTTCTCATAATCCACCAGAATATAATGGATATAAAGTTTACTGGGAAGACGGTGCACAGATTACACCACCACATGATAAGGGTATCATGGAAGAGGTAAAAGCAATTACTGATTTCAGCACATTAAAGACAATGGACAAAGAAGAAGCAGAAAAAGCTGGTCTTTATGAGATTATTGGTGCTGCAATTGATGATGCTTATATTGCTGAGTTAAAGAAACAGGTAAAGAACCAAGCAGCAATTGATGCAATGCAAAAAGATATTAAGATCGTTTATACACCACTTCATGGAACAGGTAATATTCCTGCAAGACGTGTATTGAAAGAACTTGGATTTGAAAATGTATATGTAGTTCCAGAGCAGGAGTTGCCAGATGGGGAATTCCCAACCGTAAGTTATCCAAATCCAGAAGCAGCAGAAGCATTTGAACTTGCATTAAAATTAGCAAAAGAAAAAGATGCCGATCTTGTACTTGCAACCGATCCAGATGCTGACCGTTTAGGCGTTTATGTAAAAGATACAAAGAGCGGAGAATATATTACATTAACAGGTAATATGTCTGGATGCTTACTTGCAGAATATACAATTAGTCAGATCAAAGAACAGCAGGGGCTGCCAGAAGATGGTGCATTAATTAAAACAATTGTAACGACAAACTTAGCAGATGCAATTGCGAAATATTATAACGTAAGATTAATCGAAGTATTAACAGGATTTAAGTATATTGGACAACAGATTCTTGGATTTGAACAGTCTGGTAAGGGTACTTATTTGTTCGGATTTGAAGAAAGCTATGGCTGTTTAATCGGAACTCATGCAAGAGATAAGGATGCGATTGTAGCTACGATGGCTCTTTGTGAAGCAGCAGCTTACTATAAGCAAAAAGGCATGACATTGTGGGATGCAATGATCGCAATGTATGAGAGATATGGTTATTACAAAGATGATGTAAAATCCATTACATTAAAGGGTATCGAAGGACTTGCTAAGATTCAGCAGATCATGGATACACTTCGTAACAACACACCAAGCGAAATTGGACCATATAAGGTACTTTCTGCTAGAGATTATAAGTTAGATACAAAGAAGGATATGGTTACAGGTGAAGTTACAACAACAGGCCTTCCATCTTCTAATGTATTGTACTATGATTTGACCGATGATGCATGGTTATGTGTTCGTCCATCTGGTACAGAACCAAAGATCAAACTCTACTATGGCGTAAAAGGTACATCCTTAGAAGATGCAGCAGCTAAGAGTGCAGAATTAGGAAAATATGCACAGACATTATTAGATGACTAATCAATAGGTCGAAAATGATATTTAATTTGTAACAATTACTCCCTTTGCAAAAGACTGGATCAAATGCAGAGGGAGTTTTTGCTTCATCGTCCAGAACTTAGATTAGCAGGATTGGATCAGAGATGACTCACTGGCAGGAACGAAGGGAAATAGTCTGTATCTAGAGGAAATTGAAATTCGACTTGTGAAAAAATAAAAAACTCTTGTAAATCAAATTTCAAGGCAGTATTTTAGGCATAGCAGAGTGTCGTATAGGGATCTGTACGACACTCTGTTATTATCATGATATGCAAAAGAAAGCTCTGGTGGAGGTTTGTTTTGCTGAGAGGGAGGAAGTTGTTTGATGTTAATATGTTTTATGCAATGGTTAAAAAAATTTTTACATTCGTTTCAAAGAGCATGTCCAGTTATTTTATTTTTTTTAGCTTCTTTTCTTATTGTATATAAATTTTTTGGATTGCATTATGTAATGATTGTATCGATTATTACTGTTTTTTTTCAAGGCCGATATAAGAAAACTAATAATACATTTCTTAAATATGTAAGGCTTTTGATAGTCGGAAGTATTTTGCTGTTATTAGCTTTTTTGAGTTCAAAAAGTTTATTTTGGTGTATTCTGCTAAATATGTTAGTTCCATTTCTGCTGGTGTTTACACGGAGTTCTCAATTTAATCCGAAAGGCTATTTTTCTTATGCGATGCTCTTTGTATTTTTGTCTCTTATGCCGCCAGAAGACATATCTGGTCTTTTGACAGAGCTTTTTATATTCTGGTTTTGTGTCTTTATTTTAGCTTTTTCCATTTGGATTTATTTTCGTTTTTTTTCAAAACAGTTCGATTTACCATTAACATTGAAGAAGTCATTACTTGAGATATCGGAATTAATTTTTCTTCTAACTTGTCCAGAGAGAAGAAACGAATTAGAACAACGTTTTCAGCAGTTAATTTACAACTTTCATCGGACATCTTACCATCAAAATTTTTTCTCGATGCGAACAAGAGAAAATCAGATTTATGATATGGTGGCCACACTACTTCAACGTTTTTCTTATTTAATTACAGATTATGAATGGAATGTGGAACTGGATTCAGAACATATTGCTACATTGAAACATCTTTCAACATTTTTAAAGGATGCGACGATTCAATTAGATTCTCGTTTTCAGGAGAAACGGATTGAGACTGCACAAGAGCTTTTAAATCATATGACAATTCCAGAGGGAAGAATTCGCATTTTTTGTCGAAGTCTTTTGCATATGATGATTTTACTTTTAGAAACGCAAACCTCACAGCCTAAACCAAAACAAGTTATTAATAAGATTAATTGGAGGGAACTTCTAGAGCAAATTCGGATTCGACTTTCATTAGAATCCTTCGAGATACGTTTTGCTATGCGACTTTCGATTGTAATGACGGTGAGTTGTTCGATTAGCTATCTTTTGCCAATTACACATTCTTATTGGATTCCATTGAATGCATTCTTGTTGCTTCAACCGAGTTGTGAGGACAGCAGTTATCGTATGAAAACTCGTCCAATCGGAACTTTGATTGGTTGTTGTATTGAATTTTTAATACATCCTTTTTTACCAGATATCGGAACACAACTTTTATTTGCACTTGTAATGATATCTTTTATGTATTGTGCTACTCCCGGTACATGGTATCATCCAATATTTTCCACTTGTTATGCATTAACGTTGGCCACTATGACAATGAATGAGACTACAGCAATTGCACTGAGAATTTTGTATTTAGGAGTGGCAGTTCTTATTGTATTTATTGTGAATCGCTTTTTCTTTCCTATGAGAAAGGAGGCTTTGTTTAAATATAATATGAAAGCATTATTTCGATTGCATAACAGTTACTGGGATATTATCCGAAGAGGGTTGATCAGAGACACCGATCTTTCTGTTTCTTGTGAGATTTTAACTTATTTTCATATGATTTATGAAGAATGTATCGGATATTTAAAAAGAAATCCTAATATACCTTTTCGGGATGATTTAAAGGTAGTTCTATTGACGCTTTGGCATATGTTTTCTGAGCTGGAGCAAATGCATTATCTCGTTCGGATTAAAAGTATTCATACAGACGAACATAAATCGGTCTTAAAGCTAATTGCTTCAATTCAAAGAGAGTTGTATCCGATTATTGACGATAAAGATTTTTCAGTTTTAAAACGTGAGGCTCGCTACCAGGAACCAGAGGTTGTTTATGTTTTAACGGAGTATTTAAATCATGCGGAATCATTATTACAATATAAGGCATGTATTCCATTCTAAAATTAAAAAATGGAATTTACGTAAACTTAAAAAAAGAATGATTGTTTTTTATCAAAAACTATGTTATTTTTAACAGAAAAGTAAAAATAGGAACTAGAAGCAGAAAGAAGTTAAGATTGATAATTAAGTGGGGAAAAACGATGGAAGATAAATTTAGGATAGTAAAGTCGTACAAAGAGGACAAAAATCTGAGAAATAGTTTTAATGAATTAGCTAAGAAAGTATTTGACTTGGATTTTGAAGACTGGTATCAGAATGGATATTGGAAAGAACAATATAATCCATATTCTATTGTGTATCATGACAGGGTGGTAGCAAATGTTTCGGTTAGTGATATAGAATTTGAAATAGATGGAAGAAGAAAGTATTATATTCAATTAGGGACAGTTATGACAGAACAGAAGTATCGAAAGAAAGGTTTTATTCGTAGGCTTATGGAGGAGATTGAACAGGATTTTAATGGAAAAATTGATGGATACTTTCTATTTGCGAATGATAGTGTGTTAGAGTTTTATCCTAAATTTGGATTCCAGAAATGCAATGAGTATCGATATTCGAAAGCTGTTTGTGTAGAAAAAGAAAAAACAGCATTACAAGTTGCAGTTAATAATCTAAAGGAACGAGAATGTTTAGAAGCAGCAATTATAAATAGTGTAACGAATAGCTCATTTGAAATGAAGAATAATTTAGGGTTAGTTATGTTCTATGTAACAAAATTTATGCAGTCGGACGTCTATTATATTGAATCTCAAAATGCATATGTAATTGCTGAGATTTATAATAAAATATTATTTCTGCATGCTGTTTTTTCAGATAAAGCGGTCAATATGGAGGAAATCATCCAATCATTTGGGAGAAAAATAAATCGTGTTATTTTAGGGTTTACACCTTTGGAAAAAGAGGGTTATGAGGTGGCTCAGCTACATGAGGAAGATACTACATTATTTTTGAAAGGAATTGATCCTGCAATATTTGAGAAAGAAAAGAGGATGTTTCCAACCTTATCCCATGCATAAAATAAAGGAGTGTCGCAAAATTATCTAATTTGGTAACTTTGCGACACTCCCTTTATTTTTGTATATGTATTGTTTGAAAAATACTTGATTTATTTTCTATATGGTAATTCTTAATTAAAAATAAAGATTTTTATTTACCCAGAAAGAAATCCAAGTCGGTTAACGTTCTTTCATAATTTCACTAGTGGCTCTTCGATTAAAGTCTCCATACTGTGCGATTTCAATGCGTTTTTTCCAGTTAGTTTCATAATTTCGTGCATAATAGCACGAGTAAAGAATACTTAAAATCAGATGGATAGACTGCTGGCTGGAGAATCCAGCTATTTTGGAATATAATCGTTCTCTAGTTGTGATGTTGATTATATGACTTGCCAATGGGTTGACTGGATTTTCACCACGCCCAGTGATTAAAATAATTGGGACGTTTCGACTGTAAAGTGCTTGTGCTTCTTGCACTACTCTTGTAGAAGAGCCTGAATAAGATACAACGATTGCACAGTCTTGTGGAGTTGACAGAATCAAGGAATTTAGTTGTTCTCCGTGGTTAGTTTCCATGATGACCGCTTTTCCAATTCGCATCATCTCGCTCTTAAATAGACGGCAGCAGTCAAGCGAAATGCTCAGAGCTACAATATAGATATTGACAGATTGTTCCATAAGATCTACTGCCTTTTCTATTTCTTCATAATTCAACATTTCCATTGTGTCCTCAATACTTTCTTGGCATAGAGCAGCGATCTTATTTGCAATGGTTTTGGTGTCATCATTTGATTCAAAGGGTTTGTTAGCATTTACATTTTGGAAATACCGCTCTAGATAATCTACCTCATCAAGAAATGCTTCAAGAAAATCTTTCCAGCCATGGTACCCCATATGTTGTCCGAGTCGCACTAGAGTGGATGGAGTTGTGTACCCCATTGCTGCGATTTGCCGAGTAGTGAGTCCACGTAAATTCTTTTTTTGACTCAATATAAAATCTGCTGCTACTTTTTCTGCATTGGATAATTTTGTATGCTCCAAACGTTCTGCTATCAACATATTGATCTTTCCTCCTTCCCGTTTTCTGGTAAATTTTCATAAGTAGATAGGTTTTTTGATTTGGATTTTTTGGATATTTTATATTGTTTCAAAATTTTTGAAACAATGTTCCTAAATATTATACACCAAAACTACTAATTTTGAAACATAAAACCAGAATATTCAGTACATATTGCATTGTTTTTTGTGTGTATTATAATGCAATCAAACAATATTAATTCCATAAAATTTAAATAAATGTGAAACGAAAGAAAGGAGTAAGAAATGAAATTAACAAAAAAATTTCTATGGGGAGGAGCTACAGCTGCAAATCAGTTTGAGGGCGGTTACAACGAGGGAGGTCGTGGACTTTCAATCAATGATGTACATAAGGGAGGAAATCGAAATACGCCACGTGTCATCCATGCTCATATCCATGAGGGGGAATATTATCCTAGCCATATAGCAGTTGATTTTTACCA
The DNA here is from genome assembly GCA_900045905.1 of Clostridiales bacterium CHKCI001. GTDB lineage: Bacteria > Bacillota > Clostridia > Lachnospirales > Lachnospiraceae > Fimimorpha. The sequence continues at coordinate 74,530 of FCNS01000036.1, read as the reverse complement.
TAGATACAAAGAAGACATTGCACTCTTGGCTGAAATGGGATTTAAATGTTTTCGTATGAGCATTTCCTGGAGCAGAATCTTTCCTAGAGGTGATGAGGAAAAACCAAATGAAGAAGGTCTTCGTTTTTATGATAATGTTTTTGATGAGTTGCTGAAATATGGCATTGAACCCGTAGTAACTATAAGCCATTATGAAACACCGTTGGTATTGGTGCAGGAGTATGGAAGTTGGAGAAACAGAAAAATGATTGGTTTTTTCCAGAATTATTGTCAGACTTTGTTTCGCCGTTATCGAGGAAAAGTAAAATACTGGATGACATTTAATGAAGTTAATTGTATCCTTGGGAATGCCAACCCGTATTTACAAGCGGGCATTAATTTCAAACCTGGCGAAAATCAGATAGATGTAAAACTACAGGCAAGTCATTATATGATGGTGGCCAGTGCATTAGCCGTATCAGACTGTCACAAAATTGATCCAGATGCAAAGATCGGATGTATGTTACTCTATCCTACTACTTATGCTGCAACTTGTGCTCCAGAAGATCAGTTGTTAGCAAGAGAAGCCATGGATATGACCTATTATTTTGGAGATGTTTTTGTTCGTGGAAAATATACAAATGTCTGTACGGCTTATCAGGAAAAAACAGGTGGAAGTTTCACAGTAGAACCAGAGGATGCAGATATTCTGGCAGCTGGTACGGTGGATTATATTGGTTTCAGTTATTATTCTTCTAGAATTGAGGGTGCACATGTTACAGAATACACTGGTGGTAATATGATGAGAGGTGGAAAAAATCCATATTTAAATACTTCTGAATGGGGATGGCAAACAGATCCAATTGGACTTCGGATGGCTCTTAACAATCTATATGACCGCTATCAAATTCCTTTATTTATCGTGGAAAACGGTCTTGGCGCAGTGGATCAAGTAGAATCAGATGGATCTATCATAGATAATTATCGCATCGATTATTTGGCACAACATATTCAAGCATTTAAAGATGCTGTAGAGATCGATCATGTAGATCTGATGGGATATACTCCATGGGGACCTATAGATATCGTTAGTGCTGGAACGGGTGAAATGAAAAAACGTTATGGATTTGTTTATGTAGATAAAGATGATGAGGGAAATGGTACTCTAAATCGTTCACGTAAAAAGAGCTTTTATTGGTATAAAAAAGTAATTGCCACAAATGGAGAAGATTTATCTAATGAATTATAATAGAAGGGAGAATCAGATATGGATATTAAAAAACTTGCAGAAGACTGTGTCCGTCTGGTAGGAGGGAAAGAGAATGTAAAATCTGTTATTCACTGTGCAACTCGTTTGCGCTTTCAATTAAAAGATATGAAAAAAGCACAGATTACCCAGATTGAACAGTTGCCAGATGTAATGGCAGTGAAAGAAGTGGGTGCCCAAACTCAGATTATTATTGGCCCAAATGTCAGTCAGGTACATAAAGAGGTCATGAACATTATTGGAGATCTTAAAGAGGATGTATCCGAAGTATCTGAGGAAAAACAAAAACTTTCAGCACGGATCTTGGATATGGTGTCTGGTATTTTTGCTCCTATCATTCCGCTGATTACTGGAGCTGGTATGATTAAGGCGATCCTGACGATTTTAGTTGTACTTGGCTTGCCTGACGAGTCACAAGAGTATTATATTCTGAATTTTATTGCGGATTCTGCTTTTTATTTCTTTCCAGTTGTCCTTGGATTTTCTAGTGCAAAGAAGTTTGGATGTAACCCATATTTGGCTGCTATGATTGGAGGCGTACTTATTCATCCAAACTGGGCTGCCCTTGTTTCGGCAGAGGAAGCGGTTTCTTTCTTTGGGATTCCGGTAAAACTGTTTTCCTATTCTTCGTCAGTTTTGCCAATTATTTTGACTGTATGGTTCATGTCATATGTAGAACGTTTTGCTGATAAGTGTTCTCCTAACATAGTTAAAGCTATCCTAAAACCTTTGATTACGCTTGCAGTAACTTCTCTTGTAGCATTGACGGTGTTGGCACCAATGGGAGGATATGTAGGAAGTGTTCTTGCAAAAGGAATTGCATTCTTAGATACAAATGTACCAGTACTTGTTCCTACTATTGTGGGAGGTATTCAGCCCTTCCTTGTATTCTTCGGAATGCATCTTGCTATCTTCCCACCACTTCAAACGATCCAGTTGGCAGATATGGGATATGAGATTGTAACAGGTCCTGGTTTTCTGGCTGCTAACATTGCAATTGCAGGTGCTGCGATTGGAGTTGCAGTACGAAGTAAACAAAAATCAGTTAAAGAACTGGCATTTTCCTCTGGTTTTACAGCCCTTTGTGGAATTACTGAACCAGCGATTTATGGTACAATTGTAAAATTCAAACGATCCATACCAGCGGTTGTCATTGGAGGAGTCAGTGGTGGATTGTTTGCTGGTATTTTTCATTTAAAGCGTTATGCGATCGCTACGCCAGGTATTCCAGCACTTCCTACTTTTATTGGAGAAGATCCAAATAATATCATTATTGCATGTGGTACAGTAATAGTTGCTTTTGTTGTATCCTTTTTGGCTGCCTATATCATTGTAGGAAAAGATAAAACTGCTGTAACAGTGGGAGAACAGTCTGGAATTGAAATAGAATCTGATACTGTTTATAGTCCAGTGGTTGGAAATGTAATTCCATTAGAAAAAATTCCAGATCCTACCTTTGCGGGTGGAGTTCTCGGAAAAGGTGTTGGTGTTGAGCCTTCGGAGAATAAAGTATATGCTCCTTTTAATGGCAGTGTAATCATGACCGCTGATACAAAACATGCCATCGGATTACGCTCCGAAGATGGCATTGAGTTGATAATTCATGTGGGAATTGATACAGTTGATATGAATGGAAATGGATTTGACTTAAAATGTAAAGTAGGTGATACAATTCGATATGGTCAAACGCTTATGACATTCGATATGGAGGAAATTAAAAAGGCTGGTCATCCTGCCACTACAGCAGTTCTTGTAACAAATAGCACTGATTACGCTGAAGTGAGTGCTGTAAAAATAGGACAGGTAACTGTTTCTGATAAAATATTAATTGTTAAGTCTTAAATTCTATGCTGTTGAAGTATCACTGTATGTTTTAAGGAGCTTCCTGTATAATAAAAAATGTAGATGTTGAAAATTGAATATCACAAGTAGATTATGGAACGCCTGTATGACGTTCCTTTTCTATTTCCAGCCGTTTAGAGATGGACGGATTTTTCTATATCCTATAAAGGAGTGATATACCTTTTTAAAAATAATATTGTTAAATTAAAATATACTATTGATATTATAAATACTATGTAGTACGATGTATATATCAATAAAACATTAGTGAGGTGAACCGCATGAACTTAGACAAATGGAAATCGCAGGTAGTGCGTGGTACATTAGAATACTGTATTTTGCTCATGTTGAACAAGAAAGTTTATTATGGATATGAGATTTTGCAGGAATTGAGTAAATATCCTATTATTGCTTCTACTGAAAGCACAGTCTATCCTTTGCTAAGACGATTGCAAAAAGATAATTACTTGCAATCTACTTGGCAAGAGTCTACAGAAGGCTTACCGCCACGCAAATACTATTCATTAACGCCAGAAGGAAAAGAATATCTGGAAGCTATGAATAATGAATGGAAAAATTTATTAAATGCTATGTCGGATTTGAAAGGGGAATAAAAACTATGAATGCTACATTTGAAAAATACTTAGATACCGTTGATAAATGCTTAAAACCACTTCCTACTTCTGAAAGAGTAGATATTGTAAAAGAGATAAAAGGCTCTATTTTAGAAATGGAAAGAGAAAAACTCTCAACAGAACAAATTTTAAATAGACTAGGAAAGCCGAAAGATTTAGCTAAAGCATATCTGGGGGACTTGCTCTCAAAAGAAAGTGGATTTAGCTGGAACAGATTTTTAACTGTCTGTGCATTTTACAGCTTGGTAGGTTTTTCTGGGTTGTTTGTAATACCTGTGCTTGTTATCGTTGCACCTGTATTTATAGTTTGTGGAGTAATCACGCCGATATTAGGGGCTGTTAAATTAGTAGACTATTTACTGAATTTGAATATTCCGTATGTGGAGTATATTGGCTTTCAGTTTGGAAGTACGATATTAAGCCCTGTTCCAGCGTTTCTTTTATCAATTATCACAGGAGTAATTTTATTCTTGATAGGAAAAGGAAGTTGGAAATTGCTGGTATTCTACTGTAAACAAGTAAGTAAAACAAAAACTAACTTATCAATTTAATAAGTGCCACAAAGTAGTTGACCCCCAGCGAAGCTGGGGGTAATTATTAATAAACGAAATTATTCATTTTCCTGAATTTCACTGTGCAGCTCTTGTAATGATTTAATAGCACCGTTTCCATGTTCTTTGACATATTTAATACCGCTGGCAGTTGCTTTGGCAGCAGCCATTGTAGTCATATATGGTATTTTGGCTTTAATTGCTGCTTTACGCAAGTAGCTGTCGTCATGAACACTTTCTTTTCCAACTGGAGTATTTACAATGAGTTGAATCTTTCCATTGGTTATCATGTCCAAAATATTTGGACGTCCTTCGTAAAGTTTTTTCACCTTTTCTGCTTCAATTCCAGCTTGGCGAATTAATTCATAAGTTGTGCCCGTAGCCATAATATGGAATCCATCTTCTGCGAAACTTCTTGCAACTTCCACAACTTCTGGTTTATCCTTTTTATTTACAGAGATTAATACGGTACCCTCTAATGGAAGAGAAGATTGAGTTGCTTCTTGAGCTTTATAAAAAGCTTCTCCATACGATGGAGAAAGTCCTAACACTTCTCCAGTAGAACGCATTTCTGGGCCTAAGACTGGATCTACTTCTTGGAACATATTAAATGGGAAAACAGCTTCCTTTACACCGTAATAAGGAATTGTCCGTTCTTTTAAAGCTGGAACTGGAGATGGACGTCCTGTAATCTCCGATGTAATAATATCAGTTGCCAATGGAACCATACGGATGTTGCAGACTTTGGATACTAATGGAACCGTACGAGATGCACGAGGGTTTGCTTCTAATACATAAACGGTACCATTTTCAATTGCATACTGCATATTCATTAAGCCTTTTACATGCATTTCCTCTGCAATTTTTCTTGTATACTCTTTAATTGTTTTTACATTTTCTTCTGAAATATGCACGGATGGAATGATACATGCAGAATCACCAGAATGTACACCTGCCAATTCAATATGTTCCATAACAGCAGGAACAAATGCATGGTTTCCATCACTAATTGCATCCGCTTCACATTCGAGTGCATTATTTAAGAAACGGTCAATTAAAATTGGTCTGTCAGGTGTGACACCTACGGCTGCCTTCATATAACCTTCCATACTTTCAGCATCATAAACGACTTCCATACCTCGTCCACCTAATACGTAAGAAGGACGTACCATAACAGGATATCCAATCTGTTCTGCGATTGAGAGAGCTTCTGCAACGGTAGTTGCCATTCCAGATTCTGGCATAGGAATTTCTAATTTTTTCATCATAGCACGGAATTGGTCACGATCTTCTGCAAGGTCAATGACAGATGGAGCAGTTCCTAAAATTTTCACTCCGTTTTTCTCTAATTCTGAAGCTAAATTCAGAGGTGTTTGGCCGCCAAACTGGGCAATGACACCAATAGGCTGTTCTTTTTTATAAATGCTTAATACATCTTCTAATGTTAAAGGTTCGAAATATAATTTATCAGAAGTATCATAATCGGTAGATACTGTCTCAGGATTACAATTTACGATAATTGTCTCAAATCCCAGCTTTTTCAAAGCTAAAGAGGCATGAACACAACAATAATCAAATTCAATACCCTGTCCGATACGGTTTGGACCGCCTCCTAAAATCATAATCTTTGGTCGGTCAGTCTTAACAGGATTCTTATCTTCTGCATTGTAAGTGGAATAATAGTAAGCACTGTCTTGCGTTCCACTTACATGGACGCCTTCCCATGCTTCCTCTACGCCAAGTTCGATACGGCGATTACGGATCTGAGATTCTGGAATTTCTAAAATTTGACTTAAATACTTATCAGAAAATCCATCTTTCTTGGCTTGAATTAACATTTCATCGGTAGGCAGGCTGCCCTTGTAAGAAAGAAGGGCTTCTTCTTCTTCGACTAATTCTTTCATCTGTTCGATGAAATAAGTTTTCACTTTTGTAATTTCATAGATTTCTTCCACGGAAGCACCTTTGCGCAAAGCTTCGTACATAATAAAATGACGTTCACTGGATGGAGTAATTAACATTTGAAGCAATTGTTCCTTTGTTTTCGATGCAAAATCCTTTGCATGTCCAAGTCCATAGCGTCCTGTTTCCAAACTGCGGATTGCTTTTTGGAACGCTTCTTTGTAAGTCTTTCCAATACTCATTACTTCTCCAACGGCACGCATCTGAGTTCCGAGTTTATCTTCAACGCCTTTAAACTTTTCAAATGCCCAGCGGGCAAATTTAATTACAACATAGTCTCCATCTGGAACATAGCGGTCCAAGGTTCCGTATTTGCCGCAAGGGATATCTTTCAATGTTAAGCCAGTTGCCAACATAGCGGATACAAGAGCAATTGGGAAACCAGTTGCTTTAGAAGCCAGAGCAGAAGAACGAGAAGTTCTTGGATTGATTTCAATGACAACAATACGATCAGTTACTGGGTCATGGGCAAACTGGACATTGGTTCCTCCAATAACTTGAACGGATTCCACGATCTTATAAGCTTGTTCTTGAAGACGTTTTTGGCATTCTTCTGAAATCGTGAGCATAGGCGCAGAACAGAAGGAATCTCCAGTATGAACTCCAAGTGGATCAATGTTTTCAATAAAGCAGACCGTAATCATATTGTTGTCTGCATCACGGACAACTTCTAATTCTAATTCTTCCCAACCTAAGATGGATTCTTCTACTAATACCTGTCCAACCAGACTTGCTTGTAATCCTCTTGCACATACGGTCTTTAATTCCTCTCTGTTATAGACAAGACCACCACCAGCACCGCCCATTGTATAAGCTGGACGAAGAACAACAGGATAACCTAATTTATCAGCGATTGCCAATGCCTCTTCTACACTGTAAGCAACTTCACTTCGAGCCATTTCAATGCCTAATTTGTTCATTGCCTTTTTGAATTCAATTCGATCTTCGCCACGTTCAATTGCGTCTACTTGTACACCAATTACTTGAACATGGTATTTATCTAAAATTCCTGCTTTTGCTAATTCAGCACATAAGTTTAAACCAGATTGTCCGCCAAGATTAGGAAGCAGTGCATCAGGACGTTCTTTGGCAATAATTTGTTCCAGACGCTTTACATTTAAAGGTTCAATATAGGTAACATCTGCTATCTCAGGATCAGTCATAATCGTAGCTGGATTGGAATTGACCAGAACAATTTCATAACCAAGTTTTCTCAGTGCCTTACAAGCCTGTGTTCCAGAGTAGTCAAATTCACAAGCCTGGCCGATAATGATAGGACCAGAGCCAATGATTAATACTTTATGGATGTCGGTTCTTTGTGACATGTTATATCCTCCTGTTATATATGTTTGCCCATGATATTGGAGCAGCAAAACTTTTTAAGTTTGTTTTGTCTTCCAGATATGAGCACTTCTTTTATACTATTATATATAAAAATGCGGAAAAAGTAAGGGGGAATTTATAAATTATAATAAAAAATAGAATAATTATAAAATAAAAAAGCGGATTTACAGGATAGAATTTACTGTAAACCTGCATAAATACGAAGTTTTTCGCTATAGGTTTCAATCTCTAAAAATATTATAATAAATTGATTAATGCATTCACTTCATTCATCTTTGTAGCCCAGCTAGTGGCAAAACGAATAATTGTATGTGTATCATCTATTTTTTCCCAAAAACTAAAAGCTACTTTTTGCTTTAAAATTTCCAGTTGACTATTTTCAACAATAATAAAAATTTGATTGGTAGGAGAATCTAGAAAAAACGAATATCCTTTTGCTTGTAATCCTTTTTTTAAGGCATTTGCTGTTTGAATGGCATTTTTGCTAATCTCATGATATAAATTGTTCGTAAACAATGTGTCAAATTGTATGCCAAGCAAGCGTCCTTTTGCAAGTAACGCACCTTGTCTTTTTATAAGAGTAACAAAGTGATTGGGAGTATTGTTTTTGGTAAATACAACTGCTTCTCCACAAAGTGCTCCAATTTTCGTGCCTCCAATATAAAACACATCACTAAACTTTGCAATATCAGAAATTGTTACATCGCTTTCTTCGCTTGCAAGGCCATATCCTAACCGTGCACCGTCTATATAGAGTGGAATTTCAAACTGAGAACAAACCATATGAATGTCAATAAGTTCTTGTTTTGTATATAATGTACCATATTCTGTTGGATAAGAAATATATACCATTCCAGGAAATACCATATGGTCATGATTCTCATCAGAATAGAAGTCATTGAGATACTCTTTTAATTTACTTGCGGAAATTTTTCCCTGTGTTTGCGGAAGTTCTAATACTTTATGTCCAGTGTCTTCAATCGCTCCAGCTTCATGAGTTCCGATATGACCTGTGCAAGCAGCTATGACTCCTTGGTAGGAAGCAAGCAGAGAGGAAATTATAACCTTATTTGTCTGGGTTCCTCCAACTAAAAAATAGATATCGGCATTAGGGCAATCGCAGGCAAGGCGAATTTTTTCCTTCGCAGTTTCACAATATACATCGGTTCCATATCCTGGAAGTTTTTCCATATTTGTTTCCAGAAGACGCTTGAGGATACTTTCGTGGGCACCTTCGGAATAATCATTAACAAAAGATAGCATAATAAACTCTCCTATAATAAAATATCAGTATCATCACGATTCCAAAAAATTGTTTCATACATTTCAGAAATTTTTTTGGTGGAATGTATGGAATCTTATGGTTGTTAATTAAAGAAAAATCATTAGTAAAACTATAAAGTAAAATATGCAGTAACAAAAATCATAACATATTAGCATAAAAAAGTATAGACTTCAATTAGAAAAAATAAAAATGAAAATATAGTGTAGAATCATAGTTGAAAATATGATATAGTTTGAACACAGAACGGGCAGTTCCCTGCTTCAAGTGCGTGGAGCACTAAGCGGGGGATGATACGTTTTTATATTATGAGTTGCTGAATAAACTGTGGCTCCATGATAATAAGTGAAGGGAGAAGGGAAAGAATGATGGGAATTCTTTCCTAAAAAAGAAATGGAACAAGTACAATTAGAAGAGATTGTAGAATATTATTCTTGTGTAAAAAACCCAAAAGATCAAGAAAATATTGTTGCAATGCTTCGAGAAATTCAAGAAATAGATGGATGGATCTCTCAAGAAGCAATTACCTATATTTGCAGTGCTTTAGAATTAAAAGAAACATTTTTAAAATGTCTCATTCAACGACTTCCAAGTTTAAAATTAGCACCATATCAGCATATTGTCACCATATGTAGTGGAGAACGCTGTAAAAGGAAAGGCGGGGATATAATTTTAAATACTTGGAAAGAAATTCTAAAGCCAGATCAGAATGGAATTTCAAAGGATCAAGTCTTTTGCTTACGTGTACGCAATTGTCTGAAACATTGTACACAGGCACCATCGTTTCAAGTTGATGAGAAATTGTATTCGAATGTAAAACCCTCTGATATTAGAAAAATTATAGAGAATTATCGTTCAAAAAAGGGGACGAGTGGAACGAATAAATAAAAAGTGATGGATACAGGAGTAGCAAGAAAACTACTCCTTAATTTATATTAGATGGGAAATGACTTTCTCCTCTGTAGGCAGCGAGTAACAACTCAGTATCAGCGGTGGGTATCATCTCCCATCTGATATATGCTCCGCGAGGATGTACAAGGATTCGGAGATGTATTATGTCAGCTAAAGTTGACCTGAATCCTGCGCCAAGACTCGCAGGAGCGAGTCTTGAAAAAACTAAGATTTTCTGTGATATTTTTGGATAAAGAGAGTCTTATAAATAAAAGAACAAGAATATATCGTTAGTACTATTGTAACGTTTTACGAATGAAGGGGGGATGGAAAATGGATTTTGAAGAGATATATAACGCTTATTTTCAAGATGTATATCGTTTTTTAAGAGGGTTGTCGTTAAATGAAGACGTGGCAGAAGAACTGACACAAGAAGTTTTCTTTAAGGCGTTGCACTCCATTCGTAAATTTAGAGGGGATTGTGATATACGAGTTTGGTTATGTCAGATTGCAAAAAATAGTTATTTTACCTACTTAAAAAAGCAAAGAAGAGTAACGAAGGATACAGACTGGAATACGGTCATGTTTGAGGAAAGCGATATCGAACATATGCTTGTGGATAAAGAATTAGCTTTTCAAATTCATCAAAAGCTGCATGAATTGTCAGAGCCTTATAAAGAAGTGTTTTCTTTAAGAGTATTTGGGGAATTATCGTTTAAACAGATTGGTCTGCTGTTTGGAAAGTCGGAGCATTGGGCATGTGTGACCTATCACCGAGCCAAGCAAAAATTACAAAAAGAAATGGAGGGAATGGTATGAAGATAGATTGTGATGTAATCAAAGATCTACTTCCATTATATGTGGAAAATATGGTTAGTGCAAAGAGCAGAGAGCTAATAGAAGAGCATTTAGCAGAGTGTGAGGAGTGTCAAAAGATTCTGAGTCAGATGAGGGAAAAAGAGCCAGAGATTATTTGTGATACAGAGCCAATCAAAAGATTTCGAAACAGGTTCCGAAAACATACGATTACCGTGGCAATGATATCTGCTTTTATTACTGTAGCAATACTAATTATAGTTCAGGGAATATTCTTTCTACAACCAGGGGATGAGATGGGGTATACATTATTGAATTTTTATTTTATCCTTCCATTAGCAGCATTGATTAGTTCTATTTTGATTGGAATGCGAGATACAAAAATAAAGTGGCTTATACCAATCATATTTGGAGCGATTGGGGTTTTCATACCTTGGGGTGTTTTTCACAATACAAATGGAGTTGCAGTGTGTTTGGCATTCCTTCCATCCTTGATAGGGATTTTAAGTGGAACAGCGATTCGAACATTAAAAAATAAACGAAAAAGATAAAATACGATTGACAAGACTGTCTATATAGTATAGAATGAAACTGTCTATATAATATAGACAGTTTTTGTATAAAGAAAAATCGAATTCTTATTGTTAGTGATACTGAAATTTTGATACAGAGGAAATTAAAAATTGGAAACTGGAGGAATTTGTTATGGAGAATAAATATTTATTAGGTGCAGTGGAGGGAAAATTTGCAGATATTGTTTGGGAGCAAGCTCCTCTTAGCACTTCCGAATTAACAAAATTATGTGAACAAAAGTTAAATTGGAAAAGGACGACTACTTATACAGTATTAAAAAAGTTAAGTGATCGGGGGTTATTTCAGAACCAAAATGGAACAGTCGTTGCATTAATTTCCAGAGAAGAATTTTATGCCAGACAGAGCGAACAGTATGTGGAAGAATCCTTTCATGGTTCGCTCCTAAGTTTTCTTACAGCATTTACATCTAGGAAAAAATTAAGTAAAAAGGAGATTGAACAATTAAAAGATATTATCCATAACTGTGAACAAAATAGTTAGGGGGAATTGGGATGAAGGGTATTTTCAGCATCGTTTTAAGTATGAGTTATCAGGCAAGCATTGCGATTATGATTGTTTTAGTCGTACAATGGCTCTTTCGATTATGGAATGTTCCATCTAAATATGGGTGTATCATAGGAATTTTTCCATTTCTTCGCATGGTAATTCCGTCATTTTGGAAAACGACATTCAGCTTAATAAGAAAACCAAACTTTATTAGCCTTTATACACAGCGTTCTATGAATCAAGTAAACGAAATATATCAGTCAAATTATATAGAAACGCAGAATATGCAGAGCCATTTATCGCAAGGGGAATTGTGGAATATCCTGCCATGGATATGGCTGTTTGGAATTATTGGTATTTTAGGATATAGTTTGATTAGGCTGATGCAGTTGAAAAAAAAGTTAGACTGTAATATTTGGATTAGGGATAATATTTATTATGTGGATGAAATTCCAAATGCATTGGTCTGGGGAATCAGAAATCATAAAATCTATGTTTATTCGCAAATACCAGAGAAAGAATTAGAGTATGTCTTGCTACATGAAAATGCACATATTCAAAGAAAAGATCCAATGATTAAGTTTGCAGCATTTCTAATTGTTTGTATCCATTGGTTTAATCCATTGGCATGGATTGCCTATCGGCAGCTCCAACATTATATGGAACTTTCCTGTGACGAAGTGGTTCTAAAAAAGCTAGACCATTGGGATTATAAAGAATATGCCAAAACACTTTTTAATCGATCGGTATGTGGTCAAAGAAAAATTCCTTTAGCATTTGGAGAAATCTATATAAAACAACGGATAAAAAACATCGTTCATTATAAAAAGCCTACTGGGATTGGAGTTGGACTTGCAATCGTTATCTTGATTGGAGTTGGAATTACGCTTTTGACAGATCCAATGACTGAAATGATCCAAAATGAAATCTTAGAATCTAGAGGAAAAAATTACTACTTAGTCAAAGGCGGAGAAGAGAGAGAAGCATATCTTCGCCTATTGGATAACAATCAGTTTCTATTTTGCTATGATCCATGGAATTCTTATTTGCCATATGGGGGCTATCAACAAGTCGATAATAAATTAATAGCATATACGCATGATGGGAGATATCATTATGTATTTGAGAAGGTTGGTACAGATACATTAAAATTTATACAGCAGGACTCCTCCAAAATCACTGTAAGTGAAACAGTGCAGAGCATTATGGATGGAGATCGTTTTATTCATTCCACAGGTTATTGATAAAATAGCTTGAGTGCTAGATACATATTTATCCTTCTATTGCAGATACTATATTCGAATCAAAAAAGTAAATATATAGGGCATTAGGAGGTAATTATGGAAGATCATACAAGAGAACTTTTGAAAGAATGCAGTTCTGGCTGTAAAATGGCGATTAATAGTATAAACCAAATGAGAGAATTTGTTACGGACGAGAAATTAAAATGCGTTCTGGATCAATATGATAAAAAGCATAAACAATTAGAAGAAGATACCGCGAAACTACTTCAAAAACATGGCAGTGAAGAGCAGGAACCAGGTATGATGGCATCCATGTTTTCACGCTTTATGACGGATATTAAATTACTTGTGAATAAAGACGACAGTCAAGTTGCAAAACTGGCCATGGATGGATGCAATATGGGAATTCAGTCTCTAAGCGAGTTTATTAATAAGTATGAAGATGCCTCTTCCGAAAGTATTGCAATTGCAAAAAAAATTGTGAAAGCAGAGGAACAGTTCATGCAAGAACTCAAAGAATTCCTGTAAACAAAAACAATATGAAAAAATCTATCAGGCAGCGAGACAAAAAGCGGGAAATTTACTTTGTTGTTTCGCTGCTTTATAGTAGTAAAAAGTTGTATGAATGAATTCTGATTATGTTATAATTGGAGGTATATAATGATATTGAAGGCATTAAATACATTGCAAGAAGATTTGGGAGAAGAAATAGAAGATTTTTTCTTTTCATATAAAGCATTTATTAGACCAGAAAATATTAATGGTGCCTATGAAGTATTTGAATTTAACTTAATTAGTATAAAGAGACTAATGGCGGGATTTCCAGATGTTGGTATAATGTTAAATCGAGGCTGGATGATTACAAAGTTTTTTGATGAACAAGATGTAATTAAGAAAATAATTTGTATATGTAAAGAAGATAACCATAATAATACATATTTAAAAATTGGTACTTATTTAAGAATTCAAAGAAATTAACAAATTATAAATAGCAGTCTGTGGAGTTGATGTCTTGGAAAAAATACAGTAAGAAGAAAGGAGATATTAGAGATGGAACAATAGGTTTCATGAATAAAATGATTGATGGAGAAATGAAAGGGACAACAGCCCAATTGATTCAGAAAAAAATAGCTGCATTAGATAAGGAACAAATTGAAGTTTTAAAATGACTGATTCCTAAGATTGTGGATCTTAGCTTAGACAGTATACTATTTATGTTTGAAGGACATTCAGAATTACAGGTAGCATTTCGAGGAGTAGATTTAAAAGTAGATTTAGATCAATATTGTATTCAGAAATTAGATTTTAATAATTTAAAGTATAAAGAATTTAGAGAAGATTATATAAAATTAAGCGAGTTCAATGTTTATAAAATCTATGAATTAGAGAAAAGAGCTTTTATAGAAAGTTCTTTTTCGGAAGTTACTTTTATTGAATACCATAAACAGATAGAAGTTTTTTTGACAATCAATAAGGAAAGTTTTCATGATTTTGAATCAATCGATCATTACATAGCAAAAATTGGAGAAGAGAAAATAGTTGTAATATATAAAGAGAAAAGAAACGTATATTACCCAGAAAATGGATATAGATATTTAAGGGGAAAATTTATAAAAAAAGAAAAAAATATTTATTTATATCTATTAAGTAGTCATAACTCAATTTTATCTATAAAAATTGAAAAATATAAATTATCTTAGTTGATAAAAGGTACTTATATCAGATGGGAGATATAAATGCAGCGAATCAGAAGTTTTTAATTCTTAGTTCGCTGCATTTATGTAAAATCAGTATTTTAAAAATTCTGCTGGTGTCATAATTGTTGGATTTTTTATGCCAGATTCTAAAAAATCCTTATCGCCAGTAAGCACTATATGAGCTTTCACTTCAATAGCCGATCGCACTTAATGCAGTAGAAATAAGGACATTGGTATTTTTCATTGTAGGTGATACTGGATAGAGGTATAATGTTCCCAATAAAATGAAATTAAGGGGACGGTAAAAATGGATAAAGAGAAAAGAAGAAAATTACATTTAATCTTGTATGGCATAGGCATAATTGTAAGCATCTTTGCTTTATATACAGTCATCTTTGTCTTTGATAATGGCATAGGATGGAAAATCTTTTTGGTTGTTGTAGATCTTGGATGGCTATTATCTGCAATCTCTGGTTTTTTGAACAACCTAAGAAATAAATAATCTATTCAAGTATTCAGTGAAGCGGTTAGTCTATACGATTGACCGCTTTTTTCATATCCAGAAAAGGGGGGTTTATGACTTTATACAAATACAAGGGAAAGCGTATCAGAGCCAGCGACAAGAACCTTGTGTACTGCTTCTTCCATTTACTCGTATCATTACCGACAAAAAAGGAAAGATAATATATTTAACTGCAAAAGAATTTGACCTATTATATTTTCTTTCCAGCCATAAAGGACAAGTATTCACTAAGGAACAGCTTTATGAGAATGTGTGGGGATATGACAATGCACCAGATGCAAGCAACCTGTCTTCATTCAATTGTAACGACTCATAGTTCTGTTATTGAAGAAAACGGATTCGATGTTGTTAATGTAAGATTTGAGCGGCCAAATGAAAATGGATTTGATTTTCTAGAATTGATACGATTTATGAAACGAACAATGGATTGAATGAAGATGAATTAGGATACAAGGAATTTTTTGTATGTGATTTCAATTAGTAAACCCAACCCATATTCCAATGAACACGAGTAGAATCCCTAATATTCTGCCTAATAATTTGGCTTTCTGATATCCGAACAACATTGTTGTTTCGGGTGTTGTGAAAGGTAAAATAATTACGGTGAGTCCCATAATTGTGATCCCGATTCCTTCTATATTTGTGCGACTAAGGAGGATACCAATGAACATAGTTATAAATCCTAAAATGATACCAAGTAGAAAATAAGGGATCTTTTTAGTAGCTTGCTTAATTTTACGCTCATAATTTCTTTTACATTCATTAGAACAAAAGTTTGAACTAATCTTTAATCGTTTGCCACAGTAGCTGCATCTATATTTTTTCATGGAATTTTTCTTCTCTATCTAAATTTTTTTAATTATATTATATGGTTCCAGAGACAAAAGGTCAAGCGTTCTTGCTGGCATGGAATGTTAGACTTTGGGGCTCGCTAAAATGTGATTAAGGTGGGAAAGGGATTGTAAAAAGAATGGAAATCCGTTAAAATAAAATAAGAAAAATCTTTATGGTGAATGATTTCTTATGTAGGAGGGTTAAGATGAAACAATATCGTTGGGTGAGTTTAGGATGTGGAGATATTGCACAGCAGATAGCACAAGCGATGGAGCAAAAAAATACAACGCTGTATGGGGTAGCAAATCGAACTTATGAAAAAGCCATTGCATTTGCCGAAAAATATCATATTCCAAAGGTATATAAGAAAATCGAAGATGTATTTACAGATGATGATGTGGATGTTGTTTATATTGCTACACCGCATAATACCCATATTTCTTATATATTGGAAGCATTAAAGCATGGAAAACATGTGCTTTGTGAAAAGTCGATCACACTGAATTCACAGGAATTGATGCAGGCAGTAGAATTGGCAAAGGAAAAAAATCTGGTTTTGGCAGAGGCAATGACCATTTATCATATGCCGCTTTACAAGAAATTAAGTCAGATCATTAAGACTGGAAAATTAGGAGAACTGCGGTTTATCCAGATGAATTTTGGATGTTATAAAGAATATGATAGGACGAACCGGTTTTTTAATCCAAATCTGGCTGGTGGTGCATTGTTGGATATTGGAGTATATGCATTGTCGTTTGTTCGGTGGTTTATGACGGAAACACCAAATCAAATTGTATCACAGGTAAAACTAGCTCCAACTGGTGTGGATGAGCAGGTTGGAATTTTATTGATGAATGAGAAACAGGAAATGGCAACGGTTTCTTTGTCATTACGTGCAAAACAGCCAAAGCGTGGAATGGTTGCATTTGAAAAGGGATATATTGAGATTTATAATTATCCAAGAGGAAAGGAAGCGGTGATTACTTATACGGATTCATCGGAAAAAGAAGTCATTCAAGAACAAGACAGCGTTTTGGCATTGTGTTATGAGGTCAATGATATGGAGCAGATGATTGCACAGGGAAATCCGTTTGGCTCAGAAAATCCGATGCATTTGGATTATACGATTGATGTTATGAATATTATGACGAAACTGCGTAACGATTGGGGATTAAAGTATCCAGAAGAAGAGTAAGGTACAGAAATGGGAGGTACACGATGAAAACAGTAAAGTTAGGTAATACAGGAATTATAGCAAATAAAAATGGATTTGGAGCACTCCCAATTCAGCGTGTCAATATGGAGACAGCCGTCAAGTTGATTCATCAAGCATATGAAGGTGGTGTGAACTTCTTTGATACGGCAAGAAGTTATTCCGACAGTGAAGAAAAATTGGGAAGAGCAATTGCAGATATTCCAAGAGAAAACATTTATATTGCGACAAAAACTCCAGCTAAGACAGGAGAAGCGGTAAAAAAAGATTTGGAAACTTCATTGAGTAAATTAAAAACGGATTATATTGATATTTATCAGCTTCACTGTGCTCCGAAATGTTTCCGTCCAGGAGAAGCAGATGGAGTTTATGATGCAATGGTGGAGGCGAAGAAAGAAGGGAAAATTCGTCATATTGGTATAACCGCACATTTGCTTCATGTGGCACAGGAAGCGATAGATAGTGGTTTATATGAAACATTACAGTATCCATTTGCCTATATTTCCACAGAAAAAGAGATCGAGTTAATGAAAAACTGTGTAAACGCTGGTATGGGATTTTTAGGAATGAAAGGTTTGGCAGGAGGATTATTGACAAGAGCAGATGTCTGTTATTGGTTTGTCGATCAATACGATGGGGTATTGCCACTTTGGGGAGTTCAAAGGAAAGAAGAATTGAAGCAATTTTTATCTTTCCAGGAAAATCCACCTGTATTAAATGAAGAAATTCGCAGTATTATCGAAAACGATCGGAAAGAACTTTCTGGAAGCTTTTGTCGTGGATGCGGATACTGTATGCCATGTCCACAGGGAATCGAGATTTCTACTTGTGCGAGAATGATTCAGTTGCTTCGACGTTCTCCTTCCAAAAACTGGTTGAACGAAGTGTGGCAAGAAAATATGAAAAAAATTGAGACATGCCTTCACTGTGGAAAATGTGCGTCCAAATGTCCATATGGATTGGATACACCTACACTGCTGAAAAAGAACTATGAAGATTATAAAAATGTGTTAGCTGGAATTGTCAGCGTATCATAATAGATAAATGTAAATAAAAGAAGCCTTCACTAAAACTTTCTTTTATCTATCTTGGGATCAAAAGGTATTTTGACCCCATCTTCCCACTGCATGCTTTGGAAATCCGCCGAATTCTTGAATTTATGTTACAGAAAGTGTAGTATTGGGAGCTAAATAGGAAAATGCAACTGCTGGTTGACAAAGTTTCAAGTATAATTGGTGGCTGTCTAACGGATTTTTTGCTATACTTTTTTTAAAATAAGTGAAAAGGAGGAGCAAATATGATTCTATCAGAAAAATTAATTATGCTTCGAAAGAAAAATGGATGGTCACAAGAAGAATTAGCTATGAAAATGGATATATCTAGGCAATCGGTATCAAAGTGGGAAAGTGGATCTTCTCTTCCAGATTTAGATAAGATTATTAAATTAAGTCAAATCTTTGATGTAAGTACGGACTTTCTTTTAAAAGATAGTCTTGAATATGAAGATAATGATCCAGAGCATGAAAAATATGAAAATAAAACTAAAATGGTTTCATTAGAAGAAGCAAATCGATTTATGGATCTAACTGCGAAAATGGCATGGAGATTTGCACTTGCAGCCACAGCCTGTGTTTTCTCTCCAGTTGTATTGATTCTACTGGGGGGAATGTCGGAATATTATGGTGGATTTTCTGAAGATACTGCGGGAGGAATCGGAGTTATTGTATTACTGCTAATTATTGGAGGAGCAGTTGCGTCATTCATATTGAATGGAATGCAGTTAGAAAAGTATGAGCACTTAGAAAAAGAAGTCTTTTCTTTACAGTATGGTGTGGAAGGGATTGTACGAAAGAAAAAAGAGGAGTTTGAATCCACGCATCGAATCTGTGTTGCAGTTGGGGTTACATTATGTATTATAAGTGCCATTCCATTACTTATAGCAGCAGCATTTCAAGCGTCTGAGCTAATTTTAGTTTATTGTGTTGACTTGCTATTAATTATAGTAAGTGCGGCAGTTTATTTATTTGTATGGTCAGGCATGATTTTTGGAAGTTATCAGAAATTATTGCAGGAAGGGGATTATACAGAAGAGAAAAAGGAAAGAGAAAAGAAAATTTCTCCGGTCGCAGGTATTTATTGGTGTATTATAACAGCAATTTATTTATGGTTTAGCCTAAGTACGATGGATTGGGAAAGAACATGGATTATTTGGCCTGTTGCAGGTGTTCTATTTGGAGCTGTCTGTGGTATCATAAATATGATTCATGGAAAAAGTAGTAAGTAGGAAGCGAAGCGGGCTGAAAATCTTTAGTCTACATAAAAGTCGTTGTAGAATTTTTTATTTTATTGTAAAATAGGTATATGCAGGTAAGCATCCTGATAAAAGGTTTTTTGTAATTGTCATTACTAAATTCTGGTTTTATATGATGATTTATGAGAAATCTTGAACAGGGTGCTTCGTTGCGTATAGCATAAAATACAGTTATACGCTTGTGGATAAAATGTCTTTTTTCAGTACATATGGAGGTGGTAGTTTGAAAACACATCAAACAGATTTTTCAAAAGGGAGTGTATATCGAAATATTTTGGAAGTTGCGGTGCCGATGACAGTCGCACAGTTTTTAAATCTTCTTTATAATATTGTGGATCGAATGTACATAGGGAGAATTGAGGGAATAGGTACCTTAGCATTAACTGGAGTAGGACTTTGTTTTCCGGTTATTACGTTGATTACAGCATTTACTTATTTGTTTGGAAACGGAGGAGGACCGCTCTGTGCGATAGAGCGTGGAAAGGGGAATGATGAAGAAGCAGAAATGATTATGGGGAATACCTTTGTCATGCTAGTTGGCACAGGTATTTTATTAATGGTGATTGGACTGTGTTTTTATAAGCCAATTTTATATTTATTTGGAGCCAGTGATACAACTTTTGTATATGCAGAACAATATATGCAAATTTATCTGATAGGAACAGTTTTTGTTATGATTTCTGTTGGAATGAATCCATTTATTAACAGTCAAGGATTTGGAAATATTGGTATGTTCACGGTTTTGATAGGAGCTGTTTTAAATATTATTTTAGATCCGATTTTTATATTTGTATTTCGTATGGGAGTTAGAGGGGCAGCACTTGCGACGATCCTATCTCAGTTTAGCTCCGCACTTTGGGTTATGAAGTTTTTGACTGGAAATAAAGTAGAACTGCGTTTAAAGATAGGTTGCATGAAAATAAAATGGAAACGAGTGATTTCAATTATATCACTTGGAATATCTGGATTTATTATGGCATTTACGAATGGGCTTGTTCAGATTGTCTGCAATGCAACTTTACAAGTATATGGGGGAGACTTGTATATTGGAATCATGACAGTATTAAATTCAGTCAGAGAAATCTTTACTATGCCAGTTATGGGTATTACAAATGGAGCATCTCCTGTTATGAGTTATAACTATGGGGAAGGAGCGTATGATCGAGTCAAAAAGGCAATTTACTTTGTAACAGCTGCTTGCTTTTCTTATACGATTTTATCTTGGGGAATTCTAAGATTATTTCCAGAAATTTTTATTCGTATCTTCGATGGAAGTGGAGAACTTGTAAAGAACGGTATTCCAGCTCTTCATATTTATTTTTTTGGATTTTGTTTTATGGCATTGCAATTTACAGGGCAATCCGTTTTTGTAGCATTGGGAAAGGCAAAAAAGGCTACATTTTTCTCAATCTTCCGTAAGGTGATTATTGTAGTTCCTCTTACGGTGATTCTTCCGATGTTAGGAGGAATGGGAGTAAATGGAGTATTTTGGGCAGAGCCGATTTCTAATTTGATTGGAGGATGTGCTTGCTTCTTCACGATGCTTATAACGATTATGCCAGAATTGAAAAAAGGACGTAAAATAAACCAATAGTGAGGAAGTCATAAATGACAAGGAATGACAGAACGATAATATATATTATATAAATTTTAGTATGCTAACTTGACGAATTGAAGGATAAAAGATAAAATAATAATATTAATTTAAGAGCAGATAAGTAAAAAGTTAAGACATCTGCTTTAATAAAATAGGAGGATTTTTTTATGGAGCTGGTAGAACTGTTAAAATTACTTGGTATTGTTGTTGTAATTGTAGGATTTGCCCTAAAATTGGATTCGATTCTAATTGTATCCGTATCTGCTATTGTAACAGCAATTGTAGGAAGCCTTGGAGTAGAAGGTTTTTTGGAAATTCTTGGTTCTAACTTTACTGCAAACAGAAGTATGACGATTTTTATTATGATTTTACTTGTAACAGGAACTTTAGAAAGAAACGGATTAAGAGAGGCAGCTGCGGCATTAATTGGTAAGCTGAAAGGTGTCACAAGCGGAAAATTAGTTTGCGCATATGGAATTATGCGTGCATTCTTTGGTGCATTTAATGTAGGATTTGGAGGTGTAGCAGGATTTATTCGTCCAGTTGTAATTCCTATGGCAGAAGGTGCGTTAGAAGCAGAAAACAAAGAGGTAAAAGAAGAGTATATCGAAGAAGTAAAGGGAATGGCATCAGCAATGGAAAATATTGCATGGTTTTTCTTCCAGGTGCTATTTGTAGGTGGTGCGGCTGCATTACTTGTGCAGTCTACGTTAAGTTCTCTTGGCTATGAAGTGGAAGTAATTGATTTAGCGAAAGTATCGATTCCAATTGCTTTGATAGCATTGGTTGTTGCATGTATCTATTTTATGATTCGTGATACGAGATTACGTAAAAAGTATTATGGAACGAATAGCAGAGGAGGAAAGTAGTATGTCGTTTTTTATGGACTCAACGATAAGTTTAGGAGATAAACTTCTGGAAATTGTATATATTATTATTGGTCTTATTACATTTTACGCAGGTGTGAAAAATTTATTGGATAAAGAAAATCCCTCCAGAATTGGAACTGCTATATTTTGGTGCTTTTTTGGAGTTGCCTGTGCATTTGGACGCTGGATTCCATCTGAGATTACGGGAATTTTAGTTGTGATTATGGTTATTCCAGCAATTTTTAAGCGAGTGAAACCAGGAAAGCAAGAGGCTGCGTCAAAAGAATATTCTAAGGCTCAGTTTAAAAAGATTGGTATGAAAATATTTATCCCAGCACTTTGTATGGGAGTTATGGCGTTAGTATTCGCATTATTTACGAAGATTAGTTCTCTTGTTGGAATCACTGTCGGTGTTATGATTGCAATGGTTCTGCTGATGTGCTTTTCAAGAGATAATAAGCCAAAAGTATTTTTGGACGATTCGGAGAGATTCTTGTCCATGATGGGACCACTTTGTTTACTTCCTCAGCTTTTAGCATGTTTGGGAGGTATCTTTACAGCAGCAGGCGTAGGAGAAGTAATATCAAAAATAATTGGAATGATTGTGCCAGCTGGTAATGTAAATTTAGGAATTATTGTATTTGGGATCGGAATGGTAGTATTTACTGCGATTATGGGAAACGCATTTGCGGCAATTACAGTAATGACAGTTGGAATCGGGGCACCGTTTGTTTTGGCATATGGAGCTGATCCAGTTTTGATTGGGGCGGTTGCATTAACAACAGGATATTGTGGTACGTTGTTGACACCAATGGCTGCTAACTTTAACATTGTACCAGTTGCAATATTAGATATGAAAGACCGATTTGGAGTAATTAAAAATCAAATTGTAGTGGCATTAATTATGATTGTAGTGCAGATTGCTTATATGATTATTTTCAAATGAAAATAAGGTTAGATGGATAAAATAAAGAGGGAAAGAAGGAAACAAAATGAAGATTTTAGTTACGGGATTTGATCCATTTGGAGGAGAGACAGTGAATCCTGCCTATGAAGCAGTAAAAATGCTTCCAGAGCAAATTGCAGGAGCAGAGATCATAAAATTGGAAATTCCTACTGTATTTTCCAAAAGTTGTCTGGCAGTGGAAGAAGGAATTCAAAAATACAATCCAGATATCGTAATTAATGTGGGACAGGCTGGTGGAAGATCGCATATGACGATTGAGCAGGTAGCGATTAACCTTGCGGACGCTAGAATTCCAGATAATGCAGGAGAACAGCCATTGAATGAAGCGTTACAGCCAGATGGAGATACTGCATATTTTGCTACAGTACCGATCCGTGCTATGGTGAAACATGTTCAGGAACACGGCCTGCCATGTAGTATTTCTTATACTGCTGGAACCTATGTATGCAATTGTGTTATGTACAATGTATTATATATGACACAGAAAAAATATCCGAATATAAAAGCTGGTTTTATTCATGTTCCATTTGCAACAAGTCAGTTAATTGGAAAACCTGCCACGACACCAGGAATGTCTTTGGATGAAATTGAAAAGAGTTTGGAGTATGCAATTGAAGCAGTTGTGTTGGGAGTAGAAGAAGAAGGTATTGTAACTGGACAGACACATTAAAGTCGTAAAAGGAATCATAAGGGGATATTTCGCAAAAGGCAAGAAATAATATGGAACATTTAATTGAGATTCATCATATTACAAAGGATTATGGTAGGCAAAGAGGTGTTTTTGATCTTAGTTTTCAAGTAAAAAAAGGAGAAGTGTTAGGATTTCTAGGACCAAATGGAGCAGGAAAGACAACAACGATTCGTCAGTTGTTAGGGTTTATAAAACCTGATTCTGGAAGTTTGCGAATTTCTGGAATGGATTGTTTTCAAGATGCAGATAAAATCCAAAATTATCTAGGATATCTTCCTGGGGAAACAGCTTTTATCGATTCGATGAATGGAATGGAGTTTATTCAATTTGTAGCTAAAATGAAAGGAATGAAAGACCTAGGACGAGCACAGGAGTTAATGAGTCGATTTGATCTAAATCCGACTGGGAAGATCAAAAAAATGTCAAAAGGGATGAAACAGAAGATTGGAATTGTTTGTGCCTTTATGCAAGACCCAGAAATTTTAATTTTGGATGAGCCCACGAGCGGACTAGATCCGTTGATGCAGGAACAGTTTGTGAACTTGATTTTACAGGAAAAGAAAAGAGGAAAGACAATTTTAATGTCATCTCATATTTTTGAAGAAGTGGAAAAAACTTGTGATCGGGCAGTTATTATTCGAAATGGAAGATTAGTTGCAGTAGAGAATATGGAAACACTTCGTTCCAATCGGAAGAAAATTATGGAAATTACATTTCAGACTAGCGAGATGGCATCTGCTTTCGCTTCCAAGGTTTTGAACGTAGCGTGTGAAAAAAATACTGTAATTCTGAATGTAGGAATGGAGCTTGATGAAGTGATAAAAAAAGCAGCTGTTTATACAATTATGGATATGAATGTGCGCACGCAGAGTTTGGAAGAATTCTTTTTGCATTTTTATCATCATGATATGCCATCCAATGAAGAGCTCTTTTGTTCCCTAAGGAGAGAGGAAAAATGATTCGTGTTATATTGTATCGCAGAGAAATCAAAGCAAACTTTATTTTATTTCTTATTTTTGCTGGAGTATTGACAATGTATTCTGTGATGATTGTAATGATGTTTGATCCAAAACTAGGAGATAGTCTGCGTATGATGTCGGAAAGTATGCCAGAGATATTTGCTGCATTTGGAATGGCAGATGTTGGAACTACATTATTAGAATTTGTAGCAGGTTATTTATATGGAATGCTTTTTGTGGCATTTCCTGGAGTTTTTATTATTATTTTAGCAGGCAGACTAGTTGCTAAATATGTAGATAATGGTTCTATGGTATATTTGCTAACGGTTCCGAAAAAGCGTTGGAGTTTTGTGTTAACACAGGCGGCTGTTTTGGTGACATATATTGCTCTTATGGTAATCTATGTAACTGGATTAATATTAATTACAAGTCATATTCTATTTCCTGATGAAATGGAGATAAAAGAATTTTTCAATCTTAATATAGGATTATTTGGATTGCTTGTATTTTTTGCAGGAGTTTGCTTTTTTCCATCTTGTTTATGTAACGATTCGAAACGGGCGACAGGAATTGGAGCAGGTGTTATTATTTATTCCATTTTGATGCAGATGATTGCACAAGTTGGAGAAAAATTTGAAAATTTGAGATTGATTACACCATTGACATTGTTCCAGATAGATAATTTCCTTATTGGAAAACAGGAAGCATGGGTGGGATGTGGTATTTTATATGTTGTAGGAATCCTATTTATAGTGGCTGGAATTGTGATATTCCATCGCAGAGATCTTCCAATATAATAAATAAAAAGCGGTATATGATATTTCTAATTTTATTTGAATCTATAGAACTAGAAATTGGTATACCGCTTTTTATGCTTTTTATTTTTGACTTGAGGAAGTAGCGTTTTCTTTTTTGGCTTGTTTTGCTCTCTGCTTATTTAACTGGCTAGATAACAGCTTATCTAAGTAAATGGATTTAAATTGTTGGCTGGCAAGAGCCTGTTTAATTGGCGGAAGTTTTAAAATTGCTCCAAAAATCTGTGCCATGGCACGGTGATTGGCAAATGCCTGGTTGTCAAATAAAAGATTTTGTAGAGTACCTTTTTCAATTGCTTGTAGTACAAAACGATGTGTACTGTTAACTGGAGTGATTACTTCGATTGGACGTCGCTCTAAGTGAATTGCTTTTGGATTGCAGTTTCTAGCGCATACGCCACATCCAAGACAGAGTTCTTTATGAAGAATGGCATGTTTTTTATGAGTTTTTGGATCTTCTTCCATTGTAATAGCCCCAACAGGACAGACTTTTGCACATTTTCCGCATCCAACGCAAGTATGGGTGTCTATTTTAGGAATATAATTCGTAGTAGCAACTGGCTGAACTGGTGCAAATCTACGGGCAGCCTGCAATGCCTCACAGCAGCATCCGCAGCAATTACAAATAAATGCTGGATTTTCGCGAACATTTTCCCCGATTTGAACTAGGTTTGCTTCATAGGAACGTTGTAACGCATCCATTGCTTCTTCTTTTGAGATTAGGCGGGCATGTCCACCATGTTCTGCAAGGGAACGGGCAACATTGCCGAATGTAAGACAAACATCCCACGGTGCATCAATTTCACATGGATGGCCTGCATGGTAGGCTTTGTGACGGCAATAGCAGAGTCCCAGCCCAATATATTCTGCTTCTTCAATAATATGGCTGGCTCGTTCATAATCTAAAATATGATTCGTATGTTCATTCGTTAGCACTGGTTCTTGAACATAGACACGTCCGAGTTTGGTTTCCGTAGCATAGAAAAGATCTTTTACGAAATCTTCTTCCACATTCATATACTGGTAATATAATTCACTTAAATATTTTTGATCAATATCTCCTCTTGTTCGCATTAAAGCAAATTCAATAAAGCCTGCCATTGGAGGAGGAATTACAAATTTTCGGACTCCATTATGGGTAGAATCTACAAGTAACGCTTTTTCACATAGTTGATCCAATACTTTTTCTGCTTTTGCTTCAGAAGTATTCCAAATTCGAGCGGCACGTTTGATTGTAAATGGTCGAACAGGCAGCATGGACATAACACGAGCTTCTTTTTCAGTAAATAATACTTGTAAGATTTTATAAAATGTCTCAGAAGCAGGCGCTCCCTGTGTAAACCAATTAATTCGTTCTTCTAAACTTTTGTATGCATTTTTTGAGGTAATATGCCCCATATTATCGCCTCCTATCATTTTACAATTAATATTTAGTATAACATAAATTGGAACGAAAAGTACAAAAAAATGTTAGAATATTACATGGTCAAATAGAGGTAGGAATGATATGATGAGGTCATGAGCAAGTAGTCAAGCAGATGAGGATGTCTGCTTAGCTAGGGAAAAGGAGGAATATATGAAAGCGGACATTAAATGGCTAGATCAGCCAGAAGTTTTTCGGGTAAATCAGATTTTGGCTCATAGTGATCATTTGTTTTTTAAAAATCAAGAAGAGTGTCTTAGAAAGAAATCTTCTTTTAAACAATCATTAAACGGGATGTGGAAGTTTCGTTACAGTGAAAATGCTAAAACTCGTCCAAGTGACTTCTATGAGAGTGATTATGATGACTCTAAATTTGATGAGATTGCGGTTCCGAAGCATATTGAATTAGCAGGATATGATAAGATTCATTATATTAATACAATGTATCCATGGGAAGGACATATATTTCGAAGACCAGCACAAAGTTTGTCAGGTTGGTCTGGAGAAGGGATGTTTAGCGAAGCAGATTATAATCCAGTCGGCTCTTATATAAAGATATTTAATCTGGATGAGCAGTTGAGAGGAAAACGAGTTTATATTAGCTTTGAAGGTGTAGAACAGGCGATGTATATTTGGTTAAACGGAATATTTATTGGATATGCAGAAGATAGTTTTACTCCTTCCGAGTTTGATTTAACAGCTGCCATAAAAGAAAAGGGAAATCGGCTAGCAGTAGAAGTTCATAAAAGAAGTACGGCTGCATTTTTAGAAGATCAGGACTTTTTCCGATTTTTTGGAATTTTTCGAGATGTAAATCTCTATGCGAAGCCAGAAGTCCATATTGAAGATTTATGGGTAAGGCCAGAAGTGTCATTGGAAGATAGAAAGGGCAAGTTGAATATTGCATTAAAGAATTCTGCCGTGGAAGAGTTTGGAGAGGTAAAGATTCGCTTACATGATGGAGAACATTGCTGTATCGAAACATCTGTGCCTATGCAAGAGCAGATGCAATTATGTTGTGAAATGCCTGGATCAGTCGTTCTATGGGATAATCACAATCCTTATTTATATGAGTTAGAGTTAGAAGTTTATAATAAGAATGGAAACTTAGTGGAGATTGTTCCTTATCAAGTTGGATTCCGTAAAATAGAGATTCGGGAAAAAGTAATTTACTTGAATGGAAAACGGCTCATTATTAATGGAGTAAATCGGCATGAATGGAGTGCGCAAAATGGAAGATGCATTTCCAATTCGGAACAGCAATGGGATATGGAATGCATAAAAAGAAATCATATCAATGCAGTTCGAACTTGTCATTATCCAGATCGGATGGATTGGTACTATCTATGTGATAAAGAAGGAATCTATGTTATGGCAGAGACGAATCTGGAAACACATGGATCTTGGCAGAAGCTTGGTAAAGTGGAGCCATCTTGGAATGTACCAGGGAGCATAAAAGCGTGGGAAGCGGTTGTATTGGATCGTGCAAGAACGAATTTTGAAGTATTAAAAAATCATACTTCTATTCTATTCTGGTCATTAGGAAATGAATCCTATGTGGGAGAAGGATTAAAGAAGATGAATCAGTTCTTTAAAGAAACCGATTCAAGCCGTCTGGTACATTATGAAGGAGTATTCCATAATCGTACCTATGAAGATTGTATTTCCGATGTGGAAAGCCGTATGTATGCAACTCCAGAACAAATTGTAGCATATTTAGAGCAGAATCCCAAAAAACCATTTATCTTATGCGAATACATGCATGATATGGGAAATTCTTTAGGTGGGATGAGTTCTTATATACAGTTATTGGATCGCTATGAGATGTACCAAGGTGGATTTATATGGGATTTTATTGACCAAGCACTTTGGGTAGTGGATGAGGTTACAGGAGAAAAAGTGCTTCGATATGGAGGAGACTTTGATGACCGGCCATCCGATTATGAGTTTTCGGCAAATGGGATTGTCTTTGCAGATCGAACCGAAAAACCAGCAATGCAGGAGGTGAGCTATTATTATGGAAAATACAACTAAGCAAATGCAGCTTGTATATGGAGATGTAACATTAGGACTGCATGGATATGGATTTCATTATATTTTTTCTTATCAGACAGGCGGGATGGAATCATTATTCGCTTATGGGAAAGAATGGCTTTATCGGACTCCTAAACCGACTTTTTGGAGAGCAACAACAGATAATGACCGAGGAAGTGGATTCCCATTAAAATCTGGAATGTGGTTAGGTGCAGATTTATTTATTCGTTGTAAAGCAGTTCATGTTTGGGTGGATGGCAATTCCATTCCTTTGCCAATGGCTCCTGAAAATAATCAGTACCATCCAGAAGAATATGCACAGAAAGTAGCAGTTCAATTTTGCTATGAAACTATTACTGTGCCAGCTGCTGAGGTTATTGTGACTTATGAAATCTCTGCAATTGGAAATATAAAAGTTGATGTACAATACAAAGGAAAAGAGGGACTGCCAGAGCTTCCAGTGTTTGGAATGCGTTTTATTATGCCAACAAAGGCAGATGGATATTGTTATAAAGGGCTATCTGGAGAAACTTATCCAGATAGAAAAGAGGGAGCAGTTCAAGGAATCTATCAAGTAGAAGGACTGCCTGTTACAAACTATATTGTTCCACAGGAATGCGGAATGCATATGGATACAGAATGGGTAGAAGTATATAGAAATACAGTGTTGGATAATCGTCATCAAGAAAAAAAGACAACAGTGTTAAGATTTGCAGCAATTGATTCCAAATTTGCTTTTTCCTGTCTTCCTTATACAGCAGAAGAATTAGAAAATGCAACACATCAAGAAGAACTACCTCCAGCCAGAAGAACGGTTTTATGTATTATGGGAGCTGTAAGAGGAGTTGGCGGCATTGATAGTTGGGGATCGGATGTAGAACAAGCATATCATATTGATGCGCAGAAAGATATTCATTATTCCTTTGAGATTCGAATTTCAAATAAAAAATAATTAAAAATGTTGCAAATGTTACGGAATTTTTTTAGAAGCTTGGATATAATAACAAATGATAAATAAATCTCTAGAAAGGACAAGGTAATTGATATGAAAAAGTATGTTTGCGAACCATGCGGTTATGTATATGATCCAGAAGTAGGAGATCCAGATAATGGAATTGAACCAGGAACAGCATTTGAGGATCTTCCAGAAGATTGGGTTTGTCCGATTTGTGGATTAGGTAAAGAGGTTTTTGTAGAAGAATAAAGAAATAGGAGGATTGGGGATGGCTATTGTTTTTGACAAAAGTTTGGAGACGGGGAATTCGTTAATTGATACACAGCATCAAGAATTAATTGCACGTGTGAATAAATTAACAGAT
The DNA here is from genome assembly GCA_900045905.1 of Clostridiales bacterium CHKCI001. Lineage (GTDB taxonomy): Bacteria > Bacillota > Clostridia > Lachnospirales > Lachnospiraceae > Fimimorpha. The sequence continues at coordinate 44,385 of FCNS01000036.1, read as the reverse complement.
AGTTTGGAAAATGGAAAAAAGAAAAATGTGGCGATACAAACACTGGCATTTTTAATGGATTATACAGAATTTCATTTTGCGGCGGAAGAAAAGCTGCAAGAAGAAGCTTCTTATCCAGAGATTGAGGCGCATAAAGCACAACACGCAGCGTTTGTAAAAGCAATTAAGGAATTAGAAGAAATGTTGGAAGAAGAAGAGGGTCCAACCGATGAATTTGTAGAAGCTGTTAATAAGAATGTGGTAGAATGGCTGAAAAACCATATTCAAATTTGTGATAAAAAGGTTGCAGCATTTGTAAGAAAATAAGATAAGAAAAAGAGTATCTCATTTTATACTGACTGACAAGATAAGATGGGATACTCTTTTTTATTACATATAATTTAGAAATTAATTGTTTCAATAATATTATTGACGTATATAAACGCCTTGTTCTTCAATATAATCTGCTAAGTCGGCTAAGGCATCATCTGGCCATGTATCAGATAATTGCTTTGTATCAGTGGGTTTGTTATCATTTTGTTCGAAAGATACGGTTTGTTTTGGATCAGTCATAGTAATACCTCCTTGTTATTAAATTGATTGGGAGAGTTATAGTTAATTTCATTTAACACAAAAAGGAGTCAATGAAATCATGTGACTCCTTTGTCTTCTATTGTTTAATATTATAACGTATCTTTGCAGAAATTGTCAATATTATTTATGTTTTTTTAGAATTTATCAATGTATTTACAGCTTTTATTCAAAATACGAATCATTATTAAGTTTTTTAATTTAATATTAACTTAAAATATAAGCTTCGGAAAATAGAAGATGAAAAATAAAAGTAAAATCTAAAGTACATATAAAGCTAAAATTGGCGTTAAAATAAATTAAAATCAAAAAAAGATTGTAAAATGTGCATAAAAAAGATATAAAAATTAAGACATATTTAACAGAAGTGTATTCTAGTGTTAAAAATGACTTGCAAAATAGGTTAAACGTGATATAATTAAAATAGCTTAAATAAAACGCTAAAATTAAGAAAAACGGAGGGAAAATTATGAGAGTAACAAAGAAATTGATTAGTCTCGGACTTGTAACAAGTATGGTATTATCATTGGCTGCATGTGGCGGTGGAAATGATAGTAACAACGAAACACAGGAAGGGGATTCCTCTTCCTCATCTGTACCTACAATTGACCAAATTAAAGTTGGGGAAGATTATAAAGATCTGGAAGCATCCATTAAAATCTTGACAAATCGTACGGATATTGTAGATACTGTGTACAAAGGCTATGCAGAAGAATTCATGGAGTTATATCCAAATATCAAAGTTAAGTATGAAGCACTTACTGATTATGAAGAGTCTTTGAAACTTCGTTTAACAACTGGTGACTGGGGAGATCTTTGTTTTATTCCAACGAGCGTGCAAAAAGACCAGTTATCAGATTATTTTGTACCACTTGGCGATTTTGATACATTGGATAAAATCTATAATTTTTGTCAAGAAAAAACTTATGACGGAACTGTCTATGGCATAGCAAACGGTGGAACTGCTGGCGGTATTGTATACAACAAGAGAGTGTGGAAAGAAGCAGGAATTGATGAATTGCCTGCTACACCAGATGAATTTTTGGAAGACTTGCAAACAATTAAGGATAATACAGATGCGATTCCGCTTTATACAAACTTTGCAGCTGGATGGCCAATGGGAGCATGGGATGCTTATATTGGTGTAGCTGCTACTGGTGATCCAGACTTTATGAATGATATTGTACATATTAAAAACCCATTTGCAAAGAGAGATGATATGACAGGACCTTATGCAGTTTATTACACAATGTACGAAGCAGTTGCAAGAAAACTGGTTGAAGATGATCCAGCCAGCAGTGATTGGGAATCTTCCAAAGGTATGATTAATAAAGGCGAAATTGCAACAATGGTACTGGGATCTTGGGCAGTACAGCAATGTAAAGATGCTGGAGAAACACCAGATGATGTTGGATATATGCCATTCCCAATTACCGTAGATGGAAAACGTTATGCAGGATCTGGCGGAAACTATGCATTTGGTATTAATAAGCAAGCAACAGAAGATAATCAGATTGCTGCAATGTTATATATGAAATGGTTAATTGAAGAATCTTCTATTTATGAAGATGAAGGAAGTATCCCAGCTTTGAAAGATAAGGAACTTCCAGATGCATTGGCTGATTTTAAAGGTGTAGAATTGTTGCCGAATAATCCTGCAAAAGAAGGAGAAGAAACATTATTTGATGAAGTAAATAATGAGAGTGAAGTTGGTATCAATAATGATGACTATCCAGAATGTGAGTTATTAGAGGCTGCTTTATATGGATCGAAAACATTAGATGAAATGATGGATGAAAGAAATCAGAAATGGTCTGATGCACAGGAAGCTCTTGGTGTAGAAGTGTGGGAAGAATAAAAAGATGAGGCGGCTACAGTCTCTGTAGCCCCTCCCCTTTCTCTGTAGTATCTTAGAAGTACGGAAGCTTTTAAAAATATAGATCTACAGAATAGTAATCTTTTATTTCGATAATGTAGAAGGGAGAAGTTATGAGTAATCAAGTATCAAACACTTTGAAAAGGAAAAAAACCTTTTCTGAATGGTTAAGAGCAAGAGAAGGACAAAGAGCGTTAGTGATCGTAGCATTTATGTTTGTACCACTTTTACTTTTGGTTGTTTTTACATATCTGCCATTCTTTAAGATGATTCAATTTAGTTTTTATAAAATGACTTATCTGGAGCCATTGGATGAGTTTGTGGGATTAGATAATTATATCGAAGTATTTCAACGTGATGATTGCTTTAAGTCATTAATTGTCAGCGTTTACTATATGGGTGGAGCTGTTGTTCAGTTAGGATTGGCTTTATTTTTTGCAACGTTGCTTGTATTTCCAATAAAGGGTAGCTCTTTCTTTAAAGGTGCAATGTTCTTCCCATACTTAATTTGTGGTATTGCAGTTGGATTTATTTTTAAATTCTTTTATGCAAGAGGATTTGTATTAGATTCTATTCTTCAAATGTTAGGTATGAGTGAAGAGAGTATTCCATATTGGTTACAAGACAAGAGTATCAACAATATCTCACTGGCTGCGACATCAGTATGGAGGTATTTGGGACAAAATATGATTTTGTTTTTAGGAGCAATGATGTCAGTAGATACAGATCTTTATGAAGCATCTTCATTAGATGGAGCAAATAAGTGGCATCAATTCCGTTATATTATTTTACCAAGTATTAAATCCATCGTAGTATTAAACTTAATTCTTTCCATTAGTGGTTCGTTGAGCGCATTTGAGCCTCCTTATGTTATCACGAATGGTACAATGGGAACAGGTACTTATTTTGTTATTATGAATCGTCTGGCACATGAAAACCAAAAAGTTGGTTTAGCCTGTGCAATGGCAATTGTTTTGTTAGTAATTATTGTAATTTGTACCGTTGCTCAAAAATTATTCTTTAAGTATGCATTTGATGATGGAACTTCCGATGAATCCAAAGCAGCAGTAAGAAGAAGGAAGAAAGCAGAAAAAGCAGCAAGAAAAGGAGGGATTGCATAATGAAAAAGAGAAAATTAGGTAGTGTATTCTTTTCCATATTTAAATATGTCATGCTAATTGGCGCATCCATTATTTCCTTACTTCCTGTTTGTGTCTGTGTTTTAACTGCTTTTAAGACAACGGATGAGTATAATAGTTCTTCTGTATTGGATCTTCCAGAATCCTTTTTGAACTTCGACAACTTTACAATTGCGTTTAAACAGGCCAATATGCTGCGTGGATTTTTAAATACAGGTATTGTATTAGTTGTTGTTTTAACAGTATCCATCTTCATTGGTTCTATGTTAGCATATATTTTAAACCGTTTTAAATTTAAAGGAAATGGTGTTATTCAAAACTTATTCATGTTTGCGGCATTGATTCCTGGTATTGCAACACAGGTAACGGTTTACCAGATTATGTATTCCTTAAAATTAATCAATCATTTATATGGATATATGATTGTATTAATGGGTACGGATATTATTTCTATTTATATTTTCTTGCAATTCTTTGAGAATTTGCCAGTATCATTGGATGAATCGGCAATTATGGATGGTTCTACCTATTTTGGTGTATTCTTCAAGATTTTATTTCCTCTTTTAAAGCCAGCTATCGTTACATCCTTAGTTTTAAAAGGAGTTGGTGTTTATAATGAATACTATATGTCCAATCTCTATCTGCAAAATGCAGAATTAAAGACAATTTCAACTGCTCTTTATACATTTACAGGTCCTTATGGAAATCAATACAATTATATTTGTGCAGGCGTATTGATTACAATTATTCCAATTTTGATCTTGTTCTTAATTTTCCAGAAACAAGTATATAGTGGAATGGCTGCTGGAGCTGTAAAGGGATAAAATATAAGAAAAGAAAAATGGATGGCTCATAGGAAGGAGTATCTGTGAGTGGTCCATTTTTTTATCTCATAGGAAATACGATTCTAATTAAAGGATCAAGATAAGGAGGGAAAGCAAATGAAGAAACGTTTTTTAAAAAAGGTTACTGCTGTAGTTTTAAGCGTGCCGCTTTGTATTACATCTGCTAATTTTGTGCAGGCGTCTTCAAACAGTTCTGTTGTTTCAATGGATAAGGCTAGTGCGGAGCGAGTATGGGATTTTGAAGATGGAACGCAAAACTGGGTCTATGATGACAGTTGGTCGGGGGGAAGTTATAACGGCGGAGGAGAGTGTAGTTATGATCCAGAAAAGGGAATGCTAAAAGTTAGTGTAGACTTTTCAAACGATGTCAGTAATGGATGGAGTCAGACTGGAATTAGCCTTTCAGAAGAAGGTGGAATTGATTATTCTCAGTTTACTACATTAACTTTTGACTTGTATTATGATTCCTCTGCTTATACGACTGGACAGCTGACGATCAAAGCAGCTTCTGATAATGTTTTTCAAGAGCAAATGTGTGGAATTAATCAAGCGCAGACAGAAGAGTTAGATGGAACATTGAAAAAAGCTTCTTTTACATTTCAATGTGATCCAACGAATGCTCAAATAGAGCGTCCTGAGAAATTATTGTTTTTAATCGTTGGAAACAGTACAGATTATAAAGGAGATCTTTGGTTTGACAATATTCGTTTAAGTAAGCCAGAAGTAGAAGATATTTTTGTGGATGCAACGGTAAAACCTGAAACAAATACAGAACTGATGGGAACGAGTACCGAGTTAAATGTAAATGGAACTGCTTATGATTATGCAAGTGAAATTCAATTAGTCGATTCTAATGCAGATGCCTCTACAGCAGCGGTTTATCAATACTTAAAAGCAGTTGGTGAATCGGGATCTACACTTTATGGGCATATGGAAGATACAGTATTAAAAGCGGGAACTTCTGCATTAAGCTATTCCGATACAAAAGACTTAACAGGCTCTATTTCTGCAATTGTTGGTTTGGATTGTGGAAATTTATTTGATGGATTTGCAGATAAGTATAATTCTCGTCATCCAGAAGAAGAACCAATTCCAAATACAATCGAAGGAAATATAAGAGCTGCTGCCTTATTTTCAAATGAAGATATCGCACAGGGAGCGATTATGACACTTTCTGCACATATGCCTAATTTTGCATATTCGGAAGAAAAGGAAACGACATCCGATAAGACTTATGATAAATATGATTTCTTGAAAGCAGATTCCTATAATTTAACAGGAGATTGTATGAACCAGATTCTTCCAGGAGGACAGTACCATGATCGCTATAATGCTTATTTGGACATGGTAGCAGAGTATGCGAAACAAGTGAATGGACCAATTTTATTCCGTCCTTTGCATGAAAATACAGGAAGCTGGTTTTGGTGGGGAAAGGCATTTTGTGATGCAGAGACTTATAAATCTGTATTTAAGTATACGGTAGAGTATTTGCGAGACGAAAAAGAAGTACATAATTTGATCTATGTGTATGGACCAGGTTCAGAAGCCTCTTCTTTGGAAGAATATAATGAACGTTATCCAGGGGATGAATACGTAGATATGGTTGGATTTGATACGTATGATTCTAATCCAGTTACAGATGAAGAAGGATATAATTTTCAGAAAAATTTTGAAAATGTAGTAAAATTAGTAGATACATTTGCAAAACAACATAATAAATTGTTTGCAGTAACAGAAACGGGAATTACTTCCGACAAGGGAGGACTTCCAGACAGTGGAAATAAGAGAAAAGAATGGTTTACAGAAATCTTAGATATTGTGACAAAGGAAGAATATAATTGTTCTTATTTTATGATCTGGTCCAATTATTCCAAAACGGGAAGCTATTATACCCCATTTGTAGATTCTGTGAAGGAAGATGGAACGCTGCATGGACATGAAATGATGGATGAATTTATTCGATTCTACAATAATGAGAAAAGTATTTTTGCAAACGATCAGAAGGAAATTTTAACTTCACAGAATATACAGCCACCAGTCCAAAAAACATGGGATAATGTTAGCGGATATATAACAGCTCCAATTTCGGGAAGTCGTATTTTAGATGAAACAGTCGTTAGTGGACGTATTAATAAAGAAGGAGTGGAGGTATCGTTTGCTGTTGTTGGAGAAGGAGAAGAATTGAGACTTCCAACTACAGTAAATGGAAAGACTGCACAAGCTGTTTTGACAAAAGAAGATCTGGAAAAACTGGGAGAGACCGCAAAAGGTAAAGTAATTTTATATGCGGGAGAGACCAAACTCCAGGAAATTTCTGTAATGTTTAATATTGAACAAGAAGAAAAAGATTATCGTTTAGTCGATGATTTTGAATCCTATTATGGATTAGACAATTTGTTGAATGGAAGTTGGGCAGTAAATAAAGATAGTGGATGTGATTTGACACTGTCTTTGATACAGGATAAATGTTATGATGGAAGCTATGCATTAAAATTTGATTATACAGAAACGAGCACCGGATGGGCAGGGGCTACGATTAAAAATGAAGCAGACTGGTCGGATTGTAATGCGTTACAATTTTGGGTCGTTCCAGATGGAAAAAATCAAAAGACAGTAATTCAGATTAATACATTGGATGGCGGTTCGTACGAGGCATATTTAAATAATTATGAAGGATATACGACTACAACGGAGCCATTGCTTGTGACGATTCCATTTTCTGAATTTGTGGATAAGGGAGATCGGGGAGCGTTGACAAGTGAGGCTGCCGCCTATATTAGTAATTTTGGCCTATGGTTGAATGCAATCCCTGGATCGGATGCAATTGACGATCAAAATAAAGTAAGTGGTACATTGTATTATGATGCAATTCAGGCAGTATATACCAAAAGTACTGAGCCAATCTTTGAACCTGCCGAAAAACCAGAAGAATTAGCACTCGAAGTTTCTTACCGTACCCATGTACAAAATGATGGATGGCAAGATTTTGTATCCAATGGAGAATTGTCTGGAACAACAAACAGAAGTTTACGGTTAGAAGGGATTGAAATTTGTCTGAATAACAATACAATTGGTGGCGGTGTAGAATATCGTACCCATGTACAGAATGAAGGATGGCAAGACTATGTAGCAGACGGTAAGATGTCAGGAACAAAAGGCAGAAGTTTAAGACTCGAAGCAATCCAAGTTCGTCTGACGGGAGAAGTTGCAGAGAAATATGATATCTATTATCGTACGCATATTCAAGATAAGGGATGGCTTGGATGGGCAGTAAACGATGGTAAGTCGGGAAGCTCTGGATTGTCCAAGAGATTAGAAGCAATTGAAATTCGTTTGGTAGAAAAAGGCGATGCAGCTCCTGGAAGTACTGATAATGCTTATCTGACCAATCAAAAAGAAGCAAATCCAACGATTAGTTATCGTACTCACGTACAGAACGATGGATGGCAAGACTATGTAGCAGGTGGAGAAATGTCTGGAACAAAGAATAGAAGCCTGAGATTAGAAGCAATCCAGATCAAAGTAAATGGAGATGGATTAGACGGTGGAGTAGAATATGCTACGCATGTACAGAATGAGGGATGGCAAGATTATGTAGCTGATGATGCAATGTCAGGGACAAAGGGAAAGAGTTTAAGGTTAGAAGCAATCAAGATTCGTCTGACGGGAGAGTTAGCTCAGAAATACAGTGTAGAATATCGTACCCATGTACAAAACGAAGGATGGCAGAATTGGGTAAAGGACAATGCAGTATCTGGTACAACAGGTAAGAACTTAAGACTTGAAGCAATTGAGATCCGTCTAGTAAAAAAATAAATAATTAAAAGACGGATGTAAATAGGATAATAGGATAGAAACTATTTCGTGAAATACGGTGTTAGTAGCTTTAATAGCTGTTAACACCGTATTTTTGTATTTTATTTATATAGAATATTCTTTCCGATAATTTAAAGGAGTTAATCCAGTATGTTTTTTGAAGGAATTGATAAAATGAGTGGTATTTTCATATCCAACTTGAAAACCAATGTCATGTATTTTCGCATTAGTGGAGATTAATAAATTTTTGGAAGCTTCAATACGACAATTTACAAGGTAATTAATAGGAGAAACTCCAAAATAATGGGAGAATTCTTTAACAATCTTGTATTTGTTTATGGAGAACTGTTCTGCTAAAAGGTCAAGAGAGTAATATTGATCGTAGTGGTGATCGAATTGGTTTCGTATTTCTAAAAGATAATTAGGAACCTGCAGTGGAGACGTTTGTGTCTGGCTGATTGTTATTAGTTCAATAAAAAAATTTGTTAAAAATAAAATATGTTGAAAGGGAGAGTGGAAGGTTTGTATCTGATTTTCAAAGTGCTGAATAAGATGAAATAATTTAGAGTTGTCTGGTATAAAAATGCTAGTCTGGGAAAATGGTTGAAATTGATTGTAGTAGTAAGTAATTTCTGCGCCGTTAACAAAAATTAAATTATAGTTCCATTGAGAAGAAACCGCCTCAATAAAATAATTGTTTGTACAGGGCCAGAAATACAAACTATTTGATTTTAGCGAAATTGTTTTATTTTCAAAAGTAAGAATCCCCTCTCCTTCTACCGAGTATAATAAGCAAAAATCATCGGAAGGTTTAAAACTATAATGGTGAGAGTTTTGAAGACAAATCTTCCAAAATGTTTTTACATATAAATAAGCAAAAGAATACTCTGGAGGACTGCTGTAAATAAGGGAGTGCCAGCAATGATTGTTGTATTTGTTAATTGCAGGCTGTAATGAGAAAAAATTCTCTGAATCATTGTTTTTATATTTCAAAAGAATCACACCTTTCTTTGTTGGGCATCAAAGTAAATCATTGATGGAATAGTTGCATAATAAAAAAATTGCAAGAAAATAAAAAAAGTAAATTAAAAAATAAATATTATTAATTAAATAATAACATAAAAATAACTAAAAGTAAATCCGAAAAATAAAGAAGAAAAATGAAATGTAATAAATAAAAAAAAGAAACAAAAAAATAATAGCAAAATAGACAAAAAAATAAAGTGTAAAATGTGAAAAATATAAGAAATAATATTTTGACCAATATATATAAATAAAAACCAAGATAATATGATGAAATATATATAAGTATATGTTAATATATATTTAAGTTAAAAAACTTAAAATAAAAGCGATATAGAAATTAAAAAACGTAACCTTCTTATTTTTGTCTAGGAATAATAAAGGAATGATTTGTTATTTGAGATTAATTTTATGAGGGAAACAGTTCATAGGAATCAGAATTTTATGAAAATGAAACTGTTAAGATTCCAATGAGGACAGCAAAGAATAAATTAAAATGGAGGAATTAAAATGAGCGAATTTAAGTTAATTAGTCCAGCAGTACCAAATGTACCATGGCAGGAGAAACCAGAAGTAATCCAGGGAGCCCCAATTTGGCGTTATAGTGAAAATCCAATTATTGGACGTAATCCAGTAGATGGTGTGGCACGTATTTTTAATAGCGCAGTAATTCCTTACGAAGGTGCATTTATTGGCGTATTTCGTGGAGAACAGATCAATGGAATTCCTTATATTTATATCGGACATAGTCAAGATGGTATTCATTGGGATTTTGATAAAGATAAAATTAATTTCGTAGATGAGGATGGAAATTCTTTTATGCCAGTTTATGCGTACGATCCACGTCTTGTAAAGGTAGAAGATACGTATTATATTATATGGTGCCAAGATTTTTATGGAGCTGCGATTGGAGTAGCGAAGACTACGGACTTTAAAACATTTGTTAGAGTAGAAAACCCATTTTTACCATTTAATCGAAATGCAGTTTTATTCCCAAGAAAAATAAATGGTAAATTTGTTATGCTTTCCAGACCAAGTGATAGCGGACATACTCCATTTGGAGATATCTTTTTATCTGAAAGTCCAGATATGGTCTATTGGGGAAAACATCGCCATGTAATGGGTAAGAGTAGTGAATGGTGGGAAAATTTAAAAATTGGAGGCGGAGCCGCTCCGATTGAAACAAGTGAAGGATGGCTTTTGATTTATCATGGAGTGACTGGAACCTGTAACGGATATGTTTATAGTTTGGGAGGCGCAATTTTAGATATTGAAAATCCTTCCATTGTAAAATATCGTTGTGAAAACTTCTTATTAACACCACAAGAGTGGTATGAAGAACGTGGATTTGTACCAAATGTAACATTCCCATGTGCGACGATTCATGATAGCGAAACAAATAAAATGGCAATTTATTATGGGGCAGCGGATAGTTATGTTGGTTTAGCGTTTGCCTATGCAGATGAATTGGTAGATTATATTAAAGCGCATAGTTCTGTAACGGAAAGCGACAGTGAAATAGGAAAGAGATAAGGGGAAGACATATGTTAAAGACGGAGATTCAAAATCATTTAGAAACAAAGTTGATTCCGTTTTGGAAGAACCTTTGTGACAAAGAACATGGCGGATTTTATGGATACATGGATTTTAATGGAACCATTGACAAAGAAGCGGTAAAAGGATGTATTTTGAATAGTCGTATTCTCTGGTTCTTTTCCAGTGCAGCCAAAATGATACAAGATGATACATTAATCAATTATGCGGATCATGCCTATGAATTTATGAAATCGTTTTGTTTTGATTCGCAGTATGGTGGAATTTACTGGTCCGTTGCATTTGATGGAAAAGTAAAAGAAGACATAAAGCATACGTATAATCAGGCATTTGCAATTTATGCGTTGGCTTCTTACTATGATGTTTCTGGAAAAAAAGAAGCTTTGAAGCAAGCATTTCAACTTTATGAGTTAATTGAAAAGAAATGTAAAGATGAAAAAGGTTACTTAGAAGCGTTTAGCAGAGATTTTCAGCCAGTCAATAATGAAAAGTTATCCGAAAATGGTGTAATGGCAGAGAAAACAATGAATACACTTCTTCATGTCTTTGAAGCTTATACAGAATTATATCGAGTGAGCAGGGATGAGAGAGTAGAAAAAAATCTAAGATGGATTTTAGAGATTTTTGAAACAAAAGTTTATAATCCAAAGCTACATCGGCAAGAAGTATTTTTTGACAAAGACTGGAACTCGTTGATTGATTTACATTCCTATGGACATGATATTGAGACTGCATGGCTGATAGATCGAGGATGCGAGATAGTGGGGGATAAGAATCTAACTGCTAGAATGGAGAAGATGACAAAAGATCTAACAGAATGTGTTTATAAAAAAGCTTATCATAATCATTCTGTATGGAATGAGTGTGAAAAAGGAGTCGAAAATAAAAATAGAATCTGGTGGGTACAGGCAGAAGCAATTGTTGGATTTTTAAATGGATATGAAAAAGAGCCTGACCGTACTGAGTATCGAGCTGCGGCAGAAGATATTTGGCAATATATTAAAGAAAATATTATTGATCCAAGGGAGAATTCGGAATGGTTTTGGTATACGGATGAAAATGGCAATCCTGCTCATAAACCGATTGTAGAACCTTGGAAATGTCCGTACCATAACGGGCGTATGTGTTTAGAAGTGATCAGGAGGTTATAATATGCTGCATCAACAATATTTTGTAGAGAAAGAAAAATTACAGCGATTGACAGAAAGAAAAAATAGAAAAAGCGATTTTTACAATGGTATTTTTGATCGATATGAAGATCCTGTATTGACAAGAGAACATATTCCAGTTGAATGGAAATATGATTTAAATCCAGAGACCAATCCGTATTTTATGGAACGTCTTGGAGTGAATGCAGTTTTAAATGCAGGTGCAATTGAATTGGATGGAAAATTTTATTTAGTTGCTCGTATTGAAGGAAATGACAGAAAGTCCTTTTTCGGAGTAGCAGAAAGTGAAACAGGAATTGATGGATTCCGTTTCTGGGATGAGCCAATATTGTTGCCAGATACTTGTCCAGAAGAAACAAATGTTTACGATATGCGCCTTACCAAACATGAGGATGGATATATTTATGGAGTTTTTTGTTCAGAGAGTAAGGATACGTCAGTAAGTGATTTGTCTGCTGCCGTTGCTGCAGCTGGAATTGTGCGTACGAAAGACTTAAAAACATGGGAACGGTTGGATAATTTGAAGACATTGCGTTCTCCTCAACAGAGAAATGTTGTACTTCATCCAGAATTTGTCAATGGAAAATATGCATTTTATACACGTCCAATGGATGATTTCATTGACACTGGAAGCGGTGGAGGAATTGGATTTGGCCTATGTGAAGATATTGAACATGCAGTTATTGACGAAGAGATTTTGACAAGTAAACGCCGTTATCATACAATTACGGAAGCCAAAAATGGAGCAGGTGCAGTTCCAATTAAAACAGAAAAAGGATGGATTCATATTGCTCATGGTGTTCGTAATACCGCAGCAGGATTACGGTACGTTATTTATGCATTTGCAACAGATTTAAATCATCCAGAAAAAGTCATTGCGGAACCATCTGGATTATTAATTGGACCGATGGGAGAAGAACGAGTTGGAGATGTATCCAATGTAGTATTTACAAATGGAGCAATTGCAAGAGAAAATGGAGAGGTATATATTTATTATGCATCTTCAGATACAAGAATGCATGTAGCTACAACGACAATTGATAAATTACTTGATTATGTATTTCATACTCCATCCGATCCGCTTCGTTCGGTAGATTGTGTAAAACAAAGGATTGCATTAATCCAGAAGAATAAGGAATTTTTGAATCAATAGTACGACAATTATCGTATTCCAGCCAATTGTTCTAATTTGTAAATCAAGGCTGACAATGGATATGCCGTGCAGAAAAGGAGGAAATTATGTTTCAATCAGATAATCTATTAAGTAGAGTATTGACAAAGGTTTTTGATTTATGTTTGTTAAATATTTTATTTTTAATAACAAGTCTTCCAATTTTGACAATCGGGGTATCTTTGTCAGCTTTATATACAGTAACATTAGCGATGAGTAAAAATGAAGAAAGTCCAGTTTTCAAAATGTACTTTCGTATGTGGAAGCAAAACTTTAAAAAAGGGATGATTGCGGGATTAATTCTCTTAGGCGTATTGGTATTATTAATATTTGATATGTGGATTTGGTGGAATTCCCAAAGCCCATATCGGATGTTTTTTATGATTGCCACGCTAGTGTTGATTTCTCTTGTTATCATGGTTTCCAATTGGATCTTCCCACTGATTGCAAAGTTTGAGAACTCCATAAAAAATATGTTTAAAAATGCTATGATTTTTTCAATGAGATATGCGATTGTTAGTTTTTGTATGGGAATTGTAATTGTAGGATATGGCGCTTTGATTCTTAAGTATTTAGTAGTACTATTACCATTGTTCTTTTTGTTTGGGGTTATACTTCTTGTATATCCATGGACATTGTATGTAAATTTAAGGTTTGAGCGTTATTTGAATGAACAAAAGGAGAGAGAGTCGTGCTCAGAGAGGCATTGAAAAAAAGTTATCAAACAGAAAAAGAAAAATTAAAAAAGATGAATCGATCGGAAAAAGTTTCCTATATCTGGATGTATTATAAAGTTCCTATTTTCGTAATTCTTATTGTGATAGCTGGAACAACGGGGATTTTATGGAATATTTTTCATAATCAAGAAACCGTTTATTCATTGGCAATTGTAAATGAAACAATGAATATGGAAAGAGATACAGAACTTTCAGAACAATTGGAACAGTATTTTGGATTGGACCAAAAAAAAGAAAAGATAGTTGTAGATTCTAATTATAATATTTCTTATCAATTTGATGATACAACGAATCAAGCGGTTCGACTAGATGGAAAACAGTCATCCGATTATAGTACTTATGAAAAATTTTTCTTGAATTTAGCTTATGATGAAATTAATGCGACAGTTATGCCCGAAGGATTTTTGCAATATTGTGATGAATTGGAAATTTGTTTTGAAGATTTAAGAAATACATTATCAGAAGAAACATTGAGGCGATACCAAGAACGATTTTGTTACCAGACGGATGAGAATGGGGAAGAATATCCTTGTGGAATTTATATGGATGGAACAGTATTTGATGCGGCTTGGTTTGCAAAAGATCAAGCAAAAGAAGTGATAGAGTCTTATGGAAAACAGGTGCTTGTGTTTACTGAAAATATGGATACAAGTCAAAAGAATGAATTATTAGTACAATATGTATTGGAAGCATTAATGGTTGCATAATAAAAAGCTTAGGAGAATGATAACGAAATAAATGCACAAGTGAGGATTGAGCTATCTCTAAAAAATATAGAGATAGCTTTTGTTTTTTTCTTTTCATAATGGTACAAAATAACGGAAAAAGAACTCTTTTTTATACAATGACTGGCGTTTCGGTGATTGACCATGTATAGAATTGATGTTAAAATTAAACAGAATTAAATTAGATTAAACAAAAAACTGCATTTTTAAAGCAGTCATTAAAAGAGGATTTGATTATGGGGCAAAGGAAAAATGTGAAATTAGGTGATATCGCACAAGCATTAAATGTCAGCATAGTAACTGTTTCAAATGCTTTAAAAGGAAAAAAGGGAGTAGGAGAAGAACTTCGTTTAGAAATCATGAAGAAGGCACAGGAACTGGGATATCAAATGCCAGAACGTGTAATTCAAAAAGAATATGAATCGTATCAAATTGGGGTTGTAATCGCAGAACGATATGTAAAAGAGTTTCCTTCTTTTTATATGGATATTTATAAGAGAGTAGCGCAGGAGGCAACGAAAAAAGGATGTTTAACTGTTCTGGAAGTAGTAAGTGAAGAAAAGGAGAGAATTTTACAAAACTTTTCCGTTTTTTCAGGTATACCGCTGCGAGGAGGAATTATTATTGGTGAAATGAATCCAGAATATGTGAAAAAAATGAAAAATGAGAGTAAATATCCAATTGTCTGTGTGGATTATTATGGAATTTCTAATGATATGGATTATATTGTAACAGATAGTTATAGAGGAATGCAGCTAGTAACTCAAATATTGGTAGATGCAGGGCATAAGGAGATTGGATTTGTTGGAACTCCTTCTGCTACCAATAGTATTATGGATCGTTATATGGGATATTGTAAAGTACTGCAAAAAAATCACTTAAAGGAGCATCCAGAATGGGTGATTTATGATCGAAGGGGAGATGGATACGGATATCACTTAGATTTTGAATTGCCTCAAAATCTGCCAACTGCATTTGCTTGTAATTGCGATAAAGCTGCAGCAATTTTGATTGATAAATTAGCTCAAAGAGGATTAAAAGTGCCAGAGGATATTTCTGTTGTAGGGTTTGACAATGGAGGTTTTAAGAAAAATGAAGCGATTCAGATTACTACGTATGAGAGCGATCAAAGAGCTATGGCTCAGATTAGTATTAATACATTATTGAAGCGTATTCAAGGAAAAGAAGGTCCTCAGGGAGTACGTTTTGTAGAGGGAACCATTATATCAGGAAACACAGTAAAAAAATGGAGTGAGGAATGATAGTATGTCAGATTCAGTAAAACTAAAAGACATCGCAGATGTATTACAAGTGAGTATTGTAACTGTTTCCAATGCACTTTCTGGCAAAAGAGGAGTAAGTGAAGAAGTTCGTACCAAGATTATAGAAAAAGCGGAACAAATGGGATATAGCCGGGCAAAGTATAAAAAAGATTCCGAATCTGGACTAAAAATTGGTGTTATTGTTCCTGAAAAGTATTTGCATGTGGGTATTTCCTTTTATTGGGCCATGTATCAAATGGTTGCTTACAGAGCATCCAAAAAACAGAGTTTTACTGTTTTTGAAATGTTACCTACAGAAGAAGAAAAAAAAGGAGAACTTCCGAAAATACTTTATGAAAATAGTATTGATGGATTGATTATAATTGGATGGGTAGAAC
The DNA here is from genome assembly GCA_900045905.1 of Clostridiales bacterium CHKCI001. Classification (GTDB taxonomy): domain Bacteria; phylum Bacillota; class Clostridia; order Lachnospirales; family Lachnospiraceae; genus Fimimorpha. The sequence goes on along the minus strand of FCNS01000036.1, from coordinate 28,100 downwards.
GATCCTATGTTCAAAAACTAGTAGCTTTATCAAATGTTCCAGTTGTGTTATTGGATTTCTATGTCGAGGGAATTGCCTGCGATGCGGTAATGTCTAATAACTATATTGGGATGTATAAAATGACTCGTTATTTGGTTGAACGTGGACATAAAAAAATCGCATTTGTAGGTACGATTGAAGCAAATGAAAATATTATGGATCGTTATTTTGGATATCGAAAAGCGATGGAGGAAGCAGATCTTCCTTTGGAAAGGAAATGGCTGATTGAAGATCGAGATGTGGAGACTGGAGATATGGAAGTAGAACTACCAGATGAGCTGCCAACTGCGTTTGTCTGTAATTGTGATTTGGCAGCTGGTTTATTATATGATAAGCTGCAAAAAGCAGGATATTCGATACCAAAGGATGTTTCCATTGTAGGCTATGATAATTATTTATTTGCCCATCCGTTTGCAGAACAAATTACAACCTACAATGTAGATATGGAACAGATGGCGAAAGCTGCTGTAAAGATTCTTATAAAGAAAATTAAAGGAAGTGATAGACATCAAGGCATCAAGTATATTGACAGTAGTATTGTAGAAAGAAATAGTGTAAGACGAATTTAACTAATTTATAGGAAAAGGAAGCAGATTGGATTTCAGTTTATAAATCGAATCTGCTTCCTTTTTGCTATTATTAATACAAAAGATTTCTTTTATTATGAATTGGATTGCGTTGTGAGTGGATTATTTTCGTTGCGGCAGCAGCTTTGACGTTCCACCATGAAGTATGGGACGATAATTTTCGTTGCAAGTAAATTTGGATTTTCAATATGGTTAATAATCTGTGAAGCAGCTTCCGTTCCGAGTTGATAGGAATTAATATCGATGGAAGTTAACTGAGGGGTTGTGAGTTTGGAAAATAGAGAGTTATTAAAAGAAATAATCGAAAGATCTTCTGGGATTTTAAGTCCTAACTCTAAAGCAACTTTTTCGAGAGAAAAGGCTAAGATATCATCGCTCACAACAATGGCAGTCGGACGTTTTTTAGAAGAAAGCAGTTGTTGAACAGGATTTTCTTTTTCTTCTAGTACATATGGTATTTCTATGCAGTATTCTGGAAAAAATGGAAGATGGTGCTGCGTCAATGCAGAAAGATATCCAGCTTTTCGATCAGAAGCAAATGTAAGATTATCTACATTGCTGACATAGGCAATCTTTGTATGTCCGAGTTGGATGAGATATTCTGTAGCTTCTTTTGCCGCAAGTACATTATCGTTGTCAATATAAATTGTCTCATTTACATGGTGGCATGCTTTTCCGATTAGAACATAGAGGAGTCCTTCTTCATATAAGTAATTGATGATTTCATCTGGTTCTTTGGAGTAGAGGACAATAAATCCTTCCGCCTGACCGCTTTTGGACATGGTACGGATTGCCTGTAAAATTTCTTCTTCATTTTGACCTGTAATAATAGTATTAATATATTGTTGGCGATTGCAAAATTGACTAATTCCTCGAATGATTTCTAAATAAAAAGCGTTTTGATAAGCTTCTTTTTCTGAGACGGGAAGGATAATGCCGATTGTACGAGAATTTTGAGAGGCCAAATTACTGGCCTGAAAGTTCGGCTCATATCCGAGTTCTGCCATAGCACGGCGTACTTTCTCTTTGGTTTGACGACTAATGGATGGATGATTGCTGCATGTGCGAGATACTGTGGAAGTAGAAACGCCTGCGAGTGTAGCTACATCCTTGATTGTAACAGGCATAAGAGCCTCCTTTCCTGATAGTCCAACTGTTAAAATGAAAACGGTTGGCTTGCGTATCAAAATAATTATGGCATTAGTATAACATAAAAGAGGTATCTATACAAGCATAAGAGCAACCGTTTGCATAAAACTAAAGCAAATATAAGTGATTATGGACAGAAGAAAGTTAGAAAAGTCTTTCTCATCTCAGAAGTTATATTGTAATAGATAGAGTATAGTAGATAAATGAGAGGATTATAATTAAAGCAAGGAAATGACAATTATTTTGTATAAGTAATAGACATGACGGGGAAAAAATAGAAATGAGGTATGGATTATCTGTGTATCTAGAATTATTTATAGCGAATATATATGTGAAAAATGCATAAAATAGAAGAAAAAAATTATGAAAAATGGAGAAAAGAAAAAAAGTTAGACAGAAGTATTGAAAAATAAAAAAAGTTGAAGTATAGTTAATGCAAGCGATTGCATTAAAGCAATGCAAACAAAGAAATAATATGCAACAAGTTTAAAATTAGCTGATAGAACGGACTTATATAAAACAGGAAAATCTTGTTGCGGAAAGGAAGAGGAAAGGTATGAAAGATACGAAAAAGAAACCAGATGGCGGAATACAAATTTTAGCACCGATTAATGGTAAAGTAATTCCGTTGGAACAAGTACCAGATCCAGTATTTGCGGAAAAAATTATTGGAGATGGTGTGGCAATACAGCCCAGTGATGGAAAAATTTACAGCCCAGTGGACGGTGAGATTACGACAGTAGCAGATACGCTCCATGCGTATGGATTCCGCACGGAAGACGGAATTGAATTGTTAATTCATTTTGGTTTGGAAACGGTTGCTTTAAAGGGAGAATGTTTTAAGGCACACGTAAAAGCTGGAGATAAAGTAAAGGCAGGACAGTTAATTGCAGAGGCAGATATGAATTATCTGAAAAAGCGTCAGATTAATCCTGTTACACCAATTTTAGTTTGCGGTGGAAACGATGGAATGGAACTGCAAAGCCATATGGGACAAGTAGTACATGGCAAAGATGCTGTGATTACTTTGAAAAAATCACAGGAAAAAGAAGCGGTAAAAGAAGTAAAAAAAGAAGCAGTGAAAACGGAAAAATCAAAGAAAAAAGGATTTATTAACTTTGATGTTCTTCAAAAACTTGGAAAGACATTGATGGTTGTTATCGCTGTTATGCCAGCAGCAGGACTTATGATCAGTTTAGGTAAGCTTGTTCAGATGGCTGATGCCGATATGAATATGATTTTGACTGTCGGAAGTACGATGGAAAATATCGGATGGGCGATCATTAATAACTTACACATCTTATTTGCAGCAGCAATTGGTGGTTCTTGGGCAAAAGAACGTGCAGGCGGTGCATTTGCAGCAGTTATTGCATTTATATTGATTAATGTAATTACAGGTTCTATTTTTGGTGTAACGGCTGAAATGCTTGAGACAGAGGGAGCAGTTACCCATACATTATTTGGACAAGAAATCCTTGTAGATGGATATTTTACATCAGTACTTGGTGCTCCAGCTTTAAATATGGGTGTGTTTGTCGGAATTATTTCTGGTTTTGTCGGAGCGATTGTTTATAATAAATATTATAATTACAGAAAGCTTCCAGATGCACTTGCATTCTTTAATGGAAAGCGTTTCGTACCATTAGTAGTTATTTTATGGTCTGTCATTATTTCTTTTGTATTGGCAGTTATATGGCCAGTAGTACAGACTGGTATTAATGCGTTTGGTGTATGGATTGCGAATTCTTCTGATTCATCACCAATTTTAGCACCATTTATTTATGGTACATTGGAACGTTTGTTGTTACCATTTGGTTTACATCATATGCTGACAATTCCAATGAATTATACTGAATTTGGTGGTACTTATACAATGTTAACAGGTGTGAATGCAGGACAGCAAGTATTTGGTCAAGATCCACTCTGGCTTGCATGGGTAACTGACTTGATTAACTTGAAAGATGCAGGTGATATAGCTGGATATCAGAATTTACTTACAACGGTTACACCAGCTCGTTTCAAAGTAGGACAGATGATTGGTGCAACAGGATTATTATTAGGTATCACACTTGCGATGTATCGAAGAACGGATGTAGATAAGAGAAAGAAATATAAATCTATGTTTCTTTCTACTGCAATTGCAGTGTTCTTAACAGGTGTAACCGAACCATTGGAATTTATGTTTATGTTTGCTGCACTTCCATTGTATATTATTTATGCAGTATTGCAAGGTTGTGCATTTGCAATGGCAGGTATCGTTGATTTAAGATTACATTCATTTGGAAATTTGGAATTTTTAACTCGTGTCCCAATGTCACTGAAGGCTGGCCTGGGAGGAGACATTGTTAACTTTATTATTTGTGTTATCGCATTCTTTGTAATTGGATATGTGGTTGCCTACTTTATGATTGGAAAGTTCAAATATGCAACTCCAGGACGTATGGGTAACTATGTTGATGAAAATGCAGAGGAAGATGGTACTTCAGCAAGCACTGGTAAAACTTCTGGTGGAAATAGTCAGGCAGAACGCATTATTGAGTTGCTTGGAGGAAGAGAAAATATTGTATTGGTAGATGCTTGTATGACCAGACTTCGTGTTACGGTAAAAGATGTAGAAAAAGTAGCAGAGCTTGCAGACTGGAAAGCACAGGGTGCAATGGGATTGGTTAAGAAAGATAATGGAATTCAAGCAATCTATGGTCCAAAGGCAGATGTATTAAAGTCTGATATCAATGATATTTTATAATTGTTAATTCGTTAATTTTTGGAAATATAATACATGAGCGGCTTTCAGCATCTTATCCCCTATTTTGCCTCGATGCTGTGGCCGCTCAAACTATAAGAGAGGACAAAGCATATGAAGCTGGTTAGTCTGAATACGCACAGTTTGATAGAAAAAGAGTGGAAAAAGAAAAGCAGAATGTTTTCTGATGTAGTAAGTAGTCAACATGCAGATGTAGTTGCAATGCAAGAAGTAAATCAAACACATGATGCAAAGCCATTCGATGAGGATAAGCTGAAAAATACAGGATATATTGCTTGTAAAAAAGAAGTTGTGATTCGTCAAGATAATTATATGCTGGAATTTGTGAATCACTGGAAGAATTTAAATCCAGAAAAAATGTGTAATTGGACATGGCTTCCAATGAAGCTAGGTTATTCCAAATATGATGAGGGACTTGCAATTTTTAGCATTCATCCAATTATTAAGATAAAAACAAGTTACATTACTTCTCAAATGGATTATAATAATTGGAGGACTAGAATGATTCTCGGAGCACTCATTGATGTAAGCGGAGAAAAACAATGGTTTTATTCTGTTCATACTGGATGGTGGAAAGAAGAAAAGGATCCATCCATTGATCCATTTTGGATTCAGTGGAATCGGTTGGAAACGGAAGTAAAAACAGAAGATTCTAATACGATTTGGATATTGGGAGATCTTAATAATCCTGCACATATCCGAAAAGAAGGATATGATTATGTAAAACAGTCGGGATGGTTTGATTGTTATGAGATGGCACAGCAGAAAGATAATGGGATTACCGTTACAGAAAATATTGATGGCTGGGAAGAAAAAGAAAAAATAACTGGCATGCGAATTGATTTTATTTGGTGTAATCAAAAAAGAAATATAAAAACAAGTCAAGTAATTATGAATGGTGTACAGGGGCCAATTGTTTCGGACCATTTTGGAATAATGATAACGGAGGAGAAGAGAATATGAAAAGAAGCAGTGGAATCTTATTATCGATTACAAGTTTACCGTCCAAATATGGCATTGGATGTTTTTCTAAAAGCGCATATGAATTTGTAGATCAGCTGGAAGCAGCAGGGCAGAAGTATTGGCAGATACTTCCATTAGGTCCAACGGGATATGGAGATTCTCCATACCAATCTTTTTCCACATTTGCGGGAAATCCATATTTTATTAGTCTAGAAGCTTTGATTCAGGAAGGTGTCTTAACAAAGCAAGAATGTGACTCCATTGATTTTGGAGAAAATCCAGCACGAGTAGACTATACAAAGATTTACAATGGACGGTTTGCATTGCTCCATAAAGCATATGAGAGAAGTAATATTAATGAAAACTGGGAATTTCATCAATTTGTAGAAAAAAATGCATATTGGTTAAAAGATTATGCATTATTTATGGCAGTAAAACAACGCTTTGGCGGAGTAAGCTGGACTGAGTGGGCAGAAGATATTCGGATGCGCTGGGGCTTTGCGATGGAATATTATCAGAGAGAATTGTATTTTGATATTGAGTTTCAGGAATATATGCAATTTGTGTTTTATAAACAGTGGAAGCAATTAAAGACATATGCCAATGAACATGGAATTCAAATTATTGGAGATATTCCGATTTATGTTGCGATGGATAGTGCTGATACATGGGCTCATCCATGGCTGTTCCAATTGGATGATAAAAACTATCCTGTGGCAGTCGCAGGATGTCCTCCAGACGGTTTTTCTGCAACAGGACAGCTCTGGGGAAACCCACTTTATAAATGGGATGTTCATAGAGATACTGGCTATGAGTGGTGGATTCAAAGAATTGCATACTGTTATGAACTGTATGATGTAGTACGAATTGATCATTTCCGTGGTTTTGATGAGTATTATTCCATTCCATATGGCGATAAAACAGCAGAAAATGGACATTGGGAAAAAGGACCTGGAATTGAATTGTTCCGAACGATTCAATGGGCATTAGGAGAGAAAGAAATTATTGCAGAAGATTTAGGATATATGACGGATTCTGTAAAACAACTGGTAACAGAAAGTGGATATCCAGGAATGAAAGTGCTCGAATTTGCCTTTGACAGCAGAGATTCTAGTAATGCAAACGATTATCTGACTCATAATTATCCAGAAAACTGTGTTGCCTATACGGGAACTCACGACAATGAAACAATCGCTGGATGGTTCCAGAGTATTACAGAAGAGGAACGCCAAATGGCAAGAGATTATTTATGCGATTATTATACACCAGAAGATCAATTAAATTGGTGTTTTATTTCACTCGTTATGAGAAGTAAGGCAAATCTCTGTGTCATTCCGCTTCAGGACTATTTTGGATATGATAATTCTACTCGAATGAATCGTCCATCCACACTTGGAGGAAATTGGGAATGGCGTTTAACAGAAGGAGAACTAACAGAGGAGCTGATTGATAAAATCCTGAAGTTAACAAAACGATATGGAAGGTAGGAGGGATTAAAGTTGAAAAAACAATGGTGGCATGATAAGGTTGCATATCAAATTTATCCGAAAAGTTTTTATGATTCCAATGGGGACGGAATCGGAGATGTGCCTGGTATTATTGAAAAATTAGACTATTTAAAAAATCTGGGCGTAGATATTATATGGATTTCTCCGATTTATGTTTCTCCATGCGCCGATCAGGGATATGACGTGGCAGACTATTGCGGAATTGATCCACAGTTTGGAACAATGGAGGATGTGGAGCGACTCATTGCAGAAGCGAAGAAGAGAGAAATGTATATTGTTATGGACTTGGTAGTCAACCATTGTTCGGACGAGCATGAGTGGTTCCAAAAAGCGATTGCCGATCCTGACGGAGAATATGGAAGTTATTTTTATATTGAAACAGTAAAAGATGGAAAGCTTCCATGTAATTGGCGTTCTTATTTTGGAGGACCTGTTTGGGATAAACTTCCAGGGCATGAGGACAAGTATTACCTGCATGTATTCCATAAAAAGCAGCCAGATTTGAATTGGGAAAATCCAAAGCTGCGTCAAAAAGTATATGAAATGATTCGCTGGTGGCTGGAGAAGGGAATTGCGGGATTCCGTATTGATGCAATTATCAATATTAAAAAAGTGCTTCCATGGAAAGATTATCCAGCCGATCGAGAAGATGGACTCTGCAATATTGACTGTATGCTAAAAGAAGCCAAAGGAATCGGAGAGTTTTTTGCAGAGATGAGAGATCAGGTATTTCTTCCTTATCAGGCATTTACGGTTGGAGAGGTATTTAATGAAAAAGAAGAAGAAATTCCAGATTTTATTGGAGACAATGGATATTTCTCTTCCATGTTTGATTTTAAGGAAACCTGTGCTGGAAAATCCATCAAAGGGTGGTATGACTGTAACGTTCCTAGTCCAGATGAATACAAGGAATGTTGTTTTTCCAGTCAACGCCAAAGTGAGAATATTGGATTTTTCTCCAATATTATTGAAAATCACGATGAACCTCGTGGTGTTAGCCACTACTTGCCAGAAAATGCTTGTAATGATCGGGGAAAGAAGTTATTGGCAGCGATGTACTTTATGTTAAGAGGTCTCCCATTTATTTATCAAGGGCAAGAAATCGGAATGACAAACAAACAATTCCATTCAATTGAGGAAATTGATGATGTCAGCAGCAAAGATGAATACCAGGTTGCATTAAATGCAGGTCTTACCCCAGAAGAAGCAATTCAAGCAGTTGGACATTACAGCAGAGACAATGCCAGAACTCCATTCCAGTGGAATGATGGCAAGAATGCTGGATTTACAGTAGGAACTCCATGGTTAGGACTGAATGAAAACTATAAAGAAATCAATGCAGCGGCACAAGTAGGTCAGGAAGATTCGGTTTTCACTTTTTATCAGAAACTAATTGCTCTTAGAAGAAATCCAGAATATAAAGAAACTATTATTTATGGAACAACAGAACCAATCTTTGAAGATATTCCAAATGTAATGGGTTATTTTAGAAAAGGAAGCGAAAAATCGCTGCTTATCCTTGGAAACTTTAATGTAGAGAAACAAACATTGCCAGTCCAGAATATAAAGAAAGTTTTGCTCAATAATTTGCCAGAGTTAGAGTATAACGATAATCAATTGACTTTAGACTCCTATCAGGCTGTGATATTAGAAGTTTAAAATTTGACTATGTAGAGATATTCAGTGAAACGGTAGATGAAATAGAAGAAAATTTATATGTGATCTTATTTGTAACAGAGGCTACTGAGGCGTTATGAAGAGATTGAAATGGAAACGGATTGTTTTAGTTGGAATCATCTGGATGATAACGATAATTGCTGCATGGAAATGTGCTTGGGATATAAGGGGCAATCAATAAAGGAAGAACATCCACTTTTGTGAAAAAATCGAATGATACTGTCACAAAAGTGGATGTTTCTTTTTGTTCTTATTCAATCTGGGGATTGTAAAACGGAGAAAAATGTGAGATGATAGCATAAGAAGAAGCGATAAGAAAGGAGATAAGATTGTGAAGTTAGTAGTAATTGAGCCGCTTGGAGTAGAAAAAAGCAAATTTCTGTCAATGGCAGAGGAAATTTTAGGAGATAGAGTAGAACTGGTTTTATATGATACAAGGGTAACGGATACTCAGGCGTTAATTGAACGGGGAAAAGATGCGGATGTTATTATGGTTGCAAATCTTCCGATCAATGAGGAAGTTATTTTGGGATGCCATAATTTAAAATTATTAGCAGTTGCGTTTACAGGATTAGATCATATTGCAATGGAAGCTTGCAGAGCCAAAGGGGTTACGGTATGTAACTGTGCAGGTTATTCTAATGCAGCGGTTTCTGATCTAGTATTTGGTATGTTGATTACATTATATCGAAATATTATTCCATGTAATGAGAAGATTCGTGTTGGAGGGACCAAAGATGGTCTCGTTGGCATGGAGTTGGAGGGCAAGAAATTTGGAGTAGTTGGAACGGGAGCAATTGGTTCAAGAGTGGCAACAATCGCTTCTGCATTTGGCTGTGAAGTTTATGCTTATTCCAGAACGAAAAAAGAACTGCCAAATGTAACTTACGTAAGCTTGGAAGAATTATTGTCTACTTGTGATATTGTATCACTGCATGTACCGTTGAGTGAAGAAACAAGGGGATTGATTAATCGAGACAGACTGGCGTTAATGAAGAAAAATGCTGTTTTGATTAATACGGCGAGAGGTCCAGTTGTAGATAGTGAGGCATTGGCAGAAGCTTTGAACCAAGAAAAGATTGCGGGAGCCTGTGTGGATGTATTTGAAATGGAACCTCCAGTACCACAGGAACATCCACTTCTTCATGCGAAAAATCTAATTGCTACCCCTCATATTGCATTTGCTACAAAAGAGGCACTTGTGAAAAGAGCAGTGATTAATTTAAATAATGTTAAATATTGGTTAGAAGGGAACCCTATAAATGTAAAGTAATAAATTTGATTCCATAAACAAACAGGGCAGTTGTTTGTTTATGGAAACTGGCAAAGGAAACGGTAGATATGAAAATATATGCATTGGGAGAACGGTTGATAGAGACAACAATGGAAGAAATTCTGGAAAGTGGCAGACAGGCAGTTTTTATCGTGAGTCCAAATGAATGTAAGCGAGTTTTGGAACAGATTGGAATTGGCTATGAAGGAGATATTTCCTTGGAGGATGCCTATTTCTGTAAGGTAGAGACACAGCAGGATTGTCTGTATGGAACATTTGCGATTCCAAGACTTTTAGATGTGTTGGGGAGCCGTTATCGTATTATGTTTTTTATTAATTCCAGATATATTGTATTTTCAGAAAAAGATGGATTTGCCGAGCGGCTGATTCAGCGAATTTGTAGAAAAAAAGTTCAGCAGGGGCAAACAAAGGAAAAATTTCTCTATAATTTTATCTCTGAATTTATGAGCAAAGATAGTTCTATTTTAGAACGATTTGAACGAGAGATTATGGAAATGGAAGATGAGATTGCAAATGATCGGATGCAGAATTATCAAAACCATATGATGTCAGTGAGAAAGCAATTGCTGATATTGAGGGGATATTATGATCAAATGAGGGAAATGGGAAAAGCCTTTGAAGAGAATGAAAATCGATTCTTTGCAAAAAAACATTTAAAATATTTTGGAACGATTAGTGACCGTGCAGAACGGTTAATAGGAAAAACAATCCATTTGATTGACTATGCCCAGCAAGTTCGGGATGCATATAAAGCACAGGTGGATGAAGAACAAAACAGAAATATGCAGGTTTTAACAATTATATCTACCATTTTTCTTCCGTTGACATTAATTACAAGCTGGTATGGTATGAATTTTAAGGACATGCCTGAATTAGAACATGGATATCCTTTTATTATTGGGCTGAGTATTTCCGTTATTATTATATGTATTATTATTTTTAAGAAAAAAAAGATTTTGTGAAATGAGAATATTTATCGTTTTAATGTGGTTTGGTAGATAGAGGGAAAGAAATGATTGTAAAACCAATTTCAGAATGATATAATGCTTTTAGCAACTGAGAGATAGGTTAAGAGAGGAGCTTTTGGGGTTATGAAAAAAATTGGGAGAAATGATCCATGTTGGTGTGGAAGTGGGAAGAAGTATAAAGCATGTCATGAGGCTCTGGATGAAAAGATTGCCCGTTATGCGAGAGAAGGACATATTGTGCCAAGAAGAGATATGATTAAAACACCAGAGCAAGTACAGAAGATTAAAGAAAGTGCTAAAATTAATGTTGCAGTCTTAGATTATGTCGCAGAACGAATTCGTCCAGGGATTTCTACCGAACAGATTAATCAATGGGTAGAGGAAAAGACAAGAGAAATGGGAGGAATTCCAGCCCCTCTTGGATTTGAAGGGTATCCAAAGAGTGTCTGTACATCAGTGAACGATCAAGTTTGTCATGGAATTCCTTCTGAAGATGTTATCTTACAGGAAGGCGACATTGTTAATGTAGATGTATCGACGATTTATGATGGATATTTTTCAGATTCTTCTCGGATGTTTTGCATTGGAACAGTAAGCCCAGAAAGAGAGAAGTTAGTTCGTGTTGTAAAAGAGTCGGTAGAACTGGGACTAAAAGAAGTAAAACCATGGGGATTTATGGGAGATATGGCACAGGCGGTTCAGCAGCATGTGGAATCCAATGGATATCATGTTGTAAGAGAAATTGGAGGACATGGAGTTGGCATTGAATTTCATGAAGATCCGTGGGTTGGATATATTGGAAAAAGAGGAACCGATATGCTTCTCGTGCCTGGACTTATGTTTACAATCGAACCAATGGTAAATGCAGGAGCAGCGGATATTTTTGTAGATGACAGCGATGGTTGGACAGTTTATACTGAAGATGGCTCTGATTCTGCACAATGGGAAATTCAAGTATTAGTTACTGAGGATGGATGCGAAGTAATTGCATATTAATCTTTCTATTATTAAAAGATAAGGAATGATAGATTATGGAAAGAAAAGAAGCATTTCATAGACATTCACATGAACATACAAATGGCTTAGAACAGGAACATGGCAGGGAGCCTCTCCGCCATGTCCATAGCCAGCAAGAAAAGAAAGCAGTTTTAAATCGATTATCAAAAGCAATTGGTCATTTAGAAGCAATTAAGCGTATGATAGAAAACGATGAAGACTGCAGTCAGGTGCTGATACAACTGGCTGCAGTGCGCTCTGCGATTAATAATACAGGAAAGGTCGTCTTAAAAAATCATATTAATCACTGTATTATAGAAGCAGTAGAAGAAAATGATCAAGAGGCGATAGAAATGCTCAATCAGGCAATTGATAAATTTATCAAGTAAAGATTTTTTCTTTTTTACTCTGTATACTCAGATTCAAATGATTTCTTACAATTTTTCATTTCTATATTTGAAAAGTGGATATGACGGATCGGACTTTCAGGTAGACCGCAAAGAGAGATTCCCACTTTCGCATTTTCGCTAGTGATATAAGAAAAATTCAAATCTGAGAATTTTGGTACTGTGGCTGATACTGGTACTGCGGTACTGGAACCATAGTTCATACTGACTTGAATTACCTCTTCTTGTATATTTCTAGCTTTGATATGATCAAATTGTACATTTTTTACATATCCACCTCTTCCCTGCATGGATTTAATTCGAATCCCTCGTTCTACATTTTTCATGATACAGTGGTGTACCCATATATTCTCCACACCTCCAGACATTCCACTTCCAATTGCAACAGCAGCGTGACCCCCTAAAAACAGGCAGTTTCTGATCTCTACATAACGACAGGGACGATTCACTCTCCATCCGTCTTCATTAAGACCAGAATTCACTGCGATGCAGTCATCTCCTGTTTGAAATGTGCAGTTTTCTATTAACACATGTTCGCAGGAGTCTGGGTTAAAACCATCAGTATTTGGCCCTTCTGTCAGTATGGTTAAACCTCTTGCTGTAACTTCTTTGCAGTACACTGGATGGATGGTCCATTGCGGGCCATTGATGATGGTGAAATCAAACAAATTCACATTCTTGCATCGAATTATCTGAAGAAAGGATGGACGCAGTGCTGCTTCTCTTGTGCCGAATACTCGCTTTTTAGGAGGAATATCTGCACTTTCGGCACGACAGAGCTGATTGGCTGCCTGTTGTTGGAGTTTTTTCCAAGGCCACCAAGCTTCTCCCTGACCATTTAGTTTTCCTGGACCTGCGATTGTAATGTTATGGCAGTCTTTGGCATAGATAAATGGAGAGTAATTGTAGCATTCGACCCCCTCCCAGCGTGTAAATACAGGTGGAAGGTAATCTTCCATTGTTTGACTGAAACGAATCTCACATCCCTTTTCCAGATATAGTTTTAAATTACTTTTTAGATGAAGCGGACCGCTTTCCCAGATACCTTCTGGCACAATTACAGTACCTCCACTTTCTGGACAGCGATCGATAGCTGCTTGAATTGCATATTTATTTCTAGTTTCTCTTTCACATCTTATTTCCATATTTCATGATTCTCCTGTCACATTATTATAGTCAGCAAAAATGCACATAGTGGAAGCATTATAATGCTGAGAAGTGTTGTAAATACTACGGCACCTGCTGCTAGCTCTTCGTCATAGTTGTATTGAACTGCAAATACAGAAGTGATTGCAGCACTTGGACATGCTTCCAAAAGCATGACTACTGCTACAACCATTCCGTTTAGTCCAAGAGCCATAAATACTGCAAAACAAACCAAAGGAATCAAAAGCATTCTTAGAAGAATTAGATATCCAAGGTTACGGTTGCAGATTAGTTGCTTTAAATTACTGTTTGCAATCATGATACCTGTAATCAGCATCGAAAGCGGTGTATTCATGTTTGAAATGAAACTGAGTGGTTGCTTTATTATATCTGGAATTGGAATTCGCCCCAAATAAATCACTAATCCAGCCACAACTGCGATTAGTACAGGAGTGGTGCAGATCGTATGTACGATATGATTTTTCTGTACGTTTGGATTGAGCATTGTGTAACCGATAGTCCATAAAAGGAGATTGAATACGGTTACAAACCCACTGGCATACAGCAGTCCTTCCTGACCAAATAGTGCTTCAATTAGCGGGAATCCCATATAGGCTGCATTGGAAAAAATGCAGGCAAACCGAAAAATTGGTACGTTTTTTCCTTGCATTTTAAATGTCATTACCATCGTAATAATCAAACCCATTAAAATTAAAACGAAACTTAGTCCAAACGCCAGCAACAGATTGGAAAGGACGGAGGGATCAAAATCAGTCATGTAGGAATGAATCACCATAATAGGTACGACCAGATATAATAACAGATCGGAAAATGCCTTTTTATATTCTAATTTGATTACTCCCGTTTTGGTGCAGAGGTATCCTGCAAAAATTAAACCGAACAGGACAATCACCTGTTTGGCTGTTATTAACGCTAAATCCATTTCTACCTCCCATTAACTAAAACATTTGAATTTTTATATCCGTACGGTTGGAGATCAGATTGTCATAGCTTTCACTAGAGTTTTTCAGATGATTCCAGGATGCTTGAAATGCCTGTTCTCCGTCACCTGCAAGTATTGCCCTCACAATCTCCAGATGCTCATGGATGGAACGCAGAAGATTTTCTTTGCTTCTTAAGTTGGAAAGGCAGCGAATTCTCTGAGTTTGCGTCATTAGTTCTTCTGTTTGTTTTACAAGAAAGCGATTTTGGGTACTTTCTGAAAGAAATAAATGAAATACTGCATCTGCATCAGGAAATACTCCTAAAGACTTTCCTCCTGGAAGAACTTCTTCCTCCTGAATGATTTCAGCTTCTTTTTGAGAGAGAAAGTAGTTTTCCCACTGTTTCATGATCGTTTGATCTGCTCGTTTGGCTGCAATTCGAGCGATGGAAGGTTCCATCATCAGACGTACTTCATAGAGTTGCCTTACATCATCCATAGAAATGTGAGAAATAAAAGTTCCCCGACGTGGCACTACGTTTAATAGTCCTTCTCTAGCTAGATGCATAACCGCTTCGTGTACAGGTGTGCGACTGATATTCATTTGCTCTGCAAATTTTTTTTCATCAAATACGGAACCAGGTTCTCTCTGTCCAGAGATAATTTCCCGCTTAAGTTGTAAAAACGCCTGCTCTGAGCGATCTATATTCTTCTTGTTAATGATTTCCATCATCTTTGTCCCTTTCTTATTATTGTAATATGCCATTCACTAAAAAGATTTCTGTGTTAAAATCTAATATTCAGCACAATATGTAAAAATAAATTATGTGATATATCAGTTGTATTTTAGAATATACGAGTCATTCTGTCAATCCCTTTATTTTTTGAAACTGGATTCAGAGCAAGTAATCCCATTGAAAGCTGCGTAACCTGCGTTCATGAGTAAGTGGTGCTAGCAAATTGTGAATGTTTGCTTTAGATGCAAACAAAACAAAAGCTCCCCACTGGATGGTATATCATGATAAACTAAAGAGTAAAACTGAAATTTTGCGATTCATTTAGAGAGAAATATTGATTAATATAGAAAAATATAATATTATATAAACAAGAAGTTAAATGGGGAATCTAATTTGATACTCTATTTTTCTTGAAAACTTAGTGTTGGATTGATTTGAAATTCCTTATGAATGCTTTGTGAGGACGTAAAATTTTATAAAAAGGGGAAAAAATAAAATGAAAAAATGTATGTTAGGAATCGGTGTATTACTTTTTGCGATACTGCTAGAATTATGTTCTACAGGTATGTCTTTCCTTTCGCTAGGAGTTGGTTTGGCAGGCTTGATCGTTTTGTTTGTAGGTGCGTTTGAGAAAAGATAGGGAATGAATCCACATCACGGATTCTATTATAACAAATCAAATAAATGAAAGAGCAGTGAAGGTAAATATTTTATGAAGAAGAAATTATGTTCAACAGGAATAAAGTATAGATCTTGTCTAAAAAGACAATGGCAGAAGATCATAATAATTTTTATTATTTTTCTGTGTGCTGCTATCTATTCAAGTTGTACAGGATTTCCGACTGCGCAATCAAGTCAGAGAGCGTTTTGTGGAGAAGCTGGCTTTTTCAGCGAAGTCTGTGTCGGTTAATTTAGGGGTAACCTTACAAAGAAACGAAGAAACAATGCTTGCCGGACTGGGAGCTGCTAAGATCTATATGGATCAGATGGTACAGCAGATATATATGCCAGATGATACATTTCGGTATTATATACTTTGGAAGCAATATGATTTTGCTCAGGAAGTTATAGCAAATGGATATATGAGTACGTCTTATGTTCAGATGAATCTAACAGAAATTTTAGAAAAAAGCCAAGAAGCTGGACAAATTACAGCAGAAGATTTTGAATATTTAAATCAGACGAAACTGGCAATGGATGAGTTGTATCAAAGTCTCACGAAGGAAGATGGATCGTTAAGAAAAGAAGCGATTCATACCGATTATTTTTCGGAATGTTTTCGTCGCTTTAAGGAGAAGATTTATCCTCTATAATTTAGAAGATGTAAAAAATGCGTAAGTGGAGAAAGGGATTTCAAAACTTACGCATTTTTTATTATCGTGATATGTAAAAGGACGCTCTACAAAAGTCTTTGCTTGTAAACCACTTGTTATGAGATGGCTCGTTTCATAGATTTTACATAGCTGCTTACTGGTTCAATACAGTTTTCCTTATATTGTTCACAGAGTTTTACAATTGCAGATCCAACGATCACTCCATCTGCAAATTGAGCCATTTTCTTTGCCTGTTCTGGAGTGGAAATTCCAAATCCGATGGCAGTAGGGATGTTTTTCGCTTTTTTTACAAGTTGTACCATTGCACCAATGTCGGTTGTAATTTCACTTCTAACGCCTGTAACTCCAAGAGAAGAAACGCAGTAAACAAATCCGTTTGCATCACGAGCAATGTTGGTGATTCGTTCGTGAGAAGTTGGAGCAATTAGGGAGATCAGATCCATATTATATTTTTTACAAATTGGATCAAATTCTTCTTTTTCCTCGTATGGTAAATCGGGCAAAATAATTCCGTCAATCCCAAGTCTGGATGCGGTGCCGAGAAATTGGTCTGCACCGTAGGAAAAAACGACATTGGCATAAGTCATAAATACCATTGGGATATTGGTTTTTTGACGAAGGCGTCGAACCATTTCAAAAATTTTATCTGTGGTTACTCCGCCAGCAAGTGCACGCTGACTGGCAGCTTGAATCACAGGGCCTTCTGCGGTTGGATCAGAAAATGGAATTCCAAGTTCGATTAAATCGGCGCCTGATTCTGCCATAGCTAAAACGAGTTGTTCGGTGATTTCTAATGATGGGTCTCCACATGTAATAAATGGGATAAATGCTTTTCCGTGATCAAATGCTTTTGCAATATTACTCATGAATATCCTCCCCTCTGTAACGGGCGATGGCAGCACAGTCTTTGTCTCCACGTCCAGAAATGTTAATAACAATAATTTGATCTTTTTTCATCGTTGGTGCAAGCTTCATTGCATGGGCAACTGCATGTGCACTTTCAATTGCAGGAATAATTCCCTCAATACGTGATAAATATTCAAATGCTTCTACTGCCTCGTCATCTGTGATTGCGACGTATTGTGCGCGTCCAATATCGTGAAGATAGGCATGTTCTGGCCCAATTCCTGGATAATCCAGTCCAGCGGATATGGAATAAACAGGTGCGATTTGCCCATATTTGTCCTGACAGAAATAAGATTTCATACCATGGAAAATACCAAGTTTTCCTGTTGCAATTGTAGCGGCTGTTTCTGCCGTATTTATACCACGTCCTGCTGCTTCACATCCAATGAGCTGTACTTCTGGATTGTCAATAAAATGATAGAATGCTCCGATTGCATTGGAACCACCTCCAACACACGCTAATACAGCATCTGGAAGTCGTCCTTCTTTTTCCAGACATTGTGCTTTGATTTCTTTGGAAATGACTGCCTGAAAATCACGTACAATTGTTGGAAATGGATGTGGTCCCATGACGGAACCAAGTACATAATGAGTGTCATCAATTCGATTCGTCCACTCTCGCATTGCTTCGGAAACAGCATCTTTTAGGGTAGCAGTTCCAGTTGTTACGGCATGAACCTTGGCACCTAAAAGGCGCATACGGTATACGTTAAGAGCCTGGCGAATGGTATCTTCTTTTCCCATATAGACTTCACATTCCATACCCATAAGTGCAGCGGCAGTTGCCGTGGCAACTCCGTGCTGTCCTGCTCCAGTTTCAGCAATCACACGAGTTTTTCCCATCTTTTTGGCAAGTAATACTTGACCAAGTACATTATTAATTTTATGTGCGCCTGTATGATTTAAATCTTCTCTCTTTAAGTAAATTTTTGCTCCTCCCAGATCTTCGGTCATATGTTTGGCAAAATAAAGCCGAGATGGGCGGTTTGCATATTCGTTTAGTAGTTCAGTTAATTCCTGATTAAATTCAGGGTCATTTTTATAATGTTCATAAGCTTCTTCTAATTCAATTACTGCATTCATTAATGTTTCAGGCATGTACTGTCCGCCATGAATGCCAAAGCGTCCTTTTGACATAGGTTTTCCTCCTCTAATGTTGAATCATAAGTAAATAAATTAATAATGGATCAGATATTTTGGGATGCTTTACGGAATGTGTGAAGTAGTTCTTTTTTCTGATTGGAACGCATCAATGTCTCTCCAATTAAAATTGCATTTGCACCAGCATTTGCAATGGAAGCGACATCTTCAGCAGTTTTTACGCCACTTTCTGCAACGAATAAAATATTTTCTGGGATATATTTTCTAAGTGAAGTACAGTTTTGGAAATTCACTGTGAAATTTTTTAAATTTCGATTATTTACACCGATAATCTTTGCTCCAGCTTCTATAGCCGAAGCAATTTCTACTTCATCATGTGCTTCTACAATTGCACTAAGTCCAAGTTCCTCGCAGATCTGTAGATAATTGTGAATGGTTTTTGTATCCAGTATTGCACAAATTAGTAAAACAGCATCCGCACCGAGCAGCTTTGCCTCATAAATCTGATAGGCATCTACAGTAAAATCTTTTCTTAATATAGGAAGGGATACTTCTTTGCGAATTTCTGATAAGTACTGGTCGGAGCCTAAAAACCATTTTGGTTCTGTTAAAACTGAAATCGCATCCGCTCCAGCTTCTTCGTATTGCCGAGCAATTTCTCTATATGGGAATTGTTTGGCAATGATTCCTTTGGAAGGAGAAGCTTTTTTTACTTCGCAGATAAAGGAAACTTCTGGTTTGGAAAGTGTTTGTTCAAAGCGAAAGTCTCCTTTAGGAAGCTGCATTGCGTTTGCTTTTATCGCCTCGAGTGAAAGTTGCTGTTTTGCCTGTTCGACACGAAGTTTGGAATAGGCAGCAAGTTCATCTAAAATCATTGTATCCTCCCTTTTCTATTGAAATTGTCTTGTAGCCTGAACAAATTGTTCGAGCTTTTGGTATGCTTTTCCATTGTCAATTAGTTCCTGAGCGAGTTGAATGCCTTCTTTTAATGAAATATCATCGATACCGAGATAAAGAGCAATTCCAGCATTTAGTGCAACAACATCTCGTTTTGGACCCTGAATGCTACCATTTAAAATGCCTTTTGTAATTTCTGCATTTTCTTCTGGTGTTCCGCCCTTTAGATCTTCCAATGTACAAGGATTCATTCCAAGATCTTCTGGGCTGATGGAATAATAAGTTGTTTTTCCAAAACGGATTTCACAAATGGTATTCGCTCCGACTAAGGAAGCCTCATCCATTCCATTACCGCATACAGCAACGCCTCGTGTAACCCCTAAATTTACTAATACTTGTGCTAAAGGTTCTACCAATGCCTGATCGTATACACCGAGTAGTTGCATTGTTGCTCCAGCTGGATTAGAGAGTGGACCTAAAATATTAAAGATCGTACGTTCGCTCATTCCCTTTCGTACAGGCGCTACATTTTTCATAGAAAGATGATAAGTTTGAGCAAATAAGAAGCAGATACCAGTTTCTTCTAATACTTGTTCGCTTTGTTCTGGAGTTAGTGTTAAAACAGCACCAAGACGTTCTAAAACGTCAGCTGCTCCAGAACGGGAAGAAACCGAACGGTTTCCATGTTTGGCAATGTGAATTCCTCCAGCCGCAGCGACAAATGCGGAAGTAGTGGAAATATTAAAGGAACCTGCTTCGTCACCGCCTGTTCCGACAATATCCATAACAGGCATTTTATGTTTTAGTTTTACTGCCTTTTCTCTCATAATTTCTGCACATGCAGTAATCTCTGTAATGGTTTCCCCCTTCATACGAAGTCCTGTTAATAGCGTAGCCATTTGGACGTCTGTAGCAGTACCATCCATCATTTCTGTCATAACGGCTCTGGCAGTATCATGATCTAAATCTTTATTATTAATTACTTGATGAATTGCTTCCTGAATCATAATTTTAAACCCCTTTATATTATAATTTTAAAAAGTTTTCTAATATCATATTACCTCTGGAAGTCATGATTGATTCTGGGTGAAACTGTACTCCAAAGATCGGATATTGTTTATGCTGAACGCCCATAATCTCCCTAGTTATTGGTTCAACGGCAATCACTTTTAATTGTTCTGGTAATGTTTCTAATTTCGCAATCAAAGAATGATATCTAGCTGCGGCAATTGTTTTTGGAAGTCCATGGAACAAAGGAGAATTCGTATCTAATTCAATATCGCTTTGTTTTCCATGCATTAGTTTTTGGGCATGTGAAATCTCCATTCCAAATACTTCACAAATCGCTTGGTGTCCAAGACACACACCTAGGATGGGGATAGAAGCACCAAATTGGTGGATTACTTCTTCGCAAATGCCAGCATCTTTTGGATAACCAGGACCTGGAGAAAGCAAAATATGATCTGGCTGAAGAGCTGCGATTTCTTCTAATGTCATTGCATCATTTCGGATCACTTTAATGTCGTTGCGAATTGATGCAGTTAGCTGATATAAGTTATAAGAAAAGCTGTCATAATTGTCAATTAGTAAAATCATTCATTGTTCACCTCCGATGCATTGATAATGGCATCCATAACTGCTCGTGCTTTATTTGCACTTTCTGCATATTCATTTTCTGGAATGGAATCTGCCACAATTCCACCGCCTGCCTGCACATATACTTGATTCTTATGTTTGACTGCCATACGAATGGCAATGCAAGTATCCATATTTCCAGTAAAATCCAAATATCCAAGAGCTCCTCCATAGATGCCTCTTGGATCAGGCTCTAATTCTTCAATAATTTCGCAGGCACGGATTTTTGGTGCACCGGATAATGTTCCTGCTGGCAGTACGGATTCAATTGCAGAGCATGCATCACAGTTTTTTGAAATATTACTTTCTACTTGAGAACAAATATGCATGATCTTAGAATAACGATGAATCATCATATATTCTGTTACTTCTACAGAACCAATCTGAGAAATCTTCCCAAGGTCATTTCTTCCCAAATCCACGAGCATATTGTGTTCAGAAAGTTCCTTTTCATCCGAAAGCAAGTCTCGTTCTAATTCTAAATCTTCGGCTTTGGTATTACCGCGAGGACGAGAACCAGCCACAGGGAATGTGGTAAGTCTTCCATTCTCTAAACGGACGAGTGTCTCAGGAGAAGTGGAAATGATCTCGTCGTCGTCGATATGGAAATAAACCATATATGGAGAAGGGTTTGTTGTCCGTAGGACACGATATGCATTTAGCAAGCTGTCTGAGTAATCACTGACAAACCGACGAGATTGAACTGCCTGGAAAATATCACCATCCACAATATATTGTTTTGTACGCTCTACTATGTCACGATATTGTTCAAAAGAAACATTACAACGGAAGTTTGGCTTCTTAGAAATCTGTTGTTGTGGAAGCGGAGTCTGATCGTGAATCATACGTATAAGTGATTCGATACTGGCACATGCCTGCCCATAATTTTCCATAACATGATCAGTCTTCATATTAACAATTAATGTAATTTTTTGTTTTAAATGATCGTAAGCAATAATCTTATCGAATAACATCATATCGAAGTCATTCATATCATCTCTTTGAATGGATAAGGTTGGCTCTGCATACTCCATCATTGCATAAGAAAAATATCCAACAAAACCGCCAGCAAACGGAGGAAGACCTTCAATACGAGGTGCTTTGTATTGTTTTAAAATATCTCGAAGGATATCAAGTGGATGATTGGTTGTAATGGTTTCCTCTTCTTGATCTTTGCTAATTGTTACGAGTTTATTTTTACATGTCACACGCATAACGGGATCATATCCAAGAAAAGAGTAACGTCCCCATTTTTCACCGCCTTCTACCGATTCCAATAGGAAAAAACGGGAAGAAAGTGTTTGCAATCGACGTAGTAATGTAATTGGGGTAACAATGTCAGCGTAAATTTCGCGGCTGACTGGAACAACTGGATAATTATTAGCAAGTGTTAAAATCGTATTACAATCTGGTGAAAACATGGTTTCGACCTCCTTTTTATAGTAATAAAAAAAGCTTTTGTCTCATGTATTTTATACATGGGACAAAAGCTGCTATGCTTCTGCGGTACCACCCAATTTGGCGAAACGCCCTCTTAATCAATGTACAATCATACATCTGCTCTAAGTAACGGTGAGCACTCCGTCGACATCTACTACTCAATAAAGAGGTTCAAGCCGCCCTCTTGAGACCATTCGGAAAAATCTATGCTGCTGTCTTCTCAGCGCTGACAACTCTCTGTATACACCCAATTTAACTTACTTTTCTCAATCATAGGTTTCTTACTTGTTTTTGTTGAGTTAAAGTATAATCTCAAAATAATGATTTGTCAATAGAAAGTTGAAAAAATTATAGGGGTTTATAAAAAGAAGAATGATATGAATTTAATGGATAGACATTTGAAGTTGTTTTGTGAAAAAAAAATAAGATTAGTAAGAATTACTATTGTAGATAAAATTAAATAAATCTAGTCTAAATGTCAAATTTTTGAATGAATTTTATGTATAAGCAAATTGCTATAAAAAATCTTAAAAAAATTGTAAGAAAATACTCTCTAAATTACATAGTATTTGTTTCATAAATACGATATAATAAAACCATAGATTAATTAAATATGGAGACATGGCAGATAAATTAAGGAGGTTAATAATGAGAGGATTTGAACTTGTACTTATACTATCGATTTGTCTGATATTAAGTGGGTGTTCTTTTAATCAAAATAAGAGTACTGCGGATGTTAGTACAACTTCTACCATAGGATCAAGTGCCAATGATTTGACGGTTGCTATACAATCAAATAATTCTTTAATAAATATTATCTGCTCTAGGCAAGATATATTAGGAAACATCGATATAAATACTGCTCAGATTTTATCAACAGATTCTAGAATTGGTTTAAATGCAGCAATTATGAGTTTTATAAATTCAGAAGGAAAAGCAGCACTTGCAAGTGCTGTCATAAAAAATGATCAAGTAATTAACATGCAAGTATCAGAAATTGGAGATGGAGCGTTTTTAAATTATAAAACGATGGGTGCAGATGAGGAACAAGGCGACTTTACATTATATTCTGGAGTAATTCGTGATGATAAAGTTACAAATATTAATTTTGTTTATGAGAATGGAACTGTAGTTAATACAAAGTTGCAGGCAAATGGAAGTTATTGTTATTTATTCGTAAAAAAAGAAATGAATAATAGTGATATAGTGAAAATACAAGAGATGGATGATGCAGGAAATATAATTTATACGGTCAATGAAGAGACAAGAATAGAAGAAACGACAAGTTATATGACACAAGCAGATGTTCAACAACAACAGACAGAACAGGCAATATCAGTAATCGCAGACTATTATAAAATGATGTATCAGGCATATTATAATGGAGATGTTCAAGAAAGTATGTTTCAAAATTCTTTGGATATGACACAAGCACAAAATAAAAATAAAATAACTGCTATGAGAAAATTGAATATGAATTGGAATTATTTTCGTTCTTTATATCCCGATTATGCTCCAGTGGGTTCTATCATTGCACTGCATTTAGAGAGCTGTTTGGAACAAGAGGATGGGCATTATGAAGTAGTTGTGCAAATTAAGGGAAATGCAGGACCAGCAGACTATTCTCCAGAAGATTATCTAATTGGAGTAGAGCAAGCAGTTAATAACCAAAAACAAGCAGTAGTTCCTCCATTTGTTTCGCTAGGTAAAAATACATTTATATTAACCAATCAAGAAGAAAAACTTTTGATTCAAAAACATATTTATGATGGACAAAAAGATTTTGAGGGTTTAGAAACGGTAGAAGTAGATTTTGATGCAGCAGCATACCAAGCAGTTTTAGAAGAAAAACAGTGGGGATTAAAGTAGATTTTTTAAGATCAAAAAACTAAAAAAATTCCTATAAAACTAGAATAATTGATACTGACGGAACAATAAGAACATGGTATGATGAAAAAAATAAATAATTATGGAGGATTCGATTATGTTTGGAAAGCTATTGTCATATAAGCAGCAAGGATCGAAGGTAGATTTATTATTTGAAAATCAAAAAATGGTAATAGAAGCATTTCAGGAGCAGATTTTAAATGTCTTTGTTCCAATACAATCAAAGGAGCATTATTCCAAAGCGGTGGACTTTACAAAAAAATCAGAGGTAAGATTAAATGTTAATTGGGAGGATGAATCCGTTATAATTCAAACATCCGAGATTACAGCAAAAGTATATGATGAAGGAAAAATTGATTTCTATAATAGAGAAGGTGTTTGTTGCTGTCGGGATTATCGCATGGATCGAATACCAGCTCCTTGTATGAGTCAGGAAACAAAAAAATTGATGGAGAGTGAGGGACATAAAGTAGAAGATGAAGGGGTTCCTCATAAAATTGAAGTAGTTAAGGCGATGGAAGGCGACGAGCTATTTTATGGATTAGGAGATAAAACAGGATTTTTAAATAAACGTCATTATGTTTATGAAATGTGGAATACCGATAATCCAGATCCACAAGTAGATAATTTTAAAGTTCTTTATAAAACTATTCCATTCTTTTTGACAAAAAGAAAAGATTGTGTATATGGACTGTTTTTTGATAATACATATCGCTCTGTTTTTAATATGGGAAAAGAAAGTGAAAATTATTTCTACTATGGAGTAGATGAGGGAAACTTGGACTACTATTATATTGCAGGAGATCATCTGACGGATGTTCTAACAAATTATGGAAAGTTAACTGGAACTGTTCCAGTTCCTCAGCTTTGGACATTAGGATATCATCAGTCTCGATGGGGATATGAATGGGAAAGTGAAGTCCGTGATATTGCGAAAAAACTCAGAGAATATCATATTCCATGTGATACGATTCATTTGGATATTGATTATATGGACAACTTTAAAGTATTTACATGGAATCAAGAGAGATATGATGATCCAAAACAAATGATAAGTGACTTATCTAACGATGGGTTTAAGATTGTAACAATCATTGATCCAGGAGTAAAACTAGAAGAAGGATATGATATTTATGATACAGGTATAAAGAACGGATACTTTGTTCGAGATAAAGAGGGCAATGTTTATGATAATTGGGTATGGCCAGGTACTTCTGTATTTCCAGATTTTGGAAATCCAGATGTGCGCAGATGGTGGTCAGAAAATCAAAAGTTTTTAGTGGATATGGGAGTGCGTGGGGTATGGAATGATATGAATGAACCTGCAAGCTTCCATGGAGAAATCCCAACGGATGTAGTATTTACCGATGAAGGACGAGTAACCAATCACGGAGAAATGCATAATGTATATGGACATTTCATGGCAAAAGCTACTTATGAAGGTTTGAAGCATTATGATAAGCGCCGCCCATTTATTATTACTCGTGCCTGCTACAGTGGAACACAAAAATATTCTACCGCATGGACTGGAGATAATCATAGTATTTGGTGTCATCTTCAAATGGCAATTCCTCAGCTTTGTAATCTGGGAATGAGTGGAATGCCTTATGTTGGAACGGATGTGGGTGGATTTGGTTCGGATACGACTCCAGAGCTTTTAACCCGCTGGGTGCAGGTTGGATGTTTCTCTCCATTATTTAGAAATCATAGTGCAAAAGGAACTCGTTTCCAAGAGCCTTGGGCATTTGGAAATGAGACAGTGAATATTTATCGCAAATATGTAAAGCTACGTTATAAACTATTGCCATATTTTTATGATCTGTTCTATGAAGCAGAACAAAAGGGGTTACCAATTATGCGTCCGCTTGTACTTCATTATGAAGATGATGTAAATGTCCAAAATTTAAACGATCAGTTTATGGCCGGAGCGCAAATTATAGTAGCACCTGTTGTAAATCAAGGTCAAACAATGCGGATGGTTTATTTGCCAGAGGGACAATGGTATGACTATTGGACAAGAGAGGAAGAGAAGGGCGGTTATTTCCTGAAAGAAGCACCACTGGATGTATGCCCAATTTATGTAAAAGCAGGAAGTATTCTTCCAAACTTTCCTAATATGGAATATGTAGGACAAAAAGAAATTAGACAATTAACCTTAGATATATTTGAGGGTGAGGGAAGTTATATCCATTATCAGGATGATGGCGAAAGCTTCGCTTATCAGGAAGGAGAATATAATCAATATCAGTTTACGATCCATGCAAATGGAGTATTCTGTGTAGAATTGCTGCATCATGGCTATGAGCCAATGTATGAGAGTTTCCGTATTTTGTATAAAAATAGGGAAGTGGAAATTCCATTCTGTGGTGAAAAAATAGAAATGAATCTTTAAAAAGTAGGAGGGAATTCTCGGTGATTTCTTGCTGAGAATTCCCTTTTGCTATCCTGAGATGCCATTCAGTGGAGGGGGCTTTTGTTAAAAATATTTTGTTATAAATTCGTGGCGAAAAACCCGCACGCTTGCGTGTGAAATGAAAGCCACTTTTTACTTGACAGCAACATAGAAAATCTATATAATCTATGTATAATAGAAAAGAAAGGAATCGGTATATGTCGAAACTAAAATCAAATAACGTACAAATAAATATTTCAATTCCTATTGAATGGAAAGTTGAACTTGAAAACCTTGCTCGTATCTATTCTGTTGAGGAAGGAAAAACAATTACCTTTTTAGATTTAATGCGTAGAGGTATACAGGAAAAATATCAATTAGGAGAACAAAAATTATGAGCGAGGAACAATATCATAGTGCTTCGCATTGTAAATACCTGATACAGTATCATATTATATGGTGTCCTAAATTTAGATTTTCTGTATTAAGCGGTAACGTTGAAACTGCTTTAAAACATATATTACAGAGGATCTGTAATGATTATAAATACAATATGAAAGCACTAGAGGTAATGCCAGACCATATTCATATTTTTGTAGATGTACCACAAACAGTAGCACCTTGCGATGTTGTTAGAACGCTTAAAAGTATAAGTGCCATAGAATTGTTCAAAGCCTTTCCACAACTGAAACAGTTTTATGCTAAGTGTGGTGTATTATGGTCAAGAGGATATTTTGTATCTACGGTAGGACATATAAGTGAAGCTACAGTAGTGAAGTATATCGAGGAGCAGAAAAATTATGATGGATGAAGAATACAACAAATCCCTAAAACAATATCGTAAATGTTCCGACAGACATATCCTGGTTGTTGAAACCGACCTGTCTTCTTCTGATGCACAAAGCATTGTAGCACTTTCCGATAAGATACGAAAAGCAGGCAATGAACTGGTCGGTCTTATGAAAAATAATTACGACCAACTCATGCGAACAAAACGATACCGAAAACTGCTTGCTCTCTATGGTTCTACCAAAGATAAGACGAAAAGAAAAAATCTCGCCAATCAGTTGAATGCAATGCAAAAACAATATCATGTCACATAGGATGTTTGCAGAACTTCCATGATACCAATCGGTAAAAAATATGGCATTGGCTCCATATTTGCTCTTACGAAAGCCGAAGATGTTTGGCGGGGTGTGGAAAAATGTCTTTATGCGAATGGGAAAAAATTACACTTTTCAAAATATGGAGAATTACCCTGTATGAGAGCAAAGCAGATCGATCGTGGTATCCCACTGTCTGTTAAGGATAATCAGTTGTATTTCAAACT